>NZ_JBHXBK010000001.1:1201522-1338237 GCF_042726785.1 Agromyces sp. NPDC060279
CTCGGCGCGAGCCCCGCGGGCGCGGGGGGGTGCCGGGGGGGCCCCGGATAACAGATCGTCGCGGGGGGGACAACCCCCCCCACCACCGCACCCACCCTTCCCTTCCCCCCTCTCTTCCCCCCCCCCCCCGCTGCTCCGATCGCTCAGGCGACCACGTCGTCGAGGCGGGCGTAGCTCTCGGTGAGGCCGCGCTCCATGCCGCTCGCGACCATGCCGTCGCGGGCCTCGACGCTCGGGTAGACCGAGTGGATGGCGAGCCGGGTGCGACCGCCGCCGAGGTCCTCGAACCGGATCGTCTCGATGGCCACGACGTCGGGGTAACCCTCGAACTCGAAGGTCTGCACGGCGAGCTCGTTCTCGCGCACGGAGTGGAAGCTGCCGTTGAACGCGTAGCGCTCGCCCTGACCGTCGACGTGGACGTAGCGGTAGCCGCCGTGGCTCACGAAGTCCCACTGCTCGATCTGCATCTCGTAGCCGTTCGGCCCGAGCCACTGCTTCACGAGCTCGGGCTCGCGATGCGCCCGGAAGAGGCGTTCGACCGGCGCGTCGAACTCGCGGACGATGTCGATGAAGGGCAGGCCTTCGGGGGCGGTGATGGTGACGGGGTTCGTCATGATGGACTCGATTCCGGTGCGGGGCCGGCGGCGCCGGCGCCCGGGTCGGATGCCTCGGCCGAGGCATCCTGCTTCGTGGAAGGCGACCCGCCCGCTGGCGGGTCGTCGGCGAGCAGCGCGTCGAGCGAACGGAAACGCTGCTCGTGGATCAGCCGGTAGCGGTCGATCCACGCGGTGAGGGCTTCGAGGGCGGCGGGGTCGAGGTGCACGGGCCGACGCTGCGCGTCGCGCGTGCGCGTGACGAGCCCCGCGTGCTCGAGCACCTGGATGTGCTTCGACACCGCCTGCTTGCTGATGGCGAACGGCTCGGCGAGCTCGTTGACCGTCGCGGGCCCGCGGCTCAGGCGGGCGATGATGCGGCGGCGCACCGGGTCGGCGAGGGCGAGGAAGGCGCGGTCGAGGCGCTCGTCGGACGACGGGTCCAGGATCATCTCGCGCCCCCTCTCGTTCAGTGCCGTTCTTGATCAATCTGTCGCTTGATCAACCATCTGGTTGATTACCATACGCCGGGGCGCCCTGCGCGTCAAGCGATCTCCGAAACTCGTCGGCCCCGATATCCGCGCACCCCTCGCGCGCGGCCGACGAGGGGAGCAGAATCGGCGCGAAAGCCGATTCGATCGAAGGAGCAGTGATGTCCGTCACGCTGAATCCGTACCTGAACTTCCGCGACGAGGCGCGCCAGGCGCTCGAGTTCTACCACTCGGTGTTCGGCGGCACGCTGAACATGTCGACCTTCGCCGACTTCGGCCAGGCCGACGACGCGGCCGACGCCGACAAGATCATGCACGGCCAGATCGACGGCGACCACGGCGTCACGCTGATGGCGGCCGACACCCCGTCGCACCTCGAGTACCGCCCAGCCGCCGGATTCTCGGTCTCGCTCTCGGGCGACGACGACGCCGTGCTGCGCGGCTACTACGACCGGCTCGTCGACGGCGGCACCGTCGTGGAGCCGCTCGTCGTCGCGCCGTGGGGCGACGCGTTCGGCATGCTGGTCGACCGCTTCGGGATCAGCTGGGTCGTGAACATCTCGGGCAGCCCGCAGGCGTAGCGCGCCGGGCGCGCTCCCGCGCTTCCGCGCTCCCGCGCTCCCGCGCTCCCGCGGCGAAAGGGTCGCATTCCGACATCCGGTGCCCATCTCGGGCATCCCAGTGTCGGAATGCGACCCTCTCGTCAGTGTGGAGCCGGCGGGGTGGGACGGCTCAGTCGAAGAGCTCGGAGAGCCAGCTCTCCTTCTTCTTCTTGCGGTAGTGGCCCTGCTCGTAGCCCTGGCCCTGTCCGGTCATCTGACGCAGCAGGTCCATCGGATTCTGACCGCCCTGCTGCGCGGGCTGCTGGTACTGCGGCTGCTGGTACTGCGGCTGCTGCGGCGGGGCGGGCTGCTGGGGCGCCTGCGCACCCAGCTCGCGAGCCGCGCGCTCGAGGACCTTGTCGAGCTCGCCACGGTCGAGCCAGACGCCGCGGCAGGTGGGGCAGTAGTCGATCTCGATTCCGCTGCGCTCGCTCATCACGAGCACGGCGCCGTCAACGGGGCACTGCATCGGACTGGTTCCTTCCAGGTGCGTGTCGCCGGACCGGGCGATCCGATTCCCGCGAGCGTATTCGCCGAAGCTGTGGCGACGCTGGGGCGGCCCGGCAGCCGGTCGGCACCTGGACGGCGCCCGGAAACGATGAACGCCGCGGGGAGTTCACCCCGCGGCGTTCAGGTCGTTCGGTGCCGAGATCAGATCGCGCGGATCTTCTCCGCCTGCGGGCCCTTCTGACCCTGCGCGACGTCGAACTCGACCTTCTGCCCCTCGTCGAGCGAGCGGTAGCCGTTGCCGTCGATCGCGCTGAAGTGCGCGAAGACGTCAGCGCTGCCGTCGTCCGGGGAGATGAAGCCGTAGCCCTTTTCGGCGTTGAACCACTTGACGGTTCCGGTTGCCATGCTGTGTTTCCTTCGTTCGTGCCTATGGGCGGCTCGTGCCCGCCCTGCGCAGGCGACCGGACCGGTCGTCGCGCTCCGCGGATGCCCCGCGGGGGCCGAGGCGGAACGCTCATGGCGGCCGCACTCGAATCGGGTCATGCCGCACGGATGGATCCGCCCCCGGGCAATCAACGTGGAGGCACGGGCGGACGCCCGCTGAGTTGGAGTACTGGCTAACATAGCCCACCTGTGTCTTCCATCGGAAGACTCTCCACATCACGAAATCGGCACAGGATCCGGCTGTGTGTCGGAGTGTGACGCCGATCAGCATCCCGGCCCGCTGGGATTCGCCCGGCAATCGCCGTCGGTGAGCACGGTTTCGAACGTGCCGACCAGCAGCTCGAGCTCGCCGGCCTCGACCGGCAGAGTGCCGGGGATGCCTCGCCACGCGGACCCCGCGAAGCGGTACTCGGCGGCGTAGTGCACGGTCAGACGCACGGTGACGCGCCCCGCGCGCTGGAGGCGGAGCGAGCTGTCGGTGACCGCGAGTTCCGGGAGACCGAGCGCATCCCAGCTGCGGCCTGCGGATTCGGTCACGACCCGCTCACCCGTCGACGCGGACCACTCGTACGAAACCGGGGTGAACACGACCTCGACCGGGCGCCCCAGCAACGTGCCGCTGCGTGCGACGACGCCGGCATCGGCGAGGAGGTTCACCGGCCGCCCGACGATCGCCCAGCCCGACGGCTCGCTCGCGAGCCCGGACGGCCCAGGGTTGAACGAGGCGAGGTCGCGGAGCGTGAGTGCCGGCTCAGGCAGTGCCGGATCCGAGGGCGGCGGCTCCTCGCTCTCCGGAACCGCACAGATCGCCGGGTTCATCGGGCTGCAGTTCGCCGGCGGGGGTGGGGGTGGGGGTGCCTCAGTCACGATCGGCGCAGTTCGCCCCTCGTTGCCTTCATGTGGCTGCTCTTGGGCGTCACTCGGGGACTCGAGCGTTGCCCAGACATCAACCCCATCGGCGACGATTCCTCCCCCTGCAGACACATCAGACCCACAGACACCGCCTTTGATCGCCGAAGCCGTGCATGCAAATGCAGGCGTCGTGGCCACGAGGGACGCAGCGACGACCGCCATCACTGCAACTACTGACAGAAGGTGTCGCCGTCCCACGCTTCACTCCTAACAAGCCGCACTTGATCCTCCGAGGCCCCAAACTCCAGAATCACGGCAACATCGGCTTTGCGATCATCTGGCGTCACGTCGGTCCCACGACTGTCAAAGATCCTTGTCTCACCGACGCCGATGCACGCGTAGGCACGGATGATCTCGGGGTCGGCAGTCGCCACGTACTCGACCAGCCGGATCGACCTGAGCTCAACCGCACCGGTAGCTCTATAGCCCAATCGGGCCATCTCGTCGTAATCAGAGTTCAACTCTTCCAGGAACGGCGGGCCCACCACTTCGCTCAGTCCTGCCCGATCCGCGCCGCCCTTGGCGCTGATTTCGGCATCCACGGCCGCATACGCGGCATACGCGTCCTCGGCGGCGGCGAGGGCCTCCTCGTCGCTCGCGAAGATCGGCGGTGCCGGCGACGTGGGCGGCGCCGAGGGCGGCTCGGCGGGCTCCGCATCGCACCCGGCGAGCGCGGCGGCCAGGCCGAGCACCAGCGCAGCGGCGACGAGGGATCGACGGGTTCGAGGCATCCCTGCACGCTAGGCGACTCCGCCCACCCGGGCGGCCGACTGTCCACAGGCCCGCATCCGCCGCATCCCAGCGCGTCGCAGCGCGACATCCGATCTCTGACCCCCCTACGCTTGGGAACGTGATCTCCCCCACTCGCGCCTCCCTGCTCGCCGCGGCCGCACTGACCGCGCTCGCGCTCGCCGGCTGCACCGGGCAGCCCGCCCCGTCGCCCGCCGCCACTGACGCCGCGGCCACCGAGCCGGCGACCGGCACCTGCAGCGGCATCACGGTCATCGTCGACACCGGCGACCTCGAGCTCACCGACGACGCCTCGGTCGACAGCTGCGTGATCACCGAAGATCCGATGATCGCGGCCGACGCGCTCGCCCGCGCCGGCGTCGAGACCGAGGGCACCGCGCAGTACGGCGACCAGGTCGTCTGCCGGGTGAACGGCGTGCCGCAGCAGGACCTCGCGATCCCGGCCGCAGACGGCAGCGAGTACCACGAGGCCTGCGAAGCGATGCCGGCCGCGTTCGCGTACTGGGCGCTGTGGCAGAAGCCGGCCGACGGCGAGTGGGGCTACGCGCAGGAGGGCCTCAGCACCCTCGAACTGCAGCCCGGCGACGCCGTCGAGCTCCTCTTCACCCTCAACGACGAACCGGCCGCGCCCGCGGAGTGATCCCGCCGGCGCCTTCCACCTCCCCGGGTCACGCCATGTTCCGAATCCGAGCCGCACCGCTGCGGCACGCGGCGATCCTCGCCGTCGGATTCATCGTCGTGCGCGTGCTGTACCGCATCCTCTTCCACGGCGTCGACGGCAGCGGTGCCGTGCTGCTCGACCTGCCGGTCGTGCGCCTGCCCACCCCGTTCGCGCACGTCACGATGCTCGGGCCCATCACGAGCGGCGGACTCTGGAGCTCGGTCGAGAGCGCCCTGCCCATCGCGGCCGTCATCTTCGCGTTCGGGGCGATCAACGCGTGCATCGACCTGTCGAAGCTCTTCGCCCGCGGTGCGCGCGGCGGGCCGCTCCGCGGGGCGGCGCGCACCCTGGTGATCGCCTGGGCGACGGTCCCCGCGCTCGGCGACGCGGTCCGCCAGGTGGCGCTCGCCCGCAAGCTCCGCGGCTCCCGCGGCGCCGCCGCCCTGCTCGTGCCCCTCCTCGAGCGCACCGTCGAGCGCGCCGTCGCGATCGCCGCGGCGATGGAGGTGCGCGGCTTCGGCGCGCAGCGCTCGGTGGACGCCGGGAACGCGACCCCGATCGAGTTCCGCAACGTCGTGCTCGCGTACGGCGCGTGCGCGGACGCCGCGGACGCCGACCCCGGTGCGCCCGTCGAGGGGTGGACGCTCGCCGTCGACGAGTTCGTCGTACCCGCCGGCAGCCTCGTGCTCGTGAGCGGCCCGACCGGCTCGGGCAAATCGACCATGCTGCACGCGCTGAGCGGCCTGCACACGCACTTCGACGACGGCGAGCTGCACGGCTCCGCGCGGGTCGGCGGCATCGACCGCCGCACCGTCCCGCCGCGCGAGACCGCCGGTTTCGTCGGTGTCGTGCTGCAGAACCCGCGGATCGGCTTCGCGAGCGAGACCGTCGCCGACGAGATCGGGTTCGCCCCGACCGCCCGCGGCGTCGTCGCCTCGATCGTCTCCGCCCGCGTCGCCGAGGCCGCGGCGCGCGTCGGCGTGACGGCGTTGCTCGGCCGGGACATCCGCGCCCTGTCGGCCGGCGAGGCGACCCTCGTCGCGATCGCCGCCGCGCTCGTCGAGCGCCCGCGCATCCTCCTCGTCGACGAGCCGCTCGCCGACCTCGACGCCGAGGCGCGGCTGCGGATCCGCGCCCTGCTCGACTCCCTCGCCCACGAGCACGGCGTCTGCGTCGTCGTCGCCGAGCACCGCGTCGGCGAGCTCGCCGCGGTCGCCGACGCCCGCTTCGACATCCGCGACGGCCGCGTCGTGCGCATTCCGACCGGCGCGCAGCTCGAGCCGGCGGACGGGGCGGATGCCGCGAGCGGCGACCGCCCCGCGAGCGGGACGACGGGCGAGGCACGGCTCGAGGCCCGCGGCATCCACGTCGTGCTCGGCGGCCGGGTCGCGGTCGACGAGGCATCCCTCGATCTCTGCGCGGGCGAGATCGTCGCGCTCACCGGCCCCAACGGCGCCGGCAAGTCCACTCTGCTGCTCGCCCTCGCGCTGCCGAAGGACGCGGGCGCCGTCCGCGTGAACGGAACCGACGTGGCGCGCCTGCGGCGCCGGAGTCGGCGCGCGGCGGTCGCCCTCGTGCCCGAGGCGTCCGACGACCTGCTCTGCGCGACGAGCGCCGAGGACGAATGCCGCCGGGCCGACCGCGAGGCCGGTGCGGTGACCGGCACGACGCGCGCCCGCTTCCTCGCCTTCCTCGGCGCGCAGAACGGCACCACCACCGCCGCGCGGCTGCTCGCGAGCCATCCGCGGGACCTCTCCACCGGCGAGCGGCGCTGCCTCGCGATCGCGATCCAGCTGGCGGCGGATGCCTCGGTGCTGCTCATCGACGAGCCCACCCGCGGCCTCGACGCCCGCGCCAGATCGCTCGTCGCGGCGGCGCTGCGCACGGTCGCCGGCGAGGGCCGCGCGGTCGCGATCGCCACCCACGACCACGGCTTCGCGCGCGAGCTCGCCGAGCGCACCGTCGAGATGCGCGACGGCCGCCTCGGCGCCGGCGCCCTGCGGACGGCGGTGTCGTCGTGAAGTGGAGCCCCCGAGTGCAGACCCCGCTCGTCTGGGGCGGCCACCTGCTCGCCGCGGCGGCGTTCGCCTGGCCGCTGTTCGCCCCGGCCGTGCCGGCGGAGGCGCAGGGCGCGGTGCCGTTCGTCGCGCTCGCCCTCGCGCCGCTCGCCGCGGTGACGCTCGTGTTCGTGCTCGACGGGAGCGTGCGCTCCGCGAAGGTGCTCGCGCTGCTCGGCACACTCACCGCGGTCGGGGCCGCGGTGCGGGTGGTCGGTACCGGCGTCGGCGGCATCGAGGCGGTGTTCGTGCTGCTGATCCTCACCGGGCGGGCGTACGGGGCGCGCTTCGGATTCCTGCTCGGGGTGTTCGTGATCCTGCTGTCCTCGACGCTGCAGGGCGGCTTCGGGCCGTGGACGCCGTTCCAGATGTTCGCGTGCGGCTGGGTCGGCGCCGGGGCTGGGCTACTCCCCCGCCTCCGCGGACCGCGCGCGACCCTCGCCGAGATCGCCATGCTCGCGGGCTACGGCGTGCTCGCCTCGTACGCCTTCGGGCTCGTCATGAACTTCTGGTACTGGCCGTTCGCCGTCGGCACCGGTGCCGGGATCTCCTACGAGCCGGGCGCGTCGCTCGGCGAGAACCTCGGCAGCTTCCTGCTGTACTCGCTGATCACGTCGACCGCCAGCTGGGACACGCTGCGCGCCATCACGACGGTGATCGGCCTGGCGGTGGCGGGGCCGGCGGTGCTCGCGGCCCTGCGGCGGGCGAAGTTGCCGCGCGACGCGCTGCGCTGAGGGCTGGGCCCGTGGTTCGACGAGCCTGGTTCGCTGAGCCTGGTTCGCTGAGCCTGGTTCGCTGAGCCCGTCGAAGCGGACGCCCCTTCGACGAGCTCAGGGGACCAACCCTTCGACGAGCTCAGGGAACCAGCCGTTCGACGGGCTCAGGGGGCCAGTCAGACGGAGAAGTACTTCGCCTCGGGGTGGTGGAACACGAAGGCATCCGTCGACTGCTCGGGGTGCAGCTGCAGCTCCTCGCTCAGCTCAACCCCCATGCGCTCTGGGCGCAGCAGCTCGACGACCTTGCGGCGGTCCTCCATGTCGGGGCAGGCGGGGTAGCCGAGCGAGAACCGCGCACCCCGGTACTCGAGCTTGAAGAGACCCGCGGCATCCGCCGGGTCCTCGGCGGCGAAGCCGAGCTCCGCCCGGATGCGCGCGTGCCAGAACTCGGCGAGCGCCTCGGTGAGCTGCATGACGAGGCCGTTCAGCTCGTAGTAGTCGCGGTAGCGGTTCTCGGCGAAGAGCTTCGCGGTGACCGCGTCGATGCTCGCGCCCGCCGTGACGAGCTGCACGGGCAGGACATCGACCGCGCCCGACTCCCGCGACCGCACGAAGTCGGCGAGGCAAAGGTGACGGTCGCGACGCTGCCGCGGGAAGCGGAAACGCAGCCGCTCGGCACCGAGCTCGCCGCCCGAGCCGCCGTCGGGCGCGAGCAGGCCAGCCCTGCCCAGCACCCCCTGCGGATCGTCGCCGTGGTGCAGGATCACGACGTCGTCGCCCTCGGAGACGACCGGGAAGTAGCCGTACGCGACCGAGGCGTCGAGC
Organism: Agromyces sp. NPDC060279; assembly: GCF_042726785.1. Taxonomy (NCBI): domain Bacteria; kingdom Bacillati; phylum Actinomycetota; class Actinomycetes; order Micrococcales; family Microbacteriaceae; genus Agromyces; species Agromyces sp. NPDC060279. The sequence goes on from NZ_JBHXBK010000001.1 coordinate 1,210,024, forward strand.
ATGCCCTCGGCGAGGATGCGGTCGAGCCAGTACCGGAGTCTCGGCCGCCCCTCGCGCTCGACGAGTTCCTCGTAGCTCGCGCCGCCGTCGCCGCGGCCGGGCTTCAGCCCCCACTGGCCGAGGAACGTCGCCCGCTCGTCGAGGAACGCCGCGTAGTCGGCGAGCGCGATGCCGCGCACGATGCGGGTGCCCCAGAACGGCGGGGCGGGCACGGCGTTGTCGCGCGCGACGTCGGAGCGCGCGGGCATCGCGTCGGGCTCGGTGAGCGTCAGCCGTGAGCCGGCGGAGTGGATGCGCTTCTTCAGCGCCGGCAACCCCACCTCGGCGGGGTCGGCGCCGCGGGCGATGCGCACGAGCGGCTCCATCAGGGCGAGTCCTTCGAAGGCGTCGCGCGCGTATCGGACCTCGCCGTCGAAGAGGCCGGCGAGGTCGTCTTCCACGTAGGTGCGGGTGAGCGCCGCGCCGCCGAGGATGACGGGCCAGCGTTTCGCGAGGCCTCGGGCGTTCAGCTCCTCGAGGTTCTCCTTCATGACGACCGTGGACTTCACGAGCAGCCCGGACATGCCGATCACGTCGGCGTCGTGCTGCTCGGCGGCGGCGATGATGTCCGCGATGGGCTGCTTGATGCCGAGGTTGATCACCTCGTAGCCGTTGTTCGTCAGGATGATGTCGACGAGGTTCTTGCCGATGTCGTGCACGTCGCCGCGCACGGTGGCGAGGACGATGCGGCCCTTGCCCGCGGCATCCGCCTTCTCCATGTGCGGTTCGAGCAGGGCGACGGCGTTCTTCATGACCTCGGCCGATTGCAGCACGAAGGGCAGCTGCATCTCGCCCGCGCCGAAGCGTTCGCCGACGGCCTTCATGCCCTCGAGCAGGTGGTCGTTGATGATGCCGAGCGCCGTCATGCCGTCGGCGAGCGCGAGCTGGAGGTCGGCTTCGAGCCCCTTGCCCTCGCCGTCGACGATGCGGCGTTCGAGGCGCTCGCCGACGGGAAGGGCGGCGAGCTCGGCGGCGCGCTGGTCGCGGAGCGCGGCGGTGTCGACGCCGGCGAAGAGGTCGAGCATGCGGGCCAGCGGGTCGGAGGTGACGTTGCCCTCGGCGTCGAAGGCGCGGCGGTCCCAGACGAGGTCGAGGGCGACCTCGCGCTGCTCGGGCGAGAGCGAGGCGAGCGGCACGATCTTGGCGGCGTCGATGATGCCGGAGTCGAGGCCCGCCTCGACCGCCTCGTGCAGGAAGACGGAGTTCAGCACGCTGCGAGCGGCCGGGTTCAACCCGAAGGAGACGTTGGAGACGCCGAGCGTGAAGTGCAGCCCCGGGTACGTCTCGTGCAGGCGGCGGATCGCCTCGATCGTCTCGATCGCGTCGCGGCGCGTCTCCTCCTGACCGGTCGCGATCGGGAAGGTGAGCGCGTCGAGCACGATGTCGTGCTCATGCAGCCCCCACTCCCCCGTGAGCTCCTCGACGAGGCGGGTGGCGATGCGCACCTTGTCGTCGGCGGTGCGCGCCTGCCCCTGCTCGTCGATCGTCAGGGCGACGACGGCGGCGCCGTGCTCCTTCACGAGCGGCATGATGCGGCCGAAGCGGGAGGCGGGGCCGTCGCCGTCCTCATAGTTGACGGAGTTCACGACGGGCCGGCCGCCGATCAACTCGAGCCCGGCGGCGATCACGGCGGGCTCGGTGGAGTCGACGACGAGCGGCAGGGTCGAGGCGCTCGCGAGCCGGGAGACGATCTCGCGGATGTCGGCGACGCCGTCGCGGCCGACGTAGTCGACGCAGACGTCGAGGAGGTGGGCGCCGACGCGGGTCTGCTGCTTCGCGATCTCGACGCAGTCCTCGTAGCGTCCCTCGAGCATGGCCTCGCGGAACGCCTTCGAGCCGTTCGCGTTGGTGCGCTCGCCGATCGCGAGGTACGCGGCATCCTGGTCGAAGGGCACGTGCTGGTAGAGCGAGGCGACGCCCGGCTCGATGCGCGGGCGGCGGGATGCCTCGCCGACGACGGGCGCCGAGGCATCCGCTCCCTCGGGCCGGAGCCGCGCGACGACCGCGGCGAGGTGCTCGGGCGTCGTGCCGCAGCAGCCGCCGACGAGGGCGAGGCCGAACTCGCGCACGAACTGCTCGTGCGCCGTCGCCAGCTCGGCTGGGGTGAGCGGGTAGTGCGCGCCGTCGGCGCCGAGCACCGGCAGGCCGGCGTTCGGCATGCACGCGACCGGCACGGGCGAGTGCTTGGAGAGGTGGCGGAGGTGCTCGCTCATCTCAGCCGGGCCCGTGGCGCAGTTCAGGCCGATCGCGTCGACGCCGAGGGGTTCGAGCGCGGTGAGGGCCGCGCCGATCTCGGAGCCCATGAGCATGGTGCCGGTGGTCTCGACGGTCACCTCGACGAGGATGGGCAGGCGGATGCCGCGGGCGACGATCGCCTGCTTGCAGCCGTTCACCGCGGCCTTCGTCTGCAGCAGGTCCTGCGAGGTCTCGATGAGGAAGGCGTCGGCGCCGCCGTCGATGAGCCCTTCGGCCTGCAGGGCGAAGGTCTGCTTGAGGTGCTCGTACGTGGTGTGGCCGAGGCTCGGCAGCTTCGTGCCGGGGCCCATGGAGCCGAGCACCCAGCGGAGGCGCCCGTCGGCGCGCTCGGCGGCCTCGACGCGCTCGCGGGCGATGCGGGCGCCCGCCTCGGCGAGCTCGGCGATGCGCTCGTCGATGCCGTAGTCGGAGAGGTTCGACCAGTTGGCGCCGAAGGTGTTCGTCTCGACGGCGTCGATGCCGACGGCGAGATAGGCGTCGTGGATGCCGCCGATGACGTCGGGGCGCGTGACGTTCAGGATCTCGTTGCAGCCCTCGTGCCCCTCGAAGTCGGCCTCGAGGGAGAGCTCGTGCTGCTGCAGCATGGTGCCCATCGCGCCGTCGGCGATGACCACCCGGCTGCGCAGGGCGTCGAGCAGCGCCGCGGCGCGCGGCGCACGGGGCACCGCCTCGGTGTCGAGGGGGAAACGCGGGGCGCTCGCGCCCGGGGCGGTGGTCAGGCCGGTCACGCGGGCGAGTCTAATCGGGAGGCCCGACGCCGGGCGCGGATGGGTCGCCATGCTGCGCCGGCACTGGGATGCCGATCGGAACGGAGATGGTACCCCGGGACCATGCCGCCTCCCCCGAGCGGTGGTTGCGGGATTTCAAAACACGATATATCGTGACTCCTCGTCGAACGCGATATATCGTGATTTTCCTTGCGTTCGCGGACCGCGTACGCGGATGTCGGCGGGGCGCTGCACAATGGAGCGTCCCTCCGCACCGACACGATCGAATCCCGGAGTCTCCCGTGCTTGCAAAGCTGCTCGTCAGATACCTCAAACCGTACAAATGGCTCTTGCTGGGGGTGCTGGTCTTCCAGTTCCTCTCCGCACTCGCGAGCCTCTACCTCCCGCGCCTGAACGCCGACATCGTCGACGAGGGCGTCTCCCGCGGCGACACCGCCTACATCTGGTCGACGGGCACCTTCATGCTCACGATCTCGCTCGGCCAGATCCTGTGCTCGATCATCGCCACGTACTTCGCCGCTCGCGCGGCCATGCAGCTCGGCCGCGACATCCGCAACGACGTCTTCGAGCGCGTCTCGAGCTTCTCCGAGCGCGAGGTGTCGAAGTTCGGCCCCGGCTCGCTCATCACCCGCAACACGAACGACGTGCAGCAGGTGCAGATGCTCGCGATGATGGCGGCGACGTTCCTCGTGACGGCGCCGCTGCTCGCGATCGGCGGCATCATCATGGCGCTCCAGCAGGACGTCGGGCTGAGCTGGATCATCGGCGTCGCAGTGCCGACCCTGCTCGTGCTCGCCGCCCTCGTCATCGGCCGCATGGTGCCGCTGTTCCGCTCCTACCAGCGCAAGCTCGACGGCGTGAACCGGGTCATGCGCGAGCAGCTCACCGGCATCCGCGTCATCCGCGCCTTCGTGCGCGAGCCGATCGAAGAAGAGCGCTTCCGCGAGGCGAACACCGACATCATGGTCGTCGGCCGCAAGGTCGGCTCGCTCTTCGTGCTGCTCTTCCCCCTCTTCATGCTGATCCTGAACGTCACCACCATCGCGGTGATCTGGTTCGGCGCGATCGAGGTCGACCAGGGCGGCGTGCAGATCGGCACGCTCCTCGCCTTCATGCAGTACATCGGCATCATCCTCGGCGGCGTGCTCATGGCGAGCTTCATGACGATGATGATCCCGCGTGCGGCGGTCTCGGCCGACCGCATCGGCGAGGTGCTGCACGCCGACACCTCCCTCGAGCGCCCGGCCGACGCCATCAGCGAGTTCCCCGAGACCGGCACGGTGACCTTCCGCGACGCGGCGTTCACCTACCCCGGCGCCGAGCACCCCGTGCTCGAGGGCATCTCCTTCAGCGCCGCCCGCGGCGAGACCGTCGCCATCGTCGGCTCCACCGGCGCCGGCAAGACGACGCTCGTCTCGCTCATCCCGCGGCTGTTCGACGCGACGAGCGGCGAGGTCGTCGTGAACGGCGTCGACGTGCGCCGCGCCGACCTCGACGCGCTCTGGCAGACGATCGGCCTCGTGCCGCAGCGCCCCTTCCTGTTCAGCGGCACCGTGGGCTCGAACCTGCGCTTCGGCCGCGAGGACGCCACCGACGAGGAGCTCTGGCACGCGCTCGAGATCGCACAGGGCCGCGACTTCGTCGAAGAGATGCCGGGCGGGCTCGACGCCCGCATCGCGCAGGGCGGCACCAACGTGTCGGGCGGGCAGCGTCAGCGGCTCGCCATCGCCCGGGCGATCGTGCACGCGCCCGAGATCCTCGTCTTCGACGACTCGTTCTCGGCGCTCGACCTCACGACCGACGCCAGACTCCGCCAGGCGCTCTGGCGGGAGCTCCCCGAGGTCACCAAGATCGTGGTCGCGCAGCGCGTCTCCACGATCACCGACGCCGACCGCATCGTCGTCCTCGAGGACGGCGGCATGGTGGGCGTCGGCACGCACGCCGAGCTCCTCGAGACGTGCCAGACGTATCGCGAGATCGTCGAATCCCAGCTCGGAGTGGAGGCCGCACGATGACCCGCACGACCCCGCAGCAGCCGGAGCTCAGCGAAGAGGAGAAGCTCGAACTCGAGCTCGCCGAGCAGGCTCGCATCTCCGCCGACGACTGGTCGGGGGCGGTCGCGCCCGGCAAGGCGAAGAACTTCCGCCAGTCCTTCGGCCGGCTCCTCGGCCTCCTGGCCCCGCACAAGTACGCCTTCGCCCTGGTCTCGCTCCTCGGCGCGGTCGGCGTGGTGCTCACCGTGCTCGGCCCGAAGGTGCTCGGTGAGGCGACCAACCTCGTCTTCGCCGGCGTCATCGGCTCGCAGCTCCCGGCCGGAACGACGACCGATCAGGCCGTCGAGCAGCTCCGAGCAGCCGGCCAGGAGGAGATCGCGAACATCGTCGCCGCCGCCGGGGTCGTCCCCGGCGAGGGCATCGACTTCGTGCGCCTCAGCCAGGTCATCATCCTGGTGCTCGGCCTGTACTTCGCGGCGGCGGTGCTCACCTGGCTCCAGGGCTACGTGATCAACGTCATCATGGTCCGCACCATGTGGCGCCTGCGCGAAGAGGTCGAGGCGAAGATCAACCGCCTGCCCCTCAGCTACTTCGACAAGGTGCAGCGCGGCGAGCTGATCTCGCGCGTGACGAACGACATCGACAACATCACCCAGATGATGCAGCAGTCGCTCTCCGGGGCGCTCACCGCGGTGCTCACCGTGGTCGGCGTGCTCATCATGATGTTCTCGATCTCGTGGCAGCTCTCGCTCGTCGCCCTCGTCTCGCTGCCGCTCATGGCCGTGATCTTCGGCATCATCGGCCCGAAGTCGCAGAAGGCCTTCGGCATCCAGTGGCGCAAGGTCGGCCGGCTGAACGCCCGCGTCGAGGAGTCCTTCTCCGGTCACGCGCTCGTCAAGGTCTTCGGCCGCGAGCAGTCGAGCCTCGAGGCGTTCAAGGCCGAGAACGAGGAGCTCTACCGCGCCTCGTTCAAGGCGCAGTTCCTCTCGAACATCATGATGCCCGGGATGATGTTCATCGGGAACCTGACCTACGTCGGCATCGCGGTGCTCGGCGGGCTCATGGTGGCCGGCGGCCAGCTGCGGCTCGGCGACGTGCAGGCGTTCATCCAGTACTCGCAGCAGTTCACGCAGCCCCTCTCGGAGCTCGGCGGCATGGCCGCCGTGGTGCAGTCGGGCACGGCCTCGGCCGAGCGCGTCTTCGAGCTGCTCGACCAGGACGAGCAGGAGGCCGACGCGGCCGACGCGCCCGCCCCGGCGAACGGCGACGGCACGATCGAGTTCGAGCACGTCTCCTTCGCGTACCACCCCGACCGGCCGCTCATCCGCGACCTCTCGTTCCGGGTCGAACCCGGGCAGACCGTCGCGATCGTGGGGCCGACGGGCGCCGGTAAGACGACGCTCGTGAACCTCATCATGCGGTTCTACGAGCTGAACGGCGGCCGCATCCTGCTGAACGGCCAGGACATCGCCGAGCTCACCCGGCACGACGTCCGCGCCCGCACCGGCATGGTGCTGCAGGACCCGTGGCTGTTCGCCGGCACGATCCGCGAGAACATCCGCTACGGCCGGCAGTCGGCGAGCGACGACGAGATCGTCGCCGCGGCGAAGGCCACCTACGTGGACCGCTTCGTGCACTCGCTGCCCGACGGGTACGACACCGTGCTCGACGAGGACGCCGCCAACGTGTCCGCCGGCGAGAAGCAGCTCATCACGATCGCCCGCGCGTTCGTGTCGCAGCCCTCGGTGCTGATCCTCGACGAGGCGACGAGCTCCGTCGACACCCGCACCGAACTGCTGCTGCAGAACGCGATGGCGGCGCTCCGCGAGGGGCGCACCTCCTTCGTGATCGCGCACCGGCTCTCGACGATCCGCGACGCCGACCTCATCCTCGTGATGGAGCACGGCGACATCGTCGAGCAGGGCAACCACGAGCAGCTGATCGAGAAGAAGGGCGCGTACTACCGCCTCTACAACTCGCAGTTCGAGCAGGCGGCCACCGATCTCGACGCCGAGGCGGCGCTCGGCGACGGCACCGTCGTCACGGGCGAGGCCGACGACGAGTCGGTCGACGGCGAGCGCGGCAATGGCGATGGCCTGAGCGAGGGCGGCGCGACCGCCGACGCCCAGGGCGGGGCTCCGGCCACGGCCCAGCGTTCGGCGGGCTCCGCCGAGACGAGCTAGCCGCTCACCCCACGCAGAACGCCCGCCCCTCCGAGTGGAGGGGCGGGCGTTCCGTCGTTCGCGGGAGCCGGCGGCGGCTCAGGCCGCGGGGTAGGTGTAGAAGCCCTCGCCCGTGGCGACGCCGAGCTTGCCCTGGTCGATGTAGCGCTCCTTGATGAGCGCGGCGAAGGCGCGTTGCTTCTCGTCGCCCATCATCGAGATGTTGTACGCCGTCGTCAGGCCGACGATGTCGTAGATCTGGAACGGCCCCATCGGCGCGCCGGTGCCGATGCGCCAGGTCTGGTCGATCGCCTCGGGCTCGGCGATGCCGTCGACGAGCAGCTCGCCCGCGGCCTGCAGGAACGGCACGAGCAGCGAGTTCAGCAGGTAGCCGGCCTTCTCCTTCTTGATCTCGATCGGGACCATGCCGATCTGCCCGGCGAACTCGACGACCGCGCGGTACACGGCCGGGTCGGTCTGCTCGGTTCCCATCACCTCGGCGGTGTTGTGCGCCCAGACGCGGTTCGCGAAGTGCAGCGCCAGGAACTGCTCGGGCCGCCCGGTGAACGGCGCGAGGGCGCTCGGCAGCAGGGTCGAGGAGTTCGTCGCGAAGATGGTGCGGGCGGGGGCGACCCGGCCGAGCTCCTCGTAGACGGACTTCTTGATGTCGGGGTTCTCCGGCACGGCCTCGATCACGAGGTCCGCGTCGGCGACGGCGTCGGCGAGCACGTGGCTCGTGCGGATGCGCGCGAGCGCCTCCTCGGCCTTGCCCTCGGCTGCGCCGGCCACGCCCTCGGCGCGGTAGGTCTCGGCGAGCTTGGCGAAGCGGTCCTTCGCCGCGGCGAGCGCGGGCTCGTCGACGTCGTAGGCCACCACGTCGAAGCCGTGGTACGCGGTCTGGAACGCGATCTGCGAGCCGAGCACTCCGGTGCCGAGCACGGTGATGTGTTGCATGGTCATTCCTCTTCTCTTGTGGAGCTTCTGGTGGAGCTGCGCGAGCGGCGGCGGACCTCCCGCTCGGGCGACGTCAGGGGCGGGTCTCGCCCTCGGCGTCGCGGTTGAAGCGCTGCAGGTCGCGCGCGAAACGCGCCACCTCGTCATCGCTCCAGTCGGACAGGTGGCGGTCGACGACGCCCTGCAGGATGCCGATCGCCTCGTGGTACGCGGCCCACCCGTCCTCGGTGAGTTCGAGGGGCGTGCCTCGGCCCGAGGCGTCGGCGAGCTCGCGCACGACGCCGAGGCGGACGAGGCCGGCGAGCTGCCGGGACACGGTCGAGCGGTTCAGCCGGAACGCCTGCGCGATGTCGGTGGAGCGGGCGCCCGGGTGCTCGACGAGGTAGCCGAGGATCGACTGCTCGGTCATCGAGAGCCGGGTGCGCGCGGTCCGGGCGTCGGCGACGCCGCGGCGGGAGACGACGATGAGGGCGCTCAGGATGGCGGCGGCGTCCGCGCGCCGCGGGCTTCCGTCGGCGCCCCGCGCTGCTGCTGCGACCATCTCGACCTCCCGGTTCTGCTGTTGCTATATGCAACGCTACGCTCGCCCGTTGCATTCCGCAACACCGAACTGGCGCGGCCGCTCCGCCTCGCTTGCCTCGCCCCGGCCGGGCTGCGAGGCTTGACGCGGAGGTCCCCACCAGATGCCAGCTTCACCATCCACGTCCCACGAGCCGCCCGCCCCCTTCGCGTTCGATCCCGCGAACCCCGTGCACGCCCGGGCGCTCGCACGGCTCGGCACCGAGGAGGTCGCCTGGCTCGGCACGATCGATCGGCACGGCTTCCCGCACGCGGTGCCGGTGTGGTTCCTCTGGGAGGGCGACACGATCCAGGTGCTCGTGCAGCCCGGCTCGGTGAAGACGCGCAACGTGCGCCGCGACCCGAAGGTGCTCGTGCACTTCGAGACCGACGCCGAGGGCGAGGACGTCACCGTGTTCCAGGGCGTCGCCGAGCTCGGCGAGGAGTCCGCGGCCGAGTGGATGCAGCGGCTCGGCGAGCCCTATCTCGCGAAGTACCGCGCCGGGCTCGATCGGCTCGGCTGGTCGCTCGACCGGATGACGAGCGACTACTCCGCCGTGCTCCGCGTGCGCCCCACGAAGCTCATCGGATGGTGACCCGCGTCGCCGCCGCAGCGCCCTGGCGCATCTGGGTCGTCTGGGCGGTCGGCGTCGCGGCGTACATCGTCTCGGTCACGAACCGCACGTCCCTCTCCGCCGTCGGCGTCGACGCGGCGGAGCGCTTCCAGGCGGATGCCTCGACGCTGTCGATGTTCGCCGTCATCCAGCTCGCGGTCTACGGGCTCATGCAGATCCCCGTCGGCCTGCTGCTCGACCGCTACGGCGCGCGGCCGATCATCACGATCGGCATGCTGCTGATGGCCACGGGCCAGCTCGTGATGGCCTTCGCGCCGAACGTGGGCATCGCGATCTTCGCGCGCATGCTGCTCGGGGCCGGCGATGCGGCGATCTTCCCGAGCGTGCTGCGCGTGGTCGCGACGTGGTTCCCCGATCAGCGCTCGCCGTTCATCGTGCAGATGACGGGCATCGTCGGCCAGCTCGGCCAGCTGCTCGCGCTGCTGCCGATGGCCGCCCTGCTGCACGCGACGAGCTGGTCGGTGGCCTTCGGCAGCCTCGCCGGGCTCGGCGTGCTCTTCGCCGTGCTGACGTTCGGGGTCATCCGCAACCGGCCGCCCGGCCGCGACGCCGACATCGCGGTCAACACCGAGACAGGCGCGATCCGCGTCGTCACCTCGGCCGCCGACCTGCGCGAGGGATTCCGCGAGAGCTGGGGGCACCCCGCGACCCGGCTGGCGTTCTGGTCGCACTTCACCACGCCGTTCGCCGGCACCGCATTCGTGATGCTCTGGGGCTTCCCATTCCTCACGAGCGGGCAGGGCTTGAGCCCCGCGACCGCCTCGCTCATCGTGAGCGTCTTCGTCGTGTTCGGCATGATCGTCGGTCCGGTGATCGGGCTGCTCTCGAGTCGGCATCCGATGCGCCGTTCGCGTCTGCTGGTGCTGCCGATCGTCGGCATCCAGGCGGTGGTCTGGATCGCCGTCATCGTGTGGCCGGGCCAGACGCCGCTGTGGCTGCTGTTCGGGCTCGCGCTCGCGCTCGCGACGGGCGGACCGGCCTCGATGATCGCCTTCGACCACGCGCGCACCTACAACCCGAGCCACCGGCTCAGCACGGCGAACGGCATCGTGAACGGCGGCGGCTTCATCGCGGCGCTCATCGCGATCTTCCTGATCGGCCTCGCGATGGACCTGCAGGGCGCGGGCACGCCCGAGAACTACTCGCTCGAGGCGTTCAAGATCGCGTTCCTCACGCAGCTGCCGCTCTGGGCGCTCGGCTCGCTCATGATCGTCATCGAGCGCAAGCGCACCCGGGTGCACCTCGGCATCGAGGAACCCCGCCGCCGGCGCCCGCGCCCTGGCTCCAACCCCAACCCCAACCCCGGGGCATGACGTCAGTATTCGCGGGTCGTGAGCACTCGGCACCCGCGAAAACTGACGTCGTGCGGTGAGCGAGGGCCGGAGGCGGGCTCAGCCGTCGAGGAGGGCGCGCAGCTCGTCCGCGCTGAACCGTGCCTCGGCGAAGTCGACGTCGTCGGGGCCGAGCGCGTCGGACTCGGATGCCTCGCCCCGGCCCTCGGCGTCGACCTGCTCCGACCCCCCTGCCCCCGCCCCGAGCACCCCCGCGACCAGCTCGCCCTTGCGTGCCTGCAGAGCGAGCACCTTCTCCTCGATAGTGTCGGCGGCGACGAGCCGGTAGACCATCACCCGCTCGGTGCGGCCGATGCGGTGCGCGCGGTCGATCGCCTGCTGCTCGCTGGCCGGGTTCCACCACGGGTCGAGCAGGAACACGTAGTCCGCCTCGACGAGGTTCAGCCCGAAGCCGCCCGCCTTGAGGCTGATCAGGAACACCTGCGCCTCCCCCGCCCGGAACCGGGCCGCCTCGGCATCCCGCCGCGTCACCGGCGTCGAACCGTCGAGCAGCGCGAAGGGGATGCCGGCCCCCTCGAGCCGCGCCGCGGCGCGCGCGAGAAACGAGGTGAACTGGCTGAAGACGATCGCCCGGTGCCCCTCGGCGATGAGCTCCTCGAGCTGCTCGAGCAGCGCGTCGAGCTTCGCCGAGCCGAGGCCGTCGTGCGCGGGGTCGATGAGCCCGGGGTCGAGGGCGAGCATGCGCAGCAGGGTGAGCGAGCGGTAGAGGATGAAGCGGCCGCTCTCGTCCTTCACGAGATCGAGCAGCTTCTGCCGCTCGCGCTGCAGGGTCGCGTCGTAGATGCGCCGGTGGGCGGCCGAGAGCTCGACGGCGATCGTCTGCTCCTGCTTCTCGGGCAGCTCGGGCGCGACGAGCTCCTTCGTGCGGCGCAGCAGGAACGGGCGGATGCGTCGCCGCAGCTTCGCGAGACGCTCAGCGTTGCCGTCGTCCTCGATCGGGCGGCGGTAGCGCTCGTCGAAGCCGCGCCGGCTCGGGAAGAGCCCTGGTGCGACGAGGCGCAGGATCGCCCACAGCTCGTCGAGGTGGTTCTCGATCGGCGTGCCGGTGAGGGCGAGCACGAAGGGCGCGCGGATGGCCCGGGCCGCCTCGTGCACCCGCGTTTTCGGGTTCTTCACGAACTGGGCCTCGTCGAGCACGAGCCCGCCCCACGCCACCTCGGCGAAGCGCGCCGCCTCGAGCCGGAGCACCGCGTAGCTCGTCACCACGAGGTCGGCGGCGGCCGCCGCCTCGGCGATGCCCGGCCGCCCCGCGCGCTCGGTCGTGGTGAGGCGCGCGACGCGGAGGCCGGGCACGAAGCGCGCCGCCTCGGCGACCCAGTTCGACGCCACCGAGGTGGGCGCGACGACGAGGAACGGACCCGAGCCCTCCTGCACGCCGTGGGCGACGAGCGCGAGCGCCTGCGCCGTCTTGCCGAGCCCCATGTCGTCGGCGAGGACCGCCCCGAGCCCCGCCGACCGCATGCGGGCCAGCCAGCGGAAACCCTCGAGCTGGTACGGCCGGAGCGGCACCGCGAACCCGGCGGGCGGCTCGATCCGGGCCGGCGCGGCCGAGGCATCCGCGCCCTCCGAGGGCGCCCCGACCGCGGCGACGAGCGCACGCCAGGCGATCGCGGGCCCCTCGAACTCGGCGAGATCCTCGAAGTCCGCGTACAGGGCGAGCGCCTGCTCGCGCGGCATCCTGAGGCCCGCCTCCCACTCGACCAGCCCCTCGGCTTCGGCGATGAGCGCGCGCAGCTCGTCGAAGACGGGCAGCTCCAGCGACAGGTAGCTGCGGTCGACGAGGAGCAACCGCTTGCGCCCCTGCGCGAGCGCACGGAACAGCGGCAGGAACGGCACCGGCTTGCCGTTCACGGTGACCACGACGCCGAGGTCGAGCCAGTCGGTCTTGGGCGACTCGACCATCGTGACCCGCAGCTCGGGCGGGTCGAGCAGCTCGCGGTAGTCGGGGCGCTCGCCGCGCTCCTCGATCACGAGGCGCCGCGTCTCGGCAAGGCGCTCGAGCTCGGGCAGCCGCTCGGCGACGAAGCGCGCGGCGTCGATGCCGCGCAGCACGACCGCCTCGAACGGCACCCAGCCGAGCACGTCGAGCACGCGCGCGACGAGGTCGGGGTCGCGCTCGGCATCCGCCCGGCCTTCGCCATCCTCCGCGTCGGCTGCGGTCGCCTCGGCGACGCGGCCGTCGGCGAAGCGCCAGCTCCACGCGACGCGCACGACGTCGCCCGTCTCGTAGCGCAGCTGCAGCACGAGCTCGGCCGGTGGGGCGGGCGGCGGCTCGAAACTGCCGTCGGCGCTCTGCACCGGCACCGCCTGGGCGAGCGCGAAGTAGTGCGTGCGGGTGAACTCCGCGAGCTCGGCGGCGGGGACCCGCACGGGATCGGGCCACTCGAGGAGTGCGAGCTGCGCGGCCGACGGCGGCGCGGCGAACGGGGCCAGCTCGATCGCGCCCCGTTCGAAGGCGGCGCGGTACAGGCCGTGCCGGCCGATCGTCCGCACCCCGGTGAGCGGCACCGGGGCCGGCGCCCGCGGGCCGGCGAAGCGCGCCACCGGGGCGAGGCTGAGGCCGCCGTCGTCGGCGCTCGCGTCGAGGCCGAGCTCGGCGGGCCCGAGCACGTGCACGGTCGGGGTCGCCTCGCCGCCCACGAGCGGGATGCCGAGGCGCACCGCCTCGGCGAGCAGCGCCCAGAGCACGGGGCTCTCGTACTCGTCGAGCGTGATCCAGTCGGAGCCGTAGGGGGTGTAGACGCCGGGGTTGCCGCCCTTCAGCAGCGCGAACTGGGCGAACCAGCGGGCGTGCACCGGGTCGTAGCCGCCCGCCTCGCCCTGGTAGGCGACGTTCTGCCAGGTGAGCCCCTGCTTCACCCAGGCCCCGCGGGCGCCGCGCGTCATCGGCCGGGCGGCGAGCCGATCGACCTGGGCGAGGCGGGTGGCCGGCTCGTCCTTCGGGCCGCGCCACTGCCCCGGGCGGAGCTCGAGCCGGTGCCGCAGTTCGAACTGCAGCGCGAGCGGGGTCGGCATCTGCCTGCCCGCCGCGGCTGACGCACGCCCCTCGGGTGCGGCCGACGCGCCGCGCGCGCCCGGGTCTCGTGCTGGGACGAGTCCGTCGAGCGCCGCGCGCCAGTCGGCGGGGTCGGTCGGCGTCACCACACCATGCTCGCAGCTCCCGCCGACGTGCGGGCGCCGGGCGCGTACGAGGTGCACGACGGATGCCTCGGCGCCCCCTCTGCGCCGGCGCGCCGAGGCATCCGTCGTGCGAATCGCGTGTGTGTCGGGGCGGGGCGGGGCGGGGCGGGGCGGGGCGGGGCAGGGCGGGGCAGGGCAGGGCAGGGCAGGGCAGGGCGGCTCAGCCGAGCACGTCGGCGAAGAAGGCGTCGATGCGCTCGGCGAGGCCCGCGACCCGGGCCGCGACGATCTCCTCGACCGGCGGATCGAGCGGACCGCGCAGCGGCGGCTGCCGCACTCGGGCGTGGCAGCCGAGGTCCTCGCACGCGAGCACGCCGACGGTGTCTCCGCGCGGCCCCGCCGCACCGGCGCGCGGCGCGGTGAACATCGCCACCTCCTCGAACCGGGCGGTGAACCGGCAGAAGGTGCACATCACGGCCCGGTCGGGCCGGCCGGGCGCGCGGGCGATCGTGAGCAGCAGCCCCTCCGGCCGAGGTGGTCCCGAGGGCGTCGCCGCCCAGCGCACGAGGTAGCCGCGGTGGCGAGCCCGGCCATCGCGCCAGGCGAGCACGTCCCGCGCCGACCAGTCGAGTTCGCCGAGGGCGCGCGGCAGCAGCATGGTGCGGCGCACCCGTTCGTCGGTGTTCCGGATCGACCCGCGGATCTCCGCTGGGGTCATCGCGCGCATGAGTGCACTCCTCTCTTGAATTGGGCATGTGCCCAACTTCACGCTAGAGCAGTTTTGGGCGCGTGTACAATTCGAGGGTGAGCTACCTGTCGCACGACGAACGACGCACCGAGCTGCTGCACGCCGCCGTTCGCGTGCTCGAGCGCGACGGCCTCGCCGCCGTCACCTCGCGCGCCGTCGCGAGCGAGGCCGGCGTCTCCCCCGGGCTCGTGCACCACCGCTTCGCGAGCACCTCCGAGCTCGCCGCCGAGGCCTGGCTCGCCTACGTCGAGCGCGAGCGCACCGCCTACGAGCTCGAGACGCCGACCCCGGGCCGGGCCGCGGTGGACGCGTTCTTCGCCCCGTTCGCCGACGGCGACCTCGCCGGGCTCGCCCGGTGGGCGGATGCCTGGCGCCACGCCCAGAGCGACGAACGCTTCGCCGGGGCCTTCGCCGAGAGCTACCGCGCGCTCGAACGCTCCCTCGCCGCGCGCCTGCCCGGCGCGGGCGACCGCACGGCCGCCGCGAGCCGCCTGCTGCTCATCGCCTTCGGCGTGGCCGGAGCGCAGCGGATCGATCCGGCCCTGCTCCCCGCCCCCGGGGCACTCATGGCCGCCGCCATCGACCGGGAGCTCGCCACCCCCTGAGCCCGCGCGCCGCCATCCACCCCGCGCCATCCGCCAGCCTGCGCACCCTCCCGCCCCTCATGACGTCACTTTTTGCGGGTGCGCGAGCCCCGGCACCCGCAAAAAGTGACGTCATGAGGGGCGGGAGGGGCGGGAGGGACGGCAGGTCAGGGCTGCTGCTCGACGATGCCCTCGGCGTGCTCGGCGACCCAGCCGACGAGGGGCAGCATGCGCTGCATGAGCTCCTCGCCGAGGGGGCTCAGCGAGTACTCCACGCGCGGCGGCACCTCGGGATAGGAGGTGCGCACCACGATGCCGTCGGCCTCGAGCGTGCGCAGCGTGGAGGCGAGCATCTTCTCGCTGATGCCGTCGACCTCGCGGCGCAGTTCGCCCCACCGCAGGGTGCCCTCACTGAGGGCGAGCAGCACGAGCACGCCCCAGCGGCTCATGACGTGGTCGAGCACGACGCGGGTCGGGCAGCCGTGGGTGAAGATCTTCGGGCGCTCGATGCGCAGATCCGCAAGACTTACCTGCATGTGGGTACCTTACCGAAAAGTGGGTACCCTCCGGAAGGAATGCGGATGTCGCGGCATCCGGTTGGCCCATGGTGACGCCGGAGAGGCCGGCGCTTCCGAAAGGACCATCGCATGACCATCCTCGTCACCGCCGCCTCCGGCCAGCTCGGCCGCCTCGTCGTCGACGCGCTGCTCGAGCGCGGCGTCGCCCCCGCCGAGCTCGTCGCCACCGCCCGCGACACGGCGAAGCTGCAGTCCGCCGCCGAGCGCGGCGTGCGCACCGCCGTACTCGACTACGACCGCCCGGAGACGATCGCCGCCGCGCTCGACGGCGTCGACACCGTGCTGCTGATCTCGGGCAGCGCCCCCGGCGCCCGCGCCGCCGGGCACCGCAACGTCATCGACGCCGCGAAGGCTGCCGGCGTCGCGAAGCTCGTCTACACGAGCGTGCCGAACGCGACCACCGCCGAGTTCGTGCTCGCGCCCGACCACAAGGCGACCGAGGAGGCGATCGTCGCGTCCGGCGTGCCCGCCGTCATCGCCCGCCACAACTGGTACACCGAGAACTACGTCGGCGACGTGCAGCAGGCCGCCGAGTCGGGCACGATCGTCGCGAGCGTCGGCGACGGCAAGGTCGCGAGCGCGACCCGCGCGGACCTCGCCGCCGGGCTCGCGGTGCTGCTGACCGAGGACGGCCACCTCGGCGCCGTGTACGACTTCTCCGGCGAGCACGCCTGGGGGTACGAGGAGCTCGCCGCCGCGGCATCCGAGCTCACCGGCCGCGAGGTCGTGTACACCCCGGTGTCGAGCGAGGAGCACGTCGCCGCACTGCAGGCCGCCGGCCTCGACGCGGGCACCGCCGGCTTCGTCGCGGGGATCGACGACGGCATCCGCCGCGGCGTGCTCGCGAACGCCGACGGCACCCTCGCGCGCCTCATCGGCCGGCCGACGACCTCGCTCGTCGAGGGGCTCCGCCAGGCGATCTCCGCCTGAGCCGGCCCTACACCCACCGTGTCGTCACTTTTTGCGGGTCTGGAGCGCCCGCCACCCGCAAAAAGTGACTTCACGGGCATGGGTAGGGATCGGGCGCGGGTGGGGATCGGGGCGCGGGCGGGGATGGCGCGGGTGGGGCGGATGGCGCGGGCCGCCCGGCGCCTCAGCCGAGCCAGAGCGACGGCGCGCGGGCGACGAGCTCGCCCCGCGCCGCCCGCTCGGCGAGCCGCAGCGCGCCGTCGAGCGGGTCGCCGGCCGGCGCGCGCAGCTCGGCATCCGGTCGCAGCTCGGCGAGCGTCGCCCGGAACCGCTCGACCAGCGCCCCGCCGGCGCCGAACAGGCCGCCCGTCGCGGCGACCCGCGGGGCGAGTCCGGGCACGAGCGCGGCGGCCGCGCTGCGGGCGGCTTCTGCCCCCGCAGCCGACACGATCGCGAGCGCGGCCCCGTCGCCGTCGGCGGCGAGCGCGACGACGTCGGGCACGAAGCCCGCGAGCACCCCGGCCCGGTCGTCGCGGGTGTAGAGCTGCGCCGGCCAGCTCGCGGGCTCGCCGAAGCGGGCCCGTGCGGCCGCGAGCAGCGCGGCGCCCGAGGCATCCACCCCGTCGTGCGCGAGGAGCGCAGCCTCGAGGGCGCGCCGTCCGATCCAGGCGCCGCCGCCACGGTCGCCGAGCAGGTGGCCCCAGCCGTCGACGCGGTGCCAGATCTCGCGGCCGTCGGAGCCGAAGGCGATCGCGCCGGTGCCGAGCGCGACGATCGCGCCGGACTCGCCGCCGAGTGCGCCGAGGTGGGCGGTCACGGCGTCGATCGCGACGGCCACGGCGGGCGCCGGGCCGCCGACGCGCCCGCCCGATTCGCCCGACGCGGCGCCCGAATCGGCGAGCGACGCACGGAGCGACGCGGCGAGCGCGGCGGGATCCGCGACGAGGCTCGCGAGGCCCGTCGCGCCGACCCCGCAGCCGGCGACGGCGGCGAACTCGGCCGGCCGCGCCGCACGGAGGCCGGCGAGCAGGCCGTGCGCGAGCTCGCCGGCGGTGCTGCCGTCGGCGGTGACCGCGACGCGGGGCCCGGCGAGTTCGAATCGCGGTCCGCCGCCGAGCGGGGCGATCGCCGCGCGGCTGCCGGTGCCGCCGATGTCGATGCCGACGACGAAGCCGGCGGCCGCCGGGGTCATCCCTTGATGCCGCTCGCCGCGATGCCCTGCACGAACACCCGCTGGGTCACGATGAACACGATGAGGGTCGGCAGCGAGGCGATGAGGGCGCCCGCGAGCACGACGTTCTGGTACTCGAAGCTCATCGTGTACGACATCAGCCGGTTCAGCGTCAGCACGACCGGGTACAGCGCGTCGGAGCGCAGGATCGACAGCGGCCAGAGGAAGTTGTTCCAGCTGTACACGAACATGAACACCGCGAGCGTCACGATCGCGGGCTTCAGCAGCGGCACGACGAACTGCCAGACGATGCGGAACTCACCGGCGCCGTCGAGCCGCGCGGCCTCGATGAGCTCGTCGGGGATGTCCATGATGAACTGCCGCATCAGGAAGATGCCGAAGGCGTTCGCGAGCCACGGCAGCATGACACCCAGGTAGGTGTCGCTCAGCCCCATGCTCGACACGAGGTAGTAGAGCGGCACGAGCGTCACGATCGGCGGCAGGAACATCGTCGCCACGACCGACCAGAACAGCAGGTCGCGCCCGCGGAAGTGGTGCTTCGCGAAGACGTAGCCGGCGAAGATGCTCGTCACCAGCACCGAGATCGTGCAGCCGCCCGCGATGATGATGCTGTTCATCATCGACTGCAGGAACGGCACCTCGGTGAGCGCGGTGACGGTCGGGTCGATCGTCGGCGAGGCGGGGAACCACGTCGGCGGGATCTGCGCGAACTCCGCCGGCGTCTTGAACGCCGAGATCACGAGCCAGTACAGCGGGAACAGCGGGATGAGCACGACGACGGCGAGCAGCGCGTAGAGCAGCGCCGTGGTCCAGGGGTTCCGCCGCCGGCGGCGGCCTTGCACCGGGCGCGCCCGCTCGACGGGGATCGGCTTCTCGGTGACGGCGGTCATCGCTTGCGTCCCTTCATGACCATGCCGAGCACGGCGCCGGCGACCACGATCATCATGAACAGCGAGACGGCGAGCGCCGAGGATTCGCCGGCCATGCCGTACTGGAAGGCGGTGCGCTGGATCTCGAACGACACCACGTTGGTGGAGTTCGCCGGTCCGCCCTGCGTGAGCAGGTAGATGGGATCGAACACCTGGATCGAGTTGATGAACGTCATCAGCGCGACGAACACGAGCGAGGGCCGCAGCAACGGGAT
This sequence comes from Agromyces sp. NPDC060279, assembly GCF_042726785.1. Classification (NCBI taxonomy): domain Bacteria; kingdom Bacillati; phylum Actinomycetota; class Actinomycetes; order Micrococcales; family Microbacteriaceae; genus Agromyces; species Agromyces sp. NPDC060279. Next base: position 1,228,977 of record NZ_JBHXBK010000001.1, read on the forward strand.
CGTGATCGACCAGGTCTGCCGCACGATGCCGGCGCCGTCGATCTTCGCCGCCTCGTAGAGCTCCTCGGAGATCTGGGTGAGCCCCGCGATGAGCAGGATGACGTAGTAGCCGAGCATCTGCCAGACGTTGAAGATCACGAGGGAGACGAGCGCCCAGCTCGGGTCGCTCAGCCAGCCCGGCGCGGGGATGCCGATCGCGCCGAGCATCGCGCTCAGCGGGCCGTAGCCGGGGGCGTAGATGTTGCCCCAGATGATGACGATCGCGATCGTCGGGATGACGTACGTCGCGAACAGGATGACGCGGACGACGCCCTTGCCCTTGATCTTCGGGAAGTACAGCAGCAACGCGACGAGCAACGCGAGCGGCACGGTGATGAGCGCCGAGAGCCCGACGTAGGCGACGGTGTTCCAGATCGCCTGCACGCGCGCGGAGTCCGCGAACAGCCGGCCGTAGTTGTCGAGGCCGACCCAGCTCATCTCGGTGATGGGGGTGAACATCGACCAGCGGTGGAAGCTGATCCACACCGTCATGAGCATCGGGATCAGCGTGAACACGCCGATGATGAGCAGGGCCGGGCTGAGGAACAGCGCCGACCAGCGGCCCTGCCCGCGTCGTCTGCGGGCGGGTCGGCTCGCGCGGGGCGCGGCCGCTGGGGCACCCGCCGTCGCGGGCGGGGTCTGCAGGGTGGTCACACGGGCCTCTCGGGGGAACGGTGGGGGCCGCCGGGCGGCGACCCCCACCTCGAATACTGCTACTGCGCGGCCGCGAGCGCCGCGTCGACGTCCTTCGCCGCGTTCGCCATGGCCGTCTTCGCGTCGATCTGGCCGTTGATCAGCGCCTCGAGCTGACGCTGCAGGGCGTCGGTCGCCGCGGGGCCGCCGAGCACGGTCGGGAACGGCGTCGCCTGGGCGAGCTGCTCGACGTACGACGTGAGGAAGGGCGTCTCGAGCTGCGCCTGGTGCGCCTCGAGGTCGGAGGTGCGGCTCGGCAGGATGCCCATCGAGACGAGGATGTCCGCCATCGCCGAGGAGCCGGCCTCGCCCGAGTCGGGCCCGTTCAGGTAGCTGAGGAACTTCCAGGCGGCCTCCTGCTTGGCGTCGCTCGCCTTGCCATTCACCATCGTCATCCACGAGTACGAGATCGAGGACGACTCGGTGCCGCTCGGGCCGACGGGGATCGGCGCCGTCGCGACGTTCGCGAAGCCGTCGCCCATGCCGTCCTTCAGCGCGCTCTCCCACCAGTTCGCCATGATGATCATGCCGGTCTGGTTGTTGACGAAGGCGTCGAGGTACGGGCCGGTGGTGTTCGCGTTCGCCGGCGACTTCGCCGGGTCGGTCGAGCCGGCGTCGACGAGCTGCTGGTACAGCTCCGCCGTCTCGAGGGCCTCCGGGCTGTCGAGCGCGGACTTGGTGCCGTCCTCGTTCAGGAAGGAGCCGCCGTTCGAGGCGAGCAGCGACAGGAAGGGATGCACCACGCCGGAGTTCCAGTTCGTGATGAAGCCGATGCCCTGCTGCTGGCCGGTGGTGAGCGCGGCGGCGTCCTTCACGAGGGCGTCCCAGTCGGCGGGCGGCTCGGCGATGCCCGCCGCGTCGAACAGCTTCGTGTTGTAGTTCAGCTGGTAGAGGTCGATCTCGTTCGGGATGCCGTAGACGGCGCCCTGCTGCGAGGCCGCCGTGACGACGCCGGCGGGCCAGTTCGCCTCGACGTCGGCGGCGACGTCGTCGGGCGCCTGCGCCGCGAGGCCGTCGCGGACGAGCTCCGGCAGCCAGGCGTCGTAGATGCCGACGATGGCCGGGCCGTCGGCCGAGGCGCCCTGGGTGCGCAGGGTGGAGAGCAGGTTGCCGAACGGCACCGCCTGCACCTTGATGGTGATGTCGGGGTGGTCGGCGGTGAACGCGTCACCGGCGGCTTCGAGCATTTTCACCTGGTCGGGACCCCAATGGGTGAGGAAGGTGAGCTCCTGTGCTCCCCCTTCCGCATCGCCCGTCGAGGCGGAGCATCCGGCGAGGCCGAGCGCGAGCGACAGGCCGAGGCCCACCGTCGCAAGGACTGACTTCTTCATGGTCTCCTTCATTTCTGTCGGGGGTGGTGCTGGAGGCGATGGCGCGGGCTCAGGGGCCGGCGAGTGCGAACTTCTCGGTGCCGGCGGACTTGAACGCCGCGGCGCGCGGGACGCCGGCGAGGCATCCCTTCACCTGCATGAGTGCCGAGTAGTAGTCGATGAAGCGGAAGCCGTACGTCTCGCCGCGCGCGAAGGCGTGCTCGTCGATGCCGGTGCGCCAGCGCTGGTACGCCTCCTCGGGGATCTCGAAGTAGGTGTCGGCCTCGAACCCCTCCATGTCCTCCCAGTTCTCGGCGTGCAGGATCGTCGGCACCGAGTGGCGCTCGGCCTCGATCTCCTCGATCGGGATCGACGCGAGGAAGGCGCCGCGGAGCGCGGCCTGGGCCGCACGCTCGTGGTCGCGGTGCATGGAGTGCAGCCAGTGGGTGATCAGGATGTCGGGCTTCGCCTCGCGGATGATCGCGGCGATCTGCTCGGCGACCTCCTCGGAGTCCGGCAGGAAGCCGTCGGAGTAGTCGAGCGCGACGAACTCGGCCCCGATCGAGTCGGCGAAGTGGCGGCCCTCGCGGAGCTTCTGCTCGCGGTACACGCTCGGCGCGAGCACGGGGTGGCCGCGCTCGCCGTAGGTGCAGTCGACGATGATCGCCCGGCCGCCCTCGAGCACGACCTTGGCGAGAGTCGGGCCCGCGGTGAGTTCCATGTCGCCGATGTGGCCGCCGACGGCGATGACGGTGCTGCTCACGTCAGTCCTTTCGTTGCGATGTGGCCGGCCCGCTCAGGCGAGCTCGGCGGCGAGGATGTCGAAGGTGCGGGTCGCGGCGAAGCCGGTCTTCGCGTAGAGCGCCGAGGCGGTGGAACCCTCGTCGGCCCAGAGGAACCAGGCGCTGTGCGCACCGAGGGCGGTCATCCGCTCGAGCGTGAGGTGCAGCAGCACCTTGCCGAGCCCGGTGCCGCGGCTCTCCGGCAGCACCCCGAAGGGGCCGAAGCGCTCGATGACGGATTCGTAGGTGCCGTGCATGGCCCAGCCGAGCACCTCGCCCGCGGGGTTCTTCGCGATGATGATGCGCTCGAGCGGCATGCCGGCGACGATGCCCTCGCGGATGGCGCGCGCCCAGTCGGAGTTGAAGGCGTCGCCGGCGATGCGGATGAGCGGCACGAGGTCGTCGTTCTGCGGGGAGTCCAGGGTCCAGCCCTCGGCGCGCAGCGCGTCGACGCGTTCGCGGACGTCCTCGGGCATCGCGTAGCCGATGAGGGAGCGGTCCATCGCGCTCGGGTGCTCGATGCGGGTGAAGCCGAGCGAGGCGAGCAGGGCGGATGCCTCGGGGTAGCGTTCGGCGTCGAGGCCGGGCAGCACGTAGTTCGGGGTGTAGGCGGAGAAGACGACCCGGCGGGCGCCCTCGTCGCGCAGCCAGCCGAGGGCGCGGCCGACGAGCTCGCGGCCGAGGCCCTGTCCCCGTTCGCCGGGCACGACGAAGAAGAAGGGCAGCCAGCCGGTGTCGGGCTCGAGGTCGTCGCCGTGATGCGCGACCCGACGGCGGACGGCGTAGGCGGCGCCGACGACCCGCCCGGCGCGCTCGGCCACGAAGAGCCCGCGCTCGTCGAAGTTGCGGTCGAGCAGCACGAGGTCGCGGAAGCGCCCCTCGGTCATGCCGTCGCGGGGCGCTGCGGCGGTCCAGGCCGCAGGGATCGCGCGGCCGTCGCCGAAGCGGAACGGCCGGATCTCGATCGCCTGGTCGAGGGTGCTCAACGTCGTCGTCCTTCCTCGCCGGCGAACGTCGCCGGCTCGATCAGTATGGCAAGAATTTTCATTCCTGTCGATCTGATTGGAGATGGTTTACACGATCGCAATGAACGAGGCCGGGCGACGACCGTCGCAACCGGCCATCCGCCCGTCGGTCGCGGCTCAGCGACCGCGCAGCGCCCGGGTGACCTCGCGGGTGCGGCGGAGCGCCTCGACCGTCTCGTCGTAGCGGCGCTGCGCGACCCCGACGAAGAGGCAGTCGATCACGGCGAGCTGGGCGATGCGGCTCACCATCGCGCCGGCCCGGAAGGCCGTCTCCCGCACCGCGGTGAAGAGGGCGTGATCGGCGGTGCGGGCGATCGTCGAGTCCTTCACCGCGGTCAGCGCGACCGTCGTCGCCCCGCTCTCCGCGGCGACCTCGAGGAAGCGCACGCACTCGACCGTCTCGCCGAGGTGCGAGAAGCCGATCGCGACGGTGCCCGGGATCTGCAGCGACGCCGCCGCGACGGCCTCGTGCGGGTCGGAGAGCACGACCGCGTTGCGGCCGAGGCGGAGCAGCTTGTGCCCGAGGTCCTCGCCGACGAACTGGCTCGCACCGACGCCGTACAGCAGGATGCGGGACGCCCCGTCGAGCGCGTCGACCACGCGCTCCGCCACCGCGAAGTCGAGATCGCCGAGGGTCTCCTCGATCGCGAGCATCTCGAGCGAGGCGAGCTTCGCCGCCATCTGCGGCAGGGTGTCGTCGCGGCCGAGGTCGGCCCCGAAGTCGGCCTGCCCGACGAACTGCGCCGACTGCCGGCCGAGCTCCGTGGCGAGGGCCATCCGCAGCGGGGCGTAGCCGGCGAAGCCGATCGCGTGGCAGAAACGCACCACCGAGGCGACCGAGGTGTCGCAGGCCGCGGCGAGCTCGTTGATCGTGTTGTCGATCACGATCGAGGGGTTGTCGCGCACGACCGCGGCGATGCGGGCGAGCGACGGGGAGAGCGAGGCCGCGGCGGCGTCGATCGTCGACTGGATGCTCACTTGGTCCCCCGTCTCGGCCGGTCGGTCGCTCCAAGTATGCCCGCCGCGACCCCGGCTCGGCGCCCGGAGCGCTGCGCGTCTCGAAAATCAGTTACATTAATTGCGCATCCACCGTAGACTCTTTACATGGCCGAGCGGATCGGCCCGACCCTCCAGGAGCCTGTCATGCCCCAGTCACCGGCGGCCGATCGCAGCGAGCCCGTTCTGGGCGCCGACGAGCTCGAGGCGCTGATGGACGAGCTCGCCACGCTCACGACCGAGCAGGCGGAGCAGCGCGGCGACCTCGACCTGCTCAGCACCGAGGAGCTCGTGCTCGCGATGAACGCGGAGGACCGCCGGGTGCCGGAGGCCGTCGCGGCGCGGGCACCGGAGATCACCAGGGCGATCGACGGCATCGTCGAGCGGATGCGCCGCGGCGGGCGCCTCGTCTACCTGGGCGCGGGCACCGCGGGACGCATCGGCGTGCTCGACGCGAGCGAGTGCCCGCCGACGTTCGGCACCGACCCCGCGCTCATCGTCGGCCTCATCGCGGGCGGCGACACCGCCATCCGCGAGGCCGTCGAGAACGCCGAGGACGACGAGGACGGCGCGCCCGCGCAGCTCGCCGAGCTCGCCGTCGGCCCCGCCGACGTCGTCGTCGGCATCTCCGCCTCCGGCCGCACGCCCTACGCCGTCGGCGGGCTCCGGTACGCGCGCGAGCGCGGGGCCCTCACGATCGCGATCGCCTCGAACGCCCCCTCGGCGATCGGCGCCATCGCCGACATCGCGATTGACGTCGTCGTGGGCCCGGAGTTCGTGGCGGGATCGACGCGGCTGAAGTCGGGCACCGCGCAGAAGCTCGTCGCGAACATGCTGACGACGATCTCGATGATCAAGCTCGGCAAGACCTATCAGGGCATCATGGTCGATCTGCAGGCCACGAACCGCAAGCTGCACGCGCGCTCGGTGCGCACCATCATGGCGCTCGCGGAGGTCGACGCCGACACGGCGAGCGAGGCGCTCGCCGCCGTGGGTGGCTCGGTCAAGCAGGCGATCCTGGTGCTGCGCACCGGCCTGCCCGCGGCCGCCGCCCCGGCCGCCCTCGACGCGGCCGACGGGGTGCTCCGCGCGGCGATCGCCGCGAACTCGGCCGCCTGAGCGCAGACGGAGCGGGGCGGCGCGCCCTGCGCACCGCCCCGCTCGTCGTCTTGCCGTTCGCGGCGCCTGTCGCCGTTCGCGGCGCCTGTCGCCGTTCGCGGCTCAGCTCGCCGCGACCTCCTTGGGCGCGTCCGCGCCGGCACCTTGGCGGACCTCGACCTTGCGCGGCTTCGCGCGCTCGGACACCGGCAGCAGCACGCTCAGCACGCCATTGTCGTAGTGCGCGCTGATCGATGCCGTGTCGATGCCCTCGCCCACGCTGAGCTGGCGGAGGAACGAGCCGCTCGGCCGCTCGTGCGCGAGCCACTTCACGCCCTCGTCGCCGCGGAGCGTGCGCTCGGCGCGGATGGTCAGCAGCTGTCCGTCGATGTCGATGTCGATCGAGCCCGGGTCGACGCCCGGAAGGTCGGCGGAGAGCACGTAGTGATCGCCGTCGCGATGCAGGTCGATGGGCATCATGCGCGGCCCCTGCCGCGAGTCGAGCATGGTCGCCGCGAGCCGGTCGAGGTCGCGGAACGGGTCCCAGGTCAGTGCCATGGGCGTCTCCTCTCACTCGTGCGGGCCGCGGGTCTGCGGCCCGAGGTTTCAGAGTTGAGTCGCATCGACTCAACACTCCCAGATTAGCACTCGACCCGGGAGAGTGCCAACGCCCGGACCGCTCAGAACAGCCGCCGCTGCGCCACCACCTCGGCGCCCTCGAGCTCGAGCAGCGTGCGCTTGCGCTCGAGCCCGCCCGCATAGCCCGTGAGCGAGCCGTCGGCGCCGACGACCCGGTGGCACGGCACCAGGATGCTGATCGGGTTGTGCCCGACCGCGCGCCCCACCATGCGGGCGAGGTTCCGGTCGCCGAGCCGGAGCGCGAGCTCGCCGTACGTCGTGGTCGCCCCGAACGGGATCTCGCGAAGCATCGCCCACACCCGGTGCTCGAACGCGTCACCGGCCGGCTCCATCGGCACGTCGAAGTCGCGACGCCGCCCGGCGAGGTAGTCGTCGAGCTGCCGCGCGAGCTCCGTCAGCAGCGGGTCGGCCAAGGCATCCACCCCCGCGCCCAGCGAGCCCGCGGCCGGCGGGTGCCAGTGCGCCGGGAAGTAGAGCCCGGCGATCCCGCCCGCGTCCGCGACGACGAGCAGCTCGCCGAGCGCGGTCGGCAGGGTGGCGTGGCGGCGGGTCATGCCCCCATTCTCGCCGCGCCGCGCCGAGCGGGAGCCCTGTCGGGCAGCGGATTTCGGACCTCTGCGCAGAGCTAGGCTGAACGGATGCCTCAGCTCCCCCGCGTCGCCGGCGCGCACCTCGTCGGATCCGTCAACCAGCCCACCGCCGAGGCCGTCTTCCGCCTCGCAGCGGGCGAGCTCGGAGCGGCGCTACCCCGCATCCCCGACGGCGAGGTGGGCGAACGCTTCCACTGGATCCTCTTCCAGGGCGCCGCGTTCGACCGGGTCGCCGGCCTCGTGCGCGCGCCCATCGACCCCATCGTCGTCGCCGGCTTCGACCTTCGCCCGCTGCTCCTCGACGGCACGGTGCCGGCCGCAGAGCTGTCGTTCGGCCCGCTCGGGTATGCAGCCGCCGCGATCGAGAGCCACGCCGAGTTCGTGCGGCTGCGGGAGGCGGGCGTCATCCCCGCGGGCACCCGCTTCCAGGTCTGCCTGCCCTCGCCGCTCGCCCCGGTGACGAGCTTCGTCGCCCCCGCCGACCGGGCCGCCGTGTATCCGGCGTACGCCGCGGCGCTCGTTGCGGAACTGCACGCGATCACGGCGGCGATCCCGGCGGAAGACCTGGCCGTGCAGCTCGACCTCGCGACCGAGTTCGCCTACCTCGAGGGCATCAGCCTCGGGGGCGGCCCCCTCGAGGCCTTCTTCGCAGCCGCGGACGGCACCGACGGCGGCGGCGACGAGGCCGACGCGCTCGTCGCCGAGGTCGCACGCCTCGCCGCCGAGCTCGCCGACGCGGTGCCGGAGGGCGCGGAGCTCGGCTTCCACCTCTGCTACGGCGACGTCGGCGAGAAGCACTTCGTCGAGCCGCAGGATGCCGGCCGCCTCGTCGCCGTCGCCAACGCGCTCGGCACGGCCGTCGCCCGGCGCATCGACTGGGTGCACCTGCCGGTGCCGATCGAGCGGACGGATGCCGCCTACGCGGCACCGCTCGCCGGCTGGGCGCTGCCCGCCGGGACGACGCCGTTCCTCGGGCTCGTGCACCACGAGGACGGAATCGACGGCGCGCTCGCCCGCATCGCCCCCGCGCGCGAGGCGCTCGCCGCCGCGGGCGTCGCCGAGTTCGGCATCGGCACCGAGTGCGGCTTCGGCCGCGGGCCCGCCGAGCGCACCGCCGGGCTGCTCGCCCTGCACCGGCAGATCCTCGCCGCCGCGCAGTAGCGCGCGTCAGGTGTCGGCGCGGGGCGCGAGCCGGGCGAGTGCGGCGCAGGGGCGGGCGCACGTCGGCGGCGGGCGCTACGCTCGGCGCATGCGCATCCGATTCGAGGCCGAGATCTACGAGTGGGCGGCCCGGCGCAACTGGTTCTTCGTCGATGTGCCGCCCGAGCCGAGCGCCGACATCTCCGAGCAGCCGCGCATGCCCCGCGGCTTCGGGGCCGTCAAGGTCACGGTCTCCCTCGGCGGCAGCACCTGGAGCACCTCGATCTTCCCGAGCGGCGGGGTCTACGTGCTACCGCTGAAGCGGGCGGTGCTCCGCGCCGAGCAGGTGGGCGAGGGCGACACCGTGCTCGTCTCGCTCGACGTGCACGACGGGTGAGGGGTGTCGGCGGCCGCGGGTAGCGTCGCCCCATGAGCGAGATCTCGGGTACGACGAGCGGCGGTGTCCCCTACACGGCGCGCGCGGCGAGGCATCCCGGCGCCCCCGTCGTCGTCGCCTGGCACCTGCTCGACCCGCCGAACACGCCGGCGGCCATGGCCGCCGCGCTCCCGCTCGCCGGTCTCGACGCGCACCTCGTCTGCCTCGGGCTGCCGCTGAGCGGGCCGCGCGCCGTGCACGACGACTTCGAGGCGCTCCTCGCCAGCGGCGTCGACCTGGTCACCGAGTTCTTCGGCCCCATGCACGAGCAGGCGAACGACGAGTTCCCCGCCGCGTTCGCCGAGCTCCACGAACGGCTCGGCGCCGACCCCGAGGCGCCCCTCGTCGTCCTCGGCGGCTCCGCTGGGGCGTCCGTCGCCGCCGAGGTCGCCGTCACCCGCGGCGCGGCACTCGGGCTCCGCGCCACCGTGCTCGTGAACCCGATGCTGCGGCTGCGACCGATGGTCGACGCGATGGCCGAGTTCCTGCCCGAGCCCTACCGCTGGACGGATGCCTCGAGCGCCGTCGCCGCCCGCATGGACTTCGTGGCCCGCGCCGACGAGCTCCGCGAGCTCGGCTCGCCGCTGCTCATCGTCGAGGGCGATGCCGACGAGGCGCCGTTCCTCGACGCGGTGCGCGCGTTCGAGCGGCTCGAGCAGGCCGAGGTGCGCTACGTGCCCGGCGTCGAGCACGCCCTCGCCGAATGGCCGGGCACCGACCCCGCGCCGCAGACCGACGCCGCCCGCGCCTACGACCGGATCGTGGTCGACTGGCTGCGCCCGATGCTCGCCCGCTGATCCCCCGAACGGGCTACAGTAGACCCGTCAGCACTGGGGATGCCAGACCGGGGGCACAATGTCGGAGCTTCGCACCACTGCACTCGCGACGTGCGCACTCGCGCTCGCCGCACTCACCGCGTGCACTGCGCCGCCGGCGGCGAGCCCGGCTCCGAGCGCGCCTCCGACCGCGACGGGCACGCCGCCGCTCCCGGCCGGTGAGCTCGAGGTGGTGCACCAGGCGCCGCAGATCGCCGACGTCGACCGCAGCACGAGCCCGATCATGCAGCCCGGCATCTCCGTTTCCGAGAATTGGATCGCCGTCGTCTCCCCACCCGACGGCACGCTCACCGTCTTCGAGCGGGCCACGCTCGAAGAGGCCTGGTCCGCGCCAGGCGGGCCCGCCGACTGGGGTCCGTGCGACGCGCCGTACTTCCTCTCCGAGCAGCGACTCGTGCTGCTCACCGGCATCGAGGGCGGCGGGCCCTGCTCGCGCTTCGTCGTCTACGACCTCGAGAGCGGCGAGGCGGTCGACGGCTTCGAGTTCGTCTCAGCGGAATACCAGGGCACCAAGAGCTACGAGCAGGTCACCGGCACCGCGGCCGTCGACGGCCGGCTGTGGTTCGTCACCTCGTTCCACGGTTTGGGCTTCCTCGATCCCGAGACCGGCGAGCCGGTGCCGGTGCTCGACGGCGAGGAACTGGGCGCCTTCACCGACGACGACGGCGGGCGCGCGCACGTGAGCTCGCTCGCCGTCGACCCCGAATCCGGGCTGCTCGTCACGACCCTGCTGCACGGCGAGCTGCTCGGCGACGCGCCCGCCTCCGACGTGTACGGCATCCGGGTCGACGGCGCCGAGGCCGAGGTGGTCTGGAAGTTCGGCGACACCATCGACGGCAACGCCGCGCTCGGCGTCGGCGAGCTCGACGCATCCGATCCGTTCCTCTTCGTCGACGACCGCGAACCGGGCGTACTCGCCATCGCCGAGCTCGCCGACGGCAGCGCGGTGCTCGGCCGCCTCGATCCCGAGACCGGGCGCATGCCGGCACCGATCTCGCCGGCCACGCCGGTCGAGTTCGCGGCCGGGCTCACCGACGGCCACGGCGGCTACGAGGTCGTCGGCGATCTGCTCGTCACCGGCGCGAGGGGATCCGACGGCGGCTCGGTCGACCTCGTCGGCTACGACCTCGCCACGGGCGAGGAGCGCTGGCGCACGACGCCGCCCGCACCGTTCAGCGCGACCGTGCAGGACGTCAGCGTGGGCACCGACGGGCAGCTCTACGCGCTGAGCATCGGCCTCGTGAACGGCGACGCCGCCCTGAACCGCATCGACCCGGAGACCGGCGAGAGCACCGAGAGCTGGCAGATCCCCTCGGGGCTCTTCGGCGAGACCGGCGTCACGGCGCGGGTCGTCGACGATGCGGTCGTGCTCGCCTTCGAGAGCGCTCAGACGATCGCCTTCCCGACGTCACCGCTCGTCATCCTCGCCGCGCCGCAGCGCGACTGAAGCTCGCGGCGCGACGCCTCGGCGCCCCGAGGCGACGCGGGCCCCTCGGCCACGCGGCTACGCGGCGCGCTCGGCCTTCGCGAGGTTCGTGACGAGCTCCTCGCGCGTCTGCGCGCCCGCCGAGTACGCGGGCTGGTCGCGCTCGACCCGCCAGCTCTCGGCGAGCGGCCCGACGTTGACCGTGTCGTAGCCGAACTCGTCGTAGAGCCGGGCGACGGCGGCCGCGGCATCCTCGTGGTCGCTCGCCGTGGCGAGCGCGCGGCGACCCGCGGTGCCGGCCGGGCGCCCCTCGGTCGTGATGTCGGCGGCGGTGATGTGGTTGAAGCCCTTCGCGACGCGGCTCGTCGGCAGGTGCGCCTGGAGCATGCCGCTGACGGTGTCGCGCCCCTCGTCGAGCGCGGGGACGTGCCCGTCGCGCTCCCAGTAGTAGTTGTTCGTGTCGATCACGATCTTGCCGGCGAGCGGCTCGACCGGCACCGCCGGGTACGCCTTGAACGGCACGGTCACGACCGCGAGGTCGGCTGCCGCTGCCGCCTCCTGCGCGGTCGCCGCGCGCGCCTGCGGGCCGAGCTCGGCCACGAGCTCCGCGAGCGTCTCCGGGCCGCGCGAGTTGGCGATCACGACCTCGTAGCCGTTCGCCACCGCCGCTCGCGCGATCTGGCTGCCGATGTGTCCTGCGCCGATGATTCCGAGGGTCGTCATGCAGAGGTGGAACGCTCGGGCGGCGCGATTGCTTCCCCGACCGGGGCATCCCGTCGATGCCGGGTGACGAGGTAGGAACCGAGCAGCACGAGGACGAAGCCGACGACCGTCCACACCGTGACCCGCTCGCCGAGCACGAGCACGCCCGCGACGATCGCGACCGCCGGGTTCACGTAGGTGATCGTGGTCGCCTTCACCGGACCGATCTCGGCGATCAGCCCGACCATCAGCAGGAACGCGAGCGCGCTGCAGACCACGGCGAGCACGAGCACCGCGACCACGACCTCGGTCGAGGGCCAGCTCGTCGGCACGCCGCCCGTGAGCAGCACGAACGGCACGAACACGACGGCGGCTCCCGCGAGCGAGACGGCGACGATGCCGATGCCCGGCAGATCGGACATCCAGCGGGCGAGAATGGCGGGGCCGAGCGCGTAGCCCACCACCACGACGCCCATCTCCGCCACGGCGAAGAGGTCGGAGCCCGCGACGTCGAGGCCGACGAGCGCGGCGACGCCGAGCATGCCGAGCAGGATGCCGAGCCAGTTCACCCCCGAGAGGCGCTCCGGACGGCCCATCAGGAAGGCGATCGCGACGCCGGCGAGCGGGACGGCCGCGAGCAGGAGGCCGGCGGTTGAGCTCGGCAGCTGCTGCTCGGCGGAGCTCAGGAAGTACCACGGGAACACGATCTCGACGAGGGTGTAGGCGAGCATCGGCTTCCACCGCTTCAGCACCGGCCAGACCTGGTGGCGGAAGAGCGCGAGCGGCAGCAGCAGGATGGCGGCGAGGCCCGAGCGCGCGAGCACGACCATGCCGGGATCGAGTTCCGACACCGCCACCTTGATGAAGAGGTAGGGGATGCCCCACGCGATCCCGAGCGCGGCGAACAGGATGATCCCCCGGCGAGTCACCCGCCCATTCTGCAGCCTCGGACGCCGGCGCGCGCGGGCGTGGCTGCCGTCCTCCCGCGACATCCGGCCAGCTGGGCGCGGGGTCCGGCCGGCTTGCCGTCAGTATTTGCGGGTGCGTCGGCGCCGGCACCCGCAAATACTGACGGCTTGCCGCGGTGGGTGGCTCGCTGGGCGGGGTGGGAACCGCGGGCTCAGGGAACCAGTGGGAGTCCCTTCGACGGGCTCAGGGAACCAGTGGGAGTCCCTTCCACGGGCTCAGGGAACCACGGGCTCAGGGAACCACGGGCTCAGGGAACCACGGCGGGGTCGTCGGCGAGGGCGACGTAGGCCTCCAGCGGCACCGGCTTCACCGGGATGTGCGCGGCGAAGCGCCCGGCCTGCCCGACACCGGTGCCGCGCGCCTTCGCGACCAGACCGGCCACCGCCGACTCGCAGTACCGCCCCTGGCACGGGCCCATGCCGCTGCGGCAGGCGAGCTTCACGGCATCCGCGGTGCCGGCGAAGGGGTTCTCGTCGAGGAAACCGTCGATCGTGCCCCGCGTCACCGTCTCGCAGCGGCAGATCTCCGTCGCCGGCGTCGCGAGCTCGAGCAGGGCCTCGCGGCGCGGGGCGAATATCCGCTGCACCACGCCCGAGAACCGCGAGGCCGAGCGGATGCGCCGCCGGGCCGCTGCGAGCGCGCGCTCGGACACGGGGCGGCCGAGGGCCGCGGCGATCGTGAGGCCGGCGAGCTCCCCCTCGGCCCGGGACTGCTCGGCCCCGGCGACGCCGCTCGGCTCCCCCGCGACGTGCACCCCGGGGACGGTCGTCTCGAGCTGCGCGTCGTGGCGGACGATCCAGCCGCCCTGCGCCGAGTCCCAGTCGAGTCCGCAGCCGAGCTGACGGGCGAGCTCGGTCGAGGGGTGGAAGCCGTAGCCGAGCACGAGCGCGTCCGCGTCGACCGTGCGCGCCGGCCCGGTCTGCCGCCAGCCGCGGTCGGCGCGGGCGAGCCGCACCCCCTGCACGCGACCGTCGCCGAGCACCTCGGTCGGCACCGTGCCGGTCGAGATCCGCACGCCGGCCCGCAGCAGCCGCAGCACGCAGCCGGCGAGCTCGCCGAGGAGGCGCACGTGACCGGGCACGGCGGGCAGCGCCCGCAGCAGCTCGACGGGCGAGGGCATGCCTCGGGCGATCGCGACCTCCTCGATCCGAGCCCCGGCCGCGAGCAGCTGGTCGGCGACGATCAGGAGGAGCGGGTGGGAGCCGGCCAGCACGACGCGGTCGGCGACGCGCAGGCGCTGCGACTTCAGGAAGCCCTGCACCGCGCCCGCCATCATCACGCCGGGCAGCGTCCAGCCGGGGATCGCCACGGGCATGTCGTAGGCGCCGGAGGCGATGAGCACCCGTCGCGCACGCACGCGGCCGGAGCCGGCGGGATCGGCCGGATCGCTCGTCAGCACGTCGAAGCCCGCCGGGGCGGCTCCCGCCGAGGCATCCGCGGCATCCGCCGACGCGGCATCCGCCGCGACCGGCAGGATGCCGAACACGGTCGCGCCGTGCCGCCAGGCGATGCCCGGGTGCGAGCGCGCGCGATCGAGGAGCTCGCCGGCCCAGGGGTAGCCGGTCGGCAGCTTCCGGCGCCCGCCGAACTCCGGCGGCGTGGTGCGGAAGATCTGCCCGCCCGCGGCGCGCTGCTCGTCGACGAGGAGCACGTCGAGGCCGGCGTCGGCGGCGGCGAGCGCAGCCGCGGCACCGGCGGGGCCCGCGCCGACGACGACGAGGTCGTGGGCGGGGCTCATCGCTCGCTCGTCTCGACGCGCATGCCGTCGCGCACCGTGGTGAGGCAGGAGCGCGTCAACGGCACACCGTCGACGGTCACGCCGCACTCGAAGCAGGTGCCCATGTTGCAGAGCGGGATGCGCGGCTCGCCGTTGCGGTGCGAGAACGCGGGCACCCCGGCGGCGAGCATCGCCGTGGCGACGGTCTCGCCGGCGAAGCAGCCGACGGGGCGGCCGTCGACGGTGATCTCCGCGGGCTCGCCGCGCTCCGAGGGCAGGCGCGCGGCGCGCCCGCTCGTGGCCTCAGCGTCGGGCATGGCTCAGCCTTTCGAATCGTGCGGGGTCGTAGGGGTGCAGATCGATGCCGGGCGTCCGCCCGTCGGCGAGGGCGATGAGCGAGCGGGCGAAGCTCGGCCCGAGGGTGAAGGCCGAGCCGCCCGTCGCGACGAACACCCCGGGCCGGCCGGGCACCTGCCCGACGAGCGGCAGCTGGTCGGGGGTGACGGTCGTCGTGCCGACCCAGCTGCGCACGATCGGCAGCGAGGCGGTGCGCGGCACGACGCCGATCGCGGCGGCGGCGTTGCCGACGAGGGAGGACTGCAGCAACGTCGGCCGGCTCTCCAGGTCGGGCGTGCCGTCGGCGGCGAGCGGCAGGCGGGCGGGCCAGCCGCCGCCGATGAGCACGGTGCCGTTGCCGGTCTGCTTCAGGGAGAGCTTCGTGCCGGCGTGCTGCACGAGGTGCGGCACGAACGGCGCGGTCGGGGCGCTGACGCTCATCATGAGCGCGAGCGGGATGGTCGGCAGCGAGACGTCGAGCAGCTGCCCGAGCCGCGTCGTCCAGACCCCGGCGGCGAGCATCACCGTGTCGGCCTCCAGGCGGAGCCTCCGCTCCCCCGCCTCGCTGCGCTCGACCGCGTGCACCGCCCAGCCGGAGCCGGCGGGCACCAGGTCGACGACCTCGGTGCGGGTGCGCACCTCGGCGCCGAGCCGCAGCGCGCCGCGGGCGAGCGCCGGACCGGCGATGCGGGTATCGGCCTTGCCTTCGAGCGGGCAGAACGCGGCGGCGAGCACCGAGTCGGAGAGGTACGGGGCGAGGCGGCGGGCCTCCTCGCCGTCGAGGAGGCGCACGTCGAGGCCCCACTCCTGCTCCAGCGCGGTCTTGCGCCGCAGCACCTCCACCTGCTCGGCCGTCTCGGCGAGCATGAAGCCGCCCTGCTGGGCAACCCCGAGCGATTCGCCGAGCTCGTCGCCGAGCGCCGCCCACTCGCGGGCGGCCTCGAGGTGCAGCGGCATCGCCTCGGCGGCGGTGCGCGCCGACTCCCAGCCGTGCTCGACCATGCGGTACTCGAGCTGGAAGTGCAGGCTGCCCGCGTTCTGGCCGGAGGCGTGCTGGTTCAGCTGGTCGCGTTCGAGGAGCGCCACCCTGGCGCCCTCGCGGGCGAGCATCCAGGCGAGCGCGGCGCCGAGCAGTCCGCCGCCGACGACGATGCTGTCGTATCGCTCGCTCACGAGAGTGGAACGGTCGCGATCCCCAGGTCCTCGAGGGTCGAGCGGACGATCGAGACCTGCGCGTCGTCGAGCTCGAGGAGGGGGCGCCGGACGTAGCCGGCCGAGACGCCGCGGAGGCGCAGCGCCGTCTTCATGATCGCCTGCTGGTTGCCGAACTTCGCGCCGTAGTCGGGGCCGAACCACCGGGTCATGACGACCCGGTCGCGGGCGCCGAGCTCGATGGCGCGCTCGCGCTCGCCGGCGGCGAGCGCGTTCCAGAAGTCGGGGTGGTCGCGGCCGAGCGGGGCGCCGGAGCCCATCAGGCCGTCGCCGCGGCCGAGGGCGGCGAGGTCGGCGCCGAGCTCGCTCGTCGGGATGCCGAAGTAGCGCACCCGGTCGCCGAGGGCGTAGAGGCCCGCGAGGAAGCCGGCGAAGTTCCCCGTGGAGTTCTTGATCGCCACGACGTTGTCGATCTCGGCGAGTTCGCCGAGGGTGTCCACGTCGAGGTCGACGATGCAGCCGCGGGGCCAGTTGTAGACGCAGATCGGCAGCTCGGTGCCGGCGGCGACCTCGCGGTAGAACTCGACGATCTCGGCGCGGCTCGGCACGAGGTAGGGCGGCGGGGTGAGCAGGATGCCGTCGAGCCCGGCCCGCTCGGCGGCGCGGGCGTGCCGGATCGCCTCGGCCGCGGTGAAGGCGTTGCAGCCGCCGAGCACGCGCATGCCGGCGCCGAGCCGGGCGCCCTGCGTGAACAGTTCGGCCCGCTCGTCCTCGTTGAGGCTGAACCATTCACCCGAGGTCCCGGCGAGGATGACGCCGTGCATGCCCTCGTCGGCGAGCCAGCCCATCTGCCCCTCGAAGGCGGCGACGTCGAAGTCGCCGTCCCGGGTGAACGGGGTCGTGATGGCCGGGATGTAGCCGTGCCAGTCGACGCTCGTGCGATCCATCTTCCTCGTCCTCTCAGTTCGCGCCGTCGGCGGGCAGGTCCTGCGCGTGGTGGTGCACGATGCGCCAGCCCTCGTCGCCGTCGCGGAGCACGTCGGTGACCCGCACCCGTTCGAGCAGCCGGCCGTCGGCCGGGTCGCGCACCTCGAGCACGTAGCGCACGAGGCCGGTGCCGTCGCCGAAGTCGTCGCTGACGATCTCGACGGGGCGCACGGCGGGCAGCGGCTCGGCGCGGTCCTCGGGCGCGACGGCGGGGCCGCGCAGTTCGTCGAGCTCGGCGATGCCGCGCATGAGCGTCGGCCACGGCGTCTCCCACACGGTCACCGCGGGGTCGAGGCGGGCGTCGAAGGCGGCGCGGTCGCCGAGGTCGCGGTAGAGGGCGACGACGAAGTCGTCGAGGGAGGCAGAGGTCATGGTCGGTCCGTCGATTCGGTGGTGAGCAGGTGCTGGAGCGGGCCGAGGCCCATGGGGCCGTAGGACAGCGCTCGGTGGTGGAAGTCCTTGGCGGCGATCCCGGATGCCTCGGCGCTCGCCCGCGCCTCGGTCCAGAGCTTCGCGCCCACCTTGAAGGCGAGCGCCTGCCCCGGCCAGGCGAGGTAGCGGTCGACCTCGAAGCCGGCCGTCCTGGGGTCGACGAGGGCGAGTTCGGTGAGGAAGCGGCGGCCGAGCTCGGGCGTCCACCGGCCGGTCGCGCCGAGCGGGTTCGGCCGCAGCTCGCGGCCGGTGTGCAGGCCGAGGTCGACGACGATCCGCACCGCGCGCCAGATCTGGCCGAGCACCATCCCGAGCTGCTCGGCGGGGTCGCGCAGCAGGCCGATCGAGTCGGACAGCTGCTCGGAGTAGTGCGCCCAGCCCTCGGCGTAGCCGTGGATCTCGCACAGGTAGCGCTGCCACGGGTGCAGGCCCGCGTTGCTGCGGTTGATGGTGTGCTCGAGGTGGTGCCCGGGCACGCCCTCGTGGTGGAAGCTCGTGACCTCCTGCCAGGTGCCGATCGCCTCGGCGCCCTCGGGGATGGTCCAGACGATCTTGCTGCGCACGGAGCCGTCGGGGGCGCCGGGGGTGTAGTAGACGACGCCGCTCGCGGCGGTCGGCACGACGACGTCGACCTCGCGGATGGCCCGGGGCAGGTCGAAGGCGACGCCGTCGACGCGGGCGAAGGTGTCCTCGAGGCGGTCCTGCAGCCAGGCGACGATGCGCTCGTGCCCCGCGACCCGGTACCGCGGGTCGGCGTCGAGCAGGCGCGCCGCGGCGCGCACCGCCCCGGTGTCGTCGGAGCCGGTGCCGGCTCCCGCGCCGTCGCCGAGCACGATCGCGGCGAGGCGCCGGGCCTCGCCGAGGAGCCGCTCGAGCTCCGACCAGCCGTAGTCGTACACCTCGTCGAGGTCGAGCCGGGTGCCGAGGAAGCTCTGCGCGATCTGGCGGTAGACGTGCTCGCCGACGGCGTCCTCGACGGGGGCGCTCGGCAGCAGCTCGGTGCGGAGCCATCCGCTCAGCTCGCCGAAGGCGCGCGTCGCCCGCTCGCCGGCGCGCGCGAGGGCCGCGGCGCGCGACCCGCTCAGCGGCGCGGCCGAGATGCGGGAGAAGTAGTCGAGTCCGGCCGGGTCGATCCAGGTGTCGATCTGCCCCGCGACGACCTCGAGCTGACGCGCCGCCGCGACCCCCGATCCGCTGAACCGGCCGGCGCGGCCGGCGTCGCGCGCCCACTCGAGGCGGCGGCGGAACTCGCCGAGGGCGGGCTCGACGGAGGCGAGCCGTTCGATGACCGCGTCGCCCGCCTCGTCGTCCGTGACGGTGACGTCGTCGAAGCGCTCCCGGATCTCCTGCACGGGCGAGGCGAGCGGGGCCAGCAGCCGCGCGGTGAAGCCGGTGTCGAAGAGCTCGGCCTCGCTCGCGGCGCGTTCCGCGAGCGCGGCGTCGAGGGCGGCGTCGGCGGCGCGCTCCTCGGCGGGCAGCGCGGCCAGGGCGGCGGCGGTGCGGCCGAGCAGCGCCCGGCGCTCCTCCGCCCACTCGGGGCCGTAATCCGCGAGGCGCGCGGCGGCGCCCCGGCCGAGCGCCTGCGCGGCGGCGGGCTCGTGCTCGGCGAGCGCGGCGAGGTGCGCGTCGGCGACGGAGCGGACGGTGGCGTGATCCGTCATCGGGCGCCGGCCCGGTCGTCTCGTACGACGACGCCGTCCTTCATGACCCAGTCGATGCCGCGCAGCGCGGAGATGTCGCGCGTCGGGTCCTCGTCCGTGACGATGAAGTCGGCGTGGGCGCCGGGCTCGATGACGCCGATGCCGGGCGCGCCGAGGAGCTCCGCCGCCCGCCCGGTCGCCGAGCGCATCACGTCGAGGTCCGTCATCCCGGCCTCCACCATGAACTCCATCTCGCGGACCGTGGCCGTCGTGCCGTCGAAGTCGGCGGCCGGCGGCATGTCCGTGCCCATCGCGATCGGCACGCCGCTCGCGATGGCGTGCTGCAGGCTCTCCCAGTGCCGGGGGCCCGCGCCGAGCGCGCGCTCCTTCATCCACGCGGGCACGCCCTGCGCGTCGAAGAACTCCTCGCAGCGGCTCACCGTGATGGTCGGCACGTACCAGACGCCGCGCTCGGCCATGAGCTCGGTGATCTCCCGCGTGAGCTGGTAGCCGTGCTCGACGCAGTCGAGGCCGAGCTCGATCGCGCGGCGCAGCGTCTCCGAGGGGCCGACGTGCGCGGTGACCTTGCGGCCCCAGTCGTGGGCGACCTGGATGATGGAGGCCATCTCCTCGTCGGTGAGCTGCGGGGTGTCGATCTGCTCGTGCTCGCCGGCGATGCCGCCCGAGATGCAGACCTTCATGAGGTCGGCCCCGTGCCGGATCTGCAGCCGGGCGAGCCGGCGCAGCTCGTCGGCACCGTCGCCCTCGAGGGCGTCGGAGTCCCAGCCGTGGCCGCCCGTGCAGCAGAGCGCGTGGCCGGCGGTGAAGATGCGCGGGCCCGGCACGATGCCCGCGTCGATGCCGCGGCGCAGCGCGAAGTCGAGGTAGCGGCTCTCGCCGACGAGACGGGTGGTCGTGACGCCCGCCTGCAGCGTGCGCTTCGCGCCGTCGGCCATCACGAGGAGCAGGTCGGGGTCCGACTTGCTCGCGATCGCGGCGCCCGCCGTGCCGGGCAGGGCGAGGCCGAGGTGCACGTGCATGTTCACGAGGCCGGGGCTCAGCACCCGGCCGGCGAGCTCGACGACGCGGGCGTCGGCGGCGTCGGGGCGGGCGCGGAGCTCCGCCTCGGGGCCGACCGCCGCGATGCGGCCGTCGGCGGCCACGAGCACCGCGGCGCCGTCGAGGAGCTCGGCATCCGTGCCGGTGAAGATCCGGGCCCCGACGAGCAGGGTGGGGGCGGTGGTCGCGCTGGTCATGCTGATGCTCCGTTCGTGGCTGCCGCGTCGACGCCGGCCGCTGCCGGCTCGACGACGTCCTCGTCGAGGCCCGGCAGCTTCTTGACGGGTCCGATCTCGGGGATCGCGGCGATGAGGGTCTTCGTGTAGGGATGCGTCGGCCGCTCCCAGAGCTGCTCGCTCGGGCCGCGCTCCACGATCTCGCCGGCGTACATCACCGCGGTCTCGTCGGCGATGGCGCGCACGAGGGAGAGGTCGTGGGAGATGAAGAGCATCCCCATGCCGAGCTCCCGCACGAGCGACTGCAGCAGCTGCACGATCTGCGCCGAGGAGAAGGCGTCGAGGGCGGTCACCGGCTCGTCGGCGACGACGAGGCTCGGCTTCGCGGCGAGGGCGCGGGCGATCGCGAGCCGCTGCCGCTGCCCCCCGGAGAACTGCGAGGGGTAGCGGCTGCCCGCCGTCGCGTCGAGGCCGACGAGCTCCAGGAGCCGCGCGACCTCCGCCGCCCGCTGCTCCCGCGGGATCGGCTCCGTCACGCCGTCGAGCAGCTGGCTCGCGATCGTGCGGCGCGGGCTCAGCGAGGCGTAGGGGTTCTGGAACACCATCTGCAGCTTGCGGTCGGCGGCGGGCCGCTGCCGCATCCGGAGCGGTTCCAGCGGCGCGCCCTCGAAGCGCACCGCGCCCGAGGTGGGGGCGTGGATGCCGCAGGCGACCCGGGCGAGCGACGACTTGCCGCAGCCCGACTCGCCGACGAGCCCGACGACCTGGCCGGGCGCCACGGTCAGCGAGACCCCGCGGACGGCCTGCACCGCCGGGCCGCCGCTGCGGCGGTGGGTGACGACGATGTCCTCGAGTTCGAGCACGTTGGCGGTCATGGGCGGGCCTCCTGCTGCACGCGCTCCTCGGCGAGCGACTGCGCGCGCGAGGCGATGAGCGCCTTCGTGTACTCGTGGCTCGGCTCGTTCAGGATGGTGGTGGTGACGCCCGACTCCACGACGGTGCCGTCCTTGAACACGTAGGTGCGGTCGGCGATCGAGTTCATGACGCCGAGGTCGTGGGTGATGAAGAGCATCGAGACCCCGGTCTCCCGGGCGAGCCGGTCGAAGAGCCGCAGGATGCCGGCCTGCACCGTCACGTCGAGCGCCGTCGTCGGCTCGTCGGCGATGAGCAGCCGCGGCTCGCAGGCGAGCGCGATGGCGATCGCCGCGCGCTGGCGCATGCCGCCCGAGAACTGGTGCGGGAACGCCTTGACCGCGTGGTGCGGGTCGCGGATGCGCACGAGGTCGAGCAGCTCGACCGCGCGGGCGTTCGCCTGCTTCTTCGTGACGCCCTTGTGGTGGATCAGGTGCTCGGTGAGCTGCGTGCCGATCGTGAGCAGCGGGTGCAGCGCCGCCGAGGGGTCCTGGAACACGATCGCGATGCGGTTGCCGCGCACCGTGTCGAGCTCGGCGCGGCTCAGCGAGAGCAGGTCGCGGCCCTCGAACATGATCCGGCCGCCGGCGCGCGCGCCGGGCGGCAGGATGCCCATGATCGCCGAAGCGGTCATCGTCTTGCCCGAGCCGCTCTCGCCGGCGAGGCCGACGATCTCGCCCTCGCCGATCTCGATGTCGGTGCGGTGCACGAGCTCGACCGGCCCCGACGGGGTCGGCATGGTCACCGAGAGGCCCTCGATGGAGAGCAGGGGGTCGGCTGCGGTCGTCATCGCGTCCTCGCATTCCGCGACCGGGGGTCGAGGTGGTCCTGGATGGCGTCGCCCAGGAGGTTGAAGGCCATCACGATCGTGAGGATGGCGAGGCCGGGGAACAGGCTCACCCACCAGTTGCCGAGGTTCTGCGAGCCGAGCGCGATCATCGCGCCCCACTCGGCGGCCGGCGGCCGCGGGCCGAGGCCGAGGAACGACAGGGCGGCGAGCATGAGGATGGCGTTGCCGAGCTCGATCGTCGACATGACGAGGGCGGGGCCGGCGCTGTTCGGGATGACGTCCTTCACGATCGAACGGAGCGTCGGCAGGCCGAGCATCCGGCCGGCGACGACGTACTCCTGCTCGCGCACGCTCAGCACCGAGCTGCGGATGATGCGCGCGTAGAGCGGCCACGACACGATGACGAGTGCGAGCACCGCGTTGCCGACGCTCGGGCCGAAGGCCGCGGCGACCGCCATCGCGAGGATGATCTGCGGGAACGCGAGCACGAGGTCGGCGAGCCGCATCGCGACGTTGTCGACGGCCTTGCCGAAGTAGCCGGCGGCGAGGCCGACGATGCCGCCGACGAGGAGCGAGCACGCGACGATGGCGACCGCGAGCGGCAGCGAGAGGCGCGAGCCCCAGATGAGCCGGCTGAGCACGTCGCGGCCGAGGTCGTCGGTGCCCATCCAGTGCGCGCCGGACGGCGGCTGCAGGTTGTCGCCGACGGTCTCGAGCGGGTCGTAGGGCGCCACCCACGGCGCGAAGGCCGCGAGCAGGCACCAGAGCACGATGATGCCGAGGGAGACCACGGTGAGCGGTCGCCAGAACGACCCCGTGCCGAGGCTGCCGCCGACGCGCAGGCGGTCGCGCCGGAAGCGCGAGGCGCGCGAGACGGCGACCCGGTCGGAGGGCAGGATGGTCATTTCGCTCCGATCCTCGGGTCGATGACGCTGTAGAGCACGTCGACGAGGAGGTTGATGAGGGTGTAGACGACCGCGATGAACAGGGTCACGCCGAGGATCGCCTGCAGGTCGAGCGAGATGGCGCTCTTGTAGGCGTACTGGCCGAGGCCGGGCCACGACAGCACCTGCTCGACGAGCACGGCGCCGCCGAGCAGCGAGGCGAGCATGAGGCCCGAGACGGTGAGCACCGGCAGGAGGCCCGCGCGGAACACGTGCCGCCAGGTGATGATGCGGCGCGGCAGGCCCTTCGCGATCGCCGAACGGATGTACTCGGCATCCAGCACCTCGATCATGGCCGAGCGCACGAAGCGGAGCAGGCCC
Source organism: Agromyces sp. NPDC060279 (assembly GCF_042726785.1). Classification (NCBI taxonomy): domain Bacteria; kingdom Bacillati; phylum Actinomycetota; class Actinomycetes; order Micrococcales; family Microbacteriaceae; genus Agromyces; species Agromyces sp. NPDC060279. The sequence goes on from NZ_JBHXBK010000001.1 coordinate 1,252,124, forward strand.
GACACGGTGAGCGCGGTGAGGATGCCGACGGGCAGCACGAGGTGCCAGAGCGCGTCGCCGAAGACGTCCCACTGCCCGGCGATGGCCGCGTCGACGGTGTACATGCCGGTCACCGCGGGCGGCGGGTCGTAGATGTTGCTGAGCCGGCCGCCGTTGGGCACCCAGCCGAGCAGGTAGAAGAAGACGTAGAGCGCGACGAGCGCGAGCCAGAACGGCGGGGTGGAGAGGCCGACGAGGGCGGCGCTGCGGATGCCGGTGTCGGTCGGGCGGTTCTTGCGCATCGCGGCGAGCATGCCGAGGCCGACCGCGATCACGATGGCGAGGGCCATGGCCGGCAGCGCGATCTCGATCGTCGCCGGCACGTACTGGCCGAGGTCCTCGGCGACCGGACGGTGCGTCTGCTGCGAGGTGCCGAGGTCGCCCTGCAGGATGTTGCCGAGGTAGCGCACGTACTGCACCCAGATCGGCTGGTCGAGGCCCCACTTGGCCTCGAAGGCGGCCCGGATCTCCGGGTCGTCGTACGCCTGCTGCGAGAGGTTCGCCGCGGCGGCGTCGCCGGGGACGACGTTCACGAGCAGGAAGGTCACGACCGTGACGCCCCAGAGCAGCACGAGGGCGCTCAGCAGGCGTTTGCCGATCATCTTGAGGAGGGGTGGCATCGAAGCTCCGTCTCGGGTCGCGGTGGCGACGGGTGGTCGCTCGCGCGACGGGGTCGCATGCGCGACGGGGGAAGCGGGCGCCCCTGACAGGAAGAGAGCAGGGGCGCCCGCGGTCCGTTCCGGCTACTTGCCGGCGATCGCCGCGAGGTCGACCGTCCAGCCGGCGGGCGTGTAGTCCGCGCCGGTCAGGTCGCTCGTCGCGACGACGATGCCGGCGTTGTTCGCCAGGGCGATGTAGGGCGAGACCTCGTTCATGACGTGCTGCCACTCGATCATGGCCTCGTTGCGCCCCTCGGGGGTGAGCTCCGCGGTCACGGCGTTGCTGGCGTCGATCGCCGACTGGTCGGCGCGCTCGAGGGTCCAGCCGGTGCGCAGCGAGGTCGAGGCGCCGGGGGCCATGTTGTTCACGAGCGACGACGAGGCCGGGTAGTTCAGGCTGTTCGGCGAGAAGTTGATCTCGTTCTTGCCCTCGGACTGCGACTGCAGGAACACGTTGATCGGCTGCGGGGTGAGCTCGATCTCGATGCCGGCCTTCTTGGCGTCCTGCTGCACCTTCGTGACGATGGTGCCGAGGTCGACGCCGCGGTAGGTGATCGCCGGGTAGACGAGCGCCACCTTCACGTCGCTGAGGCCCGCGTCGGCGAGCAGCTTCTTCGCGCCGTCGATGTCCTGCACGGGGTTCTCCGACTCGTCGAGCGCGCCGGCGAAGGCGGGCGGCACGAGGCCGGCCGCGGGGGTCGCCCCCTCGCCGAAGAGCTTCGCGAGGCCCTCGCCGTCGACGGTCAGGCGCAGGGCCTTGACGAACGCCGGGTTCGAGGTGACGGCCGAGACGGCCGGGTCCTGGTTGAGGCTCAGGAAGTACGAGGTGTCGGCGACGCCCGAGACCTGGAGGTCGTCGGACAGCTCGGCGGCCTGCGGGCCCGAGAGGTCGAGCGCGATCTCGTCGCCCTTGGCCTTCGAGATGGTGAGCTTCTGGTTCTGCACGTCGACGTTCTGGATGACGACACGGCTGTAGGCCGGCTGCTCGCCCCAGTACTTCGGGTTCGCGGTGAGCACGATCTTCGTGCTCGGGTCGTAGCTCTTCAGCACGTACGGGCCGCTGCCGAGGCTCGCGGTGTCGAGCTGGGTGCCGATCTGGTCGCTCGTGGCGGCGTCCTCGGCGTCGGTCGCGCCGAGCTTCTTGGCCTCGGCCGAGTTCAGCACGCTCGCCGCGGGCATCGCGAGGATGACCGGGACGTCGGGGTTCGGCGTCTCGGAGGTGACGACGACCGTGTCGTCCCCCTCGGCGGCGAAGTCGAGGCCCTGCACGGTCTGCGAGGCGGAGCCCTGCAGGTTCTTCAGGCGGTTGAGGCTGAAGACGGCGTCCTCGGCGGTGACGGCGGCGCCGTCCGAGAAGACCGCGTCGTCGCGGAGGGTGAAGGTCCAGGTGGTGCCGTCGCTCGACTGCTCCCAGCTCTCGGCGAGCTCGGGCTGGAGGGTCGTGACGTCCGAACCCTCGTACGTCACCAGGGTGTCGTAGAGCGCGTGCACGGCGATGTTGCCCGTCTGCTCGTACACTGTGCCGGGGTCGAGTGTCTTCACGACGAATGAGGTGTCGACGGTGAGCGTCTGGTCGCCCGCGTTGGAGGTGTTGGCGCCTCCGGCGCATCCGGCGAGCGCGAGCGTCACCGCGACGGCGCCGGCGGGCACTGCGAGCTTGGCTGTGAGGGATCTCATGTGCTTCTTTCCCCGGTCGGCGACGGTGACGAAGGAGTTGGAGGAGCGCTCAGCCTCGCTGCCAGTCAGTGCCCGGTGTCGTGTGGATGATGTTCAATCCAGGTACCATGAATTCAAGCACATTAAACACGTGCGGACTCACATGTCAAAACGCGACCGCCCGTCACACCCAGACGGGGGACGCACAGGAAGGATGACTCAGCGTGCTCGGTGACCGATTGAAGGCCCTGCGCCAGGCCAAGGGCCTGACCCTCCGCGAGCTCTCCGAGCGGACGGGCTTGTCGGTCAGCATGCTGAGCCAGATCGAGAACGGCGCCGCCGACCCCAGCCTCGGCTCCGTGCGCAAGCTCGCCGAGGTGTTCGAGGCATCCATCGCGACCCTCTTCAGCGACCCCGACGCGCCCGCCATCCACATCAGCCGGCCCGGCGAACGGCACAGCCTCGGCGTCGCCGACGCGAGCTTCGCCTACGAGCGACTCACCCCCGGGCGCGGCGACCTCGAGGTGCTGCGCGCCGAGATCCCGCCGGGGCAGGCGACCTCGCCCCGGCTGTGGGGCCACCCCTCGACCGAGTGCGCCTACGTCATCTCCGGCGAGCTGACCGTCGAGCTCGGCGCCGAGCGGGTGAGCCTCGCGACCGGCGAGTCCGTCACGTTCGACTCGCGCGAACCGCACCGCTACGTGAACGAGAGCGACGGCGTCACCACGATCGTCATCGCGGTGACGCCGCCGTCCCCGTAGGCCGCTGGCCCGCTGAGCTTGTCGAAGCGGCGTTCCCTTCGACGAGCTCAGGGAACCAGGATGGCGTTCCCTTCGACGAGCTCAGGGAACCAGGGCGGCGTTCCCTTCGACGAGCTCAGGGAACCACCGTCAGTCGCCCTTCACGTTGACGATCTGCCGCAGCGTGTGCCGCACCGCGACGAGCGACGAGGCATCCGCCATCACCCGGTCGATCGGCTTGTACGCCTGCGGGATCTCATCGATGAAGGCATCCGTGTCCCGGAACTCGATGCCGACCATCGCCTCCCGGAGCTGCTCGTGGGTGAAGGTCTTCCTGGCCTTCGACCGCGAGTACTCCCGGCCCGCGCCGTGCGGCGAGGAGTTCAACGACATCGGGTCTCCGAGGCCCTCCACGACGTACGAGGCGGTGCCCATCGACCCCGGGATCAGGCCCGGCCGGCCGACGTCGGCCTGGATCGCGCCCTTCCGCGACACCCACACCCGCTTGCCGAAGTGCTCCTCGCTCTCGGTGAAGTTGTGGTGGCAGTTGATCCGCTCCTGCTCCTCCACCGGCACGCCGGTCCACTCGGACACCTGCCGGATGACCCGGTCCATCATCTCCTCCCGGTTGAGCAGCGCGAAGTGCTGCGCCCACCGGAGTTCGGCGATGTACCGGGTGAACTCCGGCGTGCCCTCGACGAGGTACGCGAGGTCGGGGTCGGGCAGCTCGATCCACCACTGCTTCGCGAGCCGCCGGGCGATGCCGATGTGCCGCTGGGCGATCTTGTTGCCGACGCCCCGGCTGCCGGAGTGCAGGAACAGCCACACCCGGTCGGCCTCGTCGAGCGAGACCTCGATGAAGTGGTTGCCGCTGCCGAGGGAACCGAGCTGCTCCCGCCAGTTGCCCGCGTAGGAGGCCGGGTCGAAGCCGCTGCGCTCCGCGAGCTCCTCGAGCTCGGCGACCCGGGGCTGCGCCGTCGCGACGACCTTGCGGTTGTACTTGCCCGCGGACAGCGGGATGGCCCGCTCGATCTGCTCCCGCAGCTCCCGCCGGTCGGCGGGCAGCTCGCTCGCATGGAACTGGGTCCGCACGGCGATCATGCCGCAGCCGATGTCGACCCCGACCGCGGCGGGGATGATCGCCCCGAGCGTCGGGATGACCGAGCCGACCGTCGCGCCGAGGCCCAGGTGGGCGTCGGGCATCAGGGCCAGGTGCGGGTGGATGAACGGCATCGTCGACGAGGTGCGCGCCTGCGCGACGGTCTGCTCGTCGAGCAGGCTCGCCCAGGAGACGAGCCGGTCGGAGAGTCTCTCCATGATGGTGATTCCTGTCTGCTTTCCCGGAGCCCGCGGTGGCGGGCTCCGCTCTGGTGGGTCCTCGGGCCCGAGGGTCCACCGTCGCGCGCAGACGGAATCACCCCGGGCCTCGAAGCGGCACGGGGTGACGGTGGCGATGGATTCGCTGGCGTCAGGGTGCCGGCTCGAGAGCCTGCTCGAGCTTCGCTTCGGGGCGCTGCTGGCGCCCCGCATTCGCGGGCTCGGCGAAGGCGGGCGTGAAGGTGCGCTGCAGAGACACGGTCACGATTCCACCTGCTTTCAGACTCCGGGGATGCCGCGCGATCGCGCAGCCTTGGAACCCTAGCGGCCCGGAGCGGCCGAGGTCAAGGACGGATGGCTCGCTGGGCCCGCTTGGTCCGCTGAGCCCGTCGAAGCAGCGGCGCCCTTCGACCGGCTCAGGGAACCAGAACTGGTCCGCTGAGCCCGTCGAAGCGGCGGCGGCGTCCCCTTCGACAGGCTCAGGGAACCAGGGGCGGCGCTCCCTTCGACAGGCTCAGGGAACCAGTCTTCGACAGGCTCAGCGAACCAGGGGTAGGCTCACCCACAGTGACACGGGGTGCCGCACGACCGCGGCTGAGAACACACCCGTCGAACCTGATCTAGTTCGGACTAGCGAAGGGATGTCGCGATGCAGACGCACGCCGCCATCGACCCTGCCCACCTCATCGACACGAGCGGCGAGCTGCTCGACCTCGTGCGATCGACGACACCGCTGGTGCACTGCATCACGAACGCCGTCGTCACGAACTTCACCGCGAATGCGCTCCTCGCCCTCGGCGCGGCGCCCGCCATGGTCGACCTCGTCGGCGAGGCCGGGCCGTTCGCGACGGTCGCGAGCGGCCTGCTCGTGAACCTCGGCACGCCCCAGCCCGAGCAGAGCGCCGCCGCGCGCGAGGCGGTCGCCGCCGCCCGCCAGGCCGGCACGCCCTGGGTGCTCGACCCGGTCGCGATCGGTGCGCTGCCGATCCGCACGGAGCTCGCGCACGACCTCGCCGAGCTGCGCCCGGCCGCCATCCGCGGCAACGCCTCCGAGATCCTCGCCCTCGCCGGCGTCGGCGCGGGCGGACGCGGCGTCGACGCCGCCGACGACACCGATGCCGCGGCTGAACCGGCCGCGGCGCTCGCCCGCCGGACGGGCGCCGTCGTCGCCGTCTCGGGTCCGGTGGACCTCGTGACCGACGGCACCGCGACCGTGCGCCTCGCGAACGGCGACGCACTCCTCACCCGCGTCACGGGCGGCGGCTGCGCCCTCGGCGCCGTCGTCGCGGCGTTCCTCGGCGCCGCGCGCGGAACCGGCATCGGGGCGCTCGAGGCCGTCGTCGCCGCGCACCTCGCGTACACGGTGGCCGCCGAGCACGCCGCCGACGGCGCGGCGGGCCCGGGCAGCTTCGCCGTGCGGTTCCTCGACGCGCTCGCCGCGGTCGAGGCATCCGAGCTTCGCGCGCTCGCCCGGGTCTCGATCGGCGCGCCGCTCGGAGCCGCCGCGTGAGCGCCCGGCGCGCCCTCGACCTCTCGCTGTACCTCGTGACCGACGCCGTGCTCTGCGGCGAACGCGGAGTCGCAGCGACCGTCGAGGCGGCCGTCTCGGGCGGTGCGACGGTCGTGCAGCTGCGCGACAAGCACGCGAGCGACGAGGAGCTCCTCGCCCTGCTCGGCCGGCTCGACGAGGCGATCGCGGGCCGGGTGCCGCTCGTCGTCAACGATCGGCTCGAGCTCGTGCTGCGAGCCCGCGCCGCGGGCCTTCGCGTCGACGGCGTGCACCTCGGGCAGGGCGACGCGGCAGTGCTCCGCGCGCGGGCCGAGCTCGGTCCGGACGCCATCGTCGGGCTCACCGCGAACACGCCCGCGCATCTCGCCGCGGTCGCCGCCCTGCCCGCGGGCACGGTCGACTACCTCGGCGTGGGCGTGCTGCGGCCGACCTCGACGAAGCCGGACCATCCGCCGGCTCTCGGCATCGCGGGATTCGCCGGTCTGCAGGCGGCCGCACGGGATGCCGCGGGCGCGCCGGTGCCGTGCGTCGCGATCGGCGGGGTGCGCCTGGAGGATGCCGCGCCGCTGCGCGCCGTGGGCGCCGCCGGGCTCGCGATCGTCTCGGCGATCTGCGCGGCCCCGGACCCGCGGCGCGCCGCCGCCGACTTCGCCGCCGCCTGGCGGGAGGTGCCGGGGCGGGGCGGGGCACGTCGGACCGACGACGACCAGCCGCCGCGGGCCCCGCGGGTGCCGCGCGTCCTCAGCATCGCGGGCAGCGATCCCTCCGGCGGTGCCGGCATCCAGGCCGACCTGAAGTCGATCGCCGCGGTCGGCGGCTACGGCATGGCGGCGATCACGGCGCTCACCGCGCAGAACACCCGGGGCGTGCGCAGCGTGCACGTGCCGCCCGCCGCGTCGCTGCTGGCGCAGCTCGACGCGCTCTCCGACGACATCGCCGTCGACGCCGTGAAGCTCGGCATGCTCGCGAACGCGGAGCTCATCCGCACCGTCGCGGAGTGGCTCACCCGGGTGCGCCCGCCGCTCGTCGTGCTCGACCCCGTCATGGTCTCGACGAGCGGCGACCGCCTGCTCGACCCGGAGGCCGAGGCCGCCCTGCGCGAGCTCCTGCCGCTCGCCGACCTCGTGACGCCGAACCTCGCGGAACTCGCCGTGCTCGCGGGCGCCCATCGGCCCGCCCCTGACTGGGCGAGCGCCCTGGCGCAGGCGACCGCGCTGTCCGCCCGGACCGGGGTGCTCGTGCTCGCGAAGGGCGGCCACCTCGGCGGCACCGAGGCGCCCGACGCCCTCGTCGACGCCCGCGCGGGCGCGGCGCTCGCGGAGATCGTCGAGTTCCACGGGGAGCGCATCGCGACGCGCGCGACGCACGGCACCGGCTGCTCCCTCTCTTCGGCGATCGCGACGCTCCGCGCGCGCCACGGGGCGTGGGAGCCCGCCGTCGCCGAGGCGCGCCGCTGGCTGCGGGAGTCCCTGCGGCACGGCGAGTCGCTGGAGGTGGGCGGCGGGCACGGCCCGGTGCACCACTTCGCCGGGCTGTGGTCCCGCGGCGGTCTCGACACGGCGCCCACGGCGGCCGAACTCGAGGCCGAGTGGTGGGCGGGCATCGCCGAGCTGCGCCGGGCGATCGACGAGCTGCCGTTCATCCGCGGGCTCGCGGACGGCAGCCTGCCCCGCGCCGCGTTCGAGGAGTACCTCTCGCAGGACGCGCACTACCTGCGCGAGTACGCCCGCGCGCTCGCCGAGGCGGCGCGGCTCGCCCCGGATGCCTCGGCGCAGGCGTTCTGGGCGGCGGGCTCCCGCGAGTGCCTGACGGGCGAGCTCGCCCGGCACGAACGGGATCTGGCCGGACGGCCGGGCACCGCGGCCACGCCGGTCGAGCCGAACGCCGTGAACCTCGGCTACCTCGACCACCTGCTCGCGAGCGGGGCCCGCGGCGGCTACCCCGAGCTCGTCGCCGCGGTGCTGCCCTGCTACTGGATCTACGACGATCTCGGCCGCCGGCTGCTCGCCGGGGAGTTCGGCCCGGAGCCCGGCTCGCCGGAGCATCCCTACGCCGAGTGGCTCGCGATGTACGCCGAGCCGTCCTTCGCCGTGTCGACGCGGCGGGCGATCGAGCTGGTCACCGGCGTCGCCGCAGCGGCCGCGCCGGAGGTGCGCGAGCGGATGCACCGGGCGTTCCGCCGCTCGGCCGAGTTCGAGCTGGCCTTCTTCGCGGCCCCGCTCGCGGCTCAGCTCACGTCGTAGACGGCCTTGACGACGCCGTTCGCGTACGCCGCGCGGTCGACGAGCTCGAGCTTCGTGCGGGGCCCGGGGTCATCGCCGAAGAGGCGCTTGCCCGCGCCGAGCAGCACCGGGAAGACGAGCAGGTGGTACCGGTCGACGAGGCCGGCGGCGGCGAGCGAACGGGCGAGCGTCGCGCTGCCCTGCACGATGACGGGGCCGCCGTCGCCCGCCTTCAGCTCGGCGACGTCGTCGAGGGAGCGGAGCAGGTGGCAGTTCGGCCACTCCGGCACGAGTTCGTCCTCCCCGAGCGTCGTGGAGACGACGTACTTGGGCATGGCGTTGTAGCGTGCGAACTCCTCGGTCATGGTGGGCCAGATCGGCGCGAACTCCTGGTAGCTGACCCGGCCGATGAGCATGGCTTCGGCCTCCTCCTGCTCGGCGCCCTTCAGCTCGTAGGCCTCCTCGGCGAACGGCACCTCCGTGAAGGTCCATCCCGCGCGCGGGTGGTCGCCGCCGCCAGGAGAGTCGATGACCCCGTCGAGGCTGATGAACTCCGTCACGATGAGCGTGCGCATGTCGTGTCCTTCCGTCGTCGCGGAGCCGAGTACCCCGCCCTATCCTTGCGTCGAACGAGCGCGCCCGGAATCGACACGGGGATGCCGCGCCGATACCCCCAGGATGCGGGGCACCCGGCGTTTCTGACACGATCGGAGCATGACCGACCCGAACACCGCCCCCGCCGGCTGGTACGACGACGGCTCCGGCCGGCTTCGCTACTGGGACGGCGCGAGCTGGACCGAGCACTTCGCCCCGCTGCCCGAGGCCGCGCCCGCCGAGGCATCCGCCGCCGAACCGGCCCCCGAGGCATCCGCCGCGACGACCGAGGTGATCGCGCCCCAGCCGGCTGAGGCGGCCGCGCCGGAACCGACCGCGGTGCCGCCGGTCGAGGCGAACCCGGCGTTCCCGGGGGCGCAGCCCGCGTACGGCCAGCAGGCGTACGGGCAGCAGCCCTACGGAGCCCAGCAGGCGTACGGGCAGCAGCCGTACGGCGCCCAGCAGGCCTACGGTCAGCCCGCCGCCTACGGGAGCTACACGCCGGTCGCCCCGAAGAAGGCGAACGTGCTCGGCCTCGTCGCGCTCGGCGTGGCCGTGCTCGGTGTGATCGGCGTCTGCATCCCGTTCGTAACGCTCATCGGCTTCGTGCTGCTCGTGATCGCGTTCATCCTGTCGATCGTGTCGTTCTTCCTGGCGGGTCAGCAGAAGTGGCCGGGCTTCGTGGCCCTCGGGCTCTCGGTGCTCGGCGGGATCATCGCGGGCGTCGTGCTGCTCGTGTCGATCTTCGTCGGCCTGGCCAACAGCGTTCCCGACGTTTCGGACTCGTCGAGCGACTGGCCCGAGTCGAGCGAGGAGGAGCTCGCTCCCAGTGATCCGCCCGCCGACGCGAGCGGCTTCGGCGAGACCTTCGTCTACGACGACGGCGTCGAGCTCACGGTCTCCGCGCCGGCGCCCTACACGCCGACCGAGCTCGCGGCGGGGGCGACGTACCCCGACAACGTGTACTTCACGGTGACGCTGAAGAACAGCTCGGACGCACCGGTCGACGTCTTCGCCTTCGGCGAGCTGGTGTCGGCCGGCGAGTACGGCAGCTCGATCTTCGACTTCGACGGCCCGCAGGGCGAGATCAGCCTGCCGCCGACCGAGACGGTCGAACCGGGCGGGACGCTCACGTGGGTGGAGGCGTGGTCCGTGGCCGACCCGGCCTCGCTCACCTACACGATCTCCCCGGGCTTCGACTACGACGACGCGGTCTTCACGACCGAGTAGTCGCGCAGCACGCACGGAACGGGCCGGACCTCCGCGAGGAGATCCGGCCCGTTCCGCATTCCGGCTCCGGCTCCGGCTCCGGCTCCGACGAAGTCGGACGCGCACCGAGCGGGCTCCACACCGGTCGATACGCATCCGGCCTCGCCCGGGACGCGCGCGCGGGAAGGTCGCGCGCGGCCCGGGAAGCCGGTGGGGCGAGGTCGTCATCCCCGCCCCTGGGCTCAGGCGCCGGCGAGCAGCCCGAGCGAGTCGACGACGCGGTTGGAGAAGCCCCACTCGTTGTCGTACCAGGCGACGACCTTCACATGGCGGCCGTGCACGCGGGTGAGGGCCGCGTCGAAGATCGAGGAGTGCGGGTTGCCCTCGATGTCGCTCGACACGATCGGGTCCTCGGTGTATTCGAGGATGCCCCGCAGCGGCCCTTCGGCGGCGGCGCGGTAGGCGGCGAGCACCTCGTCGAGCGTGACGTCCTTCGCGACGGTCGTGTTCAGCTCGACGATGGAGCCGACGGGCACCGGCACGCGGATCGAGTCGCCCTGCAGCTTGCCGTCGAGGCCGGGCAGCACGAGGCCGATGGCCTTCGCGGCGCCGGTCGAGGTCGGCACGATGTTGACGCCGGCGGCGCGGGCGCGGCGCAGGTCGCGGTGCGGGCCGTCCTGCAGGTTCTGCTCCTGCGTGTAGGCGTGCACGGTGGTCATGAAGCCGTGCTCGATGCCGGCGAGCTCGTCGAGCACGTGCGCGAGCGGCGCGAGCGCGTTCGTCGTGCACGAGGCGTTCGAGACGATCGTGTGCGAGGCCGGGTCGTAGTCGGTGTGGTTGACGCCGAAGGCGATCGTCGCGTCGGCGCCGTCGGAGGGCGCCGAGACGAGCACGCGCTTCGCGCCGGCCTCGAGGTGGGCGCGGGCGGCGTCGGCCGAGGTGAAGCGGCCGGTCGACTCGAGCACGAGCTCGACGTCCAGCTCGCCCCAGGGGAGCTTCGCGGGCTCGCGCTCGGCGAGCACCCGGATGCGCGCGCCGTCGATGACGAGCGCCTCGCCCTCGACGGTCACCTCGCGGTCGAAACGGCCGAGGGTGCTGTCGTACTTCAGCAGGTGCGCGAGCGTGGCCGGGGCGGTGAGGTCGTTGATCGCGACGACCTCGAAGTCGGCGCCGCGCTCGACGATCGCGCGCAGCACGTTGCGGCCGATCCGGCCGAATCCGTTGATGGCGATGCGAGTGGTCATGCCTCCAGCATCGTCGCGGAACGCCTCGCGCAGCAGTGGCTCGTAAGCCAGTGTCCGAAAGGATCGCGCCAGGCCTGCGCCGGGCCGCCACCGAGGCCGCCGCAGGCTGCCTCACTCGCCCCGGGCGAACGTCTCCCGGTAGCCGCTCGGCGAGGTGCCGAGGATGCGCTGGAAGTGCAGCCGCAGGTTCGCCCCGGTGCCCAGGCCGACCTGCGCGGCCACCTGCTCCACGCCGAGCTCGGTGCGCTCGAGCAGCTCGCGCGCGACGTCCACCCGGGCCCGCAGCACCCACTGCATCGGCGTGTAACCGGTGTCCTCGACGAAGCGGCGCGAGAAGGTGCGCGGCGAGACGTTCGCGTTGCGGGCGAGGTCGCCGAGCGTCAGCGGCTCGCCGAGCCGCTCCAGCGCCCACTGCCGCGTCGCGGCGAACACCGGGCCGAGCTCCTCGGGCAGGCTCCGCGGCACGTACTGCGCCTGCCCGCCGCTGCGATACGGCGCGGCGACGAGCCGGCGGGCGGCGTGGTTCGCGACGCCGACGCCCAGGTCGCGGCGCACGAGGTGCAGGCACAGGTCGATGCCGCTCGCGGCGCCCGCCGAGGTGAGCACGCTGCCCTCGTCGACGAAGAGCACGTTCGCGTCGACCCGGACGAGCGGATGCCTCGCTCGCAGCGCCTGCGTGTAGTGCCAGTGCGTCGTCGCCCGGCGGCCGTCGAGCAGGCCCGTCGCGGCGAGCGCGAACGCGCCCGTCGAGATCGCGGCGAGCCGGGCACCGCGCTCGTGCGCGGCCCGCAACGCCTCGACGACGACGACGGGCGGCGGCTCGCGGTCGGGGTGCCGGTAGCCGGGGATGAACACCGTGTCGGCCCACTCGAGCGCCTCGAGGCCGTGGGCCACGTGGTACGAGAGCCCGTCGCCGCCCGTGACGAGGCCCGGCGCCGCGCCGCAGACGTGCACCTCGTAGGGCATGCTCGCGCGGGTCGTGAAGACCTGCGCCGGAATGCCGACATCGAGGGGCTTCGCCCCCTCGAGCACGAGCACCGCGATCCGGTGCAGGGAAGTGGTCACCTGGCAAGGATGCCACGGACCGCAAGCCGATCGCCCGCGCAGGCGATCGGCTCGCGGCGGTGCGTCAGCGCTGCCCGACGGGCGCCCACGCCCCCGTTCCGACCGCCCCGGGCGCCTGACCGCCGTCGAAGCGCCCCAGCCCGAACGCGGCCAGCACCGGCGACGGCGTCCCGCTCAGGACCTCCTCGGCGAGCAGCTCGCCGAGGATCAGCCCGAGCGTCGCACCGGAATGGGTGAAGACCGCGTAGAGGCCGTCGATCGAGGGCACCGCGCCGACGACCGGCTCCCCGTCGCCGGGGATCGGCTTGAGGCCCGCACCGACGCGCGCCGCGCGCAGCCTCGGCCCGCCCGCGAGGACGCGCGAGGCCTCGTCGAGCAGACCCTGGACCGACGCAGCGGGCACCTCCACCGTGCCGTCCTCGGCGATCGTGACCGTCTGCTCGGCCCAGTCCGCGTCGAGGACGAGCCGGCCGTCGGGGGTGGGCCGCACCGCGACGCGCGGCGTGTTCAGCACCGTGCGCACGGCCGGCTCGACGGGATCGGTGAACAGGACGAACGCGCCCGGCGTGGCGTCCGGGATCGCTGCGCCGAGCTCGGCGAGCTGCACCGGCACGCCGGCGCCGGTGGCGAGCACCACCCGATCGGCCTCGATGAGCGTGCCGTCGGCGAGCACGACCCCCCGCGCGGCCCCGGCGTCGACCGAGACCCGGGCGGCGCCGGCGTGCTCGATCACCCGGGCGCCGTCGGCCTCCGCGTCGGCGACGAGCGCGGCGATCAGTTCGGGCAGGCTCACCCAGCCCTCGCCCGGATTGAAGATCGCCCCCTCCTCGGCGACGGCCGAGGCATCCACGTCCGGAGCGAACGCCGCCACCTCGTCGCGCTCCACCCAGACCGAGTCGTACCCGACGGAGCGCTCGAAGGCGAACGTGTCGCGGAAGCTCTCGCCCGGACCGGCCCACTTCATGCCCCCGTCGAAGCGCAGGTAGCCGGCGCTCTCCGGCCTCGCCGCGCGCCAGCTGCGGTACCGGTCGAGCGCGAGCAGCCGCAGATAGTGGTACGCGCTCGAGCGGTCGCCGGAGGAGTTCAGCCAGGCGATCGAGCGGCCGGACGCGCCGTCGGCGAGCCGCCCGGCGGTGATCAGCGTGACCCGCGCGCCGCCGCGGGCGAGCTGGGCGGCGGTCGACGCGCCGAGGATGCCGCCGCCGACGACGGCGACGTGAAGTGGAGTGGTGCTCATCGGATTCCTTCGTTCGGGGTGGATTGGTCCGCCGTCGTCGCGGCGCGCGGGGTGCGGAGGGGGGTCTCGGCGTGGAGCTGCTCGATCAGCTCGAGCACGGCGACGGCGTCGTCCGGTGCGACTGGAACCGGCGCGCCGTCCCGGATGGCTCGCGCGAGCTCGCGGTAGAACGCGCCGTAGTCGCCGCGCTCGGTGGGCCGCGGCGCGAGCGCGCCCTCGATGCCGACGACGCCCCACCGCTCGGGCGGGGTCTCGCCGTACCCCGGCGCGTCGGGCGAGACGCCGGCGTCGAGCGCGGCCTCCTGCCCGTCGAGGCCGTGCACGGTGTAGCCCCCGCTCGACCCGAGCACGTGGAATCGGGGCCCGAACTGCGCGGCGAGCGAGTTCATCCAGAGGTGCGACACGGCGCCGGACTCGTGGCGGAGGGCGACGAACGCATCGTCGTCGGCGATCCCGTCGGGCCGGTGCGCGGCGAGCTCGGCACGAGCCTCGGCGACGGGGCCGAGCAGCTGCAGCGCCTGGTCGATGAGGTGCGTCCCCAGGTCGTAGAGCATCCCGCCTCCCGCCGCGGGCGCAGCCTCGGCCTTCCAGCTCGCCCGCACCTCCGGCTTCCACCACTCGAAGCGGGATTCGAACCGACGGACGTCGCCGAGGGCGCCCTCCGCGAGGAGCCGCCGCAGCGTGAGGAAGTCCCCGTCCCAGCGGCGGTTCTGGAAGACCGTCAGCCGGCGGCCGAGCCGTCGGGCGATCGCGATGAGCTCGCGCCCCTCGGGCGCCGTCACGGTGAAGGGCTTGTCCACGACGACGTCGAGACCGGCCTCGAGCGCCGCGGCCGCCAGTTCGGCATGCGTCGCCGGCGGCGTGCCGATGACGGCGAGATCCAGGTCCCCGGCGGCGTCCAGCATCGCCGCGGCCGTCGGCAGCACCCGCGCGGCGGGGTACCGCGCGGCGACCTCGGCGGCGCGCCCGGGGTCGCCGGTCACGACGGCGTCGAGCGAGTAGGCGGGGTCCGCGTCGAGGAAGGGGGCGTGGAAGACGCGGCCGGAGACGCCGTAGCCGACGACGACGGTGCGGATCGGCACGGTCGGGGCATCCGCCATCAGAGCACCTCCGAGAGGAAGCGCTTCAGCCGGTCGCTCCGCGGCTCGTCGAAGAGCTGCTGCGGCGGCCCGGCCTCCACGACGCGGCCCTCGTCCATGAAGACGAGCTGATCGGCGACCTTTCGCGCGAACCCCATCTCGTGCGTGACGACGAGCATCGTCATCCCGCGCTGCGCCAAGCTCGCCATGAGGTTCAGCACCCCCTTCACGAGCTCGGGGTCGAGCGCGCTCGTCGCCTCGTCGAAGAGCATGACCTCGGGCTGCATGGCGAGCGCCCGGGCGATCGCGACGCGCTGCTGCTGCCCGCCGGACAGGTCCCGGGGGCGGTGGTCGGCGCGCTCCGCCAGCCCGACCTCGCCGAGGCGCTCGGCGGCGACCCGCCGGGCCTCCGCCTTCGACAGGCGCTTCACGTTCCGCAGCGCGAGCGCGACGTTGTCGAGGGCGGTGTGGTCGGGGAAGAGGTTGAAGTGCTGGAAGACGAGCCCGATGCGTCGGCGCACGACGTCGGGCTTCAGTCCGAGCGCGCTCTCGCCGGCGAGGAGCACCTCGCCGGACTTCGGCTCGTGCAGCCGGTTCACCCCGCGCAGCAGCGTCGACTTGCCGGAACCGGACGGCCCGATGATGCAGGTCGTCGTGCCCGGCGGCACCGTCAGCGAGACACCGCGGAGGACGTCGATGTCGCCGTAGGCCATGGTGAGCTCGCGGAGCTCGAGGCTCGACCCTTCGTAGAAGCGTCCGTCGGAGACGGGCACGGGCGAGGTGTAGGTCATGAGTTCTCCCCGTAGGTGAGGGTGACTTCTTCGACCTCGTCGAGGCCGCTCTGCGGCGGCGCGGGCTTGCGCCGTCCGGCGCGGAACCGGTGGTCGAAGTAGTTCACGAGGTGGGTGAGGGGCACGGTGATCACCAGGTAGAAGAGCCCGGCCATGACGAGCGGCGAGAGGTTGCCGGTGAGGACCGCGGCATCCTGGCCCACCCGGAAGAGCTCGCGCTCGCTGACGAGGAGCCCCAGGAAGTAGACGAGGCTCGAGTCCTTCACGATCGCGATGAACTGGTTGACCAGGGCGGGCAGCACGCGGCGCACGCCCTGCGGGACGACGACGAGCCGCATCGCGCTGCCGTAGCTCATGCCGAGCGCGCGACAGGCCTCGAGCTGTCCGCGATCGACGCTCTGGATGCCGGCGCGGAAGATCTCGCCGATGTACGCGCTCGCGATGAGGCTGAGGGCGAGGATGCCGAGCGGGTAGGGCGAGGGGCCGAACAGCTGCTGGCTGAACCGGGCGAAGCCCTGTCCGATGAGCAGGATGGTCAGAATCGCGGGCAGTCCCCGGAAGACGTCCGTGTAGACGCGCGCCGGGACCCGCAGCCAGGCGGTCTTCGAGATGCCCATGATGGCGATGATCATGCCCAGCACGATCCCGATCACGGTCGCCCAGACCGAGATCACGAGGGTGTTCACGAGTCCGACGCCGAGCAGCTGCGGGAGCACCTGCCACATCGCGTCGAAGTCGAAGAAGGTTCTGATGAGGTTGTCGAGCCAGTCCATCGGATGCTCCGTCGTGTCGGTGACGCCGGGCGGCCCCGTGGGAGCCGCCCGGCGTCAGCGGTGGCTACTGGGCCGGCGTCTCCGCCGGCGCCTCGGTCTGCTCGTCCGAGGGCAGGTACTGCTCGGGCATCGGCGAGCCCGGGAACCACTTCTGGTAGAGCTCCTTCCAGGTGCCGTCCTCCATCGCGGCGTGGAGCGCCTCGTTCAGCGCGGCCTGGAACTCGGGCTTGCCCTTGGCGATCGCGAAGCCGGCGGGTGCGTCGAAGGAGGGGATGTCGATCGCGTTCACCAGGCCGAACTGCTCGGCGTACTCCTTGGCCGCTTCGTAGTCGAGGAAGTGCGCGTCGATCGAGCCGCTGTTCACCGCGGAGATGGCCGCGTTGTTGTCGGGGAAGCGGACGAGCTCGGTGTCGGTGAAGTGCGTGACCGCGTAGGCCTCCTGGAGCGTGCCCTGCACGACGCCGAGCCGCTTGCCGGCGAGGCTCGCCTCGTCGGTGATGCCCGAATCGGGTGCGGCCATGACGGTGAGGTAGCCCGCGAGGTAGCCGTCCGAGAAGTCGACCGTCTGCTCGCGTTCCTCGGTGATGCCGATCGCTGCGACGCCGACGTCGAACTGCCCGTTCGCGACGGCGGCGAGCAGGCCGGAGAAGTCCTGGCCCGTGAAGACCACGTCGTCGATGCCGATGCGGTGGGCGACATCGGTGAACAGCTCCACGTCGAAGCCCGTGAATTCGCCGGAGGCATCCGTGAAGGTGTACGGCTTCGCGTCGCCGAGGCTCGCGACCCGGATCTGACCGGGGGTGATGAGCCCGTAGGGATTGTCGTCGCCGCCGGCGGTGGCGGCGGGGCCGCCGCCACTCGAGCAGGCGGCGAGGACGAGTGCTGCAGCGGCGGCCGCGACGGCGGCGACCGTCCTGCGGACGCGGGTGGGGGCGGGGGTCATGATGGTTCCTCTCTGAACACGGGACGCTGAGCGCGGAAGGTGATGCGGGGCGGGACTGACGGAGTGAGACCGGTCTCAATGTGCGAGAATGAGACCGGTCTCAATCGCGTTTCTGGGAGCGTACCCGGGCGATGGCCACCCGTCAACCGATAGCGTCGATCCGACGCCCGTGAACGGCGGACCACCGAGGAGGCGATGTGGGCGAGCACGGCACCGGACGCCGCGAGATCACCGTGAGCGACGTCGCATCCGCCGCACGCGTCTCGAAGGCGACCGCCGCACGCGCCCTCGGCGACTACGGCGCGGTGAGCGATGCCGTGCGGGATCGCGTGCAGAAGGCCGCCGAAGAGCTCGGCTACCGGCCGAACGCGCTCGCGCGGACCATGAGCACCGGCCGCTCGCACACCATCGGCATCGTCATCGGCGACATCGAGAACCCGTACTTCGCCCAGGCGACGCGCGCCGCCGCCGATGTCGCCGCCGCCGCGGGCTACGACGTCATCCTCTCGAACTCCGACGAGGAGCCGGACCGCGAGGCGCAGGCCGTCGCGGTCCAGTTGGCCAAACGCGTCGACGGCCTCCTCGTGGCGCCCGCCTCCTCGCTCGCGCCGGACACCCTCCAGCCCGTGCTCGACGCGGCGCGCCCCCTCGTGCTCTTCGACCGCGCGGTGCCGTCCCTCGACGTCGACACCGTGATCACGGCGAATCGCAGCGGCGCGCGTCGACTGACCGCGCTCCTCCTCGCCGCGGGCCACCGTCGGATCGCCTTCGTCTCCACCCTCGCCCACGCGGGCGGCTACCGGCTCGGCGAGGTCCTCGCCTCGTCGTCGGTGGCCGAACGCGTGCAGGGCTTCACCGAAACGCTCGCCGAGGCCGGCATCGAACACCCCGAACGGTTCGTGCATCTGAACGCGAAGGAGCACGGGGTGGAGGAGCTCGTGGTACGACTCCTCCGGGCCGAGGAGCCCCCGACCGCGATCATCGCCTCGGACAGCCTCGTCGCCCTCGCCGCCTTCCGGGCGGCCAGGCGGCTCGGCATCCCGATCCCCGGACGGCTCTCGCTCGTGGCGTTCGACGACGCCGATTGGACGGGCCTCACGACGCCCGGCATCACCGTCATGGCCCAGCCGATCCACGAGATCGGCGCCGAAGCGGCACGGGCCCTCCTGCGCCGGATCGGCGGCGACGGCTCGCCGGCCGCCACGACGGTCCTCGACCAGCAACTCGTCGAGCGCGAGTCGGTGGCGCCGCCGGCGGACTGACCCGGTCGCGCGCCGGCATCAGTCCGTCACCGGGCTCGCGGAACACCCGGGCGGGCGCATACGTTCTTCTCTGTGGGCGCGTGCGACCGCGTGCCCACGAGAACGAAGGAGCGGACCATGACCGACACCGGCGCCATCACCACCATCCCCGGCACCGAGACCGCGGTGCTCGCCGGCGGCTGCTTCTGGGGCATGCAGGACCTCATCCGCCGCCGCCCCGGCGTCATCAGCACCCGCGTCGGGTACACCGGCGGGCAGAACGACCACGCGACGTACCGCAACCACCCGGGCCACGCCGAGGCGATCGAGATCGTCTACGACCCGACGAAGACGAGCTTCCGCGAGCAGCTGGAGTTCTTCTTCCAGATCCACGACCCGACGACCCTGAACCGCCAGGGCAACGACCTCGGCACGAGCTACCGCTCGGCCATCTTCCCGACGAGCCCCGAGCAGGAGCAGATCGCCAGGGAGACCATCGCCGACGTGGATGCCTCGGGCCTGTGGCCGGGCGAGGCGGTCACGACGATCGAGCCGAGCGGCCCCTTCTGGGAGGCCGAGCCCGAGCACCAGGACTACCTGGAGCGCATCCCCAACGGCTACACCTGCCACTTCGCGCGCCCGGGCTGGGTGCTGCCGAAGCGCGAGCAGGCGAGCGCGGCGGAGTAACCGGTTCAGGCGGTGCGGTCGAGTGCGGCTTCGAGCCGGCCGACCGTGCCGCCGAGGTTCCACTCGGCGCCGAGCTGCTCGAGCCGCTCGCGGGCGGCGGCGTCGAGCGGCCGGAGCTTCGCCGTGTCCGGCTCGAAGCCGAGCGGCAGCTCGCGGCGCACCCGCACCACCTCGGGGGCCACGGCGAGGTAGTCGGCCGCCGCGGCGAGCTTCGCCCGCACCCCCGCCGACATACCGGGCTCCCCCGCATCGGCCGCGGCGAGCACCCCGTCGAGCGTGCCGAAGGTCTGCAGCAGACCCGCAGCCGTCTTCTCGCCGACGCCGGCGACACCCGGCAGCCCGTCCGAGGCATCCCCGCGCAGCGTGGCGAAGTCCGCGTACTGCTGCGGCAGCACCCCGTACTTGCCGACCACCGTCGCCTCGGTGACGAGCTCGAGCTTGCTCATGCCGCGCGCGGTGTTGATGAGCCGCACGCCGGCGGCGTCGTCGACGAGCTGGAAGAGGTCGCGGTCGCCCGTGACGATGTCGACGGGCATGGGCGCGCCCGTCGCGAGCGTGCCGATGACGTCATCCGCCTCGGCCTCCGGCGCGCCGACCACGGCGATGCCGAGCACGTCGAGGAGCTCGCGGATGCGCGGGATCTGCGCGACGAGCCCCGGCGGCGTCTCCTCGACGTCGACCCCGCCCGGCACCGCCTCGACCACACGGTGCGCCTTGTAGCTCGGGATGCGCTCGACCCGCCAGGCGGGCCGCCAGTCGTCGTCCCAGCACGCGACGAGGTGCGTCGCCTCGTAGTCCGTCGTGAGCCGCGCGATCATGTCGCCGAGGCCGCGCACGGCGTTCACCGGGGTGCCGTCGGGCGAGACGATCGAGTCGGGCACGCCGAAGAAGGCGCGGAAGTAGAGCGACGCGGTGTCGAGGAGCATCATGCGGTCGGCCATGCGCCGATCCTGCCACGGCTCGCTACCTTTGACGCATGGAGAAACGACTTCCGCCTGTTCAGCGCTGGGTGTTCTGGCCCGCGGCGGTCGTGATCGTCGCCTTCGTGGTGTTCGCCCTCGTCGCCCCCGACGCCGCCGAGACGGTGTTCGGCGCCATCCAGTCGGGCATCGTGAACACCTTCAACTGGTACTACGTGCTCATCGCCGCGTTCTTCGTCGCGGTCAGCCTGTTCTTCGGGTTCAGCCGCTTCGGCGACATCAAGCTCGGCCGGGACGACGACGAGCCGGAGTTCTCGTTCCCGGCGTGGCTGTCGCTGCTCTTCGCCGCGGGCATGGGCATCGGCCTCGTCTTCTACGGCGTGAGCGAGCCGCTCAGCCACTTCGTCTCGCCGCGGCCGGGCGTCACCGGCACGCCGGAGCAGCTCGCCCAGGCCGCGCTCAGCCAGACGTACCTGCACTGGGGCATCCACGCCTGGGCGATCTACGTCGTCATCGGACTGGCGCTCGCGTACGCCATCCACCGTCGCCGCCGGCCGATCTCGATCCGGTGGACGCTCGAGCCGCTGCTCGGCAAGCGCGTCGAAGGCGGGTGGGGGCACGCGATCGACGTGATCGCCCTCGTCGGCACCCTCTTCGGCGTCGCGACCTCGCTCGGCCTCGGCGTGCTGCAGATCAGCGCCGGCCTGCACGCCGCCGGCTTCGCCGAGCCGGACGAGTTCACCCAGGTGATCATCATCCTGGTGATCTCGGTGTTCGTGCTGTTCTCGGTGCTCTCGGGCGTCACGAAGGGCATGAAGTGGCTGTCGACGGCGAACCTCGTGCTCGCCGGGCTGCTCGTGCTCTACCTGCTCGTGTTCGGGCAGAGCGAGTTCCTGCTGCGCGAGTTCGTGCAGTCCATCGGCAACTACATTCAGAACTTCGTCGGCCTCTCGTTCAACACGAGCGCGTTCCAGGGCGCGGCCGGCGAACAGTGGCAGGCGTCGTGGACGTCGTTCTACTGGGGCTGGTGGATCTCGTGGGCGCCGTTCGTCGGCATCTTCATCGCGCGCGTCTCGAAGGGCCGCACCGTGCGCGAGTTCGTGATGGGCGTCATCATCGTGCCCACGCTGCTCGGCATCCTGTGGTTCGCGGTGCTCGGCGGATCGGCGCTCGCGATCGAGCTGCAGACCCCCGGGGCGTTGACCCGGCCCGACGGCACGGTCGACGTGCAGGGGGCGCTGTTCCAGCTGCTCGAGTACGTGCCGGGCACGCAGGTGGTGACGATCGGCGTCATCATCCTGATCGCGATCTTCTTCGTCACCTCGGCCGATTCCGGCGCGCTCGTGATGGGCATGATCGCGACGGGCGGGCAGCTGAACCCGAAGCGCTGGATCCGCACCTTCTTCACCGCGATCACGGCGCTGCTCGCGATCGCGCTCCTGCTGAGCGGCGGGCTCACCGCCCTGCAGACCGCGGCGATCATCATCGCGCTGCCGTTCAGCGTCGTGATGCTGCTGATCTGCTGGTCGACGATCATCGCGTTCCGCCGGGAGCGGCGGGCGTACGAGCGGGCGCAGCGTGCGGCCTTCATCGACCGGATCGGCGAGGTGTACGGGCTCGAGGCGGAGCCGGGCGAGGGCGCCCCGGTGGGCGCGCAGCCGCGCTGGGTGCGCTCGCTGCGGCGGCGCTTCGGCCTGGCGGATGCCCCGACGACGGAGCGCCGGCTGTCGGCGACCGCGCTCGAGGCGGAGCGGCGAGACGAGCTCGGCGTCCCGGGCGCCGACGTCGACGAACTCGTCGACCGCGACGAGCTGGCCGTGCTCGACGATCCGGAGATCCCCGCGCACGGCGAGGACGAGCCGCGGGGCACGCCCCAGTAGCGTGGCCCCGGGCGGCGCGCAGTAGCGTGGTCGCATGGGCATGACCGCCGTCTTCCGGGCCGCGAAGCGGGCGTCGCTGCTGCAGGTGGCGAAGTCGGCGGTGGCGACGTTCGCCGCGTGGCTCGTGGCGGGCTGGATCGTGCAGGGGCAGCTGCCCGTGTTCGCCGCGATCGCGGCGCTGCTCGTGGTGCAGCCGAGCGTGAACCAGTCGTTCGCGAAGGCGATCGAGCGCAGCATCGGGGTGATCGCGGGCGTCGTGATCGCCTCGGCGCTCGGCCTCGTGTTCGGCTCGGCGAGCTGGGTGGTGCTCGTCGCGATCGTGGTGGCGATGCTCGTCGCGTGGGCGCTGAAGGTGACGCCGGGCACCGGCAACCAGGTCGCGATCAGCGCGATGCTCGTGCTGGCGCTCGGCTCCTCGAGCCCGGAGTACGCGGTCGACCGCATCTTCGAGACCCTGATCGGCGCCGCGATCGGCATCGTCGTGAACGCGCTCATCGTGCCGCCCGTGCTCGTCGGTCCGGCTCGGCGGGATCTGGCGCTCCTCGGCGGGGAGCTCGCGGCGAGCCTCAGCCGACTGGCGGCGGCCCTCGAGTCGCCGCAGTCGGCGCACGCGATGCAGCAGCTCATGCTCGAGGCGCGGCTCATGCGGCCGATGCGGGATGCCGCCGAGGCATCCATCACCGCCGGCGAGGAGTCGCTCACCCTGAACCCGCGGCGCTCGGCGCACCGCGACGAGCTCCGCGAGCTGCGCGCGCTGGTCGAGAAGCTGAGCCCGATCGTGACACAGGTGATCGGGATGACCCGGGCGACCCTCGACCACTACGACCCGGCGCTCTCGGAGGAGCCCGCGGTACAGGCGATCGCGGAGCAGCTGCGCCGCGCAGCGCACGACGTGCGGCTCGCGGTGCATCTCGCGGACATCGAGCCGGAGCCCGCCCCGATGACCTCGGCGGTGCCGGCGCTCACGGCCCCGCTCGTCGTGACGGCGCCGCGCTCGGGCCACTGGATCCTCATCGGCTCGCTGCTGGAGGACCTGCGCCGCATCCACGCCGAGCTGCTCGACGAGGGCTGAGCCTCCCTCCCGGCGCCCATGAAGTCAGTATTTGCGGGTCGCCGCGGCCCCGCACCCGCAAATACTGACGTCGTGCCTGCCTCCGGGGGGCGAGCGTAGGCTGACGGGGTGACCCGGGCCGTTCGAACGGCGCGACGCCGCGACGCGGCGCTCGCGGGGATCGTCGCGGTCGGCGCCGGCCTCGGAGTCGGCGAGCTCGTCGCCGCGTTCGTCGCCCCGAGCGGCGGCCCGATCACCGACGTCGGCGGTCTCGCGGTGGATCTCGCCCCGGCCTGGGCGAAGGATGCCGCGATCGCCCTCTTCGGGACGGCCGACAAGCTCGCACTCCTCGTCGGCATCGCGCTCGTGCTCGCGCTGCTCGCGGCCGCCGCCGGCGTGCTCGAGGCGATCCGCCCGCCGATCGGCACCCTGCTCGTCATCGCGGCGGGCGCCGCGGGCGTCGTCGCCACCGCGACCCGGGCGCAGTTCTCGCCGCTCGGCCTCGCACCCCCGCTCATCACCGCACTCGTCGCCGTGCTGCTGCTGCGGCGGCTCGTTCGCCTCGCGGCGCTCGCGGCACCGCGAGCGGACTCCGCCGGGACTGTGGATGCCGAGGCATCCACCCTGCCGGCCGGGCCCGACCGCCGCCGCTTCCTCGCCTGGGCCGCCGGATCCGCGGCGCTCGGCGTGCTCGCCGGGATCGGCGGCTGGACCCTGCGGGCCGGCGCGAGGGTCGCGAGCGCCGCGCGTGACGCCATCCGACTGCCCGCACCTGCGACGCCCGCCCCGGCGATCCCCGCCGGCGCCGCCTTCGACGTCGACGGACTCACTCCGCTGATCACGCCGAACGAGGACTTCTACCGGATCGACACGGCGCTGCAGGTGCCGATCATCGATCCCGCCGACTGGCAGCTGCGGGTGCACGGGCTGGTCGACCGCGACGTAACGCTCGGTTGGGACGAGCTGCTCGCCCTGCCGCTCGAGGAGCACGCCGTCACCCTCGCCTGCGTGTCGAACGAGGTCGGCGGCTCGCTCATCGGCAACGCCACCTGGCTCGGCTACCCGATCGCCGCGCTGCTCGACCGCGCCGGCGTCTCGGCGGACGCGGACATGGTGCTCTCCCGCAGCATCGACGGGTTCACCGCGGGCACGCCGCTCGAGGTGCTGCGCGACGGGCGAGCTGCGCTGCTCGCGATCGGGATGAACGGTGAGCCGCTGCCCGCCGAGCACGGCTTCCCCGTGCGACTCGTCGTGCCCGGGCTGTACGGCTACGTCTCGGCGACGAAGTGGGTGACGGCGCTCGAGGTGACCCGCTTCGACCGGGCTCGGGCGTACTGGACCGACCGCGGCTGGAGCGAACGCGGCCCGGTGAAGCTGTCCAGCCGCATCGACGTGCCGCGCGAGCCGGTCGGGGCGGGCCCGGTCGTCGTCGCGGGGGTTGCCTGGTATCAGCACGTCGGCGTCGCGCGGGTCGAGGTGCGCGTCGACGGCGGCGCCTGGCGGGAGGCTGAGCTCGCGAGCGCCATCTCGGACGACACCTGGGTGCAGTGGCGCTGGACCTGGGATGCCTCACCGGGATCCCACGAGCTGCAGGTGCGCGCCGTCGGATCGGACGGCACGGTGCAGACCTCCGAGGAGCGGCCTCCGGCCCCCGACGGCGCGACCGGCCTCGACCGCCGCGTCGTCGAGGTGCGGTGAACGTGCCCCGTCGGGGCGCCGCTCAGCCGAGCAGCTCGCGGACGGCGAGGCCCCACTCGAAGCCGCACTCGTGGCAATCGAAGATGGGCGCGTCATCGAAGGTGAAGCCGTCGAGCCCGGTGTCGGGGTCGGCGGCGGCCTCGACCTCGAGGTCGAGCGGGCCGTAGAGGATCACGTGCACCGCGTGCGAGTCGCACCGCGGGCAGCGCTCGTCGACGGCCCGGGCGGGCGCGGGGCCGGCGGCGGGGTCGGATTCGAGGCTCATCGTGCGGTTCGTCATGGCAGCCACGGTACGCGCGGCCTCCGACATCGACCGCAGCGCCGCGGCGCGTCGCCGCCGGAGCCCTAGGCTGGCAGCGTGCCCGCATCGACGCCCGCTCCCGCCCCAGGCCGGTCGACCCCGGAGTCGCCGACGAGCCGCATCCTGCGCGCGAGCTTCGCCACCGAGGAGGCCGTCTACGGCGTCATCCTCGTCGCCGGCCTGATCGCCGTGTCCGGAGTGCACGGAGCGACCTCGTTCACCGTCTTCGCGACCGTGATGATCACGGTCGTCGTGTTCTGGCTCGCCCATCTCTACGCCGGCACGGTCGCCGGGCACGGTCTCGCCCACGACCGCATCGTCGGCATCCGCGAGTCGTTCCGCGCCGCGTTCCGCCGCTCGCTCGGCCTGCTGCTGTCCGCCCTCATCCCCTCGAGCATCCTGCTGCTCGGCACCGCCCGGGTCATCGACGACCGCGCCACCATCTGGGTCGCCCTGTGGACGTGCGTCGCCGTGCTCGCCGTGCTCGGCTTCGTCGCCTTCCAGCGGCGCGGCGCCCCGTGGCCCATCCGCGTGCTCGGCTCGCTCACGACCGCCGCGTTCGGCGTCGTGATCATCGTCGCGAAAGCCCTCATCCACTGACCTGGAATCCACCGACATGGAACGGACGAACGACCCCATGCCCGACGCGCCCCGCGGCTTCGACTTCTTCAGCGCCGGCGAGCTCCCCGCCCCGAACCTGCCGGCCGACGAGGTCGCCGCGATCGCCCGAGACCACTGGGGGCTCGAACTCGCGCTCGCCCCGCTCGGCAGCCAGCAGGACCAGAACTTCCTCGCCCGGCTCGCCAACGACGGGTCGAGGGATGCCTCGGCCGGCACCCCGATCGGCGTCGTGAAGATCACCAACCCCGCCTTCGGCGCCGAGGAGCTCGCCGCCCAGGACGCGGCGGCCGCCCGCATCGCCGAGGCCTCCCCCGCCGTCCGCGTCGCGACGACGCTGCGCAACGCGGAAGGCGCCCCGCTACACGTCCGCGCCGAGACGAGCGAGGGCGGCCTCGACCTCCGCGTGCTGCGCTTCCTCGACGGCGGCACCCTCACCGGCGACGCGTACCTCTCCCCCGCGGTCGTCGCCGGGCTGGGCGAGCTCGCCGCGAGCTCGGTGCTCGCGCTCGCGGACTTCGACCACGCCGGGCTCGACCGGGTGCTGCAGTGGGACCCGCGGGTCGCGGACCGCGTCGTCGCGCTCCTCGCGACTCACCACCCGGATGCCTCGCGGCGCGCCCTCGTCGAGGCCGCGACGGCCGAGGCCTGGGCGGTGCTCGCGCCGCTCGCCGAGGCGCTGCCGATGCAGGCCGTGCACCTCGACCTCACCGACGACAACGTCGTCTGCCGCACCGAGCGCGGCATCCGTCGCCCTGACGGCATGATCGACTTCGGCGACGTGACCCGCAGCTGGGCGGTCGCCGAGCTCGCCATCTCGATCTCGTCGGTACTGCACCACGACGGCGCCGAGCCCGCGTCGGTGCTGCCCGCGGTGCGGGCCTTCCACGCGCGGCGGCCGCTCAGCGAGGCCGAGATCGCCGCCATCTGGCCGATCGTCGTGCTGCGGGCCGCGGTGCTCGTCGTGAGCGGCGAGCACCAGGTGCAGCTCGACGGCGGCGAGAACGCGTACGCGGCCGCGGGAATCGCCCGGGAGTGGCGCATCTTCGAGCGGGCGAGCTCGGTGCCCATCGAGGTGATGACGGCCGTCATCGCCGACGCGCTCCGCGAGGACGAGCACGGGGGCGGCGCGGCGACGGCGGCGACCGACGCGAGCACGGCGAGTGAGCGCCCGGGCATCGCCCGGCTCGACGTCTCCGTCTTCGCCGACGCCGTCGACGGCGGCGCCTGGCTCGACGGCGCAGCGCTCGAGGAGCGGCTCGCCGTCCGCGCGCTCGACGCCGGGGCATCCGCCGCCTGGCTGCCGCGCGCCGTACCGCGGCTGACCGCGAGCACCCGCCGCTCGGCGGAGTCGCCCGCGACGATCCCGCTCGGCGTCGACGTCTGGTTCGCCGAGCAGACCCGCCTCGAGGCCTCCGAGCACCTGATCCTGGACGGCGCGCTGCAGCAGGCCGACGGCGAGTGGATCGCGCCCGCGCGCACCCGGGTGCGCGCCCGCCTCGGCCGTCCCGACGCCCCGCACCTCGTGCGCCCGGAGTATGCCGCGGGCTGGCTCGCGGTCACCGACGATCCCGCACCGATGTTGGGCCTCGCCGACCCGGAGCCGGCGCGGGTGTCCGCCGCGAGCACCGGCCCGTCCCTGCTCGCCCGCCGCGACGCCTCCTTCGCCGAGGTGCAGGAGCACTACTACGACGCCCCGCCGCAGATCGAGCGCGGCTGGCGCGAGCACCTCGTCGGCACCGACGGCCGGGTCTACCTCGACATGGTGAACAACGTCACGCCGCTCGGGCACGGGCACCCGGGCGTCGCCGAGGCCGTCGCTCGGCAGCTGCGCCGGCTGAACACGAATTCGCGCTTCCACTACGCGGCCGTCGTCGAGTTCTCGGAGCGGCTCGCCGCGCTCCTGCCAGAGCCGCTCGACACCGTGTTCCTCGTGAACTCCGGATCCGAGGCCGCCGATCTCGCCATCCGCGTCGCCCTCGCCGCGACCGGCCGGCGCGACGTCGTCAGCGTGCTCGAGTCGTACCACGGCTGGACGTACGGCTCGGATGCCGTCTCGACCTCGATCGCGGACAACCCGAACGCCCTCGCCACGCGCCCGGACTGGGTGCACCCGATCGAGGCGCCGAACCCCTACCGCGGCCGGTACCGCGGCGCCGAGGCCGCACGCTACGCCCCGGAGGCCGCGGCCGCGATCCGCGAGCTCACCGCCTCGGGCCGCCCGCCCGCCGCCTTCATCGCCGAGACCTTCACGGGCAACGCCGGCGGCATCCCGCTGCCCGACGGCTACCTCGCCGAGGTCTACGCCGCCGTGCGCGCCGAGGGCGGGCTCGCGATCGCCGACGAGGTGCAGGCCGGGTACGGCCGGCTCGGCGAGTGGTTCTGGGGCTTCGAGCAGCAGGGCGTCGTGCCCGACGTCGTCGCCGTCGCCAAGGCGATGGGCAACGGCCACCCGCTCGGCGCGGTCATCACGAGCCGGGAGATCGCCGCCCGCTTCCGCAGCCAGGGCTACTTCTTCAGCTCCACCGGCGGCAGCCCGGCGTCCTCGGTCGCCGGACTCGCCGTGCTCGACGGCTACGCCGAGGAGGGCCTGCAGCAGCACGCGAGCGAGACCGGCGCGTACCTCAAGGGCCTCCTCGAGGAGCTGCAGACCCGGCATCCGCTCATCGGCACGGTGCACGGGCTCGGCCTGTACCTCGGCGTCGAGTTCGTCCGCGACCGCGAGACCCTCGAGCCGGCGACCGAGGAGACGGCGGCCATCTGCGACCGCCTGCTCGAGCTCGGCGTCGTGATGCAGCCGACGGGCGACCACCAGAACGTGCTGAAGACGAAGCCGCCGCTCGTCGTCACCAGGGAGAGCTGCGACTTCTTCGTCGCGATGCTCGACCGGGTGCTCGCGGAGGGTTGGTGACGCGCCGCGACGCGGCCCGCTCCGGGTCATCCCTAGACTGAGCCCGTGCTGCCCCTCGTCGTCTCCGTCGCGCTCGTGCCGGCGATCGTCATCCTGGCGTTCGGCATCGCAGTGCGACTGGTCTCCCGGCAGCCGGCGGTCTCGCCGGTCGTGCAGTACCTGCCCGACCGCGCCTCAACGGTGCTGCGGGACGCGCTCCTCGCCGACGCCGACCGTCGCGCCGTGCCTGCCGCGCTCATCGAGCTGGCCGTTCGGCGCAAGATCCGGCTGGTGGCGGATGCCTCGGCCGGCGACCGTGCGCCGATCGGCGTCGTCATCGTGGCCGGCGCGCGATTCACGCCCGAGGAGTACGCCGTGCTCGAGGCGCTCGTCGGCCCGGACCACGTGCCCGGGCGGCTGCGCCGCTTCTCGGCGGACCGGCGCGCCCTCGGCCTGCGGATCAAGGCGCTGCTGCGCTTCACGGAGGACTCGCTCGCCCGCGAGGGCCTCGTCGCGACCCGCCGCATCAGCTGGCCGGGCACGACGCTCACGGTGCTCGCGTACCTCGGCATGCTCTCCGAGGCGGTGCTCATCGTCTTCACCCTCGTCGCGAACGACTGGCTCGCCCTCGGCGTGACCCTCGTCGCGACGGCGGCCACGATCCTCACGGTGATCATCACCCCGGCGTCCTGGCGGAAGTACCTGCCCGCGGCCCGCCCGAAGCGGGAGCACCTCGACGGGCTGCGCCAGTACCTGCAGGTGGCGGAGGCCGACCGCCTCCGGGCGCTGCAGTCGCCCCGCGGCGCACCGCTCGTGCCGGAGCCGGCCGAGAGCGCCCCGGCCGAGCCGGGCGGCGACCCGGGTGAGCCGGGCGGCGACGTCCTCGCGCGGTTCCACCTGCACGAGCGGCTGCTGCCGTACGCCGTCGTGTTCGGCGTCGAGCGCGAGTGGGCGGCCAAGCTGAAGCTCGAGGCCGCCGAGGCGGCGAACGCGTCGAATGCGTCGAACGCCGAGACGCTCGCCGGGCTCGTCGAGCTCACGGCGGAGCTCGCGCAGCTCATCGAGCTCGCGGGCGGCGCCGTCGAACTGCTCGCCTCGCTCGGCGAGCTGCGCGATGCCACGGGCGCCGTGATCGAGGGCGCCGGCGCCTTCTTCGACGCCCTCAACCCGTGACCCGAGCCGGAAACCGAGCCGTGACCCCGTCCGTGCCGCGAGAGGAACCGAGATGACCGAGCAGGAGTCGCCCGACGCCGCTGTCGCCGAGCGGGAGCTGCAGATCGACGTCGAGGGGACCCCGGTCTCCGCGGTCGCGACCCGGCCGGACGACGCGCTCGCCACGGTCGTCGTCGCGCACGGTGCCGGCGCCGGCATGGCGCATCCGTTCATGTCGGGCTTCACCCGGGAACTCACCCGGCTCGGCTTCGCCACGCTGCGCTTCAACTTCGCGTACGTCGAGGCCGGACGGCGGATGCCCGGCCGCCCCGCCGCGGCGATCGCCGCGTGGCGGGCGGCGGTCGACACGGCGCGCGGGCTCGCCGCGGAGGCCGTCGCCGCCGAGGAGCCGATCTGGGCGGCCGGCAAGTCGTACGGCGGACGGATGGCCTCGATGGCGGTCGCGGAGGGGATGCCGGTCGACGGGCTCGTCTACCTCGGCTACCCCTTGCATGCGCCGGGCAAGGCGGGTCAGCTCCGTGATGCGCACCTGTACGGCGTGACGACGCCGATGCTGTTCCTGCAGGGCACGAACGACCCCTTCGCGACGCCGAACTCGGAGCTCGACGAGGTCGTCGCCGGCATCGGCCCGACGGCCGTGCTCGAGTGGGTCGACGGCGGCGGGCACTCCTTCGAGGTGAAGGGGAAGAAGCGCGCACCCGCCGAGATCGCCGCGGGCCTCGCTCCGCTCGTCGCCGAGTTCATCCGGTCGCGGCTCGGCTGAACCGGGCGGGCGGGCCGATCCGGCTCGGCTGATGCGGGCCGACGCGGCCGGGGCGCCGCTACGGCACGAGGATGAGCTTGCCGCGCACGTGCCCGGCCTCGCTCAACCGGTGCGCCTCGGCGGCGTCGGCGAGCGGGAGCACCTGCGCGATCTCGACGTCGAAGCGCCCGGCCGCGAGCAGCAGCGCGGCGAGCGGCACGGCGTCCGCGCGCAGTCCCAGCTCCTCCGGCGTGAGCGGGATCGGGCTGCCGCCGCTCCAGGCGCGGATGCCGAGCTCCTCCGCCTGCGGCCCGAGCACGATGGTGCCGATGCGAGCCGGGTCGCGGACGAACTGCTTCGAGACGGCGATCGCCTCGTCGGTGCCGACGAGGTCGAGCGCGGCGTCGACCCCCTGCGGGGCGAGGGCGCGCACCCGCTCGGCGAGGCCGTCACCGTAGCGCACTGGCTCCGCGCCGAGCTCGCGCAGCCGCTCGTGGTTGCGTTCGCTCGCCGTGGCGATGACCCGGGCGCCGACCCGGCGGGCGAGCTGGATGGCGGCCTGGCCGACCGCACCCGCGCCGGCGTGCACGAGCACGGTCTCGCCGGCGGAGACGTCGAGCGAGACGAGCGCCTGGTGGGCGGTGCCGACCGGGACGCCGAGCGCGGCGGCCTGCTCGAAGGAGACGCCCGCGGGCTTCGGCGTGAGCAGGGAGGCGTGCACGGCGACCTCGCTCGCGTACGTGCGGGCCGCCCAGGCGACGATGACCTCGTCACCCGGCTGCCAGCCGGCGACGTCGGCGCCGACGGCGGTGATGACGCCCGAGGCATCCGCCCCCGGCCGGCGCGGTGTCGTGATCGGCCCGCTCGGCCGGAACGCCCGGCGCACCTTGGCGTCGATCGGATTCACCCCGATCGCGCGCACGGAGACGACCACCTCGCCCGGCGCCGCCTCGACCGCTGGAACCTCCCGGTACCGCAGCACCTCGGGTCCGCCGAACTCCTCGTACTCGATCGCGAAAGCCATGCGCCCAGCCTAAGCAGGCCGGGCGCACGGCGGTCGCGGATGACGCCGGGCTACCGCCCGGTTCAGTCGGCCAGGCGCGGGGTGCGCGGCGGCTCGGTGCGGCGGTCGCCCGTCGCCTCGAACGCCGCCGCGAGGGCGAGCAGCGCGGTGTCGTCGTACGCGCGCCCGGCGAGGGTGAGACCGACCGGCATGCCGATGTCGGCCATGGTGCCCATCGGCACGGTCACCGTCGGGATGCCGAGGTGGCGCGGCACGAGGTTGCCGTTCGCGACCCAGACGCCGTTGCGCCAGCCGAGCTCGGCCGAGGCCTCGTTCACGTCCATGTCGGCGGGGCCGACGTCGGCGACCGCGGGGAAGGCGACGGCGTCGAGTCCGAGGCCGTCCATCCACTCCTCGAGGTCGAGACGGCGGGTCTCCTCGAGCCCGCGGACGCCGGCCTCGAGCTCGGGGATCTCCGTGAACGACGCGTACGGGTGCTCGCGAACCTGCTCGGGGTACGCCGCGATGTCGTCGTCGAAGCCGTCGACCCGGTCGGGCAGCGCTCCCTCGGGGTGTGGGAAGATCAGCGCGCCGTCGACGCCCACGAGGGTGCGCAACGCCGGGTCGCCGTTGGCCTGCAGGAAGTCCTCCCACGCCCACGCCGAGAGGTCGAGGATCTCGCGCTGCAGGAACGCCTCGCTGACGAGCCCGCGGGTCTTCAGGGTGGGGGCACCGGGCCGGTCGCCCTCGTAGTTCGAGACCACCGGGAAGTCGACGAGCACGACCTCGGCCCCGGCCGCTTCGAGGTCGCGGCGCGCGGCCTCCCACAGCTCCATGATCGAGGCACGGGTCTCGATGCGCTGCCCGGTCGGCCCGCCGATGCCGCCCGCCGGGTTCGTGCCGGCCTCGGGGTCGGCGTTCACGTACATGCGGGGCACCCCGATGCGCGTGCCCGCGAGCACCGCGCGCGCGGCCGCCGCGTCGCTCGGTAGGAGGGCGGGGTACGAGCTCGGGCGCACCTCGGACGCCGTCGGGATGGGCACCCAGGGCTGCGCGCGCCAGAAGTCGCCGCGCGTCTCGGGGTCGTCGGCGACGATCACGTCGAGCAGCTCGAAGAGGTCGGCCATGGTGCGGGTGTGCGGCACCACGACGTCCATCGTCGGCACGAGCGGCCAGTTGCCGCGCACCGAGATCACTCCGCGCGAGGGCGTGTACGCGCACAGCGCGTTGTTCGTCGCCGGCGCCCGGCCGCTCGACCAGGTCTCCTCGCCGAGGCCGAACGCCCCGAAGGAGGCCGCGGTCGCGGTGCCCGAGCCGTTGGACGAGCCCGAGCCGAAGGCGGCGGTCAGGTAGTCGCCGTTGTACGGGCTCTCGGCGCGGCCGTAGACGCCGCGCTGCATGCCACCGTTCGCCATCGGCGGCATGTTCGTGAGGCCGATCAGCACGGCGCCCGCCTCGCGCAGCCGCTGGATCGTGAACGCGTCGCGCTGCGCCACGAGCTGTTCGAAGGCCGGACTGCCCGCCGCGGCGGTCAGGCCCTTCGCGAGATAGCTGTCCTTCGCGGTGTACGGGATGCCGTCGAGCGGGCCGAGCGTCTCGCCGCGGGCGCGGCGGGCGTCGGAGGCCTCGGCCTCGGCGCGGGCGGCCGGGTTCATCACGACGAGGGCGTTGAGCGCCGTGGGCGTGCCGGGAGCGTCGTAGGCGGCGATGCGGGTGAGGTACGCGTCGAGCAGCTCGACCGAGGTGGTCTCGCCCGATTCGAGGGCGGCGCGGAGGCGGGCGATGGGCGCCTCGACGACGTCGAAGCGGCTCATCGGACACTCCCCTCGACCGTGGGCTGCTGCTGGGTGATGCAGTGGATGCCGCCGCCGCGGGCGAAGATCGGCCGCGAGTCGACGGTGACCGCCCGGCGACCGGGGTAGGCGGCCTCGAGGATCTCGCGGGCGCGGGCGTCGGCCGCCTCCTCGCCGAAGCCGCAGGCGATGATGCCGTCGTTCACGACGAGGTGGTTCACGTAGCTGTAGTCGACGAAGCCCTCCTCGTCGCGCAGGGTGTCGGGCGCCGGGAGGTCGACGACCTCGAAGGCGCGGCCCGAGGCATCCGTCGCCGCTTCGAGCACCCGGCGGATCTCGCGCGAGACCTCGAAGTCGGGGTGCTCGGGGTTCTGCTGCGCGTGCAGCAGCACGGTGCCCGGGGCGGTGATCGTCGCGACGATATCGACGTGGCCGTTCGTGCCGAACTCGTCGTAGTCGCGGGTGAGCCCGCGGGGCAGCCAGACGACCTTCGTCGCACCGATCGTGCGGGCCAGCTCGGCCTCGACGCGCAGCTTGTCGGCGAAGGGGTTGCGGCGCGGGTCGAGCTGCACGGTCTCGGTGACGAGCACGGTGCCCTCGCCGTCGACGTGGATGCCGCCGCCCTCGTTCACGAGCACGGAGCTCACGAGCTCGGCGCCGGTGTGCGCGGCGGCGAAGCGGGCGATCTCGGCCGACTTCTGCCACTCGGCCCACTCGGGGGCGCCCCAGCCGTTGAAGATCCAGTCGACGGCGCCGAGCACGCCGGGGCGCTCGTCGTCGACGACGAAGGTGGGGCCGAAATCGCGCATCCAGAACTCGTCGAGCGGCGCCTCGAGCAGCTCGATCTCGGAACTCAGCATGCGGCGCGCCCGCGCGATCTCGCTCGGGTCGACGACCATCGTGACCGGCTCGAACTCGGCGACGGCGTGCGCCACGGCCGTCCACGCGTCGTACCCCGTCTGCCGGAAGGCCTCGCCCTCGCCGAGGGTGAGGCCCTCGCGCGGGAACGCCATCCAGGTGCGATCGTGCGGTGCGGTCTCTGAGGGCATGCGCCAGCTCATCGGGGGCCTCCACTTCGAGGTTCGGGACGCCCGGGCGGAGCACGGCGTCACGGCTTGATTCGCAGATTGTATTGATCAATCGATCAATATCTGCGCCGAGGCTATCTAGAATGGGGGATCATGTCAACGCCGACCCGCCAGCGCGCCCCCAGGATGTCCCCTGCGGAGCGGGCGCTCTCCATCGCGAACGCCGCCCGCGCGCTCGCGCTCGAGGAGGGGCTCGCCGCGGTCACCCTGCGCGCCGTCGCGGCCCGCGCCGGCGTCGCCCCCGCGCTCGTCGCGCACTACGTGCCGAGCATGGACGTGCTGATCGCGCGCACCTTCGCCTCGGTCGTCTCGGCCGAGGTCGCCGAGATCGAGGCACTGATCGACGAGTCGCCCGGCCCGCGCGAGCAGCTCGGCGTGCTCGTGCGCACGATCCTCGACGGCAGCCGCGACGACGTCACGCTCGTCTGGGTCGAGGCCTGGGCCCTCGGCCGACGCAACGAGACCCTCGCCGCCGAGGTGCGCGCGCAGATGGATGCCTGGCAGGGCGTGATCCAGGACGTCATCGAGGCCGGGGTCGCCGAGGGCGGGTTCGAGACCGACGACCCGGCCGCGGTCGCCTGGCAGCTGCTCGGCATGGTCGACGGGCTGAACGCGCAGGCGCTCGTGCGCTGGGGCGACACGAGCGACCGGGGCTCGCTCATCAGCCACGCCGTCGAGGGCATGCTCGGGCTGCCGCGCGGCGCCCTCGACGCGCCCGCGGCGTAGGCGGCGCTCAGTCCGGGTGGGCGTCGAGCCACTCCCGGCCGAGCTTCGGCGGCGCCATCAGCAGCCAGGCCTCCTCGACGAGCTCCTCGAGCCGCCGATCCGAGATGCGGTCGAGCCGCGCGAGGATCGCCGACCAGCCGTCGAAGTGGTGGATCGTGAAGAACACCGCCGGGTCCTCCTCGATCAGGGCGAGCTTCACCGCCTCGTCCTCGACTCTGGCGCCCATGATCGGGCCGGGCTGCTCGTCGAGGCCGAGCTCCGCCAGGTCGGTCTTGCGCAGCGGCCGCTCCCAGACGAAGCCCTTTCCGTGCACGCGCCAGTGCGCCGACCCCCAGCTCGTGCCCTCGCTCGTGTCGGGCAGGGCGAGGGCGAGACGGCGGAGCTGCTCCCAGTCGGCCATGCGGCACACCCTACGCCGATGCTGTGTCGGACGCACCGGCTAGCGTGGAGGCATCCCGAACGAAGGAGCCCGATGTACCTGCTGAACGGCTCCGTGGTGACGAGCGCGAGCGACCTCAAGAAGGCGAGCGACTGCGAGTTCGCCTTCCTGCGCGAGCTCGACCAGAAGCTCGGCCGCGACGCGCTGTTCGCCCCGCTCGACGATCCCATGCTGCGCCGGGCCGGCGAACTGGGCGACGCGCACGAGCTGCGCGTGCTCGAACGCTACCGGGCCGAGTTCGGCGACGGCGTGGTCGAGATCGAGCGCCCCGACGTGCGCGACCTCGAGCAGGTGTCCGCCGCCGTCGCCGCGACGAGCGCCGCGTTCGCCGCCGGCGCGCCCGTGGTGTTCCAGGCGACCTTCGCCGAGCCCGACTTCATCGGCTTCGCCGACTTCATCGTGCGCCGGCCCAACGGCAGCTACCGCGTGCAGGACTCCAAGCTCGCCCGGCACGCGCGGGTCACCGCACTGCTGCAGCTCGGGGCCTACGCCGAGCAGCTCGCGCGGCTCGGCGTGCCGCTCGACGACACCGTCGAGCTCCTGCTCGGCGACGGCTCCGTGAGCGCGCACTCGCTCGCCGACATCCTGCCGGTGTACCGCGAGCGCCTCGCCCGCATGCGCCGCATCGTCGCCGAGCGCGAGGCCGACACCGCGCCGGTCGCCTGGGGCGACCCGCGCTACACGCACGACGGGCGCTGCCCCACCTGCGAGCTCGAGGTGCAGGCCAACCGCGACGTGCTCATGGTCGGCGGGCTGCGCACCACGCAGCGGGAACCCCTCGCGGCGGCCGGCATCACGACGATCGACGGGCTCGCCGCGTCGACCGGGCCCGTGCCCCACCTCGCCGAGGCGACGCTCGAGAACCTGCGCGCCCAGGCGCGGCTGCAGCTGCGCGCCGAGTCCGAGGCGAGCGCCGCCGAGGCGTCCGGGGCCTGGCGCGAGGGCGACCCGCCGCTCGCCCCGCCCGTCGAGCTCCGCGAGGCGCGCGCGATCGCCGCCATCCCCGAGCCGAGTCCCGGCGACCTGTTCTTCGACTTCGAGGGCGACCCGCTCTACACCGAGGGCGACGGCACGAAGTGGAACCTCGACTACCTCTGGGGCATGGTCGACACCGCCGAGCAGTACACGGCGTTCTGGGCGCACTCCTTCGCCGAAGAGCGCGAGGCGCTCGTCCGGTTCCTCGAGCTCGTCAAGCTGCGCCGCCAGGTGCACCCCGAGCTGCACATCTTCCACTACGCGAGCTACGAGCGCACGCACCTGACCGCCATCGCCGCCCGGCACGGCGTGGGCGAGGCCGAGGTCGATCAGCTCCTCGCCGACGGCGTGCTCGTCGACCTCTACCCGATCGTGAAGCGGGCGGTGCGGGTGGGCAGCCGCTCCTACTCCATCAAGAAGCTCGAGCCGCTCTACATGGGCGCCGAGCTGCGCGAGGCCGACGTCAAGTCGGGCGCCGACTCCATCACCGAGTACGTGCGGGCGAGCGAGCTGCAGGCGGCGGCGCAGCTCGAGGGCGATGCGGATGCCGCGGCCGAGGCCGCCCGCATCCTCGCCGACCTGGCCGACTACAACCGCTACGACTGCGTCTCCACCCTGCGCCTGCGGGACTGGCTGCTCGAACTGGGCCGCGGGGCCGGCGTCGCACCGGTGCCGGGTGCGCTGCTGGCCGACCGGGCACCCGGGCGCATCTACGAGGCCTCGCCGCTCGCGCTCCGCCTGCGGGCGATGGTGCAGCAGCGCGAGGCCGCCCGGCCGACCCTCGACGGCGTCCGGCGCGACGCCGACACCGAGGCGCTCGCGCTCGCCTCCGCCGCCATCGACTACCACGCCCGAGAGGCCAAGAGCTTCTGGTGGTCGCACTACCTGCGCTGCGACCAGCCCGTCGAGAGCTGGGAAGACCATCGCGACGTGCTCGTCGTCGACCCGGCGCGTTCGCGTGCGCTCGGCAACTGGTACGAGGAGCCGCGCTGGCAGAGCGCCCGCCGCGAACTGCTGCTCGACGGCCGGGTCGCCCCCGGCTCCCGCTTCAGCCCCGGCGCCGAGGTGTTCCTCCTCTACGACTGGCCGGCGCCGTTCGACGCGCAGTCCGCGCGGCCGGGGCAACGGGCCTGGTCGAACGCCGTCGTGGTGGAGGCCGGTGACGCCGGCGTGCGGGTCGAGGAGCGCGGCCAACCCGGGCGCACGTGGCGCGACCTGCCCGTCGCGATCGCACCCGGCGCTCCCCCGCGGGCCGACGCCTTGCGCGATGCGATCGCCGAGTGGGCGGCGGCGATCCCGACGCTCGATCCCGAGCTTCCACGTACCCCGGCGATGGACGTGCTGCGGCGACGCCCGCCGCGCACTACGGGCTCGCTCGCACCGGTCGGCGCCGAGCACGACTACCTCGGTGCCGTCGTCGACTCGGTGCGCCGGCTCGATCACTCCTACCTCGCCGTGCAGGGCCCGCCTGGCACCGGCAAGACCTACCTCGCCGCGCATGTCATCGCCCGGCTCGTCCGCGAGCACGGCTGGCGCGTCGGGGTCGTCGCCCAGTCGCACACCGTCGTCGAGCACCTGCTCGAGGCGATCGTCGCCGCGGGGCTCGACGCGGGGCTCGTCGGCAAGGCCGTGAAAGACCCGGCCGAGGCGGGGCTGCGCGCGTTCACCACGTTCGCCCGAAAAGACGAACTCACGGCGTTCGTCTCGGAACGGCCCGACGGTCACGTCGTCGGCGGCACCGCCTGGGACTTCTGCAACGTGCGCCGCATCCCGCGGGGCTCGCTCGACCTGCTCGTCATCGACGAGGCCGGCCAGTTCTCCCTCGCCTCGACCATCGCGGTCTCGGTGGCGGCCCGCAATCTGCTGCTGCTCGGCGATCCGCAGCAGCTCCCGCAGGTGAGCCAGGCGCTGCACCCGGAGCCGGTGGATGCCTCGGCGCTCGGCTGGGTCGCCGACGGTCACGACGTGCTGCCGGCCGAGTTCGGCTACTTCCTCGCCGAAAGCCGGCGCATGCACCCGGCCGTGGCGGCCCCCGTGTCGCGGCTCTCCTACGAGGGCGAGCTGCAGTCGCACCCGGTCGCCGCCAGTCGTGCGCTCGACGGCGTCGCGCCGGGGCTCACGCCGATCCCGGTCGAGCACGAGGGCAACTCGACGCACTCGCCGGAAGAGGCGAAGGCAGTGGTCGAGCTCGCCCGCTCGTTGCTCGGGCGCGAGTGGGTCGACGCCGACGACTCGGCCGATGGACCGGTGCGCGCGGCGCCCCGCCCGCTCGAGCCCGCCGACCTCATCGTCGTCACCCCGTACAACGCGCAACTGGGCGTCGTGCGGGAGGCGCTCGACGCCGCCGGGCTGCACGAGGTGCCGGTCGGCACGGTCGACAAGTTCCAGGGGCAGGAGGCGGTGATCGCGATCGTGTCGCTCGCGGCATCCTCGGCGCGTTCGGCGCCACGCGGGCTGGAGTTCCTGCTGCTCAAGAACCGGCTGAACGTGGCGATCTCGCGCGCGAAGTGGGCGGCGTACCTCGTCTACTCGCCCGGGCTGCTCGACGGACTCCCGCACCGGGCCGAGGGGGTGGCCCAGCTCAGTGGCTTCATGCGTCTCGTCGGCCGCGCCTGAGGTCGGCCGCGCCTGAGGTCAGCCGCGCGTAAGCGAGGTGCGCGCCGGGGTTCAGCCCGCGATGAGCTTCGCGACCGCGGCGTCGATGCGGCGCTGCCGGGTTTCGGCGGCCTTCGCCTGCTCGATCGCGGTGACGTGGGCCTTCTTGTGGCTCGGCGCCAGCGCCTCGAACGCGGCGAGGGCACCGGGGGCGGCGTCGAGCGCGGCCCGGAAGTCCGCGGGCACTTCGACGGTGCGCGGGGCCGTGTCCAGCTCCACCTCGACCTCGATGGCGTCGCCGCCGCCGATGCCGGTCTCCGCCCGCTTGTCCGAGCTGAACGGGATGAGCGAGCGCCCGCCCATCGCCCCGACCGTGCTGCGGTACTCGTAGCCGTTCACCCGCACGAGCACGGGCGGCCGCTTGCCGCCGCCGAGCGCCTCGATCACCTCGGGCGGCACCTCGATGCCCGTGTTGTTGCCCAGCTGGGACATCGTCGTCTCGAATCGCATGCCCCCAGTCTGACCGCCGGGCGGCGTTCGGGAATACCCCAGCCAGGTAATGCGTACAGTATCGATGTGACTGCTACTGCTGCGAACCCCGACCGGATCACCATGTACGGCGCCGCCTGGTGCGGTGACTGCCGTCGCTCGAAGGCGCTGCTCGACCGCCGCGGCGTCGACTACGAGTACGTCGACCTCGAGGTGCACGTCGAGGCCGCCGAGACGGCGAAGTCGATCTCCGGCCGCACGAACATCCCCGTCGTGGTCTTCCCCGACGGCACCCACTTCACCGAGCCCACCGACGCCGAGCTCGGCGCGAAGCTCGACGCCGTCGGCGCGTAGCCGAGGGCCGTCAGCGCAGCGCGGGGATGACCTCGCGCTCGAAGAGCTCCAGCCCGCTGCGGTCGTAGGCCGCCTCCGGGAAGTAGTGGATCGCGTAGCCGAGGCCGCGCTCGCGCATGTCCCGGAGCCGCTCCACGACGGCGTCGACCGTGCCGACGGCGATCGCGGCATCCGCCCGGAAGTCGGCGATGAAGGTGTCGGCCGCCGCCTCGCCGGCTGAACCGGCGAGGCGCGCGTGCACGGCGTCGAGGCGTCGCTCCACGTCGGCCTCGTCGACGCCGATGACGGTGTTGAAGTTCGCCGAGCGGGTGATCTGCTCGAAGGGTCGGCCGAGCCGCTCGCAGTGCCCCCGCAGCACCTCGCTCTTGCGGCTGAACTCCTCTGGGCTGCCGTAGAAGTTCGTCGCGCTCGCGTACTTCGCCGCGATGCGGAGCGTCACCTTCTCACCGCCGCCGGCGATCCACATGGGGATGCCGCCAGGCTGCAACGGTTGCGGCTGCACGATCGCGCCGTTCACCTGGTAGTGCTCCCCGTCGAGGGTCGCACTGCCCGTCGTCCACGCCTGGTGCATGATCTCGACGCCCTCGCGGAGCCGAGCCAGCCGCTCGGGCACCTCCGGGAAGCCGTAGCCGTACGCGCGCCACTCGTGCTCGTACCAGCCGGCGCCGATGCCCATCTCGACCCGCCCGCCTGAGACGATGTCGACGGTCGCCGCGACCTTCGCGAGGTACGCGGGATTGCGGTAGCTCATGCACGTGCACATCTGCCCGAGCCGCACGCGCGAGGTCGATGCCGCGAACGCGGCCATCAGCGACCATGCCTCGTGCGTCGCCTCGTGCTCGCTCGGCACGGGCACGGTGTGGAAGTGGTCGTAGACCCAGATCGACTCCCACGGCGACCCTTCGCGGTCGGCGAACTCGGCGAGGGAGCGCATCACGCCCCACTGCTCGCGGGGATCGATGCCGACGAGGTCGTGACGCCAGCCCTGGGGGACGAACATTCCGAAGCGCATGGTCACGATCGTACGCGCGGCGCCGGGCTAGCCGAGCGCGGTCTGGGGCACGTGCACGAACTGCACCCCGCCCGCCGCGATGGCCGCCGCGATCGTCGGCGCCACCTCCTCCGCACGCCCGACCCGCTGGGCGCTCGCCCCGAACGCGGCGGCGAGCGCGGCCCAGTCGGGCTGGACGAGGTCGACGCCGATGGGCTGGATGCCTCGGTCGACCTCGTTCTGCCTGATCTCGGCGTACCCGCCGTTGTCGACGCAGACGACCGTGAGGTCGAGCCG
This sequence comes from Agromyces sp. NPDC060279, assembly GCF_042726785.1. Lineage (NCBI taxonomy): Bacteria > Bacillati > Actinomycetota > Actinomycetes > Micrococcales > Microbacteriaceae > Agromyces > Agromyces sp. NPDC060279. The sequence goes on from NZ_JBHXBK010000001.1 coordinate 1,293,153, forward strand.
CTGCTCGATCGCCGTGACGAACTCGTTGACGCAGAACATGAGCGCCCCGTCGCCGATCACCGTGACCACCGGCCGCTCGGTCTGCGCGACCCGGGCGCCGATCGCAGCCGGCAGGCCGTATCCGAGCGTCGCGTACGTCGGCGTATACAGCAGCGAGTGCGGACGCGACTGGCGCAGCACGTTGGCCAGGGCGAGGTAGACGATCTGCGAGGAGTCGCCGGCGACGATCGCGTCCTCGGGCAGTGCGCCCGCGATGCGCTCGGCCAGCTCGACCGTCTCGGGGAGGATGCCGTGCACCTCTGCCGCGATGGCGGCACGGCGCGCGTCGAGCTCGGGCCAGGCGCGCGGCGCGGCATCCGCACCCGCCGATCCCTCCGCGTCGAGTGCGGCGAGCAGGCCGGCGACCACCGCGGCGGTGTCCCCGACGATGCCGACGCTCGCCTCCAGGTTCTTGTGCAGCTGCGCCGCGGAGATGTCGACGCGGACGACGGCGCCGCCGGCCTCGAGCCGGGGCACCCACAGCTCGGCCTCGCCGAGCTTCGAGCCGAGCACGATGAGCACGTCGGCGGTCTCGGCCACTTCGCGCGCGGACGCGATACGGAGGTTCGAGCCGAGGGAGAGCGGGTGGGTCTCGTCGAGCACGCCCTTGCCGTTCAGCGTGGTCACAACGGGGGCGCCGAGCCGCTCGGCGAGCGCGGTCACCTCGGCCACGGCGCCGGTCGATCCACCGCCGGCGACGATGACGGGCGAACTCGCCCGGGCGATGAGGGCCGCAGCCGTCGCGACCGCCTCGGGGTCGCCGGGCTCGGGAGCGGGCGCCGGGCGGGCGGCCCGGGCGGCGGCCGGCACCCCGGCGGCCCCTTCGAGCACGTCGAGCGGGATCTCGATGTGCACGGGCCGGGGGCGCCCGGTGCGGAACAGCGCGAACGCGTCGTGCACAGCATCCACCGCTTCCGCGGCGCTCGTGACGCGCCGCGACCACTCGGCGATCGCCGCGACCATCGCGGTCGCGTCCTTCGTCTCGTGCAGGGTGCCGACGTCGCGGAACTCGGCACCGAGGGCGACCCCGGGCGAGAGCACGAGGAGCGGCCGCGACTCGCAGAAGGCTGTGCCGATGGCGCTCATCGCATTCTGCAGCCCGGGGCCCGAGGTCGTGATGACCACGCCGGGGAGCCCCGTCTGCTGCGCCCAGCCGTCGGCGCCGTAGCCGGCGCCCTGCTCGTGCCGGTTCGTCACGGCCCGCATGCCGAGCTCGGCCAGGGGACGGTAGAGCTCCAGGTTGTGGGTGCCGGGGATGCCGAAGACGGTGGTGACGCCGTAGGCGCGGATGGTCTCGAGAACGGCTCGCCCGGCCGTGTCGGCGTACTGCTCGTCGGTCACGGCTTCCATCCTTCCGGCGCGGCGGCCCGGTGCCGGCGCTCCCCGCCCACCCAGGTCTCGAGCACGGGGATCTCGGCGATCCGCTCGGCCGCGAACGTGAGCGGATCGGCACCGAGGACGGCGAAGTCGGCGTACTTGCCGACCTCGAGCGAGCCCAGGTCGTCCTCGCGGCCGAGGGACACCGCGGCCTCGAGGGTGTGCGCTCGGAGGGCGGCGGCGGCCGAGATGCGCAGCCCCTCGTCGCCGAGCCGGTGCCCCCGACGGGTCACCCTGGTGACGGCGGTCTGGATCGCCTCGAGGGGGATGGGGTCCGCGACGGGGGCGTCGGAGGAGATCGTCATGGGCACGCCGGCGGCCTCGAACTCGCCGAGCGGGTTGAACCGCTCGCCCGGGGTGCCGATCGCCTCCTCGACTCCCTCGCCCCAGTTGTAGTAGTGCTGCGGCTGGTTGACGGGGCGGATGCCGGAGGCGGCCATCCGCCCGATCTGCTCGGGCGTCGGCAGCCCGCAGTGCTCGATGCGGTGGCGGGCGTCGGCGTCGGGGCGCTCGGCGAGCGCGGCCTCGATCGCGGAGACGACCATCTCGATCGCAGTCGGGGACTGCGCGTGCGTCGCGGTCTGCAGCCCGGCGGCGTGCGCCTTGCGGATGAGCTCGGCGTAGTCGGCGGGCTCGTGGTACAGCTGCCCGGTGCGGCAGGGATCGCCGACGTAGCCGTCGGGGAAGTACGCCGTCCACCCGCCGAGCGTGCCGTCCGCGTAGAACTTGATGCCCGCGAAGCTCAGGTGCGCGTTGCCGAACTGCCCGACGAGCCCCATCTCGAGGGCGTCGTCCAGCAGGTGCGAGAGCAGGTACATCGAGACCCGCAGCTCGAGCCGGCCAGCCTCGGCGAGACGCAGGTACATGTCGAACTCGCGCCGCGAGACCTGGGCGTCCCCGATCGTGGTGACACCGCCGGCCAGGAACTGGCGGGTGGCGAGGTCGAGCTGGCGCAGGTGCTCCTCGGGCTCGTCGGCGAGGTGGAAGTTCGGCCCGTGGTGGCCGATCTTCACGCCGTGCACGCCGGTGAGGATGTTGCACGCGGCGTCCGAGAGCTCACCGGTGAGTTCACCGTCGGCGTCGCGGAAGAACTCGCCGCCCTCGGGGTTCGGGGTGTCGCGGTCGACGCCATTCCGCTCGAAGGTGAAGGAGTTGACGACCCCGCCGTGGCCGGAGGCGTTCATCAGGTACACCTCGCGGTCGGTGGCGACCTCGTCGAGCTCGAACCGGGTGGGGTGACGCTGCTCGGCGAGGTTGCGGTGCTCGTAGCCGTAGCCGCGCACCGGCCGGCCGGCGGGCAGCCGCTCGGCCGCGGCCTTCAGCAGCGCGACGATCTCCGGGATGCTGCCCGCTTGCGCCGGCCCGCAGTCGACCCAGGTCATCATCTGCCCGTACATCAGCGGGTGCGCGTGCGCGTCGATGAAGCCGGGCACGACGACCGCGTTGCCGAGCTCGATCCGCTCGGGGGCGAGGCCCGCGCGCTCCGCGGCGGCCTCGCACTCGGCGGGCGTGCCGATCGCGACGATCCGGCCGCGGTCGGTGAGCATCGCGGTCGCGGTGGTGCCCGCATCGTCGACGAGGTGGATGGCCCGGGCCGTGACGAGCCGCGGGGCGGTCTGGCTCGGCCGGTCGAATGCGGTCAGTTTCCTCATGGCAGCGGCGTCTCCTTGGTGTCGAGGCGGGGCGTGAACGAAGCGGTGACGGGGGCCTCGTCGGAGTGCTGGGGGGCGAGCCGCGTGCAGATGCCGGCGAGCACGGCCATGCCGACGAACATCGCGATGACCGACCAGATGCTGCCGGTCCAGGCGATGAGCTGCGTCGCGAACCACGGCGAGAAGCCGGCCCAGATCGCCGCGCCGACGCCGTAGGAGAGGGCGATGGAGGTGTACCGCGCCTGCGGGCGGAACATCTGCGCGAGGATCGCGGCGATGGGCGCGTAGGTGGCGCTCATGGCGATGCGGACGAGCGAGGCGAGGAGGAAGATCAGCGGTTCGACCTTGCCCGGCATCGCGAGCATGAACGGGATGAACGTCGCCACCGAGCCGACGAGGCCGAGGTACATGATGTTCTTCCGCCCCCACTTGTCGCCGAGCCAGGCGACCGGCAGGGTGACGACGAACTCGACGAAGGAGGCGATCGTCATGGCGTCGAGGATGACCTGCTCGCTGAGCCCGATCGGGGCGCCGGTCGCGTAGGCCGTGGCGAAGGTGGTGGCGAGGTAGTAGCCGCCGGTCGAGATCGGCAGGAGGCCGATGCCGAGGAGGATGGGCAGCCAGTTCGTGCGGAGCGCGAAGGCGAGCGGCATCGACTGCTTGCGGCCCTCGACCTTCTGCTCGAACACGGGCGACTCCTCGACCCGGTAGCGCACCCAGAATCCGACGCCCACGAGCACGATCGACAGCAGGAAGGGGATGCGCCATCCGCCGTTCAGGATGAAGTCGTCGCCGGCGCGGGCCATGATGGCGAAGATGCCGGAGGCGAGGAGTGCGCCGGCCGGGTTGCCGAGCTGGGTGAAGCCGCCGTAGAACGTCTTCGACTTCTCGGGGGCGTGCTCGACGCTCATGAGCACCGCGCCGCCCCACTCGCCGCCGACGGCGAGCCCCTGCATCGCGCGCAGCAGGATCAGCAGCACGGGCGCGAGGAAGCCGATGGTGTCGTAGGTCGGCAGGCAGCCGACGAGGACGGTCGAGACACCCATGAGCAGCAGGGTGATGACGAGCGAGGTCCGCCGGCCCAGCTTGTCGCCGATGTGGCCGAAGATGATGCCGCCGAGGGGGCGCACGAGGAACGCGACGGCGAAGGTGGCGAAGGCGGCAGCGGTCTCGGCGAGCGGGTCGCCGCTCGGGAAGAACAGGGGGCCGAAGACGAGCGCGGCCGCGGTCGCGTAGACGTAGAAGTCGTACCACTCGATGGTGGTGCCGACGAACGCGGCGATGCCCGCCCTGCGGGCTCTGCTGTGCGTGGTGGTCATGACCGCTCCTTCGCGGATGATTCAGGGGACAGCGATGGATGCTACGAGCCTCCGTCGGCGCCAGCAAGCACAGAACTCCAGCAGGACGCCTGACCCACTGGAGTTTTGCTCGCTCAGCGAAGCAGAACTGTTCCGATCATCGGCAGATCCGGCGGCTACACTGCTGTTGTGCAGGTGATCACTCGCGATCAGCGGAATCTCGGAACGGTCGGCGTAGCCGCGTGGACTTCGACGCCGAGCTGATCCGCGCCCTCCAGGAGGACGGCCGCGCGAGCATCCACGCCCTCGCCGGCCGCCTCGGCCAATCGCGCGCGGCGGTGTCCGCGCGATTGCGCACGATGCTGGCCGACGGCACCGTGCGTGTCGTCGCCGCGGTCGATCCCTCGTTCCTCGGCCAGCACGTGCTCGCGCATGTGTCGATCCGCACGGACGGCGACGTCGAGCCCGTCGCCGAGCAGCTGCGCGGGCTCGCCGAGACCGTCCTCGTCTCCGCCGTCGGCGGGGTGTACGACCTCGTCACCGAGGTGCGACTCTCCTCCATGGCGGCGCTGCACCGACTGCTCGCCCGCATCCGCGCGATGGCAAACGTCGTCGAGATCAACACGCTCATCTATTCGAAGGTGATCCGCGGCTTCTTCGTCTCCGAGTACCACGGGGGCATCACGATCGACGCCATCGACACCGCCCTCATCGAGCAGCTGCAGCGCGATGGCCGGGCGAGCTTCCGCGCACTCGGCGAAGCGGTGCGGCTCTCGCCGTCCGCGGTCGCGACCCGGGTGCAACGACTCGTCGACGGCGGCGTGATCAAGGTGAGCGCGGTCGAGGCGCGCGGCCTCGCCCACCGGCAGCTCTCGATGGGCGTCGGCCTGAACCTCGCCGGCGCCGACGACGCCCTCCTCACCGCGCTGCAGAGCTGGCGCGGCGTCGACTTCGCCGCGAAGACGCTCGGCCGCTTCGACGCCATCATGACGCTCGTCGAGCCGTCGCCCGGTGCCCTCTACGCGAGCCTCGAGCGCATCCGCGCCGTGCCCGGCGTCGTGCACACCGAGTCCTGGCTGCACCTGGCCGTGCTGAAGGAGCACTACGCGCGGACGCTCCGAACGCCCGCCTCGAGCGGCGGTGCGGGCGCGACCCGCCCCTGAGACGCGAACGGCGGGATGCCTCGACCGAGGCATCCCGCCGTTCCGCGCATGCGCGAGGGTGTGCTCAGGCGAGGGCGAAGCGCAGCTCCGCCATCGCCGGTGCCGACCAGACGCCGCCGTCGAGTTCGCTGGCCCGCACGGTGACGACCTTGCCGCCCTTCGAGACGACGAGCAGGGCGAGCTGCGGCAGTAGATCTCCCGCCGGCGTGCCGTCGGGAAGCGCGTCACCGGCGCCGTGGTCGGTGGCGAACTCGATCGCGCCGGACTCCCGGTCGAGGGTGCCGTTGACCGAGCTGGTGAAGTCGAACCAGAAGGTCTCGACGGCGCCGTCGGCCGCCTCCCTCGCGATCGCCGCGAGGTCGCGTTCGACGCGGCCGGCACTGCCCTCGGCGAGCGCGCGGAGCGCCCGCTCGGCCTCGCGCACGTTCAGTCGGCCGAGTTCGCGGCGGAGGATCTCGTCGAGCTCGGCCGCGCCGAGCCGGTCGGGCGAGCCGGGCACAGCGACGACGCGGCGCGAGTTCCTGGTGTTCTGCAGGAAGAGGCTGAGCAGCGGCTCGGCGGCGAAGACGAACACCGGCACCCGCTCGTCGGGGTCGCGTTCGAGCAGCTCCCGCCGGGCGACCTCGATCACGCGCTTCGCGTACAGGTCGAGGAGGGTCTTGCGGCCCTCGTCGCCGAGCAGCCGGCTGGCGCCGCCGAACTGGCTCGCGGTGCCGCGGTTCGAGCCGCGGGGCTTGTCCTCGCCGGGCTCGCGGTTGGTGGCCTCGTCGAGGTTCGCGGTGCCCTGCTGATCGATCGGCAGCTTCACGGCGCGGTCGGTCGGGGTCGCGTGCCAGAGCGCCCACTCGCTCGCCGAGATGGTGATCGCGAAGGCCTCCTGGTCCTGGCTCGGGGCGCGCAGCAGCTGGCCGAGCGTGAAGTGGGAGCCGACGTGCACGGCGTCGTCGAGCCGGTTCGGCAGTACGAACACCTCGCTCACGTCCGGCGAGACGAACAGCGCGAGCGAGCGGGCGAGGCCGCCCCAGAGCTGCTGGTCGCCGAGGATCCGGTCGCGCTCGGCGCGGATCGCGTCGAGCTCGGCGGTGTCGGCGCCCGCGGCCTTCAGGTGCTCGAGCGCCTCGTCGAAGCCGCTCTTGACCGCCACCTCGGCGCGTTCGCGCTCGCTCACCACGGGTGAGGTCGAGGCGTAGATCGTGACCGCCGGGTGATGCGCCCCCGCCAGCACCGAGAAATCCGCGGCCGTGGGCAGTTCGTAGTGGACCGTCATCCGTACCCCCTCGAGGATCGTGAGCGACGGCGATGTCGCTCCCTCCCCACCATAGGAAGGCGCACCGCTCGGCAACACCCCCAGCTGCGGCATCCGGATGGCATGTTCAGGATCGGCCGCTGGAATAGCGGCCGCCGCTCCCGGCGTTGGCAGGAGTGATGACCACGACGCCGAAGCTCTCCGTCCTCGACCTCATTCCCGTCCGCGACGGCCAGACGAGTGCCGAGGCGGTGCGCGCCTCGATCGGGCTCGCCCGGCTCGCGGACCGCGCGGGCTACGAGCGGTACTGGTTCGCCGAGCACCACAACATGCCCTCGGTCGCCTCGACCACGCCGCCCGTGCTGATCGCGGCGGCCGCGGCGAGCACCGAGCGCATCCGGGTGGGCTCCGGCGGCGTGATGCTGCCGAACCACGCGCCGCTCGTCGTCGCCGAGCAGTTCGCCGCGCTCGAGGCGCTCGCGCCGGGGCGCATCGATCTCGGCATCGGCCGGGCGCCCGGCAGCGATCCGGTGATCACGCAGCTGCTGCGCATCTCGGGCCCGACGGCCGACGTCGACCGCTTCCCCGACCACATCGCAGACATCCTCGCGCTGCTCTCCCCCGACGGCGCGACCCTGCGGCTCACGAGCGGCCGGGAGTACGCGATCCAGGCGACGCCGGCGGCGACCGAGGTGCCGACGCTGTGGCTGCTCGGCTCGAGCGACTACTCGGCGAAGCTCGCCGCCGAGCTGGGGCTGCCGTACGTGTTCGCGAACCACTTCTCGGGCGAGGGGCTCGAGCGCGCGCTCGAGCTGTACCGCAGCGGCTACCGGCCGAGCGAGGCGCACCCCGAGCCGGAGACGTTCCTCACGGCGAACGTCGTCGTCGCGCCGACGGCCGAGGAGGCCGCCGAGCGGGCGCTCCCCCAGCTGCGGGCGATGGCGAGGCTCCGGCTGAACCGGCCGATGCGCCCGCTCGAGACCGTCGACCAGGCGCTCGCAGCTCCCCGCGACTCCGACGCCGAGCAGCTCATCGACGCGATGCGGCACCGCTGGATCATCGGCGACGCGGATGCCGCGGCCGCCGAGCTGCGCACGCTCGCCACCCGGCACGGGGTCGAGGAGATCATGGTGTCGCCCGTGGCGGGCGCCCGGGCGGACGAGCCGCGCGACGCCGCCCCGGGCCGGGAGCAGTCGCTCACCCTGCTCGCGGAGGCGCTCGCGGCGTAGCCCGCCGAGGGCCTCCGTTCAGGATTCACCCGGGCCTCCGCGGAGGTGATCGCCCGCCGCGGAGGACGATTTCGGCCGGAGCATCCTCCCGCGCGGTCAATCTCCTCCCGCGAGGAGATTCGCAAACACCGGGGATGGGAGTCCGGCCCGGCCAGGGGGTGGCCGGGCCGGACGGCGGGCTCAGGCCGCGAGGCCGAGCCGGCGCAGGTCGTCGCTCGAGGGCCGGTACTCGGTGCCCTCGGCGACGGACGTGTCACGGGGGACGCGGGCACCGTTGTGCACCTTCGCGTCCGGGCCCACCGTCGCGTACGGGCCGACGACCGCGCTGCGGCCGACGACGGCACCGTGCCCGATGCGGGCGTTCACTCCGATGACCGCGCGCTCGGCGACGATCGCATCGGCCTCGACCCATCCGCCGTGCTCGATGGAGGCGCCGCGCTGCACGACGGCACCCGGATCGACGTAGGCGGTCGGATCGACGTAGGCCGTCGGGTCGACCTTCGCGGTGGTCGCGACGAGGCCGCGTCCATTCGCGTGCTTGCGGTAGCGGCGCAGAACTCCGTGCTCGTCTTCGAATTCGACGTAGCTGATGCCCACGTTCCGCCTCCTTCACTGTCGAGACGGACTCTCCGCCCCGAACACAGACACAACACGGGTAGGCGGCGGGGTATTCCCGAGCTGACCGGGCTCTCGGCATCCGCCCGGCCCACGTGGTTAGGCTTGCCTCATGCCCGACGCCCCGCTGCTGCAGCTCGAGGGCGTCCGCATCCGGCACGAGGGCGCCGAACGCGCCACGCCCGACGGCGTCGACCTCGTCGTGCGGCCCGGCGAGGTGGTGCTCCTGCTCGGCCCGTCCGGCTGCGGCAAGTCGACCCTCGCGCTCGCGCTGAACGGGCTCGTGCCGCACTCGGTGCCGGCCGAACTCGACGGCCGGGTGCTCGTCGGCGGGCTCGACACCCGCGAGCACCGCGTGGGCGAGCTGGCCGAGCGGGTCGCGATGGTGTTCCAGGACCCCGACGCGCAGGTCGTGACGACCACGCTGCTCGACGAGGTCTGCTTCGGCCCCGAGAACCTGCGCCTGCCCGTCGCCGAGGTGCTCGAGCGCGCCGAGCGGGCGCTGAAGCTCGTCGGCCTCTGGGAGCGGCGCGCCGACGACCCCGCGCGGCTCTCCGGCGGCGGACGGCAGCGGCTCGCGATCGCCGCGGCCCTCGCCATGGGCTCCCCCGTGCTCGTGCTCGACGAGCCCACGGCGAACCTCGACCCGGCGGGCATCGACGAGGTGTACGCGGTGCTGCGCGAGCTCGCCTCCGATCGAGACCACGCGATCGTGCTCGTCGAGCACAACCTCGACGCCGCCGCCGACCTCGTCGACCGCGTCGTCGTGCTCGACGCCGACGGCCGGCTCGTCGCCGACGGCCCCACCCGCGAGGTGCTCACCGGCCGCGCCGAGGAGCTCGCCGCGCTCGGCGTGTGGCTGCCCGTCTCCACGCTCGCCGCGCTGCGCCTGCGCGAGACCGGCGTCGCGATCGAGCCGCTGCCGATCACCCCGGCCGAGCTCGGCGCCGCCCTCGACGCCGCGCCGACGCTGCCCGCGCCGCGCGAAGCGGCACCGGCGCCGATGCCCGTCGAGGCCGGCTCGCCGGCCGTTCCCCCGGTGGTCTCGGCCCACGGCGTCTCGGTGCGCCGGGGCGGGCGGCGCGGCCCGCTCGTCGTGCACGAGATCGACCTCGAGGTGCCCGCCGGCGACTTCCTCGCGGTGGTCGGCGTGAACGGCGCCGGCAAGTCGAGCCTGCTGCAGGCGCTCGCCGGGGTGCTCGCGCCCGCGGCCGGACGCATCGAGGCGGCGGGCATCGATCCGTCGAGGGCGGATGCCGCGACGCGCAGCCGCGCGATCGGCTACGTCTTCCAGAACCCCGAGCACCAGTTCGTCGCCGGGACCGTCGCGGGTGAACTCGAGCAGGCGCTCGCACTCCAGGGCGTGCCCGAGGCGGAGCGGGCGGCGTCGGTCGCTTCGATGCTCGAGCGCTTCGGCCTGGCCGAGGCTGCGACGAGGCATCCCTTCCTGCTCTCCGGCGGGCAGAAGCGCCGGCTCTCGGTCGGCACGGCGCTCATCGCCGGCGCGCCGCTGCTGGTGCTCGACGAGCCGACGTTCGGCCAGGACCGCGAGCGGGCGGGCGAGCTCGTCGCGCTGCTGCGCGAGCTGAACGACGCGGGCACGACCGTGATCGCCGCGACCCACGACCTGCAGCTCGTCGCCGATCACGCGAGCCGGGTCGCCGTCATGGCGGAGGGTCGGCTGCTCGGCGTCGGGCCGACCGCCGAGGTGCTCGCCGGTCCCCTGATCGAGCAGGCCGGCCTCCGGCATCCGCCGCTCGCCCGCGCCACCCGCGGACTCGCGAACCACCCGGAGTGGCGCGCCGTCACCCGCTGGGCGCAGCTGCCCGCCCCGGGCGGCCGCGCATGAGCGCGCTCGGCGAGACGACCGTCGCGCGCGGCGGCGCCCTGCGCTCGCTCAACGCGCTCGCGACGCTCGCGGGCCCCGTGCCCGTGATGATCGCGCTCGTCTTCACCCGCGGCGTGCCGCTGCCGCTCGCCTTCGCGGTGTTCGCGGCGCTCGTGCTGCTCGTCGGGGCTCGGCTCGGCCTGCGCTGGGTGCTCGTGATCCTGCTCGGCGTGCCGGCGCTCGCGGCCGTGCTCGGCGTGAGCTTCGGCATCTGGGTCGATCCGGCCACGCTGCCGGCGGACGCGACCGGCTCGCAGCTCGTGCTCGCCGAGCTCGGCGCCTGGCGCTTCACCGGCGCGATGTACCTCGTCGGGCTCGCGACGGCGCTGCGGATCGCGGCGATCATCCTGCTCGCGTTCGTCTCGGGGCTCACGACGACGGGCGCCGAGCTCGTGCGGGCGCTCGTGCAGCAGCTGCGGGTGCCGTACCGGCTCGGCTACACCGCGCTCGCGGCGATGCGCTTCGTGCCGCGTTTCGGCCACGAGCTCGAGGTCATCCGCGCGGCCCGGCGCGTGCGCGGGGTCGACCGCGGACGCGGGCCGATCGCGTGGCTGCGCGGCACCGTCGGCCTCGCCGTGCCGCTGCTCGCGAGCGCCATCCGGCACGCCGAGCGCGTCGCCCTCGCGATGGACGCCCGCGCCTTCGGCGCCCACGACTCGCGCACCGAGCGCACGATCAGCCGCTGGCGCCGCCGCGACACGGTCTTCGTGCTCGGCTTCTGGTTCGCCTCGGCGCTCCTCTGGTGGGCGGTCGAGACGGCGGTGGGCTGAACCGCGAACACGGCTGAGGCCCGGGCGATGCGCCCGGGCCTCAGCCGTCGATGCTCAGCGTGCGGGGATCAGCCCGCCGAGGCGGTGTCGACGATCTCGACGACGAAGACGAGGGTGCGGCCGGCGAGCTCGTTCGAGTCGCTCTTCTCCGCGCCGTAGCCGAGGGCCGGCGGGATCGTCACGATGAGCTTCGTGCCGACCTTCTGCCCGACGAGCGCCGCGCCGAAGCCCTGGATCACGCCCGAGGTGGAGAACGTCGCCGGCTCGCCGCGCGAGTAGCTGTCGTCGAAGACCTGGCCGTCGTCCCAGGTGAGGCCCGCGTACTGCACGGTCACCTGGTCGCCGTCGGCCACGGTCTTGCCGTCGCCGGGCTCGAGCACCTTCAGCTCGAGTTCGGTCGAGGCATCCGTCTTCGGGATGACGACCGTAGGGGTCTTGTCGCCGTTGAAGGTGACCTCAGGCACGTTCGTGGTCCACTCGGCCGGGGTCGGCAGCGGCTCGGGGGTCGGCTCGACGTACTCCTCGACGACGTCGGCGACGATCACGACGGTGTCGTCGGCGGCGACGCCGAGCGACTCGTTGCCGGTCTCGCCGTAGAGCGAGGCGGCGGGCGCCACGGTGACGGTGCGGGTGCCGTACGGCTGGCAGTCGATGGCCGAGCGGAACGCCTCGAGCAGGCTCGTGTCGCCCATCGCGAGCGGCACCTCCTGCGAGACGATCTGCTCGCCGCTCGTGCCGTTGAACATGGTGAGCATGACGTTCGCGCTCACGCCCGACTCGGTCTTGTCGCCGTCGCCCTTGATCGCGACGGTGGTCTGCAGCTCGTCGGCGGCGAGCGGCGTGGCGAACTCCGCGGTCGGCGTGCCACCGAAGTCGCCCGACACCTTCACGGCGTCGCTCTCGGCGCCCGGCTTCGCCTCGAAGCAGGCGGCCGCGGTGGCGGCGGGATCGCTCGACGAGGCCGGCGCGTCGGCGCTGCCGGCGCATCCGGCGAGCACGAGGGCGGAGGCGGCGGCGAGCGCGATGGGCGCGGTGCGGCGCAGGGCGCGGTTCATGAGGTCTCGATTCGTGATGCGGGATCGGAGCGCGGCCTCCAGGCGGTGCGGGCCTGCGGGCGCTGCCGCCCAGTCTGCCGCATGCGCCTTTCGATTCGCTGAGACGGGCTGCGACGGGGCCGCCGCGGCGAGCACCGAGACGGCCTCGACGGGGCGCGGCATTGCGCCTGACGCCCCGATGGGGGCCACAATAGTCGGATGGGGGACGAGCAGCAGCAACCCGACGCCGTCCGGCGCTTCGTCAGGCACGCCGACGCCGTCCTCGCGATCGATGAGGAGCTCTGGCAGCCGATCTCGCTGTCCGCGGTCGCGCGCAGCGCACCGCAGTTCGGTGAGACGGTGCTCGACGCATGCTGCGGCACCGGCGCCTCCGCCGTGCCGACCGCGGAGCTCGTCGGCCCCGACGGGCTCGTCGACGCGGTCGACGCCGCCGCGCCGATGGTCGAGCTCGCCCGCGCCCGCGCTGAGGCGGTCGGCGGCCTGCCCCGGCTCCGTCTGCACGTCGGCGACGTGCGGGAGTGGGAGCCGGCCGGCTACGACCTCGTGCAGTGCGTGCTCGGCGTGTTCTTCTTCGACGAGCTCGACGACGGCACCCGTGCCCTGATCGAGCGCGCCCGGCCCGGTGGCCGGGTGGCGGTCACGGTCTGGCAGCACGGCGCCTTCCACTCCTTCCGGCAGGCGCTGGCGGATGCCGTCGCCGAGGTCGGCGGCGGCTCCCCCGAAGCCCCGCAGGAGGCGGACCGCACGCCCGGCACGACGGGCGCGGTGGCCGGCTGGCTGCACGGGCTCGGCTTGGAGCGGGTACGCGCCGACGCCGTGCCGCGTCATCTCGCGCTCGACGACGACTTCGCCTGGCGGCTCGTGCTCGGCACGGGGCGGCGCAGCCTCCTCGACGGTCTCGGCAAGAAGGCCAGGCACCGGGTGCGCGAGCGCTTCACCGCCCTGCTCGCCGAGCGCGGCATCGACCGGGTGGATGCCTCGACGATCACCGCCGTGGGGTACCGCCCGGCCTGATCGAGGGTGGCATACCTACCTCTAGGTATGGCATGCTTCGGGGCATGACCACCGAGGCACGACGCATCCTCATCGAGGCCGCGCAGGAGCTGTACGCGGCGAACGGCGTCGCCGCGACGACCCCGCGCGAGGTGCTCGCCCGCAGCGGCGTGGGGCAGGGCAGCCTCTACCACCACTTCCCGTCGAAGCGGGATCTCGCCGCAGCCGCCGTCGCGCAGACCGTCGACGACACGCTCGGCTCCGCCGCCGCGACGCTCGACGGAGCCGACGAGCCGCAGCGGCGCATCACCGACTACCTCGAACGGCCGCGCGAAGCGACCGCGGGCTGCCGGGTCGGCCGGCTCACGGCCGATCCCGTCGTCATGGGCGACGAGACCCTGCGGGGCGAGGTGTCCCGCTACTTCACCGGGCTCATCGAGCTCGTCGCGCAGGCGTTCGCCGAGCAGGGGCTCGACGCCGCCGCGGCCCGCGGCCGGGCGACCACCGCGGTCGCGGTCATCCAGGGCGGCTACGTCCTGTCCCGCGCACTCGGCGACGACACCGCGATGCGCTCCGCCGTGCGCGGGCTCCTCGAGCTGCTGGAGCCCCGCACCGAGCGGGCCCGACGAACGGAGCAGGCATGAGCGACTACGAGGTGCTCGAGATCGGCGCGCTCGACGCGTGGCGATCGCACCACGGCGGCTTCGACGCCGCGCGTTCCCGCGACGGGCGCCGCATCGTCGACCACGAGCTGGCCATGCAGTACCTGGGTCTGTCGGCCAACGCGCTCGAACCCGGCGAGGAGGCGGGCTACTGGCACACGCACGCCCGCATCGAGGAGCTCTACGTGTTCCTCGCCGGCACCGGCCAGATGGGGCTCGACGACGAGGTCGTCGACGTCGGCCCCGGCAGCGTCGTCCGCGTCGGCCAGGACGTGTGGCGCACCTGGCGCGCGCACCCCGACAGCGAGGGCGAGCTGCGCTGGCTCTGCATCCGCGGCGGCGGCGAACCGCTCCCCCGCACCCCCGACGACGGCCGGCGCGACCCGGACCGCCCCTCGCCGTGGTGAGCCGGCGGATGCTCGGGAGCATGCACTGCGCACGGCGGGGATCGCCGAACCCGACTAGGCCGGCTCCTCCCCCGTCGCGACGGGGCGGGCCGGATCGTTCGACCACTGGCTCCACGAGCCCGGGTAGAGGGCTGCGGCGACGCCGGCGAGGGCGAGCGCCGCGACGCCGTGCGAGGCGGTGACGCCGGAGCCGCAGTACACCGCGACGGGCCGCTCGCCGTCGGCGCCGAGCGCGGCGAAGCGTTCGCGGAGCGCCTCGGGCGGCAGGAAGCGCCCGTCGGCGTCGAGGTTGCCGGCGCTCGGCGCGGAGCGCGCGCCGGGGATGTGGCCCGCGGCCGGGTCGATCGGTTCGACCTCGCCCCGATACCGTTCGGCAGCGCGCGCGTCGAGCAGCACGCCGTGCTCGGGGAGGGCGGCCGCGGCATCCGCATCGATCACCGGCATCGCGCCGAAGTGCGCGGTCGCGTCGCCCGGCTCAGGCTCGACGTCGCCCGTCTCGAGCGCGCCGCCCGCGGCGCGCCACGCGGCGAGGCCGCCGTCGAGCAGGCGGACGTCGGCGACGCCCGCGTGGCGCAGCAGCCACCAGGCGCGGGCGGCCGACTGGTTGCCGAGGTCGTCCATGACGACGACGGCGTCGCCCTCGCGCAGGCCCCAGCGGCGCATCGTCGCGGTGAACGCGGCCTCGTCGGGCAGCGGATGCCGCCCCGCGGCGGGCGACGGCGGCGCCGTCAGCTCGGACTCGAGGTCGACGTAGACCGCGCCGGGCACGTGGCCGGCTCGGTAGGCGGGGCGGCCGTCCGGGGCGGCGAGGCTCCAGCGCACATCGAGCACGACCGGGCGGGATGCCTCGTCGGCGAGCCGCTCGGCCAGCTCCTCGGCGGTGATGAGGATCGACATGCCTCCAGCTTGCCCTGCCGCGCCCACTCCCACCCCGACTTGCCCGACTTTCATGAAAGTCGGGCAACCCTGGGTCTGTGAAACCGACTTGCCCGACTTTCATGAAAGTCGGGCAAGTCGGGTGTTGGGCGGACGGGTCGGTCAGTCGGGCTTGCGGGGGCGGCGCTGCACCTCGGGTACGACGAGCTCGGGCATCGCGCGCCGCATGAACGCGTCGAAGTCGGGGGCGGTGAACGCCGCGTAGCCGTGCTCGGGCGTGTAGAGCAGCCCGAGGTCGATGAGCTCGGCACGGGTCGGGCCGACCTGGGTCGATTCGCGGTGCATGACGCGGGCGACGTCGCCCGCCTTCTGCGGCTCGGGCCCGAGCTCGGCCATCGCCCGGAGGTACGCCGTCTGCAGCGGCGTCGCCCGGTCGAGCCGCACCCGGAAGAAGGCGCCGTCGAGCTTCGCCTCGTACGCCTCCCGGGCGAGCGCGACGTCGGCGCGGCAGACCCGCGGGGCCTCGGCGACGCTCCAGACCTGCGCGCCGAGCTCCTGCAGGAAGCAGGGATAGCCGTGGGTGAGCTCCAGGGCGAGCTCGAGCGCGTCTTCGTCGAACTCGATGCCCTCGAGCCGGGCGGGCTCGGCGAGCGCCCGGCGCGCGTCCTCGCCGCCGAGCGCGCCGAGGTGCGAGAAGCTGAACAGCCGCTCGGCGTACGCCTTGACGTCGCCGGCGAGCTCCACGGTCTGCGGCAGGCCGGCGCCGACGAAGGCGACGGGGAGCTTGCGCTGCACGGTCTTGTGCACCGCCTGGATGAGCGCCTCCAGCTGCGTGCGGGCGAGGAACTGCACCTCGTCGACGAGCAGCGCGATGCCGTGGCCCTGCTCGTCGGCGGCCTCGCCGAAGGCGAGCAGCACGTCGGTGAGGTCCATGCCGAGGTCGCCGTGGTCGCCGGCGCCCTCGGCGGGCGTCACGTCCCAGGAGAGCCCGAACGCGCCGTGCTTCACGACCGGCAGGGCGAAGGCGCTCAGCACCTCGGCGGCCCGGCGCCCGCACGCCGTCCACCGCGCGCGCGGCGAAAGCCGCAGCAGCGTCGACTTCAGCTGGGAGAACATCAGCTGGCGGAAGCGGGCTTCGTCGTGCCGGCTGGCCTCGAACTCCACGACCTCCCAGTGGGCGGCCCGGGCGAGTTCGCCGAATCGGCCGAGCAGGACGGTCTTGCCCACGCCGCGGAGGCCGGTGATGATCATCGACTGCTCGGTGCGGTGCCGCTCGAGCCGTTGGAGGAGCACGCGGAAGGCCTCGAGCTGTTCGTCGCGGCCGACCATGACCTCGGGCGCCGCCCCCGCATTCGGAGTGTACGGATTGCTGACGCTGTCCATGGAGGCATCTTAGTGAGTTTGGGCCGGTTTATCCAGAATGAATAAAACTGGATAAACCTCGGAACGATCAGGTACGCTGGAGGCCGGACGATTGCGACGTGAGGAGGGTGGATGCTCTTCAGCCTCGTCGTGTTCGGCGCCCTCTCCCTGCTGACGCCCCTGTTGACGAGGCTGATCGGCCGGCGCGCCTTCCTCGTCATCGCCCTGCTGCCCGCCGCCGTCTTCGGCTGGCTGCTCACGCTGCTCCCCGAGATCGTCGCCGGCGGCGTCGTCACCGAGCGGATCGAGTGGATCCAGGCGCTCGACGTCTCCCTCGCCTTCCGCCTCGACGGGCTCGCCCTGCTGCTCTCGCTCGTCGTGACCGGCGTCGGCGCGCTCGTGCTGGCCTACTGCACGTGGTACTTCCGCGACGACGAGCCCGCGCTCGGCCGCTTCGCCGCCCTGCTCCTCGCCTTCGCCGGCGTCATGCTGGGCCTCGTCACCTCCGACGACGTCTACGTGATGTTCATGTTCTGGGAGGCGACGAGCGTCCTCTCCTACCTGCTCATCGGCCACTACACCGGCCGCCGCGAGAGCCGCGGTGCCGCGCTGCAGGCGCTCACCGTGACGACCTTCGGCGGCCTCGCCATGCTCGTCGGCCTCGTGCTGCTCACGGTCGAGGGCGGCACCACCTCGATCGCCGAGCTCGTCGCGAACCCGGTCACCGGGGTCGCCGGCGAGTGGGGCATCGCCCTCGTGCTCGTCGGCGCCATCTCGAAGAGCGCGCTCGTGCCCTTCAACTTCTGGCTCCCCGCGGCGATGGCCGCGCCCACCCCGGTCTCGGCCTACCTGCACGCCGCCGCGATGGTGAAGGCCGGCGTCTACCTCGTCGCCCGCCTCGCGCCCGGCTACGCAGACCTCGAGGTGTGGCATCCGATCGTCATCGCCCTCGGCGGCCTGACCATGCTCGTCGGCGGCTGGCGCGCGCTGCGGCAGTACGACCTCAAGCTGCTGCTCGCGCACGGCACGGTGAGCCAGCTCGGCTTCCTCGTGCTCGTCACCGGCTTCGGCACGCGCGACGCGGCCCTCGCGGGCGTCGCGCTGCTCACCGCGCACGCGCTGTTCAAGTCGGCGCTGTTCCTCGTCGTCGGCATCGTCGACCACGCGGCCGGCACCCGCGACTGGCGCAAGCTCTCCGGGCTCGGCCGGCGGATGCCGGTGGTCGCGACGATCGGCTTCGTCGCCGCGGCCTCGATGGCCGGCGTGCCGCCGCTGCTCGGCTTCGTGGCGAAGGAGGGCGTGTTCACCTCGCTGCTCGAGGCGGGCACCGCGACCGCCGACGGCGGCCCCGCGGCCGGCTGGGGCTGGCTCGCCCTCGTGCTCGCCTTCCTCGGCTCGGTGCTCACCGTCGCGTACAGCGTGCGCTTCGTCTGGGGCGCGTTCTGGACCCGGCCGAACTGCGCGCCCACGCCGCTGCACCGCGAGCCCGCGATGGTCGCGGCGAGCCCCGCGGTGCTCGCCGCCGGGAGCCTCGTCGCCGCCGTCACGATCACGCTCATCGAGCCGCTCTACACGAGCTACGCCGACGAACTCCCCGGCCCGGAGGAGTACCACCTCGCGCTCTGGCACGGCCTCGAGCCCGCGCTCTGGCTCTCGCTCGCCGTCTTCGCGCTCGGCGCGATCCTCGTCTGGGGCCGCGCCAAGGTCGCCCGCATGCAGGCCTCGCTGCCTCCGCTCATCGACTCCGGCCGCGGCTACCTCGGCGTCGTCTCCGCGATCGACCGCTTCGCGGCCGCCGTCACGACCGCCATCCAGTACCGGGGCCTGCCCGGCTACCTCGGCATGATCGTGCTCGTGTTCATCGGCGGGCTCGGTGTCTCGGCGCTCGTCAACACGGCCTGGCCCGGCAGCGTGCGGCTGTGGGACTACCCGGCGCAGCCGTTCCTCGCGCTCGTGATGGGCATCGCGGCGATCGCGGCGGCGATCGTGAAGCAGCGCATGACGGCGGTGCTGCTCGTGAGCGTCACCGGCTACGGGCTCGTGCTCATCTTCGGCATGTCGGGCGCGCCCGACCTCGCGCTCACCCAGGCGCTCGTCGAGACCATCGTGCTCGTGGTCTTCGTGCTCGTCATGCGGCGCCTGCCGAAGCAGATCGCGACGACGCATCCGCCCGTCCACCGCCTCGGCCGCGCCCTCATCGGCGCGCTCGCCGGCACGGTCATGGGCGTCATCGGTTTCATCGCGCTCGGCGCGCGCACCGCGCCCGACATCGTCGACGGGCTCGCCGAGCGTGCGCTCGAGGCGCACGGCACGAACATCGTGAACGTCATGCTCGTCGACCTGCGCGCCTGGGACACGCTCGGCGAGATCTCCGTGCTCGTCGCCGTCGCCACGGGCGTCGCGAGCCTCATCTTCGTCTCCGGCCGCACGGGCGGCGCGCCGCGCCTCGACGAGCGGCCCGACCGGCGCAACCGGCTCCGTCCCGTCCCCGAGACGGCGTCGAGCATCGGCGGCGCGCGTCCGCGCCTCGCCGACGTCGAGGGCGAGTCGGATGCCGCGGCCGAAGCCGCGGCCACCCGCCAGACCTGGCTGCTGGCCGGCCGCACGCTGTCGCCGCGCCGGCGCTCGATCCTCATCGAGGTGCTCGTCCGGCTGCTCTTCCACCCGGCGATCGTCGTCTCCGTGTTCCTGCTGTTCGTGGGGCACAACGCGCCCGGCGGCGGCTTCGCGGGCGGCCTGCTCGCCGGCCTCGCCCTCGTCGCCCGCTACCTCGCGGGCGGGCGCTACGAGCTCGGCGAGGCGGCCCCGGTCGACGCGGGCCACCTGCTCGGCACCGGCCTGCTGCTCGCGGCCGGCACCGCGACATCCTCGCTCTTCTTCGGCCTCGCCGTCTTCGAGTCGAGCTGGTTCGAGACCGAGGTGCCGCTGCTCGGCACCATCTCGATCGGCACCTCCACGCTCTTCGACATCGGCGTCTACCTCGTCGTCGTCGGGCTCGTGCTCGACATCCTGCGCTCGCTCGGCGCCGAGGTCGACCGCCAGCAGGAGGAGAACGAACTCGAGCAGAACGGCGCCGAGACGGAGGTGCGCGCATGACCGCCTCGCTGACCCTCGTGGTGCTGATGGCCGTGCTCTTCGGCGCGGGCATCACGATCATGCTCGAGCGCAGCCTCACCCGCGTGCTCATCGGCTTCCTGCTCGTCGGCAACGCCGTGAACATCCTCATCTTCCTGATGAGCGGCGCGCCCGGCCTCGCGCCCCTGCTCTCCGACGGCGTCACCGCCGACGACATCTCCGACCCGGTGCCGCAGGCGTTCGTGCTCACCGCGATCGTCATCAACCTCGGCATCACGGCGTTCATGCTCGCGCTCATCTACCGCTCCTGGTGGCTCGCCCGGCTGGGCGAGAAGGGCGACCTGGTCGGCGACGAGGACGACCTCGAAGAAGACGTCGAGGAGGCCGAGGGCCTCATCCGCAGCTCCGCGGCCGACGACCTCGCCATCCAGGAGCTCATCGACGCGAGCGACGAGGAGTTCGAACAGTCCCCCGAACGGCCCGATGAGGAGGTGCGCCCGTGAACCCCGCGATCCTCGTCCCCCTCGTCGTGCTGCTGCCGCTGCTCGGCGCCGCCGTCACCCTCGTGCTGGGCCGGCACCGGCGCGCGCAGATGGCCGTCTCGGCGAGCGTGCTCGCCGCCGTCGCCGTCATCTCGGCGGTGCTGCTCGCCACGGTCGACGCGAGCGGGGCGGGTGTCGTCGTGCAGGTCGGCGGCTGGGAGCCGCCCTTCGGCATCTCCCTCGTCGTCGACCGGCTCGCTGCGATCATGCTGCTCATCTCGGCGATCGTGCTGCTCGGCGTGCTCGTGTACGCGGTGAGCCAGGGCGTCGCCGATCGGCATCGCGAGACCCCGGTGTCGATCTTCCACCCGGCGTACCTGATCCTGTCGGCGGGTGTCTTCAACGCCTTCATCGCGGGCGACCTCTTCAACCTCTACGTGGGCTTCGAGATCCTGCTCTCGGCGAGCTACGTGCTGCTCACCCTCGGCGGCACGGGCGAACGCATCCGCGCGGGCGTCACCTACATCCTGGTGAGCCTCGTGTCCTCGCTGTTCTTCCTCTCGGCGATCGCGCTCATCTACGGCGCGACCGGCACGGCGAACATCGCCCAGCTCTCGGTGCGCATCGCCGAGCTGCCCGACAGCGTGCAGCTCATCCTGCACCTGCTGCTGCTGCTCGCCTTCGGCATCAAGGCGGCGGTGTTCCCGCTATCGTTCTGGCTGCCCGACTCCTACCCGACCGCGCCGGCGCCCGTCACCGCCGTGTTCGCGGGCCTGCTCACGAAGGTCGGCGTCTACGCGATCATCCGCACCGAGACGGTGATCTTCCAGGAGAGCGACGTCTCGACGCTGCTGCTCGTCATCGGCGGGCTCACCATGCTCGTCGGCATCCTCGGCGCGCTCACCCAGGCCGACATCAAGCGCCTGCTCTCGTTCACCCTCGTCAGCCACATCGGGTACATGATCTTCGGCATCGGGCTCGCGACCGAGCTCGGTCTCGCCGCGACCATCTACTACGTGGTGCACCACATCACGGTGCAGACGGCGCTGTTCCTCACCACCGGGCTCATCGAGCGCTTCGGCGGCTCCACCTCCATCAACCGGCTCGCCGGCCTCCTCAAGGCCTCGCCGCTGCTCGCCATCCTGTTCTTCATCCCGGCGCTGAACCTCGGCGGCATCCCGCCGTTCTCGGGCTTCCTCGGCAAGCTCGGCCTGTTCATCGCGGGCGCCGAGGGCGCGCCGGAGTCCGTCGGCGGGCCGGCCTGGCTCACCTGGACGGTCATCGCCGCGGGCGCCGCGACCTCGCTCATCACGCTCTACGCGCTCACCCGCTTCTGGAACATGGCGTTCTGGCGCGACCGTGACGAGGTGGAGGGCTACGACTCGCCCCTGCTGAACTCGGTGCTCGAGTGGGAGGGCAGCGGCGACACCGCCGTCGCGACCCGCACCATCCCCGTGCCGATGGTCGTCGTCACGACCGCGCTCGTCGCGATCACCGTGCTGCTCACCGTCTTCGCCGGACCGCTCTTCGACCTCGCCGGGCGCACCGCCGCCGACCTCGTCGACCCGAGCGTGTACATCGGCCTCGTCTTCCCGGGA
This sequence comes from Agromyces sp. NPDC060279, assembly GCF_042726785.1. Taxonomy (NCBI): domain Bacteria; kingdom Bacillati; phylum Actinomycetota; class Actinomycetes; order Micrococcales; family Microbacteriaceae; genus Agromyces; species Agromyces sp. NPDC060279. Next base: position 1,314,940 of record NZ_JBHXBK010000001.1, read on the forward strand.
GGCGTGCGATGAGCCAGGCCCACGAGGTGTCGCGCTGGGGCGCCGTCTGGCGGCAGCTGCCGCTGCTCATCGCGCTCGTGCTGCTCTGGGTCATGCTCTGGGACCACATCGACGTGCTCACCGTCGTCAGCGGCATCGTGCTCGCCATCACCGTCACGCGCGCGCTGTACCTGCCGCCGGTGCTGCTCTCGGGCCGCTTCAATCCCTGGCGCGGACTGCTGCTCGGCCTGCGCATGATGTTCGACGTCGTGTTCGCCTCGCTGCAGGTCGCGTTCCTCGCGGTCGCGCCGTGGTGGAAGCCGTCGAACGCGATCATCGCCGTGCAGCTGCTCACCCGCAGCGACCTCGTCACCACGCTGACCGCCGAGGCGATCTCCGTGGTGCCCGGCACCGTCGTGGTCGACATCGACCGCGAGCGCGGCCTGCTCTACCTGCACGCCCTCGGCACCCGCACCCACGACGACGTCGAGCGGGTGAAGCGCCAGGTGCTCGGCACCGAGGAGCGCATCGTGCTCGCGATGGGCACGCACCAGCAGGCCGTCGACGTGCGGCTTGCCCGCAAGGCCCGTCGGGCCGAGCGCGCCGGGCACACGCCCGCCGAGGCACCGCACGACCACACCCCGAAGGAGGACGCATGACCTTCCTCACCATCGTCGCCATCATCGCCGGCCTGATGTTCGGCATCGGCGCCATCGCGGCGGTCTACCGGATCATCCGCGGCCCCTCGATCCTCGACCGGGCCCTCGCGACCGACGTGCTGCTCGCGATCGCGATCTGCGCCCTCGGCGCCGAGATGGCGATCAACCGGCACACCGACACCCTCGTGGTGCTGCTCGTGCTGGCGATGTTCGCGGTCGTCGGCTCGATCTCGATCGCCCGCTTCATGGCGAAGCAGGACGCCTCGTGAACGCCGCGGACCTCGCCGTCGGCGTGCTCGTGCTCGTGAGCGCGTTCCTGTCGATGGCGGCCGGCATCGGCATCGTCCGCTTCCCCGACGTGCTCACGCGGCTGCACGCCGCCACGAAGCCGCAGGTGTTCGGCCTCGCCGCGGTGCTGCTCGCGATCGTGTTGCGGGTGCCGACCTGGGGCGTGCTCACGACCGTCATCCTGATCATGACGTTCCAGCTGCTCACCCAGCCGATGACCGCGCACATGCTCGGCCGCAGCGCCTACCGCACCGACCACGTGCGTCGCGACGTGCTCATCGAGGACGAGCTCGGCCGCGACATCGAGGAGCACGCGAAGGACTGAGCGCGGGCCCGCGCCGGCCCGCACCGATCGCCCGCGCGAGCGGGGCGCCCGCTAGTTCGCGAGACCGCCCTGCGTGTAGCCCTCGATGAAGCGGCGCTGCAACAGCAGGAACACCACGATCACCGGCGCGGCCATGATGAGCCCCGCCGCGCTCACGAGCGACCAGTCCACGGCGTACGACTGCTGGAACGAGTACAGCGAGAGCGACACCGGCAGCAGCTGGCTGTCCTGGATGAACGTCACCGCGAGCAGGAACTCGTTGTACGCCTGCAGCCCGGCGACGAGCGCGACGGTCAGCATGCCCGGCCAGATCATCGGCACCATCACCCGCGTGAACAGGCGCCACTCGCCGGCGCCGTCGAGGCGGGCCGCCTCCTCGTACTCCTTCGGGATGGTCAGCAGGAACGAGCGCAGCAGCATCGTCGCGAACGGCGAGTACACCGCCCAATAGATGACGATGAGCCCGAACTGCGTGTTGCAGAGCCCGAGCGTCGACCACCAGGACAGCAGCGGCACGAGGAACAGCTGGATCGGCACCGAGGTGGACACCAGGATGTAGAGGATCCAGGCGCCCTTGCCGGGCAGGTCGAGCCGGGTCATCGCGTACGCCGCCATGCTCGCGATCACGCAGACGCCGAGCGCCGTGCTGACCGCGATGATCGCGCTGTTCAGGAGCCCCTGGCCCATGTTCGCGTCCTCGAAGGCGGTGGCGAAGTTCTCCCACCGCCATTCGCTCGGCAGGCCGATCGGCGAACGGCTGATCTCGGCGGGCGACTTCAGCGAGTTGAAGACGAACACGGCGAGCGGGCCGGTCGCGTAGAACGCGAGCACCACGAGGATGAGCACGCTGAACGGCCGTCGGGGGCGGTGGTCCGGGCGGAAGCCGGCGCGGCGCGGGGGTCGGGCGGCGGCGCGAGCTGCACGCCGCGAAGCGGCGGGGGCGGTGAGGGTGTCGGTCTGCACGCGGATCACACGTCCCAATCGAGCTTCTTGCGGAGGATGAGGTAGCCGGCGACGACGACCGCGCTGATCGAGGAGAGCAGCATGGCCATCGCCGAGGCGTAGCCCGCGCGCTGCTCCGAGAACGCCGTGCGGTAGAGCACGGTCGCGAGCACGTCGCTCGAGCCGGCCGGGCCGCCCTGGGTCAGGATGTAGACGTAGTCGAAGACGAGGAACGACCAGATCACGGTCATCAGCACGAGGAACATCAGGGTGGGCCGGATGCCGGGCAGCGTGATGTGCCAGAACTCCCGCCACGCGTTCGCGCCGTCGAGCCGGGCCGCCTCGTAGAGCGCCGGGTTGACCCCCTGCATCGCGGCGAGGAACAGCACGAGCAGGAAGCCCCACCACTGCCAGTTGTTGACGAACGCGACGGAGCCGAGCGCGAGGCTCGGGTCGCCGAGGAAGTTCACGCCGGCGAGGCCGTCGAAGCCGAGGTTCGCGAGCGCGGCGCCGATGCCGGCATCCGGGCTGAGGATCTGCCGCCAGACCGTGGCCGACACGATCGTCGCGAGCACGTACGGGATGAAGTACAGCGTGCGGAACAGCACCTGGCCGCGGCGGAGCCGCGAGAGCAGGAACGCCCCGAGCAGGGCCATGCTGATCGGCACGATCAGGAAGAAGAGCGTCCAGAGCAGGTTGTGCCAGATCGCGGCCAGCACGTTCGGGCTCTGGAACAGTTCGACGTAGTTGTCGATGCCGACGAAGTTGGCCTGGCCGAGGCCGTCCCAGTCGGTGAAGGAGAACAGCAGCGACGAGAACCCCGGACCGCCGATCACGAGCAGATTGACGATCGCGAGCGGCGCGATGAAGAGCCACGCCACGAGGCGACGCCGGTGGCGGGGCCGGCGCACGGCCGGCCCCGCCCCGATCCTGGCGGTCGTCGAGGTCACGCGCCCGGAACCGGCTCGAAGGGCGTGATCACCTTGCCGGCGGCGAGCTCGCCGTCGAAGACCTTCTGCAGACCCTCGAGGTACGCCTGCGGGGTGAGGTCGCCCGTGATGATCTTGTCGAACTCCGACCACAGGTAGGTGTCGGTCGCGGCGGGGAAGAACGTCCAGCTCGCGTAGCCGAGGTTCCCGCTCTCGGGCGCCTCGGTGTAGAGCCGGGCGGAGCGCTCGTCGACGGTGTCGGGCATCGACGCGAGGTCGCTGAGCGGCGGCGGGTTCTGGCCGGTCGCGGCGAGGTAGTCGTAGGAGCGCGCCGGGTCGTCGATCACGAAGTCGATGTACTCGGCCGCGGCATCCGCCTGCTTCGACGCGGCGTTCACCGAGAGCGAGGTGCCGATCGCCATGGGGTAGACGCCGGGGGCGACGTCGTCGCTCAGCGACGGCAGCGGCGCCCAGTCCCACTCGGCGTCGTTGCCGGCCGCCTCGCCGAAGTAGCGGCCCGCGTCGCCGAACGACCAGGTGCCGGTGATGTACATCGCCACGGTGCCGTCGGCGAGGCCGGTGAACAGGTCGGTGTCGGTGTTGGTGAACCAGCGGTCCTTGCCGCCGCCCCACCACTTCTTGTCGATCTGCTGCTGGAACAGCGAGATCGCGTCGACGAACTCGGGGTCGGTGAACTTCGCCTCGCCGGTGAGCGCCTGGTAGAGCTTCTCGGGCCCGACGGCCATGTTCAGGAATGCCGAGAGGTACCACTCGCTCTGCGCCTGGTAGCCGCTGTTGCCCGCACCGACCGGCATCATGCCGGCGGCCTGCGCCTCAGTGGCGACCTTCTCGAACTCGGCGAGCGTGGTCGGCACGGTCCAGCCGTGCTCCTCGAAGACGCCGGGGTTGTAGTACATGACGATCGAGCCGTACTCGACCGGCACCGAGTAGAGGGTGCCGTCGACCTGGCTCGCCTGGTAGGCCCAGGGCTGGAGCTTGTCGGCCCAGCCGTACTCGGCGGCGTAGTCGTCGAGCGCGTCGATGCGCTTCGCCGAGGCGAAGCCGAGGGCGCTCGAGGGACCGGCCGAGTAGACGACGTCGGCGCCGCGACCGGCGGAGACGGCGGTGTCGGTGAGCGAGCCCAGGTTCTGCAGCTGCTTCACCTCCATCTTCACCTTGGCGTCGTCGGACTGCTCGTTGAACGCGTCGACGTAGTGCTCCTGGTAGTAGCGCTCGGTGTCCTTCGAGACGAAGGCCGACCAGTAGGTGACGTCGCCGGACGAGCCGGACGAGGCGCAGCCGGCGAGGAGGCCGCCGGCGGCGATGAGGGCCACTGCGGCGCCCCAACGCTTCGACTTCTGGTGCATTGCTTACCTTTCCTGGGGGATGGGGGAGGTCGTGGAGTCGCGCACGACGAGCCGCGTCGACAGCGTGATGTGCTGCGTCGGGGCCTCGTCGCCGTCGCCGGCGAGCCGGGTGAGCAGGAGTCGGGCGGCGGTGCGGCCGATCTCGCGGGCGGGGTTCTCCACGGTGGTGAGACTGGGGTGCACGAGCGCGGCGGCGTCGATGTCGTCGTAGCCGGTGACGGCGACGTCGGCGGGAATGCTGAGGCCGCGCCGGCGCAGTTCGTCCATCGCGCCGATCGCGATGAGGTCGTTCGCGCAGACGATCGCATCCCAGTCGGTGCGGCGTTCGTAGAGCGCGGCGATGCCGTCGCGGCCGCCGTCGCGGGTGAAGCTCGTGAACACGGTCGCCGCGTCGTCGTAGTCGAGCCCGGCGCCGGCGAACGCCTGGCGGAGGCCGCCGAGGCGCAGGCGCGAGGGGTCGGACTCCTCCTCGCCGCCGATGAAGCCGATGCGGCGGCGGCCGGTGCCGAGCAGGTGCGCGCCGAGCTTCGCGAAGCCGCCGGCGTCGTCGGACTCGACGTAATCGCTGCCCTCGATGCCGATGTCGCGGCCGAGGGCGACGACCCGGGTGCCCGATTCGGCGAGCCGCGCCCGGTCGGCGTCGGACAGCCCGTCGATGTGCAGCGCGATGCCGTCGAAGCGGCGCTCGAGCACGTGGCCGAGCAGGCGCCCGGTGCCCGACTGGCTGCCGGCGTCGAGGATGGAGAGCAGGTAGCCGGCGGGCAGCAGCACGTCCTGCATGCCGACGGCGACGAGCGGGTAGAAGGGGTTCGTGATGTCGGGCACGAGCAGGGCGATCGACTCGGTGCGGCGGCTGCGGAGGCTGCGCGCGCCCGGATGCGGCGTGTAGCCGAGCTCGGCGATCGCGGCGTTCACCTTGGCGCGCGTCGCCTCGCTCACGGGGCGGTTGCCGCTCAGCACCTGCGAGACGGTGGACACGCTGACCCCGGCGGTCTCGGCGACCGCGGCGATGCCGGACTTCTGCGTCACGTGCCGACCTCCCTGCCCGCATAACGTTTTGCGTATTTGACGAGAGCAAGCATCCGTCATCTTCGTCAGCTTGTCAATGCGCCCGAGAAATCCGGGACTGGACAGCGCGAGCCGGTCGCCTATAGTGGCCAGCATGCACGCAAAACGATGTGGAAACGGATGAGCCGCGATCGAGCTCGCGGAGCGCTCATCGGTCTCGCCATCGGCGATGCCATGGGCGCGCCCACCGAGGGCATGACCATCGAGGAGATCGCCCGGCGCTTCGGCCGGGTCACCGGGCTCCTGCCCGACGCCGCCGGCACCGACGACACCGAGTACGCGGTGCTCACCGCCCAGTCGCTCCTCGCGCACGGCTTCGAGCTCACCGCCGACGACGTCGCCGCCACCTGGACCGCCGCCGTCGCCGAGCAGCAGGGCGGCTTCGCCGGCGCCGGCTTCAGCGAGATGGTCGCGATCGCGAACCTCGCCGCGGGCCTCCGGCCGCCGGCCACGGGCCTGCGCAACTACGAGCGGTGGAGCGACGGCGCCGCCATGCGCGTCGCACCCATCGGCATCCTCGCCGCCGGCGACCCCGCCGAGGCGCGCCGCCTCGCCCGCATCGACGCGAGCGTCAGCCACGCCGTCGACGGCGTCTACGCCGCCGAGGCCGTCGCCGCCGGCGTCGCCACCGCGCTCGTCGCCGACTCGCACCACGAGGTCGTCGACGCCGTCGTCGCGGCGCTGCCCGCCGACTCGTGGACCGGACGCCTCGTCGCCCGCGCGCTCGCCATCGGCGCCCGCTACGACCGGGCCGAGGATGCCGCCCCCGAGCTCTACCGCGAGATCTCGCTCTTCCACTACCCCTGGGCCGACGCCGCCCCGGAGGCGCTCGCCCTCGCGATGGGGCTCTACGAGGCGGCGAAGGGCGACTTCGTCGACGCCGTCATCGCCTCCGTGAACATCGGCCGCGACTCGGACACGATCGCCGCCATGAACGGCGCGCTGGCCGGCGCGATGTGCGGCTTCGAGGCGATGCCCGCCGAGTGGCGCGAGCAGGTCGTGCGCGTGCACGGCCGCTGCATCCTCGCGACCGCGGGCACCGAGCTGCTCGAGCTCGCCGACGGGCTCTTCGAGCGCTCCCCCGCCGCTGCCGCCCCTGCTGACGAAAGGACCTCCAGTGTCGGCTGACCGCGCAGACCGCATCCACGGCGCCCTCCTCGGACTCGCCGTCGGCGACGCCGTCGGGCTCGCCGCCGACTACCACCGCGCCGTGCGCTCGCCGTGGGTGCGCGGCCGGCTCTGGGCGGGCTCGGCCGAGCTCGACGAGGCCCGGGTCGCCAAGCCCCTGCTGCCCTTCGACGCGACGACGTTCGACGGTGCCAGGCTCGCGCCCACCGACGACACGGAGACCGCCGTGCTCGCGGCGCGCGTCGCGCTCACGACGGCCGAAGCCGCGGATGCCTCGGCGGGCCGCTTCGCCGAGTGGCGCCGGCTGACCGCGGGCGACGACGTCTGGACCGGCATCGCCGAGCGCTCGGCCATCATCAACGCCGAGCGCGGGCTCGTCCCCCCGGTGACCGGCAACGACGGCCCCGCGGACGCCTCGGACAGCGCCGTCGCCGCCGGCGTCGTGTGGGGCCTGTTCCACGCGGGCGACCCGGCCGCCGCGGCCGAGGCCGCCACGGAGTGGGCCTCGATCACGCACGCCCGCGACGGGGTGTGGGCCTCGGCCTGCATGGCCTCCGCGGTCTCGGCGCTCGCCGTCGGCGCGCCGATCGCGCAGGCGCTCGACGACGCCGAGGCGCTCGTGCCCGACGACTCCTGGCTCGCCGAGGGCTTCCGTGCCGCCTCCCGGCTCACCCCGGCATCCGTGCTCCTGGAGCTGCCGCGCCTCCTCGCCGAGCTGAACCCGCGCCGCTACAGCCAGCCCGGCACCGCGCCCGAGACGCTGCCGATCGCCTTCCTGCTGCTGCGCGTCGACGGCGAGCGGCCCGAGCAGGCGCTCGCGAACGCGACCCTGTTCGCGCGGGAGTCCGACAGCGTGCCCGCCTTCGTGGGCGCCCTGCTCGGCGCCGCGCACGGCGCCGCCGTGTTCGGCGCGGCGTGGCCGGCCGCCGTGGACCGCGTCGAGGGCGTCTGCTACCCGGCCCTCGCCGGGGAGCGGGTCTCGGCGGTCGCCGCCGAGCTCGAGGCATCCGTCGCCGCCCGCGCGGCCGGCTGACCCGCCGAGCCGCACGACGCCGCTCCCGCTCGCGAACCACGCGCAGAAGCCGAGGGGGTCGTTTTCCGACATCCCCGCCGGTTGCTTTACGCACGGATGTCGCAAAGCGACCCTCTCGCGGAGTTTGCGGGGCTGCGGAGTTGCGGAGTTGCGGGGGTGCGGGGAGGGCGCGAAGCGCCGCTCAGGCGCGGCCGGTGAACTCCGGGCGGCGCTTCTGCTGGAACGCCGCGAAGCCCTCCCGGTAGTCGGCCGTATCGCAGAGCGCCGCCTGCGCCCGGTTCTCCTCCGACATCGAGGCCCAGAGCCCGAGCCGCTCGTCGCGGAGGGCGGCGACGAGCCGCTTCGAGGCGGCGAAGGCGAGGGTCGCCCCGGATGCCGCGGCGCGAGCGGCCTCGCGGGTCGCACCCAGCACCTCCTCGGCCGGGAACACCCGTGAGAAGAGCCCGGCGGCGACCGCCTCCTCCCCCGTCATGAGCCGGCCCGTGACGATCAGGTCCATGGTGCGGTGCGCGCCGAGCCGTTCGAAGAACAGGGCGTGCCCGCCCGAGTCGAGCGTCGCGCCGAGTGCGGCGAACGGCGAGCCGATCTTCGCGGTGTCGGCGACGTAGACGATGTCGCTCGCGACGAGAAGCCCGAGCCCGACGCCGAGGCACGCGCCGTGCGCGACCGCGAACGTCGGCACGGGCAGCCCGGCGAGGCGCTGCAGCAGCGGCTCCACGAGCCCGCCGAGGTAGCCCTCGACGTCGTCCTCGCGGGGGTCGACGCGCGAGATGTCGCGCCCCGCGCAGAAGGCCCGGCCCTCGCCGCGCAGCACGAGTGCGCGCAGCTCGCCGGCGTCGGCGAGCCGCTCGGCCTCCGTGAGCGCCGCGGCGAGCTCGCCGAGCGCGGCCTCGTCGAGGGCGTTGAGCTTGTCGGGGGCGTCGAGCACGAGCTCGGCCACCCCGCCGTCGACCTCGAAGCGGATCATCCGTCCCCCCTCACGCCCCGGCCGGACCGGCCGGCTCACACGTCATAGTCCACCGTCACCCGCTCGCCCTTCACGTGCGACTGGCAGGTGAGCACGTAGCCGCGCTCCAGCTCCTCCGGCTCGAGCGCGTAGTTCTCGGTCATCTGCACGCTGCCGTCGACGACCCGCGCACGGCACGTGCCGCAGACGCCGCCGGCGCACGCGAACGGCACGTCCGGCCGCACCCGCAGCGCCGCGTTCAGGATGCTCTCGTTCGCGGCGACCGGGCTCTCGACCGTCGACGACTGCCCGTCGAGGGTGAACTCGATCGTGATCGTCTGCTCGCCCGCGACGATCTCGACGGGGCGTCCGCTGCGCGGCTCCGCCCCGCGGTCGGCGTCGGTCGTGAACAGCTCGTAGCGCACGCGCGCCGCCGGCACGCCCCTCGCCTCGAGCGCGTCCCGTGCGAGCTGCACGAGCTCGAGGGGCCCGCAGAGGAACCACTCGTCGACCGTCTCCGGCCGGATCAGGTGCTCGAGCATCGCGTCGAGCTTCTCCGCGTCGATGCGGCCCGAGAGCAGCGGCGCGGTGCGCTGCTCGCGGGAGAGCACGTGGTGCAGCGCGAGGCGCGCCGGGTAGCGGTCCTTCAGCTCGGCGAGCTCCTCCAGGAACATCACGTCGAGCGTCGAGCGGTTCGTGTAGACGAGCTCGAACGTCGCATCGGCCGAGCGGGCGAGCACCGCGTGCGCGAGCGCCATCAGCGGGGTGATGCCGCTGCCCGCGGCGATGCCGACGACGTGCTTGCCGTCGAGCTCCGCGAGCGTCGAGGTGAAGGTGCCCTGCGGGCTCATCACGTCGAGCTCGTCGCCCACCGCGAGCTCGGTGGTCGCCCAGCTCGAGAAGACGCCGCCGAGGTCGCGCTTGATCGCCACCGAGATGCTGGTGCCGCCCCCGTCGGCCGCGGGCTCCGGCGCGCGGCACAGCGAGTAGCTGCGGCGGCGCTCGTAGCCGTCGAGCTCCTTGCGCAGCGCGACGTACTGACCGGGGAGGTAGTCGTACTCGGCGGCGAGCTCGGCGGGCACCGCGAAGGTCACCTCGACGGCATCCGCCGTGAGCCGGCGCACCTCGGCGACCGTGAGGCGGTGGAAGCGGGCGCGCGGACGCTTCGCCGGCGCCTCGCCGCCGACGGCCGAGCGCAGCAGCGCCGACGCGGTCGCGAGGTCCTGGCCGGGCGCCATCGTGGCGCCGGTCGCCTGGGTCGTCGATCCGAGGTTGCGCGCGGCCATCAGAGCACCTTGAAGTAGTCGAAGGGCTCGAGGCAGTCCAGGCACTCGTAGAGCGCCTTGCACGAGGTCGAGCCGAAGCGGGCGAGCTCGCGGGTGTGCAGCGAGTCGCAGCGGGGGCACTTCACGGCGAGGGCGAGCCGCACCGGTCCGGCGTCGCGCGCGGCGGCGCGGCCGGAGGGGGCCTGGATGCCGTAGCGGCGCAGCTTCTCCCGGCCGGCGTCGCTCATCCAGTCGGTGGTCCAGGCGGGGGCGAGCACGAGCTCGACGCGCACCTCGGCGTAGCCCGCCGCGGTGAGCGCGAGCAGCACGTCGTCGCGCATCGCGTCGAGTGCGGGGCATCCGCTGTAGGTGGGGGTGAGCCGCACCTCGACTGCGCCGTCGGCGGCGAGCTCCACCGAGCGCAGCACGCCGAGGTCCTCGATCGTGAGCACCGGGATCTCGGGGTCGGTGACGGTCGCGGCGACGTCCCACGCCCGGCGCGCCGCCGGGTCGCTCGGCACCGGCCGCGCGACGGCCTCGCCCCCATCTCGACTTGCCCGACTTTCATGAAAGTCGGGCAAGTCGAGGTGGTGGGGGACGGCCCGAGCGGCGGTCACCACGACGCCCCCGGGTGCTGGCGGGCGAGCACCTGCAGCTCGGCGAGGAGCGGGCCGAGCTGCTCGGTGTGCTTGCCCCGGCGGCCGCCGCCCGAGGCGGTGAACGCGGTGCGCCCGGCGGGCGGCTCGAGCTCCGCCTCGGCGAAGACCTGGGCGATCGCCGCCTCCGCGCCGGCCCGCAGCGAGGAGGGCAGCACGGCGACGCCGTCGGCGGCGAGCCGGGTGACGAGCTCGTCGTCCTCGAACAGCTCGTCGAGGTACGGCCAGACGTCGGCGACGCCCTGGATCATGCGGCGGCGCGACTCCTCGGTGCCGCCCGCGAGCCGCAGCGTCCACTGCGCGGCGTGGTCGCGGTGGTAGTCGACTTCCTTGACGGCCTTCGCGCCGACGGCGGCGAGGGTCGGATCGGTGGATGCCGAGAGCGCCGTGTAGAGCTCGAACCAGTAGCACGAGGCGAGCAGCTGCCTCGCGATCGTGCACGCGAAGTCGCCGTTCGGCTGCTCGAACAGCCAGGCGTTGCGCCACTCGGGCTCGTCGCGCCAGTAGGCGAGGTCGTCCTCGCTGCGGCCCGTCGCCGTGCCCGCGTAGTGCAGCAGCGAGCGGGCGTGCCCGATCAGGTCGAGCGCGATGTTGCCGAGCGCGACGTCCTCCTCGAGCTCGGGGGCGCGGGTGATCCAGTCGCCGAGCCGCTGCGCGAGCACGAGGGCGTCGTCGCCGAGGCGGAGCGCGTACTCGGCGGTCTCGGGCGGCGCGATGCGAGCGTCGTCGCCGGGCCCGGACGCCGAGCCGGTGCCGGCGAGCTCCTCGGCGAGCGCGAGCCGGTCGACCGAGACCTCGCCGTGCGTGTCGGGCGTCGGGTGGCTCACAGGTGCTTCACCCCCTCGCTCTTCGTGTAGTAGACGGCGTGCCGGTAGTTCTTGCCCGCGGGGCTCTCGAAGAAGGCGCCCTTCGCATCGGGGTCGCTCGTGGTGACGGCGTCGGCGGGAACGACCCAGATCGAGACGCCCTCGCCGCGGCGGGTGTAGAGGTCGCGCGCATTGCGCACGGCGAGCTCGGCGTCGGGGGCGTGCAGCGAGCCGACGTGCACGTGACTGAGCCCGCGGCCGGCACGGACGAAGACCTCCCAGAGCGGCCACTCACGGGCCTGGTCCGCTGAGCCCGTCGAAGCGCCCGGCTGGTCCGCTGAGCCCGTCGAAGCGCCCGGCGTCGACATCACGCCACCGCCCCGGCGAGCTCGGCGGCGCGGTCCGCCTGCTTGCGCGCGTACTCGGCCGCGGCCTCGCGCACCCACGCGCCCGCCTCGTGCGCCTCGCGGCGGCGGCGCAGCCGCTCGGCGTTCGCCGGGCCGCGACCGGCGAGCACCTCGTGGAACTCGGTCCAGTCGATTTCGCTCATGTCGTAGGCCTGGCGCTCCTCGTTCCACGCCAGCTTCGGGTCGGGCAGGGTGACGCCGAGCACCTCGGCCTGCGGTACGAGCATGCCGACGAAGCGCTGGCGCAGCTCGTCGTTGGAGAAGCGCTTGATGTTCCACGCCATCGACTGGGCCGAGTTCGGCGATTCGTCGTCGGGCGGCCCGAACATCATGAGGCTCGGCCAGTACCAGCGGTTCACGGCGTCCTGCGCCATCCGCCGCTGCGCCTCGGTGCCCTGCATGAGCTCGAGCAGGATCTCGAAGCCCTGCCGCTGGTGGAACGACTCCTCTTTGCAGATGCGCACCATCGCCCGGCCGTACGGGCCGTAGGAGGCGCGGCAGAGCGGCACCTGGTTGCAGATCGCGGCGCCGTCGACGAGCCAGCCGATGGCGCCCATGTCGGCCCAGGTGGGCGTCGGGTAGTTGAAGATCGAGGAGTAGCGGGCGCGGCCCTCGATGAGCTGGCGCATCATCTCCTCGCGGCCGATGCCGAGGGTCTGCGCGGCGGAGTAGAGGTAGAGGCCGTGGCCTGCTTCGTCCTGCACCTTGGCCATCAGGATGGCCTTGCGCTTGAGGCTCGGCGCCCGGCTGATCCAGTTCGACTCGGGCTGCATGCCGATGATCTCGGAGTGCGCGTGCTGGCTGATCTGGCGGATGAGGGTCTTGCGGTACGCCTCGGGCATCCAGTCCCGCGGCTCGATGCGGGAGTCGGCGGCGATGAGCTCGTCGAAGGCGGCCTGGCCGGCGAGCTCGTCGGCCGTGGGCTCGGCCGGATCGCTCGCTCGGCGCAGCTCTGCTGGTGCGGTCATCGTCGACTCCTGTGTCTCTGCGGGCGGCCGGGTGCGGGTGGCCGTGACGAGCGCGGGGGCTCGTGGCATCCGATATTACCAACCGATCGTTCAGTTAGTATATAGTCGATCCAGACGCCGCAGCAACGGCGTGCTGAACTCGACGAGGAGTGCCAGATGACGGATGCCGCGACCGAGCCCGCGCTCAACCGCGAGATGATGCAACGCGATCGCGCCGCCGCCTGGCTCGGCCTCGTCGTCGAGCGCGACGACCCCGGCCACGCCGTCGTCAGCATGGTCGTGCGCGAGGAGATGACGAACGGCTTCGGCATCACGCACGGCGGCATCGTGTTCGCCCTCGCCGACACGGCCTTCGCGATCTCCTGCAACGAGGACGAGCGGGTCACCGTCGCAGCCGGCGCCGACATCGCCTTCCTGAAGTCCACCGTGCCCGGCCAGACGCTGACCGCGACCGCCGTGCGCCGCACCCGCTCGGGCCGCACCGGCCTCTACGACGTCTCCGTCGTCGACGAGCACGGCGAGGCGGTCGCCGAGTTCCGCGGCCGATCCATCTCCACCAACCGCACGTTCTGAGCCCGGCGTTCTCAGCCCCGTCCACCTCCAGGAGCCATCAGTGTCGACGACGACCATCCCCCGCCCCGCCTCCGTCTCCGGGCTGCACGCCCCCGCCGCAGCCGAGCTCGACCCCGAGGAGCGGCTCGACCGCGCGGGCATCGAGGCCCTGCAGCTCGAACGCCTGCAGCGCACCGTCGCGCACGCGTACGAGCGGGTGCCGCTCTACACGCGCAAGTTCGACGAAGCCGGCGTGCACCCGCGCGACATCCGCACGCTCGCCGACGTCGCCCGCCTGCCGTTCACCACGAAGGCCGATCTGCGCGAGACCTACCCCTTCGGCATGTTCGCGGTGCCGATGGCCGAGGTCGCCCGCGTCCACGCCTCCAGCGGCACCACGGGGCGGCCCACCGTCGTCGGCTACACGAAGGGCGACCTCGAGCGCTGGGGCTCGCTCGTCGCCCGCTCGCTGCGGGCGAGCGGCATCCGCCCGGGCATGAAGGTGCACAACGCCTACGGCTACGGCCTGTTCACGGGCGGGCTCGGCGCGCACGCCGGCATCGAGGCGCTCGGCGCGACCGTCATCCCGATGTCGGGCGGGCAGACCGCGCGCCAGGTGCAGCTCATCATGGACTTCGAGCCCGACGCCATCCTCTGCACGCCGAGCTACCTGCTCACCATCGCCGACTGCATGGCCGAGCAGGGCATCGACCCGCGCGAGACCTCGCTCAAGGTCGCCGTGCTCGGCGCCGAACCCTGGACGAACGAGATGCGGCACGAGCTCGAGCAGCGCCTCGGCCTCGACGCCCTCGACATCTACGGGCTCAGCGAGGTGATGGGGCCCGGCGTCGGCAACGAGTGCCTGGAGACGAAGGACGGCCCGCACCTCTGGGAGGACCACTTCCTGCCCGAGATCATCGACGGCGACACGGGGGCGGTGCTGCCCGACGGCGAGCGCGGCGAGCTCGTGTTCACCTCGCTCACGAAAGAGGCGTTCCCCGTCATCCGCTACCGCACGCGCGACCTCACCCGGCTGCTGCCGGGCACCGCGCGCCCCGGCATGCGGCGGATGGAGAAGATCACCGGCCGCAACGACGACATGATCATCCTGCGCGGGGTGAACCTGTTCCCGACGCAGATCGAGGAGCTCGTGCTCGGCATCGAACAGCTCACGCCGCACTTCGTGCTCGAGCTCAGCCGGGAGGGGCGGATGGACGCGCTCACGGTGCGCATCGAGCGACACCCCGCGCTCGCCGTCGAGACGTGCGAGGCGGCCGCGGTCGTGCTCGCCGAACGGATCAAGGTGCACATCGGCTCGACCGTGGCCGTCCGGCTCGAGGAGCCGGGCGCACTGCCCCGCAGCGAGGGCAAGTACCAGCGCGTCTACGACCTGCGCTGAGCACGGATGCCCCGGGGCGGACGGGTATGGAATCCACTTCCGCGACGGAGAGGACGATGATCGCGGCATCGACCAGGCGGGCGCTCGACGAGGTGCTCGACGTCCTCCATGACGAGCGCGACGAGCTCGTGCTCCGCGGGCGCCTCGCGTCGCCGCTCATGCGCCTGCTCGGCGCAGACTATCTCGCCTCCTACGTGCGCGACTCCGCAGCAGCGCCGTACCGCGCACGCGTGGCCGTCAACATGTCTGACGGGAACCTCCGCCGGTACGAGCAGTACTACCAATTCCACGACCCGGTGACCCCGGTGATGGCCCATCGGCAGCGCGCAGCCATCGTCGACCGCACGATCGAGCGGCGCACCCTCGAGCGGACCGAGTTCTACACCGACTTCCTCATGGCCGACGGCCTGCACCACGGGATCAACTTCTTCGCCATCCGCCGCGGCGCGACGCTCGGCGACCTCCGGCTGTGGCGCGGCCGTTCGGCGCCCCCCTTCGGCGATGAGGAACGGGTGCTGCTCGACTTGGTCGGCGCCGCGTTCCGCGCACGACTTGCCCTCGCGCAGCACCCGCCGTCCGCGCTGCCCGAAGCGCTCGCGACCCCCCTCACCGCGCGCGAGCGGGAGATCGCCCTCGCGCTCGTCGATGGCGCCACCGACCGCGAGCTGTGCGCCCGCTTCCGCATCTCCTACGGGACCGTGCGCACCCACCTCGGGCACATCTTCGACAAGTGGGGCGTATCGAGCCGATTGGGCGCGATCGCGGCGGCCCGCCGTGGCATCGGCGAATCCACCGATCCCTGACGGACCCGCATGCGTCAGGCTCGTGACATGCAGACGCCTGAACACCCGCCCGCTGACGATGCGGCCGCCCAGGAGTTCGTACGCCGCGCGCACGCACGCGACGAGCTCAACGCCTTCATCGGGCTCGACGAGTTCGTGCGCCTCCCCGGCGTGCTGGACCATGCGCCGTCCGGCCCGCTGCACGGCCTCAGCTACGCGGCGAAGGACATCATCGACGTGGCAGGGGCGCCGACCTCCGGCGGCACCTCCGCGCTCCTGCGTCATCCCGCGGCCGCGGACGCCGCGGTCGTCACCCGCCTGCGCGAAGCCGGGGCGATGCTCGTCGCGAAGACCAATCTGCACGAGCTGTCCTTCGGGATCACCTCGAACAACGCCGTGCACGGCCCCGTGCGCAACCCCTACGACCCCAGCCGCATCGCCGGCGGCAGCAGCGGGGGCAGCGCGGCGGCCGTCGCCGCCGGGCTCGTGCCGTTCGCGCTCGCGGCGGATACCGGCGGCTCCGCACGGCTCCCCGCCGCGCTCTGCGGGATCGTCGGGTTCCGGCCGACCGTGGGCCGCTACCCGATGAGCGGGGTCCTGCCGATCTCGCCCACTCGCGACACCATCGGGCTCTTCGCGGGCGAGGTCGAGCTCGTCCGCCGGGTCGACGCGGTCCTCGCCGCGGACGACGCGACCGCGACCGCCGGCACCTCGGCAGTGCCCGCATCCGCCTCCGCGGTGAGAGCATCCCCGTCGGCGCTCGACGGTCGCCGCTTCGGGCTGCCGAGCGAGCTCGACGAACTGCACCTCGACCCGGACGTGGCGGCGAGGTACCGCGAGGTCATCGACCGGCTCCCCGAGCACGGGGTCGAGGTGGTGCCGATCGAGCTCGGCGACGCCTTCGACCGGGTCGCCCGCCTCGGGCTCGTGATCGCCCTCGCCGAGTTCCCCACGGCGGTCGAGCACTACCTCCGCGCAGCCGGTGAGCCGGTCACGATGGAGGAGCTCGGTGCCAGCATCGGCAGCCCCGACGTCGCGCGCATCTGGCGGGCGGCGGTCGAAGAGCCGATCCCGCCGCAGCTCGCGCGCGACGCACTCGCCGAGCGCGACACGATGCGGCGGGAGTTCGTCAAGCACCTCGACGCCGCCCGGCTGGACGCGGTGCTGCTCCCGACCGCTCCGATCACTGCTCGCGAGCTCGGCGAGGACGACACGATCATCCTCCGCGGGGAGGTCCACGGCACCTTCGACACGTACACGCGCTTCGCCAACCTCGCGGGAGTGCTCGGCCTGCCGGCCATCTCGCTGCCGGCCGGCCTCGATCAGGCGGGCCTGCCGATCGGCCTGGAACTGGACGCCCGCCCGGGCGACGACGTCCGGCTGCTCGAGCTCGCGGCCGAGCTCGCGCGGTTGCTCCCGGCGACGCCACGGCCAGCGGCGGGAGGCGACGCACGCTGATCCGGTCCGCCCGCCTTCGCCGGTCGCGCCAAGCCGCTGTCCGCGTGCGCGCGCCACTTCCGCCGCCACGCGCCACCCCTGCTGGCGCGCGGACGCCGAAGTGGCGCAGACGCACCGGGCGACGCGAGTGAGAGACTGATGCCGATGACCGAGAATCAGAGCATGCGTCGCGGGCGCCCGGGGTACGACCGGCAGGGCATCCTCGACGTCGCCGTCGCCGCGTTCAACGAGTACGGCTACGACGCCACCTCGATGGGCGTGCTCGCCGAACGGCTCGGGCTCTCGAAGTCGGCGATCTACCACCACTTCGCCTCGAAGGACGAGATCCTCGAGCAGGCGCTCGACATCGCCCTCAGCGGACTCGAGGCGGTCGTCGCCGACGCGGCCCGCCCCGAACTCGCCGAGGGGACCACGGCCGACCGGGCCGCGGACCGGCTCGACCGGGTGCTGCGCGGCGCCGTGCATGTGCTCGTCGAGCAGCTGCCCTCGGTGACGCTGCTGCTGCGGGTGCGCGGCAACACCGAGGTCGAGCGGCGCGCCCTCGCCCGTCGACGCGACTTCGACAAGCGGGTGACGGCGCTCGTCGCCGAGGCCCAGCGCGAGGGGTCGCTGCGCAGCGACATCGACGCGAGCGTCGTCTCGCGGCTCGCGTTCGGCATGATCAACTCGATCGTCGAGTGGTACCGGCCCGGTGGCCGCGAGAACGCCGACGGCCTCGCCGACGACGTCATCGCGATCGCCCTCGACGGCCTGCGCATGCCCACCTCGAACCGCGTCGAGGAACTGCTGGGCTGAGCCCGGCCCAGTCTGTCCCCGGCCTCGCCCGACCGTCCCCCAGCCGGCATGACGTCAGTATCTGCGGGTGCGGGGCCGCCGCCACCCACCAATACTGACGTCATGCGCCCAGGGGGTGGCGGGCGGAGTGCCGCCGCAGCCAGCCACGGCGCGGCCGAGCGGCCCCGCCGGCGACGGGCTGCGGCTCGGCGTGCGCCTCGGCTTGCCGCTCGGCGGCCACCCGGCGCTGTTCGAGTTCACGGGCCATCCGCTCGTCCGCCGCGGCCACGAGGTGCGGGAATGCCGTCTCCGAGATGTGCATGTCGACTCCTTGTTCGTCGACATTCAGCCTCGGCGCTGAGGTAGGGGCCCGGCATCGGAGGATCGCCCTATTCCTGACCCGGAGCCGCCTCAGATCGCCGGTCTCCCTCAGGCGGATGCCTCAGGCGGATGCCTCAGACGGATGCCGCGCGCGAGGCATCCGCGCTGTCCGAGGCGGCGGCCTTCGCCGCGACGATGCCCTTGCGCAGCGCCATCATGAGCAGCACCAGTCCCGCCGTCACGACGATGTGGCCGAGCCCCGCGACGCCGGCGATCGCGGCGTTCGACTCCTGGCCGAGCACGGTCAGCGAACCGTGCCAGACCATCATCGCGCTCGTGAGCAGCACCCCGGCGTTGTAGACCCAGAAGAACCAGCCGAACAGCGGCGAGGCGCTCAGCGCGAAGGCCTTCTCGAGGGCGAGCACGATGAGCATCGCGAGGAAGCCGAGCGTCAGCAGGTGCGTGTGCACCACTGAGAGCTGCGTCGCGCCGCCCTCGAGGAAGTCGTTCGCCTTCGTGAACTCGCGGTAGAACAGCCCGGAACCGAGCCCGAGCACGAGGTAGACGACGGCGGCGGTGAAGAGGCGGTTCATGGGGCGTCCTTCCGGTTCGCGATCGGGCCCGTCGCTGGCGGGCCCACGAGCAGTCTGCTCCGAGCCGCGCCCCGCCGCATCCATCGAACGTTCACCGCCGGCGCCCCGGCCCGAGTTGCCCGACTTTCATGAAAGTCGGGCAACTCGGGTTCACGGCCGAGCGGCTTACGCGCTGCGGCGACGGCGCAGGATGCCTCCGACGAGGAGCGCGAGGCCAAGGAGCACCGCGAGACCGCCGCCGAGGACCGCGGCGCCGACCCCGTCGACGCCCGTCGAGGCGAGATCCGCCTCGACGTCGGTGCGTTCGAGCGTGTTCGTCAACACGATCTCCGCGACCGTGCCGTCACCGATCACCATCGAGTCGGCGCTGAAGCTGGCGCTCGTCCACTCGGCGCCGTCGACGGCCGCCGGGGTCACCTCGCTGAGGCTCACGCGCGCGCCGAACGGGATCGGGTCGCTCGTCGCGACGCCCCCGTCGGCGACGGTCAGCACGCCGGACCCCGCCTCGAAGCCCGGGCCGGCGGGGTAGCTGTACCGCACCGTGAACTCGGCGTCGCCCGGCAGCAAGCCGGCGCCGGAGCCCTGGACCTGCTTGCGCACGGCGAAGGAGCCGGCGTTCAGCTCGAGCGTGTTGACGACGAGCACCTCGGCCGAGGCATCCTTCTCCACCGTCACGACGTTCGACTCCGAGAATCGGGGCGCGCCCCAGCTGCCGCCCTCGACGGCCTCGGGCTCGAACTCGCGGATCGTCACGACCGCCCCGGCCGGGAGGTCGTCGATCGAGACGGCGCTGCCGTCGCCGGGCACGGAGAACTCGGTCGGGCCGACCGCGTCCCACGCCGCGCCCGCCGGGTACTCGTACGTGAAGCGGTACTCGCGGTCCGCGCCCACGAGGTGCGCGCCCGTGCCCTCGAGCTGCTTGCGCAGTTCGATCGAGCCGACGTCCCGCGCGATCGTGTTGGTGAGGCTCACCTCGACGGTCGTACCGTCGCCGATCGTGACGGTCCCGGGCGAGAAGACGGGCGCCTCGGTCCAGGTGGCGCCGACGACCGGCGCGGGCTCCAGCTCGGTGAGCCGCAGCACGGCGCCGTAGGGCAGCGGACCGCTCGCGACGGCCTGCCCGTCGGCGTGCACGACGAGCTCGCCGGAGCCCGCGCCGAAGCCGGTGCCCGCGTCATACTCGTAGCGCACGGTGAACGCGTCGGTCGCCGGCACGAGCCCCGCGCCGCTGCCCTCGAGCCGCTTCACGACCGAGAACTCCCCGGTGTTCAGGGCGAGCTCGTTGTCGAGGTCGACCGAGATGCGGGTGCCCTTCACGACGGTGAAGGTCCGCTGGCTGAAGACGGGCTCCTGCCAGGTGCCGCCCTCGACGGGGTCGAGCAGCTCCTCGAGGGTGACGACGGCACCGGCGGGCAGCCCTTCGACGGCGACCGGCTCGCCGCCGGCGGTCACCTCGACCGTGCCGCTGCCGGCCTCGTACACGCCGCGCTCGGGGTCGGCCGGGTACGACCACCGCACCGTGAAGCGCGGGTCGTCGACGAGACCGGAGCCGGCGCCGCCGAGGCGCTTCCGCAGCTCGAAGGAGCCGAGATCGCGGGTGAGCGTGTTCGTCACCTGCACCACCACGTCGGCCGAGTCCGCCCCCACCGTGACCCGGGCGGGCTCGATGACCGGCTCCTGCCAGCTGGCGCCGGGCACGGCGGCGGGCGCCGACTCGGAGAACTCGACGACCGCCCCGAGCGGCAGCCCGGGGATCTCGACGCGACTGCCGTCGAGCGGCAGCTGCACCGCGCCGCCGCCGGCGGGGATGCCGAGCTCGGCGTTCGCGCCCCAGCGGTAGTTCAGTGTGAAGCTCGTGCCGTCGGGGAGGCGCATGCCGTCGGGGTTCACGACGGTCTTCGCGGCACCGAGCGAGGCGCGCTGCAGGGTCGCGGTGTTCTCGAGGCGGATGTCGGTGATCTGCCCGAGCTTGCCCTGCGTGCCGTCGAGGGTGAGCTCGACGCGGTCGGTGCGGGTGCCGTCGGGCAGCACGAACACGGGGTCCGCCCAGTCGACGTTCGCGGGCTCGGCGGGCTTCAGCTCGTCGAGCGTGATCGTCGTGCCGCGGAACAGCTCGTCGCTCAGGAACGACTCGCCCGCGTGGATCGTGATCGGCATCTGCTCGGTGAGGACGCCATCGAGTTCGCTCGTGTAGTTCACGGTGAAGGCCGGTGCGAGCGAGGTGTCGCCCGCGAGCTCCTTGGTGAGCCGGAACTTGCCGAAGTTCGTGCCGACGACGGTGCCGGAGCCCGAGTAGCGGGTCGCGGTGCCGGTCGTGGTGCCGCTGCGCTCGCCCTCGATCTCCCAGTTGGCGGTGTTCGTGTAGTTCTTGGCCTTGCCGAGGTCGAGCACCTTCACGGTCCAGACGACCTCGTAGACCGAGCCGGTGATGCCCTGCTGGCCCTCGGGGGCGTCGGCGCCGAGGCCGGCGACGGAGGTGAACTCGACGCGCAGTCCGTCGCCCGAGACGGTGTACTCCGAGGCCGGCTTCCAGCCGAACTGGGGCGACTGGCGGCCGAGCGAGTCGTAGGAGAGCGAACGGGCCTCGAGCACGCGGGGCTCGCCGACGAGCTCGAAGACGCTCGGGTCGAGCACGTCCTCGACGGCGACGCGCTGCCCGGCGGGGATGCCGTCGGGACCGCTGGGCACGCCGACCCACCAGCTGATGGTGTCCTCGAGGTTCTGGTACGAGCCGCTCTTCCAGGCGCTCCAGCCGTCCCACTCGCAGTTCTCCGTGCAGCGGTTCGGGTTCGGGTCGACGGTCACGGGCGTCTGCACCGTGCCGAACTCGAAGACGTGCTCGACGGTCTCGATGTTCTCGAGCCACACGTCGGCGAGGAAGGTGAACGAACCGCGCATCTCGAGCTCGTGACCCTCGATGTACGCCGGATCGACGGTGCACGTGATCCGCTCGGCGTCGACGACGCACTCGCCGGCGGGCTGGCCGTCGGGGTCGAGCATCGGGAAGCGGTCGGCGAAGCCGCGCAGCCCGTCGGGCAGGTCCACGACGACGGCGACCGGGTTGACTGCCTGGCCGGGCACGCTCCAGTCGACGGTGAGCTCCTGACGGCTGCCGTCGGGGATCTTGGACGTCTCGAATCGGACGTCGTCGATGGAGATCGGGGTGCCCGTCGCGGCGGTCGCGGCGGGCACCGCGATGAAGACGTTCGCTGCGACGGCGAGGAGGAGGCTGAGCACAGCCGCGATGGCTGTCCTCGCTCCGCGGTGGCGGCCGGGGTTGGCCGCACGCACGAGGCTCGACAAGACTGCATTCCTTCCTTCGGGTGCGTCCGGCCGAGCGGTCCGGGGACGACCGATCGGCGACCCGCCGGGAGGGTGCACTGAAGGAGCGCGTGCGCAGCACGCGCCTGCGTGCGGACGTGCCGGGCACGTCCGCACGCAGTGCGAGCGCCGGTTCGCGTTCGGGCGCGGACCGGGCGTCCTGTCGGGTCAGGACGGGCGGCCATCACTGCCGCCACTTGAGAGATGGCGGCGGGGCCGAATCATGACGCCAGTTCGACAGAACTTCTTGCCTCGCGCCATCTACAGCGTTTCGACCTCTAGTTTTTGCACCACTGTTCCGCTAGACATGGTTCCACGACTCCAACCAATCGAGGAGAACCATGGAGAATCAGATTCAGGCCACCGCGACCGAACCCCACCTCACGTCGAAGCGGCGAGGCGCCCCGTGGCGGCGCGCTCGGCTCGGGGCCGCTGCCGCGTCGGCCGCCGCGGCACTCCTGTTCACCGCGGTCGCACCCGGCCCGGCCCACGCCGTCGGCATGAAGTCGGTCACGGGCGTGATCGAATGCCGATCCTGGCCCGCGCTGCTGGTCGGCACGAGCGCAACCGCTCGGGGCGATGTGAAGTTCCAGCTCAACCGCAAGGACAATCTCGGAGCCATCGGAACCGTCTACCTCGGCAGGTCGTCGACCTACGCCCCGTGGGGGTACAAGTGGCTCACCTCCGGCGCAGGGAACTTCTACGCGTACGGCCTCACCGCCAGCGGCAACGTGACCAAGGCCGCACGGTATTGCCAGGCGTGAGCACCCGAACTGCGGCGGTCGCCGCTGCCGCGCTCGTCATGGCGGCACTGGCGGGATGCAGCGCGAGCGAACCCCCACCGGTCGATCCGAGCTCGCTCTTCACCGGACTCGACGTCGCGGAAGCCCGCACCGCGTGCCTCCAGGACCGCGGCTGGGACGTCACCCTCGACGCGCAGGGCGCGATCCTGGCGAACTACCCGCCCGAGCAGGAGGCCGCCTTCGAAGCGGACAACAGCGCGTGCCTGGCGGAAGCCGGCGTCGACGTGGACGCGGGCCTCACCGATGCGGAGTTCACGACGGCGTACCTCTGGTACCAGGAGATCGGCGAATGCCTGACGGCGCACGGCTGGGATGTCCCCGAGCAGCCGAGCGAAGCGGTGTTCCGCGACACGTACGACGACGACCCCTGGATCCCGTGGGCGTACGTCGATGATCTCGAACGAGCGAAGTCGGACTGCCCGGTCATGAACGTCCCGAACGGGTGAGGGTGCCGGGGGGTTGAGGGGGGGGGTGGGTGAGGGGTTCGTTGGTTCGCCCGGGCGCTCCCCCCTCCTCTTTTCTCTCCACT
>NZ_JBHXBK010000001.1:1338247-1339329 GCF_042726785.1 Agromyces sp. NPDC060279
AAGAAAGGCCGGAAAGGGGGGGGGGGAGCGGGCGTAAGGGGGTGGGGAAAAAAGGTGGTTCGCTGAGCCCGTCGAAGCGCCCACCCCTGGTTCGCTGAGCCCGTCGAAGCGCCCACCCCTGGTTCGCTGAGCCCGTCGAAGCGCCCCGTCAGCCGAGCTCGCGACTGGCAGCGGCCGGCACGACGATCGGGACGGCCGCGACATCCACTCGGCGCACGCCGCAGCCGGCGCAGCGCACGTACTGCACGACGCCCTCGGAGGTACGGTGCGCCGATTCGACGAGCCAGCCGTGCTCGTGCGCGGCCGCCCGCTCCACCGCGATCCGAGGCGCTGCGCTTCCGGTCATGCCTCCACGATGATGTAATGCCCTTGTGCATCTCAACCCTTACGGCGAGTACGCGGTCCTGCTGGCCGCCTCGCTCGCCGACGACTGGCCGACCGATCGCGCGGGCATCGAGGCCCGCACCCGCGAGTTCGGCATGACGATGGCGTTCCCGGTCGGCGCCGACGACCACGCCGGCACCCGACGCGTCATCGACGCCTGGCTCGAGGTCGTGGATGCGCCGAGCGATCCCGAGCGCGCCGCCATCCTGAACGCCCAGATGGCGGCCGTCGCCGCGTACCCCCGCCTCACCGAGCACGACGGCGAGGGCTGGCACCTGCACTACCGCGACGAGCTGCAGACGCTGCCCGAGGTGCTCGCGGCCGTCATCTCGGTCGGGACGGCCCTGCACCTCACGACCCGCGGCATGCGCCGGCTCGGCCGCTGCGAGGCCGCCCCGTGCGCGAACGTCGTGGTCGACGTGACCCGCAACGGGCGGCAGCGCTACTGCTCGGTGCGCTGCGCGAACCGCGCGGCCGTGCGCCGGCATCGCGAACGGCTCCACGCCCGCTGACGGCGCCGCCCGCGTGCGCGGCCCGCCGGGCCCGGCGCGCGAGGTCGCGCGAATCGCTCACGGCGGCCCCGGCATCCAGCTGTTGGTGCGACTCCACGTCCTTGTGGCGGCACCACCCCCCCTCCCCCACCCCCCCACCCCCGCTCCCCCCCCCCCCCCTCACCCCCCCCCCGGTGCCACCCCCCA
>NZ_JBHXBK010000001.1:1339339-1487953 GCF_042726785.1 Agromyces sp. NPDC060279
TAAAGCACGCGAAGGGGACCGCGTGGGGGGGGGGCGGGTTGGGCAGGGTGGGGGGGTTCGTGAGGCTCGTTGGTGGGTTCCCTCGCGTCTGTTTGTTGGTGCCCCTCCCCTGCGTGCCCCCCCACCAACGTACCGGCCCACGCCCCGCAGCGCGCGATTCGCGCGACTCCGCGACACCCGCGCGGGTGGCCACCGCGGATGTGACGCGCTCAGGCCGCGAGCGGCTCCTTCGCGACGAGGGTCAGCACGTCGTAGCTCGCGACGAGCTCGTCGCGCTGGTTGCGCAGCACGGCGTCCCAGCGCACCTCGCCGTACTCGTCCGTCTCGCGCGGCGTGATCTGCTTCGCCGTGAGCTCCACGCGGATCTCGTCGCCCGGCGACACCGGCGTCACGAAGCGCAGGTTCTCGAGCCCCGAGTTCGCGAGCACCGGCCCCGGCTCGGGGTCGACGAACAACCCTGCGGCCCACGACACGAGCAGGTAGCCGTGCGCCACCCGCCCCGGGAAGAACGGGTTCGCCGCCGCCGAGGTCTCGTCCATGTGGGCGTAGAAGGTGTCGCCCGT
The DNA here is from genome assembly GCF_042726785.1 of Agromyces sp. NPDC060279. Taxonomy (NCBI): domain Bacteria; kingdom Bacillati; phylum Actinomycetota; class Actinomycetes; order Micrococcales; family Microbacteriaceae; genus Agromyces; species Agromyces sp. NPDC060279. The sequence continues at coordinate 1,339,903 of NZ_JBHXBK010000001.1, forward strand.
GAACGCCGCGAACGTCTCGATGTCGTCGAGGGTGACCGTGCGCGCCGGGCTCTGCACCTGATCGCCGATGCGCAGCTCCGCGAGCGACTTGCGGAACGGGTGCCGCTCGCCGCTCGCCTCGTACGGTCGGGCGGATGCCCCGGCGTGCCACACGCCCGTGAGGGCGGTGAGCATCTCGGGCGAGCCCTGCACGGCGGTGCGCTGCATGTGGTGCAGCACCGCACGGATGCCGCCGAGCTCCTCGCCGCCGCCGGCCCGACCCGGGCCGCCGTGCACGAGGTTCGGCAGCGGCGAGCCGTGCCCCGTCGAGGTGCGGGCGTCGTCGCGGTCGAGGAACAGCAGCCGGCCGTTGTACGCCGCGACCGTGCCGGCGAGCGCGACCGCCACCTCCGGGTCGTGCGTCGCGACGCTCGTCACGAGCGAGCCGCCGCCGCGCGCGACGAGCTCGGCCGCCTCGGCGAGCGAGCGGTAGCCGACGATCGAGGAGACCGGCCCGAAGGCCTCGACCTCGTGCAGGGCGGGGCTCGCGGCATCCGCGAAGCGCAGCACCGTCGGCACGACGAAGGCGCCGTCCGGCAGCGTGCCGCGCGTTCCGTCGGCGCGCAGTACCTCGGGCTCCCCCGGTTCGCCGATTACGCGCTCGCCGCCCGCGGCCTCCAGCCTGGCCAGCTGGCGCAGTACCTCGTCGCGCTGCTCGATCGAGGCGAGCGGGCCCATCGTGACCCCCTCGGCGCGCGGATCTCCGACGACGACGCGCTCCGCGATGCGGGCGCGCACCGCGGCGATGACGTCGTCGACGGATGCCTCGGGCACGATCGCCCGGCGGATGGCGGTGCACTTCTGCCCCGCCTTCGTCGTCAGCTCGACGACGAGCTGCTTCACGTAGGCGTCGAACTCGGGCGTGCCCGCGGTCGCGTCGGTGCCGAGCACGGAGGCGTTGATCGAGTCGGTCTCGCTCGTGAAGCGCACCCCGCCCGTCTGCACCGAGTCGTGCGCGCGCAGCCGCTCCGCCGTCGAGGCGGAGCCGGTGAACGCGACGAGGTCGCCGAGGCGCAGCTCGTCGAAGAGTCCGGGCACGCTGCCCGCGACGAGCTGCAGCGAGCCGGCGGGCAGCAGGCCCGACTCGACGAGGATGCGCACCATCGCGACGGCGAGGTAGCCGCTCGGCGTCGCGGGCTTCACGAGCGTCGGCACCCCGGCGAGGAAGGCGGGCGCGAACTTCTCGAGCGAGCCCCACACCGGGAAGTTGAAGGCGTTGATCTGCACGGCCACGCCGGGCAGCCGCGTGTACACATGCCGCCCGAGGAATGTGCCGTCCTTCGAGAGCTGCTCGACCGCGCCGTCGACGTAGACCTTCGCGTTCGGCATCTCGCGGCGGCCCTTGCTCGAGTAGGTGAAGAGCACGCCGATGCCGCCGTCGATATCGACCCAGGAATCCTGCTTCGTGGCGCCGGTGCGGCTCGAGAGCTCGTACAGCTCCGCCTTGCGCTCGGTGAGGGCGAGCGCCATGCGCTTCAGCAGCACCGCGCGCTGGTGGAAGGTGAGTTCGCCGAGGCTGGCCTGCCCCACCGTGCGGGCGTGCTCGAGCGCGCCGGCGAGGTCGAGCCCCTCAGTCGAGACGCGGGCCACGAGCTCGCCGGTCGCGGCGTCGCGCACCTCGCTCGTCGCGGCCGAGGCATCCGGGCTCCACCAGGCATCCCGCACGTAGCTCGGCAGCGCCGCGTGCGTCAGGGTCTCGCTCATCGTGTTCCTCTCGCTCGTCTGCGCGCTCACGGCGCGTCCCACAGGTAGAAGCCCTCGCCGCTCTTGCGGCCGAGCCGGCCCTCGGCGACCATCCGCCGCAGCAGCGCCGGCGGCTCGAAGCGCTCGCCGAGCGTGCTCGCGAGGTACTCGGCGATGCCGAGCCGCACGTCGAGCCCGACGAGGTCGGTGAGCCGCAGCGGGCCGACGGGATGCTTGTAGCCGAGCGTCATCGCCCGGTCGATGTCCTCGGCGGAGGCGACGCCGGCCTCGAGCATGCGGATCGCCTCGAGCCCCAGCGCGACGCCGAGTCGCGAGGACGCGAAGCCGGGGGCATCGGCCACGACGATCGGCGTCTTGCCGAGCGCCTGCACCCAGGACTGCGCCTCGACGACGAGCGTCGCATCGGTGGCGTCGCCGCGCACGAGCTCGACGAGCGCCGACGCCGGCACCGGATTGAAGAAGTGCATGCCGAGGAAGCGCTGCGGCCGGTCGAGGAGCGCCGCCAGCTCGTCGATCGAGATCGAGGAGGTGTTCGTCGCGAGGGCGGCGCCGGGCGCCAGCACGGCCTCGACGCGGGTGAGGGCGTCGGCTTTCAGGGCGAGCTCCTCCGGGACCGCCTCGACGACGAGCTCGCACGCGGCGAAGTCGCCCACCTCGGTGCTCGTCGCGAAGCGCGCGTCGTACACGCCGGCGGCCTCATCCGCGGTGCCGCGTTCGATCGAGACGGCGACGGCGTCGAGCACGCGCCGCCCGGCGGCCTCCGCCGCGTCGGCGTCGCGCTCGACGACGGTGACCCGGGACCCGGCGAGCAGGAAGGCGTGCGCGATGCCCGCGCCCATCCGGCCGCCGCCGAGCACCCCGACCGTGGCGGGGGCACCGCCGACGCCGCCTTCCCGCACGTGCGCCGCCTCCGGCGTGCGCCCCGCGTCGCTCATCCGTTCCGCCGCACTCATCCGTTCCGCCGCACTCATCCGTTCCGCCGTTCCAGGAACTCCGTCATCAGCCGGATCTTCTCCGGGCTCTCGAACAGCGCCGCCTGCTCGTCGAGATCGACGGCCGGGTGCGCCGCGCGCGGCGCACGGAACACGCGCTTCGTCGCCATCGTCGCCGCCCGGTCGTTGCGGGCGATGCGATCGGCGAGCGCGTGGGCGGCGGGCAGCAGCTCGGCGGGCGGATGCACCGCCGACACCAGGCCGATCGCGAGCGCCTCCTCGGCGCCGACGGCGCGGCCGGTGAGCAGCAGCTCCATGGCGCGCGCGTCGCCGACGATCTCGCGCAGCCGCCAGCTCGCGCCGGCCGCGGCGAGGATGCCGAGCCCGGTCTCGGGGTTGCCGATCTTCAGCGCCGGGGTGCCGAGCCGCAGATCGGCGGCGTAGGCCAGTTCGGCCCCGCCGCCGAGGGCGTAGCCGTCGAGGGCGGCGATGACGGGCATCGGCAGCTCGGCGACGCGGATGAAGGCGTGCGCGTTGATGCCCTTCCTGGCGTCGTCGGCGCGGCGCTCCCGCAGCTCGGCGATGTCGGCCCCCGAGGCGAAGACGCCGCCCGCGCCCGTGAGGATCAGGATGCGCGGTTCGGCCTCGAGCTCGGCGCAGAGCTCGTGCAGCTCGTCGATCATGGCCTGGTCGATCGCGTTGCGCTTCTCGGGGCGGTCGAGGGTGGCGACGACGCGGTCGTCGAGGCGCTCGATGCGGAGCACGCGGCCGCTCGCGGCGCTCATCGCACCGCCTCCAGGATGACCGCGGTTCCCTGTCCGACGCCGACGCACATGGTGGCGAGGCCGTAGCGGGAGCCCTCGCGCTCCATCCGACCGAGGAGCGTGACGAGCAGGCGCGATCCGGAGGAACCGAGCGGATGCCCGAGCGCGATGGCACCGCCGTCGGCGTTCACGCGCGCCTCGTCGAGGCCGAGCCGGCGGATGCACGCGATCGATTGCGTCGCGAACGCCTCGTTCAGCTCGATCGAGCCGATCTCGTCGAGGTCGAGCCCTGAGCGCTCGAGCGCCTTCTCGGTCGCGGGCACGGGGCCGAGGCCCATGATCTCCGGAGCCAGCCCGGCGCTCGTGCCGACGACGATGCGGGCGCGCGGCACGAGCCCGTAGCGTTCGACGGCGGCGCCGCTCGCCACGACGATCGCCGAGGCGCCGTCGTTCAGCGAGCTCGAGTTGCCCGCGGTGACGACCGAGCCGCCGGCGACGACCGGGCGCAATCCGGCGAGCGCCTCGAGGGTCGTCTCGGGCCTCGGCCCCTCGTCGACGAGCACCTCGCCGGCGCGGGTGGCGACGCCGACGATCTCGGCCTCGAAACGTCCGGCGGCGATGGCCGCGGCGGCGCGCTGCTGCGAACGGAGGGCGAAGGCATCCGCCTCCTCCCGGGTGATGCCGTCGACCCGCGCGACCTCCTCGGCCGTCTCGGGCATCGCGAAGGTGGCCTTGTCGCGAGCGAGCAGCTCGGGGTTCGGGAAGCGCCAGCCGATGGAGGTGTCGTAGGCGGCACCGGGCTTGGCCCAGGCGCGCTCGGGCTTCTGCTGCACCCAGGGGGCGCGGGTCATCGACTCGACGCCGCCGGCCACGATGAGCTCGGCGTCGCCCGCCCGGATGGCCTGCGCGGCCATCGTGACCGCCGACATGCCGGAGGCGCAGAGGCGGTTCACCGTGATGCCGGGCACCTCGTCGGGCAGGCCCGCGAGCAGCACGGCCATCCTCGCGACGTTGCGGTTGTCCTCGCCGGCCTGGTTCGCGGCGCCGAGGATGACCTCGTCGAGCTCGCCCGCCTGGTCGGCGCCGATGCCGGCCCGGGTGACGGCCTCGCGGACGACGAGGGCGGCGAGGTCGTCGGGGCGGACGCCGGCGAGCGCGCCGCCGTAGCGACCGACGGGCGTGCGCACGCCTCCGACGAGGTAGGCCTCGGCCATGCGGGTCTCCTGACTGCGTTGTCTGCGACGGCGGTTCGCCGGGTCGATTTCCTGACCGAGCGTTCGGAAAGTAATTATGGCATGCCCCACCCCCACCCCGCACGCCCACAGAAAACCGACTTGCCCGACTTTCATGAAAGTCGGGCAAGTCGGTGGGCGGGTCAGTCGAGCAGGTCGACGCCCTTCGTCTCCTTCACGAGCGAGACACCGATGAGCGAGATGACCGCCGCGATCGCGATGTAGAGGCCGATCGTCCACGAGGCGTGGAAGGCGTTCATGAGCGCCTCGGCGATCATGGGCGCGAAGGCGCCGCCCAGGATGGCCCCGAGCGCGTACCCGATCGAGACGCCCGAGTACCGCACGTTCGCGGGGAACATCTCGGCGTAGAGCGCCGCCTGCGGTCCGTACGACAGACCGAGCCCGAACGTCATCACGAACAGCGCGACGAAGTACCAGACGATGTTGCCGGTGTCGATGAGGAACCACATCGGCACCGCCCACAGCGCGAGGAACACGTAGCCGATCTGGAACGTGCGCACCCGGCCCAGCCGATCGGACAGGCGACCGCCCCAGAGGGTGAAGATCAGCCAGCCGAACGAGGCGAGCGTCGTGGCGAGCAGCACGGTGGGACGGTCCATGCCGAGCGCCGCGACGGCGTAGGTCGCGAAGTACGCGATGAGGAGGTACCCCGCGGCGTTGTTCGCGATGAAGATGACCGCCGTGAGCAGCACCTGCTTGGTGTTGCGGCGGAAGAGCTGGCCGAGCGGGGCCGAGGACTCCTTGCGGCGGCGCAGCAGCTCCTCGAAGACGGGGCTCTCCTCGACGGCGCGGCGGATGACGTACCCGACGACGATGAGCGCGATCGAGAGCAGGAACGGGATGCGCCAGCCCCACTCGAGGAACGCCTCGGGCGACATCGAGCTCGTCAGCAGCCAGAGCGTGAACGTCGCGAGGATCATGCCGACGGGCACGCCGATCTGCGGGAAGGCCCCGAAGAAGCCGCGCTTGCCGCGCGGGGCGTGCTCGACGGCCATGAGGGCGGCGCCGCCCCACTCGCCGCCGGCGGAGAAGCCCTGCAGGATGCGCAGCAGGATGAGCAGCACCGGCGCTGCGATGCCGATCGCCGCGTACGTCGGCAGCACGCCGATGAGCGCGGTCGACAGGCCCATCATGATGAGGGTGAAGACGAGCATCTTCTTGCGGCCGAGCTTGTCGCCGAGGTAGCCGGCGACGATGGCCCCGAGCGGGCGGAAGAGGAAGGAGATGCCGATGGTCGCGAAGGAGAGCACCTGGGCGAGGCCGGGGTTCGACTCGGCGACCGGGGCGAGGAAGAGCGGCGCGAGCACGAGGCCGGCCGCCTGCGCGTAGATGAAGAAGTCGTACCACTCGATTGAGGTGCCGACGAGGGTGCCCGCGAGCACCTTCCGCTCCTCGCGGGACATCCGCTCGGCGCGAGCGGGATCGGTGACAGCTGTCGACATACGAACTCCGTTGTTCGTTCGGGCGGGGCCGGCACGGGGGATGCCGGGCAGGGACCCCTGGCATGGTCATGGGACATTTCCTGACCGATTGTTCGGTCGGGAATCCCGAGCGTAGCGCATCCGTCCCGATTCCTGGAAGGCCGATCGCTCCGGCGTTCTGGACGCCCCGGGCGTGACGGCAGTATTTGCGGGTCGCGGCGGCCGGGCACCCGCAAATACCGACCGCATTCGCCCTGGCGCCGCCGACTGAATCGGCTGTCAGCGGGATCGGGCAGGCTGGACGCCATGACCGAACTGCGCTCCGCCGCCCTCGACGCCCTCCGCGAGCTCGTCGGCCGCGACGACGTCGACTTCCACGACGGCCAGTTCGAGGCCATCCGCGCGCTCGTCGACGAGCGCCGCCGCGCGCTCGTCGTGCAGCGCACCGGCTGGGGCAAGTCCGCCGTGTACTTCGTGTCGACGCTGCTGCTCCGCCGCGCTGGCGCCGGGCCCACCCTGCTCGTCTCGCCGCTCATCGCCCTCATGCGCGACCAGATCGCCGCGGCCGAGCGCGCCGGCGTCCGCGCCGTCGCCATCAACTCCACCAACGCGCACGAGTGGCGCGAGGTCGAGCAGCGCCTCGCCGCCGACGAGGTCGACGTGCTGCTCGTCTCCCCCGAACGGCTGAACAACCCCGCGTTCCGCGAGACCCAGCTGCCCGGGCTCGTCGAGCGCGTCGGCCTCCTCGTCATCGACGAGGCGCACTGCATCAGCGACTGGGGGCACGACTTCCGGCCCGACTACCGGCGCCTGCGCGAGCTCATCGCCCGCATGCCCGCGGGCGTGCCGGTGCTCGCGACCACCGCCACCGCGAACAGCCGCGTCGTCGCCGACGTCGCCGAGCAGCTCGGCGCGACGGTCGCCGACGACTCGGGCCGGCTCACGACGGGCGGGGCGGATGCCTCGGCCGAGGTGCTGACCATCCGCGGGCCGCTCGCCCGGGCCTCGCTGCGCCTCGGGGTGCTCGAGCTGCCCGACTCGCCGAGCCGGCTCGCCTGGCTGCTCAGCCATCTCGACGAGCTGCCGGGCTCGGGCATCATCTACACGCTCACCGTCGCCGCGGCCGTCGACACCGCCAGGCTGCTGCGCGAGCACGGCCACGAGGTCCGCGCGTACACGGGCCAGACCGACCCCGACGAGCGCGCCGAGTCCGAGGGCATGCTGAAGCGCAACGAGGTCAAGGCCCTCGTCGCCACGAGCGCGCTCGGCATGGGCTTCGACAAGCCCGACCTCGGCTTCGTGCTGCACCTCGGCGCGCCCTCCTCGCCCGTGGCCTACTACCAGCAGGTGGGCCGCGCGGGCCGTGCGACCGACAACGCCGACGTGCTGCTGCTGCCCGGCGTGGAAGACCGCGACATCTGGCACTACTTCGCCACCGCGTCCATGCCCGACGAAGACCGCGCGAACCGCGTCATCGCCGCCCTCGGCGAGCAGCCCGTGTCGACCCCGGCGCTCGAGGCGATGGTCGATATCCGCCGCACGCCGCTCGAACTCCTGCTCAAGGTGCTCGACGTCGACGGGGCGGTGCGCCGGGTGCAGGGCGGCTGGGTCGCGACCGGCGAGCCCTGGCTCTACGACGCCGAGCGCTACCGCCGCATCGCAGCCGAGCGGGTCGCCGAGCAGCAGCACATGCTCGAGTACGAGCGCACGACCGAGTGCCGCATGGCCTACCTGCAGCGCAGCCTCGACGACGACACCGCGGCACCGTGCGGGCGATGCGACACCTGCGCCGGGCCCTGGTACCCCGCCGCCGTCGGCCAGGAGGCGACGGCGGCCGCCCGTGGGGCGCTCGACCGGGTGGGCGTCCCGATCGAACCGCGCGCGCAGTGGCCCACGGGCGCCGACTCGCTCGGCGTGCCGCTCAAGGGGCGCATCCCCGTCGAGGCCAGGGCGGCCGAGGGGCGGGCGCTCGCCCGGCTCACCGACCTCGGCTGGGGCGGCGTGCTGCGCGAGCTCTTCGCCGCGGGCGCCCCTGACCAGCCCGTGCCGCCGCGTGTGCTCGACGCCTGCGTGCGCGTGCTCGCGGGCTGGGACTGGGCCGAGCGCCCGGCGGCCGTCGTCGCGATGCCCTCGCGCTCGCACCCGCAGCTCGTCGACTCGCTCGCCCGCGGGCTCGCCGAGATCGGCCGGCTGCCCTACCTCGGCGCGCTGCAGCCCGTCGGAGGCGGACCGAGCGGCGAGCCCGGCGGCAACAGCGCGTTCCGGCTCGCCGGCGTGTGGGGGCGCTTCTCCGCCGAGGGGCTCGAGCTGCCCGACGGCCCCGTGCTGCTCGTCGACGACCAGGCCGACAGCCGGTGGACGCTCACGGTCGCCGCCCGCACGCTGCGCGAGGCCGGCGCCGGCGAGGTACTGCCCTTCGTGCTCGCGCTCCGCGGCTGAGGCGCTCCCCCTCAGCGGATCTGTTCGAGCACCGCCTCAGCGATCGCGACCGGCTCGTCGTGACTCTGCACGCGATAGACCGAGTCTCCGACCTTCAGCATCACCGTCGTCGCCGGCCCGTCCGCGACGCGCACGAGCGACGCGGCATCCCCGTCCACGAAGCTCGGCGAACCGCTCAGGTCGATCGCTTCGTAGACGCCGGAGAGGTCGGCCTCCGCCATGAGTTCGAACTGCTCACCTGCACCGATCACCGCGTCGATCGTCGGACCGGGGATGCCGTCGACGGTGTACTCGCAGCGGTACGCCCGGGATGCCGCCGCGACCGCGTCGCGGAAGCTGGTCGGCGCCGACGAGGTGGGATCGACGACGCTCGCCTCGATCGCCCCCGCGCCGAGGGCCATCCCGATGCCCTGGGGATCGAGGCCACCGGTGCAGACCGCATCGCTCTGCCGCTGTCCGGCGGCGCGCGGCCAGTCGAGCTGCTCGGCGCTCGCCTCGGCGAGCACAGGGAACGCCGCCTCGCCCACGGAGACGAGCCGCCCGTTCATCTGCTCGGCGTCAGTATCGCCGTAGACCGACCCGCCCGTCACCAGCCCGGGCGCGGTGAGTCGGATCGTCGTCCAGGTGCCGCCCACGGGGGCGGTCAACTCCCAGCCGGTCTCCCCCGCGCCGCGGGAGGCGGTGATACCGGCGACCTCAACCGTGTCGGTGGAGGGCGAATCCCCGAGCCAGGCGGGCTGCCACTCGCCGGCGGCTCCGGGCAGCACCTCGACGCTGAGGTACGCGATCTCACCGCTGCCGCCGAGGATGTCGCTCGGGGCCGGGCCGATGCGCCAGGAGCAGCCGAGCCCGCCTGCCGCGGCCAACTCGATGGCGCCGAGTGCGGCGTTGCCTTGGATCGCCGCTTCGGGCTGCGGCGTGCCGTCACCTGTCGGGCTCATCGCCGCAGCGACGACGTCGGCGGGCACGAGCGCATCGCAGTCGAGTGGGCCTGCGATGGTCGTCGGTTCGGGCGTTTCGCTGGGGGCCGATGTGGTCGGCGTCGGCGCGGGCGACGCGCATCCCGCGAGCAGGAGGCCGACGGCCGCGACGGCCGGAAGGACGAGCGGTGAGCGCATGTCGCCACGGTATCGCCCCGCGAGACGTCGGCAGCTCAGGGGCGCCCCGGAAACGGAAGAACCCGCCCGCACCCACTGGATGCGGACGGATTCCCTCGGTGGACGGTCGCCTCGAACGTGCCTACTCGGCGGACGTCGCGCCCGCCTCGACGGGCCCGAGGTCGTACAGGAGCTCGTCGCCGAGTCGCACGTCCTCGAAGTCGACCTCGATCTCGGCGCGGTCGAGCAGCTCGTTCATGCGACGCTGCCGGTTGCGCGGGATGAGGGTCACGACCCGGCCCGTGCGTCCGGCGCGGCCCGTGCGGCCCGAGCGGTGCAGGTACGTCTTGTACTCGTCGGGCGCGTCGGCCTGGATCACCAGGTCGATGTCGTCGACGTGGATGCCTCGGGCCGCGACGTCGGTCGCGACGAGCACGTCGACGCGCCCGCTCGTGAGCTGCTGCAGGTTGCGGGTGCGGCGCGACTGGTTCAGGTCGCCGTGCAGGGCGACAGCGCGGACGCCGGCATCCTCCAGGTGCTCGGTGAGGTCCTCGGCGAACGCGCGGGTGCGCGAGAAGACGAGGGTCTTGCCGTCGCGGTCGGCGAGCTGGGCGACGATGTCGCGCTTGTCGCGGTTGTCGATCACGAACACGCGGTGCTCGATGGTGCCGGAGGCCTGGTCCTCGCCGGCGACCTCGTGCACGGCCGGGTCGACGAGGAACTCGTCGACGAGCGCGGCCACGCCGGTGTCGAGCGTCGCCGAGAACAGCAGTTTCTGGCCGCCGTCGCGGGTCTCGCGGAGGATGCGCTGCACCGGCTCGAGGAAGCCGAGGTCGCACATGTGGTCGGCCTCGTCGAGCACCGTGATGCGGATGTCGGAGAGGTCGAGGTGTCCCTGCGCGAGCAGGTCCTCGATGCGGCCGGGGGTGCCGATGACGATGTCGACGCCGCGGCGGAGCGCCCCCACCTGGCGGGCCTGCGGCACGCCGCCGTAGACCTGCGTGGTGAAGAGCCCGACGGACTGGGCGATCGGCTGCACGGTGCGGTCGATCTGGAGCGCGAGCTCACGGGTCGGCGCAAGGATCAGGGCGCGGGGCGCGCGACCCATCTGGCGCTTGCGGCGGCCGTCGGGGCCGTTCTCGACGTTGCGCTGCTGCTCGGCCCAGAGCTGCATGAGCCGCTCGACCGTCGCCGCGCCGAAGGCGATCGTCTTGCCGGAGCCGGTGCGGCCGCGGCCGAGCACGTCGCGCCCCTCGAGCACGACGGGGATCGTCGCCGCCTGGATCGGGAACGGCGACTCGGCGCCGAGCTCCTTCAGAGCGCGGACGATGTTGCCGCCGAGACCGAGCTCGCCGAAGCCGATGCCGTCGACCGCGTCGGCCTGGATGGCCTGGGCCTCGAGACGCTCGAGCACGACGTCGTCCTCGGGGGTGAAGCGGCTGCGCTCGTCCTTCGCCGGGTAGAACGCCGAGGGCCGGCGCTCCGAGTCGCGGAAGCCGGGACGGTCGAAGTCGCGACGCGCGCCGCGCTGGTTCGCTGAGCCCGTCGAAGCGCCATCCCGCTCGAAACGACGCGGACGGTCATCGCGGTCATACGACCGAGCCGGACGCTCGTCCCGGTCGAAACGACGCGGCGCACGCTCATCACGCTCGAAGCGACGCGGACCACGCTGGTTCGCTGAGCCCGTCGAAGCGCCATCACGATCGAACGAACGACGCGGGCGGTCATCCCGGTCATACGACCGAGCCGGACGCTCATCCCGGTCGAAGCGACGCGGAGCCCGATCATCCCGATCGAAGCGACGCGGGCCACGCTGGTTCGCTGAGCCCGTCGAAGCGCCATCACGATCGTACGAACGACGCGGCGCACGATCATCCCGATCGTACGAACGACGCGGCGCACGCTCATCACGATCGAACGAACGAGCCGGACGGTCGTCACGATCGTACGAACGACGCGGCGCACGGTCATCCCGATCGTAGGAACGACGCGGCGCACGCTCGTCACGATCGTACGAACGCCCGTCCCGCTCGGAGCGGTGCGGGGCGCGACCGCTGGCGGTGCGCTCGTCGCGGGTCCAGCGCGGCTTGCGGTCGGATGCCTCCTCGGGGCGGTAGCCGCGGTGGCCGGGGCTGCGCGAGCCGGGCTTGCCGCTGCCGGCCGGGCGACCGGCGCGGCTGCTCTTCGCGTAGGAGGGGTCGAAGTCGTGGGCTCGTCCGCCGGCGGGCTTCTTGTTCTTCGGCATGCTGGTGCTTCCTGGGTTGTATTCGAGTACATGGCGATGCCGCCGCGGGGCGCGGCGTACCGAGAACCCGGGAGCATCGTCGACCGGGGCCGTTCACATACGGTGACTATCCGCAGCCTGATGCTGCAGAACCGGCCCTCAGGACTCACAAACCCATCCGCGCACAGCGCGGTGTCCAGAACCGACCTCCCAACGATACCCGATCGCCGCTGGGAAAGCGCCGGGCATCCTGCGCGGGCGCCGAAACCGCGCGGAAACACGCGACGCATACCCTCTCCTCGTGACCAGCACCGTGTCGATCCGCATCGAAGCCCCCCGCCAGCCCGAGGTGGAGCGCCTCCTCGCCGGCAGCAGCGAGTACTCCTTCTCGCTCGGCTACCCGCCCGAGGCGTGCTTCCTGCTCGACGTCGGCCAGCTCGAGCAGCCCGGCGTGCGGCTCTTCGTCGCCCGGAACGGTGCGGGCGACGCGCTCGGCATCGCCGCGCTCGTCGAGGACGGGCACGCCGACGACGAGCACGCGGCCGTCTACGCCGGTCGCGGCGAGCTGAAGCGCATGTACGTCGACGAGGCGGCACGCGGGCTCGGCGTCGCCGGGCGCCTGCTCGAGGCGATCGAGGCGGATGCCGCGGCGCGGGGCCTGCGGGAGCTCGTGCTCGAGACCGGCACCCTGCACCTGCCCGCCCAGGCGCTGTACGCGAAGCACGGCTACCGGGTGATCCCGCACTTCGGCCCGTACGTCGGCGAGGAGTTCAGCGTGTGCATGGCGAAGCCGCTGGCTTCGCATTCGGCCGACGCAGGGGTAGCATCGCTGCACCCCTGAACCCGGAGCCCCCGTGACCCGCACTCGTCCCTCCGGCGGTCGCGGCGGGCGCACGCGCCTGGTGCTGATCGCCGCTGCCGCCCTCGCCGGCGTCGCCGTGACCGGCGTGCTCTCCGGCTTCCACTTGCCGCTGCAGCCCATCGACCCCGACGCCGCGGAGTCCCGCAGCGAGCTCGCGAGCGTCGTGCCGATCGGCATCCGCACCTTCGAGGCGCCGGCCGATCTCGTCGTCGACGAGGACCTCGCGTACGGCGTGCGCGAGGACGGCACGCTGCTCACGCTCGACGTGTGCCGCCCCGCGAGCGCGGTTGCGGCGAGCGAGGGCGGGACGGATGCCGCGGCGGGCGCACTGCCCGCGGTCGTCTCGATCCACGGCGGCAGCTGGGCCCGCGGCGATAAGGCGAACGCGGACTGGCGCAACGTGTGCCTCTGGCTCGCGAGCGAGGGCTTCGTGGCCGTCTCGGTGAACTACCGGCTCGTGCCCGACGCCGTGTTCCCCGCACAGCTCGACGATGTGGCGCTCGCGGTCGAGTGGCTGCGCGAGCCCGAGCAGCTGGCGGAGTTCGGCATCGATCCCGGTCGCATCGGCGCTTTCGGCGGTTCGGCCGGCGGCAGCCTGGCCGCGCTGCTCGGCACCCGCGGCGACGGGCCGCTCGACACCGGCTCGCGGGTGGCGGCCGTCGCCGAACTGTCCGGCCCGCTCGGGCTCACCGGGCTCGCGCTCGACACCGACGGCGCCTCCCCGTGGCTGCGCTCCATCGTGACGGACTACCTCGGCTGCGAACCCGGGGACGCCTCGTGCGGGGCGGCGGCCGAGGCATCCGCGGCGACGCACGTGGATGCGAGCGATCCGCCGGTGTTCCTCGCCCAGTCGGATGCGGAGGTCATCCCGCTGGGGCAGCAGACCGCGTTCGTCGCAGCGCTGCAGGCGGCCGGGGTTCCCGTCGAGTCGCTCGTGGTGCCGGGGTCGGCGCACTCGATCGGCATCCTCGACGCGCCGATGCGTGCGCGGGTGGCGGCGTTCCTGCACGCGGCGCTGGGGCCCGTGGTCCGCTGAGCCCGTGGTTCGCTGAGCCCGTCGAAGCGGAGCGGATGGGATGGTTCGCTGAGCCTGTCGAAGCGGACTCCTCGCTTCGACAGGCTCAGCGAACCAACGGGGCGATCGCTTCGACAGGCTCAGCGAACTACTCGCCGCCGATCATCGCCGCCCAGGGGTAGTTGAGCTGCACGGCCGCGGTCGGCGCCCCGGTCAGGCCCTTCCCCAGGAACACCGCGTTGTACGGGGTGTAGATCGGCAGCCACGTCGGGTCGTCGATCTCGATCGACTGGGCCGCGATGAGCGAGGCGGCCCGCTCGGCATCCTCGGAGCTCGCTCGCGAGGCGTCGATCGCCTGGTCGAACTCCGCGTTCGACCATCCCGAGAGGTTGAAGAAGTTGTCGCTCTCGAGGTACTGGTAGATCTGCGTCGGGTCCGGGAAGTCGGTCTGCCAGAGCGAGAAGATCAGGTCGATGCCGTCGCGGGCGGCCGGGTCGCTGTACAGCGCGTTGTAGCCGTCGGCGGGCAGCGAGGTGAGTTCCGCCTCGAGCCCGATCGCCTGCGCGGCGCGCTGCACCTCGGCCCCGATGATCGGCATCTCGGCCTGCGAGTTCGTCACCGCGATGGTGAGGGTCTCGCTCGGCACGCCGGCCTCGGCGACGAGCGCCTTCGCCTCCTCGAGGCCGCCGGCCGCGTCCGCGATCTCCTGGTACGCCTGCTCGAAGTCCTCGCGGGCGAAGCCCCAGGTGCCGGGCGAGGCGGGTGCGGCGAGCGGGTCGGCCGCGCCGGCGACGGCGGCGGCGATGATCCCCTCCCGGTCGATGCTCATCGCGAGCGCCTGCCGGATGCGCGGGTCGGCGAGCGCGCCGTCGAGCGAGGTCACCATCGCGACGTAGCTGCCGGAGGTGCGGCCGAAGGCGAGCGTGCCCTGGCCGCCGCCCTGCAGGCGGGCGAAGCCTGAGGCGGGGACGCCCCAGGTGCCGTCGACCTCGCCGGACAGCAGCGCGTTCACCCGCGCGGCGGGGTCGCGCACGAAGGAGAAGTCGACCTCGGCCACGAGCGAGGGCAGCGAGTCGTCCCAGTAGTCGTCGAAGCGCTCGAGGGTGATCGCCTCGCCGGCCCGCCAGGAGGCGAGCGTGTACGGGCCCGTGCAATCGATGTCGGAGCCGGGGGTGCCGAAGTCGGTGCCCTGCGCCTCGGTCGAGGCCCGGTTCACGATGCGGCCGGCGCCGGTCGCGAGCGCCTGCGACAGCGTCTGGTCGGGCGCCGTGAGCGTGATCGTCACCTCGTTCGGCGCGGTCGCGACGATGTCGGCGACGTTCGCGTACACGGCGGTGTGGAACGAGCCGAGCTCGTCGCTGCGCGCACGGTTCAGGCTGTAGACGACGTCGTCCGCGGTGAGCGGCGCCCCGCTGTGGAACGTCACCCCGTCGCGGAGCGTGTAGACGAGCGTCAGCGGGTCGGGCTGTTCGAACGACTCGGCGAGCGCGGGCTCGATCGTGAAGTCCGGCGCGATGCGCATGAGGCTCTCGCAGACGTTCGAGAGCACCTCCATCGGCGGGAAGTCGTTCGGGTAGATGGGGTCGAGCGAGGACGGCTCGGCGTAGAGCGCCCAGTCGAGGCGCTCGACCTCGGTGCTCGGGGCGGGCAGCGACTCGGTGAGCTCGGGCTTCGTCCCCTTCGAGGGGGACGGGCCGGCTGCGGTGCAGCCGGCGAGGAGCACGGCGGCGGCGAGGGCGGCGGCGCCCCCGAGCAGTCGCGGTGTGCGGCGGGACATCGGCATTGATCTCTCCTTGCGGGGGATGCGGGACGGACGGGCCGTCACGCGAGCTGACGGAGGAAGGTGCGGCGGTCCCGGGAGACCTGATCGGGGTCCCATCCGGGTCTGGGCACGCTGCTGAGGAGCAGGCGCGTGTACGGGTGCTGCGGATCGCGCAGCACCCGGCTCGTCTCGCCGGACTCGACGACCTCGCCGCGGAACATCACGATGAGCTCCTCGGTGATCGAGCGGACGACCTCGAGGTCGTGGCTGACGAAGACGATGGCGACGCCGGTGTCGGCGCGGATCCGCGCCAGCAGCCGGAGGATCTGCGCCTGCACGGAGACGTCGAGCGCGCTCGTCGCCTCGTCGAGGAACAGGAGGCGCGGGGATGCCGCGAGCGCCCGTGCGATCGCGACGCGCTGCCGCTGCCCGCCCGAGAGCTCGCGGGGCAGGGCGCGGCGGGCGCGCTCGGGAAGGTCGACCTGGTCGAGCACCTCACGCCGGCGGGCCGTGCGTGCGGCGCCGCGGAGCGCGGTGTGCAGCGAGATGATCTCGTCGATCGCCTCCTCCGGCGTCTGCCGGGGGTCGAGGCTCTGGTAGGGGTCCTGGAAGACCATCTGCATGATGCCGGCCCGCTCGTGGCGGGCGCGCCGGGAGGTGCGGGCCTCGAGCTCGGTGCCGGCGACGACGATGCGGCCGGCGTCGGGCTGCTCGATGCCGGTGATGAGCCGGGAGAGCGTCGTCTTGCCGGAGCCGGACTCGCCGACGACGCCGAGCGATCCGCCCGCGGCCAGCTCGAAGGAGACGTCGGTGACGGCCTTCACCCGACCGTGGTCGTACGTCTTGCTCAGGCTCTCGACGGTGAGGATGCTCATGCGGCGCCTCCGATCGGCGTCGGCGCCTCGGCGTCGAGCCGGGAGGGCATCGCGTCGAGGAGCTTGCGGGTGTACGGGTGCTCGGGCCGCTCGAACACGTCGAGGGCGGGGCCCTGCTCGACGACGACGCCGGACTGCATGACGTGGATGCGGTCGCAGCTCGCCGCGGCGAGGTCGAGGTCGTGGGTGACGAAGACGATCGCGAGCCCGCGCTCCTCGCGGAGCCGCCGCAGGAGGCCCATGATCTCGGCCTGGGTGGTGACGTCGAGCGCGGTGGTGGACTCGTCGGCGAGGAGCAGGCGCGGCTCGGTGGAGAGCGCCGAGGCGATCATGACGCGCTGCAGCATGCCGCCGGAGAGCTCGTGCGGGTAGCGCTCGGCGAGCGTCTCGGGGTCGGGCAGGCCGACCTCGTCGAGGAGCGAGACGACCTGCTGCGCGGCGCGGGCGCGGCTCCAGCCGCGGGTGCGGCGCAGCCCGTCGGCGACGAACGCGCCGATGCGCTGGTAGGGGTTCACGTGGGCGCGGGGGTCCTGGAAGATCATGGCGGCGATCTCCCGGCGCACCTGGAGCACCTCGCGGCGGCCGGCGCCGACGAGCTCGCGTCCGGCGACCCGCACCGAGCCGGTGATCCTCGCGCCCTTCGGCGAGAGGCCGACCGCGGTGCGCAGCGTCATCGACTTGCCCGAGCCCGACTCGCCGACGAGGCCGACGATCTCGCCCTCGGCGCACGAGAGGCCGACGCCGTCGAGGATCCGCGCCGCGGCCTCGCCCTGGCCGACGTCGAGCCGGAGGTCCTCGATCGCGAGCACCGGGCCATCCACCTGCCGGTTCGAGCCGCTCATGCGCTCGTCCTCCTCACACGCTCCGCGATGCCCTCGCCCAGCAGGCTGAAGCTGACGACGGCGATGACGATGACCGCGCCCGGCGCGAGGGCCGGAGCGGGCGATCCCTGGATCAGCGCGGCCTGCCCGGCGGCGACCATGGCGCCCCAGTCCGCCTCGGGCGGCTGCACGCCGAACCCGAGGAAGGACAGGCCCGCGAGGTCGATCATCGCGTAGCCGAAGCAGAGCGAGGCCTGCGCGAGCACGAAGGGGGCGATGTTCGGCACGAGGTGCAGCGAGGTGATCCGCCAGGCCGACATGCCCTGCAGCTCGAGCGCCCGGATGTAGGGCGTCTGCCGTTCGGCGAGCGCCACGCTCCGCGTCGTGCGCGCCATGTACGGGATGTACGCGACGGCGAGCGCGGCCACGGTCGAGGCGAGGCCGGGACCGAAGACGGCGACGATCAGGATGGCGAGCAGCACGCCAGGGAAGGCGAAGAGGATCTCGACGAAGCGGGAGGCGGTCGCGTCGACCCAGCCGCCGCGCCAGGCCGAGAGCACGCCCACGGCGACGCCGATGAGGGTGGAGCCGAGCACGACGCCGAGCGGTCCGAGGAGGGAGATGCGGGCGCCCCAGATGACCCGGGAGAGCACGTCGCGGCCGGCCTCGTCGGTGCCGAGCAGGTGCGCGGCCGACGGCGGCTGCAGCGCGTCGATGAGGGAGACCTGGTTGGGGTCGTAGGGCGCGATCACCGGGGCGAGGATCGCGACGAGCACGAGCACGCCGAGCGCGATGAGCGCGGCGAGGGTGAGCGCGTTGCCGCGATGGCGGATGGCGAGCCACGAGCGGCGGGTGAGCAGATGCGTCGAGCGCGTCTCGGTGGTGGGGAGCGTCACCTCGCGCCTCCCTTCGCCCGGGCGCGGGGTTCGAGCACCGGGTAGAGCAGGTCGACGACGAGGTTCGAGAGCACGAACACGGCGACGATGATGAGGATGACGGCCTGCACGACGGGGAAGTCCTTCACGTTCACGGCCTGCACGAGGAGCGAGCCGATGCCGTTCAGGCCGAACACCGTCTCGACGATGGTCGTCGTGACGAGCAGGCCGGAGATGACGAGGCCGGCGAGGGTCACGACGGGCACGATGCCGCCGCGGAACGCCTGCCCCCAGATGACGCGCGAGGAGGAGAAGCCGCGCACCCGGGCGGTCTCGACGTACTCCTTGCCGAGCGCGCCGATCATCGAGGTGCGCGTCGTCCTCAGCACGAGCGCCGCCGAGGAGAGCGCGAGCGCGATCGCCGGGAGCGTCAGGTGCCAGAGCCGGTCGCCGAAGCCCTCGCCCGCGCCGAAGGCGGGGAACCAGCCGAGGGTCACCGCGAACAGGGAGGTGAGCGCCATCGCGACCACGAAGGACGGGGTCGCCATCGCGACGGTGCTGACGACGATCGCCGTGCTGTCGACCCCGCCGCGCTTCACCGCGGCGAGGACGCCGACGAGCACGCCGACGACGAGGATCAGCACCGCGGCGTAGCCGACGAGCAGCGCGGTCGTCGGCACCCGGCTGGCGATGAGCTCCGCGACGGGCTGGCGGAACTGGATCGAGAGGCCGAAGTCGCCGTGCACGACGCCGCCGAGCCAGAGCACGTACTGCGAGAGGAACGGCTCGTCGAGGTGGTACTGGTCGCGGATCGCCTGCAGCGTCTCCTGCGTCACCGAGTTGCCGCGCACGAGGAAGGACTCGGGCGAGCCGGGCGCGAGGTACATCGCGCCGAAGACGATGAAGGAGGTCGCGAGCAGGACGAGGGCGAGGGAGCCGACGCGCCGGGCGAGCGGGAGCAGCCAGGCGCTCATCCGGCGGCCCCGATCATCGCCGCCCACGGCGAGTGCAGCTGCACGTACGAGGCCGGGGCCCCGGTGGCGCGGGCGTTCAGGAACATCGTGTTGTAGGGCGCGTAGAGCGGGATCCAGAGCGACTCGTCGACGACGATCCGCTGCGCCTCGATGATGGATGCCGCGCGCTCGGCGGGGTCGGACTGGGTGCCCGCCTGCGCGATGAGGGCGTCGTAGTCGGGGTTCGAGAAGCCGAAGAAGTTGTAGAAGTTGCCCGTCTCGAAGTAGCGGTACATCTGCAGCGGGTCGGCGAAGTCGGTGCCCCAGGCGGTGAGGTAGAGGTCGATGCCCTTCCGCGCCTCGGCGTCGGTGTAGACGGCGTAGTACTGGTCGACGGGGACCGAGCTGATCTCGACGTCGAGGCCGATCTTCGCCGCGGCGGACTGGATCTCGGCGCCGATCACGGGCGTCTGCGCCTCGGCGCTCGTCGTGGCGAGCACGATGGGCTCGGTGGGCGCCGTGGTGGTGGCGAGCAGTTCCTTCGCGGCATCCAGGTCGAGGGTCGCCGAGTCGATGTCGTCCCAGGCGGCCTGGAAGGCGTCGCGCTCGTAGCCCCAGGTGCCGGGCACCGCGGGGGCGCGCTGCTCCTGGCCGGCGCCGGCGATGGCGACGTCGATGATGGCCTGCCGGTCGATCACCATGGAGAGGGCCTCGCGCACGACGGGGTCGGCGAGCGGGCCGGTGGGGTCCATCACGATGGCGTTGTAGCCCTGCGTGCTCGGCCCGTAGTACACGGTGCCGACGCCGCTACCCGAGAGCCGGGTGATCGCGGAGGGGGCGACCTCCCAGGTGCCGTCGAGCGAACCGGAGAGCAGGCCGTTCACGACGGCGGCGGGGTCGCGCACGATGGCGAACTCGACGGTCTCGGTCTTCGCCCGCAGCTCGGGGTCGAAGTAGTCGTCGTCGCGGACGAGGGTGATCGTCTGCCCGGAGTCCCAGCTGTCGAACTCGTACGGCCCGATGCAGTTCACGCCGCCCTGGGGCGTGCCGTAGCGCTCGCCGAGCTCCTGCACGGTGGCGGCCCGCTCGACGATGCCGGCAGGGCTCGACAGGTAGGCGTTGAACAGCTCGTCAGGGGCGCTCAGGGTGACGGTGACCTCGAGGGGCCCGGTCGCCGCGATCGAGTCGACGTTCGCGAACGCGCCCGACCAGAACGAGCCGGCGGCGGGGTCGAGGTGGCGCTGCAGGCTGAACACGACGTCGTCGGCGGTGAGCGGCGAGCCGTCGTGGAAGGTCGCCCCGTCGCGCAGGGTGTAGACCCAGGTGGTCGGGTCGGGGTGCGCGAAGGACTCGGCGAGCGCGGGCTCGAGCGAGAGGTCGGGGGCGAGGCGGAGCAGACCCTCGCAGACGTTCGCAAGGATCGAGCCGGTCGTGTTGTCGGCGTTGTAGATCCAGTCGAGCGAGGCGGGCTCGCTCGACATGGCCCAGGTGATGCGGTCGAGCTCGCCGGCGGGCGCCGGGGTGAGCTCGACGACCTCGACGGCCGCGTCGCCGCGTTCGGGTGCCGCGGGCGACGCGCACCCGGCGAGCACCACGACGGCCGCGGCGCCTCCCGCGATCATGGCCCGTCGTGCGGCCTTGGCTGTGCGCCTCATCACTGCTCCTCACCTCGTCGTGGGTACGTGCGATCGACGGCGTTCCGGTTGCGGTCAGGGGGGGTTCCGCCTGCGGTGGCCGATGGGGGCCGTCTGCCGATGAGTAAACACGGCGGCCTGGATCGCTGTCAAGCGAATGGAACGTTCTTTTTTTTGAATGGAACGTTCCTTTTCGCTTCGGCATGGGCTACCGTGAGGTCCGGCGACGACGTGGTCCGGTGGCTTCCCGGCACGTCGAATCCGTGATGCGAAGGAGCGAGACGTGAGCCAACCGTGGATCCTGATCACCGGCAACGGCGGGTTCGGCGACACCGCCGAACGAGCCGACCTGCGCTACCCGGTCAACCCGAGTTCCGAGCTCGCCGCCGAGCTCGACGGGGAGACCGTGGCGGGGCACCTGCTGGTCGGCCGGAGCCTCGCCTGGCACCGCCACCCCGCCGAGGCGCTCGCCCCGATCCTCGACGAGGCCGGCACGCCGCCCGCCGTCATCCTCTCCACCGGGGTGTTCTCCGGCCGCAGCACCGTCTCGATCGAGCGCATCGCCGCGAACGTGCAGGACTTCCAGTTCGCCGACGACGACGGCTACCGCCCCGCCGGCGACCCCGTCTACGCCGATGGCCCGACCGCCTACCTCGCGACGGTGCCGATCAAGGCGATCACGCACGCGATCCGCGAGCAGGGCATCCCCGCGCTGCTGTCCAACTCGGCGTCCACGCACGGCTGCAACGCCGTCATGTACACCGCGCTGCACCTCGTGGCCGAGCGCGGCCTCGGCAGCCGCGCCGGCTTCATCCACCTGCCCGACACCCCCGGTCACGTCGCCAGCCTCGGCAGCAACGGCCCGAGCATGGACCTCCGCCTCCAGGCCGAGGCCGTGCGCATCGCCGCCGCCGCCGCGATCGCGAACCCCGGCGCCGACCTCGACGTCCCCGCGAACGAGTGGGAGTGGTGAGCGGCATGCCGACGAACGCCCCCGCCCTCCTCGTCACCGGCGCCGCCCTGCACGGCCGGCCCGGCACGCACGACGTGCTGCTCCGCGACGGCGCGGTCGCCGCGATCGAACCGAGCGGCTCCATCGGCGCCGACGCCCTCGCCGAGTGGGCCGACCGCGCCGGCGCCGAACGGCTCGACGCCCGCGGCGGCCTGCTCGCCCGCGCCTTCGTCGAACCGCACCTGCACCCCGACAAGTCCTTCAGCCTGTCCGAGCTCGACCCCGCCGAGGCGTCCGGGCTCGACCACTTCGCCCGCTCCAGCCGCATCAAGGCCGGCTTCACGCCGGAGCGGGTCGCCCGCCGGGCCCGCCGGGCCTTCGAGCTCGCCGTCGCGAACGGCGTCACCCGGCTTCGGGCGAACATCGACATCGACTCCATCGCCGGGCTCCGCGGCTTCGAGGGCGTGCTGCAGGCGCGCGACGAGGTGCGCGGCATCCTCGACGTCGACCTCGTCGCCTTCCCGCAGGAGGGGCTCGGCCGCGACCCCGGCGCCCTGCCCCTGCTGCGCGAGGCCCTCCGCTCGGGCGCCGACCTCATCGGCGGCTGGCCCAACGTCGAAGAGGGGGATGCCGCGCAGCGCGCGCACGTCCGCACCGTCTTCGAGCTCGCCGAGGAGTTCGACGTCGACGTCGACATCCACGCCGACTGCTGGCTCGACGAGCGCGAGCGGATGCTCGAGGTGATCGCCGACGAGACCATCGCCCGCGGCTACCAGGGCCGCGTGCTCGCGAGCCACTGCTGCGGCATCGAGCGCTACGCCGAGGAGGACGCCCGCCGCGTCGCCGCCCGGGTCGCCGAGGCCGATGTGCGCGTCGCGATCATCCCGCTGAACCTCGTCGACGGCGGCCCCCGCGGGCTCTCCCGCCCGCACGAGCTGCGCCGCGCCGGTGCCGAGCTCGTCGTCGGCAGCGACAACCTGAACGACGGCTGGTACCCGCTCGGCACGCTGAGCCCGCTCGACCGCGCCTACATGACCCTCGTCGGCGGCGGATTCGACGACGACGACGACGACGTCGACCTCGTCTGGCACATGGTCGCCTCGGGCGCGGCGCACGCGCTCGACGATCGCGGCCGGGCGGATGCCGAGGCCTGGCGCGCCCCGGACGTGACGGCGGGCATGCCCGCCGACCTCGTGCTGCTCGGCGCCCGCGACCGGCTCGAGGCGCTCCGCCGCCCGGGCGGCCCGATCACCACGATCAAGGCCGGGCGGGTCGTCGCCCGGCGGAGCGTCAACGAGGCCGTCGTGGATCCCGCCGACCGCCCCGCCGTCGGGGTCCGCGCATGAGCCGCGTCGAACTCGCGGTCGTCGGCGAGCGGGTGCTCCTCGGCGACGAGCTCGTGCCCGCCACGGTGCTCGTCGAGGGCGGCCGGATCGCGGCCGTGCGCCGTGGGGCCGACCGCGAGGTCGACGCCGAACGCGTCTTCGACGCCGGCGAGGACGTCGTCTCCCCCGGCTTCGTCGACCTGCACGTGCACTTCGACAACCCCGGCGACGACCTCGCCGCCGACTACCGAATCGGCACGGCGAACGCCGCCCTCGGCGGCTGCACCTTCGTCATCGAGCACCCGTTCACGACCCCGCCGACGACGACCGCCGCGCGCTACGCGGCCAAGTCCGAGCTCGGCGCGCACGGCGCGATCGTCGACTTCGGCCTGTGGGGCGCGCTCACCGGGCCCGGCCTCGGCGAGCTCGGCGGGCAGCGCGAGCTCGGCGCCCCCGGCTTCAAGGCCTTCCTGCCCGAGAACGACATGGACTACCCCTCGGCGAGCGACGACGACCTTCGCCAGGGGCTCGCCGAGACCGCGCGGCACGGCGGGCTCGTGCTCGTGCACGCCGAGGATCGCGAGGGGCTGAGCGCCGCGATCGCCGCCGAGCGCGCCGCGGGCCGCACCGGCTACGCCGCCGTGCTCGCGGCCCGCAGCCCGGAGCTCGAGCTCGAGGCCGTGCGCCGCGTGCTCGCGATCGCCGAGGAGACCGGCGGGGCCGTGCACTTCGTGCACCTCTCGCTGCCGGAGGCGGTCGACCTCGTCACCGCCGCACGGGAGCGCGGCGTCGCCGCGAGCTGCGAGGTCACCGCCCACCACCTGCTGCTCGATGCCGAGGACTTCCTGCGGCTCGGCTGGACCGCGCTCTGCGCGCCGCCGTTGCGCGCCCGGCCCGAGGTCGAGGGCATGTGGCGGCGGCTCCGCGACGGGGCGATCGACGCCGTCGTCTCCGACCACTGCGTCTACTCCGTCGCCGACAAGGCCGTGGCCGAGCACGACGCGCTCGGCGGCCCGTTCGGCATCCAGAGCGCCCGCGAGTTCGCCCCGCTCTTCCTCGACGAGGCGCTGCGGCGCGGCTGGACGCTGCCCGAGGCACTCGCCCTCGTCACGATCCGCCCGGCCGAGCGCTGCGGCGCGGCGCCCGCGAAGGGGCGCCTCGCGCCCGGCGCGGATGCCGACCTCGTGGTGCTGCAGCTCGGCGAGGCCCGGCCGGTGCAGGCGTCCGGCCAGTTCGGTCCCGACCGCTGGTCGCCCTACGCGGGCCGGCCGAGCACCGTCCGGGTGCGTGCGACCGTCGCCCGCGGCGAGTTCGTCGTGCTCGACGGCGGGCTCGTGACCGACCAGGGGCCCGGCGCCTTCGTGCCGCTCGCCGTCCCGGCGCCCGCGAGGAGCTCCGCGTGAGCGGGCCGGACGCGAGCAGCGCCGCGACCGGGCTCCAGCGCCCGAGCGCGCTGCCGCCCGTCAGCGACGCGGACCTCGACCGCGGGGCGCGCGAGCTCATCGACACCTGCCTCGCCGTCGGCGCGAGCGACCGGGTGCTGGTCCTCGCCGACGAGGCGACCCTCGGGCTCGCCGAGCGCATCGTCGCCGCGGCCACCCGTGTCGCCGCGGACGCCCGGCTGCACCTCGTGCCCGGGCTCGACGACGACTACCCGGCCGCCTTCGCCGAGATCGAGCGGGCGATCACCGGGCACCGGCCCACCGTGACGGCGTTCGCCGCGCGCGACGGCGACGACCGCCTCGCCTGGGACGAGCGCTTCTGGGCGCTGCTCGACGCCGTGGGCGCGAGGCACGCCCAGCTCACCGCGCTCGACCGGCCGAGCCTCGGCATCGGCCTCGCCGCCGACTACCGCGAAGTGGCCCGCTTCAGCGAGCTCGTCCGCGACCGGCTCGGCGGCGGGACGACGGCCGAGGTGCGCAACGCCCTCGGCACCGAGATCCGCTTCACCCTCGACCCGGACCGGCCCTGGACCGCGTTCACCGGGCTCTACCACGCGCCGGGTGAGGGCGGCCGGCTGCCGCAGGGCGAGGTGTTCTGCTCGCCGATCGGCGCCGACGGCGTCATCGCGGCGAGCGTGCTCGGCTACCCGTTCAACGCCTCGACCGGCCTGCTCGCCGACCCCGTGCGCTTCGAGGTGCGGGGCGGCCGACTCGTCGGGCTCGAGCACCCCGACGCGGAGCTCGCCGCGCGGCTGCGCGCCTGGTTCGACCGCGACGAGCACGCCGGCCGCATCGGCGAGTTCGCCGTCGGCACCAACCGCGCCTGCACGGCGCTCAGCGGGAACCTCCTCTTCGACGAGAACGTCCCCGGCTGCCACATCGCCCTCGGCCATCCCTTCGGCGACTACACCGGGGCGCACTGGCACTCGGAGGTGCACGTCGACCTCGTCGTCGAACGCCCGACCATCACCGTCGACGGGGCACCGCTCCTCGTCGACGGCCGCTACCCCGACCCTCTCCCAGCCGATTGGAGCCCCGAGTGACGAGCTACCGCAACGACTACCTGAGCGCGAGCCGCGGCCGCGTCGGCGACCGCTACTACCTGATGACGCCCGACACGATGGTCGAGAACACGCTGCCCGGCCTGCCGCCGTACGCGGCGACGGTGCTCGCCGCCCCGCAGGGCAGCCCCGCCCGCTTCGGCCAGTACCTGCTGCAGCTCGAGGCCGGCGCCGCGAGCACGCGGCCGCAGGGCGCGGGCTTCGAGAACTTCCTCATCGCGCTCGACGGCGCGCTCCGGGTGCGGTCCGCGGGCGAGGAGTGGCGGCTCGAGGACGGCGGCTACCTCTTCCTCCCCGAGGGCCGCACCTTCGAGCTCGAGGCCGTCGCGGCCTCCCGCGCCCTGTGGGTGAAGAAGCGGTACCTCGCCGTCGAGGGCGTCGAGGCGCCGCCCGTCGTGGCCGGCCGGCTCGGCGACGTCGTCGGCATCGACGACGACGGCATCGACGGCAGTTACGGGCAGCTGCTGCCCGACGACGAGCGCTTCGACCTCGCGATGAACGTGATGCGCTTCCAGGGCGGAGCCCGGTTCCGCATGGTCGAGATCCACCACCAGGAGCACGGCCTCTACCTCCTCGAGGGCGGCGGCGTGTACCACCTCGACGGCGAGCACGTCGACGTGCAGCAGGGCGACTTCATCTACATGGCGCCGTACTGCACGCAGGCCTTCACGGCGACCGGCCCTGAGGCATCCGCCTACCTGCTCTACAAGGACGTGAACCGCGATGGCTTCTGAGACCGCCCAGCTCATCGTGCGCGGCGCCCGGCTCGACCGGGACGCCGCGGGCGCCGGCGCGCCGGCGGGCGCGCTCGTGGACGTCGTCGTCCGCGACGGCGCGATCGCCGCCATCGGACCGGATGCCGCGGCCGGCGCGACCGCCGAGGAGGTGATCGACGCCGGCGGCGGCCTCGTGACCACCCCGTTCGTCGAGCCGCACAGCCACCCCGACAAGGTCTACAGCCGGCAGCGGATCGCGGAGCTCGGCCTCGTCGCCCACGGCCCCCGCTCCGTGCTCATGCAGCGCCAGCGCGACCTGAAGGCGGCGTTCACCGTCGACGACGTCGCCGAGCGCGCCGGCCGCTTCCTGCGCGCCTCGGCGCTCGAAGGCGTCGGACTGCTCGCCGGGCAGGCCGACATCGACTCGGTGACCGGGCTCGCCTCCGTCGAGGGCGTGCTGCGCGCCCGTGCCGAGTGCGACGGCGTCATCGAGACCGTCGTCACGGCGTTCCCGCAGGAGGGAATGGTCGGCGACGCGCGCGCCTACGGGCTCGTCGCCGAGGCCCTCGCGATGGGTGCGGACCGCGTCGGCGGCTGGCCCAACAACGAGGCCGACGACGAGGCGCGGCTCACGCACCTGCGGCTCGTCTTCGAGCTCGCCGAACGGTTCGGCCGCCCGATCGACATCAACGTCGACTACTTCACCGACCCGAGCGAGCGCCTGCTCGAACCGCTCGCCGAGCTCACCGTCGCGTACGGCATGCAGGGGCTCGTCAACGCGAACCACGTCGGCGCCCTCGAGACCTACGCCGACGACGACGCCGCCCGCGTGATCGAGAAGGTCGCCGAAGCCGGCATCGCCATCACCGTCTGCCCCTCGAACCTGCAGAGCTCGTACCCGTACCGCGGCGTCTCGCGGCCGAACGAGCTGCTCGACGCCGGGGTCACCGTGACGATCGGCACCGGCAACCACGAGGACAACTGGGAGTCGCTCGGCACCCTCGACCCGCTCGAGCGCGCCCGCTTCGCGTGGCACGCGCTGCCGCTCGCCGACCGCACGGGCGAGGGTGTGGACGACGCGTGGCGGATGGTGACGAGCTCGGCCCGCGCCGCCGTCGGCCGGCCGGCCCCGCGGCTCGAGGCGGGCGCCGAGGCCTCCTTCGTCGTGCTCGCCGCGGGCGACCGCCTGCACGCGTTGCGCAACGAGGCCGGGTCGCGGTGGACGGTGCGCCGCGGCGCGCTCGTCGCGTCGCGCCGTGTCAGCACCGAGCTCGTCTACAGTTGATGGCGTTCCCCGCGCCTGGTGCCGACGGAGAGGTCGAGGTCCATGACGGAGCGTGATCAGCCGGCGACGAAACGCGTCACCATCCACGACGTCGCCCGCGAGCTCGGCCTGTCCACGAGCACGGTCTCGGCCGCGCTCAACGGCAGCGGCAAGCTCCGTCAGTCGACCAGGGACCGGGTGCAGCGCACCGCGGACGAGCTCGGCTACCGGCCGAGCCGGGCGGCGCTCGCCTTCCGCCTCGGCCGCACCGGCACGATCGCGTTCGCCCTGCCCTCGGTCGACGAGGGCGCGGTGCCGATGCTCGACCTCGACTTCTACATGACCGCGGCGCGCGCGGCCGCGACGAAGGCCTTCGAGGCCGGGTACGCGCTCACGCTCACACCGCCGACCGTGACGAGCGAGGACGGCTGGCGTCTCATCGGCGCCGACGGGGTCGTGCTCTGCGACCCCGTGCGCAACGACGAACGGCTGGCCGCGCTCGAACGGCTCGGCACGCCGGTCGTCACGGTGGAGCGGGATGCCGCGCGCCCCGACTGGCCCTACGCCGTCACGAGCGATCACGGCGAGAACATGCGCACGCTGCTCGATCACCTGCACGAGCAGGGCGCCCGGCGGATCGCGCTGATCAGCGCGGACGCGAGCTGGTCGTGGGCGGAGGAGAGCGCGGCGGCGTACCGCGACTGGGCGGCCGAGCACGGGATGCCGGAGCTCGTGCGGCTGATCCCCCTCGACCACGCCCACAACGACCCCTACGAGTCGACGCTCGCCCTGCTGCGCGGCGCCGAACGGCCCGATGCCGTCATCGCGACCGCGGAGCAGTACCGCGAGGGCGTGCTGCGGGCGGCCCGGGACGCCGAGGTGCGGATCCCCGAGGACGTGCTCGTCGCCGTGGGCATCGACAGCCCGGGGTCCGAGCGGCACGACCCGCCGCTCACCGCGATCGACCTGCAGCCCGACCGGCAGGCGGAGCTCGCCGTCGGGATGCTGCTGCGCCGCATCGAGGGCGAGCCGATCGACGGTCCGCAGCTCTCCGACGCGGTGCTCCGCGTGCGCGGCAGCACGGTGCGCCCGGTTCGCTGAGCCCGCCTGGTTCGCTGAGCCCGTCGAAGCGACCTCCACCGCTTCGACAAGCTCAGCGGACCAAGCTCAGCGAACCAACGCTTCGACAAGCTCAGCGAACCACGCGCTACACGCAGCGGCCGGCCTCGGCGATCTGCTCGTCGCTCGGCCGCCCGTAGGCCTCGATGCCGGAGCCGGGCACGTCGTAGCCTGCGGCGATCGCCCACGCGGTCGCCCACATCTCGTCGTCGCTGTCGAACACCGCGCTCTCGAAGATCGGCGTGCACTCGGGCCGCACGACCTGGGTGTGCCCGACCTCGTGCACGACGACCGCCTTGGCGTTCACGTCGTCGGCGTAGCTCCAGTCGATCGAGTAGCTGAGGTGCAGCTTCGCCCAGCCCCCGTCTCCGTACCAGTACTGCGCAGTGCCCGAGTACCACTCGTCGCTCGAAAGCCCATTGACGACGTGGTCCCACGCGAAGTCGAGGTGCACGCCGTGCGCGATGGAGCGGGCGAACTCCTCGATCGGTCCGCGGCTCGCGTACTCGGGCGCCGCCCGGCGGGCCGTCTCGGCGGTCTGCGAGGCGCGCACGGCCGCGACGGCGGCGGCCAGCTGCTGGTACCCCTCGGCACTGTCGTCCTGCTCCACGAACCAGGACTCGCCGTCCTGGGCGATCGCGTGCATGGCGGGCACGCGCGACTCGTAGCTCGCGACCGTGCTCGCGTCGAGCACGGCCTGCGCGTCGGCGGCGGCGTCCGCGTAGAACGCGGTGCGCGCCTCGGCGAGCTGCTGCTCCGCGGCGTGCAGGCCGGCGAGGCCCGACTCGGCCTCCTGCTGCACGGCGCCGAGCCGTGCGGTGCGCTCCTGGGTCGCGACCGCTTCGGCGAGGCTCGTCCAGACCGGCGTCAGCGGCCCGCGATCGTAGGCGGGCGGCTCCGGCAGTTCGAGCGCGGCGTCGTCGATGACCTCGCGTGCGGACGCGACCTCCGCCGTCAGCGCCTCGGCGAGCGCGGGGTCGCCCAGGCCGTCCACGAACGCGCCGGCGAGCGCTTCGCCCTCCAGGACCTGTCCTCTCGCGAGCGTCGTCGCGCCGCGCAGGTCGCCGAGCGCGTCCTCGGCGCGGGACTCGGCGGCCGCCCCGGCGATCACGCCCTGCGCGACGACGGCGTCGGCGAGCGCGGTCGTGCCGAGCACGAGGCCGAGGGTGCCGAGGGCCGCGGCGCCGAGCACCGGCAGCCCCCACTTGATGCCGTCGTTCACGCGTCTCCCCGCCTCGTCCCGCCATCCCCCACGATCGCGCCTGGATGCAGCGTAGCGAGCGGGCGATCCGCGGGCCACGGGCACTCCCGGAGGAGGGGCCGCCGGGTCTAGACTCCGAGCGACATCTCTGGGGGGAGGGTGCATGTTCGAAGCCGATGTGGCGGACATCGCCCAGCACGCATCGACGGGAGGACTCCCGGCCCGGCTCGGCGAGACGGTGGCGGCCGCGCACCGCCGCTACGCGGGGCTCGACGAGGGCGTCGTCGCCGACTACATCCCGATCCTCGCCGAGGCGGACCCGGCGCACTTCGGCCTCGTCGTCGCGCAGGTCGACGGCGCGGTGCACCGGGCGGGCGACGCCGGGGTGGCGTTCTCGATCCAGTCGATCTCGAAGGCGTTCGTGTTCGCGCTCGTCTGCGAGGCGATCGGGCACGAGGCCGTGCACGAGATCGTGGGCGTGAACAACACGGGGCTCCCGTTCAACTCGGTCATGGCGATCGAGCTGAACGGCGGCAGTCCGATGAACCCGATGGTGAACGCCGGGGCGATCGCGACGACCGCGCTCGTTCCCGCTGCCACGCCCGCCGAGCAGTGGGAGCTTGTGCGCACCGGGCTGTCCCGTTTCGCGGGCCGCGAGCTCGCGCTCGACGGCGAGGTGTACCGCTCCGAGGTCCTGACGAACCAGCGCAACCAGGCGATCGCGCGGCTGTTGCAGAGCTACGGACGGCTGGATGCCGACCCGCTCGCGGTCGTCGACGTGTACACGAAGCAGTGCGCCCTGTCCGTCACGGCCGAGGATCTCGCCGTGATGGGCGCGACCCTCGCCGACGGCGGGGTGAACCCGGTGACGGGCGAGCGCGTCGTCTCCGCGGAGGTGTGCCGCGACACGCTCGCGCTGCTCGCCTCGTGCGGCATGTACGAACGCTCGGGCGAGTGGCTGTTCGAGATCGGCCTGCCGGCGAAGTCGGGCGTGGCCGGCGGCATCGTCGCGGTCGCCCCGGGCAAGGGGGCCGTGGGCGCCTACTCCCCCCGCCTCGACCCGGCCGGCAACAGCGTGCGCGGCCAGCGCGCCTGCGCCTACCTCTCGCGCGCGCTCGGTCTGAACCTGTTCGCCTCGACGGCCGCGCCCGCCGCGGCATCCGCGCGGCCCGAGGCATCCGTGCGGCCCGAGGCATCCGCATCGTCCACCGAAGGGAGCCGCGCATGACCGCGCAGACCGCCGCACCCCGCGCCGAGGAGCGCCGCTCCTGGGCGCCCATGATCGGGCTGTTCCTCGCCCAGGTGCTGATGTCGTTCAACGTCGCCGCGCTGCCGATCTCGCTCGGCGGCATGGTCGAGGACTTCGGCGTGCCGCCCACGGTCGCGAGCTCGACGATCGTGGTCTACGGCCTCGCCGTCGCGGCCCTCGTGATGACGGGCGCGAAGCTCGGCCAGCGGGTCGGCTGGGTGCTCATCTTCCGCTGCGTCGTCGTCGTGTTCGGCGTGTCCTCGGTGCTGATGATCCTGTCGCCGACGATCGGCTGGGCGATCGCGGGCCAGGTGCTGGCCGGGGCGTCCGCCGCGATCATCGTGCCCTCGCTCGTCGCGCTCATCGCGGAGAACTACCGCGGCGCCCAGCAGGCGACCGCGGTCGGCTCGCTCGGCTCGGCTCGAGCCTTCTCGGGCATCAGCGCGTTCCTCATCGGCGGCACGCTCGGCACGCTCGTCGGCTGGCGGCCGGTCTTCATGATCACGCTCGGCCTCGCCGTCGCGGTCTTCGCGCTGAGCTTCGGGCTGCGCTCGGACAAGGGGGATGCCTCGGTCCGCATCGACCTCGTCGCCTCCGCCCTCATCGGCGGGGCGATCGTGCTGCTGACGCTCGGCTTCAACAACCTGAACGCCTGGGGCATCGTGCTCGCCGAGCCCGGCGCACCGTTCGACGTGCTCGGCCTCTCGCCCGCGCCGGTCTTCGTCGTGCTGGGCCTCGTGCTCGGGCAGGCGTTCTTCCTCTGGACGAGACGCCGGATGCGGCTCGGCAAGGTGCCCCTCGTCGACCTGTCGGTGCTCGGCAGCGCCCGGGAGCGCGCCGCCGTCTACGCGATGTTCATCATCGTCGCGATGGAGGCGGCGGTGAACTTCACGGTGCCGACGTACATCCAGGTGGTGCAGGGGCGGACGCCGTTCGACACCTCCCTCGCGATGATGCCGTTCAACCTGACCGTCTTCGTGACGGCGACGCTCATCGTGCGCTTCTACCGGCGCTACAGCCCGCGCACGATCGGGCTCTTCTCGTTCGGGCTGACGACGGCCGCGCTCGTCTGGCTCGCCTTCGTCGTCACGAACAACTGGGAGACGCTGCCGACGATCCTCGGGCTCGTCGTGTTCGGCATCGGACAGGGCGCGCTCGTGACCCTCGTATTCAACGTGCTCGTGACGGCGGCGCCGAAGGAGCTCGCGGGCGACGTCGGCTCGATCCGCGGCACGACGCAGAACCTCGCCTCGGCCGTCGGCACGGCGGTGATGGGCGCGCTGCTCGTCACGATGCTGAGCCTGAACTTCACGCAGGCCGTCACCGAGCACCCGGAGCTGCCGGACGAGCTCGTCGCCCAGGTCGACCTCGACCAGGTGAACTTCATCAGCAACGACGAGCTGCGGGAGAAGTTCACCGAGACCGATGCGAGCGTCGAGCAGATCGATGCGGCCGTCGCGATCAACGAGGAGGAGCGGCTGCGCACCCTGCGGATGGGCTTCCTCGTGCTCGCGGGGCTGAGCCTCGTGGCGGCGCTGCCCGCGTCGCGGCTGCCGCGGTACACGCCGGAGGAGATCCCCGACCCCTCGCCCGCGGGCGAGTAGCCGGGGCCTCGCCCCTCAGTGCTGGTGCAGCTCGCCGTGCGGGACGGCGAGTTCGCCCGGTTCGGTGCCGGCGAGGGCCGGCGTCGCGAGGGCGGCGACGAGCGCGGCGCCCGCGACGAGTCCGAGGGTGGCTGCCACGGGATGCCGCGTCCGGGTGGCCGCGGGTGCGGCCGGGGATGCGGATGCCGGCGCGGCATCCCGGGTCTGATCGGGCCCCTGGCCCGGAGTGCCTGCGTCGCGCAGCCGCGCCGCCGCCCCGACCGCGACGACGAGCGCGAAGCCCGCCGCCGCGATCGTCGGCAGCCCGGCGAGGCCGAGCGCCGGCGCCGCGCCCGCCCCCACGACGAGCGCGAGTCCGACGACGACCGTCAGGCCGACGGCGAGCGTCGTGCGCGGCAGCACCGCGCCGCCCGCTCGGAGTGCGGCGAACGCCCAGGCGAGCGCGGCGAGTCCGGCCGCGGCGAGCACCCCCATGGCGACCGGGCCCGTCGCCCCCGCGGCGAGCGCCGCGAGGACGAGCCCGGCGCCGAGCGCGGCGAGCGCCGGCCAGCTGCGGAGCGCGGCGGGGAGCACGGCGGCCTCAGGCCGTCGCCAGCCGGCCGCCGCGCTCGGCCCCGAGGCCGACGCCGAGCAGCACGAGCGCGCTCGCGAGGTGCAGGAAGTGGTCCGGCGTGTTCAGCGCGAGGATGTTCGCCGCGGTGCCCGCGAGGAAGAACCCGACGATGCCGAGCAGCAGGTAGGCGGCGCCCACGATCGTGTTGACGGTCTTCGCCGCACGCGCGCTCATGAGGCCGGCGACGAGCAGCGCCGCGCCGATCAGGAGGTGCGCGATGTTGTGCAGCGGGTTCACCGCGAAGATGCCGAGCAGCAGCCCGCCCTCGGTCGCGACGAACGAGACGCCGCCCGTGACCGCGAAGCCGAGCAGTCCGACGAGCAGATAGACCGCGCCGAACACCGTGGCGACGATGCGGTTCGGTGAGTTTCGCATGGTTCCTCCTTGATCACGGGCCCGTGCGGGCCGTCAGGTGGGATTCGGAACCGTCGCGGCAGCGGATTGGAGGAGATGCGGATGTCGCGCCGCTCAGGCGGGGAGCGCCTCGGCGCCGGGCTGCGGGGCCGCGATGACGTCGGCGATCTGCCCGAGGTGGGCGGCCATCGCCTCGTGGGCGGCGGCGGGGTCGCCCGCCCGGATGGCGTCGGCGATGCGGCCGTGCGCCCGGTGGGAGCGCAGCATCCGTTCGAGGCTCTGCAGCGTCTCGTCGCGCGAGGGCGCCGTCCACTCGTTCACGACGTCGATGAGCTCGACGAGCATCGCGTTCTGCGCGAGCGTGGCGACCGTGGTGTGGAACTCGAGGTCGAGCGCGACGAGGCGGGCGGCGGAGGGCTCGGGACGGCCGAGCTCCTCCTCCGCCGCAGCGAGCACCCGGTCGAGCGCGGCGAGGCCCGCGGCATCCGCGCGCAGCGCCGCCCGCTCGGCCAGCGGCGGTTCGACCACCCCGCGGAGGTCCATCACCTCGGCGAGGAGCCGTTCGCTCGGCGGCAGCACGCCGCGCAGCGAGTCGGCGAGCTTGGGCCGGGCGACGGCCTCGACCACGCTGCCGCGGCCGGGCCGTCGGCTGACGAGACCGCGCATCTCGAGGGCGGAGAGCGCCTCGCGCACGGTGCTGCGGGCGACGCCGCCGAGCTCGGCGAGTTCGCGCTCGCTCGGCAGCTTGTCGCCCGGCTTGAGCTCGCCCGACTCGATGAGTTCGAGCAGCCGGTTGGCCAGTTTCTCCGGCGCGCCGGCGTCGCGCGAGACCTTGAGATCCACCTCGGCCTCCCGTCGCGCGCCCCACTCGAGTGCTACGACTTTATCTCCACGGTGACCCAGTTCTCGAAGGAGGATCCGCCGGCGAGGCTCGTCACGCCGATCGTCGCGCGGCCGCCGAGCCCGGCGACCGGGCCGAACACCTCGGCGAAGAGGTCGCTGTAGCCGGAGGAGACGCGGTGCACCTCGGTGAACTCGGGCGTCGACACGACGAAGCAGAGCGAGCGGACGACGGCCTCGACGCGGTCGAGGGAGCCGAGGGCGAGGCGGATGCCGCCGAGGCAGTTCAGTGCGGTGAGGCGGGCGGCCTCGTAGCCCTCCTCGACGGTGAGCGTGTCGCCGAGGCGCCCCGGGTAGCGCACCGTGCCGTCGGGCTGGTCGGGGGTGTGGCCGCTGAGGAAGAGGATGTTCCCCGAGATGTGGTGCGGCTTCATCGAGCCGTAGACGTCGGCCCCGTAGTACCCCTCTTTGGCGAAGTCGGGGATCTCGAGTCCGAGCCGCGCGACGCGCTGCTCCGGGGTCTCGGCCGTGGCGGCGGCCTGGTCCTGCGTGTCCGTCATGTGACCTCCTTGTCCGGTTTCGCGCCGGATTCCCGGCGCTGCGCGGATCAGTATTGCACTGGTCCGACCATCAGACCATACTAGTTCCGATCCCCCAACTGGTCTGACCATCAGACCCCGACGTCCGGAGGAGCTCGATGACGACTCAACTCCCTGCTCTCGCCCCGCTCGACGTGCAGCACCACGACGACCCCAAGGTCGTCAAGGAGGCTGCCACCGAGGATTACACGACCCACGTCGTGCCGCTCTCCTGGCGGATGCCCCGGCCATCCCTCGCGATGTCCTTCTACGCGCTCGTGAGCGGCATGTTCTACCTCGTGACCGCCGCCACGCTCGCGGCGACCGTCGGCACGACCGACGCGCTCATCGGCATCGTGCTCGCCTGCGCCGCGTTCGGCGCGCTCGGCTACGCGTTCAGCCGCTACGCCGCGCGCACGGGCCTCACGGTCGCCCTCATGTCGCAGCGCATCTTCGGCACCTCCGGCTCGCTGCTCGGCGCCCTCGTGCTCGCGGCCACGGCCATCTACTACGCGGTGTTCGAGTCGTCGATGATCGCGAACGCCTTCCATGTCGCGTTCCCGCAGCTCTCGCTCGCGCTCTGGAGCGCGATCGCGGTCGCGATCAACCTGCCGCTCGTGATGGGCGGCATCCGCCGGTGGATGGACAAGTACAACGCCATCCTGCTGCCCGTCTACTGGATCGGCCTCATGGTCGTCGTCGTCATGCTCGCCGTGCGCAACGACTCCTCGGGCTGGCTCGCGCACCCGCCGCAGGAGGGCGCCGACTTCGCCGCCCCGGGCTGGCTCTACGCCTTCTTCGTCTACCTCGGCGTGCTCGTGCTCATGATGTTCACGGTCGACTTCGCCCGCTTCGGCAAGCCCGAGCAGGCCCGCTCGAACGGCATCGCCGTGTTCGGCCCGGTCTTCTACGCCTTCGTGTACCTCGCGAACGGCCTCATCGGCATCTTCATCGCCTACAGCGCGGGCCTCGACGGGGCGGTCTCCTCCGAGCTCGTCGGCAACACCATGGTGAGCCTGCTCGGCGGCTGGGGGCTCTTCCTCGTCTGGGTGACGCAGGCCCGCATCAACACGGCGAACTTCTACGTCGCCTCGACGAACATGGAGGCGCTCGTCTTCCGCCTGTTCCGCGTCCGCGTGCCGCGCGTCGCCGCCGTGCTCTTCTGCGGCGCGATCACCTACGTGTTCATGCTGACCGACGTCGTCAGCTACCTGCTCGTCGCCCTCGCCTGGCAGGGTGCCTTCATCGCCTCGTGGGTCGGGGTGGCCCTCGTGCACCTCGTGCGCACCTGGAACACCCGCGAGCTCGAGGAGTTCCGCGCCGGGCGCGTCCGCCGCTTCACCTGGAACGGCGCCGTCTGGGTCGCGACCTCACTGCTCGGCATCCTGCTCTACCAGTTCGGCGGGGCCTTCGGCGCCGCGTGGTCGACGCCCATCACGCTCGTGCTCGCCGTCGTGCTCGCCGCCGTCGTGGACCGCACCGGCCGCGGCGGGCTGCTCCGCCGGGCGCACGACCCGCGCAGCGAGGTCGACGACCCCTGGGAGGCGCGCGTGCGCTGCCACGTCTGCGACCACAGCTACATCGCCGTCGAGATGGACCGCGACCCCAGCGCCGAGGGGCAGCCGCCCATCTGCGCCGCGTGCGGCGTGCTGAGCACGGCGTACCTGCAGGCGAGCCGCCGCGAGCACGCTGCCCTCACCGCAGCGGGCTGATCGCCGAGCCCCCGGATGACGCGGCCGGGCGGGATCCGCGGATCCCGCCCGGCCGCGTCGTCAGCCGACGGCGCGGCGGACGAGCTCGGTGACCTCGCGCTCGACGGCCGCCGTCCACGCGCGCACCGCGAAGCCGACGGGCCAGAGGTCTCCGTCGTCGAGCTTCGCCCGATCCTCGAAGCCGATCGTCGCGTAGCGGGTCTTGAACTTCTTCGCCGGCTGCAGGAAGACGACGATCTTTCCCTCGCCGTTCGCATAGCCCGGCATGCCGTAGTACGTCTTCGGCACGAGCTCCGGCGCGACCTCGTGCACGACGCGGTCGAGCCCCTCGGCCAGTTCGCGGTCCTCGGGCTCGAGCGCGGCGATCGCCTCGCGCACCGCCGCCTCGCCAGCGGCCCGGCTCTTGCCGGCCTTCTCCTGCTCGCGCAGTTCCTTCGCACGCTGCTTGACCGCCGCGCGCTCCTCCGCGCTCAGTCCGGATGCCTCGTCCTTCGCCATCAGCGGCACTCCTCCCCGCGGGCCCCGCCCGCGCGTCCGAGGCTACCCCCGACGCTTCCGCGGCGCAGGCTCCTCCGGTGTCGTCACGGCCTGCACCACCGTGTGCGCGGCGGCGCTCTTCGCCCACTTGCGCACCCGGTCGGCCTGCTTGCGCCGCTGCTTCAGCAGGGCGGCCCGCCGCTTCGCGGCGGCCGCGGCATCCGTGATCGCCGCCCCCGGCTCGGCGGCGGCGCCTCGGTGCACCGTCGAGGGCACGACCCGGCGCGACCAGGCATCCAGTCCGGCCGTCGCCCGCGCCGCGGTCCGCGCGGCTCGGCGCGGGGCGCGCTTGCGATCCGCCTTGGCCGCGCGCCGCGTCGCCCGTGACTGGGCCACGATCGCCTCCAGCCGCTGCTTCGCCCGGCCCGGCGGCAGCCCGTCGGCCAGACGCTTCGCCTCCTTCTCGGCGGACTTCGCGTGCGCGAGCGCCGCCTTCGCGCGCCGCCGGTCGCGACGCTCGGTGACCGTCGCCATCCTCAGCCCTCCGCGTCGATCAGTTCGAGCAGCGCCCGGGCGGCGTCGCGGATGTCGTCGTGGTCGTACTGCCCCGCACGGCTCTCGAGCGAGATCACCGCGCAGCGATGCACCCGGCGGAAGTCGCCGTAGGGGAAGGAGTACGCCCCCTTCGTCTCGTCGTTCTCGTCGTCGTCCACCCCGAGGTGCCAGTGCCGGTACTCCGTCCAGCCCTCGCGCTCGACGAAGGCGTTCTCCTCGTCGGCGCTCGGCGCATCCTCGCTCCAGGCGTCGCGCTCGTCGCGCACCACCTGCCCGTCGCGCACGAGCGAGCGGGCGTGGCGCAGGGCCGTTTCGTTCAACCGGATCGTCATGAATGGACCTCCTCCCCGGTCGCCTTCTGGTCTACGTGCTCCGCGCGGACTCGACAAGGGGGTTGCGGCGGCGGCGCCCGGCCAGCAGTGTCCCGAGCAGGGCGCCCGCGGTGTTCGTGAGCACGTCGGTGAGGTCCGTGTGCCCGACCGCCAGCGCGAACTGCGCGAGCTCGAGCCCGGCGCTGAGCCCGGCCGCGGCCGCGGTGATCCGCCTCCACCCGAGGCGCGGGCGCAGCCGGGCGAGCCCGAGCCCGAAGGGCACGAACACCGCGACGTTGCCGGCGACCTCCCGCACCGCGCTCGCGCCGTACCCCTCGGCCGCGACGAAGGGCACGAGCTTCAGGCTGCGTTGCACCGGCACCGCCTCCCACGGCAGCTGCAGCTTCCACAGCACGAGCCAGACGAGCAGCACGAGGTACGCGGCGAAGAGCGCGGCGGCTGCGGCGGCGGCCCCGCGCCCGCCGGGTCGCTCGGTGACGGTGGTCATGCTCCCACCTCACGCGCGGGCGTGTTGCCTCGGCGTCTGCGCTTCCGCATACGCCCGCGATACGGCCCGCATCGTACCATCGGTGTCATGCGCGTGCTGATCGTCGAGGACGAACCCCTGATGGCCGAGGCCATCCGCACGGGACTCCGCCGGGAGGCGATCGCCGCCGACGTGGCCGGCGACGGCGACACCGCCCTCGAGCTGCTGTCGATCAACAGCTACGACCTCGCGGTGCTCGACCGCGACATCCCGGGTCCCAGCGGCGACGAGGTCGCCGCGAGCATCGTCGCCTCCGGGGTCGGGATGCCGATCCTCATGCTCACCGCCGCCGACCGCATCGACGACAAGGCCTCCGGCTTCGAGCTCGGCGCGGACGACTACCTCACGAAGCCGTTCGAGCTGCGCGAACTGGTGCTGCGACTTCGAGCGCTCGACCGCCGGCGCAGCCAGGTGCGCCCGCCCGTGCGCGAGCTCGCCGGGCTCCGGCTCGACCCCTTCCGCCGCGAGGTCTACCGCGACGGCCGCTACGTGGCGCTCACCCGCAAGCAGTTCGCCGTGCTCGAGGTGCTCGTCGCCGCGGAGGGGGGCGTGATCAGCGCCGAGGAGCTGCTCGAACGCGCCTGGGACGAGAACGCCGACCCGTTCACGAACGCCGTGCGCATCACGGTGTCCGCGCTGCGCAAGCGCCTCGGCACGCCGTGGGTGATCGCGACGGTACCGGGCGTCGGCTACCGCATCGACACCGGCGACGCGGGCGGCGGCGCGGATGCCGGGGGCGCGGGTGGCTAGGCGGCCCGGGCTCTCCGTCCGCTGGAAGCTGACCCTCAGCTACGCGGGCTTCCTGCTGCTCGCGATGCTGCTGCTGCTCGCCGTGGTCTGGCTGTTCCTGCTGCGCTACGTACCGGCCGAGGCCGCCGTCACGATGGACGGCTTCACGCCCGGCCGCGACGACCTCGTGCGCGCCTTCGCCCCGGCCGCGGCGTGGGCCCTGCTGTTCCTGCTGGCCTTCGGCCTCCTGGGCGGCTGGTTCCTCGCCGGCCGGATGCTCGCCCCGCTCGGCCGCATCACGAACGCGACCCGCAAGACCGCGGAGGGCTCGCTCTCGCACCGGATCGAGCTGGAGGGACGCAGCGACGAGTTCCGGGAGCTCGCCGACAGCTTCGACGCGATGCTCGCCCGGCTCGAGGCGCACATCGCCGAGCAGCAGCGCTTCGCCGCGAACGCCTCGCACGAGCTGCGCACGCCGCTCGCGATCACGCAGACGATGCTCGAGGTCGCCCGCGATGACCCCGGTGCCGATCAGGCGCTCGTCGAGCGACTGCGGCTCGTGAACGGTCGGGCGATCGAGCTGACCGAGGCGCTGCTGCTGCTCAGCCGGGCCGACCGGCGGGCGTTCCACCGAGACGCGGTCGACCTCTCGCTGCTCGCCGAGGAG
Source organism: Agromyces sp. NPDC060279 (assembly GCF_042726785.1). NCBI lineage: Bacteria > Bacillati > Actinomycetota > Actinomycetes > Micrococcales > Microbacteriaceae > Agromyces > Agromyces sp. NPDC060279. Next base: position 1,379,889 of record NZ_JBHXBK010000001.1, read on the forward strand.
TCGGTGGAGACGCTGCTGCCCCTCGCGGAGCGGCGCAGGGTCGCCGTCGAGGCATCCGGGGACGTCGTCACGGCCCTCGGCTCGCCCGCCCTCCTGCTGCAGCTCACCACGAACCTCGTGCACAACGCGATCGTGCACAACCTGCCCGAGGGCGGCGAGGTGACGGTCACGACGGTCGCGGCGCCGGGCCGCGCCGTGCTCGTCGTCGAGAACACCGGCCCCGCGCTCGCGCCCCACGTCGTCGCGACGCTGACCGAGCCGTTCCAGCGCGGCGCAGAGCGGATCCGCGGCGATCACGCCGGGGTCGGTCTCGGGCTCGCGATCGTGCAGAGCATCGTGACCGCGCACGACGGCGTGCTCGTCGTCGAGCCCGGCCCGCGCGGCGGCCTGCGGGTGAGTGTGCGGCTGCCGGCCGCGGTCGGCTCGCCGCCGGGACCGTAGACGCCAAGCGGGTCGTCCGGTATGTTCGACCCACCTGGAGGTGGGTCGATGGCGAGGCGGGGTTCGGGATTCTGGCGGGTCATCCGCGCCCTCTTCGCGAGCCTCGCGGCCGCACTCGACGGCCTCGGCGGCCTTCCCGCCGCCCGAGCCGAGGTGCGTCACTCGCAGCCGCGCGAGGAGTACCGGCCGTAGCCCTTCTCGGAGACCCCCGCGCGGGCGAGCCCTCCGGCTCCCCGGCGTGCGCCATGATGGACCTTCACGTCTCCTCGGGACCGGACGCCGTGATCCGGAGTCTTCGACCATCGAGCCGAGCCGAATCGAAAGGGCCTCCCATGTCCCGACCCATCAGCCGCGCCTGGATCGTCGCGGTGACGACCCTCAGCCTCTGCCTCTCCGCGACCGCTCTGCCCGCCGCGGCCACGGCCGAGGACGAACCGGCCCCCACCGAAGGCGTCTCGGTGGCCGACGCCACCGGCGGCGAGAACCCCGCCATGGGCGAGTACCCGGCGGAGGACTACCTCACCGCGGCGGCCGGGCTGCCAGACGAGCTCGCGAGCGCGATCGAGACCGACCTGGGCCTGACGCCCTCCGAGTACCTCGCCGAGGCCGACGCCGCCGTCGACGCGGGCGACGTCCTCGGCGCACTCGAGGCGAGCGGCATCTCCCCCGACGACGCGGTGCTCGACGGAACCGAGCTCCTCGTGCTCGTCGACGGCCCCGAGCAGGCGGAGGCGGTCGCCGCGGCCGGCGCGACGCCGATCTCCGAACCGGTCGCGGGCATGGGGGCCGATTTCTCGGACGTCGAGTTCGGCGCCACCGCGGACCTCGTCGGCGGTACGGGGTGGACCTACGCGCTCGGCGGCGGTATCTACAATCTCTGCTCCGTCGGCTTCAACGGCCGGGCCACCTCGAACGGCGCCCACCAGTTCGCCACCGCCGGACACTGCCTCGAGGGCCGCTCGAACGACAGCACCCCCATCCATCAACTGGTGCAGTCGAAGCCGAACACCCTCGGCGGCCTCGGCGCCCAGATCGGCACTCGAGTCCCCGGGAGCATCCAGTACGGCGGGAACGTGGACTCGGCGCGCGTCGCGGTGGCCGCGGGCTGGACGCCCCGGCCGACGGTGTCGACGTGGGGCGGCGGCAAGGGATCCCCGACGAGCGGCACCCCCGTCACGGTGCGCGGCGCGACGGCCGGCGTCGTCGGGGCGAAACTCTGCAAGTCCGGTCGTACGACGGGCTGGAGCTGCGGCACCGTGCAGGGCTTCCAGACCGTGCAGGTCGAAGGCCACAGCGTCAATTCGGTGATCGCCGATGTGTGCGCGATCCCAGGCGACAGCGGCGGCGCCGCACTGATCGGCAACTACGCCGTCGGCATCTCGTCGGGCTCGAACTCGAGCCAGACGGCGTGCGATGCGCACCCGCTCGCCGCCTTCTTCGCGATGACCTCGTCCCGCGGTCAGGACGTGCTGGAGTTCAACCGCGGCTGGGAGCTGTCGGTCGCGGTGCAGACCCCCGCGGTCCAGCTGCCCGGCTCGGGCCGGGCGTACCTCGGCACGAGCCTCACCGGCACAGTGCCCCAGGCGCCTGTCGGCACGGTGGTCTCCCTGTACCTGGACGGCTCCAGCACGCCCGCCTCCACCGCGAAGCTCAGCAAGACCGGCGGCTCGTTCGCCCTCCCCCTGACCGGCGCGGGCGCCGGGGCACACACGTGGAAGGTCGTCGCCCGCGTCGGCACATACTCGGTCTCGGCCCCGGCGAGCGGTTCCCTCACGCTCGCCCCCGCTCCATCGGTCGACCGCCTCGCCGGCCAGGACCGCTACACGACCGCGGTCGCGATCTCGCGATCCGCGTTCCCGTCGACGGCGCCGATCGCGTACATCGCCTCCGGGGTCGGCTTCGCCGACGCCCTGGCCGCTGCACCGGCTGCCGCCCGGGCCGGCGGCCCCCTGCTGCTCACGCCGGCGACGAAGCCCCCCGCTGCGCTCCTCGACGAGCTCCGGCGGCTGAAGCCCAAGCGGATCGTGGTCGTGGGCGGCACGGGTGCGGTCGCCAAGTCCGCCGCCGACGTCTTCGCGAAGATCGCCCCCGTGACCAGGCTCGGCGGTGCGGACCGCTACGCCACCAGCCGGAAGGTCGTCGACTACGCGTTCCCCGGCACCACCCCGGCCCTCTACGTCGCATCCGGTGCGAACTTTCCCGATGCGCTCGCCGCGAGCGCCGCGGCGGGCCGGTTCGATTCCCCGGTCGTGCTGAGCAACGGTCGCACCCTCGACGCGGCCACCTCGGCGCTCGTCAAGCGGCTCGGCCCAGGCAGGATCCGCGTCGCCGGAGGCGCGGGCGTCGTCTCCGACGCGGTGCTCGGCTCGCTGACGAAGCTCGCCGGCGACACCAAGCGGGTCGCCGGAGCCGACCGCTTCGGCACGGGGCTCGCGATCAGCGGGGACGCCTACGGCACCAGCCCGCGCGCCTTCGTCGCGAACGGCCTGAACTTCCCGGACGCCCTGGCGGGCGCCGCCTTCGCCGGCTCCACCGACTCGCCCTTGTTCCTGAGCCAGCAGAACTGCCTCGCGCGGGGCACGACGGCGGAGCTCCAGCGACTCGGCGTCACGCGGGTGACGCTGCTCGGCGCCGACGGGGTGCTGAGCGCGAACGTCGCCCGGCTGCGGGAGTGCTGAGCCGCCGGTCGGCCGCACGTGGCACCCTGGGTCCATGATCGCGCTCGTCGCCGCCCCGAGCAGTCTCGGCCTCCGCCCGCCGCGGCCCGGTGCGGTGCCCGGGGCGTGGCGGGCGCCCGAGGCGCTGCGCGCGGCCGGACTCTCCGAGCGCCTGCTCGCCGCCGGTGCCCGCGACGCCGGCACGGTGCCCGCCGGGCCGTATCTCGATGACGACGCGAGCCGGGCGCCCGGTCACGTACGCAATGAGGCCGCCCTGATCGAGCACTCGCGGCGGCTCGCGCAGCGGCTCGACGAGGTGCTCGACGCGGGCGACGCGCCGCTCGTCCTCGGCGGCGACTGCAGCATCCTGCTCGGAGCGGGACTCGCGCTGGCCCGCCGCGGCGGCACCGGGCTCGTGCACCTCGACGGGCACACCGACTTCCGGCATCCCGGCAACAGCGCGACGTGCGCCAGCGTCGCCGGCGAAGATCTCGCGGCCGCGGTGGGCCTGCACTGGCCCGCCATCGCCGACCTCGACGGCGCTGGACCCTACTTCGACGCGGCGCGTGCCGTGCACCTCGGCCACCGCGACGACGACGAACACGCCGACGAGGCCCGCCGCACGCTCGGGCTCGTCGTCTCCGCCGCGCAGGCGCTCGTCCAGCCGATGCCGCAGCTCGCCGAGCGCGTGCGGGCGACCGCCGGCGCCGGGTACTGGCTGCAGCTCGACGTCGATCTGCTCGACCCGAGCGTCATGCCTGCGGTCGACAGCCCCGACCCCGGCGGGCTCGACGTCGAGACGCTGACGGCCCTGCTCGCCGAGCTCGCCCCCGCGGCGATCGGCGCTTCGGTGACGGTGTTCGACCCCGAGCTCGACCCCGACGGGCGCTACGCCGGGCTGCTGACCGAGCTGGTGGTCGAGGGGTTCGGAGCGCTCGGCTCCGCCCTGCCCCGCTGACCTCAACATATCGATTTCGATTAATATCGAATATCGGTATGCTGCTGCCATGCAGACGAACACCACGCCGAACACGGCCCACGCCATCAAGCTCGCCGACCGAGTGAGTCTCTGGCTCTTCGCCGCAGCCGGGGCGGTCATCGCGACCTGGGTCACCTGGTCGGCCGTCACGCGGATCATCGAAGTGCTGCCGAATCGCGACGTCGCCGTGCTGGCCAACTTCGCGGGCACCCCCGCCGAGGCCCCCATCGGGCCCGACGGAGCGCCCGTGACCGTCGCCCTGGATCAGGCCGTCCTCACGGTCCCCGCGCTGCCGGCCGCCTCGCAGTGGGCGATCGTGATCCAGCAGCTCGTGCTCATGCTCGCGGTCATCGTCGGCGTCGCCGCGCTGGTCTGGCTCATTCGGAACGTCGCCCGCGGCGTCGTCTTCTGCCGCACCAACACCGTGCTGGTCGTCACCGCGGGGTTCGTCGGGCTCGGCGGCTTCGTCGCCGTGCCCTTCTTCGGCAACATGGCGGCGAACGGCGGGTTCGCCGTGCTCAGCGACCGCACCTTCGACAACGTGATCATGAGCGTCAACCCCTTCGCCCTCGTGCTGTGGGCGTTCGCCGTGGCCCTCCTCGGCACCGTCTTCTCGATCGGCGAACGCCTGCAGCGCGACACCGAGGGCCTCGTCTGATGGCACCGGCCGAGATCGAGGACAGCACGGACGTGCACTGCCGGCTCGACGAGCTGCTCGAGGAGCGCGGGCTGACCCTCACCAGGCTCGCCGAGATCGTCGGCGTGACGGTCGTGAACCTCAGCGTGCTGAAGAACGATCGGGCCCGGGCCATCCGCTTCTCGACGCTGCAGGCGATCTGCCGAGCGCTCGACTGCGAGATCGGGGAGCTGCTCGTGCTGCGGCCGCGGGCGTGATCAGCGACGTCGAGCGGCCGGAGCAGTCGGAGCGAAACGCCCCCGAAACGCAGGGCGGTTACACTCGCTGACGGCCACGCGACCGTCACGAGCGGTTCGTCGTCGCCCGCGCCGCCAGCGGCGCGCCACGAGAACTCACCACCCCCGAGGTCCCATGTCAGAGCCCATCACCGTGTCGATCCGCCGCGAGGTCGACCCCGCCCGCATCTCCGAGGCCACCGCCTGGGTGCAGACCGGCGTGAACCTCGCGAACAAGCATCCCGGATTCCTCGGCTCCGGCTGGGTCCGGGCCGGCGAGGACTCCCAGGTCTGGCACATGCTCTACCGCTTCACGAGCGAGGAGACGCTCGAGGCATGGGAACGTTCCCCCGAGCGCAGCTGGTGGCTCTCGATGGGCGAGGGCTTCGTGCGCAGCGAACGTTCCAAGCGCCGCACCGGGATCGAGGGATGGTTCGACGAACCCGCCACCGGATCCATCCCCGCCGTCGATGCCGAACCGATGGAGGCGCCGCCCGCCCCACCCCGCTGGAAGCAGGCCGTGACGATCTGGCTCGGCTTCTTCCCCGTGAACCTTGTGTTCTCGTACCTGATGACGCCCGTGCCTGGGTGGGGCGAGCTGCCGCTGTGGCTGCGGGTGCTCGTGACGACCCTCGTGCTCACGCCGATCATGACCTACTGGGTGCTGCCGTTCGTCACCCGTTCGCTGCGCCGCTGGCTGACGCCGCGCACCTGAATCTGGCCCTTAAGTCACATGCGAGCCGCTAGGCCCGGTGGGTAGCGTCGGGCCGCATGACGAAGAACGCACCAGGACCGCGTATCGAAATGGCCGCTCTGATTCTGGCCGGAGTCACGCTGAGTTCGGTGTCGTCCGGGTGCGTGTCGACTGCGCCCTCACCCTCGCTGACCGAGCCGGCGAGCGATGTGGTCACTGGGCTGTACCCGACCGCGATCCGTCCCGAGGTGGAGTTCAGGGGGTATGTTGCTGACGCCGACCGTCTTGCAGCACTCACCACGTGCTATGAGGCGACTGGGCTTCCGATCGCTACCGCAACCGGCACCGATGGGACGCCGCAATCCGTGAGTGTGGGCATGGAGACGGAAGAAGCCGCCCTCGCCTGGTACAGCTGCGAGTCCGCGAATCCGTCCCGCCCAACTCCTCCGGCAAACGCCGAACAACTGGCCTGGCTGTACGGCTATCTCACCGAGTTCCTCGCGCCATGCTACGAGGCGAACGGGTATGACATCCCGCCTCCGCCGTCCGAGAGCGAGTTCGTCGCGAAGTGGCCGAACCAAGGCTGGTACCCCATCATCGATGACCCCATCCCGAACCGAGAGCGTGACGCGGCGTTGAATTCAGCCTGCCCGGCCCCGGCGTAGCGACCGAGCCGAGGCGTCCGTTCCCAAAGCTCGGGAGCGGACGCCTCGAATAGCGTTAGTACTCGCAACCGAATACGTAGTCCTCCTCGACGCCGACAGACCCGCCGCGTCGCAATAGAGGGCGCTTTCCTACCTCGACCCTCGCGTCAGCGATCAGTCCACTTCGGAAACTGAGTGCACCGCACGGGGGCGACTCCACTCGATCGGGTTCACTGCGAGATACTCACGGGCGCATCGATCTCGTCGCAGCGCTTGACGATCGGATCCAGGCTCCGCGCGACGGGCGACCCGTCTCCGGTCTGCGGCGCACCCTCCACTGTCGCGAGTTCACCGATCGCCGATCTGAGCGAATCCACCGCAGGGATCAACGTCGCCTCTGAATGCATGATGCGCAGCAAACGGAGTGAGTCAGCGAGGTCACCCGCCACGATGGTGAAGCTGGAACGGTCCAACGCACCCGCCGAGTACTCAGCCGAGCCATTCTCGAGCATGGTCATCACAAGCGAAACGGAATGACACACACCGACATCGCCGGCTTCGCCCGAAGCGTTCTCCGCCCCGGCCGAGACGGCAGCTTCACGCGAAGTCGGGGGATCGACTGCTGAGCACCCGACCGTTCCGATCACCAGGGACACCAGGAGTCCCACCGCAAGGCAGGCTTTCGTCCAACTCATCCCATGCCCCATCTCTAGTAGGTCAGGCTTCCCTCGAATCGGACAACTGGGTCTGTGGAGGATTTCGGAGTGCACGCCCCATATCGCCGAGCATCCATGCTGAATCCGACCGGAGCGATGTTCGTACTGCCACTCGCAGCGTTGACAAAGGTGCCCGTGCTCGCGTTGTTGTTGAACGAAAGCGATTGAGTGAACTGGTTGCCGGTCTGAGGACTCCAGAGGCCAACGTAGATCGCCGGGGTCGTCCCGCAGTTCGGGATATCCGTTGTCCGGATCGTGATCGCGCCTGCTTTCGCGTGGTTGTACACGGGCGCGAACCAATACAGTGCGCCCGAGGATGGCATGTAGTGCGTGAATGCAGTGGTCGCGGCAGATGCCGTCTGCGCTCCAATGCCGACAAGGGCTGCAGCAAACAGAGCACCACACGCAAGGGCCCCAAGACGCTTCATTTGGCGCTCCCCTCTCGGTAGTAGGTACACGCTGCTACATCAGCTTCGAGCGCATCTGGGTCTGTCACGGCAACCATCTCCAATGCCCCGTCTTGCGTGAAAGTGCCTGGTGTTTCCAGCACCGCGGGCGGGTCGAGGGGAAGTGCAATACCGCCTGGCAGAGGGTACGCGTCGGCCGACTGAGTGCCCGCGAACCTCAGCTTGTCCCATGCGGCATTCACTCTCTCGCCCGCGATGAATCCGGGCGGCGCTTCTGCCCCGTCTGCCGCTAGTGCGGGGAGGGAAGCTCCAAGCCCCAGCGCCACAGTCGCGAGGCCAACTCCGCACATCGATCGGCGGCGTTGGCGCTTGTTCATAGCTGCTTTCTCCTTGTGCACCCGCTGCACCACTCCCGTTCGCTTCTGGCGCGAGCGCCATCAAGGCCGGCATACCCTCGGTGAGGATGCAGGCAATCCCCGCAGCTCGAAAGCTGTTTGAAGATCAGTGCGCTGCGATTCTTGGAAATTCAGCCCGCCGCGCCGCACCTAGGGATCATTCGACCCCCCTTGCACCGCGGTTGTTCTAGTTTGGGATCCCAATGATAGATTTTGGCTGTACCTTAAGGCCCATCTTTCAGGCCCGTTAAGCCCATCTTCAGATTCGCCGCGTGGCTCGGAGTTGCCCGACCTCGTGCATCACTTTCCTGGGCGTCAGGCCGGCAGCCGGGCACTCTCAGATCAGCCCGAGCGATCGTGCTCGGTTCACCGCATCGATTCGGGAGCGTGCTTCGAGCACGGTGAACACATCATTCAGATGACGCTTGACCGTGCCGGGTGCGATCGACAACTGCTGGCTGATCTCTTTGTTCGAGCGGGCAGCGGCGACCAGCAGGAGTACGTCGCGCTGGCGCGGCGTCAATTCGATGCCTTGCGTGAGACTCGCAGACGGAGCGTCACCGAATCCCCGCTCGACCGCGCGAATCAACGCAGCCGGGTCCACGTCCGGGGCGACGAGTGTCAGCCGCGGGTGCTTCACCGGGATCTTCGGGTCGGCCGTTCGAGACGAGGCGACGGCGACGACCTCAACCTCATCTGGGTGCCCGAGCAACACGTGGATGCCGGCCGTCGCGTCGCGGATCCAGCGCGATCCGAGATCGACGACCGCGACGGATCGGTACGCCTGCCCCAAGCTCCGGGTCACGACCTTCTGGTGCGCGGCGTCCACGAGACGGTCGAGTTCCACCGCTGCCAGCATCGCCCGGACTCCCGCCCTGAAGAGGCTCCTCGTGGATACGACGAGGATTTGCCGGGGTCGTGCATCGTCCATCGGGGCGCCTTCTCTGTGCAACGTCGATCCTGTGACGCTTGGCCCCCGGATACCACACGCTCACAGTGACTGTTTCCACACGACTGCTCCGCGTTACAGCGGCTCGCCAAAAATGTTCTTCAACACTCCATTTCCCCGTGGAGCGACTCACGAGCCGTGATTCAGACTGAGCAGGTACCAGTTGCAGAGCGCGGGAACCGCACCGAGCACCGCACAGACGATCCCGGACACCAGCCAGCGTCGATGAATCGCTTCGATCAGGACCATGCCGCCCAGCAGCACGACCGACGCGGTGAGGAAGATTGCAGTGACCCACAGCCAGGGGTCCTCGGCGTACTCTACGTGGTTGGTCGTAGGCCCCCCAAAGTAGTTCGTTCTCCGAATTCCAATCCTCACCATCCGCACGAACGCGAAGAGGCTCGTTGCGACGACGCCGAACCCGAAGACGGCGAACGAGGCGCGCCAGGTGACTCGGCGCACGGTCGCGGCCCCGAACGACCCCGATGCCCTCCAACGTCTCATCTGCTGCCCCATCCCCTCGGCGAACGCACGGTTACGGCGACCGTAACCACGGGCCGTGAGGCACCGGTATGGGCCGTTCGGCCCATACCGGTGGCCCCGTTCACGCCGGCGCCCCACACAACTCAGGAACATCCGGGGGATATGCGCCCCAAGGCATCCGCCGATCCGCGGAAGCGCGGGCCTCGCCGGGTGCGGCTTCCTGAGTTCTGAAGGCGCCGGGCGAGGGGAACGCGGCGCCGCGAGCGCGAAAAGGGGCCCGGCTCTCGCCGGACCCCTTCTCGAGCGGATGCCGCTACGCGCGCTTGCGGCGCAGGATCAGCTGCACGGCGAGCGCCAGGGCGCCGGCCAGCACGAGGCCGCCCGCGAGCCCGATCGCCGGGCCGCCCGTGAAGCCGGTGCTCGCGAGGCCCTGCCCGTCGCCGTCACCCGACGGGACCGGGGTGCCGGGGGTGCCGGTCGACTTGGACGACGGTGCGCAGGCGACGACGGCCGGCGGGTACTCGAGGTCGATCGAGAGCTCCGGGTTCACCTCGATGGAGGCCGAGGTGAGCGCGTGCGTCCAGCCGAAGTTCTCCTCCGTGACGACCCAGCGACCGTTGGGCAGCTGCTTCCAGCCAGGCCACGCGGTGGGGTTGCCGGCCTCGTCGATCGCGGCGCCCGGCCACAGCACGCGGCCGTCGACGGAGCCGTCCTCGCCGAGCGGGCCGAGCTCGACCCGCTCGGTGTGGGTGCCGTCGCTCAGCACAAGGTAGGCGGTGTGCCCGGTCGACTGCTGGTCGGGGTCGGTGAGCACCACGTCGAAGTCGATCCACGGCACGTTGGCCACGCAGAGCGCCGCGGCGCTGGAGCCTGCGAGGGTCGGCGGCACGCACTCGGTCTGGTCGAACTCGAACACGAAGCGCTCGGTCGTCTCGCCGCTCTCGAAGACGTGCCCCTCGGCGGCGGTGGCCACGGCGACGGCCGAACCGGTGGTGGCGTCACCCTCGATGGCCCAGCTCACCGTGTCGGTGTCGGCGGGCAGCACGATGCGGTCGTCGTCGACGCCGCAGAGGTCGACGGCGGCGGGCTTCGCCGGCACGGGCAGTTCAATCGGGCAGGGCTCGTTCGTGAACGAGAGCTCGAAGCGGCGCTCGGTCGTGCCGTCCTCGAAGACGTGGTGGCCCTTCGTCACGGCGACGGCGGTGACGGAGCCGCTCGACGGCTCGCCCTCGATGTGCCAGACCAGCTGCTCGGTCTCCTCGGGCAGCAGAACCTCGTCGCGGTCGACGTCGCAGAGGTCGACGATCTCCGGCTCGACCGGCTCGGGCACGATCACGGGGCAGGGCTCGTTCGTGAAGGTGTAGTCGTAGCGCTGCTCGGTCTTGCCGCCGGGGAACTCGTAGCCCTTCTTGGCGGTCGCGACCGCGGTGGCCGCGCCGGTCTTCGGGTCGCCCTCGAGCTTCCACGTCACGGTGTCGCTGTCGTCGGGAAGGATGACCGCGTCGCCGTCGACGCCGCAGGCCTCCGTGGCGTCGGGTTTCGGCGGCACCGGGATCTCGACGATGCACGGCACGTCGGTGAACTCGAAGTCCCAGCTCTTCACGGCACTGCCGTCGCTGAACACGTAGCCGGGCTTCGCGGTCGCGGTGGCCTTGGCCTTGCCGCCGACGACCGGCGAGATCGACCAGCTCACGCCCTCGGTGGCGCGGGGCTCGACGACGTAGTCGCCGGAGGTGCCGCAGAGGTCGACGATGGACGGCTTCACGGGCACCGGGATCGACGTGGGCTCGGGGGCCTTGCAGTCGCCCTTGAGCCCCTCGATGCGGCCGTCGGAGCCCTTGCCGTAGCCGTCGGTCCAGCTCGTGTAGGCGTAGACCCAGGGGCCGCCACCCTTCGTGGTGCCGGGCAGGCTCTCGGTGCCGAGCGTCAGGGTGGTGTTGCCCTTCGAGGTGATCGGCCCGCGGTCCATGCCGTTCGCGTTCGTCGGCGTGCCCTGGAACGAGGTGGTGCCGACGCGCCACTTCGTGGTGCCGGTGAGGGTGCTGCCGACGTTCGTGAGCTTCAGCGTGTAGGTCACGTCGTACTGGCCGGTCGTGGTGTTGCAGACGGCACTGGCGAGCAGGTCGCCCGTGTGCGCGCTCGCTGGCGCCGCAGCACCGACGACGGCGAGGCCGGCGCCGAGCGCGAAGGCGGCGATCGCCGCGAGGACGCGCCGCATGGGGCGTTGACGGGAATTGGGCAGCGCGGTGCGCGCACCGGTTCTCTTCATCGGGTCGGGATCTCCATGGGTCCTCGGCGTGAGGCGGACCCGATGCGGAAGCGCGCGGGTACGGCTTCGCACGGCCGCGCCGCGCGAGTCAGGCGCGACGAGGCCAGGGAGGTTCGGGTGGATCGGGTACTGCGTTCGGGTCCGCAACGTGCCCGGGGGCACGAAGACCAAGCATGACGGGCCCATCCGTTTCGTGTCCACACTTTGGAGGACATGTGGACAAAATCACCCCCAAACAGGGGTCAGTCGTCGCCGGAGCTCCGATTCACTCGGCGAGCCTCTCGGATGCGCCGCACGACGAGCACGACGAGCGCCGCGACGATGGCCGTGTAGACGACGAGATCCAGGTACTCGAGCCACTGCTCGAGGAGGTGGTGCTGCGTGCCGAGCGCCGCGCCGACCCCGATCAGCAGCGTGTTCCAGAGGCCCGAGCCGAGCACGGTGAACAGTGAGAAGACGACGAGGGGCATGCGGTCGGCGCCCGCGGGGAGCGAGATGAGGCTGCGCACGCCGGGGATGAGCCGGCCGATCAGCACCGACCACTTGCCGAAGCGGTGGAACCACTCAGCGCCGCGCTCGAGATCCGACAGGCTCACGAGGCGCGTCCAGGCGATCCAGCGGATGGCCCGCTCGAGGCCGATCGCCGCGCCGAGGGCGTAGAGCACGAGCGCGCCCGCGAGGGACGCCGCCGTGCTCCAGACGATGAGCCAGCCGAGGTTGAGGTCGCCGGCCTGGCTGAGGTAGCCCGCGAACGGGAGGATCACTTCGCTCGGGATCGGCGGGATCAGCACCTCGAGGAAGACGAGCACGCCGACGCCGACGTCGCCGAGGGTGTTCAGCACGTCGGCGGCGAATCCGGTGAGCCCGGTGAATCCGTGGTCGTCGGTCGTCAGGGCGGTCATGGCGGCTCCCGTCGTCGTGATCGTGCCCGGCGTTCGGCCACGCTACGCGGCGCGGATGAACGCGGGCTGAGATCGGGCGCCGGGCGCCGGGCGCGGGGCGCCCAGGCGACGGCGCCGGGTGCCGGATGCCTCGTCAGCGCGCGCGGGCGGCGCCGATCCGCCGGCCGAGCTCGTCGGCCGCGGCCCGCACCGCGCTCGCGATCTCCGCCGCGGGCCGCGTGCGCGGCGAGTCATCCGGATAGGTCACCGCGATGGCCGCAGCGGGCCACCCGACGTGGTCGAGCACCGCGACGCCGACCGAGGCGAGCCCCGGGGTGACCTCGCCGGCCTCGGCCGCCCAGCCGGTCTCGCGCACCTCGTGCAGCACCTGCTTCAGCCGCGAGGAACGCCATTCGCCCGCGGCGTCCGGGTCGCCGCGCCAGGCGAAAGCCGCGCGGTCCGGATAGAGCGCGCGGAGCTGCGCGGGCGGCAGCGCGGCGAGCATCGCCCGCCCGGTCGCGGTGAGGTGGGCGGGCAGCCGCACGCCCACGTCGGTGACGAGCGACGGCCGGCGCGGCGCGCGCTCCTCGACGAGGTAGAGCACGTCCCGCCCGTGCAGCACGGCGAGGTGCCCGCTCTCGCCGAGCCGGTCGACGAGGCCGGCGACGAGCGGCCCGCCGAGGCGCGCGAGCGGCTGCTGCCGGCTGAAGCCGCTCGAGAGCTCGAACGCGGCGACGCCGAGCCCGTAGCGGCGCTCCTCGGGCAGGTGCACGACGAAGCCGCGCTCCTGCATGACCGCGAGCAGGTGGTAGACGGTCGATCGGGGCAGCTCGAGGGCGGCCGCGATCGTCGCGGCCGGTACGGGACCGCGCTGGTGCGCCAGGTGGCTGAGGATCGCGAGCGTCTGATCCGCCGCGGGCACCTTCGCCTTCGCCATCCGTCGTCCTCCCCACCCGCATCTCGACTTGCCCAACTTTCATGAAAGTCGGGCAAGTCGGGGTTTGGAGGCGAGCGTAGCGCGCTTCGTCTGGGATTGCAGACGGATGCCTCCTCCGGCCGCTCCCGCCGAGGTGCCCGAGCCGCTGGAATCGAAGCATGAGCACGAGCGCGCCCTCCACCAGCCCGGTCACCGTCGGCATCCCCGGCCTCTCGATCGAGGAGGTCGTCGCCGTCGCCCGCCACGACGCCCCCGTCGTCCTCGACCCGGCCGCACTCGAGGAGGTCGAGCGCAGCCGCGCCATCGTCGACGGGCTCGCCGCCGACCCGAACCCGCACTACGGCATCTCCACCGGCTTCGGCGCCCTCGCGACGACGTTCATCGCCGCGGACCGTCGCGCCCAGCTGCAGGCCAGCCTCGTGCGCTCGCACGCCGCGGGATCCGGCGCCGAGGTCGAGCGCGAGGTCGTGCGCGCGCTCATGCTGCTGCGCCTGTCCACCCTGATGACCGGCCGCACCGGCGTGCGCCGTGCAACCGTCGAGACCTACGCCGCGATCCTGAACGCCGGCATCACCCCCGTCGTGCGCGAGTACGGCTCGCTCGGCTGCTCCGGCGACCTCGCGCCGCTCGCGCACTGCGCGCTGGTCGCCATGGGCGAGGGCGAGGTGCGCACCGCCGACGGTGAACTCGCGGATGCCGGCGCCGCCCTCGCCGCGGAGGGCATCGCGCCGCTGCGGCTCGGCGAGAAGGAGGGCCTCGCGCTCATCAACGGCACCGACGGCATGCTCGGCATGCTCGTGCTCGCCATCACCGACCTGCGCCTGCTGCTCACCACCGCCGACCTCGCCGCCTCGATGAGCGTCGAGGGGCTCATGGGCACCGACGCCGTCTTCGCCGCCGACCTGCAGGCGCTCCGCCCGCAGCGCGGCCAGGCGCGCTCGGCCGCGAACTTCCGGGCCGCGCTCGCCGGCTCGCCGATCGTCGCCAGCCACGCGGGCCCCGAGGACGGCCGCGTGCAGGATGCCTATTCGTTGCGCTGCGCGCCGCAGGTGCACGGTGCCGCCCGCGACACCGTGGCGCACGCGGCATCCGTCGCCGACGCCGAGCTCGCGAGCGCCGTCGACAACCCGGTGCTCACGGCGGACGGCCGCGTCGAGTCGAACGGCAACTTCCACGGCGCGCCCGTCGCGTACGTGCTCGACTTCCTCGCGATCGCCGCGGCCGACGTGGCCTCGATGAGCGAGCGCCGTACCGATCGCTTCCTCGACCGGGCGCGCAACCAGGGGCTGCCGCCGTTCCTCGCCCACGAGGTCGGCGTCGACTCGGGCCTCATGATCGCGCAGTACACGGCGGCCGGCATCGTCTCGGAGCTGAAGCGGCTCGCCGTGCCCGCCTCGGTCGACTCGATCCCCTCCTCCGCCATGCAGGAGGACCACGTGTCGATGGGCTGGGCCGCGGCGCGCAAGCTGCGGCGGGCCATCGACGGACTCACCCGGGTGCTCGCGATCGAGATCATGACCGCCGGGCGGGGCCTGCAGCTGCGCGCGCCGCTGCAGCCGGGTCCGGTCACCGGCGCGCTCGTCGAGCTCATCGCGGCCGAGGGCTCGGTGCCCGGCGAGGACCGCTTCCTCTCGCCCGAGATCGAGCGGCTGACCGAGCTCGTGGCCTCCGGCGAGGTGCTCGCACGGGCGTCCGCCGCCGCGGCGACGCCGCTCAACTGAGTCAGCCGACGCGGGCACGACACGCCGGACCCGGGACGAAAACCGCCCCGAAAAGGTGACAATGGCTCACTGAATGAACGTTGTGCCCGCAGGGATGCGGTGCGAGACTGAGCGCGTCGGTACCCGAAACCGGCACCCTTGGAATGTCGATGAAGCCACCACTGGACGAAGCGCCGCACCCTGGACGCCGGGCCCTGAGCCCCCGGCGCGCCGGATTCACTGCGGCCACCGCCGTGACTGCCGTACTGCTCGGCGTCACCGGCACCACCTCGGCCTACGCCGACGATGGCGCCCCGGTCGCCGACCCAGGCACTGACCCCGCCGCAGTCTCCGCCCCCGCTCCGGCCCCGGACCCCGCCCCGACCGACGCGAGCGCGAGCACGACGAGCGACCCCGCCCCGAGCGACCCCGCCCCGAGCGATCCACCGCCGAGCGATCCGCCGGATCCGGGCCCGACGACGCCACCCGACCCCGGCACGAACCCGGGAACGGATCCAGGCACCGACCCGGGCACCGATCCGGGAACGGATCCAGGAACCGGCCCCGGCACCGATCCGGGAACGGATCCAGGAACCGACCCGGGCACGACCCCGCCGACCACTCCCCCGGTGACGACCCCGCCGACCACCACGCCGAAGCCGACGACGCCCACGGCGCCGAAGCCGAGCGCACCGAAGCCGGCCGCGCCGGCCCCGACGGGCGGGTCGGCGAAGCCCGGACCGCGGCCGCTCAAGCTGAGCGCCGACATCCTCTCCGCGGGCACGGCCGTGTCGGCGGAGATCCGCCAGGCGCAGCGGGTCCTGAGTGAGGCGACCGCCGCGCTCCGGGCCGCGCAGGACGAGCTGGCCGCGGCGCGCGACTCGCGGGAGGCCGCCCGCTCCACCGCGATGGAGCTCGACGAGCTCGCCGAGGCGGCGCGCGACCAGGCCGACGCAGCGGCCCGGCTCTACATCGGCGCCCTCCGCGGCGACGGCGATGCGCTGGGCTCGATCGACGCCGCGGTGAAGCCCGGCGGCGACCTGCTCGCCGGCCTCGGCAGCATGCAGCGCGTCTCCGAGCTCACGGGCGACGTGCAGGGCCTCCGCGACGCGGCCGACCGGCTCGACGGCGAAGCCGATGCGGCCGAGGCGCGCGCTGAGGCCGCCTGGGCGAAGGTCGACGCGGTCCCGGTCGAAGCGCTCCAGCAGAAGGTCGACGACGCCGAGGCGGCCGTGGCGAGGGCGCGCGACGCCCTGGCATCGGTGCGCACGGTGCTCGCCGCGTCGAGCGTCACGGTCATCGAGAACCTGCCGACCGATTCCGGGCAGCTGAGCGATCAGGGCTGGTCGCTGCCGGTGAGCGGGCACCTCACCGACGGCTTCGGCCCGCGCCCGAACAAGCCGATCGCGGGGGTGAACGACTTCCACCGCGGCACCGACCTCGCCGCGTCCTGCGGCTCGCCCGTGTTCGCCGCGACGGGCGGCACCGTGATCGAGGCCGGCCGCAGCGGCAGCTACGGCAACTGGATCCTCATCGACCACGGCGACGGCGTCTCCACCGGCTACGCCCACCTCGTGGACGGCGGCATCCTCGTCTCCGTCGGCGACGTGGTCCAGGCCGGCGGGCTGATCGGCGCGGTCGGTTCGACGGGCGCGTCCACGGGCTGCCACCTGCACTACGAGGTGCGCCTCGGCGGCGTCGCGGTCGACGCGATCCCGTTCATGGCCGCGCGCGGCATCCAGCTCGGCTGAGCTCCACCGAACCGAGTTGCCCGACTTTCATGAAAGTCGGGCAACTCGGTGGTCGGGGGTCTACTTCTGCAGGTTGATCCCCGGGGCGACGGGCTTCACGCCGTACTTCGCGAACAGCTCCTCGGTCGTGCCGTCCTCGTAGAGCGTCGTCATCGCGGCGAGCACGGCGTCGATGAGCTCCGGCTTCGCCGTGTTCATCATGCTGCCGACGTAGAAGCCGCCGTCGAACGGTTCGGCCACGATCTCGCGGTTCGCCCCCTGCTCGATCGCGTACGCGGCGCCCGCTTCGCTCTGGATGCCGAGCGCCGTGCGGCCCGACTCGAGCGCGAGCTCCGCGTCCTGCTGGGTCGGGTACTCGGTGACCTGCATGCCCGGCTTGCCGGCCTCCTCGCACTCGGCGGTGAGCGCCTCGGCGTAGCTCACGTCGGTCGTGCCGCGGATCGTCGCGATCGTCTGCCCGCAGGCGTCGAGGCGGGTCGCGTAGGCGCCCCCGTTGCCCGCGGTCGTGATGAGCGTCGCCTGCTCGGTCATGAAGTCGACGAAGGTCCCCGCCTGCTGGCGCTCGAGCGTGTCGTAGAGGCTGCCGCCGTAGATGTCGTACCGACCGGCGGCGACGCCCGTGATCCCGCCCTCCCACGCGACCGGGATGAACTCGATCTCGAGGCCGAGCTCGGCGGCGACCGCGTCGAGCAGGTCCTTCGTGATGCCGGACTGCGGCACGTTGTCGGCGTCGGGGATCATGTACGGCGCGTCGGGCAGGGTCACGCCCACGCTCAGCACGCCGGGCTTCACGAGCCCGTCGAGGCCGGCCGCGGCGCCGTCGGACGGGCCGGCGTCGCTGCCGGGTGCGTCGAAGGTGCAGGCCGCGAGGGCGAGGGCCGTGGCGGCGGCGAGGGCGGCCGGCAACAGGCGTCGTCGGATGTTGCGGGTCATCGGGGGATCCTTCCGGTCGGTGGCTGCCGGCACCGCCGGCTCCCCCGACGGTAGGAGCGGCGCCGGGCGGCCTCCAGGGATCGGTCGCGGCATCCGTTGCACTTTCCGCGGATGCCCCGGCCGAGGCATCCGGCTCAGGCCGCGATGCCGAGCTGCGCGCGACGGAACGCGGTCGGCGTGACCCCGCACTCGCGCCGGAAGAAGCGCGAGAAGTACGACGCGTCGTCGAAGCCGAGCCGCCCGGCGATCTGCGCGCAGCTGAGCTCGGTGCGGGCGAGCAGGCGCTGCGCCTCGCGCACGACCTCGGCGCGGATGAGTTCGCCGGGGCTCCGACCGGCCTGCTGCCCGACCGTCTCCGCGAGGTGCCCGGGGGTGATGCCGAGCGCCTTCGCGCACTCGGCGACCGTGAGAGTCGCCGAGGCACGCTCGCGCACGAGCCGCTCGAACGCGGCCGACAGCCCCCGGCTCGGCCCGGCGGTCGGGTCGGGGGCGAGGCGGCGCAACTGCAGGAGCAGCAGCGACAGCAGGGTGCGGATGGCCCGGGCCTGCAGTGCGTCGGGCAGGGCCAGTTCGGCGCGGAGCTCGGCGAACACCCGCTCGAGGCGGCGGCGCTGGGCGTCGGTGGGCCGCAGCCGGGCATTCGTCCAACCGGGCAGGCCGGCCTCGGGCCCGCCCTCGCCGGTGAGGAAGTCCTCGCCGAAGAGCACGATCGTGCCCGTGACGGGCGCCGTCTCCTCCCAGTGGTGCAGCTGCCCGGGCGCGATCAGGAACAGCTGCGGGGCGGCGATCGCGATCGACTCCGTGTCGATGTGGTGGAATCCGGCCCCGCCGGTGACGAGCACGAGCTCGACGAAGTCGTGCCGGTGCGGGCGGCCCGCCCACGGCCCCGGCCCGAGCGTCTCGAGGGGACCGATCAGGAAGTCCCCGTCGAGGCTCGCGGGCGACACGTTGATGCGGTGGGTGGGCGGCGCGGCCGCGCGCACCGTCATGAGACCGCCGCCTCGGCCTCCGCCGCCTCGGCATCCTGCGCTGCACCGTCGTGCGCTTCGCCACCGTGCGCCTCGCGGTCGTGCGCCTCACCGCCGGAGCGACGCAGGAACGCCGCCGTCCGCGGCGAGCGCGGCGCCCCGAAGAGCTGCGCCGGCGGCCCCTGCTCGACGACGACCCCGCCCTCCATGAACACGACCGTGTCGGCGACCTCGCGGGCGAAACCCATCTCGTGAGTGACGACGACCATCGTCGTGCCGCCGGCGGCGAGCGCCTTCATGACCGCGAGCACCTCGCCGACGAGTTCCGGGTCGAGCGCGCTCGTGGGCTCGTCGAACAGCAGGATCGCAGGCTCCATCGCGAGGGCCCGGGCGATCGCCACGCGCTGCTGCTGCCCGCCGGACAGCTGCGAGGGGTACTTGCCCGCGTGCTCGGCGAGCCCGACCGAGGCGAGCAGCTCGCGCGCCCGGCGCTCGGCGTCGGCCTTGCGCCGCCCGAGCACCTTCACCGGCCCGATCGCGACGTTCTGCACGGCGGTGAGGTGGCCGAAGAGGTTGAACTGCTGGAACACCATGCCGAGGTTCCGGCGCACCCGGCTGGTCTCGCGGTCGCTCGCCTCGGTGAGGTGCCCGCCGTGGGCCGTGTAGCCGACGAGCTCGCCGTCGACGGCCACGACCCCGCCGTCGAGCGATTCGAGCTGGTTGATGCAGCGCAGCAGGGTCGACTTGCCGCCGCCGGAGGGCCCGATGAGGCAGACCACCTCGCCGGGGGCGACGTCGAGGTCGATGCCGCGCAGGATCTCGGTGCCGTGGTAGGACTTGCGCACGCCGCGCAGGGCGAGCGAGCCGCGGGCCGCGCTCATCGGGCCGCCTCCGCCTTGAGGACCCGCCGCCTGCTGCGGTCGAGGCCGCGCTCGAGGAAGTGCTGCCCGATCGTCGCCAGCGTGACGAGCGCGAGGTACCAGAGCGAGGCGACGACGAGCATCGCGATCACCTGGTAGTTCTGCCCGTAGATCTGCTGGGCGATGGTCATCAGGTCGCCGCCGCCGATCACGGAGACGATCGCGGTCGCCTTCAGGATGTCGATGAACTGGTTGCCGAGGGGCGGCAGGATGACCCGGACCGCCTGCGGGATGACGATGAGCCGCTGCGCCTCGAGGCTCGTCATGCCGATCGCCTTCGCCGCGTCGGTCTGCCCGGGCGGGACGGCGAGGAAGCCGCCGCGGACGACCTCCGCCATGTACGCCGCCGTGTGCAGCACGAGGCCGATGAGCGCCGCGAGGAAGGGCGTCACGAGTTCGTTGGTGCTGCCGCCGATGGTGAGTCCGAGCGCCGGGATGCGCACCCCGATGACCGGGAAGATCAGGGCGAGGTTGAACCAGAACACGAGCTGCACGAGCAGCGGCGTGCCGCGGAACAGCCAGATGTAGCCGTCGACGATGACGCGGAGCACGGGGTTGCCGGACTGGCGCATGACCTCGAGCACGATGCCGAGCAGCAGTCCGAGGGCGAAGGTCAGCACGGTGAACAGCAGCGTCGTGCCGACCCCGGCGAGGATGCGCGGGCTGAACAGGTACTGCGCCACGACCGGCCAGTTCATGGCCGGCGCGGAGACGAAGGCCCAGCCGATCGCGGCGACGAGGGCGCCGACGACGACGGCGGGGACCCAGCGGCTGAGGATGCGGGATCGGGACCGCAGCGGCAGGGCCGCGAGCCGGGCGAGCGGGTCGCCGCCGCCGGCATCGGTGCCGGGCGGGTCGGTGAGGAGCTGGGAGGAGGTCATGGGGTTCATTCCAGGAATCGGGGGTGCGGCCGGCAAGGCTTCGGCCGGCTCTGCTATCCGGTATCCCAGACCTGGCCGCTTCGATGAGCGATCGTGCGCGCTGGAGCAAGGCCGAGGCGTTCCCGGTCAAGGTGCGCGGGCGCCTGCGCCCGGCGTGCGCGGGGCGGCGGGCGCGTGTCGGGCGCCGCCGCACCCGAGAGGAGTCACAGCATCGCCGCCGCGCGTCCATCGACGTCCGGCCGAGGCATCCGTAGCGTCGCCAGCGGCCGGCGCACCGTCGGCCGACCGACGACGATCTGGAGGATGGCCGATGGCCGGAAAGTACGAGCACCTCTTCGTGCGACACATGGGCGACTCGAGCGCCGACCTCGTGAACGAGGGCGCCGTGGCGACGGGCGTGCCGCGCCCGGCGCACATCGGCGACGCGTTCGCGCTGATGCGGGCCGAGGACGTGCCCGAGTCGAAGATCCACATGACCTACACGTGGATCGGGCCGACCGACGAGCCCTCGCACTGGGTGAACGAGCACGAGCACGACTACGACGAGGTGCTCATCTGGACGGGCTCCGACCCGGAGAACCCGCACGACCTCGGCGGCGAGATCCTCATCGACATCGAGGGCGAGACGTACAGCGTGACGACCTCGGGCGCGCTCTACATCCCGGCCGGCATCCGGCACTGCCCGCTGGACTTCAAGCGCGTGACCCGGCCGATCCGCTTCAGCGCGCTCTCGCTCTCGGGCGACGGCGCCTACTCCTCGGACGAGGACGTCCCCCGCGACGCCACCGCCTGAGCGCGACGCGCTTGAGCTCGATCTCGACTTGCCCGACTTTCATGAAAGTCGGGCAAGTCGCCGTTTTTGCGGGCGGATGCCTCGGGCGACGTGTCCGGGATCGCAGACACCCGCCCCGCGGCATCCGTTGTCCGCACCGCCCGGCTGCGCGAACCTGGGGTCATGACCGATGCACCCTCCACCGAAGCGCGCGGCGCCCGCACCGTGCGCGCCGCCCGCGGCTCGACGCTGAGCGCGAAGAGCTGGCAGACCGAGGCGCCCCTGCGCATGCTGATGAACAACCTCGACCCGGAGGTCGCCGAGCGCCCCGAGGACCTCATCGTCTACGGCGGCACCGGCAAGGCCGCCCGCAACTGGGAGTCCTTCGACGCCATCGTCGCGACGCTCGAGCGCCTCGAGGACGACGAGACCCTGCTGGTGCAGTCGGGCAAGCCCGTCGGCGTGTTCCGCACGCACGCGTGGGCGCCCCGCGTGCTCATCGCGAACTCCAACCTCGTCGGCGACTGGGCGAACTGGCCCGAGTTCCGCCGGCTCGAGTCGCTCGGCCTCACCATGTACGGGCAGATGACCGCCGGCTCGTGGATCTACATCGGCTCGCAGGGCATCCTGCAGGGCACCTACGAGACCTTCGGCGCCGTCGCCCGGGTGCTCGCCGAGTGCCGCGGCCGCAGCGCCGAGGAGATCGCGCAGGCGAGCCTCGCCGGCACCCTCACCCTCACCGGCGGCTGCGGCGGCATGGGCGGCGCGCAGCCCCTCGCCGTCACCATGAACGGCGGCGCCGTGCTCATCGTCGACGTCGACGAGACGCGCCTCGCCCGCCGCGTCCAGCACGGCTACCTCGACGAGTACCACCCCGATCTCGAGACCGCCCTCGCCCGCGCCGTGGAGGCGAAGGACGCCGGCATCGCCCGCAGCGTCGGCGTCGTCGGCAACGCCGCGACGATCTTCGCAGAGCTGCTCGACCGCGAGGCGCCCATCGACGTCGTCACCGACCAGACGAGCGCGCACGACCCGCTCTCCTACCTGCCCGAGGGCGTCTCCGTCGCCGAGTGGCACGAGCTCGCCGCGAGCGACGCCGAGGAGTTCACCCGGCTCGCCCGCGCCTCGATGGCCAAGCAGGTCGAGGCGATGGTCGGCTTCCAGTCCCGCGGGGCCGAGGTGTTCGACTACGGCAACTCGATCCGCCGCGAAGCGGAGCTCGGCGGCTACCCGCACGCCTTCGACTTCCCCGGCTTCGTGCCCGCGTACATCCGGCCGCTCTTCGCCGAGGGCAAGGGACCGTTCCGCTGGGCGGCGCTCTCGGGCGACCCGGCCGACATCGCGGCCACCGACCGGGCCATCCTGGAGCTGTTCCCCGAGGACGAGCACCTCCGCCGCTGGATCACCCAGGCAGGCGAGAAGGTGCACTTCGAGGGCCTGCCCGCGCGCATCTGCTGGCTCGGCTACCAGGAGCGCCACCTCGCCGGGCTGAAGTTCAACGAGATGGTCGCCTCGGGCGAGCTGAGCGCGCCCGTCGTCATCGGCCGCGACCACCTCGACTCCGGCAGCGTCGCGAGCCCCTACCGCGAGACCGAGTCCATGGCCGACGGCTCCGACGCGATCGCCGACTGGCCGCTGCTGAACGCCCTGCTCAACACCGCGTCCGGCGCGAGCTGGGTGTCGATCCACCACGGCGGCGGCGTGGGCATCGGCCGCTCGATCCACGCGGGCCAGGTCGTCGTCGCCGACGGCACCGAGCTCGCCGCGGAGAAGATCGCCCGCGTCCTCGTCAACGACCCCGGCACGGGCGTCATGCGGCACGTCGACGCGGGGTACGAGCGGGCGATCGAGGTGGCGCGCGAGCGCGGCCTCGACGTGCCGATGGCCTGAGCGGAGGACGGCGGATGCCTCGGACGACCCTCTTCACGAACATCGGCGAGCTGACCACGAACGACCCGGCGCCCGGTCGCGAGGGCGGCCCGCTCGGCCTCGTCCGCGATGCCGCGGTGCTCGCCGTCGACGGGCGGGTCGCGTGGGTCGGGCCCGCCGCGGCCATGGCCTCCGCCGCCCCCGCCGGCGGCGCCGAGCCCGACGAGCTCGTCGATCTCGGCGGCCGAGCCGTCATCCCGGGCTTCGTCGACTCGCACTCGCACCTCGTGTTCGGCGGCGACCGGGCCGAGGAGTTCGCCGCCCGCATGGCCGGTCGGCCGTACGAGGCGGGAGGCATCCGCTCCACGGTGCAGGCGACCCGCGCGGCGAGCGACGAGGAGCTGCGCGCCCGCCTCGCCGCCTTCGTCGAGGAGCTGCACCGGCAGGGCACGACGACGTTCGAGATCAAGTCCGGCTACGGGCTCTCCGTCGAAGCCGAGGAGCGCCTGGTGCGCCTCGCGCGCGAGGTCACCGACGAGGTCACGTTCCTCGGCGCGCACGTCGTGCCGTTCGAGTACCGGGAGCCCGACGGGCCCGGCGCCGACGCGTACGTCGAGCTCGTCACGGGCGAGATGCTCGCCGCCTGCGCCCCGCACGCGAAGTGGGTCGACGCGTTCTGCGAGCGCGGGGCGTTCACGGCGGAGCAGTCCCGCCGGGTGCTCGAGGCCGGCCGTGCCGCGGGCCTCGGCGTGCGCGTGCACGGCAACCAGCTCGGCCCCGGCGAGGGGGTGCGGCTCGCGGTCGAGCTCGGCGCGGCATCCGTCGACCACTGCACCTACCTGAGCGACGAGGATGTCGCGGCGCTCGCCGCCTCGGACACGGTCGCGACCCTGCTGCCGGGCGTCGAGTTCTCGACCCGCCAGCCGTACCCCGACGCGCGGCGGCTGATCGACGCGGGCGCCACCGTCGCGATCGCGAGCGACTGCAACCCGGGCTCGAGCTTCACGAGCTCGATGCCGTTCTGCATCGCCGTCGCGGTCCGCGACATGCGGATGACGCCCGCCGAAGCCGTCTGGGCGGCGACCGCGGGCGGGGCCCGGGCGCTGCGCCGCGAGGATGTCGGCGCGCTCCGCCCGGGCATGTCGGCCGATCTCGTCGAGCTCGACGCGCCGAGCCACGTGCACCTCGCCTATCGGCCCGGCGTGCCGCTCGTGCGTCGCGTGTTCCGCGCGGCCGGGCACCTCGCCGGCGCCGCGTAGGCGGCCCCGGCGCTGTTTCCGAGTTGCCCGACTTTCATGAAAGTTGGGCAACTCGGGGTGGGGTGGCGGGTGAGCGGTCGACGGCGTCAGCTGCGCGGCGCGCGGACGAGCTCGAGCCGGCCGCTGCCCTCGATCAGCTCGGCCCACGAGTCGATGTCGACCGCGCACGTCACGACCGCGCACGTCGGCAGCTCGACGAACTCCCCGGTGAGCTCGGCGACCGCATCGCTCATGCCCGGATTGTGGCCGACGAGCATCGCGACGGATGCCTCGTCGGGCAGCGCTGCGGCGGCCGCGAGGATGGTCCGGGCCGACGCCGCGTAGAGCTCCGGACGTTCGACGGGCTCAAGGCCGAACGCCGTGGCGTACTCGCGCGCGGTCGTGATCGCCCGGAGCGCCGGGCTCGACACGACGAGCCGCACGCCGCCGCCCTCATCCACGAGGCGGTGCGCCATGGCGGGGGCGTCACGCAGTCCGCGGGCGTTCAGCGGGCGGTCGAAGTCGTCGATCGCCGGGTCGCCCCAGTCGGACTTCGCGTGCCGGGCGAGGAGGAGCGTCTTCATGCCCCCAGCCTCGCACCGCTCGCCCGTCGCCGCGAGGGTGCGGGCACGTCGGCCGAACGTGCGGAGCGGAAAGTCAGCCGCGCGCCGGCCGGCCCGCGACCCCGGCGAGCACCTCCAGCACGCAGAGGGCGGCGAGCCGCACGGTGCGCCCGTCCGGGGCATCCGCCGTCGCGTCCACCTCCGCGAGGTCGACGCTCACCACGCGCGGATCGCTCGCCGCGGCGCGCGCGAAGGCCCGCAGCTCCCACGCGGCGAGGCCGCCGGGCATCGAGGCGGGACAACCGGGGACGACGGAACGGTCGCAAACGTCGACGTCGAGGTCGAGGTGCACGGGCCCGTCCGCGGCGCCGGCGATCGCGAGCGCCTCGGCCATGACCTCGGCCGGTGCGCGGCCGTGCAGCTCGTCGCGGTGGATGACGGTGATGCCGAGCCCGCGCGCCCGGCGGGCGTACTCGGCCGAGTTCGCGAAGTCGGCGATGCCGATCTGCACGACGCGCGCCGGGTCGAGCCCGGCCTCCACGAGCCGCCGCACCGGCGAGCCGTTCGAGACGCCGTCGCGCAGATCGTAGTGGGCGTCGAGGGTGACGAGTCCGGCGCGGTCGAGCCCGTCGCCCCAGGCGCCGAGGGCGGTGGCGACCGTCACGGAGTTGTCGCCGCCGATCGCGAGCACGACCTCGGCCAGCTCGCGGAGCCGCGCGACCTCGGCGCGGGTGCGCGCCTCGCCCTCCGGGCCGTCCGGCTCCTCGACGTCGCCCGCGTCGACCACCGCGACCGGTGCGGACTCGGCGAGGTCGAGCTCGCGGCCGCTCCCGCGCCGGTCGGGCACGAGGGCGGCGCTGTAGCGCTGCAGCGCCTCGCGCACGGCGGACGGGGTCGCGTGCGCCCCGGTCGGCGAGAGCGAGGTGCGCCACGCGGGCACGCCGAGCACGGCGAGCGCCGCGCGCTCCCCCGCTGCGAGGACATCGGGGGCGGGCCAGGCTCCGGCGCGCGGCCAGAGCGGATCGTGCGAGAGCGCCATGCGCCCACGCTAGGCGGTCGGGCTCGCGCGCGCAGCGGGCGCGGATGCCTCGTCGTCTGCGATCCCGGACAGATGCCGCGTGCTCGCGTATCGTGGCTCGCATGCCCGAGCCCGAGCGCCGCCCCGGTTCTCCCGCGGCATCCACCCCGGCACTCGGCGCCCTCGCGGTCGTGCTCGCCGCGTTCGCGGTCGCCGTCATCCCGCTCGGCCGGCAGGCGCAGCTCGCCCTGCTGTCGGGGATCGGCCCGGCCCAGCTCGGCGCCGTCGGTGCGATGGCGCTCGGCACCGTGCTGCTCGTGATCGGGGCGGTCGCGGTGCGCGGCCGCACGCTGATCGGGGTCGCCGGGGGTGTGGCGGCCGTGCACTTCCTGCTGCTCGCCGCGGCGACGGTGGCCCGACTCGGCCTCGGCGGCGGGCCCGGCGGCACGGTCGCCGACGTGGGCGCGCTGCTCGCGCTCGCGATCGCCGCCACCGCCGCTGGACTCGCGCTCGTCGGCGCGCGGGCCGTGTCGAGCGCGGCGGAGCTCGGCATCCGCCGCGTCGCCCTCGTGCTCGCCGTCGGCGCCGCGGCGGTGCTCACGCTCTCGGAGCTGCCGGGACTCGTCGCCGCGCTCGGCTACGGCGCCGCCTCGGCGCGCTCGACGGTCGTGGTGTGGGTGCGGGTGCTCGCGATGGTGCTCGCCGTGCTGCTCGTCGCCCGCGCCGCTCGGGGCGGACGGGGCGCGCGCCCAGTCGCCGTCGTCGCCGCCCTGCTCGCGGGCGTGCTCGCCGTCGAGGCGGCGCTCGGCGTGCGGGAGTGGAGCGGCCTCGCCTTCGCCGCCGCCGTCGTCGCGGCGCTCTGCTGGGCGGCGGTCGCGGTCATCGCGGTTCGGCTCGCGATCGTGTCCGGGCCGGCCACCGGCGCCCACCCCCGCTCCTGAACGTCCTGCCCTCACCGAGGGGGTCGAATTGCGACATCCGCGTCGTTCCAGGACGCGAGAGATGTCGGAATTCGACCCCCTCGTGAAAGGTGGGGCGAGAAGAGCGGGGCAGGCCGAGAAGGGCGGGATCGCGGGAGGGCGGGTCTAGCGGCGGGCGGCGCGGAGCAGCGCCACGAGCTCCCGCTCGCGCTTGGCCGTGAGCCCGGCGCGCCGCTCGCGGTCGAGCCCCTGCTCACGCTCCCACGCCAGCACGTCGGCGAGGGTCTGCTCGATCGGGCGCGGCAGGAATCCCTCGCGCTTGGCCGCCTCGTTCGAGCGATCCTGGAAGGCGTGCCAGCCCGGCTCGGCGATCCAGAGGGGCAGGGATGCCTCGCCCGACCACTCGGCGACCCCCTGCTCGGCGAGCCAGTCGGGATCGGCCGCGAGCTGCTCGCCCGCGAACCCGCCGACCGCCACAGCAGCGTCGAGCACCGCGCCGAAGGTCGAACGGTCGCCGACGAGGTTGAACGCACCGCCGAGGCCGCGCTCGATCGCGTCGAGCGTCCAGGCGACCAGGTCGCGCACGTCGACGAGCTGCGCGGCGGCGTCGCGGATGGCCGGTACGAGCATCGGCGCGTCGTCGCGGGCCGCACGGGCGACCCAGTAGCCGCTCCGACCCGACTCGTCGCCCGGACCACCGATGAGCCCCGGCCGCACGATGAGGGCGCGGTCGCCGAACGCCTCGCGGTAGGCGTGCTCGATCGCGGACTTCGCCTCGCCGTAGCTCTCGGGATCGGACTCGTCGGACTCGAGCGGCGGCAGCAGCTCGGCCGACTCGTCGGCGCCGGGCTCGTCGTGGTGCGCGTAGACGTTGCCGGACGAGATGGCGACGGCGCGATCGGCCACCCCGGCGAGCGCCGTGGCGGCCCGCCTGGCGAAGCCGGGCTGGCGGGTGACGTCGATGACGGCATCCCAGCGCCGGTCCGCGACGGCGTCGTAGGCGTCGGGCCGCGAGCGGTCGGCGACGACGAGCCGGGCGCCGTCCGCGACCTCGCCGCCCGCACCGCGGGCGAGGCACGTGACGCGGTGGCCGCGGCGGACGGCCTCGCGGGCGAGTTCGCGGCCGAGCCACTGGGTGCCGCCGAGGATCAGGATCTGCATTCCGCCATTTCAGCATCCCTTCGACGAGCTCAGGGAACCAGGTGGTTCGCTGAGCCCGTCGAAGCGCCCGGTGGGGTTCCCTTCGACAGGCCCAGGGAACCAGGCCCGGGAATAGCCTCGTCAGCGGGGCGGTTTCCCTTGCAGATACCCCAGAGGGGTATTAATCTGGCGAGAGGACACAGGAGGGCACGATGAACGCGAGCCAGCACGACCCGCACACCGAGCACCAGGCATCCGACCACGATCCCCACGCGATGCACGCCGGCCACGACGCGCACGCCGGCCACGACATGCACGCCGGCCACGACATGCACGCCGGCCACGACGCGCACGCCGGCCACGACATGGGCGGCCACGGCGGGCACGGCGACCACGTCGGCCAGTTCCGCCGACTGTTCTGGATCATGCTCGTCATCGCCGTGCCGACCGTCGCCCTCAGCCCGATGTTCGCCGGCCTCATCGGCTACCCCCTCCCCGACTCGGGCGTCGTGCCGTGGATCTCGCCCATCCTCGGCACCGTCATGTACTTCTGGGGCGGCAAGCCCTTCCTCACCGGCGCCTGGTCGGAGCTGAAGTCCCGCAAGCCCGGCATGATGCTGCTCATCGGCCTCGCGATCACGGTCGCGTACTTCGCGAGCCTCGCCGCGAGCTTCGGCCTCGTCAGCCACCACCTCGACTTCTGGTGGGAGCTCGCGCTGCTGATCGTCATCATGCTGCTCGGCCACTGGATCGAGATGAAGTCGATCGCCCAGGCCTCCAGCGCGCTCGACGCGCTCGCGGCGCTGCTGCCCGACGAGGCCGAGCGCGTGGTCGACGGCCCCGACGGGCAGACGGTCGAGACGGTCACGCCCGCCGAGCTCGCCCTCGGCGACGTCGTCATCGTGCGCCCGGGCGGCCGGGTGCCGGCCGACGGCGAGGTCGTCGACGGCACGGCCGACGTCGACGAGTCCATGATCACGGGCGAGTCGCGCCCCGTGCGCCGCGGGCCCGGCGATCACGTCGTCGCGGGCACCGTCGCGACGGACACGGCGATCCGCGTGCGTGTCGGCGCGGTCGGCGACGACACGGCGCTCGCCGGCATCCAACGGCTCGTCGCCCAGGCGCAGGCCTCGAGCTCGCACGCCCAGCGGCTCGCCGACCGCGCGGCCGGCTGGCTGTTCTGGTTCGCACTCGGCGCGGCCGTGCTGACCGCCATCGCCTGGACCCTGCTCGGCGACCCGGACGACGCCGTCGTCCGCACGATCACCGTGCTCGTGATCGCCTGCCCGCACGCGCTCGGTCTCGCCATCCCGCTCGTCGTGCAGATCGCGACCGAACGCGCGGCGAAGGGCGGCGTGCTCATCACCGACCGGCTCGCGCTCGAGACGATGCGCACCGTCGGCGCCGTGCTCTTCGACAAGACCGGCACCCTCACGAAGGGCGAGCCCGCCGTGACGGATGCCGCGGCGGCCCCGGGCCATGAGCTCGACGAGGTGCTCGCGCTCGCGGCATCCGCCGAGTCCGACTCGGAGCACCCGCTCGCGAAGGCCATCGTCGCGGATGCCGAGCGCCGCGGCCTGCGCCGCAGCGCGACGAGCGAGTTCGAGGCCTCGGCCGCGATCGGCGTGCGCGCCGTCGTCGGCGGTCGCGTCGTGCAGGTCGGCGGTCCCGGGCTGCTCGAGCGCGAGGGCGTTGCGGCGCTGCCGGCCTCCGCCCCGTGGGCCGACGGCGGCTCGACCGTGCTGCACGTGCTCGTCGACGGCGCGGTCGCGGGGGCGCTCGCGCTGGACGACGAGATCCGCCCGGAGTCCCGCGAGGCGGTCGACGCGCTGCACGCGCTCGACATCCAGGTCGTGATGATCACGGGCGACGCGGAGCCCGTCGCGCGCCGTGTCGCCGGCGAGCTCGGCATCGACCGGGTGTTCGCGGGCGTGCGCCCCGAGGACAAGGCGGCGAAGGTGCAGGAGCTCCAGCGCGAGCGGCTCAGCGTCGCGATGGTCGGCGACGGCGTGAACGACGCGCCCGCGCTCGCTCAGGCGGACGTCGGCATCGCGATCGGAGCGGGCACGGATGTCGCGATCGCCTCCGCGGGCGTGGTACTCGCCTCGAGCGACCCGCGCTCGGTGCTGTCCGTGATCGAGCTGTCACGGGCGAGCTACCGCAAGATGTCGCAGAACCTCTGGTGGGCGGCCGGCTACAACCTCATCTCGGTGCCGCTCGCGGCGGGGGTGCTCGCCCCGATCGGCTTCGTGCTGCCGATGTCGATCGGCGCGATCCTGATGAGCCTGTCGACGGTGATCGTGGCGCTCAACGCGCAGCTGCTGCGGCGGCTCGACCTGCGGCCCGAGGCTTCGGCGAAGGCGGTGCTCGAGCGACGCTGAACCCGGATGCCGGTCGGCCGGCCCGCGTGCGAGCCGGCCGACGGGCGCCGACCGGTCCCCCGTGCGGGCGCCGCTCGGCTCGCATGTCGGCGGTGCCGCCTACACTGGCGCCAGGGAGGTCGAATGCCGTTGGAGCGCTTCGCCTCGCACGCGACCGACGTCGACCGGGCCGAGCGCGAGATGCAGCAGATCTGGCCGACGACGAGGCTCGGCCGTGACCCCGACCACCGCTTCGCGTACGAGCAGACGGTGCTGAGCGACGCCTCGGCGAGCTTCATCCGGCTGCACATCGGCACCCGCCTCGAACGCGCGTCCACCCGCCTCGACGACGCCTTCATGATCGGGCGTCGCAGCGGCGGCGGGTACGTCTACCGCACCGACGGCAAGGCGGGCAGTCGCAGCGCGGTGATGCTCTTCCATCCGGGCTCGGTGCAGGCCGACATCCACGATCTCAAGATCGATCTGGTCTCGCTCTCCCGCAGCGAGGCCCAGCGGGTCGCCGCGGGCCTCGTCGGCGCCGAGTCGGCCACGCTGCGCTTCGGTGGCGTCGGCGCTCGCACCGCGAAGCTCGAGCGGTACTGGGCGGCGCTGCACGAGCACGTGCTGCGCGAGGTGCTCGCCGACGACGAGCTCGCGTCGAACGATCTGATCCGGGGCCAGGCGGTGCGCTCACTGCTCGTCGCGGCCTTCGCGGCGTTCCCGATCGAGATCCTCGGCGACGCGGGGTACGCCGACGGCGCCCTGCCCGCCGCGGTGCGCCGCGCCGTCGAGTACGCGGAGTCGCACGCCGCCGAAGCGATCTCCGTCGACGACCTCGCGGCGGCGGCGCGGCTGACGAGCCGCGGGCTGCAGGCCGCGTTCCGGCGGCACCTCGACACGACACCGAGCGAGTACCTCCGCCGGGTGCGGCTCGCGCGGGCGCACGAGGAACTCCGCGAGGCCGACCCCACCGCGGGCGCCACCGTGCGCGGCATCGCGCGTCGCTGGGGCTTCGGCAACGGTGCCCGCTTCGCGCGCGCCTACCGCGAGGCCTACGGCGTGGCGCCGGTCGCGACACTGCGCGGCTGACGCGTCGCACGCGGCATCCGCCCTCCGCGCCCGCCCCGCCGCCCCGCCGCCCCGCCGCCGCGACGCCGCGACGCCGCAAGACGGCACTTTTTGCGGGTGTTCGCGCCCGCGCACCCGCAAATGCTGCCGTCTTGCGGGGCACGGGGCGGGGGCGGGCGCGGGGCCGGGGGCGGGGGCAGGGCGGGCGCGGGCCGGCTCAGTCGAGCGAGCGCACCTCGATCGGGCTCGCGGCGGTGGTGCCCGCCTCGCCGCCGGTGAACCCGGCGGCGGCGTTGTCGATCCGGAACGTCGCGAACTCCGAACGATAGCGCGCCTCGGCGTACTCGACGGCCCGGCCGTGCGCGTCGCGGGAGAGCCGGCGCTCGCGCAGCAGCGCCGCACCGGACGGGATGCCGAGCGCCTCCCCGTCGAGCGGGTTCGCGGCGACGGCGTCGATCGTGTGCCGCGCCTGCACGAGGCCGAAGCCGTGCCGCGCGAGCTCGTCCGAGACCGAGGCGTGGTCGAGATCGAGGCCGAAGAGCGTGCGTCCGACGTCCGGCACGAAGCTCGCGCGCTCGATCATGATCGGCACCTCGTCGAGCAGCCGCACGCGGATCAGCTCGACGACGAGCGCGCCCTCGTCGAGCTCGAGCAGGCCGGCGACCGCGGATGCCGCGTGGCGGCGTTCGAGCGACAGCGTCCTGGTGCCCGGGGTCTTGCCCTCGGCCCGCGCCCAGTCGGTGAAGGAGCGGAAGGTCGCGAGCGACTGCGCCGGGACGACCTTGCCCACGACGGGCGGCTTGCCGCGGCCGCCGACGATGAAGCCCTCCGCGCGCAGTGCCGCGAGCGCCCGGCGCACCGGTCCCCGCGAGGTGCCGAACTCCCGGCAGAGGGCGGCTTCGCTCGGCAGGGCCATCCCGGCCGACCACACCCCGCGCTCGATTCGCGTGCGCAGCTCGGTCCGCACGCGGAGCGAGACGGGGGACCGGCGGCCCGACGGTGCGCTGATGACCATGCTCCGACGATAGGGAGCGCGGTGTCCCCCGAACCGGGCATCCGGCGTCGCCGCGGTGAACACTGCGTGAACTCGGGGTCGGGGCGGTCCGGGGCATCCGCCTGGCAGCCCGAAGCCGGGCCGGCCGGGCACCGGGCGCGCCACTTCGGCCGCGTTGCGCCATCCGTACTGGCGCAACGCGGCGGAAGTGGCGCAGACGCGAGCGAGCGCGGGCCCGGCGGCCGGCGGGCCCGGCGGCCGGCCCGCTACTGCCCCAGCAGCTCGCGCATCTCGGCGATCTCGGCGGTCTGGTCGGCGACGACCGCCTCGGCGAGCTCCAGCACGTCGGCGTTCTCGCCCTCGGCGAGCACGTCCTCGGCCATCGCGACGGCGCCCTCGTGGTGCACGATCATCTGCTCGAGGAACAGCGGCCCGGCCTCGGCCCCGCTCGCCGCCTCGAGCGCGGCGAGGTCCTCGGCCGACATCATCGTGCTGTGGTCCATCCCGGCCATGCCGCCGCCGGACTGCCCCCAGTCCTCGAGCCACCCCTCCATGCGGTCGATCTCGGGCTGCTGGGCGGCCTTGATCCGTTCGGCGAGCGCCGCGACCTCGGGGTCGAGTCCCTCCTTCGCGAGTACGAGCTCGGACATCTCGATGGCCTGCTGGTGGTGCATGATCATGCCCGCCGTGAACGCGACGTCGGCCTCGTTCGCCGCGGCGAGCTCGCCCGCCGACTGGCCGGGGTCGGCACCGGTGCCGGAGTGGTCCATCCCGTCCATCCCGCCGCCGGTGGCGGCGCAGCCGCTGAGGACGAGGAGGCCGGCGGATGCCGCGGCGACCGTCGCGAGGCGCGCGGCGGTGCGGGGGGTCAGCTGAATCTTCATGGTGTGCTCTTCCGTTCGTGATCGGCGCGCCGCCGGTCGACGGCGCGCGTGGCGCTGGCGTCGCGCAGGGCGACGCGGGCGCGGATCACGTCCGGCTGATGGAGAGCTGCAGCAGCGAGGGCGCCGGACGGCGGCCCTCGCTCGCGAGCCGACGGGCGACGGCGACGAGCCGCATCGCACCGGGCAGACGCAGCGGCGCGGCGGCCGCGCCGAGCAGCAGCACGGCGAGCAGGGCGAGGATGCAGATGAGGGCGGCGACCCCGCCGTCGCCGGCATCGGCGGTGGCGACTTCGCTCGCCGCGTGCGCTCCGCTCGCGGCGTGCGCGGATGCCTCGACGCCGACCGGCCCGGATGGCGCACCGGAGCGCTCCGCGCCGGCGACCTCGGCGGCCTGCGCGACGGGCATCGTGTGCCCGCCGTCGTGCCCGCCCGCGCCGCCGAGGGCGTGCATGCCGAGCAGTCCGAGCAGGATGGCGGGCACGGCGAGCAGCGCGAGAAGCGCCCGCCGGATACCCATACCCCCTACCCTAGAGCGTGGACGCCTCCGGCGCACCCGACGCCTCCGGCGCACCCGCCGCAGCGCTTCCGCCCGAGGCATCCGCCCCGTCGTCGGCACGAGCCGCGCGCTTGGCCCGCCGTCGCTCCCGGCCGCCCTCGACGAGGTCGTAGAGCACGGGCAGCACGACGAGGGTCAGTGCCGTCGAGGAGATCAGACCGCCGATCACGACGATCGCGAGCGGCTGCGAGATGAAGCCCGAGTGCCCGGTGATGCCGAGCGCCATCGGCAGCAGCGCGAAGATCGTCGCCAGCGCGGTCATGAGGATCGGCCGCAGTCGCCTCGATGCGCCGTGCAGCAGGGCCTCGCGCACACGCATCCCCCGGTCGCGGTACTGGTTGACGAGGTCGACGAGCACGATCGCGTTCGTCACGACGATGCCGACGAGCATGAGCACGCCGACGAGCGAGGCGACGCCGAGCGGGATGCCGCTCAGGATCTGCAGCACGATCGCCCCCGTCGCCGCGAACGGCACCGAGACGAGCAGCAGCAGCGGCTGCAGGAGCGAGCGGAACGTCGCGACCATCACGACGTACACGATCAGGATCGCCGCGAGCAGCGCGAGCCCGAGCTGCGAGAACGACTCGGTCTGATCCGCGGTGACCCCGCCGACCGACGCCGCGGTGCCGTCGGGCAGCTCGACGTCGGCGAGCGCCTGCGAGACCGCGGCGCTCGCGGTGCCGAGGTCGTCGCCCGACGGCGTCGCCGAGACGGTCGCGCTGCGCAGCCCCTGCACCGTCGTGACGGTGGCCGGGCCGTCGACCTGCGCGACGGTCGCGAGCGAGTCGAGGCGCACCGGGCCGGCCGCGGTCGGCACCTGCAGCGCCTGGAGCGCGGCGATCGTGGTCGGCGGTTCCTCCGAGTCCAGGTAGATCGTGAGCGTCTTCTCGTCGATCACGATGGAGCCCGCGCTCTGCGGCTGCATCGCCGCCGAGACGAATCCGCCGAGGGCGACCTCCGAGTAGCCCGCCTCGGCGGCCGCCGAGCGGTTCACCTCGACGGCGATGTAGGGCCGCCCCTCGGAGAGGTTCGAGGTGACCTGGGCGAGGGAGTCGATGCCGTCGAGCTCCGTGACGACGGCGTCCGTCGCGGTGCGCAGGTCCTCCGCGTTCGAAGCGGTGATGTCGACCTCGATGTCGTTCGAGGCGCCGAAGCCGCTCGCCGCGGAGAGGGTGACCTCGCCGACGTCCTGCAGCCCGTCGAGCTCGTCGCGCACGGTGGCCTGCAGCGCGTCCTGGTCGGCGGACTCGTCGGTCGTCACCGAGTAGGTGACGGTCGCGGCGCCGCCGCCGAGCAGGGCCGAGAGGCCGCGCCCGCCGGAACCGATCGAGGTCTGCACGGTGTCGACGCCGTCGGTGTCGAGCAGCGCCTGCTCGACGGGCTTCGAGGCAGCGTCGAGCGCGTCGAGGCTCGTGCCGACCGGGAGCTCCTGCGTGACCTGGAAGGTGTTCTGCCCCGAGGAGCCGAGGAAGTTCGTCTTCATCAGCGGCGTCAGCGCGATCGTGCCGCCGAGCACGAGCACGGCGAGCAGGATGGTCGTGACGCCGTGCTTCAGCGTCCAGTGGATGATCGGCAGGTAGCCGCGCTGCAGCCGCGAGGGGTGCTCCAGCTCGTCGGCGCCCGCTGCGCCGCCGGTCGCGGATGCCTCGTCGATGAATGCCGCGGCCGAGGCATCCGAGCCGTCGTGCTTGTGCACCTTCGCGGGCTTCAGGAACCAGTACGCGAGCACCGGCACGATGGTGAGCGCCACGAGCAGCGAGGCGAGCAGCGCGATCGTCACGGTGAGCGAGAACGGCCGGAACAGCTCGCCCGTGACGCCCTCGACGAGCGCCATCGGCAGGAACACCGCGACCGTCGTGATCGTCGAGGCGGTGATCGCGCCGGCGACCTCGCGCACGGCGCGCACGATCGTGGCGGCCTTGTCGACGCCGGCGACGAGGTGCCGCTTGATGTTCTCGATGACGACGATGGAGTCGTCGACGACGCGGCCGATCGCGATGGTGAGCGCGCCGAGCGTCAGGATGTTCAGCGTGTAGTCGGCGGCCTGCAGGCCGATGAAGGTGATCAGCACCGAGGTCGGGATGGAGATCGCGGTGACGAGCGTCGCCCGCACCGAGAGCAGGAAGACGAGGATCACGATGACGGCGAATGCGAGGCCCAGCAGGCCCTCGGTCGCGAGCGACTCGATGGACTGCTCGATGTACGGCGCCTGGTCGAAGACGACGGTGAACGTCGCGCCGGGGTTCGTCGTGTCGAGCGAGGACTCGAGATCGGGCAGCAGCGCCTTGACGGCGTTCGACACCTCGACGGTGTTCGCCGCGGGCAGCTTCGTGACGGAGATCGTGAGGGCCGGCTCGCCGTTCACCCGGGAGATGCTCGTCACGGGGTTCTCGCCGAGGGCGACGGTGGCGACGTCGCCGATGGTCGGCGGGGTCGTGCCGGGCTGACCGACGAGCGGCAGGGCGGCGACGTCGTCGACGCTGCCGAGCCGGGTGCCCGACTGCACGGCGAAGGTGCGGTCGTCCTCGGTGATCGTGCCGGCGGGCACGAGCACGCCGTTCTGCGAGAGGGCGTCGCGGATGGCCTGCACGGTGAGGCCGCGCGCGGCGAGGGCGGCGGGGTCCGGGGTGATGTTCACCCGCTGGCCGACGTCGCCGACGAGGGTCGCGTCGCGCACGCCGTCGACGTCGGTGATCTCGCCGAGGGTGGTGCGGCTGATCTCGTCGGAGAGGGCGGCCGTGTCGTCGACGCCGGTGACGGCGAGCTGCACGACGGGGAAGTCGTCGAGCGAGAGGGCGACGACCTGCGGGTCGACGTCGTCGGGCAGCGATTGCTGGATGCGGTTCACCGCGGAGAGCAGCTTCTGCTCGGCGAAGGCGAGGTCGGTGCCGTAGGTGAAGCTCGCGGTCACCCGAGAGAGGCCGGTCGAGCTCGTCGTCGAGGTCGACTCGAGCCCGGTGATGCCCTGGATGGCGGTCTCGATCGGCGTGGACACGTCGGCGTCGACG
This sequence comes from Agromyces sp. NPDC060279, assembly GCF_042726785.1. Lineage (NCBI taxonomy): Bacteria > Bacillati > Actinomycetota > Actinomycetes > Micrococcales > Microbacteriaceae > Agromyces > Agromyces sp. NPDC060279. The sequence continues at coordinate 1,416,796 of NZ_JBHXBK010000001.1, forward strand.
ACGTCGGGCGAGGCGCCGGGGTAGTTAGTCACGATCGAGAGCTGCGGGAACGCGATGGAGGGCGCGAGCTCCTGCTTGAGGCTCGTGAGCGAGAGGGCGCCGAAGATCGCCACGACGATCGTGACGAGGGCGATGAGCGCACGGTTGCGCATGCTGAGCTTCGCGAGCAGGTGCATGGGCACGATTCTCGCAGTCAGATTCGATCGGAAAGGTCACGGTTCGCTGAATGCCGAGCGCGCAGGGGTTGCCTGAGACATCCTCAAGGCGTATCTTCGGCAAGACCGGGGGGTGATCGGAATGACCGGTCTGATCGTTGCACGGCGAACGCCGTTGCAGCGTCCTGCCCTCCGAATCGCCCTCGCGGGCGCGGCCGTCTCGGCCGCCTGGCTCGCGATCTCGCTCTTCACCGGGGCCTCCAGCGCCTCCGCGGAGGAGGGCGCAGCGCCCCCGGACGGCGGCTCGTCGAGCTCGAGCGGCTCCGGCCTGCTCGGCGCCGTCGGCTCGGTGCTCGGCACCGTGGGCGGGGTCACCGGCGCGGTCGGCGACACCCTCGACGACGTCGTCGACACCGTCACGACGCCCGTGAACCAGGTGCTCGAACCCGCTGTCGAGGTCGCTCCGGCGCCCGTCGCCGAGGTCGTCGAGGAGGTCCCGGCCGTCGTCGACACCGTCACCGAGACCGCCAACGGGGTCGTCGACACCGTCGACGACACGGTCACCGGCACCGTCGGCACGGTCGGCGGAGCCGTCTCCGGAATCGCGAACGGCGGCACGGTCGGCGGCGTCGTGGCGCCCGTCGCGGACGCGGTGGACCACCTCGTCGGCACGCTCCCCGTCGTCGGCGGCCTGCTCGGATCGGCCCCCGTCGGCGGCATCCTGAACCCGGTCGTCGGCACCGTCGACGACACCCTCGGCGGCGTCGTCGGCACGCTCGGGCCGCTGCCCGACGGCGGCGTGCTGCCGCAGCTGCCGAACGTGCCCGTGCTGCCCGGAACCCCCGGCGGACCTGGCGAGCCCGGCGGCCCCGGAGACCCGGGCACGATCACGACCCCGCCTGCGCCCGGCGGCCAGGCGCCGACCGCGGCGCCGGTGCTCGCGGCCAGCAGCTCGGGCCCGCCCGTCCGGGCCGGCACGCTCGACCCGCTGACGAGCGATGAAGCACTCGGCGCCCAATTGCGCGCGCCGCACGACGCCTCGCCGCCGAACGCCCCGAACGGGCCCGGCGCACCGTTCGCCGGCGCCCCGTTCTCGTCCGCCCTCGGCGGCGCGGCGGGCGGGTCCGCCGCTGGCTCCGGTTCGGCCGGGGCATCCACCAGCTCCGACGCGGCCTTCGCCGCCGTCGGCCACGAGGCGACCGCCTCCCTGGCGCTCAGCACGGTGAACGACGAGCTGCCCTCGTCGCCCGTGTTCGAGACCGACACCACCCCTGACTGACGGGAACCGCCGTCCGTCGACGCGCTCGCGCGCGCCTGCGGACACACGGTCACTCCGCTCCGGCATGCGCCGGGGCGTCGATTCCCACACAGTCAGGAGAACTGATCATGAATCTCAAGCGGCTCGCCGTGAGGGCGCTCTATGCGACCCTCGTCACCGGGGGGCTCACGCTCCTCGGCGCCGGCGTCGCGCACGCTGCGGACACCAGCGGCGACGACGGCATCCTGTCCGGCTCCCAGGCCGGCATCTCGGTCGATCTCCCGATCACGCTCGGCGGCAACGCCGTCAGCGTGCTCGGCGACTCGAGCTCCAGCGACGCGAGCACGGAGACGGCGCCCGCCGCCCCGGCCGCCCCCGCCGAGGAGGCCACCACCTCCGGCGACGACGGGGTCGGATCGGGCACGCAGGCGCTCGTCGACGTGAACGTGCCGATCACCGTCGGCGGGAACGCGATCAGCGTGCTCGGCGACAGCAGCACGAGCGAGCCGACGACCGAGGTCGCCCCGGCTGCCGAGGCCCCGGCGGACGCGGGCAGCGCTCCGGCCGAGACCAGCGGCAGCGACGGCATCCTCGGCGGCACGCAGGGCCTCGTCGACGTCGCCGTGCCGGTCACGGTCGGCGGCAACGCGATCTCGGTGCTCGGCGACAGCTCGTCGGAGGGGGCAGGCACGACGGTCGCGGAGGGCGCGGGCAGCGCACCGGCCGCAGGCGGCTCGACCTCCGGCGACGACTCGATCCTCGGCGGCACCCAGGTGCTCGGCGGGGCGGGCGTGCCGGTCACGGTCGGCGGCAACGCGATCAGCGTCGTCGGCGACAGCGAGTCGACGGATGCCTCCACCGAGGTGACCGGCGGCACGGGCAGCGGCTCCGGCAGCGGGGCGGAGACCAGCGGCGACGACGGCATCCTGGGCGGCACGCAGCTGCTGCCCTCGCTCGGCGTCCCGGTCACGGTCGGCGGCAACGCCATCTCGGCCGTCGGCGACAGCACGTCGACGGATGCCTCGACCGAGGTGTCCAGCGGCACGGGCTCCGGCTCCGGCAGCGGGGCCGAGACCAGCGGCCTCGGCGGCCTGCTCGGCGGCACGCAGCTCGTGCCCGGCCTCTCGCTGCCGATCACGGTCGGCGGCAACGCCATCTCGGTGATCGGCGACAGCGAGACGGACGGGCCGTCGACGATCGTCGACCCGACGGATCCCACGGACCCGACCGACCCGACCGACCCGACGGACCCGACCGACCCGACCGACCCGACTGATCCCACCGACCCGACCGACCCGACCGACCCGACCGATCCCACGACGCCGACCACGCCGAGCAGCCCGTCGACGCCGGCCGGCACGAACGGCAGCGGCGGGGGCGCGACGATGGTCGCCGCCGAGGGCACGACCGGGCTGGCCAGCACCGGCGTCGACGGCTCGATCCTGTGGGCCGCGCTCGCGCTGCTCGCACTCGGCCTGCTGCTCGTCGGACGGCGACGCATCGCCCGCAACTGAATCACTGGGGCCCGGGCTCCGGCCCGGGCCCCGAAACCCCTGAACTCCCGGTCGCCGACACGGTCGACCGGGCGGCCGGATCCGTCCGGCCAGGGTGGGGCGGTGACATCCCCCCGTTGCCGCCCCGCTCTCCCCTGCCTGCAGCACCCCACCGAGTTGCCCGACGTTCATGAACGTCGGGCGGCGGGGCTCACCTCCCGAGTTGCCCGACTTTCATGAAAGTCGGGCAACTCGGGAGAGAAGTGCCGCGCTCAGGCCTGGCGGCGGCGACGCGCGGCGAGGAGGGCGGCCCCGCCGCCGAGGAGCACGAGCAGCGCGGCGCCGGCGAGCCAGCCGCCGTCGAAGCCCGTGTGCGCGAGCGAGCCATCGCCCGAGCCGTCGGCACCGCCGGTCGATCCACCGCCGGTTCCCCCGTCGGTGCCGCCCGGCGCCGCCGTCACCGTCAGCTCGGCCGCGACCTCGCTGCCGTCCGCCGCGATCGCGACGAGGTGGTGCGCGCCGGGCGCGGTCGTCGCCGGGATCTTCGCCGTGAAGCTGAGCGCCCCCGCCTCGTCGGCCTCCGCCGAGCCGAGCGCGACCGGCGTGCTGCGCAGCTCGAAGCGCACGGTGTCGCCGGGCACGAAGCCGGCGCCCGTGACGCTCACGGTGCCGCCCGCGGCGACCTTCGCGGCGCCGAGCACGAGGCTCGCCTCGCCCGGCTGCGGCTCCTCGTCACCCGGGAAGACCTCGTCGGCCTGCCCGAGGTGCAGGAACACCGTCTCGCCCGTGGCATCCTTCAGCCCGTCGTTGTCGGTCACCGCGTAGAGCGCGCCGTCGGCGGCCTTCGCGAAGCCCTCGAGCTTCTCCTGCGTCCACCCGCCCGTGGCGCGCAGCGCCGGCAGCACGTCGACCGCCGTGGACTTCTCGAGGATCGGCAGCTCGCCGGCGAGACCGGAGAGGCCCGGGGCATCCGCCGGGACGTCCACCCGGGTGATCCGCTTGACCTGCGCGGCCGGGCCGTTCAGCTTGTCGCGCTCGATGATCGCGAAGGTGTCGTCGTCGATCGCGGTGATCTCGGAGAGGCCGAGCCAGTCGCCCGCGACCGCGGTGTGCTCGAGCCGGTAGCCGAACCAGCTCCACTCGCCGGTCGCCGGGTCGAGCCGGCCGATGCGCGCCACGTCGTCGCTCTCGACGGCGCCCGCCGCGGGGTTCGCCGGGTCGGTCCACAGCGGCCGCTGCAGCACCGCCCAGACGCGGAGGTCCGCACCGGCGCCGGTCGTCGTGACGCCCTCGAAGCCCCACTTGCCGACGTGCGCCGCGATCTCGGCGGGCAGCGGGAAGCTGTCCACGACGGCGCCCGAGGCATCCGTGCGCTTCAGCACGTTGCCCGCGCCCGTCGCGCCCTCGACGGCGAGCCAGAAGCCGCCGTCCTCGGCGACGGCCAGGCCCTCGACATCGAGCGCGGCGGGCGTGCCGCCCTCGGTGATCGCGAGCGAGCCCGTGATCCGGGCGGGGGTCTGCGCGACGTCCACGGTGAACACCGTCGCCGGCGAGAGCACCGAGTCGCTCGCGGCGTACACGCGGGAGGCATCCGTCGGGTGGCCGGCGAGGGCGCCGAGCGCCGACCAGCCGATCGGCGCGCCGCCGACGACGTCCGAGACGATGCTGGGCTGCGCGGCGGCGCCGGCGAGCGCGTGGGCGGCCGCATCGCCGAAGGCGTAGAGGTTCACCGAGGCGCGCACGCCGACCGCGGCGGCGTCGGTCTCGCTCGAGACGACGAGGAGGTCGCGTTCGGGCACCGGCAGGATGCCCTCGGGCCCGTTGGTCGAGAACAGCAGCTGCCGGAAGGCGGGGGATGCCGGGTCGCTGACGTCGTACACGGCGACGAAGTTCGAGCGCTCGCTCGCGACGAAGGCGTAGGGCACGCCGTCGAACTCGGCGACCGAGATGCCCTCGGGCTCCGCGCCCTTCTTCGCCGCGCGGTCCTCGTTGTGCAGGCCGTGCTGGACGGCGAGGTTCGCGAAGCTGTTGCCGGCGTCCCAGATCACGGCGCCGTCGGCGGCGTCGAAGACGGTCCAGCCGCGGGTGCCGCCCTTCCAGTCGCCCTCGTTCGCGGTCGCGAGGCGGTCGTCGCCGATCCAGGCGATGGCGTCGGGTTCGCGCGGCGTCGCGGGGATCGAGCCCGAGAGGTCGATGCGGCCGTCCTTCGCGACGTCGATGCCGCTGACGGCGACCGAGCCCGCGGAGAAGGCGCGGGTGACCTCGAGCGTCGGCAGGTCGATGATCGCGATGCCGTTGTTCTCCTGCAGGGTGACGGCGAGCTCGTTGCGCGAGTTGATCGTGACGTACTCGGGCTCCGGGTCCTGCGGGGTGTCGAGGCCGGCTGCGGCCATCACCGGGATCGGGACGCCCGTCTCGTCGACGAAGGGCACGGCGTCGACGGTCCATGCGGCGGGGTCGGCCGGGTCGACGAGGCCGAGCACTTGCACGAAGCCGGCGGGCAGCTGCGGCAGGTCGCCCTTCTTGCCGCCGGCGGGCTTGAACTCCTCGTCGCGCTGGTTCTCCATCGCGATGGCGGCGTACGCGCCGTCCTTCGAGATCGCGATCGAGTCCGGCTGCCCGCCGAGGTCGATCGAGCGCACCAGGCTGCGGTCGCTCGCGCGGAGCACGTCGACGCGGCCCTTCGGGTTCACGAAGTCGCCGCCGGTCTCGTCGATGACGACGAGCACGAAGTCCCCGTAGGCGGCGACCGAGGTCGGCTGGTCGTCGGCGTGGCCGAGCTCGGCGAGCTCGACGGTGCCCGTGCCGACCGGGTTCGCCGGGTCGCTGACGTCGAGGAAGCCGATGCGCTTGCCGAGGGCGTCGGTGTAGACGACGGTGCCGTCGTCGGTGATCGTCGAGATCTCGGCGACGGTGGCGGCGGCCGGGTCGACGCCCGCCGGCACGTTCTGGAAGACGGGGTACGTGGCGGTGCGGACGAAGGCGCCGGGGGCCGAGGGCTCCGCGGCGGCGGCGGCGATCGCGCCGCTCGACACGAGCCCGGCGGCAGCCAGGCAGGCCACGGCGAGCGCGGCGACGGACAGGGGACGACGAGCGGGCATGCGGGCACTCCGGTGGGTCGCGACGGGCGGGGGTTCCGCGCCAGCGTGCTGGCGCCCGATGGCCCGGGAGTGCCCGCCGGGTGTCGCGCGCGCGTCCGGCCGGTGTCCGCTCGGTGAACGACACCGGGTCGGCGCGGCCGGGTCGCGCTCGGCGCACCCGGCTCGCGCTCGGCGCACCCGGGTCGCGCTCGGCGCACCCGGCTCGCCGCTAGACGACCTCGGCGAGCAGGCCCGCCTCCGGCGCGGCCGTGCCGGGCAGGGCCAGCCAGGCCCGGGAGAGCGCCTGCACCGCCTCGTCGATCGTCTCGGGCGGCAGGCAGATCGGCAGCCGTAGGTAGCGCTCGAAGGCGCCGTCGATGCCGAAGCGGGGGCCAGCCGCGATGAGCAGGCCCTGCGCCCGGGCGGCGAGCGCGAGCTGCGAACTGACCGGCGCGCCGAGGCCGATCCACGTCGCGATGCCGCCGTCGACGTGCGGCACGTGCCAGCTCGGGAACGCCTCGGCCAGCCGCGCTTCGAGCAGGTCGCGGCCCCGGCGGAGCTCGGCGCGGCGGAACTCGAGGATCTCGTCCATGCCGCGCACCAGCCGGGTCGCGATGAGCTGCTCGAGGATGGGCGTGCCGAGGTCGCCCGGCGCCCGGATCGCGACGAGGCGGCGGATGAGCGCGGGCTCGGCGCGGATCCAGCCGACGCGGATGCCGCCCCACGCCGTCTTGCCGAGCGAGCCGACGAGCACGGCGGAGCCGGCAGGCCCGTACGCCGCGAACGGGCGGAGCGCCGCCTCACGGTCGAGGTCGAGCTCGGCGGTCGTCTCGTCGGCGATGATCACGGCACCCTGCCGGGCCGCGGCGTCGAGCACCCGTTCGCGGCCGTCCGCGTCGAGGGAGCGCCCGGTGGGGTTCTGGAAGTCGGGCATGAGGTAGGCCGTCGACGGGTTGGCGTGACCGAAGGCGCGCACGAGCGCACCCACCTCGTCGTCGACGTCGAGGCCGCCCGCGTCGTGCGGGGCGACCGGCACCGGCACGAGCCGGGCGCCCGCCGCGCGCAGCGCCTCGTAGGCGTGCGGGTAGGTGGGGGCCTCGATGACGGCGCGGTCGCCCCGGCCGACGAGCACCTTGGCGAGCAGCCCGATCGCGTGCTGCGCGCCGATCGTCACCATCACCTGCTCGGGTGCGGTGGGGAGGCCGCGCGCGGTGTAGCGCTCGGCGATCGCGAGCCGCAGCTCGGGCAGTCCGACCGGGTCGAAGCCGGAGCCGGCGAGCTGGGTGGGCAGCTCCTCGACGGCCTCGCGGGCGACGTCGGCGAGCCAGGGCAGGGCGGGCGGGGCGGCCTTCGACAGGTCGAGGTGCTCGGCGGCGGGCGGCGCGGGCAGCACCGCGGGCGCGCCGGGGAGCCGGGTGACGCTGCCCGAGCCGCGGAGGCTGCGCAGCAGGTCCTGCTCCCGGAGTCGCCGGTACGCGGCGGCGACGGTGGTGCGGCTCGCGCCGAGCCGCTCGGCCAGCTCGCGCTCGGCGGGCAGCCGGGTGCCGACGCTCACGCGGCCGTCGAGCACGAGCAGGCGCACGCGGTCGGCGAGGGCGACGTAGGCCGGACCGCTCGGCCCGGTGCCGCCGTCGCGCCAGTCGCCGAGCAGGGTCACGAGCGCGCGTGCGCTGATCGAGGCATCCGCCATGCGATCCACTTTAGGAGAATTGGCCTCTTGTCGACAGTCCAATTCTGGAATTGGATGGCTGTCATGCTCCGCCGGATCCCTCAACTGCTCATCGGCCTCGTCCTCTACGGCATCGCCGACGCCATGATGATCCGCGCGGCCCTCGGCGTCGACCCGTGGACGGTCTTCGCGCAGGGACTCTCCCACCTCACCGGCATCGGCATCGGCTGGCTCACGAACATCGTCGGCCTGCTCGTGCTGCTGCTGTGGATCCCGCTGCGCCAGCGCCCGGGGCTCGGCACCGTGCTGAACATCCTGCTGATCGGCCCGAGCATCGAGCTCGGCCTGTGGCTCATCCAGACGCCGCCGGAGCTGTGGCAGCGCATCCTGCTCTTCACGGGCGGCCTGCTGCTGCTCGCCGTCGCCAGCGGCCTCTACATCGGCAGCCGCTTCGGACCCGGCCCACGCGACGGCCTGATGACGGGCATCCACGCGCGCACCGGCTGGCCGATCTGGGTCGGCCGCACCATCGTCGAGGTGACCGTGCTCGCGATCGGCTGGCTGCTCGGCGGCGACGTCGGCTTCGGCACCGTCGCGTTCGCGATCCTCATCGGCCCGCTCTGCGGGGTCACCCTGCCGCTCCTCGCCGTGCGCGAGCGGCGCCCCGCTGACGCCTCGCCCGCTGACGCCTCGCCCGCTGACGCCTCGCCCGCTGACGCCTCGCCAGTGGATGCCTCGCCGGCGGGTGCCTCGCCGCGGGCGGGTGCGCCGACGCATCCCACCGCCGCCGCGCCGCACTGAGCGGCGCCATCGACCGCTGCGGCCCCCAGGCCGGGACACCTCGGGGGCCGCAGCGCAGCCCCAAACCCAAACCACGAGTTGCCCGACTTTCATGAAAGTCGGGCAACTCGGGTATTTGGGGGGGTGCTGGCGCGGGGCTCAGAGCTCGCGCTCGGCGTAGGCGCGCAGCGCGTCGCGGACGAACTCCGCGCCGGCCTGGCCGCCGTAGTTCGCGCCGAAGCGCGGGTCGGCGACGTACATCTCGCCGAGGCCGAGCACGTACCCCTTGACGTCGCCGCCGGGCACCGCCGCGGGCGTGCCGGGCACGCCCGTCAGCCACTCCACGTGACGCTTCGCGAGCGCCTGCGCCTCGGCGCCGTCCGGGGCGAGCCCGGATTCGGCCGCCGCGATCCAGTCGCGGGAGAGCTCCGCCGTGCGGGCCTTCCACTCGCGCTGACCGGCCTCGCCGAGCCCGCGCCACCAGCGGTCGCCCGCGGCGTACGCCTCGGTTCCCCAGCGCTCCTCGACCTCCGCGCGGTGCACGGTGTGGTCGAAGCCGTCGAACATCTCGTCTGCCATCAGTCGTTCACCTCCTTCCAATGCCGTGATCGTCTTCTCGACCGACGCAATCTGCCGCGCCAGCCGGCCTTGCTCCTGCCGCAGCCAGCCGAGATGCGCTTGCAGGGCGCGCGCCTCGTCGGCGTCGCCCTCGAGCACCTCGGCGATGGCGGGCAGACCGAGCCCGAGCTCGCGCAGCAGCAGGATCCGTTGCAGCCGCACGAGCGCGCGCTCGTCGTAGTGGCGGTAGCCGTTGCCGGCGACCCTCGTGGGCGCGAGCAGGCCGATGTCGTCGTAGTGCCGCAGGGTGCGGCTCGTCGTCCCGGCGAGCTTCGCGATCTCTTGAATCGACCAGTCCACGTCTCAACCTCCGAGATTCACGGTAGAACTTGACGTTACGTCAAGGTCAAGCGCGCTCGGCTGGATGTTCGCCCGGAGCCCTTGCACGAGCCCGAGACGCGATATATCGTGTCGTACGTAAACGCGATATATCGCGTCGCGAGCAGTGTCATCGTCCAGCAAGGAGTCGCAATGTCCATCGAGAAGTGGGTGATCGCCCCCGGCGAATCCCGGATCATCGACCTCGAGCTCGTCCGCAAGCTCAAGGTCAGCCTCATCGGCGGCAAGGTCGACGTCATCGCGCACGACGAGCCCGGCGCCCGCGTCGAGGTCTCCACCGTCACGGGCAAGGACCTCGCCGTCTCCATCGACGGCGACGTGCTCGAGATCGACCACCCCCAGCTGCGCTGGGACAACTTCATCGAGGCCTTCAAGGGCTGGGCGGGCAACGCCAAGGCCGAGGTCTCGATCCTCGCCCCGCGCCACGTCGTGCTGCAGCTCGGCGTCGTCTCCGGCGACGCCCTCGTCTCGGGCTTCGACGGCGACGCCAAACTCAGCACCGTCTCGGGCGAGCTCGTCATCGACAACCACGACGGCGACCTCGAGCTGTCCGGCGTCTCCGGCGAGATCTCGGTCGGCAACCACGTCGGCCGCATCACCGCCCACACCGTGTCGGGCGATCTCATCGCCACCGGCGAGATCGTGAGCTTCAACGCCGACTCCGTCTCGGGCAACATGATCATCGACGCGCACGGCACCCCCGACCGCATCGACACGAACACCGTCTCGGGCGACCTCACGGTGCGCTTCGCCGGCGGCGCCGGCGCGCGCTACCGCATCAACACCGTCGCCGGCACGCTCGTGCTCGACGACATCACGGTGAAGGGCATGCGCGGCAAGGGCTTCGAGCGCGTCGTCGGCGAGCTCGCCGGCACCTGGCTCGACCTCGGCGCCAACAGCGTCTCGGGCAACATCTCGGTGCTGCGGCGCACGGTCGCGGAGGCGACGGATGCCTCGGCCGCGGCATCCTCGAACGACGAGGCATCCCGATGACCCCGCCGGTCTTCGCGCACGGCAGCCTGCGCCTCTACCTGCTCGCCCTCCTCGAGGAGCGGCCGCGGCACGGCTACGAACTCATCCAGGCCCTGTCGGAGCGCTTCGGCGGCACCTACTCCCCGAGCGCCGGCACGATCTACCCGCGCCTCGCGAAGCTCGAGGAGGAGGGGCTCGTCACCAAGACGAGCGACGGCCGCAAGTCGATCTACGAGATCACCGACGCCGGCCGTGCGGAGCTCGACGCCAGACGTCACGAGCTCGACGACATCGAGAACGACGTCACCGACTCGGTGCGCCGGCTCGCGCAGGACGTGCGGCAGAACGTCGACGACGCGATGCGCTCCCTCCGCGCCGAGCTCGCGAGCGCCGCGCGCGAGGCGAAGCGCTCCGCGACGAGCGTGCGCGGCGAGACCGTGAACCTGCACACCGACTCGAACCGCGCCGTGCACGAGGCCGACGTGGTGCTGAACGAGTTCCGCCAGCAGCTGCGCACCGAGCTGCGCCGGCAGGCGAGCCGCGGCCGGGTCGCCCCCGCGACCGTCGATCTGCTGCGGGCCCGGCTCGCCGAGGTGCGCGCCGAGGTGCTCGGCACCTTCGCCGACCGCTGATCCGGCAGGGCGGCGCTACCCTCGACACGTGCGCAACATCCTCGCGGTCGCCGTGGGCGGACTCCTCGGCACCGGACTGCGCCTCGTCTTCGACCTCGCGTTCCCGCACGCCGATCACGAGTTCCCCCTCGAGACGCTGCTCATCAATCTCCTCGGCGCCTTCGCACTCGGCTGGCTCGCCGGCGGGCTCTGGCGCCGCCCCTCGACGCCCGCCTGGGTGAAGGCGGGCGTCGGCTCGGGCGTGCTCGGCTCCTTCACGACGCTGTCGGCCGTGATGGCCTCGCTCGTCGTGCTCGAGCGCGAGGGCGCGCACCTCACCGCGGCGCTCTACCTCGTGGTCTCCGTGTTCGCCGGCCTCGCGGCCGCGGCCGTCGGGCTCTGGCTCGGCTCGCGGATCGGCCGCCGCCGCATGCCGGACACGATCACCGACTCCGGGGAGACGCTGTGACCACCCTCAGTCCCCTCGTCATCGCGACCGTGCTGATCGCGGGCAGCCTCGGCGCCGTCATCCGCTATCTCCTGTCGCGGCGCTTCCCGGTGCGTCCGGGCCACTTGCCGGGCGGCATCCTGATCGTGAATGTCGTCGGCTCGGCGGTCGCCGGCGTCGCCCTCGGCCTCGCGGAGCGCGCCGCGCTCTCGGCCGACTGGCGGCTCATCATCGTGACCGGCTTCTGCGGCGGGCTCACGACCTTCAGCACCTGGAGCGTCGAGACGATCGAGCTCCTCGACGGGGGGCGCTGGCGGGCCGCCCTCCTCAACGTCTTCGTGACGCTCGTGCTCGGCTTCGCGGCGGCGGGCGCCGGGTACCTGCTCGCCCGCTGACCGCTCGACCCCCATCGAGTTGCCCGACTTTCATGAAAGTCGGGCAACTCGGGGGTGAAGGTCAGGCCTTGGGGTCGTGGCGGCGGGCGCGCGCGAAGACGACGACCGCGGCGGCGAGGGCGGCGACGCCCAGGATGCCGGCGGCGATGCCGGCGATCGCCCAGCCGTCGGGGCCGGCGGATGCCTCGTCGTGCCCGACCTCGGCCGCGTCGTCGTGCCCGTCGCCGCTCGCGGCGGCGTCGTCGTGCGGCGCCTCCTCGGTCCAGGTGCCGGTCGCGCCCGAGCCGACGCCGAAGTCGATCGTGCCGTCGATGACATGCCCGTCGCTCGACACGGCGCGCCAGCGGATCTGGTACTCGCCGGAGAGGTCGGCCGGCAGCGTCGCGGTCACGTCGGGACCGGCGACGACGGCCTCGCCCGAGTCGATCGACTCGCCGTGGTGGTCGACGACCTCGATCGCGGTGCCGACGGGGATGATGTCGTCCGAGAAGGTCAGCTTCACCTCGGCGGGCGAGGCGTCGAGCACCTCACCGGCCGCGGGGCTGGAGGCGATCAGCTCGTCGTGGGCCGAGGCGGACTGGGCGTTCGCGAGCCCGAGCCAGGCGCCCGCGGCGAGCGCGATGGCGCCGAGGGCGAGCAGCCGGCGGCGGGGTGAGGCCGTGGGGGCGGTGGCAACGATGGTGGTGGTGCGGTGCATGGGGAATCCCGTCTTCGTGCGTCCGGGGCGCAGGGGCCCGCGCGGACGCGAGTGGTGGCCGCGATGCGGCCGGGTTCAGGCGAAGGCGGGATGGCGCGGCGGGCCGCGGTGCCGCAGCTGGGCGACGAGCTGGCGGCCGCGCAGGCGCGCGCGGTCGCGGGCGAGCGGTCGCACGAGCGGACCGGCGGGCACGGGGATGGCGGCGAGCGCGGATGCCTCGTCGACCGCCCGCACGAGCACGGCGCGGGCGGCCCGGCGGAGGGCGCGCCAGGCGGCGGCCTCGACGGCGAGCAGGTAGGCGACGGTGGCGAGCCAGGCGAGCACGTGACCGAGGAGCATCGCGGCGTCCGTGTGCCCGTGCCCGACGACGTCCGCGCCTGAGCCGACCGACCCCGTCGCGGCATCCGGCAGCACCGTCACGCTCGGGTGGTGGGCGTCCCCCGAGACCCGGAGCAACGCCCCGGCACCGCCCGCGCCCGCGCCGACGGAGAAGAGCAGGTGGAAGACGAGCTGGCTCGCCGCGGTCGCCAGCACCACGCGGAGGGGCGAACTGCGCCGCCCGACGAGGGCGACCGACACGGCGAGCGCGACGAACGCGGAGAGTGCGAGCCCGGGGCCGCCGGGAGCCTCGCCCGCGGCGGCGCCGTGCGAGAACGCCGCGAGGAACAGGGCCACCGCTGCGGCGGCGGCTCCGCGCGCGAGCTGCGTCGCACGGTTCACGTCTGGGTCCGATCTCGGCGTCTCGACCCGCCCGAATCGGGCGGGCTGCCCGCCGTCCGGCGGGATCGGCCTCCAGGGTAGCAAGCCGACTTGACAGCCGTCGCAACGGGTGTAGTGTCGTCCGCCGTGACGAATGAGGCGGAGGAACCGCCCGCAGAACTGAAGTCGCCGAAGCACTGGATCATCGGCGACCCGCTGCCCACGGAGCGACTCGAGGGGCAGCTGCTCCCGAAGCGCGTGGCGCTGCCCGTGTTCGCGAGCGACGCGCTCTCCTCGGTGGCGTACGCCCCGCAGGAGCTCCTCATGGTGCTCACCGCGGGCGGGCTCGCCTTCCTGGCCTTCGCGCCCTGGGTCGCGGCGGTGGTCGTGCTGCTGCTCGCGACGGTGGCGCTGAGCTACCGGCAGCTGATCCGCGCCTACCCCTCGGGCGGCGGCGACTACGAGGTGGCGCACAAGAACCTCGGCGAGAAGGCCGGGGTGCTCGTGGCCTCCGCACTGCTCGTCGACTACGTGATGACGGTCGTCGTCTCGGTCGCCTCGGGTGTCGACAACATCATCTCCGCGTTCCCCGAGCTGAACCCGTGGCGGGTGGAGCTCGCGGTGCTCTTCGTGGTGCTGCTCGCGGCGGTGAACCTCCGCGGGGTGAGCGAGTCCGGCAAGGCCTTCGCGGTGCCGACCTACCTCTTCGCGGGGAGCGTGCTGCTGCTCATCGGCACGGGGCTCGTGCAGATCCTGATGGGCAATCCGCCCGTCGCGGAGTCCGCGGCGTACCAGGTCGAGGGCGAGCAGCTCGCGCAGGCGGCCTTCGTCCTCCTGCTGCTGCGCTCCTTCGCGAGCGGATGCTCCGCCCTCACCGGTGTCGAGGCGGTCGCGAACGGCGTGCCCGCGTTCCGCCGGCCGAAGGTGCGCAACGCCCAGAAGACGCTGATGCTGATGGCCGGGCTCGCGATCGTGCTCTTCGTCGGCCTCACGACCCTCGCACTCGTCTCGGGCGTGCACTACGCCGAGGACCCGTGCAGCCTGATCGGCTGGGACGAGTGCGCGACCGCGCCGCAGCCGAGCCTCATCGCGCAGATCGCCGCCGCGGTGTTCGGCAACGGCTCGATCCTGTTCTTCGTGATCCAGGCGGCCGCCGCCCTCGTGCTGCTGCTGGCCGCGAACACTGCGTTCAACGGCTTCCCGCTGCTCGGCTCGGTGCTCGCCCGCGACGGCTACGCGCCGAAGTCGCTGTCGACCCGCGGCGACCGGCTGATCTACTCGAACGGCGTCATCATCCTGGCGACGGCGGCCGCGATCATCCTGGTGATCTTCCAGGCCAACCTGACGCTGCTGATCCAGCTGTACATCATCGGCGTGTTCGTGTCGTTCACGCTCGGCCAGTCCGGCATGGTGCGGCACTGGCTCCGGCTGCTGCGCCAGCCCCCTGCGAGTCATCGGAAGCGGGGCCGCCCGGGACCGGCGGCCGACGACGACCGGCCGATGACCCGCGGGGCGATGATCCGTTCGCTGTGCATCAACGCCTTCGGCGCGACCCTCACCGCGGTCGTGCTCATCGTCGTGACGATCACGAAGTTCACGCACGGCGCGTGGATGGTCTTCCTGATGATGCCGATCCTGTTCCTGCTGATGCTCGGCGTGCACCGCTACTACCGCGACGTCGAGCGCGAGATCGAGGTCGACGCGACGACGACGTTCGGCTCGGCGGGCGATCACGCGATCGTGCTCGTCGGGCGTATGCAGAAGCCGACCCTGAAGGCCCTCGACTACGCGATCGCCGCGAAGCACGACAGCCTCGAGGCCGTGCACGTCTCGATCGACGAGGAGCAGACGAAGCAGCTGAAGCGCGACTGGGTGAAGCAGAACATCCACGTGAAGCTGCGCATCCTCGCCTCGCCGTACCGCGACCTCAGCTACCCGCTGATCAAGTACATCAAGCAGCACCGCGAGGAGCACGGCTCCGAGGTCGTGACCGTGTACATGCCGCAGTACATCGTGGGCCACTGGTGGGAGAACATCCTGCACAACCACAAGGCGCGGCGCATCCGGCAGAAGCTCATGCTCGTGCACGGCGTCACCGTCGCCCTCGTGCCGTGGCTGCTCGACTCGAGCGACATGATCTACGGCCGTCGCTCCCGGCCGCTGCCCGGTCAGGACCGCCGCGGCGAGCCGGTGCGCCCGGTGCCCAGGCGCCCCGTCCAGGGCGCCGGCGCGAACCGCCGGCGGTAGGCTCGCGAGCATGACCCTGGATGCCTCGGTGCGCGCCTTCCTCGACGGGGTGACGCACCCCGTGCGGCGCCGCGACGCGGAGACCCTGCTGGCGCTGATGTCGCGCGTCACGGGCGAGCCCGCGCGGATGTGGGGGCCGTCGATCGTCGCGTTCGGGGAGTACCACTACCGCTATCCGAGCGGCCGCGAGGGCGATGCGCCCGCGGCCGCGTTCTCGCCGCGGAAGCCCGCGACGACCGTCTACCTCGCCGACGGCGTCGCCGCGTACGAGGCGGAGCTCGCCGCGCTCGGACCGCACACCACCGGCGTCGGATGCCTCTACCTGAAAGACCTGGAGCAGCTCGACCTGGCGGTGCTCGAGCGCGTCGTCGCGGCCTCGTACGCGGTGGTCACGGCGGGCGACTTCGGCGGCCTGGCCCGCGACGGCGGCGCGTGACCGCGAGGCCTGCGGCGCGCGGCGGGGCCGTCGCCGCGACGTCCCTCGTCGTGCTCGGGCTCGCCTGCCAGGAGGTCGGCGCGGCGATCGCCGTCATCCTCTTCCCGACCGTCGGACCACTCGGCATGGTGAGCCTCCGCCTGGTGTTCTCCGCCGTCATCCTGCTCGCGATCGCCCGGCCGCGACTGCGCGGCCGCAGCGGCGCCGACTGGCTGACGGTCGCCGGCTTCGGGCTCGTGCTCGCGCTCATGAACGCGCTGTTCTACCTCTCGCTGGAGCGGATCCCGCTCGGCGCGGCCGTGACGATCGAGGTGCTCGGGCCGCTCGCCCTCTCGGTGATCACTGGGCGGCGCGCCTCCTCGTGGCTGTGGGCGGGGCTCGCCGCGGTCGGGGTCGTGCTGCTCGGCCAGGGCAGCTTCGGCCACCTCGACCCGATCGGCGTCGTCTTCGCGGCCGGGGCCGGGGCGACGTGGGCGGGGTACATCCTGCTGTCGGCGCGCACGGGGCAGCGCTTCCCGCGCTTCGAGGGACTCGCGCTGGCGATGGCGGTCGGCGCCGTCGCGGTGCTGCCGTTCGGCATCGCGAGCTCGGGCGCGGTGCTGCTGCGTCCGGAGGTGCTCGGGCTCGGTGCGGCGGTCGCGATCCTCTCCTCCACCATCCCCTACGCGCTGGAGCTGATCGCGCTGCGCCGGCTCCGCGCGGGGGCGTTCGCGGTGCTGATGAGCCTGGCCCCGGCGATCGCGACGCTCACCGGGCTGGTGCTGCTCGGCCAGCACTTCACCTGGGTCGGCGGACTCGCCGTCGCGCTCGTGATCGCGGCCTCCGTCGGCGCGGTGCGCCAGTCGCAGGCCCCGCCCGCGCCGCCCGCACCGGCGGGCTGAGCGGTTACAGCATCGCCATGATCTGCCGGGCGATCATGCGCCCGGCGCGGTTCGCCCCGATCGTGGAGGCCTGCGGCCCGTAGCCGGCGAGGAACACCCGTGGGTCGCCCCACGACGCGCCCTGGCCGACCGTGACGCCGCCGGCCTTCTCACGCAGCTTCAGCGGCGCGAGGTGGCGGAGCTCGGGCCGGAAGCCCGTCGCCCAGATGATGACGTCGGCCCGCGCCTCGGTGCCGTCGTCCCACACCACCCGGTCCTCCTCGATGCGGTCGAACATGGGCTTCGCGACGAGCAGCCCGCGCTCGATCCCCGCGGCGATGCGGCGGTTCTTCGGCACGCCCGTGCCGCTCACGATCGAGGGCAGCGCCCGCCCGGAGCGCGCCGCCTCGTCCTGCGCGGCGACGGCGGCCGAGGCGCCCTCGAGGTCGAGCTCCTGGCGGTCGAGCCAGTCGATCGGACGGCGGGAGACCCAGGTCAGGGATGCCGCGACGTCTTCGAGCTCGAGCATGAAGCCGATGGCCGAGGTGCCGCCGCCGACGACCACGACGTGCTGGTCGCGCAGCGACTCGGCGTCGGTGAAGTCGGAGGTGTGCAGGTGCCGGCCGCGGAAGTCGGTCATGCCCGGGTAGTAGGGCACGAACGGCGAGCCCCAGGTGCCGGTCGCGTTGACGAGGATCTGCGTGTCGAGCGTGCCGCCGGGCTGCGCGGGGGGCGTCGGCACGGCGAACGTCTTGCGGCGACGGCCGAAGAAGCCGCGCACCTGCTGCTCCTCGGGGGCGGGCGCCGGTTCGTCGGGAGTACGCAGGTCGCGGTAGGCGATGCGCAGGTCGGCGCCCTCGTTCGAGACGCGGCGCACCTCGATGGGCCGGTGCACGCGCAGCTCGTAGTGCTTCTCGAAGCGGCCGTAGTAGTCGGCGACGATCTCGCGGGCGGGCTGCGTGCGATCGGCGGTCTCGAAGCTGAGCCCCATCTCGGCCATGCCGGGCAGGTCGTTGACTTTGTGGGCGGTGCCGAGCTTCAGCGACGACCAGCGGTGCTGCCAGGCGCCGCCGGGGCCCGGAGCACGGTCGAGCACGACGAAGTCCTCGTCGGCGACGAGCTCGAACCGGCGCAGGTAGTACGCCACCGAGAGCCCCGCCTGCCCCGCGCCGACGACCGCGACTTTGACGCGGGCGGGCAGGGAAGACATCACCCCTCCATCTCAGCATGAATCCGACCGCGAGTGCAGCAGCATCAGGGGGTTCGCAGCCGAGAAGGCGAGCGTTCGTCGGTGCTAAACTTACGGCACGAACTATTTCCGCCAAGAACGAGCCGGGCGAAGCACATTCCGCCCGGCCAGAAGCCGTAAGGGGGTCACGCATGGGGCGCGGCCGTCAGAAAGCCAAGCACACCAAGGTCGCACGGGAGCTGAAGTACTTCAGCCCCGACACCGACTACAACGCGCTTGAGCGCGAGCTCGCGGGCTCGGACGATGACAAGTACGAAGACGATCTGTCGAAGTGGTCGGAGTATGCCGACGACGGCAGTGACCACTACGTCCCCGGCGACGGCTCCCAGCGGGCCTGAGACCGGTTCCCTCGCGACGCGCGGCTGACGTTCCGACGCTCGGCTGACACCCCGGCATCGCCGGGGTCTTCTGCGTGCGCGGGCGCTACCCCTGTCCTTCCGACTTGCCCGACTTTCATGAAAGTTGGGCAAGTCGGAAAAGGGAGAGGCGGCCCTCTGCCCGGCGCGCGGCGGCGGCGATCAGCGCTGGAAGCGCACCACTCCCGCGACGACCGTGACGGCCGTCTGCACGGACACGAGGGCGGCCGGCGGCAGCTCGAAGGGGTCGGCGCTCGCGACGGCGAGGTCGGCGCGTTCGCCGACCCGGATCCGCCCCGGACGCCGGAGCACGAGCTCGGTCGAGCCGGCGGTGTACGCGGCGAGCGCCTGCTCGAGGCTCAGCGCCTGGTGCTCCGCGTCGAGGGTCGGCGGCGTCCCGCCTGCCGGGAGCGGCGACGCCTCGGCTCCGGGCGGCAGCGGCAGCCAGCGGTTCACCGCGACATGGATGGCGAGCCAGGGCTCGGCCGGGGAGACCGGCCAGTCCGAACCCATCGCGAGCTCGGCGCCGCTCTCCGCGATGCTCCGGAATGGGTACCCGGCCTGCATCCGCGCCTCCCCGATCATGGCGACCACGGCCGGATCGGGCGCCGCCCACAGCCCCTGGATGTTCGCCGTCACGCCGAGCGGCCCGAAGCGGGCGGCATCCTCCGGGCGCACCATCGAGAGGTGCGCGATGTGGTGCCGCGGCCCCGTGCCGTTCTCGGCGCGGGCCGCCTCGATCGCGTCGAGCGCGACCCGGACGCCCCGGTCGCCCATGATGTGCAGGTGCAGCGCGAATCCGGCCGCGTCGAGCTGGGCGACGAGGGCGCGGATCGCGGCCTCGTCGAAGTGCAGCTCGCCGGCGAAGCCGTCGCCGTGACTGCAGTAGGGCTCGAGCAGGGCGGCGGTCTCGCCGTGCGGCACGCCGTCGATCATCGCCTTCGCCGTGGACGTGTCGAAGCCGGCGGCGGCGTTCCGCTCGCGCAGCTCCACGAAGCGGGCGACGAGGGCGGGCACGTCCGCCTCGCCGAGTCCGGGCGCGATCCACAGGGCGCCGGATGCCTCGCTGCGCAGGCTGCCGTCGGCGATGCCGCGGAGGTACGCGGGCGTCGCGTCGGCCTTGCCGTTGTACTCGCCGAGGATCGCCTCGTGCCAGCCGGTGACGCCGAGCGACCAGAGGTACTCCTCGGCGTTGCGGAGTCCCGCGGACATCTCCTGCTCGGTGGCGGGCGGCACGACCCGGCCGACGAGCTCGGCGGCCGTCTCGTTCAGGTACCCGGTCGGGACGCCGTGCTCGTCGCGGTGGATGTGCCCGTTGCGCGGCTCGGGGGTGTCCGCGTCGACGCCCGCGAGCTCGAGCGCCCGCGAGTTGACCCAGAGGGTGTGATGCCCGGCGTCGCTCAGCGCGACCGGCCGGTCGGGCACGATCCGGTCGAGCTCCTGCCGCGTCGGCGCGGGGAAGAGCTCGTGGCTCCATCCGCCTCCGGTGACCCATTCCCCGTCGCTGCGCGCCGCGCCGGCACGGATCAGCTCGTAGGTCTCCTCGACGGTGACGGCCGGCGTGAGGTCGATGCTGAGCCGCTCGACCCCGGCGAAGACGGCGTGGGCGTGGGCGTCGACGAAGCCGGGGTGGATGAGCCCGCCGGCGGCGTCGACGACGGTGGTGGCGTCGTCGCGCAGGGCGAGCACCTCGGCGTCCGAGCCGACGCGGAGGATGCGGCCGTCGCGGACGGCGACGGCGGTGCTCGCGGTGCGCAGGCGACCGTCGAACACCCGGCCGTTCACGATGAGGAGCTCGGCGGAGTCGGTCATGGTCGTTCCATTCTGCTGGCCGGCCGGATCGGCCGGTCGGGGGCGTGCTGAGGTGGGGGCGCTCGGCTGGGTCAGACCAGGCGGAAGACGCGGATGACGACCTGCCCGGGTGCGGGGCGCGCGTAGCCGACGAACTGCGATTCGCCGAGCCATCCGAGCTCGGGGTGCTCGGTGCGGAACCGGAACGCGGTGCGGTAGTAGAGCTCGCGCTCGTCGACGTGCTCGCCGGCGAGGAGGCGCGCGTAGCCCGCCTCGTCGATGCGCCAGACGCCGCGATTCACGACCTCGACGCCGGCGGTGCCGCCCGTCACCTCCGCCTCGATGACGTAGCGGGCGTCGAGCTCGACGGTGAGGCCGCGGGCGGTCCACCAGTCCCCGCCGCTGTTCAGCACGCGCCCACGCAGCCTGGGGCCGTCGAAGTCACCGCCCGAGACCCGGGCGAAGTGCAGGCCCTCGCCGGGCTCGGCGCCGCCGAGCGGGATCGCCTCGTCGACGAGGCAGCGCAGCTCGAAGCAGTACTCGAAGGCGGGTTCCATCAGAGGTGCTGGCATGGGGTCCTTCCGTTCAGCCGGGGATCACGGTACTGCGGGTCACGGTGGCGAGGGAGCCGGTGCGGCCGAGGCGGCGTCGGCGCGGCGTCCAGCCTTCGCGCGGGATCGAGTCGAGGAGGAGCCGGGTGTACTCCGCCTGCGGCGCATCGAGGATGGCTTCGGCGGTCCCGTGCTCCTCGATCCGCCCCTGGCGCATCACCACGACCTGGTCGCAGAGCCGGCGGATGACCGTGAGGTCGTGCGTGATCATCAGGAGCGCGAGGCCGGTCTCCCGGCGGATCGTGTCGAGCAGGGTGAGGATCTCCACCTGCGTCGTGACGTCGAGCGCGGACACGGCCTCGTCGAGCACGAGCAGCTCGGGGTCGGCGGCGAGGGCGCGGGCGATCGCGACCCGCTGCCGCTGGCCGCCCGAGAGCGAGCGCGGCCGCTGGCCGAGCAGGGCCGGGTCGAGCCGCACCTGGCTCATGAGCTCGGCAATGCGCGCGTCGAGCTCGGCCCGCTCCACCCGTGGCCGGTGCACCCGGACCGCCTCGCGGAGGCACTGCCCAACGGTCTGGCGCCGGTCGAGCGACTGGTAGGGGTCCTGGAAGACCATCTGGGCCAGCTTCGCGCGATGCCGGCGCCCGCGGCTGCCGCGGGCTGGTCGGCTCCAGTCCTCCCCCGCCACCTCGATGCGGCCGGCGTCGGCCGTCTCCAGGCCGAGCAGGATGCGGGCGGCGGTGGTCTTGCCCGAGCCCGACTCCCCGACGATGCCGAGCGAGCCGCCCCGCGCGAGTTCCATGGACACGTCGTCGACCGCGACGAGGGTGTCGGCCCGGCCGCGGGCGTCGCGGAGCCGGTAGCTCTTGCGGATGCCCTCGAGCCGCAGAATCGGCGGTGCGGAGGCCCCGGCCTCCGCGACGATCGGCGGCGCCTCGTCGAGCGCGGCCGCCATCAGCGTCCGCGTGTACGCCTGCGTCGCGTCGCGGCGCATGGTGGCGGCCGGCAGCGTCTCGACGATGCGGCCGTGCTGCATGACGTTGACCCGGTCGCAGACCGCGCCGGCGAGGGCGAGATCGTGGGTGATGAACAGCAGCGAGAGCTCGCGGCGCTCGCGCAGCTCGGCGAGCACCGCCATGACCTCCTCCTGGGTGGTCACGTCGAGCGCGGTGGTGATCTCGTCGGCCAGCAGGATCTCGGGGTCCATGGCGAGCGCGGCGGCGATCATGACCCGTTGCAGCAGCCCGCCGGACAGCTCGCCGGGGTGCTGCCGCATCCGACGGTCCGGATCGGTGATGCCGACCTCGTCGAGCAGCGCGCGGGCGCGCCGCCCGGCGTCGGCGGGGCTCGCCCCCGCGACGTGCACGAGCGCCTCGGTGAGGAAGTCGCCGATCGTGCGCAACGGGTTCAGGTGCGCACGCGGCGTCTGGAAGACCATCCCGATGCGTCTGGCGCGGAGCTCCCGGACCGCGCGCCGGCCGAGGCCGGCGAGCTCCTGCCCGTCGACGCGGATGGCGCCGCGGGTCGTGAAGCCGTCCGGCAGCAGCCCCGCCACCGCTCGCACGGTGAGCGTCTTGCCCGAGCCCGACTCGCCGACGAGCCCGACGGCCTCGCCGCGTCCCACGCTCAGGGTGGAGTCGAACACGAGTTGACGGGGCCCGTCGGCGCCGGGGGCGAAGACGTCGAGTCCGGAGATCTCGAGGATGGGGTGGGTCATCGTTCCTTCTCCTCGGCCCAGAGGGTGACGCGCGCGCCGATGATGCCGACGGCGAGCACGGTGATCACGACGAAGACCGCCGGGAAGACGGACTGCTCGGGTGCCCCGGCGAGGATGCCGGCCTGCCCGCTCGCGATCATCGACCCCCAGTCCGGCGCCGGCGGCTGCTGCCCGAGCCCGAGGAAGGAGATCGCCGCGAGGTCGAGCATCGCGTAGCCGAAGCCGACCGCCATCTGCGCCGCGACGACGGGGATCATCGCCGGCACCAGGTGCCGGAAGCAGATCGCGAGGCTCGACACGCCCTGCACCCGCAGCGCGGCGAGGTACGGCTTGCCGAGCTCGCGCGCGGCGGCCGTCTGCGTGAGCCGGGCCACGACGGGGATGTACGCGATCGACAGCGCCACGACGGGGGCGACGAGCCCCTTGCCGAACATCGCGACCGCGAGCACGGCGATGACGAGGCCGGGGATCGCGAAGATCACGTCGACGACGCGGGCGACGACGCCGCTGACCCAGCCGCCGAACCACGCGGCGGTGAGCGCGAGCCCGAGGCCGAGCACGGTGGACAGCAGCACGACGACGATGGGCGCGAACACGCTCGCCCCGGCTCCCACGAGCACGCGGGAGAGGATGTCGCGGCCGACGTCGTCCGTGCCGAAGGGGTGGGCGAGGCTCGACGCGCCGTTCACCGGGCCGACGTAGAGCGCGCTCGCGTCGTACGGCGCGATCCACGGGCCGAGCAGCGCGGCGAGGGCGATGATCCCGAACACCACGAGGGCGCCGCGGAACAGCCAGTCCCGCCGGGCCGCCCGCTTGGCGACGGTCGGCACCGCCCCGCCGGCGATCTGTGCGACGCTCATGCCGCCTTCCCTCCTGCCACGCTCGTCGGGTCGATGAGGGCGCTGCAGAGGTCGGCGATCGCGTTCAGCACCACGAAGATGGTGACGAGCAGGAGCGAGACGATCTGCACCACCGGCAGATCGGCTCTGGCCGCCGCCTGCACCAGCAGCGAGCCGATGCCGCCGAGCCCGAAGGCGACCTCGGCGATCGCCGACGCCGCGAAGAGTCCCGCGATCGTCGTGCCGGAGATCGCGAGGATCTGCGGGGCGGCGTTGCGGAACACGTGCACCCGGAAGATGCGCGAACGCGGGATGCCGCGGACCCGCGCCGTCTCGACGTGCTCCGAGTGCACCTGGGCGACGAGGGCGCTGCGGGTGACCCGGCTGAGGTACGCGATGAACAGCACCGCGAGCGAGACCGCCGGCAGCACGAGGTGCCAGAGCCGGTCCCAGCCGCCCCCGCCCTCGCCGTAGACGGGGAACCAGCCGAGGGTCTTCGCGAAGATCCAGATCAGCAGGATGGCGACGACGAAGGTCGGCAGCGCCATCCCGAGCGAGGTGAGCACGGCGACCGTGCGGTCGACGGCCCCGCCGCGGAGCGCCGCGACCACGCCGGAGCCGACCCCGAACACCAGGATGATGAGCACGGTGAGCAGCACGAGCTGCAGGGTGAGCCCGAAACGCGGCGCGAGCAGCGTCATCACCTCCGTCTTGTAGACGAAGGAGCGCCCGAAGTCGCCCTGGACCGCGCTCGTGAGCCACTGCCAGTACCGCGACCACAGCGGGTCGTCGAGGTGGTAGGCGGCCCGGATCTGTTCGATGAGCTCGGGCGTCGGCTTCGCGCCGCCCGCCAGCGCCGCGATCGGG
This sequence comes from Agromyces sp. NPDC060279, assembly GCF_042726785.1. Lineage (NCBI taxonomy): Bacteria > Bacillati > Actinomycetota > Actinomycetes > Micrococcales > Microbacteriaceae > Agromyces > Agromyces sp. NPDC060279. The sequence goes on from NZ_JBHXBK010000001.1 coordinate 1,440,923, forward strand.
TCGCCGGTGAGGAGCACCGCCGAGTAGATCACGACGCTGGCGAGGAAGAGCGTCAGCAGCATCCCGCCGAGCCTCGCGAGCACCGTCCTGGTGAGTGGGGGCACCGTCGTCGTCCTCCGTCTGCCGGTCGTCCGGCTACTTGCCGCCGAGGTGCAGCGCCCAGGGGCTGCTGTACGCCGCCACCGAGGTGGTGACGCCGCTCAGTTCGGAGTTCAGGTAGGTGAGCTGGTACGTGCCGGCGAGCGTGACCTGCAGCTGCTGCGGCGCGAAGATCTCCTGGGCCGCGACGAACTCGCTCGCCGCCGTCCGCGGGTCGCTCGCGTTGCGGGCCGCCATCAGGTGCGCGGTGACGTCGGGGTCGTCGTACTCGCTCCAGTTGAAGACCCCGCCCATCGCGGGCGGCAGCAGGAACAGCGAGGGGTAGCCGAGCACGCCGGGCGTTTCGAGGTAGCCCTGGGTGGCGACGAAGTCGATGCCCGCGCGCTTCGAGGGATCGTAGAAGAGCGCGCCGAAGTCGGAGGCCTGCAGTTCGTCGATCTCGAGTCGGAGGCCGATCTCCTTGCCCGCGGCCTGCATGATCGCGGCGGTCTGCGCGAACTCCTTCGCCCCGGCCGGCACCGCCACCACGAGCGGCACGCTGAGGTCCTCACCGCTCTCGGCGACGAGCTGCTTCGCCGCCTCGAGGTCGACGGTCGGCTCGGCGAGCGCGTCGTAGCCGGCCTGGTAGACGTCGGCGGCCTCCATCGACTGGAAGGAGAACTCGGGCACGAGCGTCTTCTGCACGTAGCCGAGCCCGTTGACGACGGTGTCGAGGTACTGCTGCCGGTCGATCGCGAGGCTCAGCGCCTGCCGGATCTTCGGGTTCGCCGCCGCGCTCGTCGGCGAGACGGGCCCGAAGCTGTAGGAGGCGGTTGAGTGTCCGACGGTCAGCGTGCCGGCGCCGTCGCCCTCGAAGACCGCGCGGGAGCTCGGCGCGACGTTGATCGCGCCGTCGATCTCGCCCTGGGTGAGCGCCGTGGCGAGCGTCGAGCCGTCGTTCACGAAGGTGTACGTGAGCTGCTCGACGAGCGGGGCGCCGCCCCAGTACTCCTTGTTCGCGGTCGTCACGATCTCCGAGCCCGGCTTCCAGCCGCCCTCGGCGAGCTCGAACGGGCCCGTGCACATGAGCCCGCCGTCCGGGGTACCGACGGCCGGCCCCGCCGCCTCGCCGAAAGCTCTCTGCATGACCGCGCCGCCCTGCCCGGCGAGCGCGTCGCGGAAGGTGGAGTCCGGCGCGACGAAGTGCACGGTCACCTCGAGCGGCCCCGTGGCGACGATCCCGGTCGCCGGATCGGGGTCGACCAGGGCGAAGGCGCCGTACCACTGCGAGGCGGGGTCGGTGCTCTGCTGCAGGCTGTAGACCACGTCGTCGGCGGTCAGCGGGCTGCCGTCCCAGAAGGTCACGTCGTCGCGGAGGGTGATCACGAAGGTCACCGGGTCGACGAACTCGGCGCGCTCGGCGACGCCCGGCTCGACCGAGAAGTCGGGCTGCAGCGAGAGCAGGTTGTCGCAGAGGTTCGGGATGATGAGGTTCGCCGAGGCGGCCGGGTTCAACGTGGCCGGCTCACCCTCGACGATGGCCCAGGTGACCTCGTCGACGGGCTGCGTGCCGGCCGGCTGGGCGTCGACGAGGGTGAGCTCGGCGCTGGCGCCGTCGGCGTCGCCGCCGGTGCGGGGTCCGCAGGCGGTGAGGGCCAGCATCGCGGCGCAGGCGACGGCGCCCGCCGCGAGTCCAGTTCGCTTCATGAGAGTTCCGTTCGGTCCTGGCGGTCCGGCCGGATCCGGTGGATCCGCCGGGCCGTGGATGGATGGGGGAAGGGATGGTGCCGGTGGCGGCGATCCGCGCGGCTGCTCAGCGGAGCAGGAAGACGCGGATGCACACCTGGCCGCCCTCGTCACGGGCGAGCCCGACGAACTGGTGCTCGGCCAGCCATCGGTGCTGCGGTGCGTCGGTCTGGAAGACCGGCGCGGTGCGGAAGTACAGTCCCGGTTCGGTCTCCGGCACGTCCTCGCCGGCGTCCATGCGGGCGAGGACGTCGGGGCTCGCCCGGAAGTAGCCGCGGTTCAGGATGTCGATGACGGCGCCGTCTGCGGCGCGGATGAGGTAGCGCGCCTCGAGCTGCGCGGTGCCGAAGCGCTCGACCGCCCAGTCGCCGCCCCCGCCGAGCACTTCGCCCTGCAGCCGGGGGCCGTCGACGCTGCCGCCGGAGACGGGCGTGAACGACAGCCGTTCCTCCGGCCCGCGGCCGATGTGGAAGTCGGGATCGATCGTCGCCTTGATCTCGAAGACGTACTCGAGCACGGGGTCCATCACGGCAGTGCTCCTTCCAGCACGGTGAGCGTGAGCGCGAGACCGTCGGCGCCGCCCACGCGCGTGCGCTGGGTGGTGATCCGCGTCTCGCCCCAGGTCCAGGGGTCGGCCCCGGTGCCGGTCTGCGGCAGGAACTCGGGGTAGTCGCTGCTCGAGACGTGGATGCGGAGCCGGTGGCCGGCGCGCACGCGGTAGCCGAGCTGGCCGAGGTCGATCTCGAGCGTGTGCGGCGTGCCGGCGTCGAGCAGCTGCAGCTGCCCGCGGGCGATGCGGAGGGCCGACCCGTCGGGGGCGACGTCGAGCAGCCGCACGAAGCAGTCCGCCACGGGCCCGTCCGAGCTGAGCTCGAGCCGCGCCGTCGCGGGGCCGGCGAGGTCGACGTCGGCCGTCAGCACGGCCGAGTCGAAGCGCAGCACGTCGTCCCGCTCGCCGATGGGCGCCTCGTCGGGCAGCGTGAGCAGGAACGAGAAGGCGTCCGGCGCGCTCGACGGCACGAGGTCCGCCGGGTCGTGCCGCCACTCGAGCGTCGCCTCGGGACCGGCGTGCTCGGCGAGCGCCCCGTCGGCCGTGGCGTAGCGCGTCACGGTGCGTACCCCGGCGGGCGGCCAGGTGGCGGACTCGCGCTGCTCCTCGGTGCCGGCGAGGTTCCAGCTCACCCGCGGCAACTCGCCCGCCCGGCCGTTGCCGCGCACGAAGACCTCGAAGAAGTCGAGCGCGGGGTCGAGCGTGCGCGGCAGGAGCGCCCGGATCTGCGCGTCGCTGCGCTCGGCGACCCGGTCGCCGTCGGCCTCGAGCAGTTGGTAGCTCTCGTGGTCGATCGCCTCGATGCGCAGGTAGTGGTGGGCCTCCCAGTTCGGGCGTTCGGCGATGGCCGCGACGTCGGCCCAGGACAGCGGTGCGCAGTTGTCCCACCAGCCGATCGTGTGCAGCACGGGCACCGAGCGGCCGGCGAACGGGTCGCCCTGCGGGAAGCGGGGCAGCAGCACGGGGTTCGGGTACCACTGGTCGTAGGAGAGCCCGCGCTGCCCGAGCTGGGCGATGACCTCCTCGGCCTGGGCGGCGAAGTCGCGCCTCGACCAGTCGGGCTCCCAGTGCAGGGCGTCGTTCTCGAAGAACTGGGTGAGCGGGTAGAGGTAGGTGATGCCCCACTCGACGCGGCGCACGCGTTCGGCGGCCGTGCGGCGGACGGGCTCGCCGAGCTGGGTGCCTGTGACCCGCGGCGCGATCGCCTTGAGCGCGGGGTGGCCGCTCGCGGCGGCGGCCCACTGCGTGTAGCCGTAGTAGCTGTCGCCCCACATGGCGACGCGGCCGTTGGACCACGCCTGCCGGGTGATCCACTCGAGGGTGTCGTAGCCGTCGTCGGCCTCGTTCACGAAGAGCAGTGCGTCGCCCTCGGAGCGGAACTTGCCGCGCACGTCCTGCGCGACGACCCGGTAGCCGCGCCGGGTGAAGTACTCGGCGATGAGCGGGATGAAGCAGTAGACGCCCGACTTGTCGTACGGCAGCCGGATGAGGATGGTGTCGCCGGGGCTCGCGTCGGCCGCCTCGGGGGCGCCGGGCAGGTAGACGTCGGCGGCGAGCCGCACGCCGTCGCGCATGCGGATCCGGGCCGGGGTCGAGAGCGGGCTCTCGGGCGCCGGGGGGATGCGCAGGATGTCGGGCATGTCGCTCCTTCGGGACGTCGCGCCGGTGTTCGGCGCGGGTGACGGTCACGCTACGTCCGTCATCCATAGTTAGTCAAGTCCGACTAGACTAAAATTTACCGGGCCGTTACACTCGAGCTGCAGCCGCCCCGGTCGGCGCCGCAGGAGAGGAGATGCGTCGTTGGCACGCCCATCCGTCGCCGCCGAGCGCCGCGAGCAGATCATCGAAGCGACGATGAACACCATCGCCGAGCACGGCATCCACGGCACCACCCTCGACCGCATCGCCGACGCCGCGGGCATGTCCCGCGGGCACGTGCGGCACTTCGTCGGCAACCGCGACCGACTGCTGCACGACACGGCCGTCGCCGTCTTCGCCGACCAGAGCGGCGAGGTGGGCTCGATACTGCCTGCCGGCATCGACGGCATCGAGGCCGCGCTCGACTACCTCTTCGGGCCGGTCTTCAACGCCCCCGACCGCGAGAACGCCGTCGTGCTCGGGCTCGTCGAGCTCTCCCGGGTGACGCCCGAGATCGCCGAAGTGCTGACGACCGCGTACACCGCGACCCGGCTGCAACTGGCCGAACTCGTCGCCGCGGCGCATCCGCACGCCGACGAGAACGCGTGCGTCACCGCCGCCTACGGCGTGCTGACCTGTGCGCTCGGCTCCGTCTTCCTCGGCGACTTCGACGACGACCCCTCGCGGATGACGCGCTCCCGCGCCGCCGCCGAGGCCCTGCTCGCCTCGCTCTGAGCCTCGACGAGCTCGCGCAGCCGCTCGAGCACCGGAACCGCGGCGACCAGAGCGCGGCGCTCGTCGCCGCCGAGCCCCGCCGCTGCCTCGGCCACGAGCTCCCCGCTCGCGCGGTCGAAGCGTTCGAGCAGGTCGAGCGCGCGCTCGGTCGCCCGCACCGCGACCCGGCGGCCGTCGCTGCCGCTCGTGGCCCGCTCGACGAGCCCGGACTGCTCCAGCAGCTTCAGCAGATTGCTGACGGTGGAGCGCCCGAGCCCGAGCTCAGCGGCGAGCTCGCCCGGCGACTTCTGCACGCCACGGGGCACGGCCCGCAGCAGCTCGATCTGAGCGTCGGGGATGTCAGGGAGCTCCGCCGCGGCGCGCGCGCCCTTGAGCAGCGCGCGCCGCAGCGGCGAGACGACGAGGTTCAACCGGGCCAGCTCGGCCGAGCCATCCGCCGATCCCGCGCGCACTACTGCCATGCCCTCAGTGTGCCAGCCCCGCGAGCGACCCGATCACGGTTCGACGCTCGCCGGCGTGAGCGAGGCGCGCTCGCTCAGCGCGGCGGGGTGGAAGCCGGCGGCGCGCTTGTACGCGTCGGCGATCTCGCGCAACTCCGCCTCGGGGATGACGTCATGGATGTCGGCGAAGCCCTGCGGTGCGCGCTCGTAGGCGAGCTGCATGACCTTCTCGGGCCCGAGCTGCCGGGTCATCGCGAGCAGCGCCGCGGTCGCCGGACGGCGGTCGGCCTCGTAGGCGTCGAGCGCCGCCCGCACCGCCGCCGCGGTCTCGGCGGCCCCCGCGGACCCGCCGAGCCCCCGCACCGCGCCGGCGAGGTGGAACGCGAGCGTGCGGGCGTCGAGGATGGCCTGGGAGGAGCCGTTCGAACCGTTCGGGTACATGGCGTGCGCGGCGTCGCCGAGCAGGGTCGAGCTCCCCGCGCGCCAGTGCGGCAGGGGCTCGCGGTCGACCATGGGGTACTCGAGGATCTCGTCGGCCGCGGCGATGGTGGCCGGCACGTCGAGCCAGTCGAAGCGCCACTCGGCGAAGCGCTCGACGATGGGCGCCGGGTCGATCGGCAGGTTCCAGTCGGCGAGCTCGCTCGCGCCCTCGGGCGCCCGCCGCTCGGCGATGAAGTTCACCCGGGTCATCCCCGGCTCGCCGGTCTCGCCGGTCTCGCCGCCCTCGCCGGCGAGCGGGTAGGCGACGAACTTCTGCTCGCCGTCGCCCGCCATGATCATCGTGCGCCCGTCGAGGTACGTGGGGATCGTCGCGGTGCCGCGCCAGAGGATGAGGCCGTTCCAGACGGGCGCGCCGTCGTCGGGGTGCTCCTGGTCGCGGAGCGCGGAGTGGATGCCGTCGGCGCCGATGACGAGCTCGGCCTCGACCTCGTCGGCGGTGCCGTCGGGCCGCTCGAAGCGCGCGCGCTCGACGTGCTCGCCGTGCTCGACCGAGACCAGCCGGTGGCCGGTGCGGATGGCGCCCGGCCCGAGCCGGCGGGCGACCTCGGCGGCGAGCAGCAGCTGGAACTCGCCGCGGTGCACCGAGAGCTGCGGCCAGGCGTAGCCGGCCTCGAGCCCGCGCGGCTCCGACCAGATCAGCTGCCCGAGGCGGTTGAAGTACGAGAGCCGGCTGGGCGGCACGCCGAGGTCGGCGACCGCGTCGCCGAGCCCGAGCTCCGTGAGCTCGCGCACGGCGTGGGGCAGCAGGTTGATGCCGACGCCGAGGGGTCGCAGCTCCGCGGCCCGTTCGTACACCGCGATGTCGCGGAATCCTGCCTGGTGCAGGCTCAGGGCGGCGACGAGCCCCCCGATCCCGGCACCCGCGATGACGATCTTCATCGTGTCCTCCTCGTCAGATGAACGTCCGAGCAGACAGTTTTGTCACAAAATTACCTTGCGTCAATCCTCTCGCCAGATTATTTTGTGACAAAACGATCTCGGCGTCGGGCCCGCGACCGCGGCGGCGCCCAGCAGAGACAGGATGCCCCGTGCTCGACACCCTCCCCGCGCCCCGCCTCGATGCCGTCTTCGACGTCACGGTCGCCCTCGGCCCGCTCGCCGACCACGGCGCGACCCGGGCGGGGCGCCGTCGCGTCATCCCGATCCTCGGCGGTTCGCTCCAGGGCATCGGCGCCTTCGCCGGGCTCGGCGGCGCCGAGATCGAGCCGGGCGGAGCCGACTGGCAGCTCGTCCGACCCGACGGCGCGATCGAGATCGACACCCGCTACACCGCCCGCACGCCGCAGGGCGAGCGGATCTACCTGCAGACCCGGGGCCTGCGAACCGGGCCGCCGGCCGTGCTCGCCGCCCTCGCCCGCGGCGAGAGCGTCGACCCCCGCGACTACGCCTTCCGCATCACGGTGCACTTCGAGACCTCGGCCCCGCGGCTCGCCGCGCTCGAGCAAAGCGTGTTCCTCGCCTCGGCGGCCCGCAGCGCGGACGCCGTGCACCACCGCGTCTACCGAGTCGGCTGAGGCCCCGCCACACCTTCCGACTTGCCCGACTTTCATCAAAGTCGGGCAAGTCGGAAGGTGGGACGCGAGTCAGCCGAGCCGGCCCTGTCCGGGCACCGCGGCGTTCCGCTCCGCGGCATCGCGGGCGGCCTCCAGCGCGGCCTCGGGGCCGTGGCCCGCGTCGAGCGCCGCGAGCAGCGCGCCGAAGAACGCGTCGCCGCTGCCCGCCGGGAACCGGCCGGCGGCCCGGGGCGCAGCGACCGCGAACCCGACCCCGCCGAGCAGCGCCGCGGCACCGCGCACGCCGTCCGTGACGACGGAGTCCGTGCCGAAGCGCTCGGCGAGCGCCGCGCAGGCCGCCGCCGCGTCCGGCGGCGCCACGCCGAGCAGTTCGGCGGCCTCGCCGAGGTTCACCTTCACGAGGTCCGCGATCCCGGCGAGCGCCGCGAGCGGCGCACCCGAGCTGTCGACGCCGAGGCGGGCGCCCGACGCGGCCCGCACCTCGCGCAGCAGCTCCCCCAGCTCGTCGAGCGCGATCCCGGCGGGCACCGAGCCGGACAGGGCGAGCCAGCGCGGTGCGGCGTCGGCCGCCTCGGCCCGGATCGCCTCGGCGAGCGCACGCCACTCTCCCTCGACCAGCGGCGCGGATGCCTCGTACAGATCCGTGCTCGTCGGTCGATCGCCGTCCTCGACGATCGCGAGACAGCTGCGGGTCTCGCCGGAGACCTCGACGAGCCGGGCCCCGACGCCCTCCTCGGCGAGCAGCACGGCGACCCGTCTCCCCGTCGCGCCGCCGAGGGGAGCGACGAGACGCGCCGTGCCGCCCAGGGCCATCGCGACGCGGGCGGCGTTCAGCGCCTTGCCGCCGGGCACCGCGGTGACCCGGCGCGGCCGGGTGACGCCCCCGCGTTCGAGGCGGTCGACCTCGTACGTGAGGTCGAGGCTCGGCGACGCCGCCAGGAACAGGATCACGGCCGATCCGCCCAGGGTCGCACCGCGCCGAGCGTGCGACCGGCGCCGTCGCGGAGCACGGCGAGCGCGGCGTCGGAGATCTCCTCCGGGGTATGCCAGCGGGCGCCGCCGGCGCCGGGCGCCCAGCCGAGCTGCAGCGTCCACGGACCGGGCTCCGGCGCGGGCGCGCCGGGCTCCTCGGGCGACGGGGCGGCCTCGGCGCTCGTGCGCACGAGTACCACCGGGCCGTCGACCGCGGCGCGCAGCACCGGCAGCGAGGCATCCGTCACCGCGGGGGCGTAGACGACGGCGCGCGCCCAGCGCCGCGCCCCGAGCGCCCGGCGGAGGGCCGCGGCATCCCGCGCGTCCACCGCGATCGCCTCGACGCCGGACGGCATCGGCCGCACCCGGCCGACGCCCGTCACGGGCGCGCCGTCGTCGGCCGCCGCGAGCTGCGCGGCGGCCGGGGCCAGGATGCCTGAGGCGCCGACGACGAGCACGCCCGCGTCCGTCATCAGAACGCCTGCGGACCGACCGCGGCGCCGGAGCGCCCCTGCAGGAAGTCGAGGTCGAGCCCCTCGTCGGCTTGGGTGACGTGCTCGATGTAGAGGCGGGTCCAGCCGCGCTCGCTGCCCGGCACCGTCGGCGGCTGCCAGTCCGCCCGGCGGGCCTCGAGCTCCTCGTCGGAGACGTGCACGTGCAGCGAACGCCCGGCCACGTCGAGGGTGATCGTGTCGCCCGTGCGCACGAAGGCGAGCGGTCCGCCCGCGGCGGCCTCGGGCACGACGTGCAGCACGACGGTGCCGTACGAGGTGCCGCTCATCCGCGCGTCGGAGATGCGCACCATGTCGGTGACGCCCGCCTCGAGGATCTTCCGCGGCAGGGCGAGGTTGCCGACCTCCGGCATGCCCGGGTACCCCTTCGGCCCGACGTTGCGCACGACGAGGATGTCGTCGGGCGCGACGTCGAGCTCGGGGTCCTCTGCGTCGGCGAGGTAGGCCTGCAGCGTGTCCCAGACCAGCGCGCGCCCGGTGTGCTGCATCAGCCGCGGGTCGGCGGCCGACTGCTTGATGACCGCGCCGCGGGGAGCCAGGTTGCCGCGCAGCACGGCGATGCCGGAGCCGACGGGCTTGACCGGGTGATCGAGGGGGCGGATCACCTCCCGGTTGAAGACCTCCGCGCCGGCGTAGTTCTCGCCGAGCGTCGCGCCGGTGACGGTGAGCGCGTCGCGGTGCAGCAGCTCGCCGAGCGTTTCGGCGAAGCCCGCCGTGCCGCCGGCGTACTCGAAGTCCTCCATGAGGAAGCGCCCGCTCGGCATGAGGTCGGCGAGCACCGGCACGTCCCGCACGAGCGTGTCGAAGTCGTCGAGGGTGAGCTCGACCCCGACCCGGCGGGCGAGCGCGAGCAGGTGGATGACGGCGTTCGTCGAGCCGCCGAGCGCGGCGTTCGCGCGAACTCCGTTCTCGAAGGCCCGTCTGGTGAGGATCTTCGAGGGCCGCAGGTCCTCGGCGACCATCTCGACGATGCGCCGGCCGGCCAGGTGCGCGGCGGCCTGCCGCCGCGAGTCGTTCGCGGGCAGCGAGGCCGTGCCCGGAAGCTGCATCCCCATGAACTCCGAGACGCAGGCCATCGTCGAAGCGGTGCCCATGGTCTGGCAGTGCCCCTGGCTGCGGGCCATGCAGCCCTCGGCCTCGGTGATCGCGGTGTCGTCGATGAGCCCGGCCCGGTGCGCCTCGGTGAACTTCCACACCGAGGTGCCGGAGCCGATGTCGGTGCCGCGATGCTTGCCGTTCAGCATGGCGCCGCCGGTGATGAGCAGGGCCGGCAGGTCGACGGAGGCGGCGCCCATGAGGTAGGCCGGGGTGGTCTTGTCGCAGCCCGCGAGCAGCACGACGCCGTCGAGGGGGTTCGAGCGCAGCGTCTCCTCGAGGTCCATGGCCATGAGGTTGCGCAGGAGCATCGCCGTCGGGCGCACGATCGGCTCCCCCGCCGAGGTCGTGGGGAACTCGAACGGCACGCCGCCGGCCTGCCAGATGCCGCGCTTCACGTATTCGGCGAGGCCGCGCAGGTGCAGATTGCAGCTCGTGAGCTCGCTCCAGGAGTTCGCGATGCCGATGATCGGCCGGCCGCGGAAGCTGTCGTCGGGCAGCCCCTCGCTGCGCAGCCACGAGCGGTGCATGAACCCGGTCTTGCCCTCGGCGCCGAACCACTGCTGGCTGCGCAGCCCTTCGCCCCACTCGTGGGTGGGCACACCGCCGCGCGCGGCGAAGGCGGTCTCGTCCGCGGCGCCGGCCGCCTCGGCGGCGGCGAGCTCGGCGGCCTCGCGCTCCTCCTTGCCGAGGTTGCGGGCGGTCATGCGAACCTCGGCAGGTGCGCGGCCTGGGCCTCGATGAGCTCGTCGGCGAGGGCCGCGGCGCGGTCGGCGTCGGTCACCGCGCCGTCGGCGATCATCGCCTCGACGACGAGGCCGCGGTCGCCGGAGAGGGCGGCCTCGACCGCGAGGTCGACGGAGCTGAGCCGGCGGGCGAGGATCGCGGTGAGCGGCCGGCCGAGGTCGGGCACCGAGACGGGGCGGATGCCTCGCGCCGTCGCGACGCCGGGGATCTCGACGGCCGACCACTCGGGCAGGCCTGGCACCATGCCTCGGTTCACGACGTTGCAGCTGAACATCTCGCGGCGGTCGAAGGTGATCGAGCGGATGATCGCAATGAGCTGCTCCTGCTCGCCGCCCGAGCGTTCGAAGATCGACTGGTCGAGCGGCTCCTCGCCGAGCGCCTGGCGCTTCATGCCCTGGTAGCGGTTCTCGCCCCACTCCAGGATCTCCGGCAGGCTGAACGCGTCGATGCCGAGCTGCTTGCCGTAGTAGTCGCCCGAGGCGAAGCGCTCGGGGAAGAACTCGACGACGTGCCGGTCGCCCGCGGCGGCGAAGGCCCCGTAGCGCTCGAACAGCTCCCAGGCGAACGGGTTGTGCCAGGCGGTCGGCGTCTCGTAGAAGATGTTGCCGATGTCGGCCGGGTCGGGCGCCTCGGCGAGCTCGCGGCGCACCCGCTCGCGGATCAGCGGCCAGGCGTCGCGGCCGTTCCAGCGGAAGTCGTAGATGAAGGTGAGGTGGTTGATGCCGGCGTAGAGCGTCGACGTCTCCTCGAAGGGGGCGTCGATGAGCTGGGCGAGCTCGCGCTGGATGTGGTGCATGCCGTGGCAGAGCCCGACGACGTCGAGGCCGGTCTGCTGGTGGATGGCCTGCACGTTCGCGGTCATCGGGTTCGAGTAGTTGAAGAAGAACGCCTCGGGCGCGAGCTCGGCGATGTCGCGCGCGATGTCGACGAGCACCGGGGTGGTGCGGAGCAGCCGCGAGATGCCGCCCGGCATGATCGAGTCGCCGACCGGCTGGAAGACGCCGTGCTTCTGCACGATCTCGTGGTCGAGCTGCCAGGCGGGCCGGCCGCCGACGCCGACGCAGGTGACGATGAAGTCGGCGCCGGGCAGCACCTGCCGCCGCTCGGTGGAGCGGACCACGCGGATCGTCTCGCCCACCCCGCGCGCCGCGACCATCGACTCGGCGAGGTCGGCGGCGACGTCGAGCGCGACCGGGTCGACGTCGACGAGGCGGATCTCCCACGCGCCGAGGTCCTCGGCGCCGATGAGGTCGGCCAGCAGGCCGCGGGTGAACACGGCGGATCCTGCGCCGATCAGGACGAGTACTCGACGGTCGATGCTCATGGTGCTCCTTCGCAGTCCTTCCAGGGTGCTACGCGGCGAGCCGCGAGCGGTAGACGAAGCGGTTGCGCAGTTCGCCGATGCCCTCGACGCCGGCGGTGACGACCTGCCCGTGCTGGAGGTAGCGCGGCGGGGTGCGGAAGCCGCCCGCCCCGGCGGGGGTGCCGGTGAGGATGAGGTCACCGGGCTCGAGCGTGACGCCGTCGCTGACGAAGGCGAGGATGGTCGGCACGTCGAAGATCATCTCGGCGGTGTCGTCCTCCTGCAGGAGCTCGCCGTCGACCTCGGCGTAGATGCGGTGGCCGCCGGGCTCGCCGAATTCGTCGGGCGTGACGAGCCAGGGCCCGAGCGGGGTGAAGGTGTCGAAGGACTTGCCGCGGGTCCACTGCACGTCGCCGAACTGCACGTCGCGCGCCGAGACGTCGTTCGCGACGGTGTAGGCGGCGACGTCGGCGAGCGTCGCCGGGGTCGCGCCGCCGCAGCGGCGGCCGATGAGGAGGGTGAGCTCGGCCTCGAAGTCGACGCCCTGGGTGAGGTGGTCGGGCACGATCACATCGCTCGCCGGGCCGGTGAGCGACGTCGCGTACTTCGCGAAAGTGAGCGGGCGCTCGGGCTGGGCGAGCCCGGTCTCGGCGGTGTGGTCGACGTAGTTCAGGCCGACGGCGATGAGCTTGCCGGCGTCGGCGACCGGGGCGAGGAACTCGAGGCCCTCGACGTCGAGTTCGGCCCAGTCGGCGGTGTCGCCGGCGGCTGCGGCGGCGATGGCCTGGAGGGCGTCGTCGGCGTGCCCGGCGGGGGCGACGCGCGTCGAGCGCTCGTCACGCACGACGAGGCGGGGCTGTCCGTCGACGAGGACGCGGGCGATTCTCATTGCTCTCCTTCGGGATGACGTTGCGCCCATCGTGTCACAAATAGGCACATATGAGCAAGAATAAGCAGATGCATTCAGAAATGACCGAGATCGTCGGGGCACATCGCGCCACCGCCGGGCCCGCTTCCATCGCGCAGGGCGTGTACGGCGCCCGGGGAAACCTCGAACTCCTCGCCTGCGACGCGGTGGACGGGCTCTGGGTGTTCTGGTTCAACGCGGACCACGACGACGACCCGCTGCAGACCCCCGAGGTGCCGCCCGGCCGCTGGAGCGCGGGCCTGCACTTCGCCGCGGGTGCGCGCTACGTCGACGCCCAGATCGTGCAGTCGCCGCTCGGCCCGAACCACCTGGAGGTGCTCGCCCTCGACGCCGAGGGGGGCCTGCAGAGCTGGTACTGGTCGCCCGAGGCCGCCTTCACCCGGCGCGGGACGGATGCCGCGGGCGACGTCGCCCGCTTCCGCCTCGGCGAGCCGGACGACGAGGGGGCGCTCCGGTCGACGACCCTCGGCGGCGACGGCCGTATCCGGGGGTTCGCATCCGCCCCGCTCCCCTACCCGGAGCGCAGCTGGCACCCCGCGAGTGCGGGACCGGCGCTCGACGACGAGCGCGCCGTGCACCGGCTCGGGGAACTCGGGGTCCTGCAGCGGGTCGCGCCCGGCACCGCGCGCTCGGCGGGCTCGACCCGGCGCGGCGGCACCGTCGAGCTGGTCTGGCGCGAGCACGACGGCCTGCTGCGCCACCGCGGCGTGCCGGTCTGACCGAGCGGGCGCCGCACGAGGGGCCGGCCACCGGCCCGGCCCCTCGCTCCCGCTAGTTGATGCGGTGGATCATCGTGTTGGCGAACTGGTAGCGGTAGCCGGCATCCCGCACCGCCTGATCGTGGCGCAGGCTCTGCCCGTACGACGAGCCGTGCAGCCAGACGAACGCCGGCGCCTCCTGCCCGGTGACCGCCTCCAGCTGGCGCTTCGACTCGACGACCTCGCGTTCGAGGTCGGCGTCGGAGAAGACGCCGTCGAAGCCCTCGTGGTGCGCCGTGTGCGGGAAGACGACGTGCCGCTTCGAGATCTCGGCCACCTCGTCCCAGTTCATCGCGATGCGGCCGCCCTTCGTGTCCTCCTCGACGAGCGAGATCCAGTGCGCCCGGGCGAAGGCCTCCTGGTGCTCCGGATCGCAATCGACGAAGGAGGTGGCGATCGGGAACCAGCCGGTGAGGCCGAGCTCGTCGCAGAGCGGGGCCGCGACCGTCACCGAGTTGCGGTAGCCCTCGTAGAAGACGGGGATGACGCCCGGCTTGTCCTTGTGCCAGGTGCCGGTCTCGAACAGCCGGTCGAGGTCGTCGAGGGTCACCGGGGCGTAGTCGCGGGCGAAGCCGGCGAGCTCGCTCGCGAGCTCCGCGCGGGCCCCGCGCGGGGTGGAGTGGTAGTTCACGACGCGGATGAAGTGGCCGCGCTGCAGCTGCTCGCGCTGGGCGTCGAACGAGGGCCTGGTCATGCGTGGGGTCCTTCCGTGGCGGACGCGGCGTCCGTGATCGGCGCCGCACCGGGCGCGAAGTGGGTGTAGGCGAGCACCTGCATCGCGGTGATGACGGCGCCCTCGTCGTCGGCGCGCGCCCACGGCACGAGCTCGGCCGAGTAGCGGTCGAAGACCTCGGCGAAGGCGCGGCCCTCGGCGAGCTGGGCCGGGGTCGCCGCCTCGGGGATGCTGCCGCGCTCGTCGGCGAGGCCGAGCACCATGGGGATGCCCTCGCGCTCGAGCCGGCGGTCGTGGCAGGCCCGCATGAGGCCGAGGATGTCGCCGGCCGCGAGGAGCTCGGCCGCGCTCGGCTCGTCCTCGTGGGCGCTCGGCCCGGACACGGTTGCTGACATGGGTGGTCCTAACTCTGGGGATCGATGGGGGAGGAGACGACGGCGAGCAGCTGGGCGACCCGCTCGGCGATCGCCTCGCGGGCCGCGGCGAGCGCCGCCCGCGGGTCGGTGCTGGAGCCGAGCGTCGCGCGGAGGGCATCGGAATAGGCGGCCGACAGCTGCGTGCCGACGTTGACCTTGCGGATGCCGGCGGCCACCGCCGAGCGGATGCCCGCGTCGGCGACGCCGGAGGAGCCGTGCAGCACGAGCGGCACCGGCACGGCCGCCGCGAGCCGGGCGATGAGCGCGTCGTCGGGGCGGGCCGTGCGGTCGGTCATCGCGTGCGAGGTGCCGACCGCGACCGCGAGGCCGTCGACACCGGTCGCGGCGACGAAGGCGGCGGCCTCGGCGGGGTCGGTGCGGACGCCCGGGGCGTGCGCACCGTCCTTGCCGCCGATCTCGCCGAGCTCGGCCTCGACCCAGAGCCCGGCGGCGCGGCCGAACTCGGCCACCCGGGCGGTCTCCGCGACGTTCTGCTCATAGGGCAGCCGGGAGGCGTCGAACATGGCCGAGCCGAAGCCGAGCTCTGCGCACTCGCGCACGAGCGCCTCCGACTCGCAGTGGTCGAGGTGCAGGGCCACCGGCACCTCGGCGTCCTCGGCGAGCCGGCGGCAGGCCGCCGCGATCGGCGCGAGGCCGCCGTGGAAGCGCACCGCGTTGTGGCTCACCGAGAGCAGCACGGGCAGCCCCGCGCGCTCGGCGCCGGCGACGATGCCCTCGGCGTACTCGAGGGTGATGACGTTGAAGGCCGCGATCGAGGACAGGCTCGCGCCCAGCCCCGCGACCAGGCGGGAGGTCGGGGTCAGCATGTCTCGACGGTCACCCCGGCTTCGCGCAGACGCTCCAGCACCTCGGCATCCGCGCCGTCGTCGACGATGAGACGCGAGATGCCGCTCGTCGGCACGAGCTTCGCGGGCCCCCGCTTCGCGAGCTTCGAGTGGTCGGCGAGCACCGTGAGCCGCACCGCCGAGGAGGCGAGGGAGCGGTCGGTCTGCGTCTCCGAGAGGTTCGTGCCCGTCACGCCCATCTCCGGGTCGACGCCGAACGCGCCGGTGAACGCCTGGTCGATGCCGAACTCGTCGAGGCCAGAGATCGTGAGGTGGCCGAGCAGGCTCATCTCCTGCCGCCGCAGCAGCCCGCCGAGCACGATGATGTCGATGTCGGGGAACTGTGCGAGCCGGCTCACCACCGTCAGGCTGTTCGTGAGCACGGTGAGCCCGGGCACGGACCCGAGGAACGGCAGCATGGCCTCGGTCGTGGTGCCGCCCGTGATGAGCACCGTGGAGTTCGGCTGCACGTGCGCGGCCGCGGCCCGGCCGATGCGCTGCTTCTCCTCCGCGTAGGCGGTCTCGCGGAGCGGCCGGAGCGGCTCCACGTCGTCCTCGACCTGCGCAGCGCCGCCGTGGACGCGCTCGATGAGTCCGCGGTCCTGGAGCTCATTCAGGTCGCGCCGCACCGTGGAGGTGCTGACGCCGAGCAGCTTCGCCATCTCGTTGACGGAGCCCGCGCCGTAGGTGCGGATGTAGTTGAGCAGCTCGCGCTGTCGCTTCGGCCCGATCAGGGGCTCAGTAACCGGCTGCACGGTCCACCTCATTCACCAGCGGCCGTCGCTCGGCCAGTCGAGTCACGTTCTCGACCACGAGATCGAGCGTTTGTGCATGGTACTGCGGCGCGAGTCCCGCGACGTGCGGTGTGATCAGCGCGCCGGGTTCCGACCACCAGAGCGAGTCGGGGCCGAGCGGCTCCTCGTCGAAGACGTCGAGCGCGACGCCGGCGATGCGCCCGGCACGCAGGCCCGCGAGCAGCGCGGTCTCGTCGACGATGCCGCCGCGGGCGATGTTCACGACGTAGGCCCCCTCCGGCAGCAGCGCGAGCTCGCGCTCGCCGATCAGTCCGCGGGTCTCCTCGGTGAGGGGCACGACGACGACCAGGAAGTCGCTCTGCGCGAGCACCTCGTCGAGCCGGCCGATCGGGAACAGCTCGGCCGGATCGTCGGCGGCGGCGCGGCGCCCGGTGTCGAACTTCTCGCCGCCCTGCTGCCGCGCGCCCGAACGGCTGACGCCGAGCACCCGCATGCCGAGCACCTCCGCGAGGCGCGAGATCTCGCGTCCGATGCGGCCGTAGCCGACGATGCCGACCGTAGCCCCGGCCAGCTGCCGCGGCGTCAACGTCGCGAGCCGCTCGGCGTTCGACGGCCAGCTGCGCTCGGCGCGATGCCGTTCGATGCGAGGCATCCGGTGCGCGAGCTCGAGGATCGTCATCGTCGCGTACTCCGCCATCGGCACCGGCGCGATGCCGCCGAGCGTCGCGATCGGCACGCCGCTCGCCCAGAGCGGGGTGTCGCGCACGTGATCGACGCCCGAGGTGTCGAGCTGAACGCCGCGCAGCGCCGGCACGGCGGCGGGCTCGGGGAACCAGTCGCCCGTGTGCAGCAGTTCGATGCGGCCGAGCGTCTCGGCCGGCACCTCGGCGCCGGTCTCGGCCCGCACGATCTCGATGCCGGGCACGCGCCGGGCGAGCTCGTCGAACCAGTGGTCCGGCAACGGCAGCGTGCAGAGATAGCTGATGGTCACTTGATTCCACTCCTCGCGAAGCCCTGGACGAAGTATCGCTGGAAGAACACGAACAGCAGCACCATCGGCAGCACCGCGATGAGCGAGAGCGCCATGATCGCGTTGTAGTCCGGCGAGGTCTGGTTCTTCAGGTACAGCAGACCGATCGGCAGGGTGAACAGCTCGTTGTCCTTCAGCGCGATGAGCGGCCAGGCGAAGTCGTTCCAGCTGCCGAGCAGGGTGAGCAGCGTCAGCACCGCGATGAGCGGCTTGCAGAGCGGCAGCACCACCTGCAGGAAGATGCGCAGCTGGCCGGCGCCGTCGATCCGGGCCGCCTCGATCACCTCGTCGGGGATGGAGAGGAAGAACTGCCTGGCGAGGAAGATCCCGAAGGCGGCGGCCGCGCCGGGCAGGATGACGCCCCAGTAGGTGCCGTAGATGCCGAGGCCGGAGACGAGCTTGAACTGCGCCACCATGATCGCCTGCACGGGGATCATCATGGTCGCGAGCCCGAGCAGGAAGATGCCGTTGCGACCGCGGAAGCGGAGCCGGGCGAAGGCGTAGCCGGCGAGCAGGTTCACGATGACCGTCAGTGCGGTGACGAAGGCGCCGATCACGACCGAGTTGCCGAACCAGTCGAGCACCGGCACCCGGTCGAACACCTTCGCGAAGTTCTCGAGCGTCAGCGTGCTCGGCCAGAGCCGCAGGCCAGGCTCGAAGACCTCGCCGCGCGGCGAGAAGGCCACGACGAGCATCCAGTACAGGGGGAAGACGACGATCAGGGCGACGAGCGCGACGAGGATCGTGCGCCACACGATGCCCTTGCGTTCGCTCGAGTATCGGCGGCGGCGCTGCACGCGGGCGGCGCCGCGCGGGCCGAGCAGTTCGGCGTCGGCGATTTCGAGCACCGAGGTGGTCTGTGCCACGATGCGCTCCTATTCCACGAGGTCTCGGGTGCGGTTCGTCTTCCACTGGATGAAGGTGAAGACGAGGGTGATGAGCAGGATGACGATGCCGATCGCGGCGCCGTAGCCCTGCTCGCGGATCTGGAAGCCGTTCCGGTACGCGTAGGTGACGAGCACCGAGGTCGCGTTGCCGGGGCCGCCGCCGGTCATCACGAAGATGAGGTCGAAGACCTGGAACGAGGCGATGACGTTCATGATCAGCAGGAAGAAGGTGGAGGGGCCGACGAGCGGCACCGTCACCGATCGGAACTGCTGCCACTTGCTCGCCCCGTCGATGCGGGCGGCCTCGTAGAGCTCGGGCGAGATGGACTGGAGTCCGGCCAGGTAGATGATCATGTTGAAGCCGAGCCGCAGCCAGATCGCGGCGATCACGACGGAGACCATCGCCGGGGTGCCCTGCGACTGCCAGCCGATGGCGTCGAGCCCGAGCGCCTGCAGCACCTTGTTCACGAGGCCGTTCGACTCGTAGAAGAGGATGACCGCGATCATGCCCGATGCGACGCCCGAGATCACCATGGGCAGCACGATGATCGTGCGGAAGAGGCCCCGCGCCGGGATCACCGAGTTCAGCAGCACGGCGAGGCCGAGCCCGCCGGCGAGCTCGATCGGCACGGTCGCGACCGTGAAGACGAGCGTGTTCGCGAGGCTCTGCCAGAACACCGGGTCGGCGAGCAGCTTCGCGTAGTTCGCGGCGCCGACCCACTCGGGATCGCCGAAGCCCTTCGTCTCCTGGAAGGAGAGGATGAGCGCCCAGACGATCGGGATGAAGAGGAAGAGCGACATCAGCACGAGGTTCGGCGCGACGAACCCCCAGCCGACGAGCGACTCCTTGAACCGGGCGGCGCGACGCGCCGCCCGCGGCCGGGGCGACGCGCTCGCGCGCTCCCGGCCACGGGCGGTCAGAGCGGTCATTACTTCGCCGCCTCCTCGATCGCGGCCGAGAGGTTCGCGAGCGTGTCCGCCGTCGACTGGCCGCCGATGAAGGCCGCCTCGAGCTGGTCCTGCAGGGCGGTGTTGATGGCCGCCATGGCCGGGGAGGTGAGCTGCTTCACGTCGCCCGGCTCGATCGTCGCGGCCTGGTCGACGAAGACCGGCATGACGTCGGGGCGGATCTTGAACTGCACGGCGTCGCCCTCGAGGTCGAGGCGGGTCGGCAGCTCGTTCGTGTTGGCGCAGAACTCCGACATGGCGTCGGCCGAGACCATGAACTTCAGGAACTCGGCGGCGAGCTCGGGGTTCTTCGTGCCCTTCGTCGCGACGAGGGCGTTGCCGCCGAGGTCGGTCGCGCCGCGCTCGTCGCGGGGCATCGGGATGGCCGTCCAGTCGAACTTCGCGAGGCTGTCGATGTCCGGCACGAGGAAGGAGCCGACGAAGGCCATCGCCGCGGTGCCCTCGGTGAAGAGCGAGTCCGCGTAGACGGTGCCCTTGGTCGAGCTCGTCGGCGGCACCCACTGCTGCTCGAAGAAGCTCTTCGTGAAGTCGAGCGCCTTGGCCCCCTCGGGCGAGTCGATCGTGGCGGTGTCGCCGTCGAGGAAGGTGCCGTCGGCCTGGAAGAGCCAGCTCAGCCAGCGCGGCGCGCCGCCCAGCTGCCAGTTGTAGACGAAGGGGTACTTGTCGGCGGGCAGCGCGGAGCGCAGCTCGCCGGCGACCGCCGCGAACTCCTCCCAGGTCCAGGCGTCGTCCTGCGTGGTCGGCAGCGAGGCCGGGTCGATGCCGGCGTCCTTCACCATCTGCGTGTTCACGAGCAGGGCGGAGACGTCGGTCTGGTGCGGCACGCCGTAGGGCACGCCCTCGTAGGAGACGGCCTCCCACATCGCCGGGGTGAACTCGGCGATCTCGTCGTCGCTGAACGAGTCGCTGAGGTCGAGGAGCTGGTCCTGGCTCGAGTAGACGCCGAGGTTGCCGTAGTCGACGCGGAAGATGTCCGGGGCGTCGCCGGAGGCGAGCTGCGCGTCGATGTTGGAGAACATCTGGTCGTAGGGCACGACGTTCAGCTTGATGTCGGTGCCCTCGTGCTCGGCCTCGAACTGGGCGATGAGGTCCTTGAACGTGGTCTCCTCGGACTCGCTGCCCCAGGTGGTGAAGGTCAGCGTCTGATCGCCGCCGCCACCGGAGCCGCCTCCGCCGAAGCCCGCGCATCCGGACAGCACCAGGGTGCTCGCGGCCACCAGGCCGACTGCGCCGAAGAGGCGCCCTGAGCTCAGTTTCACGCTTCGATCTCCTTCGTTGTGATCGGATGCCTCGTCGATGCGGCATCCCGGCGCAGCTTCAATGCTGGCCCATCTGTGATCGGACGCGGCCTCGATGCTGCGCTGCGTCTCTCGGTCCTGGCAGTATTCAACAATAGCCTCAATTCGTCAATAGCTTTCATTCTTTGCTCATTTCTGATTGACTTTGCTCGAATTGCCGCGACCGACGGCGACGAACCAGGAAGCACGCGAGATGAACGAACCCATCGCCGAGCCGGCCGCGATCACCCGGGCGGAACTCACGAGCCAGCCCGAGATGTGGGCCCGCGCCATCGAACTCGACCCGCAGCACCGGGCCCTGCTGCCCGGGCCCGACGAGAAGGTCCTCGTCGTCGGCTGCGGCACCTCGTACTACGTCGGCGATGCCTACGCCTACCTCCGCAACGACGCGGGGCTGCCCCGCACCCGCGCCGCGATCCCCAGCGAGCTCCCCTGGATCGAGGACGACGAGCACCTCGTCGTGATCTCCCGCTCAGGCACCACGGCCGACGTCGTCGAGTTCGTCGAGCGCTACCGCGACACCCACACGATCACCGCGATCCTCGGCGACACCGACACCCCGCTCGGGCGCCTCTGCGCCGACCGCACCGTGCACCTCGGCTTCGCCGACGAGCAGTCGATCGTGCAGACGCGCTTCGCGACCACCGGGCTCACCGCCCTGCGCGCCTCGATCGGGCTCGCCGACGAGCAGCTCGTCGCCGACGGCCGCGCCGCCCTCGCCGCCGAGCTGCCGATGGCGCCGGCCGACATCGAGCACATCGTCTTCCTCGGCCACCGCTGGAGCGTCGGGATCGCGCAGGAGGCCGCCCTCAAGGTGCGCGAGTCGGCCGGCTTCTGGACCGAGGCGTACTCGATGTGGGAGTACCAGCACGGACCCATCTCCTGCGCCGGCCCGAACACCCTCGTCTGGTTCCTCGGCGAGGCCCCGGAGGTCATCGTCGACGACGTGCGCGCGACGGGCGCCACGAGCTACGTGAACGGCCTCGACCCGCAGGGGAACCTGCCGCTCGTGCACCGGCTCGCGGTCGAGCTCGCGACGCTGCGCGGGCGCAACCCCGACACGCCCCCGTTCCTCAACCGCTCGGTCCTGGTCACCGACTGATGCCCGTCGTCACCGTCGCGAGCCGCGAGCACCCGCGGCTGCGCGAGCTGCTCCTCGCGGTCGCCGACGCGGTCGCCGGGGCGCTCGGGCTCGGCGCCGGCCAGGTGATCGCGCTCGCGACCCCCGCGCCGCTGTCCGTCACGAGCGGCGATGCGGCCTCCGCGGCGGAGGCATCCGAACCCCGCCCGAGCGGCGGCTGGGCCGTCGTCACCGTGCACGGCTCCGACCGTGGCGAGCCGGCGACGACGCGCGCCTGCGACGCGGCGGCCCGGGCTGCCGCAGACTGGAGCCGGAGCGCCGGCGTCGAGTTCGAAGGAGTGTGGTGCGAATGGCAGCGGCCGAGGTGACCGGAGGGCGGCTGCTCGTCGTCGGCGAACTGTGCGTCGACCTCATCATCGACGTCGACGGCGAGCTGCGCTTCGGCCAGCACGAGCAGCTCGTCCGCGCGACGACGCTCACCATGGGCAGCTCCTCGGCGATCACCGCGTGCGGCGCGGCCTCGCTCGGCATCCCGACCGCCCTGCTCAGCGTGCGCGGCGACGACGCCTTCGGCCGCTTCCTCGACGAGGAGCTCGACCGGCGCGGCGTGACGACCGATCGCGTCCGCGTGGACCCGAGCCTGCCGACCGGCGCTTCGACGCACCTCACCCGGCCCGACGGCGACCGGGCGATCCTCACCTCGATGGGCTCGATCGGCACGGTCGCCGCCGAGGAGGTCGACGACGAGCTGCTCGCCGGCGTCGGCCACCTGCACGTCGGCAGCTATTTCCTGCAGCACGCGCTGCACCCGGGGGCCTCGGCGCTGTTCGCCCGCGCCCGCGCGCTCGGCGTGCCGACCTCGGTCGACGGCAACTTCGACCCCGCCGAGGAGTGGGACTCGGGCATCCTCGCGCTCCTCGCGCACTGCGACGTGTACTTCGGCAACGCCGAGGAGCTCTGCGGCATCACCCGCCGCGACCGCTTCGACGACGCCGTCGAGGCCGTGCTCGACGTCATGCCGGCGGGCGGGGTCGTCATCGGCAAGCTCGGCGCAGAGGGCGCGGTCGCCGCGCGCCGTCGCGACGGCGCGACCGAACGGATCGTCGCCTCGACGCCCGCCGTCGACGGTCCGCTCGTCGATACGGTCGGTGCGGGCGACACCCTCGCCGCGGGCTACCTCGCCGCGCGGCTCCGCGGCCTCCCGCCCGAGCCCGCCCTCGCCCTCGCGGTCGCCTGCGGCACCGCGTCCACGCGGGGCGCGGGCGGGGTCGGCGCGCAACCCGACTTCGCGACGGCGAGCGCGCTCGCCGAACGGGTGGCGGTCACCCGCTCCTAGCCACGACGTGCCCGACGTTCATGAAGGTCGGGCACGTCGGAATCGTGGGCTATATTCAGAGAATGGTGAAGATAACGGGATCGCTCGTCCGCCCGGGCGCCGAGCTGGGCTACGAGCTCGCCGAGGGCGACGGCTCGCATCGCGCGGCCGTCGTGCTCACCCACGGCGCCGGCGTGGACCGCGGCATGTACGACGCCCAGTTCGCCGCGCTCTCGGCGGCCGGGCACCGCACCGTGCGCTGGGACCTCCGCGGGCACGGCGCATCCCGGCTCGACGCCGGCACCCGTTTCACCGCCGCCGACGCCCTCGACGACCTCGCCGCACTCATCGACGCGCTCGGGCTCGACCGCCCCGCGCTCGTCGGGCACTCGCTCGGCGGCAACCTCTCGCAGGCCTTCGTGCGCGCGCACCCCGAGAGCGCCGCCGGGCTCGTCGTGCTCGACGCCACCTGGAACGCCGGGCCACTGAGCGCCGGCGAGCGATTCGCCCTGCGGCTCGCGGCGCCGATGCTCGGCCTCGTCCCCGCCGGGCGACTGCCCGGCCTGATGGCGCGGGCGTCCGCGGTCACTCCGGAGGCGATCGCCCGCACCGAGGCGATGTTCGCGCGGATGCCGAAGGCGATGTTCCTCGACGTCTGGCGTGCGACCGTCTCGCTCGTCTCCCCCGACCCCGGCTTCCGCAGCCCGGTGCCGCTCGCGCTCGTGCGCGGCGCCGAGGACCGCACCGGCAACATCGCCACCGCGATGCCCCGCTGGGCCGCCGCAGAGGGCGTCGCCGAGCACGTCGTGCCCGGCGCCGGGCACCTCGTCACGCTCGACGCGCCCGACGCGGTGAACGAGCTCCTGCTCCAGCTGCTGGGAGGATGGCACGGCCGGCCGCCGAGCGCAGGAGGGACCGCCGCATGACCGATGCCGAGGAGCAGCGCTTCATCGACGTGATGGGCGAGACGCTCGCCTCGTGGCAGCTCGCCCGGGCCACCGGCCGCGTCTACGGCTACCTGCTGCTGCGGGCCGAGCCCTCCTCCTCGGAGCAGCTGCGCGAAGCGCTCGGCCTCAGCGCCGGCGCCGTGAGCCAGGCCACCCGCGAGCTCGCCGCCTGGGGGCTCGCCCGCACGATCCCCCAGCCGGGCAGCCGCCGCCTCCTGGTCGAGGCCGCGGGCGGCTTCGAACAGCTCCTCGCCGCGAGCCACGAGCGGTCCCGGGCGTTCATCCGCGCCCTCGAGGCGGCGGAACCGCTCACCGACGACGCGCACGCCGCCGAACGCCTGCGGGCGGTCACCGGCCTCTTCAGCGCCTACGTCGACGCCGGGGAGCAGATGCTGCGCTCCCGCCGTTGACGCAGACGGTGCGCCGACGCATCCGCCTCCCCGCGATCAGCGCGAGGACGCCGCGACCTCGACCTCGAGGCGCGCGCCGCCGAGCGACGACGGCGCGAGCTCGACGCGGCCGCCGCGCAGTCCGAGCCGTTCGGAGGTGCGGGCGAGCCCGTTCCAGCGCGGCGAGTCGGGCAGGCCGACGCCGTCGTCCTCGACCGTCGCGCGCACGCGCGGCGCGGCAGCACCATCGACGTCGCTGACGCCGACCGCCACCCGGATCGTCGTCGCCGCACCGTGCCGGAGGGCGTTCGTGATGCCCTCCTCGACGCCGCGGACGACGGCGATGCGCTGCGCGACGGCGTCGTCGCCACGGTCGAGCGCGAGGTCCGCCTCGGGGTCGACCTCGGCGGTGATGTCGATCTCCGCGGGCACCCGTCGCACGAGCGCCCGGATGGCGTGCTCGAGACTGACGTCGACGCCGACCGGGTAGAGCAGGTTGCTGAGCTCGCGCACGTCGTGCTCCCGCATCCGCTCGAGATCGCGGCGCAGCCCGGCGAGCTGCGCGAGGGCGGCCTCGCTCCACCCCTCCTCGACCCCGCGGCGCTGGATCGCGTCGATCGCGGCCTGGCTCAGCACCAGCCGCCCCTGCAGCGTGCCGTGCAGGCCGTCGGCCACCTCGCGGCGCACCCGCATCTCCTCCGCGGCCAGTTCGGCGAGCGCCGTCGACGCCCGCAGCCGGTGCTCGGCCTCGGCACGCTCGTGCTCGCGCAGCCGCACGCGCGTGCGCACCTGCGCGAGCGCGAGGCCCAGTGCGACCACGATGACGACGGCGACCGAGCACACCTCGACGAGGCTGACGTCGAGCTCGGGGGCGACGTAGATGCCGAGCAGCAGCTGCAGCCCGTGCCGGGCCAGGGCGACCGGCAGGGCGATCGCGAGCACCGCGCCCGCCGCGGCGAGGGGCTTCCGCTCCTCGAGCCGCACGAAGGCGGCGAGCAGCAGCGCGATCGCGACGGTGACGAGGTTCGTCATCAGCCGGTCGGGCAGCTGCGGGGCCTCGGCGATCAGTTCGGAGGTGGCGACCCGCTCCGGGCGGTAGATGAAGATGGTCTGCAGCGTCGAGCCGATCGCGAACGCGGTGAGCAGCACGCCCGCGGTGAACAGCAGCACCCGCCGGTCGTCGGCGCGGTCGCGCACCTCCAGCGCGCTGATCGCGGCCGTCGGCGTCGCGGCCGTCGGCGCAGCACCGCGGGCGCGTTGGCTCATGCTCCGGCCCCGCCCGGGGCGCCGTCGCGTACGAGGTGCAGGGCCGCGGCGACGCGGCTGTTCAGGTCGCCGTCGTCGCGCACGCCGAGCGTCGAGTAGACGGCGTTCAGCAGGTTGTCGACGGAGTGGTTCGAGATGCCCATGTCGCGGGCGATGGCCGCGTTCGACAGCCCCTCGGCGAGCAGGCGCAGCGCGTGCAGCTGCCGCGGGGTGAGCGCGGCGAGCGCGCTGCCGCGGCGCGGGCGCAGGCGGCCCAGGAGCTCCGGGTCGAGCATGCTCGCGCCCCTCGCGCTCACCCGCAGGGCGCGCAGCAGCGTCTCCCGGGAGGTGGACGAGACCTTCGAGAGGTAGCTCCAGCCGGCGCGCTCGCGGTCGGGCAGGGCGAGCAGCAGCTCCATCACGTCGTGGCTGGACAGCAGCACGACGCCGAGCCCGGGGCGGGCGCGCCGCAGCTCGCGGCCGAACTGGAAGCCGTTGCCGTCGGGCAGCTCGATGTCGAGCAGCATCACATCGATGTCGGCGTCCGTCGCGAGGGCCCGCGCCTCGGCGATGGTGCCGGCCGCGGCGACGAGCTCGAGGCCGGGCTCGGAGCGCACGAGGTCGCTCAGCAGGGAACGGAACAGCGCCTGGTCCTCGAGGAGGACGACTCGGATGGCTGGTTCGGCGCTCATGACTCGTCGAGAGTCTAGCGGGGCGGGGCATGGCGATCGGGGCGGAGGATGCACCTCCGCCCCGATCGCCAAGACGGGTGGTCGGCTCAGAGCTGCGCGCGACCCTCGCCTCGGCGCCTTCGGGTGATGACGCTGATCCAGATGCCGGCGAGCAGGAGCAGGAGCGCCCCGCCGCCGGTGAGTGCGACGGTCGCCATCGACACGTCCCGGCCGGTGGTGGCGAGGTCGTCCGCCGACACCACGGTGATCCCGGTCACGATGCTGCGGACGCCGCCGTCCGGCGCGAGGCCGTTGATCTGCAGCGTTTCGGCGCCGAGGCGCAGCCCCTTCGGCAGGGTCAGCGTCGCGGTGAACGAGCCGTCGGCGTCGGCCGTGATCTCGCCGAGTCCGAGCTCCGCGCCCAGCAGCCAGAAGTCGAGCACGCTGCCGCCCTGGAAGCCGTCGCCGCTGATCCGCAGCGAGCCGCCCGCGGGCACCGCGAGGGTGCCGTTCACGAGGGCCACGGGCTTGCCGTCGGGCCCGACCGCCTGCACGCGCACCTCGAAGCCGTCGCCCGAGATCACGAAGGCGTCGCCGTCGGTGCTCGTCGTGACGGGCTCGTCGACCCCGCTCAGGGTCGAGGCGGCCTTGCCCGCGGCGAGCTTCGGCAGCGCGCCCGAGGCGGTGCGGATGGGCTGCAGCACCGGGGTGGCGGTCTGCACCGGGGATGCCTCGCCGGGCCCGGCCTCGGTGACGGCGCGCACCGACACCTGGCGGGGCACGCCGTTGCCGAGCCCCTCGATGACGATCGGGCTCGTCGTCGTGCCGGCGGAGATCCAGGTCTTGCCGCCGTCGATCGAGTACTCGTAGTCGCTGATCGGCGAGCCGCCGTCGTTCGCGGGCGGGGTGAACGCGACCGTGAGGGTGCGGTTGCCCGGGGTGATCGAGCCGATCGTCACGGCGTCGGCGGCGCGGCGGGGCGTGGCCGAGGCATCCGCCGCCGGTCCGCTGCCGGCCTCGTTCAGGGCCGAGACCCGGAACGCGACCGGGGTGCCGTTCGCGAGCCCCGTGACGGTGGTGCTCGTCGCGGTGCTGCCGGTGTCGGCCACGACCGTCGTCCAGGTCGTGCCGCCGTCGAGCGACTGCTCGACGCGGTAGCCGGTGACGGGTGCGCCGCCGGTGTCGGCCGGGGCCGTCCAGCTGAGCGCGACGCGGGCGTCATCGGGCGTCGCCACGAGCGGAGCGGGGGCGCCGGGCGTGGTGCGCGGGGTCGTCAGCGCCGTCTCGGCGTGCACGCCGGTGCCGGCCGCGTTGATCGCCGAGACGCGGAACGCGACCGGCTGGCCGTTGCGCAGGCCGGTGGCCGTGTAGCTCGTGGCCGGGGTCGGCGCGAGCAGGGCGGACGGGCGCAGGGCCTGGCCGCGCAGCAGCGTCGGCAGCGGGGTGCCGGTGTCGGCGACGATCGTCGCCCAGGTGCGGCCGCCGTCGATGGACTGCTCGATGCGGTAGCCGGTGACGGGCGTCCAGCCGTCGGCCACGGGCGCGGTCCAGCCGAGCTCGACGGTGGTGTCGCCGGGCGTCGCGGTGACCGGGGTCGGCGCGGCCGGCTTCGTGTAGGGGACGGCCTCGTTGCTGATCGCCGCCCACGGGCCCTGCCCGTTGGCGTTCAGGCCGGCGACGCGGAACACGTGCGGCGTGCCCGCAGTCAGGCCGAGCACGGTGGTGCTCGTCGCGGCGGAGCCGGTGTCGTCGGTCGCGGTCGTCCACGACTCGCCGCCGTCGGTCGACCACTCCACGGCGTAGCCGGTGATCGCGGCGCCGCCCTCCCAGACCGGGGCGGTCCAGCTGACGACGGCGCGCTCGAAGCCGGCGACGGCGCTCGTGGCGGTGCCCGCGCCGGGGCCGGTCGCAGCGACCTCGAGGGTGACGGTGAGCGCCTGGCGTGCGGTCTTGGCGGGGTGCGGGCCGCCCGGCGAGCGGTCCTCGGCCGAGATCTCGAACTCGAAGCTCTCGCTGTCGTCGCGCTGGCGGGCGTCGGCGGCCGCGGCATCCGGCACGAAGGCGTACGCGCCGGTCGCGCCGTCGAGGTAGAGCGTGCCGTAGCTGCCGCGCTTGCGCTGCGTGTAGGCGACGCCGTCGATCGTCGTGGTGGTCGGCTCGCCGCCGACGATGGCGCTCGTGATGGGGCTGTCGGGGTCGGTGGCGTCGAGCGTGCCGGTGGTCGTGGGGTAGCTCTGCGCGCCGTCCTGGTTGATGAGCGTGATCGGGGCGACCGGCCCGAACGAGGGGTCGTCGTCGACGGCGGTGATCGCGATCGCGACGCTGCCGGCCGCGGAGACCTGGCCGTCGGCGTCGGCGGCGGTGATCGCGATCGTGCGGCTGGCCGCGGGGTCGTCCGAGGCGTTGTGGTACTGCAGCTTGTCGCTGATCGAGGCGGCGACCGCGTCGGTGACCTTCGTGCCGAAGACGCGCACGTTGTCGATGAGCAGGGTCGCGCCCGCGGCCCGGCCGCAGGTCTTGTCCTGGGTGCCGCCGACGAACACGAAGCGGTACTCGCCCGAGGCCGGGATCACCGTCTCCTTGGTGACGAAGGCGTTGACCTCGTTGCCGCCGGTGGCGTCGAGCACCGGGGTCTGCGCGCCGGTCGCGGTGTTCAGGATGTAGCCGTAGACGTGGAAGTTGTCCGAGCCCTGGAACGCGCGCCAGTCGAAGGAGATCTTGTCGTTCGCCGCGGCCTCGAAGGGGTTGCTGTACACGGCCGGGCCGTGCACGACGTCGCAGCCCTCGGCCGTCTGCATATCGCTCGTGAGTTCGAGGCTCGTGGCGCCGTGGCTCGCGTCCACGGTGCTGAGTCGCACGGTGTAGCTCGCCGACACGGGTGCCGCGTCGTCGTCGAGCGGGGCGTTGGCCCCGCCCGAGAGGCCCGCGTAGGTGCTCTGGTCGATGCTGCGGACGCCGGCGATCGTGGTGACGCCGAGGTCGACGCGGTCCTCGATGACGGTCCAGCCGCCGATGCTGTCGTCGTCCTCGAAGCTGGGGTTGTCGAAGGGGCTCGCGAACACGATGCGCAGCGCGCCGTTCGCGCCGGCACGGTCGGATGCCACGGCGCCGATCAGGTCCGCGCCGGTGCCGTTGCCGAGGTAGACGCTCGTGCCGACGATGCTGACGACCCCGGGCGTCGTGTCGGCCGTCTCCGCGGTGAGCAGCGAGAGGGTCTCGTCGGCGGTGCCGCCGTCGACGGCGAAGTCGAGGTAGCCGCCGCCGTAGGCCGAGCCGCCCGCGAAGCTGACCTGCTCGCCGACGGAGACGGGCGGGGCCTGCTCGATGTAGGCGACGGGCTCGCTCGGGCCCGTGACGCTCGGCGGGGCGGCGAACGCGGCCATCGGCTGCGCGGCGAGCGCGAGCGAGGCGGCGACGCCGCACGCGGCGAATCGGATCAGGTGGCGGGAGCGCGCCGGGCGCGCGGTGGCGGCAGCAGCCTGCGAAGTCATGTAGGGACGCCTTCGGGTCTGGCACCCTGCCTCGGCGGCGCCCCGGTCAGGCCGGGACGTCTGGTGCGCGGACGCGCACAGGCGGCAGGACGCGTTCAGCCTAGGAACGGGCCCCGCGCGGGCCACAGGGAGAAAACTCCTCGCGCGCACCCCCAGCTCGGGTGGATCCGGGCCCCGCGCCGACGCGCTCGCTGCGCCCGCTCCGCTCGCTCAGCTCCCGCGGATGCGGGCGTACGCGGCGAGCGCGCGCTCCCGGGTGAAGGGCAGCTCGACGATCGGCATCCGACCGGCGCTGTCGGGCGCCCAGCGGCCGACGTAGCGGCCATCGGGGTCGAACTTCTTCTCCTGCAGCAGCGGGTTGAAGATGCGGAAGTAGGGCGCGGCGTCGGCCCCGCAGCCCGCCACCCACTGCCAGTTGAACGGGTTGCTCGCCTGGTCGGCGTCGACGAGGGTGTCCCAGAACCAGCGCTCGCCGACGCGCCAGTCGGTGAGCAGGTTCTTCGTGAGGAACGAGGCGGTCACCATGCGGACCCGGTTGTGCATGGCCCCGGTGCGCCAGAGCTCGCGCATGCCGGCGTCGACGAGCGGGAAGCCGGTCTCGCCACGCTGCCACGCGCCGACGAGCTCCGCGTCGGGCTCGGCCCACTCGAAGGCGTCGAAGCGGCGGTCGAGGTTGCGTTCGGCGAGCTCGGGGGCGTGGAAGAGGGTGTGCCAGGCGAACTCGCGCCAGCCGAGCTCGCCGAGGAACGCGGCGGAGGCACGGCCGGGCTCGGTGGCGCGGTGCCACACGGTGCGCGGGCTGAGCTCGCCCCAGCGCAGGTGCGGCGAGAGGTTCGAGGTGGCGTCGATGGCGGGCACGTCGCGGTCGTCGGCGTAGTCGTCGACGCGCTCGTCGAGGAAGGTCTCGAGCCGCTCGAGGGCGGCGGCCTCCCCCGGCTGCCAGGTCTCGGCGAGCCCGCCGGCCCAGTCGGGGCGGGCGGGCAGCAGCGCCCAGTCGTCGAGGCGGTCGGAGCGCACCTCGCCTGCCGCGTCGCGGAGCGATGTCGGTGCGTCGAGCGGCCGCGCGGGCGGCGGTGCGGCGAGGCACGCCCGCCAGAACGGCGAGTAGACGCGGTACGGGCCGCCCTCCTTCGTGGTGATCGTCCACGGCTCGTGCAGCAGGCCGCCCGGCAGGGAGTCGGCGGTGAGCCCGGCGCCGCGCAGCTCGCGTTTCAGCGCGGCATCCACCTCGCGTTCCGCGCCGCCGTAGCGGCGGTTCCAGAGCACGCGGTCGGCGCCCGCCTCGGCGACGACGCGCGGCACCTCCTCGCCGGCCGGGCCGCGGCGCAGCACGAGGGTCGCGCCGAGCTCGGCGAGCGAGGCGGCGAGCGCGGTGAGCGAGTGGTGCAGCCACCAGCGGGCGGCGCCGCCGAGCGGGCGGATGCCGGCGGATGCCTCGTCGAGCACGTACACGCAGACGACGCCGCCCGGGTCGTCGGCGGCGGCCGCCAGCGCGGGGTGATCGGCGATCCGCAGGTCGTCGCGGAACCAGACGACGGTGGTCACGAGCTCGCTCCCGCGTGCTCGCGCGCGCCGGCCTCGGCCTCGGCGGTGATGCGGTTCGCCATGCCGGCGAAGATGATGCCGTGGAAGGGCAGGATGGCCCACCAGTACAGCCGGCCGGCGAGCCCCTTCGGGAAGTACACGGCGCGCTGGTGGTAGCGGGAGCCGCCGCCGGCTGCCTCCTCCGCCGAGAGCTCGAGCCAGGCCCGGCCCGGCACCCGCATCTCGGCGCGCAGCCGCAGCGAACGCCCGCGCTCGAGCGACTCGACCCGCCAGAAGTCGACGACCTCGCCCTCGTGCAGCTCGTGCGGGTCGCGCCGGCCGCGCACGAGGCCGACGCCGCCGACGAGCTTGTCGATCCAGCCGCGCACCGCCCAGGCGAGCGGGAACGAGTACCAGCCGTTCTCGCCGCCGACGCCCTCGATGACGCGCCACAGCTCGGCGGCGGGGGCCGCGCAGGCGCGGGTGCGCTCGTCGGTGTAGACGGTGTGGCCGGCCCAGTCCGGGTCGCTCGGCAGCGGGTCGCTCGGCGCGCCGGGGGCGGCGGCGTTGCGCCAGCTCGTCTCGACCTCGCCCGCGCGCTCGCGTTCGAGGGCGAGGCGCACGGCGGTGCGGTACGGCAGCAGGCCTTCGGCGGGCGGCGGGATGACCTCGTCAATGTCGTGGTCGTGCATGACGCAGTCGTACTGCAGCGACTCGATGATGGGCACGGCGAGCCGGCGGGGGATGGGGGTGACGAGGTTCACCCACTGCCCCGCGAGCCACGGGGTCAGCACGGGTAGCGCGGCGATGGGCCGCTGCGGCAGGCCGGCTTCGACCGCGTAGCCGTTCATGAGCTGCCCGTAGCGCAGCACATCGGGCCCGCCGATGTCGAAGGCGCGGTTCACCTCGGGCGGCGCGTCGAGCGCCCCGATCAGGTAGTGCAGCACGTCGCGCACCGCGATCGGCTGGATGAAGGAGCGCACCCAGCGCGGCGCGGGCATGTAGGGCAGCACCTCGGTGAGGTGGCGGATCATCTCGAAGGAGGTCGAGCCGGAGCCGATCACGACGCCCGCCTGCAGCACGATCGTCGGCACGCCCGAGCGCAGCAGGATCTCGCCGACCTCGGCCCGCGAGCGCAGGTGGCGCGACAGCGGCACGCCCGGCGGGTGCAGGCCGCCGAGGTAGACGATGCGGCGCACGCCGTGCTCGCGCGCGGAGGCGGCGAACTGCTCGGTCATGGCGCGCTCGCTGGCCTCGAAGTCGCCGGGCGCGCCCATGGAGTGCACGAGCCAGTACGCGGCGTCGACGCCGGTCATCGCCTCGTCGACCGCCCGGCGGTCGGTGAGATCGCCCTCGACGAGCTCGACGTCGTCGGCCCAGGGGGCCTCGGCGAGCCGGGAGGGATGCCTCGCGATGAGCCGCACCTCGTGGCCGGCCGCGAGCAGCCTCGGGACCAGGCGTCCCCCGAGGTAGCCGGTCGCGCCGGTCACGAGCACCTTCATGGCGTCGGCAGCCACTCCGCGGTGCGCTCGACGAAGCGTTCGAGCTCGTCGAGGGACCCGCTCGGGGTGATCGCGCGCAGCACGAGCTCGTCGACGTGGCCGTCGTAGGCGGCGAGCCGTTCGGCATCCGCGATGGTCGTGTCGAGGGCGCCGAAGCCGAGCCGGGCGAAGTTCGCCGCGTAGGCGGGGAACGACTGGTAGCGCGCGGACTCCTCTTCGAGCGGCGGTCGGGCGGCGGGCTCGACGATGGTGCGGGCGTAGAGCACGGCGCGCACCTCACGGCCGGCGGCCTGCCGGTGCAGCTCCTCGCGGGCGGCGGCCCCGGCGTCGGGGGTGAGCCAGTTCAGCAGCACGGCGTCGGCCTCGTGCGCGGCGAGCTCGCGCATCTTCGGGCCGAGCGCGCCGACGGCGAGCGAGGCCGAGGTGCGGGCGCGGAGCTCGGCGAGACCGTCGCGCACGAGCCCGAGCGGCTTGTCCGCGCGCCCCGAGCCGATGCCGACGAGGGTGCGTTCGGCGGGCAGGCCGTCGAGGTCGAGGGAGGCCGCGGGCCGGCGGTCGAGCGGGATGACGCCCGTCGCGAGGCCGAGCCCGCTCGTGACCGCGGCCGCTTCGCGGAGACCGGCGAGCGAGTCGCCGCCGGGCACGTCGTTGAGCCAGAGGGCGTGGAAGCCGAGCCGTTCGATGCGCGGCGCGAGGGCCCGCACGTGCTCGGCCGGCGTGGTGCCGATGAGTCCGATCGAGTACGTGGTGGCCATGTCGGTCTCAGCTCGCGTAGCCGCCCACGAGGCGCACCGCGCCGCCGTCGACGCCCTTGGCGCCCTGCTCCCAGCCGTCGCCCGGGGGGGTGCCGTGGGCGACGGTGCCGAGTCGCCAGGACGGCAGGCCCAGCCGGTCGAGCTCGGCGACGACCGCGTCGGCGGCCTGGTCGGCGACGACGGCGAAGAAGCCGACGCCGAGGTTCCAGGTGCCCTCGGTCGATTCGAGCGTGGTGCCGGCGAGCTCGTTCAGCACCCGGAACACGGGGGCCGGCGACCAGGTGGTGCGGTCGAGCTCGGCGTAGGAGCCCTTCGGCAGCACGCGGGCGAGGTTCGCGGCGAGGCCGCCGCCGGTGACGTGCGAGAGGGCGTGCACCGCGTCGCCGTGCTCGCCCTCGAGCAGCTCGACGAGCTGGCCGGAGTAGAGGCGGGTGGGTTCGAGCAGGGCCTCGCCCCAGCTCGTGCCGAGCTCGGCGGCGTGGTCGCCGTAGCCGATGCCGGCGTCGCGGAGGATGGCGCGCACGAGCGAGAAACCGTTGGAGTGCAGGCCGCTCGAGGAGATCGCGATGACGGCGTCGCCGTCGCGCACCTTCTCGGCGCCGAGGGCGCGGTCGGCCTCGACGATGCCGACCGCGGCGCCCGCGACGTCGTAGTCGTCGGCGCCCATGAGGCCCGGGTGCTCGGCCGTCTCGCCGCCGACGAGGGCGGTGCCGGTGTCGGCGCAGGCGCGCGCGATGCCGGTGACGATCGTCGCGATGCGCTCGGGCACGACCTTGCCGCACGCGATGTAGTCGGTCATGAAGAGCGGCTTCGCACCGACCACGACGATGTCGTCGACGACCATGCCCACCAGGTCTTGCCCGATCGTGTCGTGCTTGTCGAGCGCCTGGGCGATGGCGACCTTCGTGCCGACGCCGTCGGTCGAGGTCGCCAGCAGCGGCCGGGCGTAGTCCTTCGCGAAGGACAGGTCGAAGAGGCCGGCGAAGCCGCCCACCCCGCCGAGCACCTGCGGCCCGTGGGTGGCGGCGACCTGCGCCTTCATCAGTTCGACGGCGAGGTCGCCGGCGGCGGTGTCGACTCCAGCCGCGGCGTAGGACGAGTTCGCGCTCACCCTCCAAGGGTAGCGGCGGTTCGGCGACTAGAATTCAGTCATGCATGCGGGGGCGACGCCGTCGTGGGTGATCCGTGAGAATGCGGGTCGCGGAATCCTGCTCGCCCTCTATCTCCGCGAGGTGCTCGCGGTCGGGGCGCCGGCCGAGCTGCCGCGGCTGCGCGACGTCGGCGCGATCGGCGATCGCGCGCCAGGCGACGGCCGCCTCGAACGGCAGTGGCGCACGTGGTGGGACATGACCGTCGAACCGGAGGAGCATCCCTCCCCCGTGCCGCTCGAGCTCGTCGAGGCGTACGGTACGGCCATCGCCCTGCCCCGCAGCGGGGCCGAGGAACTCGCCCGCGCCGTCGTGCCGCACGCCGGCGCGGCGCTCGCCTGGGTCGAGTGGGCCGAGGACGGCTACCGCACCGCTTCGAAGTCGCGGCGCGGCGACTCCTACCGGGCGTACGCCGGCACCATCGCCGAGCACGAGCGCGAGGTCGGCCGGCGCGCGCACTCCTTCGAGCTGAACGTCGAGGTGCTGCCGCTCGCCGAGGTCGGGGTGTGGTGGATCGGCCGCAAGACCGTCGCCGTCACCGACTCGCTGCGCAGCGACGCCGCCGCCTTCGACGACGCCATCCACCCGATCATCGCCGAGCTGGCGTAGGGCGGGTCGGTCAGGCGCGGAGCGCGCCGGCGGCCCGCGCGTTCCTTCAGTCGTCCAGCGGAAGGGCGGCGATCCAGCCGATGTCTCCCATGTTCGGGTCTCGGCCGAGCGCCCGCCACACGGACATGGCGACCTCGAAGCCGTCGCCCGACCACGGATGAAACCGACCGGTGTCGCCGTCGAAATTGCCCATCACGGCACCCGTCAACAGCGCCTTCAGGATGACGGCACCCAGCTCGAGCACCCGCTCGTCGGAGACGCCCGGAAACGCTCGCCGGATCCTCCACGGCAACGCCCAGAGCTCGACGTAGTCGTCCGTGAGCTCCTCGCGGAAGTCCGAGACGATCTCCTCGACGATGAGTTCATCGAAGGTCCGCTCCTTGCGGAGATAGACCCACTCCTCGCCCTCGTTCAAGAGGAGCGCCATCGGGCGTGGAAGCCAGATCGCCGAGAACTCCACCGCGTGCTCCGGCGTGAAATCGGCGACGACGCGGGTCTCCGCGAGAGAGACATCCGCCCGGTCTTCCTCCCCCGGATCGTGATCGAAGAGGAACCGGCCCGCGATCACTCCGCTCTCCCAGCGAACCGCCACTGCGCGGAGCCCCGGCGTCACCAGCCCCGGGAGCGCACGCTGCATCGACAGCAGCACCGAGGCCCTGAGCGTCATCCCGGGCACCCCTCAGAAGCCATGCTCAACGCGCGTCCGCAGTCCCTGAGCACGAACCGATCGAGAGCTGTACGGGGGTCGCAGCACCTCGGCGGGGTCGAGGCCGAGTGCTCGGAGTTCTCGTTCGATGTCGGCGACGAAGGAGTGGATGCCGGCATCCACCTCCGCCCAGTCGAATGGGCCGATGGCGGAGCCCGGGCGGTAGCAGGAGGTGACCAGCCAACCGCTCGGGGACGAGGTGATCTCCACCGCGTCGACCTCTTCGAGCGACATCGAGTCGAACCGGAAGCGGGCGCCAGGCGCTGCGCGCCACGCGGAGAGCAGCCAGGCGAGCTCGACGGCCGGGAAGCTCGGCTCTTCGAACAGGATGGCGTCATCCGACGCGATCCGAAGGGTGCCGTCGACCGCGATGAGGAAATCGGCCTGCGTGGCACCGCGCAGCTCCGCGGCATCCAACCGGTCCACCGAGATGTGCAACCGCATCGTTCCCCCAGGGCAGTCGCGGGCGGGGTCAAGCGAGGAACACTCTCCGTTCCTCGCACGCTCGATTCAAGCACGAGCGGTTCGCCGGCGCGATCATCTCGACGTCGCAGGCCCGTCCCGCCAGATCCGTCCGCCCCTGGCCCGTGCCAGACTCGAACGCATGAGCATCTGGTTCGGCGAGCCCTCCCTCGAGTGGGCGAACTCCCGCAGCGACGGCACCGCGATCACGAGCCTCGGCATCGAGATGACCGAGCTCACCGACGACTCGCTGAAGGGGCGGATGCCGGTCGACGGCCGCACCCGCCAGCCCGGCGGGGTGCTGCACGGCGGGGCATCCGTCGCCCTCGCCGAGACGCTCGCGAGCTGGGGCGCGAGCATGACCGTCGACCCCGAGCAGTACTACTGCGTCGGCATGGAGATCAACGCGAACCACGTGCGCCCCGTCGCCGAGGGCTGGGTCTACGGCGAGGCGCGGCCGCTCACCCGCGGCCGCACCACCCAGGTCTGGGACATCCGCATCACCGACGAGCAGGGCCGGCCGGTCTGCATCTCGCGGTGCACCATGGCGGTGCTGCCGGTCCCGTCGAAGTACTGAGCCGAGCCGGTCTCAGCCGGCGAAGACCTCCCGCAGCGCGGGCCAGGCGGCGGCGCGCACGTACACCGGCACCCGGTCGATCGGCACCTCGACCTCGAACACCCGGTCGCCGGCGACCGGGTCGCCGCTCCAGGCATCCACCCACTCGCCCGGCGGCAACGCCACCTCGTGGCGCGACTCGCCCTCCGTCACGACCGGGGAGACGAACAACTCGCGGCCGAGGAACCACTGCAGCGGATGCGTCCACGCGGTCTCGAGCCCGGGGTGGTCGAAGTACACCGGCCGCATGAGCGGCACCGAGCTGCGGATCGACTCGCGCGCCTCGGCGGCGAGGTACGGCACCAGCCGTTCACGCAGCTGCGCGAGCTCGCGGAACACCGGCAGCACTCGCTCGTCGCCCGACTGCTCGGCGATGTTCCACGGCGTGCGATCGCGCGACGGCGCCCGATGATGGTTGAACTCCGAGTGGTACTGCATGATCGGCACGAACACCGAGGCGGCCGTCGCGCGCAGGTACAGCTCCGCGCCCGGCACCGGGCCCGAGAAGCCCGCGAGGTCCCAGCCCCAGTAGAGGATGCCGCTCGCCGCCGAGGACAGTCCCGCGAACATCGACCAGCGGAACGCCTCCCACGTCGAGTTCTCGTCGCCCGCCCAGAATGCGCCGTGGGCCTGCGAGCCCGTGAAGCCGGCCCGGCTGAAGGTCACCGGCGCCTTGCCGGCCGAGCGCAGCAGCTCCCCGTACGCCGCCGCGTAGGCGACGGGGAAGCGGTTGTTCGCCTCGTCGCCGCGGCTGCCGTCGAGGGAGACGAGCTCACGACCCCAGGCGTGCTCGCCGCCGTCGGTCTTGAAGCCGTCGATGCCGAGCTCCTCGACGAGGTAGCGGCGCTTCTCGGTCCACCAGCGGGCGGCGCGCGGATCGGCGAGATCGGGCATCAGCGAGAGCGGGAACCACCAGCCGCGGTTTCGGTACGGGCGCAAGCCGCCGCGGCCGTCGGGCTCGCGCAGCAGCACGCCCTCGCGGATCGCCGCCTCGGCGTCGGCCTTGGCCTGCCCCTCGGGGTGCGGCCGCAGCTTCATCAGCGGGATCTGCCAGAGGTGCACGCGGATGCCCCGGGCATGCAGCTCGTCGACCATGCCCTTCGGGTCGGGCCAGGCGCCCTCGGCGGGGAACTCGAAATCCGCGAGCCGGTGCGGCGAGCCGTCGGCGTGCACCTCGTAGCGCGCATCGCGGAACGCCGTGAAGGTGCGCTCGTCGCTCCACGCCTCGATGACGACGGAACCGACGGGCACGTCGTGCTCACGGTGCAGATCGAGCTGGCGCATCACCTCGGCCTGCGTGTTCCACTCATTGCCGCTCGCCCAGAGCCGGAACACCCAATCGGGCAGCTCCTCCGGGCGGCCGACCTCGTCGAGGAACGCGCCCAGCACCTCGGCGGGCGCGCCGTCGTACACGGCGAGCTCGACGACCGGCTCCTGCGCACTCCCGGCCGGGGCGTCCGCCGCGTCCACCTCGACCTCGACGACGAGGCGATCGGCCCGGGACTCGCCGAGGTCGTACCAGCTGCGCCGCGAGGTGCGCACGTGGAAGCCCCAGCCGGCGCCGCCCACGACGTGCGCGAACGGCATCGGCAGATACGTCTTCCGCTCGGCGCCCTGGCTCTTGTACTGCTCGAAGACGACCGCGTCGAGGCTGCGCCCGCGGTGGTCGAGCGCGTCGAAGCGCTCGCCGAAGCCGGTGACGTGCTCGCCCGCTTCCAGCGGCAGCTCGAAGCGGGCGCGATGCACCCGCTCGCCGTCGGCGAGGAGGCGCACGCTGCCGGGGACGAGCCGGTCGCGGCCGAGCACCCGGACGAGCTCGTCTGGGGCCGCCCGCCAGCTCGCCGGGGCGGCCGCGAACCAGCGGGTTCGCTGCGCCCGCCCCGCGGCATCCCGCCCCGTGAAGCGGTAGCGCAGGCGCGAACCGGCCGGCGGCGCCGCGATCGTCGTCGCCCAGCCCCCGGCCGCGCGAGCGAGCCGGGCCTGGGCGGAGGCGAGGTGGCCGCCGTCGACGAGCTGGCCTCGCGAGCTTCGCGGCACCCGGCCGAGGGCGATCGTCTCGGCGGACTCGACACCGCCGGCGTCGGTCACGACGAGCTCGAGCTCGACCGACTCGATCTCGGCGCTCGTGCGCACGCCCAGGGCGAGCGGCTCACCGGCGAGCGGCAGCGCCGGGCGGCGCTGCTCGGTGTCCTCGGAGTACGGATGTCCCGAGCCGAACGGGCGGTGCCGGATCACGCGCGCACCCCCTCGTCGTCGCCGAGTTCGACCGCGAGCCGCAGCAGCATCGCGTGGCTCCACAGCAGCGGCTGCGCCACCGGCCCCCAGCGTTCGACCCACTCGGCCACCCGCTCGGGGGCGAGCAAGTGCTGCCCCACCTGCTCGGGCATCGCACCGTCGGCGTCCGCCGTCGAAGCGGCCCAGGCGAGCAGCTCGCGGGCCCGCGCGAGATCGCCCGCACGGGCATGCGCGATCCCGAGGAAGCACGACAGCAGCGGCCACTGCCCCCCGCCGTAGAAGGTGTCGTCGAGATAGCGGTGCACGCCGTCGCCGACCGTGAGCTCCCGCTCGAGGCGGTCGATCGTGGCCCGGCCGAGCGGGGAGCCCGCCGGCACCACGCCGAGCAGGCCCACGACCGCGCCGAGGCTCGCGTCGACGGCGTCGGAGCCGAGCCACTTCGCGAGGTGGCCGCCGACGACCCCCTCGCCCTCGGCGCCGAGCCGGGCGAGCGCCGACGCCTCGACGGCGGCCGCCGCGTCGACGCGCGCCGGCTCGAGCACGCCGAGCGCGACCGCCTCGCGCAGCCCTGCCGCGATGCAGCCGAGCGTCGAGACGTGCACGTGCTGCGCGTGCTCCTCCCACCAGTCGAAGCAGGGCCGATCCCACGAGGCGACGAGGTAGTCGACCGAGAGCTCGACCGCGCGGCGCCAGCGCGAGGCATCCGCACCGTGCCGACGCACGTGCTCGCCGAGCGCCCAGAGCCACGTGCCGTAGCCGTCGAGCTGGAAGTCCCACCACTCGTCGTCGCCCTCGCGGCCGTCGAAGGTGAAGCGGGTGGCGAGCATCTCGGCGTCGGGCACGGGAGCCCCCGCCTCGGCCGCGGCGACGATCTCGGCGATCCGGCCCGCCCGAGCCTCCAGCACCCCGCCGCACCAGTCGAAGAAGCGCTCGGCCGACTCCGCGCGACCGGCCGCCGACATCGCGTCGGCGATGAAGGCACCGTCACGGAACCAGCTGTAGCCGGCGTACGCGGAGAAGGTCGGGCTCGCCGGGTACGCGCCGCCGGGGTGCTGCAGGGCGGCGATGAGGTCGGCGCTCCGCTCGGCGAGCTCTGGGATCGACGGCCGGCGGTCGGTCACGGGAAGGGTCATGCGTCGTGCTGCTTTCGTGTCGGGGGTGGGTGGAGCGTCAGCCGATCGCGGCGTCGATGCGCTCGCTCGCGGAGGCCAGCGCCTCCTCGACGGTCTTGCGACCGGCCTGGGCCTCGATGAGCTCCTCGGTCATGATGTCCTGCATCTCCTGCTGGCCCTTCGCGACGACGGGCGGCAGCGCGACCTGGTCGAGCGAGTCGAAGACCGCCTGGCGGTTGGCGGGGTCGCCGAGGGTGAGGTAGCTCTCGAGCGCGGCCTCGTCGGAGATCACGGGCAGCTCCCAGCCCGCGTCGAGGCGGGTCTCGACCATCACGTCGCTCGAGGTGAGGAAGCGGGCGAACTCGGCCGCGGCATCCTGGTGCTTCGATCCCGAGGAGACCCCGACCGCGTTCGAGAAGAGCGCGCTCGCCTGCTGGGTGTTGCCCGGCTCGACCGCGATGTCCCAGCCGAACGGCACGTCGGCGAAGGCGCCGAACATCCAGATGCCGGTGTGCAGCATCGCGAGCTTGCCGTCGGAGAACAGCTTCGTGTCGAAGTCGGGCGTGCCCTGCCCCTGCTCGACGGTCGGCATGACGGTGCCGCTCTTGCCGACGAGCCACTCGGCCGCCTCGATGCCCTCCGGGGAGTTGAACGCGGTCTTCGTGCCCGACTCGTCGAGGAACTCGCCGCCGTTCTGCGCGAGCACCTTGTAGAACTCGTAGAAGCTGACCGGCTGGTGGTCGCCCCAGACGCCCGCGCCCTGGTCGGTGAGCTGCTCGGCGGCGGCCTGCTCGTCTGCCCAGGTCCAGTCGCTCGTGGGGTACTCGAGCCCCGCCGCGTCGAAGAGGTCCGAGTTGTAGAAGAGCACCACGGTCGAGAAGGAGCTCGGCAGCGCGTACTGCTTCCCGTCCGTCGCGTACGCTTCGAGCACGCTCTCGCGGTAGACGCTCGGGTCCTCGACCGGGATCTCGGCGAGCACGCCGTTCGCCTGGTACTGCGCGTAGTTCGCGTACTCGAGGTCGAACACGTCGGAGACGGTGCCCGCGGCGAGGTCGGTCTGCAACGCGGTGCCGTAGTCGGCGTACGGCAGCGTGGTCACCTCGACGGAGATGTCGGGGTGCTCGTCCTCGAAGGCGGCGACGATCTTCTGCAGGTTCTCCTCGTTGCCGTCGTTCGAGATGAAGTTGGTGTACGTGATCGTGACGGGGCCGTCGGCCCGACCGCCGTCGGCGGTGCAGCCGGTCATCACGAGGGCGGCCGCGGCGGCGATGCCGGCGGCGGCGAGTGCGGTGGTCC
Source organism: Agromyces sp. NPDC060279 (assembly GCF_042726785.1). NCBI lineage: Bacteria > Bacillati > Actinomycetota > Actinomycetes > Micrococcales > Microbacteriaceae > Agromyces > Agromyces sp. NPDC060279. Next base: position 1,482,417 of record NZ_JBHXBK010000001.1, read on the forward strand.
TCATTCGGGAATCTCCTTCGATCGTGTGAGGGATGGTGCGGGGGAATCGCTGGGTGGTGCAGGCGCGCGCCGCGGCCGGGCTACTTCAGCCCAGTGTTGGCGACGCCTTGGATGACGTACTTCTGTGCGAACAGGTAGATGGCGAGCATCGGCAGGATGCTGACGATCGAGCCGGCCATGACGACGTCCCACTGCGTGGTGAACTGCCCCTGCAGGCCGGCGAGCGCCACCGGCAGGGTCTGCACCTCCGGCGAGCGCAGCACGACGAGCGGCCAGAGGAAGCTGTTCCAGCTGCCCATGAAGGCGAACACCGCGAGGGTGGCGAGCGCGGGCCGGATGTTCGGCAGCATCACGGTCCAGAAGATGCGGAAGTGGCCGGCGCCGTCGAGGGCGGCGGCTTCGTCGAGTTCGGTCGGCACCTGGTTCATCGCCTGCCTGAGCAGGAAGATGCCGAAGGCGCTCGCGAAGGTCGGCAGCAGTGCGCCGAGGTAGGTGTCGACGAGGCCGAAGGCCTTGAGCTCGGCGAAGAGCGGCACGACGAGCACCTGCAGCGGCACCATCATCGTCGCGAGGTAGATCCCGAAGACCACCGTGCGCCCGCGGAACGGCAGCCGACTGAAGGCGTACGCCGCGGTGGCGCTCGTGAAGAGCTGCACGAGCGTCGTGACGACCGCGAGCAGGAGGCTGTTGCCGATGACCCGGGCGAAGGGCAGTCGGGTGAAGAGCGTCGCGTAGGCCTCCAGGCTCGGGTCGGCCGGCCACAGGGTCGGCGCGGAGTCGAGCCGGCTGTCGGCGTTCAGCGAGGTGACGAGCGTCCAGTAGAACGGGAAGAACATCGCCACGGCCCCGAGCGCGATGACGAGGTGGAGCAGGATGCTGCGCCACGGCACGGGGCGCGGTCGGGCGGCCGGGATCGCGAGGGTCTCAGCCATAGTTCACCCACTTGCGCTGGCCGCGGATCTGCACGACGGTGACCGCGAGGATGACGACGAAGAGCATCCAGGACAGGGCGGATGCCTCGCCGGCTCGCCCGTAGCGGAAGGTCAGGTCGTAGATCTGCTGCACGACGACCTGGGTCGCGCAGCCGGGGCCGCCGCCCGTCATCGCGTACACCTGGTCGAACACCTGGAAGCCGTTGATGAGCGAGATGACGATCACGAAGAACGTGGCGGGCGAGAGCAGCGGCAGGATGATCGAGACGAGCCGCCGCCACCAGCCGGCGCCGTCGACGCGCGCGGCTTCGAGCAGCGCCGGGTCGATGGCCTGCAGGCCGGCGAGGAGGATCACCATGACGAAGCCGAGGTCCTTCCATGCCGAGGCGAGGATGATCGAGGGCATGGCCCAGGCGGGGTCGGTCCACCAGCCCGGGCCTTCGATGCCGAACCAGGCGAGCACGGTGTTGACGACCCCGTTGGCCGGGTTCAGCAGCCAGCGCCAGACGAGGGCGACGACGATCCAACTGGTCACGACGGGCAGGAAGTAGACGCCGCGAAGCAGCGTCCGGCCGCGGAGGGCGGTGTTCAGGCCGAGCGCGATGGCGAGCCCGCCGAGGTACACGAGGGGCAGGTAGCCCGCGATGTAGGCGAGGGTGTGCAGGAAGACGTCGCCCGTCTTCGGGTCGGTGAGGAGCTTCGCGTAGTTGTCGAAGCCGACCCAGCTCGCGGGCGCGAGCAGGTTCCAGTCGGTGAGGCTGATCCACGCGGCGGCGACCATCGGCCCGAGCACGAACATCGCGAGCGGCACGGCGCTCGGCAGCAGGAAGGCGAGCACGGTGAGCGCGTAGCGGCGGCGGGCGGCGGGGGTGCGACCTCGGCCGCCCGACGGCGCCCGCCGCACGGCCGGTGGGGCGGCGCGCCCCGGACGGCTCAACGTGGCGGTCATGACCGGCCGGCCTGCTCGACGAGCCGGGCGCGGATGAGTCGGGCCTGGTCGCCGGCCGCGTCCGCGTCGAAGGGCGTGGCGAGCACGAGGGCGGCGGCGCCCTGCGCCCAGCTCTCGTCCTGCCACGTCTCCACCTCGACCGGGATACCCCGGAGGTGGCGCAGGAGGTGGGAGCGGAATGCCGGCTCGAATCCGTACGACCAGTGCCGCCAGGCGTCCGTGCCCTCGCCGAGCACGACGATGAAGGCGGGGGCGATGGTGTGCACGACCCCCGCGAGCGTGCGGCCGAGCACCGCGCCGGCGTCGCCGAAGACGCGGCTCGCGCGCTCGTCGCCCGAGTCGGCCGCCGCCCGCAGCGCGTCGATGCCGGCGGCCTCCGAGATGAGGCCCTCGGCGCGGGCCCGGGCGACGAGGGCCGCCTCGCCGATGAGTGCCTCGAGGCATCCGTCGTTGCCGCAGTGACAGCGCGGCCCCTCGGCGACGGGGATGTGCCCGATCTCGCCTGCACCGCCGTTCGCGGCCCGGAGCACTGCCCCGTCGACGACGATCCCGGCGCCGATGCCCGTGCCGATCGTGACGACGAGGAAGTGGTCGTGGCTGCGGCCGAGCCCGAACAGCCGTTCGGCGACGGCGAGCGCGTTCACGTTGTTCTCGACGATGACGGGCAGGCCGAGCGCCCGGCGGAGGGCGTCGCCGAGCTCGACCTTGCTCCAGTCGAGGGCGGGCGCGTCGACCACGCCGCTGCCGGGCTGGTCGACGCTGCCGGGGACGCCGACGCCGACGCCGAGGAGCGGCGCGCCGCCGCCGCCGTCGAGGAAGTGCCGGATGCGGTCGACGAGCTCGGTGAGGTAGGTGCTCGACATGGCGTCGAAGGGTTCGCTCGCCGAGCGCAGCACGCGGCCGTCGATGCCGACCTCGACGAAGGCGACGTGGTCGGCGACGACCTTGACCCCGATCGCCCGCCCGGCGGACGCCACGAGTCCGAGCATTCGCGCGGGCCGGCCACCGCTCGAGGGCGCCTGCTCGAGCTCGGCGATCAGGCCGTCGGCGAGCAGGTCCTTGGTGAGCTGGGTGACGAGCGCGGGCGAGACGGAGAGCGAGCGGGCGAGGTCGGCGCGGGAGGCCGGACCGTTGGCGCCGAGCTGCGCGAGGATCGCCGAGCGCGTGACGTCGGTGCGGGGGCTGGTGCGGTGCGCCATCTGAGCCTCTCTGCTGTGTGGCGGGCAGTGGTGTTAATTTAGAACTAAATAAAGCCGGATAGCAAGTCCCATCTGCTGCGCATCCGAGCACCCAGCAGCGCGGGCCGCGCTCGCCCGCGCGTGTGGGAGAATCGACGAGTCCACCTCGGACGCCCCTTCCACCCCCAAGGAGCCATCGCTCGCATGTGCGGCATCGTCGGCATCGTCTCCACCGAGCCGGTCAACCAGCAGATCTACGACAGCCTGCTGCTCCTGCAGCACCGTGGCCAGGACTCGACGGGCATCGCCACCGCCGACGGTCCCGTGTTCCACATGATCCGTTCGCGCGGACAGGTGCGCGAGGGCTTCCGCACCCGCGACATGCGCTCGCTCATCGGCAACATGGGCCTCGGGCACGTGCGGTACACGACGAAGGGCGCCGCCGAGCGCGAGGAGGAGGCGCAGCCGTTCTACGTGAACGCCCCCTACGGCATCGTGCTCGTGCACAACGGCAACCTCACGAACACCCGCGAGCTCTCGCGCGAGCTGTTCTCGATCGACCGCCGGCACGTCAACTCGACGAGCGACACTGAGATGCTCCTGAACGTGCTCGCCACCGAGCTGCAGAGCCAGATCACCGGACTTGAACTCGACCCCGACCAGGTCTTCGCCGCCGTCGAGGCGGTGCACCAGCGCGTCGAGGGCTCGTACGCCGTGATCTCGATGATCGCCGGCTACGGGCTGCTCGCGTTCCGCGACCCCTTCGGCATCCGCCCGCTGATCCTCGGCCGCCGCCTCACCGACGCCGGCAAGGAGGAGTGGATCGTCGCGAGCGAGTCCCTCGTGCTCGAGAACGGCGACTACGAGATCGTGCGCGACGTCGAGCCCGGCGAGGCGATCTTCATCGCCCTCGACGGCACCATGGTCTCGCGGCAGTGCGCGACGAACCCGCGCCTCGTGCCGTGCTCCTTCGAGTACGTCTACCTCGCCCGCCCCGACTCGGTGATGAACGGCATCTCCGTCTACGAGGCGCGGCTGCGCATGGGCAACCGGCTCGCCGACACCGTCGCGACGCACATGCCGCTCGGCGACATCGACGTCGTCATGCCGATCCCCGACTCCTCACGCCCCGCGGCGATGCAGGTCGCGCAGAAGCTCGGCATCGAGTACCGCGAGGGCTTCTACAAGAACCGCTACGTCGGCCGCACCTTCATCATGCCGGGGCAGGCCGAGCGCAAGCGCTCCGTGCGGCAGAAGCTGAACGCGATGGGCACGGAGTTCAAGGGCAAGAACATCCTCATCGTCGACGACTCGATCGTGCGCGGCACCACCTCGCAGCAGATCGTGCAGATGGCCCGCGACGCCGGTGCCAACAAGGTGACGTTCACCTCGGCGGCCCCGCCCGTGCGGTACCCGCACGTCTACGGCATCAACATGCCGAGCCGGCAGGAGCTCATCGCGCACGGCCGCAAGATCCCCGAGATCGCCGCCGAGCTGGGCGCCGACCACATGATCTTCCAGGAGGTCGCCGACCTGCAGGCCGCGATCACCGAGGGCACCTCGATCACCGAGCTCGACCTGTCCTGCTTCACGGGCGAGTACGTCACGGGCACGGTCACGCCCGAGTACCTCGACTGGGTCGAGCGCACGCAGCTCAGCTGAGCGGGCCCGCTCCCGTCCTTCTCTTCTTCTCTCGCTTCTCTCGCTTCTTCGCTTCTTCGCTTCTCGACTTGCCCAACTTTCATGAAAGTTGGGCAAGTCGGAATCAGCACCTCACTTGCCCGACTTTCATGAAAGTTGGGCAAGTCGGAATCAGCACCTCATTTGCCCGACTTTCATGAAAGTCGGGCAAGTCGTGGAGGGCGCGCGGGAGCTCGGTCAGTCGTCGACGCGGTGCGTCTCGTCGCGCTCGGCGACGACGCGCTTCGTGCGGCGCGCGAGCGCGCGGTCGACGATGAGCGCCGTGAGCGCGCCGAGCGCCGCACCGATCGCGACCCCGCCGAGCAGCAGGAAGCCGAACACCTGGCCCGGGTCGTACGTGAAGTCCTGCGCGACGCGGTCGGGGTCGGGCGTGAAGGCGAGCGAGAGCACGAGGGCGACGAGCGCGCCCACCACGGCACCGACGAGCAGGAACGCGCCGTAGCGCGGCGCCCGGCGCACGACGACCTCGTCGCGGCTGGTCTCGGTCTCGACGACGGGCTCGGCGGGAGCGACGGGCTCGGCGGGAGCGACCGGCTCGACGGGCGCGGATGCCTCGTCGGCGGCGTTCGGCTGCACGCCCCGGTCGGCGGCGGGCTCGGGCTGGTCGTCGGTGCTCACCCCTCCATTGTCCCGCATCCGTCCCCCGCCCGGCACCGGAGCGGAAACGGCGCCGGGGGGGGGGAACCCCCAACCCCCCCCAGGGACCAAAGCCCGGCGAGGAAGGGGAACGCGACCACCCTCAAACCCACAAGAAACCAAAGAAAAGAAAAAAAAAAA
>NZ_JBHXBK010000001.1:1487963-1490883 GCF_042726785.1 Agromyces sp. NPDC060279
TTCCCCCCCCCCCGTCTCCCCCCCCCCTCCCCCCCCCGGCACGGGGAGAGAACCTTTCACCGTCAGACCCCCCCCCCCCCTCCCGGCCGCCGCCAGACTTCGGATGCAGCGGCGGCCTACGCCTCCGTGCGACCCGCCGCGCGGCGACGGAGCAGCACGACCAGCACGACCGCCGCGACGAGCAGCAGCAGCGCGACGCCGCCCCAGATGAGCCACGGGCTGACCCCGGCGGTCTCGGCGACCTCGGTGCTCCCGGCATCCGTGCGCTGCACCTCGCCGTCGTCCTCGGCGGCGACGACCGGAGCCGCCACCCCGCAGTCCGCCGGCAGGGTGAGGCTGAACGTCACCGGGTCGAGCTCCTCGCCCGCGGCGTAGGTGCCGAAGGCGGCGGCGCCCTGCTCGGTGAGCACGGCCGGCACGTCGTCCGCGGCGAGCGTGGTGCCGTCCACCGCGAGGCCCGAGAGCTCGAGCTCGGCGAAGCGCACGCCCTTCGCCTCGACGGGCGCGCCGTCCTGGGTGGTGCCGGTCACGTCGAGCAGCAGGTACGCCTCCTCGGCGCTCACGAACTCGAGCTTCGGGTTCGCGATCGTCGTGTCGAGCGCGCCGTCGTGGCCCGTGAACTCGACCGAGCCGGGGAACGCCACGACGCCGCGCAGCGTCTTCGCGTCGATCGGGCCGGTGCCGCCGGTGAAGGCGAAGCGGCCGTCCTGCTCGCTCGCGCCCGTGACGGTCCACGTGCCGTTCGCGATGCCGCTCTCCAGGTACTGCAGGAAGCTCGCCTTGAAACCCCAATCGAGGGTGCCCTCGCTCACCAGGCACTGGTTCGCGGGCGCGGCGACCGTGAACACGACGCCCCTCGAGATCGAGCCCTGGAAGGTGAGCGTGTGCTGGCCCGGCTCGAGCCCGGCGGGCAGCGAGCCCGTCCAGGTGACGACGCCGTTCGCGTCGGCCGTGAGATTCTCGGCCAGCACGGTCGGCGTCGAGTAGACGACCACCATGATGCCGGTCTCGTTCGGCTCGAAGCCGTCGACCGAGATCGTCACCGGCTTGCCCGCGACGAGGTCGGCGAGCACGGCCGGGGCGAGCTGGATGCCGGTGGTCGCCGGCGGCGTGAGCGGCACCGGCTTCGCGGCTGACGCGGGCGTCGCCGAGGCGGTCGTGCCCGAGCTGCCGGCCGGGGCCGCGCCGGGGCTGCCGATCACGACGGTGATCGGGTCGAGCGCCTTGCCGCTGCCGTAGTAGCCCTGGAAGGCGTCCGCACCGGCGGCGGTCAGCGTCGCCGGCGCTCCGGCGAAGCGGGTCGCGCCGCCCACGGTCGACTTGGCGGCCGCGCCGAGGTCGACGGTCGCGAAGTCGATCCGCGAGCCGTTCGCCGTCAGCTCGAGCACCCCGCTCGTCGCGCTCGTCACGCGGAGCGTCGGGTTCGAGAAGGTCAGGTCGAGGATGCCGCCGTGCCCGGTGAAGCGCACCGAACCGGAGTAGTCCGCCGTGCCCGTGCCGCGGGCCGCGGTGTAGCTGCCGCCCGACTGCCCGAACTGGAAGGCGCTGCCGGCCTGCGTCGCACCGGAGCCGACCGTGATCGAGCCGCGGGCGATCGGCCCGACGACGTAGGAGCGGAAGGCGTCGGCGATGCCCCAGCTGAGCGAGCCGCTCGAGACCGGGTTCACGGTGCCCGGCTTCGTCGGCGTCACCGGGGGCTCGGGCTTCGGCGGGATGACCGTGCCGCCCTTCACCGTGATCGGCGCGAAGGCGTCGAGCGACCGATCGGTCACCGAGAGGCCGTGCGCGGCCGAGGAGGCGACGGTGTAGCGGGTCTTCGGGTCGAGCTTGCCCGCCTGCACGGTGAGCTCCACGGTGAACGCGCCGTTCACGACCTCGCTCGGCTTCACCCAGGCGAGCGCCGTCCAGCCCTCGGCGACGAGCGGGCCGGTGCCGGTCCAGATGCTCGCGTCGCCGAGCAGCACGTACACGCCCTGCGCCGCGCCGGCCCCGGTGTACCCGGTGCCGCGGACCGTGAACGTCTGCGCCTTCGAGGCATCCACGTCCTTCGACGGGCTGACCGTGAGCTTCGGGTTCGGCGCGTCGGCCTTCAGCGTGATGGGCGCGAAGGCGTCCATGGTGCGGTTGAAGACCGAGAGGCCGTGCGCGGCCGAGGTGGCCACGGTGTAGCGCTTCGCGGGGTCGAAGGACTTCGCGGGCACCTTCAGCTCGACGGTGAACGCGCCGTCGACGATCTGGTTCGGCATGACCCAGTCCAGCGCGGTCCAGCCGTCGGCGACGAGCGGGCCGTCACCGGTCCAGATGCTCGCGTCGCCGAGCAGCACGTACACGCCCTGCGCCGCGCCGTCGCCGACGTAGCCGGTGCCGGTGACGGTGAAGATCTGCGCGGCCGCCGGGTCGACGTTCGTCGCGGGCGACACGGTCAGCGTCGGCTTCGCGGCGCCGGCCTTGACGGCGATCGGCGCGAAGGCGTCGAGCGAGCGGTCGGTGGCCGACAGCGCGTGCGCCGCCGAGGAGGCGACGGTGTAGCGCTTGGCCGGGTCGAGGGCGCGCGCCGCGGTCTTCAGCTCGATGCTGAACGTGCCGTCGACGATCTCGTTCGGCTTGACCCAGGTCTGCGCGGTCCAGCCGTCGGCGACGAGCGGGCCGTTGCCGGTCCAGATGCTCGCGTCGCCGAGCAGCACGTACACGCCCTGCGCCGCGCCCGGCCCGGTGTACCCAGTGCCGGTCACCGTGAAGGTCTGCGCCTTCGAGGCATCCACGTCCGTCGACGGCGTGACCGTCAGGGTCGGCTTCACCGGCTGCGGCGCCGTGGCGAAGGCGAGCGGGGTGAACGTCTCGAACGCGGCGTGCTTGGCCCCGCCGCCCGAGTACGTGTAGATCCCGTAGTTCCCGTCGGCCAGAGCCTTCTCGAACTCAC
>NZ_JBHXBK010000001.1:1490982-1536943 GCF_042726785.1 Agromyces sp. NPDC060279
ACATCCGTCGACGGCGACACCGGCGAGAACCCGGTCCCCGACACCGTCACGACCTCACCAGCCGCATCCAGCCCCGTCGTCTTCGACACCGACACCACCGGCACCACCGGCTGCTTCACGGTGATGGGGGCGAAGGCGTCGAGGGAACGGTCGGTGGCCGAGAGCTCGTGCGCGGCCGACGAGGCGACCGTGTAGCTCCTCGCGGGGTCGAAGGTGCCCGCCGCGATCGTGATCGACTTGGTGAAGGCGCCGTCGACGATCTCGCGCGGCATCACCCAGCTCTGCGCGAGCCAGCCCTCGGAGACGAGGGGGCCCTCGCCGGCCCAGATGCCGGCCTCGCCGATCAGCAGGTAGGCGCCGTTCTTCGCGCCCTCGCCGACGAAGCCGGTGCCGGTCACGGTGAACACGTGCTGCACCGCGGGGTCGACGTCGCTCGCCGGGGAGATCGTGAGCTGCGGGGCCGCGGCCGCGAGCGGCGCGGCAGCGGAGGCGTCGGCGGCCTTCGCGGCCGGGGACGGCGCCGCAGGCTCGGCCGGAGCGGCCGGGGTCTCGGCGACCGGCGCGGTCTCCGTCGCCTCCGGCGCTGGGGATGCCTCGGGCGCACCCGATCCCGCCGCGTCGCCCTCAGCGCTCGAGTCCGCGGGCGCAAGCGGCGCCTCTGCGACGAGCGGGGCCGGGGACGGCGTCGCGTCCTCGGCGAGCGCGGGGCCCGCCGACATGAGCGAGCCGCCCGCGACGAGCAGCGCGGCGAGGCCGCTCGCGAGCCAGCGGGTCACTGTTCCGGCGCGGGTCGCCGGTCGAGCGGTGGTCGGTGACGGTGTCTTCACGACGCGGTCCTCCAGGCATGGCGAAGCCGCGCGGCGCACGTCGGCGAGCGCGGCTTCGGTGATGGTGATCGGGGGAAACCAATTGAGGTTAGGCTTAGCTAAGACGAACCTATGCCCTGCGCTGACACCCTGTCAACATTGAGGATAGGCTAACCTCACTCCCGATGACCTCACTCCCTCGCCCCCGCTCGGCGCGCACGCGCCTCGCCGCTCTCGCGACCCTCGCGGTCGTGCTGCTCAGCGGCTGCGCCACCGGTGCCGCGGGCGGCCCCGCGGCCGTCGCCCCCAACTGCATCGACGCCGAGGTGCCCTTCGCCGAGCTCGCCATCGAGCAGACGCCGCGCGAGACCGTCGGCGAATCGACCGCCTGCCTCGCCAACTCCGCCCTGCCCGTCGTCAAGAGCGACGAGCAGCCGGCCCTGCCGACGACGGTCACCGACGCGAAGGGCAACGAGGTCACGGTCGAGGATGCCTCGCGCATCCTCCCCCTCGACATCTCCGGCTCGCTCGCGGCGACCGTCTTCGGCCTCGGCCTCGGCGACCGCGTCGTCGGCCGCGACGGCTCCACCGGCTTCGCCGAGGCGGCCGGGCTGCCCGTGGTGACCCACGGCGGCCACAACATCACGGCCGAGGCGATCCTCGCGCTCGACCCGAGCGTCGTCATCACCGACACCACGCTCGGCCCGCTCGACGTGCTCGACCAGCTCCGTGACGCCGGCATCCCCGTCGTGCTCACCACCTCGGAGCGCAGCCTCGACACGATCGACCTGCTCATCGAGCAGGTGTCGACCGCGCTCGGCGTGCCCGAGCGCGGCGCCCTCCTCGCCGCCCAGGTCGACGAGGAGCTCGCGAGCACCACCGCCGAGATCGCCGCCGCCGTGCCGGCCGACCCCGAGGTGCGCCCGCGCGTGCTGTTCCTCTACGTGCGCGGCTCCGCGAACGTGTACTACCTCTTCGGCGAGGAGTCCGGCGCCGACGCCCTCATCGAGGCGATCGGCGGCGTCGACATCGCCGGCGAGATCGGTTGGACGGGCATGCGCCCCGTCACCGCCGAGGCGCTCGTGGCCGCCCAGCCCGACGTCGTGCTGCTCATGACCGACGGGCTCGAGTCGGTCGGCGGCGTCGACGGGCTGCTCGAGCGCGTGCCCGCCCTCGCCTCGACGCCCGCGGGCGAGCACCGCCGGTTCGTCGACATGGCCGACACGGAGATCCTGAGCTTCGGCCCGCGCGCCCCGCACATCGTCGAGGCGCTCGCCCGCGCGGTGTGGGCGCCCTCGCAGTCCGGCCCGCTGCCGTGAGCGGCGCGCGCACCGGCACGGCCGACACCGGCACCGCCGAGACGGGCACGAGCGGCGCCGGCACGAACCGGGCGCCGCTCGACACCGTCACCGCGCCCCCGAGCGGCTGGGTGACGCTGCGCACCCGCCGCACCCTGCTCTTCACCGGGCTCGCCCTCGGCCTCGTCGTCGCCGCCGTCGTCGCCGCGGGCACCGGCCAGCTCGCCATCCCGCCCGGCGAGGTGTGGGCCTCGATCCTGCGCGGCCTCGGCCTCTCGAACGCCCCCGAGACCGTGCCGAACGCGGACTCGGCGCTCTGGAACATCCGCTTCCCCCGCGTCGCCATGGCCGTGCTCATCGGCGCCGCCCTCGCCGTCGCCGGCACCGTGATGCAGGCGATCTTCGCGAACCCGCTCGCCGAGCCCGGCGTCGTCGGCGTCTCCTCGGGCGCGGCGCTCGGTGCCGCGAGCGCGATCGTCTTCGGCTGGACCGCCGCGGGCGACCTCGTCACCGCGGGCGCCGCCTTCGTCGCCGGCCTGCTCACGACCCTGCTCGTCTACTTCACGAGTCGCGCGGGCGGCCGCACCGAAGTCGTCACCCTGCTGCTCACCGGCATCGCGATCAACGCGTTCGCGGGCGGGGCGCTCGCGTTCCTCACGTTCCTCGGCGACTCCGGCTCGCGCGAGGAGATCGTGTTCTGGCAGCTCGGCTCGCTGAACGGCGCCCGCTGGCAGGAGGTCGCCGTGATGCTGCCGCTCATCGCGGTCGCGATCACCGGAGCGCTGCTGCTCGGCCGCACCCTCGACCTGTTCTCACTCGGCGAGCGCGGCGCCCGCCACCTCGGCGTGCGCGTCGAAGCCGTGCGGATCACCTCGATCGTGCTCGTCGCCGTCCTCGTCTGCTCGGCCGTCGCCTTCGCCGGCATCATCGGCTTCGTCGGCCTCATCGTGCCGCACCTCATGCGCATGGCGATCGGGCCGGCGCACCGGCCGCTGCTCATCGCGAGCGCGCTCGGCGGTGCGCTGCTGCTGCTCCTCGCCGACCTCGCGGCGCGCACCCTCGTGCCCATGGCGGAGCTGCCGATCGGCATGCTCACCTCGCTCATCGGCGGCCCCTTCTTCTTCTGGCTGCTGCTGCGCACCCGCCGCCGCTCGGGAGGCTGGGGATGACGCGGCCGCCCGCGCTCGAAGCGCGCAGCCTGTGCGTCGAGATCGACGGCGCCCGGCTGCTGCACGACGTGGACTTCGCCGCGCACGCGGGCCGGGTGCACGCGCTCATCGGCCCGAACGGCGCTGGCAAGTCGACCCTGCTCGCCGCCCTGTCCGGCGACCTGCCCGCCGCGAGCGGCGAGGTGCGGCTCGGCGACGCCCCGCTCGCCGGACGCAGCCCGAAGGCCCTCGCCCGCGAGCGCGCGGTGCTCACGCAGGACCACCGCGTCTCCTTCCCGTTCCCGGTGCGCGAGGTCGTCGCGATGGGCCGGCACCCCTGGGCCAGGAGCCCGGAAGCCGAGCAGGACGACGCGATCGTCGACGACGCACTCGCGGTGACGGATGTCTCGCACCTCGCGCACCGCACGGTGCCCTCGCTCTCCGGCGGCGAGCGGGCGCGCGTCGCCCTCGCGCGGGTGCTCGCCCAGCGCACTCCCGTGCTGATGCTCGACGAACCCACCGCCGCGCTCGACCTCAAGCACCAGGAGGACGTGCTGCGGCTCGCCCGCTCGCACGCGCAGCGCGGCGACACCGTGCTCGTCGTGCTGCACGACCTGAACCTCGCCGCGGCGTACGCCGACGACATCACGCTGCTGCGCGGCGGACGGGTCGTCGCCACCGGCGCCCCCGCCGAGGTGCTCACGGCCGAGCGGATCGAGGCCGTCTACGGGCAGGCCGTCGAGGTGCTGCCGCACCCGAGCACGGGCGTGCCGCTCGTGCTGCCGATCCGCTGACGCCCGGCGCCCCGAGCCCGTCGAGGGGCGGTTGGTCCCCCGAGCCCGTCGAGGGGCGGTTGGTCCCCCGAGCCCGTCGAGGGGCCGCACCGCGCGCTTCGACAAGCTCAGCGAACCAGGCGGGGCACGCTTCGACGAGCTCAGCGAACCAGCTCAGCGAACGGGGTCAGCGGAGCGCGATGACCGGGACGTGCCCCTCGAGGTCGGCGCGCTGCCCGGAGGCGTGCACCCGCCCGCTCGCCCGAGCCTCGTCCCACGAGGCGCGACCGGTGGCGAGGCCGAGCCAGGTCGAGGCATCCGTCTCCACCACGTTCGGCGGCGTGCCGCGCGTGTGGCGCGGCCCCTCGATGCACTGCACCGCGCCGAACGGCGGCACCCGCACCTCGACCGTGCCGCCGGGGGACAGCTCGGCGAGCAGCTGCAGGGTGTAGCGCACCGCCAGCGCGAGCGCCGGGCGGGCCGTGCCCTCGCCCTCGCGCGCCCACTCCGCGACCGCGTCGCGTCCTGCGATGTCATCGATCCTCGCCCGTGCCATCCCGCCATTCTCCCTCGCGGTAGCCTGTGGGGGTGAAGATCCTCGTCCTCGGCTCGGGCGCGCGCGAGCACGCCATCATCCTCGCCCTGCTCGACGAGGAGGCCGGTCACGAGATCGTCGCGGCCCCCGGCAACGCGGGCATCGCGGGCTCGCCGACCGACTCCGCCCGGGGCAGCGTCACGACCATCGCGCTCGACCCCACCGACCCCGCCGTCGTCACCGACTACGCGCGCGAGCACGGCATCGAGCTCGTCGTCGTCGGCCCCGAGGCGCCGCTCGTCGCGGGCGTCGCCGACGCGCTCCGCGCCGCGGGCCTGCCCGTCTTCGGCCCGAACCGCGAGGCCGCCGCACTCGAGGGGTCGAAGACCTTCGCGAAGCGCATCATGGACGCCGCGAACGTGCCGACCGGCCGCGCCGTGCGCGCCGCCGAGCTCGACGAGGTCGCCCGCACGCTCGACGGGTTCGGCGCACCCTACGTCGTGAAGGCCGACGGGCTCGCCGCGGGCAAGGGCGTGCTCGTCACCGAGGACCGCGACGCCGCCCTCGCGCACGCCGAGCACTACCTGCAGCAGGGCCCGGTGCTGGTCGAGGAGTTCCTCGACGGCCCCGAGGTCTCGCTGTTCCTGCTCTCCGACGGCGAGCACGTGCTGCCCCTCTCGCCCGCGCAGGACTACAAGCGCCTGCTCGACGCCGATCAGGGCCCGAACACCGGCGGCATGGGCGCCTACTCGCCGCTGCCCTGGCTCGCCGGCGCCACGAACGGCCGCGGCGACGTGTTCGGCAGCGAGGAGGCCTTCGTCGACGAGGTGATCGAGTCGATCGCCCTGCCGACCGTGCGCCAGCTCGCCGCCGAGGGCACGCCCTTCTCCGGACTGCTGTACGCCGGGCTCATCCTGACCAGCCGCGGCATCCGCGTCATCGAGTTCAACGCCCGCTTCGGCGACCCGGAGACGCAGGTCGTGCTGCCCCGCCTCGCGACGCCGCTGTCGGGGCTGCTGCTCGCCGCCGCGACGGGCGGTCTCGGCGGGCTGCCGAAGCCCGAGTTCCGCCCCGAGGCGGCCGTCACGGTCGTGCTCGCGAGCGAGGGCTACCCCGAGCGGCCGGAGACGGGTCGCGCGATCGAGGGCATCGACCAGGCCGCCGAGGTGCCCGGCGTGCACCTCGCGCACGCCGCGACCGCCGTGGCCGCCGACGACGCGGCACCCGGACTCGTCGCGACCGGCGGCCGCGTGCTGAACGTCGTCGCCGTCGGCGAGGACTTCGCCGAGGCCCGCCGCCGCGCCTACGACGCCATCGGACGCATCCGCCTCGACGGCGGCCAGTACCGCACCGACATCGCGGCCCGCGTCGCCGACTGAGAGAGGCCACGGATGACGAACGCCCCCGAACTGCCCGGCTGGCAGCACGTCTACTCCGGCAAGGTGCGCGACCTCTACGTGCCCGCGGCGACGCCCGACGATGACGACTCGTGGACGGGCGATCCGCTCCGCCGCTCGCCGATCGTGCTCGTCGTGGCGAGCGACCGGGTGAGCGCCTTCGACCGGGTGCTCGATCCCGCCATCCCCGGCAAGGGGGCGCTGCTCACTGAGCTCACGCACTGGTGGTTCGAGCAGCTGCCGGAGGTGCCGAACCACCTCGTGCAGCCCCACGACGACCGCTTCGAGGTGCCGGCCGTCCCCGCCGAGGTCGCGGCCCGGGCGACGGTGTGCCGCACGCTCGACATGTTCCCGGTGGAGTGCGTCGTGCGTGGCTACCTCACCGGCGGCGGCTACCAGGAGTACCTGCAGACGGGCGCGATCGGCGGGATGCCGCTGCCCGCGGGCCTCTCCGACGGCGACAGGCTGCCCGAGCCGGTGTACACCCCGGCCTGGAAGGCGCCGGTCGGCGAGCACGACGTGAACGTGTCGTACGAGCGCACCGTCGAGCTCGTCGGCGAGGTCGTCGCCGAGCAGCTGCGCACCATCTCGCTCGAGGTGTTCGCGAAGGCCTCCGCGATCGCCGAGGCGCACGGCGTCATCCTCGCCGACACGAAGTTCGAGTTCGGCGCCGACCGCGAGACGGGCATCGTGACGCTCGGCGACGAGGTGCTCACGAGCGACTCGAGCCGGTACTGGGATGCCGAGGCGTACGCCCGCGCCGACGCCCCGCTCGGCGAGCGGCTCGCGAGCTTCGACAAGCAGATCGTGCGCGACTGGCTGAGCGCCAACTGGGATCGCGCGAGCGGCGGCGAGCCGCCCGCCCTGCCGCAGGACGTCGTCGAGCGCACCGCCGCCCGCTACGGCGAGCTGCTCACCCGCCTGCGCGGCTGACCCTGAACGCCGAGTTGCCCGACTTTCATGAAAGTCGGGCAACTCCGGAGTGACGGACCCGACCGTGTCTTGGTGCGATCTTGGCGGGAGTCTGATGGACTCTCTCGCGTGAGCGGTTCGCAGGAGACGAAGATGCCACGGCTGCTGTACGTCGAGGACGATGCGGCGATCGCGGCGATGACGATCGAGGTGCTTGCCGAGCGCTACGACGTCGACCACGTCGCCGACGGAGACACCGCGGTGCGCCGGGCGCTCGGGGGCGGCTACGAACTGATGCTCGTGGACCGGCGTCTCCCCGGTCTGGACGGGATCGATCTCGTGCGCGCCATCCGCACGGCGCGGATCACCACGCCCATCCTGCTGCTCACCGCGCTCGGCGCGATCGACGACCGCGTCGCCGGGCTCGACGCGGGCGCGAACGACTATCTCGTCAAACCGTTCGACTACAATGAGCTCCTCGCTCGGCTCCGTGCGCTGCTGCGCGGCTTCCAGGCCGAAGGTCGCCGACGGGTCGTCGGCGAGTGGAGCTACGTCCCGGACTCGAGCGCGATGTACGGAGCGGGCGGTGCTCGTGTCGCACTCACCGCCACCGAGAACGCCCTGCTGCGACTGCTCACCGACAGCCCCGAGCACATCTTCACCAGGGAGGAGATCCTGCGAGCGGTGTTCGCGTCGGAGGATGCCTCGAGCTCCGTGGACACCTACGTGCACTACCTCCGCCGCAAGACCGATCCCGACGTGATCGAGACAGTCCGCGGGCTCGGCTACCGCGCGGGAGCAGGGTCGTGAGCGACGCCGCCGACCGCTCCCGCGTGCATGCGGCGGCGACGCGGGTCGGTGTGTTCGTCGGGGCAGGCTCGGCCGCGGTGCTCGTCGTGGGCGTCTCGGTCCTCCTCGTCGTGTTGAACACCTCGGCACGACCCGAACGGGAGCACGGCGGCGCGCCGCATCCGGACAGCGACCGCTTCGTCGTCGACCTCGACCACATCGTGTGGTGGATCGTCGCGCTCGCGACGGCTGGGGCCGTGCTCATGGCCCTGATCGGCTGGATCGCGGCGCGGAGTGCCGTGCGCCCCTTGGCCGCAGCGCTCGGCGCGCAGCGCCGCTTCGTCGCCGATGCGAGCCATGAGCTGCGCACTCCGCTCACCGCAGTCTCGGCGAGGGTTCAGCTGCTGCAACGACGGCACGATCGGGATGAGGCGATCGACGAGCTCCTGCCGCTCCTCCGCCACGATGTCGAGGTGATGGACGCGGTGCTCCAGGAACTGCTGCTGCTCGCCGAAGGCGGCGCCGCCGAGATCCCCCCGGGCGGAGCCGATGCCGTCGCCTGCGCGCGCACCGCCGTGGGCCTGCTCGAGCCCATCGCGAGCGGGCACGACGTCCGGATGACGCTCACGCCGTCGGACGTGCCGGGGGTCGCGATCCCGGCGTCGACGCTCACCCGGCTGATCACCGTGCTCCTCGACAACGCGGTGCAGCACGCACCGGAAGGCACCGAGGTCGAGCTCACGCTCGCCGTGGTGGACCACGCCGTCGAGGTCCGGGTGCGCGATCACGGTCCCGGTGTCGATCCCGTCGACGTCGAGCGGATCTTCGATCGGTTCGCTCGCTCCGGCGAGCGCGGCCGTCGACGCGGCTTCGGGCTCGGGCTCGCCTTGGCGAGAGAGGGGGCGGAGCGGTTCGGCGGCAGTGTCGAGCTCACCTCGACGTCCGCTCAAGGATCGACGTTCACGCTCCGGCTGCCGCGTGCGGGCGGCGCCACGACCGGCTCGGAGGGCCGCTCAGTCGGGTGACGTCGCGCCCTCGGCCGCGACCAGCTCCGCCGTGCCGGCCCAGCTCCGGATCCGGCCGTCGGCCGCCACGAGAAGGCCGGACCTCGTCTCCGCGCCGCCGATCCAGCTGAGGTCGTCGGCTCCGGCGATGCACGCCGCCGTCGCCCAGACGTCCGCCCGGGCGAGGCCGTCCGCGACGACCGTGGCGCTCAGGACGGATGCCGCCGCGCGGCCGCTGCGCGGGTCCACGAGATGCGTCCCGCGCTCGGCGAGCCCGGACGTCGCCACGGCTCCGTGGCCGAGCTCGAGGGTCGCCAACAGGGATCCGGGGCGGCGGGGATCGCTGATGCCGATCCGCCAGCGCCACTCCTGGTCGGGCGCGCGGAAGAGCTGCAGGTCGCCACCGACGGAGATGCCCACGGCGATCACTCCGGGACGTTCGCAGAGTGGGGCGAGATGGTGCCGCGCCGCGCGCTCGACCGCCCAGCCCTTCACGAACCCGGTCGGATCGAACTCGCCGCCGAACCACGCCGAGAACCGTCCCCCGGTTCGCCGGCTCCAGACCTCGCACGCCGACGCGACCTCAGCGAGGAGCGGGCTCGCCTCGCCCGGCGCGAGCTCGCCCCGCCGCAGCTTCGAGACCTCCGAGTCCGTTCGATAGGTGGAGAACCGAGCCTCCAGCTCCGAGAGCTCTCGCAGGCAGTCGTCGATCGCCTCGGAGGCGGCCTGCGGATCGAGCGGTTCGCCCACGGCTCGGACGCTCGCGACCGTGCCCATCAGCTCGGCGACTCGGGTCTGCACGGCCGTCATTGCCGGGCCTGGTCGAGCGCGGACTGCAGGGACTGCTCGTACCCGGTGCTCGTATAGGTGGCGCCGGAGACGAAATGCACCGACGCGGACTGCGTCTGGATGGTGTCGGAGACGAGCTGCGGGATGGCGCGCTGGGAGATCTCCCGATCGCGGCCGTTGCCGTTCGGCGATTGGATCACGTCGACGGCGCTGATCCGGCCGGCCGAGACCGTCACGCTCAGTTGCACCGGACCATAGCGCGTCGAGGCGGTCTGCCCGGTGTACTGGCCGTCGATGAGTCCCGAGCCGGCCGAGCCGGCCGAGCCGGCCGAGCCGGCCGCCGACGAGGTCGCGGCGGTGCCCGTTCCGGTGGCGGTGTCGGCTGGGACCGCGTCACCGAACGAGGTGCGATAGCTGAAGAGCAGGACGAGCCCGCTCACGGTCGCCGCGAGAGCGAAGAGGATGCGTTTCATGATGCCTCCCGGGTCGGGAGCCGCCCGGAACCGGGCGACCGGCTCAGATGGTGAAGGACTCGTGGTGCAGGCGGTCCGCCGGGACGCCGGCGGCACGAAGGTCTCGGAGCAGCGCGGTCATCCAGGACGCAGGTCCGCACACGTAGACGTCGCAGTCGAGGAGATCCGGCCGCAGGTACCGCAGCAGTTCGCCGCCGGACCAGTCGGCGTACTGGGCCGGCACCCAGGTCGGGCCGCGCTGTGCACGGGGACCGTCCAGGGCGAAGTGCACGACCCCGCGCTCCAGTCGCAGCCGGTGGATCTCCTGCGACCGAAGTGCTTCCGCCCCGCGGTGATCGCGAGTCACGAGGGTCGCCTCCCCGGGGCCGTAGGCCTCCCCCTCCAGCAGGGCGACGAGCGGCGCGACGCCGGCACCCGCGCCGAGCATCAGGACGCCCCGCCCTCCGATGCGCTCCCGCCCGGTCATCGTTCCGTACGGCCCCTCGACGAGCACCCGGGTGCCGGGGCGCATCGTCGCCAACCGACGAGTCCCGTCTCCCGCGGTCCGGGCAGCGAGCACCAGCTGTTCGGCGTCCGGAGCCGCAGCGAGGGAGAACGGGTGGCCGCGCGTCCAGCCGGGTCCGTCGAGGAACCGCCAGACGAAGAACTGTCCGGGGAGCGCCCGGAGCCCGTGCAACGCCCGACCGCGCACACGGACCTCGACGCCGCGCTCGCCGTCCGGGCGGACCGACTCGACGCGCAGTCCGTGACGGAGCGACCGGCGGAGCGGGATCGCGATGCGCCAGACGCTGACGCTCGTCGCTGCGACGAGCCACAACCCCAACCAGTAGGCGCTCGCGATGGGCGCGCCCGAGAAGTCGGCCCCGGTCCACAGCATGTGCGGCACCGCGAGGCCGACGCCGAGGTAGCCGTAGAGGTGCAGCAGGTGCCAGCTCTCGTAGCGCATCCTCCTCCGGGAACGCCGTCCCGAGGTGGCGACGACGAGCACGAGCAGAAGGGTGCCGGCGGTCGCCAGCAGCATGCCCGGATAGCTCCAGACGAAGCTCCACAGCTGCGTCAGCGGGTCGATCCGCGCCGCTTCGGCATAGCCGAGCACGAGGAGCGCGATGTGCGCCAGCAGCAGCCAGAACGACCAGAATCCGCTCTGCCGGTGGAGGCGCGTGATGGCGTCACGACCGAGGCCGCGTTCGAAGACCGGGACTCGGGCCATGAGCAGCACCTGGTACAGCAGCAGGTTCGCGGAGGCGAGCCCGGTGATCCGGCCGAGGCTGTCGAGCGCGTCGGCGGGCCCCGCGGCGAGCGCCTGCACTCCGCCGCCGAGCACCCAGATCACGGCGATCGAGAGGCTCGTGCCCCAGATCACGCCGATGGCGGCGAACTTCCAGCGCTGTCGCGCCGCCCGGGCACCGGACCCGTGCGGGACCGGGATCATCGCTGCGGGCCGGGAGCTGGCTGTTGCGGTCATGCGGCCATGCTCCGCGGGTCGTTCTCAGACGTCGCCAAGAATCCGTGGCGCAGAGGAAACGCTCAGCAAACGGACAGCCCACGCACCCGGCGACCTCGCTCCGCCCAAACCGGAGTTGCCCGACTTTCATGAAAGTCGGGCAACTCCGGTTTTGGCTTGGGGTCGGCGGCTCAGGCGGTCCAGGCGGTCTTGATGTTCACGAACTCGCGGATGCCGAAGGCGCCGAGCTCGCGGCCGTAGCCGGAGTCCTTCACCCCGCCGAAGGGCAGACCGAAGAACGACGCCGAGTTGCCGTTCGCGAACACCGCGCCGAACTCGAGCTCGTCCTGCAGCCGGGCGATCTCCTCGGCCGCCGTCGTCCAGACGCTCGCGGCGAGGCCGAACTCGGAGTCGTTCGCCAGCTCGACCGCCTCCTCGAGCGAACCGACCCGGTACACGCACGCGACCGGGCCGAAGCACTCCTCGCGGAAGATCCGCATCTCGGGCGTGACGTCGGTGAGCACCGTCGCCGGGTAGAACCAGCCGGGGCCACCGGGCAGCTCGCCGCCCGTGTGCACCGTCGCGCCCTTCGCGATCGCGTCGGCGACGAGCTCGTGGGCGTCGGCCCGCACCTGCTCGGTCGCGGGGCGCTGCGCGGTAGTATTAGTTGTGCTTACAACCAATGGGGCGCCGCAGGGCGCCGGACTCCTCGCCGCCGACACCGGCATGGGCGCCGTGACGCTGCGGGTCGCCGACCTCGACGGCATGATCCGCTACTACCGCGACGGCGTCACCCTCGAGCTGCTGCGTCACGACGGCCCCGTCGCCGTGCTCGGCCGCGGCTCGACCCCGATCATCGTGCTCGAGCACGCGCCCGAGCTGCGGCACGCCTCGCCGCGCGACGCCGGGCTCTACCACACGGCCATCCTCTTCGACACGCGCGAAGCGCTCGCGACCGCGATCTACGCCGTCGCCTCGCGCTACCCGGGCACCTTCACGGGCAGCGCCGACCACCTCGTCAGCGAGGCCTTCTACTTCACCGATCCCGAGGGCAACGGCGTCGAACTCTACTTCGACCGCGACCGCTCCACCTGGAGCTGGGTGCACGGCACCGTCGAGATGGCGACCCTGCACCTCGACCCGAACGCCTACCTGCGCGAGCACCTCGGCGAGCCGGGCGTGCAGGCGGCCGCCGCGGGCACCGGGCTCGGCAGCGCGATCGTCGGCCACGTGCACCTCTCGGTCGGCGACGTGGCGAGCGCGCGCGAGTTCTACGTCGAGCGGCTCGGCTTCGAGACGACCGCCGAGATGGGCGATCAGGCCCTGTTCGTCTCGGCGGGCGGCTACCACCACCACATGGCGATGAACACCTGGGGCAGCCGCGGCGCCGGCCGTCGCGGGCTCGCCCTCGGGCTCGGCAAGGTCGAGATCGTCGTGCCCGACGCCGACGAGCTCGGTGCGCTCGGCGAGCGGATGGCGCACTTCCGCGTCGGCGTGCGCGACGACGGTCGGACCCTCGCCTTCGACGACCCGTGGGCGAACCTCGTCGAGGTGCGCGCGGCCGAGTAGGCCGGGCGGGCGGATGCCTCCGACGCGGATGCCTCGTCGAGGCATCCGCGTCGCCGCACTACTCGGCGGTGCCGCGTCCGTGCTGCAGTTCGTGGAACTCGGCGAAGCTCGGCGCCTCGCCCGGCAGCGGGGTGAGCTCGGGCCGGGCGCGCAGCCCGTCGAGCACGATCGTGAGCTGCCGGTGCCAGTGCGGCAGGTAGCCGCCGCCGAACTGCCCGACCGAGCCGAGCATGTTCGCGAGCACGGAGAGGTCGACGCCCGTGACGTCGGCGCGCAGCGAGCCCTCGGCCTTGGCGCGGTCGACGAGCTCGTTCAGCAGCGGCTCCATGGCGAGCGCCGGCTGATGGTCGGGGTAGATCTCGCCGACCCGGTGCAGCAGCGCCGCGAGGTACGGCGTCTCGGCGATCCAGCCGGCGAGGCGCTCGATGTAGCGCTCGATCGCCTGCCAGGCGGTGTCGGCCTCGAGGATCTCGGGCTGCATGTCGCGGAACATGACGAGCGCCGAGTCGTAGAGCTCGAGCAGCAGCGCTTCACGGTTCGGGAAGTGCCGGTACACGGTGCCGGCCCCCACCCCCGCTCGATTGGCGAGTTCGTCGAGCGGCGCGTCGATGCCGCGCTCGGCGAACAGGCGACGGGCTTCCACGAGCAGCCGCTCGTGGTTGCGCCTGGCGTCGCGACGGGTGGAGGTCGACGAGCTCATTCTGGAATTGTAGCGACGGATGCCCCCGCCCATTCATGCGGATTTTCGGCGAGCGCCCCGTCAGCGGGCCTCGAGCCCCGCTCGCCCGAGGCGCGCGCGTAGGCTGGCTCCGTGACTCAGCACGAAGACGTGGCCGGCGGCGTCGAATCGAACACCCGGCGGATCGAGGCATCCGTCGTCACCGACTTCAGCGACCGGATGAGCTACGGCGGCTACCTCGACCTCGGCACGCTGCTCGCCGCGCAGCGGCCGATCTCCCGGCCCGAGCACCACGACGAGTTGCTGTTCATCATCCAGCACCAGACCACCGAGCTGTGGCTGAAGCTCGTGCTGCACGAACTCGAGGCGGCCTGCGCCTACCTGCGCGCCGACGAGCTCGCCCCCGCGCTGAAGTGCGTCGCCCGCGTGAAGCACATCCAGAAGACCCTGACCGAGCAGTGGTCGGTGCTCGCGACCCTCACCCCGACCGAGTACGCGCAGTTCCGCAACGTGCTCGGCAACGCGAGCGGCTTCCAGTCGTACCAGTACCGCGCCGTCGAGTTCGTGCTCGGCAACAAGAACGCCAAGATGCTGCAGGTCTTCGACGCCGACCCGGTGGCGCACGCCGTCGTGCAGCAGGCGCTCGAGCAGCCGAGCCTCTACGACGAGTTCCTGCGCCTGCTCGCCCGGCGCGGCTACGCCGTGCCCTCCGCCGTGCTCGACCGCGACGTCACCCTCGCCTGGACCTTCCAGTCCGAGCTCGTGCCGCTCTTCGCCTCGATCTACGCGAACCCCGACGAGCACTGGGCCGCGTACGAGACCTGCGAAGAGCTCGTCGACCTCGAGGACAACTTCCAGCTCTGGCGCTTCCGGCACCTGAAGACGGTCGAGCGCATCATCGGCTCGAAGACCGGCACCGGCGGCTCCTCGGGCGCCCCGTTCCTGCGTCGCGCGCTCGAGCTCACCTTCTTCCCCGAGCTGTTCGCCGTCCGCACCGAGATCCCGGGGTGAGCGTGCGCGCCGCCGACGACACGCCGAGCTCCGGCCCGCTGCCGGGGCGGCCGGCGCGGCTGCGCCTCGCCGACGGCGCACCGGGCCCCGAGGGCACGGCCTTCCCGCCGTTCGTCGACCACCACGTGCACCTGCAGATGGTCGACCCGGATGCCGCGCCGCGGGCGGGCATCGCGGGCGTCGTCGACCTCGGCGCCGAGCTCGCCGCGATCTCGGCCCTCGCCGCCCGCGAGCCGCTGCCGCGCGTGGTGTTCGCCGGCCAGTTCCTGACCGCGCCGGGCGGCTATCCGAGCGATCGCTGGTGGCTCCCCCCGGGCAGCCTCCGCGAGCTGCCCGCCCCCGTCCCCGCGCACGAGCGCCGGGCGCTTCCCGACCCGATCGAGACGGCCGTCGCCGAGCAGGCGGCCTTCGGCGCCCGGCTCGTGAAGGTCATGCTGAACGCCGACGCCGGTCCGGTCTTCGACCGCGAGACGCTCGACGCGATCATCGCCGCGGCGCGGACGCACGGCCTCCTCGTGGCCGCGCACGCCGAGGGCGAGGGCATGGCCCGGCTCGCGATCGAGGCCGGCGCCGACGCCCTCGTGCACGCGCCGTTCACCGAGCGCCTCGACGACGAGCTCCTCGCGCGCGCGGCCGCGGCGGGGCAGTGCTGGATCGCGACCTTCGACATCCACGCCCGGGCCGGCGAGGCATCCGCCCTCGAGACGGCGATCGACAACACCGCGCGGTTCCGCGCCGCCGGCGGGCGGGTGCTCTACGGCACCGACCTCGGCAACGGCGAGCTGCCCGACGGGGTGAACGCGGGCGAGCTCGCCGCGATGCTCGCCGCGGGGCTCGGCGCCGCCGAGCTCGTCGCGGCGCTCGCCGACCCGTGGCCGCTCGCCGACGCCGCCGACTGGGGCGGCGACGCCCTCGCCACCTTCGTGCCCGGCCCGCAGCCGGGCGATGCCGACGGGGTGCCCGGCTGGCTCGCCGGCGCCCGTGTCGTCCCGATCGAGAACCTGGAGTTCGGATGAGCCTCGACCAGCACCTCGCCTACGCCCGCCGGATGGACCGGGCCGACGGCCTCGCCCACTTCCGCAAGCGCTTCGCCGGGGCCGACGCCCCGCTCGTCTACTTCGACGGCAACTCGCTCGGCCGCCCGCCGATCGCCGCGATCGAGCGCATGCAGCAGTTCATGACCGAGGAGTGGGGCGGCCGGCTCATCCGCGGCTGGGACGAGGCCTGGCTCGCCCAGCCGACCGAGCTCGGCGACCGCATCGGCCGGGCGGTGATCGAGGCGAAGGCCGGGCAGACCGTCGTCGCCGACTCCACGACGGTGCTGCTCTACAAGCTCGCCCGCGCCGCGGTCGACGCGCAGATCGCCCGCGACCCGCAGCGGCGGGAGATCGTCGTCGACACCGACAACTTCCCCACCGACCGCTACGTGCTCGAGGGCATCGCGAAGGAGCGCGGGCTGCGGCTGCGCTGGATCGAGGTCGACACCGCGGCCGGCGTCACCCCCGCGCAGCTCGCGCAAGCGGTCGGGCCGGAGACCGCGCTCGTCGTCGTCTCGCACGTCGCCTACCGCTCGGCGCACCTCGCCGACGCCCCGGAGCTCACGCGCATCGCGCACGACGCGGGCGCGCTCATCCTCTGGGACCTCTGCCACTCGGCCGGCTCGGTTCCGGTGAAGGCGGATGCCTGGGGCTTCGACCTGGCCGTCGGCTGCACCTACAAGTACCTGAACGGCGGCCCGGGTTCGCCCGCCTTCGCCTACGTGCGCGACGACCTGCAGGGCGCGCTCGCGCAGCCGATCCAGGGCTGGTGGGGCACGACGGACATGTTCCTGATGGGCCCGGAGTACGAGCCCGTGCCCGGCATCCGCCGCTTCCTCTCGGGCACCGCGCCGATCCTCGGCATGCTGCCGATGGCCGAGACGCTCGCCATGATCGAGGAGGCGGGCATGCCCGCGATCCGGGCGAAGTCGATGGCGCTCACCGCCTTCGCGATCGAGCTGTCCGAGGCGTGGCTCGCCCCGCTCGGGGTGACGCTCGCCTCGCCCGCCGACCCCGAGGAGCGCGGCGGGCACGTCACCCTGCACCACGACGCCATGCGCGAGGTGACCGCCAGGCTCTGGCAGCGCGACGTCATCCCCGACTACCGCGATCCCGGGGGTCTCCGCATCGGCCTCTCACCGCTGTCGACGAGCTTCGAGGAGGTGCACCGCGGCCTGCAGCAGACCGAGCAGGTGCTCCGCCAGGTGCTGACCGAGCGGGCCGGGCTGGCCTAGCCGGCCGGCCCGGCCCGGCCGGTCGCCGCTGGCCGCCGGCCCGGCGCGCTACTCCGAGCGGGACGCGGATGCCTCGGCGGGCGCGTCGCCCGCGGCATCCGCGCTGCCCGAGGCACCCGCCGGCCGCTGACCGCCCCAGGCCACGGTGACCTTCGGCTTCGCGAAGAACAGCACCACGATCGCGCCGAGCCCGAAGCCGATGACCGGCAGCCAGAGCGACTGGCTCATCGCCGTCGCGAAGCCCTCGGCGAGCTGGGGCGGCAGCCCGCCCGAGCCGGAGCCGGCGCCTGCCTCGCCGCCGAAGCCACCCGTGAATCCGGGCAGCTCGGCCGCGAGCCGGGCGTTCAGCAGCGCCGTGATCGCCGCGCTGCCGAGCACCGAACCCACCTGGCGGGTCATGTTGTAGACGCCGGAGCCGGCACCGGCCTGCTGCGGCGGCAGGTTGCGGGTCGCCGAGGAGGCGAGCGGCGCCCAGATGCCCGACAGGCCGAGGCCGAGCAGCGCGACCGGGAACAGCAGCGTCCAGAGCTCGGCGTCGGGCGAGAGCCAGAGCGCCATCCAGCCGAGGGCGACCGCGACCGTCGAGAAGCCGGCGAGCGCGACCCACTTCGGGTCGACCCGGTCGGTGAGCTTGCCGATGATCGGCGCCATGATGCCCGAGGCGACCGCCATCGGCGCGAGCATGAGCGCCGCCTGGGTCGGGTCGAGCCCGCGGGCGATCTGGAAGTAGAACGCGAGCGGCAACGGCATCGAGGTGATCGCGAGGCCGACGAGCGAGATCGCGACGTTCGACAGGGCGAAGTTGCGGTCGCGGAACAGGCCGAGCGGCAGTAGCGGCTCGGCGCGGTTGAACCGCTGCCAGACGAGGAAGCCGGCGAGCACCACGACGCCCGTGACGATGAGGCCCCACACGCTGATCGGCCCGACGATGGTGCCCCAGTCGTAGCTCTCGCCCTCCTGGATGCCGAACACGACGAGGAACATGCCGATCCCGCTCAGCACGACGCCGAGCCAATCGAAGCGGTGCGGGTGCGTCTCGAGGTTCGGCACGAGCCAGACCGCCATCGCGAAGGCGACGATGCCGACGGGCACGTTGACGAAGAAGATCCACTCCCAGCCGAGGGTGTCGACGAGCACGCCGCCGAGGATCGGGCCGACGAGGGTCGCGATGCCCGCGACCGCGCCCCAGAGGCCCATCGCCGCGCCGCGCTGGTTCGGCGGGAAGATGCGGGTGATGACGGCCATCGTCTGCGGCGTCATCAGCGCGGCGCCGAGCCCCTGCACGGCGCGCGCGACGATGAGCATCGTGATGTCGCCCGCGAAGCCGCACCAGAGCGAGGCGAGGGTGAAGATCACGAGGCCGACGAGGTAGATCCGCTTCGGGCCGAAGCGGTCGCCGAGGCGGCCGGTGATGAGCAGCGGCACCGCGTAGGCGAGCAGGTAGGCGCTCGTCACCCAGAGCACGGCGGTGAAGTCGGTGTCGAGGTCGGTGAGGATCGCCGGGTTCGCGATCGAGACGATCGTCGAGTCGACGAGGATCATGAAGAAGCCGATGACGAGGGCCCAGAGTGCGGGCCAGGGCTTGCGTTCCATCGCGGAACCTTTCGGAGTCAGTTGGATGGCCCGGGCCAGGCGAGTGCGCCCGTCCCGAGCTGGGAGATCGTGGAGTCGAGCCAGTCCGCCTCGGCGACGAGCATGGCCCGCGTGTAGTGCACGTTCAGCACGTGCGCGGTCGCGACGCCGCGCGCGGCGATGCCCGCGAGGGAGGCGTCGATGAAGCCGATGGTCTCGCGGATGCTGGCCACCCGCTCACCGAGGAGCCGCACGACCTCACCGGCCGGCAGGTTGTGCGCCTCGCCGATCGCGACCGGGAACTCGGGGAACTCGTTCACGTGGCGGCCGAGCATCTCGGCGATCGACTCGCGGAGCGCCGCGCGCCCGGCGGGCGTGATCGAGTACACCGTGCGCTCGGGCCGGTTGCCCTCGCGCTCGACGCCGACCTCGGCGATGAGCCCGTCGGCGGCGAAGCGCTCGACCGCGCGGTAGAGCGATCCGGGCGAGAGCCGCACGACGCGGTCCTCCTTGCGCGCCAGCATGAGCTGGTACATCTCGTAGGGATGCATGTCGCCTTCGGCGAGCACCGCGAGGGCGGTGACGCCGAGCGGCGTGAGCTGCGGCATCCGGTCCCCCTCTCGATGCGCTCAGGCGTGAGCTCGCCTGACGGTCTATTCCGCCCGGAATAGTACGCCCGGAATGACCGCGCCGCAAGCCGGCCCGCCTCGGACGCCGGCGTGCCGTGGCACCGGCTAGAATCGAGGCATCCCCACCCTCGACACCGGACGGAGTCCCAGGTGCCCACCATCGTCGTCGACGTGATGCCGAAGCCCGAGCTGCTCGACCCGCAGGGAAAGGCCGTCGCCGGCGCCCTGAACCGCACGGGTCACTCGCTCGTCACCGGAGTCCGCCAGGGCAAGCGATTCGAGATCACGGTCGACGGCCCGGTCGACGAGGCGGTGCGCGCCGAGATCCGCACCATCGCCGAGGAGATCCTCTCGAACTCGGTCATCGAGGACGTCGTGGCCATCGACTTCGGCGACGCCGAGCTCGCCGCCGACGAGACGACCGAGGCCTGAGCCCGTGCGCGTCGGCGTCATCACCTTCCCCGGCTCGCTCGACGACCGCGACGCGCAGCGCGCGGTCCGCCTCGCGGGAGCCGAGCCCGTCGTGCTCTGGCACGGCTCGCACGGCCTCGAGGGCGTCGACGCCCTCATCCTGCCCGGCGGCTTCAGCTACGGCGACTACCTGCGCTGCGGCGCGATCGCCTCGCTCTCACCGATCATGACGGAGGTCGTGGATGCCGCGAACCGCGGCATGCCCGTGCTCGGCATCTGCAACGGCTTCCAGATGCTGGCCGAGGCGCACCTGCTCGAGGGCGGCCTGATCCGCAACGACCACGGCTCCTTCATCTGCCGCGACCAGGTGCTCCGGGTCGAGAGCACCTCGACCGACTGGACCTCCGAGTTCGAGGCCGGCGAGCAGATCACCATCCCGCTAAAGAACGGCGAGGGCGGCTTCATCGCCGACGACGAGACGCTCGACCGACTCGAGGGCGAGGGTCGCGTGGCGTTCCGCTACGTCGACGTGAACCCGAACGGCTCGCTCCGCGACATCGCCGGCATCACGAACGCGCGCGGCAACGTGGTCGGCCTCATGCCGCACCCCGAGCACGCGGTCGAGCCCGGCTTCGGCCCCGACACGGCCGCCGCGATGCGCTCCGGCGTCGACGGGCTGCGCTTCTTCACGAGCGTCATCCAGCGCACCCTCGCCGCGGCCTGACGCTCCCTCCTCCCCAGTCGCGCCCCACGCCCCCGGCTCCACCACTTCGCAGTCGCGCCACTTCTGCGCGCCCGGCACTGGAAGCCTGGCCCTGGAACGGCGACGATGAAGGGGTGCAGATGACCGAGGCGCAGGTGTGGACCATGCTGGGGGTGTTCACGACCCTGATGTTCGGCATGCTCACGATCGTGTCGGTCGGCTTCGTCCGCGTGCTGCGCGCCGAGATCGGCGGCCTCCGTGCCGAGATCGGCGGCGTGCGCGGCGAGCTCGGGGGCGTGCGCGGCGAGCTCGGGGGCGAGATCGGCAGCCTCCGTGCCGAGCTCGGGGGCGAAATCGGCAGCCTCCGCAGCGAACTGCACGGCGAGATCAGCACCCTCCGCAGCGAACTCCACGGCGAGATCGGCAGCCTCCGCAGCGAACTCCACGGCGAAATCGGCACCCTCCGTGCCGAGCTCGGGGGCGTGCGCGAAGAGATGCGGGCGCGCTTCGAGGCGGTCGACGCACGCTTCGACGCGGTCAACCATCGCATCGACGGGATCGACCGCGACGTGCAGATGCTCGTGCAGCGCACCTTCGGGGTCGACTGAGCGATCCGCCTCTGCGGGCATCCGCGTTCATCGTCCAGCCCCGCCGGAGCGGCCGCCGAGACGAGTTCCAGATGAAGAGGCTCACCGCCTCGGCGCTCGTCGTGGACGGCACCGCGCTCCGTGCCATCTGCGTCCGCGCACTACTCCGCACGCATATGTATACTACACGTAGCAGACACTCAAGGAGGAGCGCACCGATGACGGAGCAGGAGTTCTCGATCCCCACGATCGACATCAGCGGAGGACCCCGCGAGCGGGGCAGGCAGTACGGCGAGCTCGCATCGGCTCAGATCGAGGCCTCGATCGAGTTCTACCGGCGCGCATTCCAGTCGTCGTCGGGGGTCGCGTGGGAGCAGATCGTGGCGTCCGCAGAGTCCTGGGTGGCTCCGGCCGAGGCCTACGCCGCCGACCTGGTCGAGGAGCTCCGTGGCATCGCGGAGGGCGCCGGCCGGGAGTTCCTGGAGCTCATGGCGATCAACGCGCGCGGTGAGATCATCTACGACCGCTCCTTCTCGGAACTCGTCGCCGGCGAGTGCACGACGTACGCCGTGCTTCCGGAGGCCGCCGGCGACGGGCACATGTACGCCGGCCAGAACTGGGACTACCTGTGCGGGGCCGTCGACTCCCTCATCATGCTACGCATCCGCAGCGACGACGACACCCCGGACATCATCATGCAGATCGAGGCCGGCCAGGTCGGTCGCCACGGCGCGAACTCGGCGGGCATCGCGATGCAGGTGAACGGGCTCGGCGGCCGCTACGGCTTCCAGGGCTTCGGCGTCCCGCAGCCGTTCGTGCGCCGCAAGGTGCTGCAGAGCCGAACCCTGCACGACGCGATGGAGCGGGTGTTTCAGGCGCCCCAGCAGATCGGCGCCAACTACCTGCTCGCGACCCGGGAGGGGTTCGCCATCTCCCTCGAGACGACCCCGGCGGAGCGCACCGCCTGGATCTACCCGAGCGACGGCCTGCTCGTGCACGGCAACCACCACGAGGCCTACGTGCCGACGGGTCAGGCGGGGCCCTACACCCCGATGGCGGTCGACTCGCTCTACCGGGTGCCGCTCGTGACGCAGGGGCTGCGCGCCGCCCGCGGCGCTGCGGACACGGAGGGCACCCGCGCGGCGATCGGCCGCGCGCTCCAGAACGTCGACTTCGCCCCGAACTCGGTGTGCGCCCTCCCCGACGCCAGCCTCCCCGCGGACAAGCAGTGGCAGACCGTCGCGGCGGCCATGGTGGACCTCACCACCGGCGACTACCTGCTCGCCGACGGCCTGCCGAACGAGCGCAGCTTCAAGCGCCTGCCCTGGAACCTCTACGGGGGAGCCGCAGCCTAGGCCGGATACCGGGCCTGACGGATGCGCCGAGCGGCCTCGAGGTGAGCGGTGACGATCGCCTCGGCCCGCTCGGCGTCCCGCTGCTCGATCGCATCGATGATCGCATCGTGCTCGTCGAGCGACTGCGGCCAGCGTCCCGGCTCGTCGAGCGTGGTCCCCGACCATTGGTCGAGTTGATCGTTCAGCTGGCGCACCAGCACGCCGAGCGTGCGGTCACGGGCGGCGTCCCAGCTCGCCTCATGGAAGCGCCGGTTCGCCGCCGCCGCCTCCTGCGACCCGGCGCGTTCGAGCGGCAGCTCGCGCATGACCCGGTTGAGCGTGCGCATCGTCTCGATGTCGGCGGTCGTGCGCCGCTCGCACGCCCGGCGGACGAGCGCGGAGTTGAGCAGGATGTGCGCGTCGTAGAGCTCGTTCATCTCGGCTCGGGTCTGCACCGGTGCTCGGACGCCGCGGTGATCCCGGACGATGAGGCCCTTCTGCTCGAGGATGCGCAGCGCCTCGCGAACGGGGGTCCGGCTCACGCCGAAGCGCGCCGCGAGCTCGACCTCGGTCACGTAGCGGTCGGTGGAGATGCCGCCGGTGAGGATGAGCTCGCGGAGCTCGGCGTACACGTCGGGCGTCGCGACCCGTCGGCGGGGCTCGCTCGTCCGCCCCGCAGCTCCATCGTTCTCGCGCATCGCCGCGGAGATCGTGCCCTGGTCGAGCGAGGCCCGCAGCGCGGACTTGAAGTCCTTCAGCCCCGGGTACCCGAGCCGCTGCACCGTGCGGATGACGCTCGCGTCGCTCGTGCCCGTGGCGTGGCCGATCTCGCTCGCCGAGGCGAAGAGCACCTCGCCCGGCCTGGCCGCGATGTGGTCCAGGATGCGTCGTTCCGCCGAACCCGCACGGGCGGGGGACGCCGCGAGCCGCTGTCCGAGCGTCGGATCCTCGGCGGATGCTGACACGGATTCCTCCCACTTCGAGATTGATTCACCGTAGCGGATCGTCACCCGGCTTCCTCGGCGATCCGGTCGCCGCTCGCCGCGAGCGCGGCCCGTCGCGCGCGCTGCTCGACGGGATCCGGCACCGGGACGGCCGAGATCAGCTGCCGGGTGTAGGGGTGCCGGGGACGCGCGAGGAGCTCCGGCGCGGCCGCGAGCTCGACCAGCTCCCCTCGGCGCAGCACCCCCACGCGGTCGGCGACCTGCTCGACGACCGCGAGGTCGTGCGTGATGAACAGCGCAGCGAAGCCGAGCGACTCGTGCAGGCGGTGGAACAGCTCCAGCACCCGCGCCTGCACGGAGACGTCGAGCGCGGAGGTCGGCTCGTCGGCGATGAGGAAGTCGGGGTCCAGCGCGAGCGCCCTCGCGATCCCGACTCGCTGACGCTGTCCGCCCGAGAGCTCGGTCGGCGAGCGTCGGGCGAACGCCGCGGGCAGCTCGACCGCGTCGAGCAGCTCGCGAACACGCGCCGCGATCGCCGGCCGAGCGCTGATGGTCCGGTGGATCCGGATCGGTTCGGCGATGCAGTCGGCCACCGTCATGAAGGGGTTGAACGACGAGGCCGGGTCCTGGAAGACGAAGCCGATCCTGCGGCGCAGCTCACGCAGCTCCCGAGCGGGGGCGCTGGCCAGATCCGTGCCGAAGACGCGCAGCCGGCCCCCGGAGACCGGCACGAGCCCCGCGATCGCCTTGCCGATCGTGCTCTTGCCGGAGCCCGACTCGCCGACGAGCCCGAGGATCTCGCCCCGCTCGATCGCGAAGTCGACGCCGCCGATCGCGGTGAACCCCGGCTTGCGGAACCCGCCCGGATAGCGGATCTCCAGCCCCGCCGCCTCGAGCACCGGGGGCTCGTTGGGTTCGGCGAGGCGGGCGTCGGCCCCCTCGGCATCCGGGCGTCCGCCGCTCGTCAGTCGAGGGACCGCAGCGAGCAGTCGCCTCGTGTAGTCGGCCTCGGGGCTCGCGAAGAGCTGCTCGACCGGCGCGGTCTCGACGATCCGCCCCCGGTACATGACCGCGACGCGGTCGGCGAGGTCGGCGACGACGCCCATATTGTGCGTGATCAGGACGATGGAGACGCCGAGTTCGTCACGGCAGCGGCGCAGCAGGTCGAGGATCTCGGCCTGCACGGTCACGTCGAGCGCCGTGGTCGGCTCGTCGGCGATGATCACGGCCGGACGGAGGGCGAGCGCCATGGCGATGACGATGCGCTGCTTCTGGCCTCCCGAGAACTGATGCGGGTAGTCCCCGTAGCGGCGTTCCGGTTCCGGGATGCCGACCGCCTCGAGCATCTCGAGGGCACGGCGACGCCGCTCCGAGGCATCCGCGACGCCGTGCGCCCGCAGCCCCTCCTCGAGCTGCCAGCCGATGGTGAAGACCGGGTTGAGCGCCGTCGACGGCTCCTGGAAGACCATCGCGGCATCCTGCCCCCGGGCCTGCCGGAGCTGCACGGGCGACGCGGTGAGCATGTCCTGCCCGCCGAGCAGCACGGCGCCCGACGCCGTGGCGGCGCGCGGGAGCAGGCCGAGCAGCGCGCGGGCGGTGAGCGTCTTGCCCGATCCGGACTCGCCGACGATGGCGAGGATCTCGCGCTCGCGGAGCTCGAGCGAGACCCCGTCGACCGCGACGACGTCGCCGCCGTCCGTCTCGATCCGGATCCTCAGGTCCTCGATGGTCGCCGGTCCGTTCATCGCGATGCATCCTTCCGGTGCGAGAGGGTGGGGCGCCGTCCGCCGAGCAGGCGCGAGAGCACGCCGCGCCGTCCGTCGCGCGAGGCGCGGGGATCGACGAGGTCCCGGAGTCCGTCGCCGAGCAGGTTCAGGGCGAGCACGGTCACGATGAGCGTCGCGCTCGCGGCGATCGTCATCAGCGGCGACTGCAGGATGACGCTCTTGCCGTCGTAGAGGATGTTGCCCCAGCTGGGCTCCGGCGTGGGGACGCCGGCGCCGAGGAAGCTCAGCGCCGCCTCGGTGATGATCGAGTCGGCGAAGATGAACGTCGTCTGCACGGCGAGCACCGAGAGCACGTTGGGCAGCACGTGCCGGGCGATCAGGTGCGGCGTGCGCGCACCCTGCGCCCGGCTGGCTTCGACGAAGGTCTCCGTCATCACACCCAGCGCGCGCGAGCGCACGAGACGGGCGACGGTCGGGGTGAAGACGATGGTGAGGGCGAGGATCAGGTTGGGCACCGTCGGCCCGAGCGCCGCGGCGAGCGCGACCGCCAGGAGCACCGCGGGGATGGCCATGAGTCCGTCGCAGACCCGCATGAGGATGTGGTCCAGCACCTTGAACGCGCTCGCGAGGAGCCCGATCATCGTGCCGATCACCGCGCTCAGGAGAGCCACGCTCGTCCCCACGATCAACGAGGTCCGCGCCCCGACGACGATTCGGGAGTAGAGGTCGCGGCCCACCCCGTCGGTGCCGAGGAGATGCTCCGCGCTCGGCCCTTCGAGCCTCCGCATCGGATCGACGGCGTAGGGCTGCAGCTCGAGGAACGCGGGCACGACCACGGCCCAGACGAGGATCAGCATGAAGAGCGCACCCCCGGCGAGGAGGGCCCCGTTCCGTCGCACGCGGTGCCAGAGCCGCTCCTCGGGCGGAAGCGCGGCGATCGCCTCGGTGTTCGGTGCGGCCACGGCGTCGGTGGTCGGCCAGCGGTGTGGGTTCGACACGGGGTCCCCTATCGGCTCGTGGCCAGTCGGATGCGGGGATCGACCAGTCCGTAGAGGAGGTCGACCACGAGGTTGACGCCCAGGTACATGAGCGTCGCGAAGAGCACGACTCCCTGGATGACCGGGTAGTCGCGTCGCTCGATCGAGTTCACGAGCAGGGAGCCGATGCCCGGGATGTTGAAGATCGTCTCGGTGACGACCGCGCCGGTGACGAGGCCGCCGAAGGTCAGCCCCACGACCGTGAGGATGGG
Organism: Agromyces sp. NPDC060279; assembly: GCF_042726785.1. Taxonomy (NCBI): domain Bacteria; kingdom Bacillati; phylum Actinomycetota; class Actinomycetes; order Micrococcales; family Microbacteriaceae; genus Agromyces; species Agromyces sp. NPDC060279. The sequence goes on from NZ_JBHXBK010000001.1 coordinate 1,517,038, forward strand.
AAGCCCGGCGTTGCGCAGGGTGTGCCGGAAGAGCAGGCGCCCCTCGCCGACTCCGCGCGAGCGGGCGGCGTCGATGTAGTCGGCGGAGAGCACGTCGAGCACGGCGGCGCGCGTCGTCCTCGTGACGAACGCGGCGAGCACGGCGCCCAGCGAGATCGCGGGCAGGATCAGATAGCGCAGGCCCTCGGGCTGCTCGAAGGGGTTCTGGTAGCCGGCGACCGGGAACAGCCGGAGCCCGACGCTGAGCGTCAGGACGAGCAGGAGCCCGAGGATGAAGCTCGGCACGGCCATGCCGATGAGCGTGACCGAGGTCGTGACCCCGTCGAGCACGGAGTCGCGGTACCGTGCCGCGAGCGTGCCGAGCGGGATGGAGATCACGAGGGTCACGGTCAGCGCGAGCACCGAGAGCTGGATGGTGGGGACCGCGTGCGAGGCGATCGCGGTCGAGACCGGTTCCCGGAGGAACACGGAGTCGCCGAGGTCGCCGCGGAGCGCGTCGCCGAGCCAGCGCAGGTACTGGATGATCAGCGGATCCTCGAGCCCCATCTGGCGGCTGAGCGCGGCGACGGCTTCGGCGCTCGCCTCGGGCCCGAGGATGGCTCGGGCGGGATTGCCCGGCGTGAGATGCACGATCGAGAAGATGACGATCGAGACCACGAGCAGGACGGGGATGAGACTCAGGACTCGTTTGAGGACGTAGGTGAGCACGGCGCTCCTCGGTTCGACGGTCGGGGTGGCGGGGCCTGGCCGGCCCCGCCACCTGGGTCACTCGCTGACGCTCGTCGACCACCAGACGATGCCGTCGTCGGTGGTCGTCACCTCGACGCGGTCCGTCGTGGCGAAGATGGTGTCGGCGTCGCCGAGCTTGGAGACGGGCAGGTAGTCGTAGAACCATCCCTGGAACTCGTCGTAGTGGCTCTGCGCCTCCTCCAAGGTCGCGGAGGCCCGGTACTCGGCGAGGATGGCGTCCAGCTCGGGGCTGTTCGTGGAGCCGGCGAAGTCCTTGCGGGTGAACACGAGCGAGCCGGGGTCGGCCTTCGCCGTGTTCGGGATGATCGCGAGGTCCCACGCGCTCGGGTCGTCGCGGACCTCCGTGAAGGTCGGCCAGTCGTAGGTCTCGAGGCTGACGTCCATGCCGATCGCCTTCAGCTGTTCGATCACGACGATCGCGGAGTTGTAGGCCTCGACGTAGTCGCGCGTGGTGATCATGCGCAGCGGGCCGCCCGTGTAGCCGGCCTCGGCGAGCAGTTCCTTCGCCTTCGCGGGGTCGGCGAGGTTGAAGCGATCGGCGCCGGCGTCCGAGTCCCACTGCCCCCGCTGCTCCTCGAGCATGACAGAGGGGGTGATGGTGAAGAACTGCGGATCGGCGACCGCCGCGGTCATGATCGGCTCGCGGTCGAGCGCCGTGTCGACGGCGCGACGCGCCTCGACGTCCGCGAAGAGGCCCTGCGCCTTGTTGTAGTAGAGGTTCAGCAGCGTGACGGGGTACGACCCGGCGCGCAGCGAGTCATCGTCGAGCACCTGCGTCGCACTGTCGTACGGCACCTCCGAGACGACGTCGTACTCCCCGGTCTGCAGTCCCAGGATGCGGGTGGATGCGTCGGGGACGAACTTGATGTCGATGCCCGCCACCTCGGCGGTGCGGTCCCCGGCACGACCGCTCCGGGCGCCCTCAGCCGGCTGGTAGTCGTCGAAGCGGTCGAGGGTCAGGCGCTGGTCCGAGACCCAGTCGACGAAGACGAAGGGCCCCGTGCCGATGATGTCCGTGACCGGCTCGTCGCTCGCGGCCTCGATCACCTCCGAGGGCATCACCGCGGCGAACTGCTCACGGCTCCCGGACAGCGCGAGGGGCACGCCGAAGCTCGGCGTCTCGAGGTCGAGGCGCACGGTGAGCTCGTCGACGGCGGTCCAGCTCGCGCCGGTGAAGTAGCTCTGGCCGGGGCCGGAGAGCCGGCTCCAGCGCTCCATCGAGGCGACGACGTCGGCCGAGTCCAGCGAGGTTCCGTCGTGAAACTTCACCCCGTCCCGAAGGTGGAAGGTGTAGCTCGCCCCGTCGTCGCTCACCTCGAAGCGCTCCGCGAGCATCGGCTGGATCTCGAGGTTCTCGTCGGTCGTGAGCAGCGTCTCGAAGACGTTGACCGCGACGGAGGACGTCGCCGTCGCGGTGGAGACCATCGGATCGAGGTTCGGCGGCTGCGCCGGTTCGGCGACCACGAGGCGCGCCTCGAGGTCGGGGGCCGCCTCGTCGGACGCGCCCGATGCGCACGCGGTGAGGGTCAGCCCGACGGCGACGGCGCCGACGAGCAGGGGGGAACCGAGTCTTCTTCGCATGAGATCTCCTGGTGCGGTCGGGCGCCGCGGCAGTGATCCACTCGAAGAGATTCCCCAGCCACCGGCGCCTGCGGATGTCGCGAATGTAGCACGCCATGCTGATGCATGCAAGCTACTACATCCTTGCGATAACCGCGCTTCCGCTCCGCACCGGGCGATGCCGAAGCGCCAGCCTCGGTCGAGCGGCCCGCGATCGTAGCGCGCGCTACGCGTCAGCCGGCGATCGGCCGCAGGAGTGCTCGCCCCGTGGTGCGCGCGGCACGCGCGTGCGGGAGCGGTCGGTTCTCCCGACGGGGTCGTTTTCCGACCGAAGCGACACGCTCAAGCCGTGCCCGTGTCGCAATTCGACCCCCTCGAGGGTGGGGGTGAGGGATGAGGCGTGAGGAGGCAGGGGCGGGGCAGGGGCAGGGGCGGGGGGCGCGCCGCTCAGCGGTACTCGGGGTTCGCCCCGTACGGGTTCGGCTCGAAGCCGGAGTGCTGCCCCTCCTCCCACTCGGCGATCGAGTTGCCGCCGAGCGGGAAGCCCCCCGCGTCCTTCAGCAGGCGCGCGAGGTGCAGCAGGTTGGACGTGAGAAACGTCGTGTTCCGGTTGGTGAAGTCGTTCTCGAGGCCGCCGGATCCCGGGTCGAGGTAGCTCGGCCCCGGCCCCGCCTCACCGACCCAGCCCGCGTCGGCGCCGGGCGGGATGGCGAAGCCGATGTGCTGCAGGCTGAACAGCACGTCCATGGCGCAGTGCTTGATGCCGTCCTCGTTGCCGGTGATGATCGCCCCGCCGACCTTGCCGTAGTACACGTACTGGCCGCGATCGTTGCGCTCGCCGCTCATCGCGTACAGCCGCTCGATCAGCCGCTTCGTCACCGAGGAGTTGTCGCCGAGCCAGATGGGTCCGCCGATCACGAGGATGTCGGCCGCCTCGACGAGCGGCCACACCTCGTCCGGCCAGACGTCCGTGGCCCAGCCGTGCTCCCGCATGTCCGGGTAGACGCCCGTCGCGATATCCAGGTCGACGAAGCGCAGGAGATCGACGTGCACGCCGTGCTCGCGCATGAGCGCGATGCTCGCGTCCATGAGCCCCTGCGTGTTGCTGCGCTCGGGGCTGCGCTTCAGCGTGCAGTTCACGTACAGCGCGCGGAGGTCGGAGAAATCGGGAAGCTCGCTCATGCGGGCGAGGCTACGTGCGCGGGCACCGGGCGGCGAGGGGGTTGACGACGTCGACGGTGCCGCGGGCGAGGGGCCGCCCCGAGGCATCCGTCGCTCCCGATGCTGGCGCTCGCGCCCGCGCTGCGGCAGGCTACGAGCAGACGGCGGGATGCCGCGGCGGCCCGCCGCTCGCCCGGGGAAGGAGCCCATCGTGTCGACGAGCGCAGCCACGCATCGCGCCGACGTGTGGGCGATGGTCGCGGAGTCGCTCGGGCTCGCGATCCAGCTCCCGCTCGTCTGGCTCGGCGTCGCCTTCATCGTCGGCGACGACATCGAGGACCTCGTCGGCTGGTGCCTCGTCGGCACCTTCTACCTCGTGGTCACCATCCTTGCGCTGAACCTCGCGGTCCGGATGCCGGGCATGACGGGACGGGACGGCACACGTCGCTTCCTCGCCCACCCCGCCATGCGCATCGCCGCGAGCCTGCTCACGTTCTCGTCGAGCACGGTCGGCATCGTGGCCGCGATCCAGCTCATCGTGCTGCGGAACGACCCCGAGTGGAGCGGATTCATCGAGCTCTTCGCGGTCTGGGCGATGCTCGTGGCCTGGGGGCTGTTCCACTGGGGCTGGGCGCGGATCTACTACTCGCGCTACCACCGGACGGCCGGCATCCGCCCCCTCGAGTTCCCGAAGACCCCCGAACCGGAGCTCATCGACTTCGTCTACTTCGCCTTCACGAACGCGACGAACTTCTCAGTGTCCGACGTGCAGGTCACGACGACCCGCATGCGCTGGACCGTGATCTGGCACACCTCGCTCAGCTTCTTCTTCAACGCACTGATCCTGGTGCTCGCGATCAACACGATCACGGGCATCCAGATCGACCCCGATCTGCTGAAGTAGCGCGCGGCCGCGCTCAGTAGCTGAGCAGGCTGTATGCCTCGAGTCCGGCCGGCAGGGCGTCGCGGCCGCGCAGCTCGGCGAGCTCGATCGCGACCGAGACGCCAGCCACGTGCCATCCGGCCCGCTCGACGAGGCGCGCGGCAGCCGCGACCGTGCCACCCGTCGCGAGCACGTCGTCGACGATCAGCACGCGCGTGCCCGGCGCCAGCTCGCCCTCGTGCACCTCGAGGGCGGCCGTGCCGTACTCGAGCGAGTACTCCTCGCGGAGCACCGCACGCGGCAGCTTGCCCGCCTTGCGGATCGGCAGCACGCCGACGCCCGCCGCCACCGAGGCGGCCGCCGCGAGCAGGAAGCCCCGGGCCTCGACCCCGGCGAGCACGTCGAAGCGCCCGGCGAACGGCGCCGTCAGCGCCTCGGCGAGCGCGTGGAACGCCTCCCCGTCGGCGAAGACCGGCGTGAGGTCGCGGAACAGCACGCCCGGCTCCGGGAAGTCGGGGATGAGCGCGAGACGCGACTCGACGAGGGCACGGGTTTCGGACTCGTTCACCGTGACAGGCTAGCCCGCCGCGGGCGTGCGCCAGAACGGCGCCGCTTTCCAACCTTCGACGGATGCCTCGGCGCGCCCGATCGGCGACGATGGAAGCATCCCGATCGCTGGAGTCCCCCGCCTATGACCACGCTCAGCCCCAAGCGGCTCTTCCGCGGCCTCGCCCTCGCCGAGGCCGTCACCTGGACGATCCTCATCGTCGCCATGATCCTGAAGTACGCCGCCGGCGTGGACTGGGCCGTGCTCGTCGGCGGCTCGATCCACGGCTTCGTCTTCCTCGCCTACGCCGCGAGCTCGATCCTCGTGGGCGTCAACCAGCGCTGGAGCGTCGGCCGCATCGCGTTCGCCGTGCTCACCGCGATCGTGCCGTACGCGACGATCCCGTTCGAGCTGCACCTCGTGCGCAGCGGACGCCTCGAGGGCGAGTGGCGGCGCGAGGCCACCGATCATCCGGCCGACGGCGCGTGGTGGAACCGGGTGCTGCGCTGGTTCCTCGCCCGCCCCGTGCTGCTCGTCTCGGTCGCGGTCGTCGCGATCGCCGCGATCTTCGGCGGCCTGCTCGTGCTCGGCCCGCCCGGGGGCTGGCAGAGCTGAGCGGCGCGGCCCCCGCGCGCCCGTGTGAGCGGCGCGGCCGCCGCTACCGGCGCAGTCGGTTGACGAGCGCCGTCCAGACGAGGGCGGCCGTCGAGCAGACGAGCAGCGCCACGAACACCCACGGCAGCCCTGCGAGCCCGATCGCGCCGTAGAGCACCGAGCCGAGCAGCGCGCCGCCGCCGATGCCGAGGTTGAACGCGGTCGTGTAGAACGACGCCGCCGCGTCGCGGATGCGCGCGGACGCCGAGTGCAGCAGCCGGGTGTTCAGCATCGGCGGCAGGGCCCCGAACGCCGTGCCCCAGAGCAGGAACGACGCGATCCCGACGACCGGCGACTGCGCGAAGGCGGCGAGACCCGCGACGCCGACGCCCGTCGCGACGAGCGCGACGACGAGGCCGACGGTCGGCCGCCGGCCGAGCACCGTGCCGGCGAGCAGGAGGCCGACCGCCCCGGCGATGCCGTAGGCGAGCAGCATCGGGCTGATGGCGCTCGCGGGCAGGCCCATCACCTCGGTGATGAACGGCGCCACGAAGGTGTAGAAGGTGTAGGCGCCGACCATCGTCACCATCGTGATGAGGCAGACCACGAGCACCGGCACGAAGGTGGGGTCGCGGCGCAGGCTGAGCGGCTCGGCGTCGGCGCGAGCGGCGTGGTGCGCGACCGGCGGCAGGAAGCGCAGCACGAGCAGCGCGCCGACGAGCGCGGCGCCGCCCACGACGGCGAAGGCGAGCCGCCAGCCGAACGCCTGGCCGAGCGCGGTGCTGAGCGGCACGCCCAGCACGAAGGCCAGCGAGCCGCCGGCGACGCTGATGGAGACGGCCCGGGCGAGCTGCTCCTTCGGCACGAGGTGACCGGCGTAGGCGCCGACGACCGACCAGAACACGGCGTGCGCCGCACCGCCGAGCACGCGGGTCGCGACGACGGTCGGGTAGTTCGGTGCGAGCGCGGTGAGCACGCAGCTCAGGGCCAGGATGCCGAGGGTGATCACGATGAGCGTGCGGCGCGGCACGCGGCGGGTGAGCGCCGAGAGCGGCACGGCGGCGATCACGACGGTGCCGGCGAACACGGTGACGAGCACGCCGATCGCGGGCTCGCCGACGCCGAGCTCGCGGCTCATGTCGGGCAGGAGCCCGGTCGGGATCATCTCGATCGTGATGGACAGGAAGACGGCGGTGGCCAGGGTGAGGAGCCCGAGCCAGGGGAACGGCGGCGCCGGGGTGGCGCGCGCCGACGAAGACGTGGTCATTGCGGATACCCAAGAGGGAGCGTGTCGCTCGTCGGCACCGGGGCGGGGCTCCGCGCGTGCGCCGCGACGAGGACTGCGCGCCGATGTGCGCGCCCAGGGCCGCCGGGAACCGACGACCGCGTCCAGTGTACCGGCGCGCGCGGGTGCACACTGGGAACATGCCCATCCTCAACAAGGACATGACCCTGTGCATCTCGCTCTCGGCGCGGCCGTCGAACCTGGGCACGCGATTCCACAACTTCCTCTACGACGAGCTCGGGCTGAACTTCGTGTACAAGGCGTTCTCGACCGAGGACATCGAGGGCGCCGTCCGGGGCATCCGCGCCCTCGGCATCCGCGGGGCGAGCGTCTCGATGCCGTTCAAGGAGGCGGTCATCCCCCTGGTCGACGAGCTCGAGCCCTCGGCCCGCGCGATCGAGTCGGTGAACACGATCGTGAACGACGCGGGCCGGCTCGTCGCCGCCAACACCGACTACGAGGCGATCGCCGAGCTGATCCGCGCGAACGGGCTCGACCCGGAGGCGCGGGTGCTGGTGCGCGGCTCCGGCGGCATGGCGAAGGCCGTGGTCGCCGCGTTCCGCGACGCGGGCTTCGCCCGGCTGACGGTGCTCGCCAGGAACGCCGAGCTCGGTCCGGCGCTCGCCGAGCGGTACGGCTACGACTGGCTCGCCGAGGACCCGGCGCCGGGCGCCGCGGACGTCCTCGTGAACGTCACCCCGCTCGGGATGGCCGGGCCGGATGCCGAGACGCTCGCCTTCTCCCCGGAGCACCTCGCCGCGGCGACGGTGGTCTTCGACGTCGTCGCGTTCCCGGCCGAGACGCCCCTCATCCGCGCCGGCCGCGACGCCGGCAAGCTCGTGATCTCGGGGGCGGAGGTGCACGCCCTGCAGGCCGCGCGCCAGTTCGAGCGCTACACCGGCGTCGCGCTCACGCCCGAGCAGGTCGCGCGCGCCGCCGCCTTCGCCCGCGAGGCTTGACCCCCCTCCCCTGCATCCCCGTCCCCCTCCCAGCTCCCCTCCGTCCCCGTCCCCCTCGCCGTGAAGTCAGTATTTGCGGGTCCGCTGACGGCGAGACCCGCAAATAGTGACCGCACGACCTCCGGCAGGGAGGGAGGGGGCAGGTGGCGCAGGCGGGTAGGCGGGCGGCAGGGAGGGAGGGGGCAGGTGGCGCAGGCGGGTAGGCGGGCGGCGGGGGGGGGTAGGTGGGCGGCGCGGGCGGGCGGGCGGGGCCGCGCGCCGCCGGTAGACTGATCCGGTCAGGCTTCCGTCCGCGGCATCCGTCGCTCAGCCCTGGAGACTCCCCTGTGACTCAGCCGGCCACCACCCCTGCTCCCGTGCTCGACACCGTCGACGTCGCGGCATCCACGCCCGAGAAGGAGCAGCCCTACGCGGCCCTCGGCCTGAAGCCCGACGAGTACGAGCGCATCCGCAACATCCTCGGCCGCCGTCCGACGAGCGCCGAGCTCGCGATGTACTCCGTGATGTGGAGCGAGCACTGCTCCTACAAGTCCTCGAAGATCTACCTGCGCCAGTTCGGCAAGAAGGTCACGCCCGAGATGAAGCAGCACCTCATGGTGGGCATGGGCGAGAACGCGGGCGTGCTCGACATCGGCGAGGGCTGGGCCGTCACCTTCAAGATCGAGTCGCACAACCACCCCTCGTACATCGAGCCGTTCCAGGGCGCCGCGACGGGCGTCGGCGGCATCGTGCGCGACATCATCTCCATGGGCGCCCGCCCCGTCGCGGTCATGGACGCGCTGCGCTTCGGCGCCATCGACCACCCCGACACGGCCCGCGTCGTGCACGGCGTCGTCTCGGGCATCAGCTTCTACGGCAACTGCCTCGGCCTGCCGAACATCGGCGGCGAGACCTGGTTCGACCCGACCTACCAGGCCAACCCGCTCGTCAACGCGCTCGCGGTCGGCGTGCTGCGTCACGAGGACCTGCACCTCGCCAACGCGAAGGGCGCGGGCAACAAGGTCGTGCTGTTCGGCGCCCGCACGGGCGGCGACGGCATCGGCGGCGCCTCCATCCTCGCCTCCGACACCTTCGCCGAAGGGGGCCCGACCAAGCGCCCCGCGGTGCAGGTCGGCGACCCCTTCGCCGAGAAGGTGCTCATCGAGTGCTGCCTCGAGCTCTTCGCCGCCGACCTCGTCGAGGGCATCCAGGACCTCGGCGCCGCCGGCATCTCCTGCGCGACGAGCGAACTCGCCTCGAATGGCGACGGCGGCATGTCGATCGTGCTCGACGAGGTGCTGCTGCGCGACCCCACGCTCACGCCCGAGGAGATCCTTATGAGCGAGAGCCAGGAGCGCATGATGGCCATCGTGCGCCCCGAGAAGCTCGCCGGCTTCCTCGAGGTCGTGCAGAAGTGGGATGTCGAGACGAGCGTGCTCGGCGAGGTCACCGACACCGGCCGACTCTCGATCACGTGGCGCGGCGAGGAGATCGTCAACGTCGACCCGCGCACCGTCGCCGTCGACGGCCCGGTCTACGAGCGCCCGGTCGCCTACCCCACGTGGATCGACGCGCTGCAGGCCGACACGGCCGCCAAGCTCGACCGTCCGGCCACGCCCGACGAGATCCGCGAGCAGTTCCTGCAGCTCGTCGGCTCGGCGAACCAGGCGGATGCCGCGTGGGTCACGAGCCAGTACGACTCCTACGTGCTCGGCAACACCGCGCTCGGTGCGCCCGACGACGCCGGCATGATCCGCGTCGACGAGGAGTCGGGCCTCGGCGTCTCGGTCGCGACCGACGCGAACGGCCGCTACTCGCAGCTCGACCCGAAGCAGGGCGCGAAGCTCGCCCTCGCCGAGGCGTACCGCAACGTCGCCGTCACCGGTGCCACGCCGATGGGCGTCAGCGACTGCCTGAACTTCGGATCCCCCGAGAACCCCGAGGTCATGTGGCAGTTCTCGCAGACCGTCGAGGGCCTCTCCGACGGCTGCCTCGAGCTCGGCATCCCCGTCACCGGCGGCAACGTCTCGTTCTACAACCAGACCGGTGACGTGCCCATCCACCCGACCCCGGTCATCGCGGTGCTCGGCGTGATCGACGACGTCGCCCGCCGCGTGCCGAGCGGCTGGCAGGACGACGGCCACAACATCTACCTGCTCGGCGACACGGCGCTCGAGCTCGACGGCTCGGCATGGGCCGGCACGGTGCACGACCACCTCGGCGGTCGCCCGCCGGCGGTCGACCTCGGGCGCGAGAAGACCCTCGGCGAGCTGCTGAGCGCCGCGGCGCTCGAGGGACTCATCGACTCGGCGCACGACCTCAGCGACGGCGGCCTCGCGGTCGCCCTCGCCGAGGGCGTGTCGCGCTTCGGCGTCGGCGCCCGGGTGTTCCTCGGCGAGGTCGTCGAAGACGCGGGCATCGACCTCGCGACCGCCCTGTTCAGCGAGTCGACCGGTCGGGTCATCGTCACGGTGCCGCGAGAGGACGACGTGAAGTTCCGCGGGCTCTGCGAGGGACGCGGCTACCCGGTGCGCCGCATCGGCGTGACCGACGCCGCCTCGAACGCGCTCGAGGTGCAGGACGCCTTCACCGTCTCCGTCGACGAGCTCCGCGGCGTGAACCGCGCCCCGCTCGCCGAGGCGTTCGGCCCGGTCGTCGGGTACTGAACGCCCGCACGCCGGCTCCTGAGGGCCGGCCCGTGTGAGACTGGTGGTGTGACCGAGGAGTACTCCGACGCCTACGCCGCCACGCACGGCCGCTTCACCGTCGTGCCCGCCGCGTACGTGCTTCTGCGCCGCGGCGACGAGGTGCTGCTGCAGCTGCGGCGGGGCACCGGCTACTACGACGAGCACTGGGCGTTCGGCGCGGCGGGGCACATCGAGGCCGGCGAGTCGCTGCCGGCCGGCGCGGCCCGCGAGGCCCGCGAGGAGCTCGGGGTCGAGCTGGTGCCCGGCGCACTCGAGTTCGTCACGCTGATGCACCGCACCGACGGCTCGGGGCGGCCGATCGAGCAGCGCTTCGACGTCTTCTTCCAGGCCCGCGAGTGGACGGGTACGCCCCGGCTGATGGAGCAGGGCAAGGCCGCGGGGCTCGACTGGTTCCCGCTCGACGGGCTGCCGACCCCGGTCGTGCCGCACGAGCTGCGGGTGCTCGAAGCCCTGCGCGCCGCTCCGGTTCCCGGCATCACGACGTTCGGCTTCTGATCGTGGATCCGTCGCTCATCGGCACGGTCGCGGGGATCGGCTTCGGCGCGGTCATCGCCGTCGGGGTGGTCGTGCGCTGGATCCGGGCCCCGCGCGGTGCCCGCTCCCGGCTGCGGCACGCCTTCGGGCCGATCGCCGGTGCGGGCGAGAGCTACCAGGAGCTGCACACCGGCCAGCGCGGCCTGCAGGCCTCCATCATCGAGGCGGTGCAGGAGCAGGAGCAGGGCGGCGGCGCCGAACGCGACGCCGGCGCCCCGCGCTGACCGCCCCATCCCGACTTGCCTGACTTTCATGAAAGTCGGGCAAGTCGAGACGGGAGCGGGAGCGGGAGCGGGGGCCGAGAGCGGGGGGCGGGGCCCGCTCAGCCGCGACCGCGGGAGGCGTCCCACAGGGCGGCCCAGTCGTCCGGCGCGAGGCGGCCCGGCGGCGTCGAAGCCGGGATGCCCCGGCGGCGCAGCCACGCGTTCGCCGCGCTCGGCGTCATCCCGGTTCCCCCCGTCGCCGCCGTCGCCGACGCGAGCCGCTGGGCGAACCCGGCCCCGCGCCCCTGGAACGCCTCCCCCACGAAGCGCTGGTACCCCCGCCGCTCGCGCAGCTCGACGAGCGGTCGCTCGCGCCGCTCGATCGTGAACAGCCCGCCGTCCACCGAGGGGACCGGACGGAACGCCGACGCCGGCACCCGCCGCCGCAGCCGGAAGCGGTACCACGGCGCCCACTGCACGGTCAGCATGCTCGCCCCGCCGACGCCGCAGCGCCGGCGCGCCACTTCCCACTGGGTGAGCAGCACCGCCCGCTCCCAGCCGGGCGAGTCGAGCAGGTGCCGCAGCGCGGCGGTCGTCACGTGGAAGGGCAGGTTGGCCACGACGAGATGCGGATGCCTCGGCAGCGCCCAGCGCAGCAGGTCGGCGTGCACGACCTCGACGTGCGGTCCGAGCTCGCGTCGCAGGCGTGCGACCCGGGAACGGTCGAGCTCGACGGCGGTGAGCGGTCGGCCGAGCTCCGCGAGCGGGCGGGTGAGCGCCCCACCGCCCGGGCCGAGCTCGACGATGGGGTGGCGGCTCGTCCGGGCGAGCTCGACGATCTCGGCGACGATGCGGCGGTCGACGAGGAAGTTCTGTCCGAGCTCATGGCGCCCGCCATCCGGCTGGCTGGGCCTGTGCGGCTGCGCGCGGCCGCCGTGCGACTGGGCGCGCCCGTGCGCGCGGGACGAGGGTGAATCGAATGAAGGCATGGATGCTCCGCTGACGAATGAACGCCGGGGACGCCGAAGCGCGCCGCGGCCGAGGACTCGGCTGGCGGCGGAGCGGGAGAGGGATCCGGTCGCTCCGCCTCAGGCGGTGCGGGGCCGAATGATCATCTGCGAGCACATGCAGGACATGGTCCGTCACCCTAGCAAGTGCCGACGGCGGCCGCGAACCGGCCCACTTCACCCACTCCCCGGGTTGCCCAACTTTCATGAAAGTCGGGCAACCCGTTGAGCATCCCGACTTGCCCAACTTCCATGAAAGTCGGGCAAGTCGAGACGGGAGCGGGAGCCGGGAGCGGGAGCGGGAGCGCTGGAGGCCGACGCGAATCAGCTGTGCGACGCCGTGTGACGCACCGCGACGGCGGATGACGGCGGGGCTCGCCGCGGCATCCGTCCCACCCGTACGCTCCCGCCATGACGCTCATCGACGACCCCACCGCCGCCCCCGCATCGTCGGCCGACCCGGCCGCGGAGGCGGCCGACCGCGCCGCCCGCCTCACCGATGCCGGCGCCGCCTGGCACGAGCGCATCGCCGCCGCGCCCGCGAACGCCGAGCTCACCTACCGCGTCTCCGGTCGCGGCACGGGCTCCGTCGCCACCCGCATCATCGCCGGGAAGCACCGCTTCACCGTCGACGAGCCGGCCGCCCTCGCCGGCGACGACGCCGCCGCGAGCCCGGTCGAGTACGCGCTCGGTGCCCTGATCTCGTGCCAGGTCGTCGTGTACCGGCTGTACGCGCAGGCGCTCGGCATCGTGCTCGACGACGTCGAGATCAACGCGGAGGGGGACCTCGACGTGCGCAAGCTCTTCGGCATCGACGAGTCCGGCCGCGCCGGGTTCTCGGCGGTGCGCCTCGACGTGCGCCTGAGCGGTCCCGAGTCGAAGGAGCGCTACGCCGAGCTGCAGGCCGCGGTCGACGCCCACTGCCCGGTGCTCGACCTGTTCCAGAACCCGGTGCCGGTGCAGGTCACGCTCGGCTGAGTCGCGCGACACGTCCCGGGGCTCGGCGGCTCGGCCGGGGTCACGCCCCGGGCGCGGGCTGCGCGAGCAGCTCGGCGCGCTCGGCGAGGTAGCCGGCGAGCGGCGTCCAGGCGCCGGGATCGCTCGGGTTCCAGCGCACCATCACCCGGTCGTCGCGGAGCGCCACCGGTCCGCCGGGCGGCAGCGCCCCGACGCCCCCGTCGAGCGGGATCGGCACGGCGTCGAAGTCCACCGTCTCGCCGGCGGGGATGCCGCCCTTCACGGCCGCGGCCCGGTAGGCGCGCTGCTCGGCGACCGCGTTCGCGGTGACGGAGCGCCGGGCCGGAGCCTCGGCGCGCACGACCCGGCCGACCGCGTACAGCCGCCCGTCGTCGTCGAGCAGCAGGGAGCCGAGTCGCCAGACCTCGCCGAGCCGCCGCATCCTGGCCGCCCGCGGCAGTCCGAGCCGCCGGCGCGGCGGCTCGTAGGCGGCGAGCACCTCCCGGCGCGCTCCGGCCTCCGCGAGACGCGCGGTGGCGGCGGCGACGGCGGCGCGCGCCTCGGTGAACGCCGCATCGCCGAACGCCGCCTCGCCCGCGCCGCGCGCGGATGCCTCGCCGGGCCCGTCGGTCATGGAGTGCAGCGTACCCGCCCTCAGCGCCGGATCCGTGCGGGGCCGAGGGCCGCCGCGAGGCCGAGCAGCACGATCGCGACGACCACGACGCCCCAGCGCCCGGTGAACACGCCGAGCACCGCGAGCACCGTGCCGACGACCGCGACGCCCGTCGCGGCGCGCCGCCGCACGGCGGGCCGCGCCCACCAGCCCGCGAGGAGCCCGCGCATCAGCCGACGAGGGTGAACGGGGTGGCTGTCGCCAGCTCGGCGAACGCCCACGTCTTCGCGCCGATGACCGGATCGCTCGACACCCGGGTCGGCTGCTGCCTGGCGGGCGCGCCCTTCACGAGCCCCCGCGGGCCCCAGAATTCGCCGCCCGCGACGTCGGCCGCCGTGAGCGCGTGCAGCACGGGCTCGGCGCCGCGATGCTTGCCCTGCGCCCAGAGCGCCTGCAGCGCGTCGGCGAAGCGGTCGCCGCGGCTCGGCTCGTTGACGCCCGGCACGGTGGGCGTGCGGCCCGAGATGGCATAGCCGGGGTGCGCGACGATGCTCGCCACCGGCACGCCGGCCCGGCGCAGCCGCCGGTCGAGCTCGAAGCCGATCGACTGCCCGGCGATCTTCGACTGCGCGTAGGCGCGCCAGAAGTCGTAGCCCCGCTCGAGCTGCAGCTGGCCCACCCGGAACGTCGAGAGCTTCGTCGACAGCGAGCCGAGGGTGATCACCCGCGCGCCGTCCGCGAAGCGGCGCGAGCCAGGCACGAGCTCGTCGCCCGCGCCCGCCGCGCCGAACAGCCCGGCCAGCAGCGCGAAGTGCCCGAGCACGTTCGTGGCGAGCACGAGCTCGTTGCCGTCGGGGCTCTCGAGCCGCCGGCCGGGCGTGTGCACCATGCCGGCGTTCAGCACGGCACCGTCGAGCTGCGGCTCCCCGCGGAGCGCGGCGACGCCGGCGCGCACGGAGTCGAGCGAGGCCGTGTCGATGACGAGCGTCGAGACCCGGCCGCCGAGCTCGCCGCGGTCGGCTCCGGCATCCACCCGCTCGCGGATGACCGCGGCGGCCGTCTCGAGCCGTTCCGGGCTGCGCCCCGAGAGCACGACGTGGGCACCCGCGCCCACGAGCCGGGCGCTGGTGAAGAAGCCGAGCCCGGCGTTCGCGCCGGTCACGAGGTAGCGGCGGCCCGTGAGATCGGGCAGCGGCACGGGGTACCAGCTCATCGGGCGCGGCTCACAGCTCGCCGGAGGCGCCGTTGCCGGCGAGCTCCTCGTGGTGCTGGATGACCTCGGCGACGACGAAGTTGAACCACTTCTCGGCGAACGCGGGGTCGAGGTGGGCGTCTTCGGCGAGCGCGCGCAGGCGCTGGATCTGCCGCTTCTCACGGTCGGGATCGCTCGGCGGCAGGCCGTGCGTCGCCTTCAGCCGGCCCACCTGCTGGGTGAACTTGAAGCGCTCGGCCAGCAGGTGGATGAGGGCGGCGTCGATGTTGTCGATGCTCGCTCGGATGCCGAGCAGCTCGGACATCGCGGCGTCCCGGTCGTCGATCGCGGTCATGCTTCGACCCTACTTCGCGCAGCCCCGGTTCTCGTGCCCGACGTCGGCCCGCGATCCCGGGTGCGGGCCGACGTCGGGGGCTTATCCGGACTCCGCCGCGCGCCGCAGCATCGGCCGCGTCGCGACGAGCCCGAGGGCGACCACGCCGATGCCGGCGGCGAGCACGCCCGCGATCACGAGCAGCGCGAGCGGCTGCACGATGAGCGTGATGCCCGTGAGCGGCAGCATGACGACCGCGGCGATCACGGCGGAGCCGATCGCGGTGATCCGCAGCGGCGACATCACGGCGCGGCGGCGCGCGGCGTCCATCGTCTGCTCGGGCATGCCGAGCATGTGCAGCGAGCGGGAGAGCTCGCGGCGGTCGAGGATCCCGGCGGCCTGGTTCACGCCGACGGAGCAGGCGACCATGAGGAACGAGCCGATGACGGTGATGAGGATGCCGGTGCGGATGTCGGTGATGAGCTCGAGCCCGTCCCGGTCCATCTCGCCCGAGCCGCCCATCGCGTCCATGAGCGCGATGCCGACGCCCGCGAACACGGCCATGAAGCTCGTCATCGCGACGCCCGACACCTGCCGCCAGGCGGCCTTCGGCGACTCGAGCACGCTGCGGGCGGCGAGCAGTTTCGCGGGCTTCGCCGCGCGCTTCGCCTGCCCCTGGGCGACGAGCCGGATGACCCACGGTCCGATGAGGTTCAGCACGGCCAGGGTGCCGCCGAACGCGGCGCCGAGGAACAGGAAGAGCACGGATGCCTCGCCGGCCAGCTGCAGCACGTTCATCAGCCCGAAGGCGAGCAGGATCACCGCGGCGCCGATCGCGACGCGCAGCCAGGAGAGCTTCGGGGCGTCCTGGCGCGTCCGCACGCCGAGCGGCGAGATGATCACTTGGCGCAGGCCCAGCACGGCGCTCACGACGGCGAGCAGCACGATGCCGAGCGGCACGGCGAGGAGCACGGCGGGCGGCAGCAGCACGCCGCCGATGCCGAGCGGCTCGCCCCGGAACGGCACGAGCGCGATGCCGGGCATGATCGCGAAGTAGCCGACGATCCCGATCAGCGAGCCGACGAGGGCGAGCATCGCCGACTCGATCACGGCGAGCGCGGAGACGGTGGCGGGGGTGGCGCCGAGCAGCCGCAGGGTCGCGAGGCGGTCGTCGCGGCGTCTGGCGGAGAGCCGCGCGGCCGCGCCGCCGAGCGAGGCGAGCGGCACGACGAGCAGCACGAGCGCGATCACGGCGAGCAGCTGGTAGGCGGTGGCGGCGTCGTCCGTCCAGCGCCAGAACGACTGGGCGCCGCCGATGACGGTGAGCAGCAGCGCGGTGACGATCGCGAACGCCGTGATCGGCAGCACGAGGGTCGCCGCACCCGAGGATCCGGGGCGGGCGAGCAGCCAGGCGACGCGGCCGATCACGCCCGGCCTCCTGGCGCGGGCAGGGGCACCGCCGTGGCGCCAGGCGCAGGCGGTGCAGGCGGCGCGGCAGGTGCCGACTCGGCCGCCGCACCGTTCGGCTGCGGCATCCGCTCACCGACGATCAGGCCGTCGCGGACGTCGACGATGCGCGAGCAGCGCGCCGCGACCTCCGGGTCGTGCGTGACGAGCACCAGGGTGCGCCCCTGTCCGACGGTGGAGTGCAGCAGCGCCCCCATCACGTCGGCGGAGGTCGCCGAGTCGAGGGCGCCCGTCGGCTCGTCGGCGAAGACGACGCTCGCGCCGGTGACCTGGGCCCGCGCAATCGCGACGCGCTGCGCCTGTCCCCCGGAGAGCTGGCCGATGCGCCGGTCCTCGAGGCCGGCGAGGCCGAGGGCGGCGAGCCAGCCGCGGGCGTGCTCCTCGGCACGAGCCCGCGGCATCCCGTTCAGCATGAGCGCGAGCGCGACGTTCTCGATCGCCGTGAGCTCGGGGATCAGCAGGCCCTGCTGGAAGACGAAGCCGAACGCCTCGCGGCGCAGCCGGGAGCGGTCGCGCTCGCCGAGCGCGTCGACCTGCACGCGGCCGGTGCCGCCGAGGAAGGAGACGGTGCCGGCGTCCGGCAGGGTGATGCCCGCGAGGCAGTGCAGGAGCGTCGTCTTGCCGGAGCCCGAGGCGCCCATGATCGCGAGCGACTCCCCGGTGCGCACGGCGAGCGACACCCCGGCGAGGGCGCGCGTGGGGCCGAAGGACTTCTCGAGGCCGGATGCCTCGATGACGAAGGAACTCATGCTTCGAGCCTGCCGGGCGGGCGGTGGCGGGCGCGTCGGGCGCGGGCATGATCCGGGGCGCGAGGCGTCATCCGACCGGATGACCCGCGCCGCCGCCGCTGGGATGACCCGGAAACGCGAGTTGCCCGACTTCCATGAAAGTCGGGCAACTCGGGTGGTGCACTGCCGCGATCAGCGCGGGGTGGCCCGGCGGATCACGAGGAAGCCGGTGACGGCCGCCACCGCGGCGGCGGCGAGCCCCAGCAGGATCAGGCCGGTCGGGGTCAGCCCGCCGAGCCAGCTCCACACGGCCGGCCACGAGCCCGTGAAGGTCAGCGAGGCGACGAGGATC
The DNA here is from genome assembly GCF_042726785.1 of Agromyces sp. NPDC060279. Taxonomy (NCBI): domain Bacteria; kingdom Bacillati; phylum Actinomycetota; class Actinomycetes; order Micrococcales; family Microbacteriaceae; genus Agromyces; species Agromyces sp. NPDC060279. The sequence goes on from NZ_JBHXBK010000001.1 coordinate 1,534,851, forward strand.
AGCACGAGTGCGACGGTGCCGAACAGCAGCACCATCATGCCGCGCACCCGCCAGCGCATGTAGATCGTCGTCGCGCTCGCGCCGACGAAGAGCACGAGCAGCTGCAGCACGAACGTCGAGAGGAAGTCGAAGCCCCAGCCGAGCTGCCCGTACCAGAGCGCGTCGAACATGCCCGCGCCGATCCACCAGCCGTTCGTGAGCTGCTCGAGCTGCACGAGGGTCGCGATCGCGACGGCCATCTCGGCCGAGACGAGCACGAACATCACGCTCATGCCGAGCCAGAAGTCGCGCCTGGTCGAGCCGAAGCCGAGCGCGAACGAGAAGGTGTACGCGACGGCCTGCACGCCCACGACGACGAGGTACCACTGCGGCGAGAGCACCGCCCAGCTGTAGCGGAAGCCCTCGCGGGCCTCCTCCATCGGCGCCCCGGCACCGGTCATGATGAGCGCGAGCACCATCGTGACGGCCCAGGCGCCGCCGAGGATCATCCAGGGCACCCCGAAGAAGATCGTGGGGTTCACGGCGAGCAGGCGCACGATGCGCCAGATCTCTCCGACGCGGAGCCGGGATGCCCCGAGCTCGCGTTCGGCGGTGGCGGTGGCGACGGCGGTCATGCGGCGACCTCCTTCTCGGTCGAACCGGCGAGGTCTGCGCCGGTGAGGTGGACGATGAGCTGCTGGAGCGAGACCGGCGCGAGCTCGAGCCCGAGCTCGGCGGCCCGGATGCGCTCCTCGCGGTCGAGGCGCCCGTCGATCGTGACCGAGGCGAGCCCGCCGAGGCCTTCGCGGCCGATGACGGGCCGGCCCTGCACGAACTCCTCGACGGCGGAGCGGGCGCCGGCGATCGTGGTCGCCTGCCCGCGCACCTCTTCGGCGTCGCGGTCGAGCAGGATGCGGCCCTGGTCGATCAGGATGACGTGCTCGAGGAGGTTCGCGACCTCGTCGATCAGGTGCGTCGAGAGCACGATGGTGCGGGGGTGCTCGGCGTAGTCCTCGAGGAGCCGGTCGTAGAAGATGTGCCGCGCCACCGCGTCGAGCCCGAGGTAGGGCTCGTCGAAGAAGGTGAGCGGGGCCCGGCTCGCGAGGCCGACGATGACGCCGACGGCGGAGAGCTGGCCGCGGGAGAGCTTCTTGATGCGCCGCTTCACCGGGAGGCGGAAGTCAGCGATCAGCCGCTCGGCGAACTCGGCGTCCCAGTTCTCGAAGAACCACGGGGCCGCGGTGAAGACGTGCTTCGGCGTGAAGTCCTCGGGGTAGCGCTGCGACTCGGCGATGAAGCAGAGCCGGCGCAGCACGTCGGCGTGTTCGGCGGGCCGGCGGCCGAACACTTCGAGCTCGCCCTCGTTCGGGAAGAGCTGGCCCGTGAGCAGCTGCATGAGCGTCGTCTTGCCGGCGCCGTTGCGGCCGAGGAGGCCGTAGATGCGGTGCTCCTCGAGCGCGAAGTCGACGTGGTCGACGGCCGCGAAGGAGCCGTAGCGCTTGGTGAGACCGCTGGCGCGGACCACGGTGCTGGTCATGATGCGATCCTTTCCGCGCGGATGAGTGCCGCGAGGTCGTCGATGGTGATGCCGAGCTTCTCGGCCTCGATGATGAGCGGCCGGAGGTACTCCGCCGCGAAGTCGGCCCGCCGGCGCTCGACGAGCCGGTCGCGGGCGCCCTCGGTCACGAACATGCCGATGCCCCTTCGTTTGACCACGATCCCGTCGTCGACGAGCCGGGTCACCCCTTTCAGTGCGGTCGCCGGATTGATCCGGTAGAACGCGGCGAACTCGTTCGTCGAGGGGATCTGCGCCCCTTCGGCGATGACCCCGTCGATGATGTCGTTCTCGATCTGCTCCGCGATCTGGAGGAAGATCGGGCGGGATTCGTCCATTCCGGCCTTCCTGTGCGTCGTCCCCGGGAACGAACCTTGGTTGGTTCATTACTTGTGTAACTAACCAACCACGTGGGCGCGCCCGTGTCAAGCGCCGAGCCGGAATCGGCCGCGCCATCCGTCCCACCGACGCCCCAGCGCCACTTCGGCATCGTTGCGCCAGCAGAGGTGGTACAACAATGCCAAAGCGGCATAAAAGACTCGGAAGAAGGGGGGGACTC
>NZ_JBHXBK010000001.1:1536953-1538379 GCF_042726785.1 Agromyces sp. NPDC060279
GCCAAGCACAAAGCAGGAAGCGGCCACCCCCCCCTCCCCACCAACCCCCCACCCCCACTTCGGCATTGTGACACAAGCAGGGGGGCCAAAACGATGCCGAAGTGGCGCAAACGGTCGGGCGGAAGGGGCGGATGCCTCGCGGGCGCATGCTGGTGCCGTCCGGCCCGAGCGAACCAGGCGCGGCGCGCTACGCCGCAGGCGCCTCGGCCGCAGCGCGTCGCGGCAGGCGCAGCCGGCCCTGGGCGAGCAGGATGCCGAGCAGCACGAGCAGCGCCCCGATCGGCTCGTGCCAGCTGAACCGCTCGCCGAGCAGCGCGACGCCGAGCGCGACGCCGACGACCGGGGTGACGTAGGTGACCGTCGAGGTGCCGGTCGGTCCCCAGGCCCGCAGCACGTTGATGTTCCAGATGTACGCGAAGCCGGTGCCGAGGATGCCGAGCGCGAGCAGCGAGCCGCCGACGGTCCAGTCGAGCCGCACGGGCCCGAGCGCGAGCCACGGCGTCAGCGCGAGCATCACGAGGGCCGAGACGCCGATCGAGAGGAACGCGAACGTCGCGGGCGCGATCGGCCGGTGGCTCAGGAATTTGCGCTGGTACCCGAAGGTGAAGCCGTAGCAGGCGGTCGCGAGGAGGCAGGCGAGCTGCCCGGCGAGGCTGCCGGTGAGCGCGTGGTACTGCCACGGCCCGATGACGACGACCACCCCGACGATGCCGATGCCGACGCCCACCCAGCGGCTGAGCCCGAGCCGTTCCACCCGGAAGGCGAGGGTCGCCATGAGCGCCGTCATGATCGGCGTCGTCGCGTTGTAGATCGAGGCGAGGCTCGAGGAGACGTACTGCTCGGCCCACGCGAAGCACAGGTACGGGATGACGCACGTCGTGAACGAGACGACCAGGAAGTGCAGCCAGACGATCGGCTCCCGCGGCAGCACGGGCCCCGGCCGGCCGTCGGCGCCGGGCACGCGCGGCCGCGTCACGGCGACGATCACGCCGAGCGTGAGGGCGCCGAGCAGCACCCGCGACCAGGCGATCTGGCCGAAGCTCACGCCCGCGAGCGCGAGCTTCATGAACAGGAAGCTCGCGCCCCAGACGAGCCCCATCACGAGGAACTGCGCCCATGTCGACCACCGCTTCGGCCCGGGCTGGGGCACGGTCGCCGTGCGGCCGGGAACTGCTGCGTCGCGGGGTCCGATGCTGCTCACCCGTCGAGGCTACGGCCGCCCGCCGACGGGCGGAACGGCCCGGGGCATCCCTGTCCGGAATCCGCGGATGAACGGCAGCTGCACCCACCGCCCCCGCTCGCCATCCGGACGGCCATCCCCCCTGAGCGCCACCGTGGAAGCGCAGCGGGGGAGAAAAAGAGGGGGAAAGCAAAAAGGGGAGAAAAAACAAAAGAAAAAGACAAAAAGAGAGGAAAAGAGAAAAAA
>NZ_JBHXBK010000001.1:1538389-1542845 GCF_042726785.1 Agromyces sp. NPDC060279
GTCCACCCCCCCCCCCCCTCCCACCCGCAGAACACCCCCCCCCCCCAACCCCCCCCCCCCCCCCTTCGTCACAAAAACCTCCCCCCCCACGGTCAGGGTTCCGACGCGGCCCGGGCAGGCGTTCCCGCCGCGCCGAAAGGGTGCCCGGCGGCGCGCCCCCACGCGCCGCCGGGCGGATCAGTGCTCGCTCGCCTTCTCGGCGCCGACGCCCGTGAGCGAGCGCACCTCCATCTCGCTCTGCTTCGCCGGATCCTCCGTGACGCGATCGAGCACGGTGCCGAGCCAGCCGAGGAAGAACGCCAGCGGGATCGAGACGATGCCCGGGTTCGACAGCGGGAAGAACGCGAAGTCGATCGCGTCGGTCTTCAGCATCGAGGTCTCCGAACCGGACACCACCGGCGAGAAGGCGATGAGCAGGATGGCGGAGGCGAGGCCGCCGTACATGCTCCACAGCGCGCCCTTCGTCGAGAAGCGCTTCCAGTACAGCGAGTAGACGATCGTCGGCAGGTTCGCCGAGGCCGCCACCGCGAACGCGAGCGCCACGAGGAACGCGACGTTCTGCCCGTTCGCCCCGATGCCGCCGATGATCGCCACGATGCCGATGATCACGACCGTGCGCCGGGCGACCTTCACCTCGGCGCCGGCCGCCGGCTTGCCCTTCTTCACGACCGAGGCGTAGATGTCGTGCGCGAAGGAGGCCGCCGCCGTGATCGTGAGCCCCGCCACGACCGCGAGGATCGTCGCGAACGCGATCGCCGAGATGAGGCCGAGCAGCAGCGGGCCGCCGAGCGAGAACGCGAGCAGCGGCGCGGCGGAGTTCGGTCCGCCGGGCGCTGCGGCGATGACGGATGGCCCGACGAGCGCCGCAGCCCCGTAGCCGAGCACGAGGGTGAACACGTAGAAGATGCCGATCAGCCAGATCGCCCAGACGACCGACTTGCGGGCCTCCTTCGCCGTCGGCACCGTGTAGAAGCGCATCAGCACGTGCGGGAGGGCCGCGGTGCCGAGCACGAGCGCGAGGCCCAGCGAGAGGAAGTCGACCTTCGAGAGGTCCGAGACGCCGTACTTCAGGCCCGGGTCGAGGATGGCGGGGTTCTCGGCGACGGCGACGGCCTGGTCGAGCAGGGCCGAGAAGTCGAAGCCGTTGATCGCGAGCACCCACACCGTCATCACTCCGGCGCCCGCGATGAGCAGCACCGCCTTGATGATCTGCACCCACGTCGTGCCCTTCATGCCGCCGACGAGCACGTACAGGATCATCAGCGCGCCGACCACGGTGATCACGAGCGACTGGCCGAGCGTGTCGCTGATGCCGAGCAGGAGCGACACCAGGCCGCCCGCGCCCGCCATCTGCGCGAGCAGGTAGAAGAAGCACACGACGAGGGTGGTGATGGCGGCGGCGATCCGCACGGGCTTCTGCTTCAGCCGGAACGACAGCACGTCGGCCATGGTGAAGCGCCCGGTGTTGCGCAGTAGCTCGGCCACGAGCAGCAGCGCCACGAGCCAGGCGACGAGGAAGCCGATCGAGTAGAGGAAGCCGTCGTAGCCGGTCATCGCGATGGCGCCGACGATGCCGAGGAACGAGGCCGCCGAGAGGTAGTCGCCCGCGATCGCCGAGCCGTTCTGGCCGCCCGTGAAGGAGCGGCCGGCGGCGTAGTAGTCGGCGGCGGTCTTGTTGTTCCGGCTGGCGCGGAACACGATGATCATCGTGATCGCGACGAAGGCGCCGAAGATCGCGATGTTGAGCCACGGCTCGCCGGGCGCGCTCGCGGCCGGCTCCGCGGCATGGCGGAGGCCGAGGGCGGCGGCGCTCATCGCGACACCTCCGTGTTCGAGGCATCCGCGATCTCGGCCTCGATCTCCTCGCGGATCTCGCTCGCGACGGGGTCGAGCCGGCGGTTGGCGAAGCTCACGTACCAGGTGGTCACCGCGAAGGTGGTGACCACCTGCGCGAGCCCGAGCAGCATCGCGACGTTCACGCTGCCGAACACCGGCGTGGACATGAAGTCGTGCGCGTAGCTGGCGAGCAGCACGTAGGCGAGGTACCAGACGAGACAGGCGGCCAGCACGGGGAACACGAACCCGCGCTGGCGCCTCCTCAACCGCTGGAACCGCTCCGACTGCTGGACCGCGCGGTAGTCGACGATGGGACGGTTCGTCTCCTCCGCGCTCAGGGCGTCGTTGCCCATGGCGTCTCCTTCGAGGTCGTCGGTGCGACGTCGCACCGTGCGGCCCCTCGATGCCAGAGGCTGCGGGCCGCGGTGCGACCATGCTGCCGCCGGTCGCGGGCCGCCGGGGGCCGACGCCGCTCGTCGTCGCCGAGCGGTCCCGATCGTGCGACGAACGGCGGCCGCTCGCGATGAACGATCGCTACGCTGGCCTGCATGCCCGAGTCCCTGGTGGTGGCCGCGGCGGCCGGCGTCGTCGCCGGCGCGCTCGCCGTCGGACTCGTCGTGCTGCTGCGCCGCCTCGTGGTCTCCTCGAAGGAGCTCGGCACCGAGGCGGAGCGCGCCACCTACCAGACGCTGCACCTCGCCTCCCGGGCGGCCGCGCACCTCCGCGGCGGCGTCGGCGTCGAGGACGCGAAACGCGCCGGCCGGCACCTGAAAGCCCTGCTCGGCTGCGACACCCTCGCGATCGTCGACCCGGGCGGCGTCGTCGCCCTCGAGGGCGATGACGGCCTGCGCGAGACGGCCGCGGAGCTCGCCGCCGCCGCGCACGACTCGGGCCGGCCGCAGGTGCAGCGGCGGGTTCCTCGCTCGGGGCGGGGGCAGCACGGCGCGCGGGAGACGGATGCCGTCGCGGCGCCCATCCTCGTCGGCCGCCGCCCGGTTGGAGCGATCGTCGCGTTCGCCGCCCCCGTGCGAGCCGGGCTGGTTCGGGCGACCGCGGAGGTCGCCGACTGGGTCGCCGCGCAGGTCGAGCTCGGCGAGCTGGATGCCTCCCGCACGGCGCTCGCCGAGGCCGAGGTGCGGGCGCTGCGGGCGCAGATCAGCCCGCACTTCATCTACAACTCGCTGAACGCGATCGCCTCGTTCATCAACACCGACCCGGCGCAGGCGCGCGAGCTCGTGCTGGAGTTCGCGGACTTCACGCGGTACTCGTTCCGGCGGCACGGCGAGTTCACGACCGTCGCCGACGAGCTCGGCTCGATCGACAGCTACCTGCGCCTGGAGCGGGCGCGCTTCGGCGAGCGGCTGCGGGTGACGCTGCAGATCGCGCCGGAGGTGCTCGGCGCGGTGGTGCCGTTCCTGTCCATCCAGCCGCTCGTGGAGAACGCGGTGCGGCACGGCCTCGAGGCGAAGGAGGGCGGCGGCCGCATCACGATCACCGCCGAGGACTCGGGCGCGTTCGCCGAGATCAGCGTCGAGGACGACGGCGTCGGCTTCGACCCGGAGCTCATCCGCGAGGTGCTGACCGGCGGGCAGGGCGGCGCGCACGTCGGCCTGCGCAACGTCGACGCCCGGCTCCGCCAGGTGTACGGCGACGAGCACGGCCTCGTCGTCGAGACGGCCGTGGGCGCGGGCACGCTCGTGCGGATGCGGGTGCCGAAAGCGGCCCCGACCCCCACCGACTTGCCCGACTTTCATGGAAGTCGGGCAAGTCGGTGGGGTGGCGGCGGCGGCGGTGACGCGGCACCGACGCCGCGACCCGAGCGGGATGGGAGACTCGAACCGTGATCTCCGTCCTCGTCGCCGACGATGAGCAGCCCGCGATCGACGAGCTGGTGTACCTGCTCGGGCAGGATCCGCGCGTCGGCGTCATCCACCAGGCCTCCTCGGGGGCCGAGGCGGTGCGCCTGCTCACCCGCGAGCCGGTCGACGCGGCGTTCCTCGACATCCACATGCCCGGCCTCTCCGGCTTCGACCTGGCCCGCGCGCTGCAGCGCTTCGAGCATCGGCCGGCGCTCGTCTTCGTCACCGCCGACGAGGAGGGCGCGCTCGAGGCCTTCGACCTCGCCGCGGTCGACTACCTGCTGAAGCCCGTGCGCGCCGAGCGGTTGCAGCGCTCGGTGGGCCGCATCGTCGAGGCGCTGCGGCCGCCGGCGCCGGATGCCTCGCCGGCCGGCGAGATGATCGCCGTGCCGCTCGGCGGGACGACCCGGATGATCCGGCGCGACGAGGTGCGCTACGTGCAGGCGCAGGGCGACTACGCCCGGCTGCACACCGAGAGCGGCACGCACCTGGTGCGCGTGCCGATCTCCGACCTGGAGAAGCAGTGGGCGGAGGCCGGCTTCGTGCGGGTGCACCGCTCGTACCTGGTCGCGCTCGCGCACGTCTCGCGGATCCGGCTCGGCTCCGACCACCCGGCCGTCGTCGTCGGTGACGTCGAACTGCCCGTGAGCCGCCGCATGCTGCCGGGCCTGCGCGACCGGCTCGCGCAGTCGAGCGTGCGGCCCCGCCCGTGAGCGAGCCGGCGGGCCGGGACCCTTCGACAAGCTCAGGGAACCAGGAAT
>NZ_JBHXBK010000001.1:1542945-1606256 GCF_042726785.1 Agromyces sp. NPDC060279
GGTCCCCTGAGCCCGTCGAAGGGGAACCGACCTGGTCCCCTGAGCCCGTCGAAGGGGAACCGACCTGGTCCCCTGAGCCCGTCGAAGGGGAACCGACCTGGTCCCCTGAGCCCGTCGAAGGGGAACCGCACCCTTCGACAAGCTCAGGGAACCAGTCGAGCTCAGGGGACCGACCCGCCCGCGTCCGCGTCACCGCCGCCGGCACCCCCCGCCCCGCCGCGCCGCGCGCCGCCCTCCGGCTCGACCGCGCGCCGGAGGCGCCGACGAGCGACATCCGCGGCGTCTACGTGCGCTCCCTCATCCGTTCGCAGCTGCGCCTCGGCCTCGTGTTCGCGGGCGGCTTCTGTCTCGCGACCGCCCTGTTCGTGGCCGCGATCGTGCTGGTCCCCGGGCTCGACGCCCAGTTCGTCGCCGGCGTCCCCGTCTCCTGGCTGCTGCTCGCCTTCGGCCTGTACCCGCTCGCGATCACCGTGGGTGTGCTCTACGCGCGGGCGGCCGCGCGCAACGAGGCACGGTTCCGCCAACTCGCCGAGGACGACGCGTGAACCCCGTCACCGGCTACACGGCGATCGCGGTGGTCTCGCTGGCCTCGGCGCTGATCGGTTTCTACGGACTGCGGGTCTCCCGCACGACGGGCGACTTCTACGTCGCGAGCCGCACGGTACGCCCCTGGTGGAACGCCTCCGCGATCGGCGGCGAGTACCTGTCCGCGGCCTCGTTCCTCGGCGTCGCGGGGCTCGTGCTGCTGAGCGGCTCGACGGGCTTCTGGTTCCCGATCGGCTACACGGCCGGCTACCTCATGCTGCTGCTCTTCGTCGCGGCGCCGCTCCGCCGCAGCGGCGCGTACACGATCCCCGACTTCACCGCCGCCCGGCTCGAGTCGCGCTGGGTGCGCCGGGTGACGAGCACCCTCGTCATCCTCGTCGGCTGGTTCTACATCGTGCCGCAGCTGCAGGGCGCCGCGCTGACCGTGCGGATCACGACGGGGCTGCCGCCGTGGGCCGGCTCGCTCGCGGTCGCCGTGATCGTCGCGGTCGTCGTGGTCGCCGGGGGCATGCGCTCGATCACCTTCGTGCAGGCGTTCCAGTTTTGGCTGAAGCTCACGGCGCTCGCGGTGCCGGTCGTGGCGCTGCTCATCGTCGTCGCGGGCGGCGTACCGGGCCTCGAGGCGCGTGCGGCGCTGGCCCCCGATCTGGCGTTCCCGGTCGAGGCCGGGCCGCACGGGCTCGACGCCTACCGCACGGTGTCGCTGATGGTGGCGCTGCTCTTCGGCACGCTCGGCCTGCCGCACGTGCTCGTGCGCTTCTACACGAACCCGGATGGCGCGGCCGCCCGCCGCACGACGGTGATCGTGCTCGCCCTGCTCTCGGCGTTCTACGTCTTCCCGACGGCGTTCGGGCTGCTCGGCCGGGCCTTCGCCCCGGAGCTCGCCGAGCGGGGGCAGGCCGACGCGCTCGTGCTGCTCCTGCCGGGGTTGCTCGTGCCGGGCCCGTGGGGTGAGCTGCTCACCGCGCTCGTCATCGGCGGGGCCTTCGCCGCCTTCCTCTCGACGAGCTCGGGGCTCGTGGTGTCCCTCGCGGGCGTCGTCAGCCAGGACCTGCTCGGCGGCAGCGTGCGCGGCTTCCGCATCGCGGCGGTGCTCTCGACGCTCGTGCCGCTCGCCGTCGCGCTCGTAACGGAGTCGGCCGGACTCGCCGGCAGCGTCGGCCTCGTGTTCGCGTTCACCGCGTCGACGCTCTGCCCCGTGCTGCTGCTCGGCATCTGGTGGCGCGGGCTGACCGCGCGCGGCGCGATCGCCGGCATGGTGACGGGGGCGCTGCTGTCGGGCGGGGCGATCCTCGCCGGCGCCGCGGGTGCGACGGCGGCCGCGCCGGGGTGGCTGCGGCCGCTCGTCGAGCAGCCCGCGGCGTGGACGGTGCCGCTCGCGGTCGCGGTCATCGTGCTCGTCTCACTCGCGGACCGACGGCGGATGCCTCGCAGCGCCGACGCGTTCCTCGCCCGCCTGCACGTGCCGGAACGGCTGCGCTGAGCGGCGGGCGGATGCGGGCGGCCGGCGACGAGCCGGCCGCCCCGGCCCGACCGCGTCGACCGCCCCGGCTAGGCTGGATCGGTGCTGTTGCCCGTCGCGATCTCCGTCCTCGTCGGCGCGTTCGCACAGCGCATCACGGGCATGGGCTTCGCCCTCATCGCCTCGCCGGCCCTCGTCATCCTGCTCGGCCCCTTCGACGGCGTCATCATCGTGAACGTCTGCGCCGTGCTGTCCTCGCTGCTCATCCTGCCGCGGGTGTGGAAGCAGGTGGAGTGGCGGCGCTTCGCCTGGCTCGTCGTGCCGGCACTCGTCGGCACCCTGTTCGGCACCCTCGCCGCGACGGCCGTCCCGGGTCCGTGGCTGCAGCTCGGCATCGGTGCCCTCGTGATCGTGGCGCTCACCGTCACGCTGCTCGTGACCCGCACCGAGCACGTCGTGCACGGGGCGCCGCCGGCGATCCTCACGGGTGCCGCGTCGGGGTTCATGAACTCCGCGGCCGGGGTCGGCGGGCCCGCGCTCAGCGTCTACGCGGTCGCGAGCCGCTGGTCGCAGACGGGCTTCGCGGCGACCGCGCAGGCGTACTTCATCGTGATCGGCTCCGCGGCGCTCGCGAGCAAGCTCGCCACGACGGGCTGGCAGTTGCCCGAGCTGGAGCCCGGTGCCTGGCCCTGGGTGATCGCCGCGCTGCTCGTCGGGCTCGTGCTCGGCGAGCTGCTGCACGCGCGGATCAGCCATCGCGCCGCCCGCATCGCGGTCATCGCGATCGCCTACCTCGGCGGCGCCGCGGCCCTCGTCGACGGCGCGCTCGAACTGCTCGGCTGAGCCGGGCGCTCAGCGCCGGAGCCGCACCGGCCCGTCGCCGAACGCCGCGAGCCGCGCCTCGAGCCCGGCGCGCACCTCGGGCCACTCGTCGACGATGACCGAGTACACCGCGCTGTCGCGCCAGCTGCCGTCGGCCCGCCGCTTGTCGCGCCGCATGACGCCGTCGAGCTTCGCCCCGAGCTTCTCGATCGCGCCGCGGGACCGGGCGTTCGCGGCATCCGCCTGGATCTTCACCCGGCCGAAGCCGTTCGCGAAGGCGAGCCCGAGCAGCAGCAGCTTCGCCTCCGGGTTCACCGCGGTGCCCCAGACGCGCGGGTCGTAGCCCGTCCAGCCGATGTGCGTCGACTCGTTCGGCAGGTCGAAGTCGGCGAGCTTCGTGGCGCCGACGATGCGGCCGTCGTCCGGCCCGCCGAGGAGACGCACCGTGAAGGGCCGCTGCTCGACGCCGGCCGTGCCGCCGTAGTACCCCGTCGCCCAGCGGTCGAACGCGGCCCGGTCGGCGGGGAGCCCGGCCGGACCACCGCCGTAGCCGCCGGCGAAGACCTCGGGACGGGCGAGCGCCTCGAAGAGGCCGGCGAGGTCGTCAGGATGCCACGGCGAGAGCCGGATGCGGCTGCCTCGGAGCTCGGCGCGGGCGGGAAGGGTCGCGGTCACGGATCGAGTCTGGCACGGGTGGACGAACCCCGGCGGGCGCTCGGCACCCGGCCGCGCGGGAAATGCCCGTTCGATCGGCCATTCTTCGCGGATGACGCCGCGCGTCGAGCGGGCCGGAATGCCCCCTTCCCGTGCGGCTCGGCGTGTGCGACGATGACGGCGAAACCGCCATTCCGAGCGAGCGAGAGGACCCATCATGGGCGCACTGGACGACGCGGCCAAGCAGGCCGGCGACTTCATCAACGAGAACAAGGACAAGATCACCGACGCGCTGAAGAGCGAGCAGGCCGAGGGCATCAGCGACTCCGTGCTCGACGGGGTCGCCGACTTCGCGAAGAAGGTCACGGGCGGCAAGTTCGACGAGCAGATCGACGGCGCGCGCGACTCGGTCGACGGCGCCATCGGCAACGAGTAACGCCGACGACGACGAAGGGCGGATGCCTCGGCATCCGCCCTTCGTCGCGCGATCGGGCCGCGCCTGCGGCCGCCGCGTTCGCGCTAGTCGATCAGATCGTGCAGCTGCACGATCGCGTCGCGCTCGGGGCCGACGCCAATCGCCGAGATCCGCGAACCGCTCATCGCCTCGAGCTCGCGCACGTAGGCCTGCGCGTTGGCGGGGAGGTCGGCGAACTCGCGCGCGCCGGAGAGGTCCTCGGTCCAGCCGGGGAACTCCTCGTAGATCGGCTTCGCGTGGTGGAAGTCAGACTGGGAGACGGGCACCTCGTCGACGCGCTCGCCGTCGACGTCGTACGCGACGCAGACGGGGATGCGCTCGATGCCGGTGAGCACGTCGAGCTTCGTGAGCACGAAGTCGGTCACGCCATTGATGCGCGCCGCGTAGCGGGCGATCGGGGCGTCGTACCAGCCGGTGCGGCGGCGGCGGCCGGTCGTCGTGCCGAACTCGTGGCCGTTCTCGGTGAGGAAGTCGCCCCACTCGTCGAACAGCTCCGTCGGGAACGGGCCGGCGCCGACGCGCGTCGTGTACGCCTTGACGACCGCGATGACCCGGTCGATCTGGTTCGGCGCGATGCCGGAGCCGGTGACCGCCCCGCCCGAGGTCGCGTTCGAGGACGTGACGAAGGGGTACGTGCCGTGGTCCACGTCGAGCATGGTGGCCTGGCCACCCTCGAAGAGCACGGTCTCGCCGCGGCCGAGCGCCTGGTGCAGCTCGAGCGCCGTGTCGGTGACCATGGGGCGCAGCCGGTCGACGTAGCCGAGCAGCTCGTCGACGATCTCGTCGACGGCGATCGCGCGGCGGTTGTAGACCTTCACGAGCAGGTGGTTCTTCTGGTCGAGGGCGCCCTCGACCTTCTGCCGCAGGATGTTCTCGTCGAAGAGGTCCTGCATGCGGATGCCGACGCGGTTGATCTTGTCGGCGTAGCTCGGGCCGATGCCGCGACCGGTGGTGCCGATCTGGCGCTTGCCGAGGAAGCGCTCGGTCACCTTGTCGAGCGTGCGGTGGTACTGGGTGATGACGTGGGCGTTCGCCGAGATGCGGAGCTTCGAGACATCCACCCCGCGGCTCGCGAGGCCCTCGAGCTCCTCGAACAGCACCTCGATGTCGACGACCACGCCGTTCGCGATGACGGGCGTGACGCCCGGCGTCAGGATGCCCGAGGGCAGCAGGTGCAGGGCGTACTTCTCGTCGCCGACGACGACGGTGTGCCCGGCGTTGTTGCCGCCGTTGAACTTCACGACGTAGTCGAGACGGGAACCGAGGAGGTCGGTGGCCTTTCCCTTGCCTTCATCGCCCCACTGGGCTCCGACGAGTACGACCGCGGGCATATCAGTCCTCTCCTGCCGGCGGGGTCGCCGGGATCACGGTGATGAGCTGGGTCGGCGTGAACTCGCTCGCGATGCGGGCGGGCGCCTCGGAATCGGCGGCCTCGAGCTCTGCGGCGAGCGCCTCGGCGCGCTCGGCGAGTCCGAGGGACAACGCGGCGCGACGCTGGGCGTCGAGGGCGCGCAGGTAGGCGCGGTTGGGCTCCTCGGCCCAGCGCACGGGGTCGCCCTCGGTCCAGCCGGCCGCAGCCAGCTGGGCTCGGGCGAACTCGACGGAGGCCGCGGCGAAGGCATAGGCCTCGATGGCCCGCCCCTCGGAGTCGGCGAGGTCGGCGAGCTCGGCCCAGGCGAGGGGCGACGAGGGATGTTCGGCGACGACGGCCTGCACGGCGCTGCGGTCGCTCGCGGCGAGGGCCTCGCGCACCTCCGGCTCGTCGGCCAGGATGATCTCGGTCTCCGCCGATGCTTCGTCAGGAGTCACACTCCACCATATCGCGCGCCCGCCCGGCGGCCCGGGAGGCGGCCCGGGAGGGCGGCCCGGCGTCCGCGCGCCGGATCGGCGGCGTCACGACCGCTCCCGCGCAACTAGGCTGGAGGCCATGTCGAAGGTCCTCACCTCCCTGCCCGCCGGCGAGCGCGTCGGCATCGCCTTCTCCGGGGGGCTCGACACCTCCGTCGCCGTCGCCTGGATGCGCGAGAAGGGCGCGGTGCCCTGCACCTACACCGCCGATCTCGGCCAGCCCGACGAGCCCGACGTCGAGGCCGTGCCCGGCCGCGCGCTCGAGTACGGGGCCGAGCTCAGCCGCCTCGTCGACTGCAAGGCGGCGCTCGTCGAGGAGGGCCTCGTGGCGCTCCAGTGCGGCGCGTTCCACATCCGCTCCGGCGGCAAGACGTACTTCAACACGACGCCGCTCGGCCGCGCGGTCACGGGCACGCTGCTCGTGCGCGCGATGATGGAGGACGGCGTCGACATCTGGGGCGACGGCTCCACCTACAAGGGCAACGACATCGAGCGGTTCTACCGCTACGGCCTGATGGCCAACCCGCGCCTGCGCATCTACAAGCCGTGGCTCGACTCGGCCTTCGTCACCGAGCTCGGCGGCCGCCAGGAGATGAGCGAGTGGCTGCTCGAGCGCGAGCTGCCGTACCGTGCCAGCGCCGAGAAGGCCTACTCGACCGATGCGAACATCTGGGGTGCGACGCACGAGGCCAAGGTGCTCGAGGAGCTCTCGGCCGGCATCACCACGGTCGAGCCGATCATGGGCGTGAAGTTCTGGGACGAGTCGGTCGAGATCCTCGCCGAGGACGTCACCGTGCGCTTCGAGCAGGGCCGCCCGGTCGCGATCAACGGCGTCGAGTTCGACGACGCGGTCGAGCTCGTGCTCGAGGCGAACCGCATCGGCGGCCGCCACGGCCTCGGCATGAGCGACCAGATCGAGAACCGCATCATCGAGGCGAAGTCGCGCGGCATCTACGAGGCGCCGGGCATGGCTCTGCTGCACCTCACGTACGAGCGCCTGCTGAACGCGATCCACAACGAGGACACGATCGCGAACTACCACAACGAGGGCCGCCGCCTGGGCCGGCTGATGTACGAGGGCCGCTGGCTCGACCCGCAGTCGCTCATGCTGCGCGAGTCGATCGTGCGCTGGGTCGCTTCGGCGGTCACGGGCGAGGTCACCGTGCGCCTGCGCCGCGGCGACGACTACACGATCCTGAACACCGAGGGCCCGGCGTTCAGCTACCAGCCCGAGAAGCTCTCGATGGAGCGCGTCGGCGACGCCGCCTTCGGCCCCGAGGACCGCATCGGCCAGCTGACCATGCGCAACCTCGACATCGCCGACTCGCGCAGCCGCCTCGAGCAGTACGCGCACCTCGGCATCGTGGGCGGCTCGACCGCGGCCCTGGTCGGCGACCTGGCCGAGGGCGACGCGGCCGAGATCGCCGCGCCGGCCGACGACGCCGCCTCCGCCGCGACGGATGCCGCGATCGAGGCCGCGGCGTTCGACCTCGGCACCGACTGAGCGGAACCACGCGCCCCGCGCACGACGCAGCCCGGCACCTGGACGGTGCCGGGCTGCGTCGTCTCGCGCGGCGGTTCGGGCGCCGGCGGTCGGGGCGGCGGGTCGGGCGCCGCCCCGATCGCGCTGCTGGTCAGCGCGGGACCTGGGTGCAGCCGCTCAGGGCGAAGAGCGGGTCGCCCCGGCCCTCCATCCAGACGGCGGTGCCGTGGTCGTCGTACCAGAAGCCCGGGTAGACGTCTTCCTCGTCCTGGTGCTTGGCGTGCGCCTTGACGACCGCGAGCTTGTCGGTCTCGATGTACACGTAGGGGTTCTTCTCGCTGTGCGTCGCGTGACAGTAGGGGACCTTGTGGTCCCCGTCCACGGGACTCGAGGCGAACGCCGGCGACGCGGTCGCCAGCAGGGCTGCCGCGGCGAAGGGCACGGCGGCGAGGACGGCGACGGCGCGCCGGATGCTGCGCTCGGCCATGATGGGCTCCATTCTCGGGTTCGGACGACCGCGTCATGCGGGTATGCGGTCAGGGTCAGCAAAGCACTGCGCCGCCCCGCCAACAAGAGGAATCCTCACCCCCGTTCGGGGGCGCGCAGCGGAGCCCGCCCGAGGGGAGGACAATGGGGGTCTGCCCACGAGGCAGACGAGGAGGAGGGCGCGTGAGGATCGAGCTCCGCGGAGTCGCCAAGGGCCGGGACGGGCAGGCGCTGCCCACGACCACCGTCGGATTCGAGTCCGGTCGTGCGACCCTCGCGAGAGCGGAGACCGAGCAGCGCCCCACCGTGCTCGGGCTCATCGCGTCCGGGCGCATGCGCCCCGACTCCGGCGAAGTCGTCATCGACGGCAAGGCGGACGCCTCGGCCATCCGCCGCCGCATCGCCCTCGTCGACGCGCCGGAGGTCAGCGACCCCGCCCCCGACATCGCCCTCGGCGGCGTCGCCGCCGAGGAGCTCATGTTCGCCGGTATCCCCTCGAACCCGGTCTCGGTCGGCCGCTGGCTCAGCCAGCTCGGCCTCGACCACCTCGCGCGCGTGCCGATCGCGAACGTCGCGCCGCACGCGAGGCTGCGGCTGCTCACCGAGCTCGCGCTGCTCCGCGAGGGCGTCGAGGGCCTCGTGATCGTCTCGCCCGACCGGCACGGCGGCGATCCGATGGAGTGGTGGGAGCTCGCGAAGGGCCTCGCCGACCGCGGCTTCGCGCTGCTCGTGATCGCCGGCGACGCCTCGGCCGCGGCGATCGGCGCCGCCGCGATGATCGCCAGGATGCACGGGCCCGACGAACCGGACGACGAGCTGCCGCTCGCCGAAGGAGGCTTCGCGTGAAGATCCCGCAGATGATCGCCGCGGAATTCCGCCGGCTCACCTCCACAAAGATGTCGGTGCTCGCGCTCCTCGCGCTCATCGCCGTGCCGGTGCTCTACGGCGGCCTCTACCTCTGGGCCAACCAGGACCCCTACGCGAAGTTCGCCGAGGTCCCCGTCGCCCTCGTCGTCGAGGACGAGGGCACGCCGGCGAGCGACGACGCCCCGGCCCGCAACGTCGGCGACGAGATCGCCTCGGAGGTCGTCGCCGACGGCGCCTTCGACTGGCACCGGGTGTCGGCCGAGGAGGCCGAGCAGGGGCTCGACGAGTCGCGCTACGACTTCGCCATCACGTTCCCGCGCGACTTCTCCGAGGCGCTCGCCTCGGTGCAGACGGATGCCCCGCGGCAGGCCGAGATCGTCCTCGCCACGAACGACGCCAACAGCTACCTCGCGGGCACGATCGGCAAGCAGGCGGTCGAGAAGATCCGCACGACGATCGCCGAGAAGGTGGGCCAGGAAGCGGCGTCCACGCTGCTCGACTCGATCTCGACGATCCGCGGCAAGCTCGGCGAGGCCGCCGACGGCGCGGCGAAGCTCACCGACGGCGCCGGCACCGCGCTCGACGGCGCCGGGCAGCTCGGCGCCGGGGCCGGCCGACTCGCCGACGGCACGGCGCAGCTGCGCGACGGCACCGCGCAGCTCGCGGACGGCTCGGCGACCCTCGCCGACGGCGCCGGGCAGGTCGCCGACGGCAACGCCGAGCTCGCGGCATCCGCCGACCGGGTCGGCTCCGTCGTCGCGCAGGCCGCTGCCGACGTGCCCCAGGCGCGCGCCGAGATCGAGGCGCTGCTGCGCGCCCAGGGGCTCGACCAGGCCACGATCGACGCCGTGCTCGCCCGGCTCGACGTCGTCGGCACCGCGATCGTCGACGGCAACGAGCGGGTGCAGCAGGTCGTGGGCGAGGTGGACCGGCTCGCCGACGGCAGCCGCCAGGTGGCGAACGGCTCGGCGGAGCTCGCCGCGGGCGCTCGCACCGCCGCCGACGGCGCAGCGCAGGCAGCGGGCGGCGCAGCCCAGCTGCGCGACGGCCTCGGCACGCTGCAGTCCGGGCTCGGCGAGCTCGAGACCGCGGCCGGCACCCTGCGCGACGGACTGCAGGCCGGCGTCGCCGAGATCCCCGACTCCTCCCAGGCCACGCGCGACGCGCAGGCGGCGACGATCGCCGACCCGATCACGCTCGAGACGAGCCAGGTGACGCAGGCGGGCAACTACGGCGCCGGGCTCGCGCCGTTCTTCGCGGCCCTCGCCGGCTGGATCGGCATCTACGCGCTGTTCCTCATCGTGAAGCCGATCTCTCGGCGCGCGGTGACGGCGCTGCACTCCCCCCTCCGGATCACGCTGGCCGGCTGGCTGACCCCGGGGCTCCTCGGCGCGGTGCAGATGGTCGCGCTCTACGTCGTGCTCGCGGTGACGCTCGGCTTCCAGATGCACCATCCGCTCGGCGTCGTCGGCACCATGGTGTTCGCCTCGGCGACGTACGCGGCGATCATCCTCGCGCTGAACGTGTGGCTCGGCTCGGTCGGGCAGTTCCTCGGCCTCGTGCTCATGGTGCTGCAGCTCGTGACCGCGGGCGGCACGTTCCCCTGGCAGACGCTGCCCGCGCCGCTCGCGGCGCTGCACCACGTGCTGCCGATGGGCTACGTCGTCGACATGATGCGCCAGTTCATGTACGGCGGTGATCTGTCGCGCGCCTGGGCGGACGCCGGGGTGCTCGCGATCTGGCTCGCCGGCGGCCTCGTGCTCGCCGCGATCGGCGTGACCCGGATGACGCACTTCCGCACCCTGCGCGACCTGCAGCCGAGCCTCATCGGCTAGAGCCAGCGGCGCGACTTGAAGATCAGGTAGAGCACCGAGGCCGAGGCGATCATGAGCACGATCGCGAAGGGGTAGCCCGCCTCCCAGCTGAGCTCGGGCATGTTGTGGAAGTTCATGCCGTAGATGCCCGCGACGAGCGACGGCGCGAAGAAGATCGCCGCCCAGCTGGAGATCTTCTTCGTCTGCTCGCTCTGCGCGAGGCTCGTCTCGGTGAGCGACTGCATGACCTCGTTCTGCCGCTGCGCGACGAGGGTCGCGTGCACGCTGAGCGCGTTCTGCAGGGTCTGCCGGAACTCGTCCGCCTTCTCCGTGATGCGGATGACATGGTCGAGCACGTCGCGGAACGAGCGGCGCAGCTCGAGGCCGGAGTCGTCGTCGCCGGAGCTTCCCGCGTCGAGCTCGGCACGGAGTGTCTCGATGACCCCGACGAGCGGCTTCGTCGCGCGCTGGAACTCCATCACCTCGCCCGAGAGGTCGTAGATGCGCTTCGCGACGGCCGCCTCGCCGGAGAACAGCTCGTCCTCGATCTCGTCGATGTCGTTCTCGAGACCGGCGACCACGGGCGCGTACTCGTCGACGACCTGGTCGAGCACGGCGTAGAGCACGCCCATCGGGCCGCGGGCGAGCAGCCCGTCGGACTCGAGCCGGGCACGCACGCGGCCGAGGTCCGGGGACTCCGCGTGCCGCACGCCGACGACGAAGTCCTGCCCGACGAACAGGTGCACCTCGCCGAACTCCACCCGCTCCTCGGCGTCGAGGTAGCGGGCGGGGCGCAGCACGACGAAGCGCGTGTCGCCGTAGCGGTCGAGCTTCGCCCGCTGATGGCCGGTCAGCGCGTCCTCGACGGCGAGCTCGTGCAGCCCGAACTCCTTGGCGACGACCTCGAGCTCGGCCGCGTCGGGCCGGTAGAGGCCGATCCACGCGAAGCCGCCGGGCGCGGCCTGCAGCGCCTCGAAGGTGTCGTCGAGGCTCACGGGCGTCGCCACGCGGCGCCCGTCGACGTACACGGCGTTGTCGATGACGGTCACGGCGTCAGTCTGGCACGCGGGCGCGGCCGGGCCGGGCCGCCTCGCGCCATCCCGCCGCGCGCCCCCACCCATCCCCCGCCCGGCAAGACGGCACTATCTGCGGGTGCGCGGGCGCCGCGACCCACGAGTACTGACGTCTTGCCGGGGGGGTGGGGTGGGTGGGGCGGGGCGGGGGTCAGGGGTGGGGGGCGGGGGTCGCGTGGGCGAGCACCCAGGAGTGCATCGTGATCGCCGCGGCGGCGGCCGCGTTCAGCGAGCGGGTCGAGCCGTACTGGGTGATCTCGACGACCGCGTCGGCGATCGCCTGCGCCTCCGGCGACAGGCCGGGCCCCTCCTGCCCGAAGAGCAGCACGCAGCGCTCGGGCCAGTCGAAGGCTTCGATCGGCACGGCGCCGGGCACGTTGTCGACGGCGATGATCGGCAGGGATGCCTCGTGCGCCCACGCCGCGAAGCCCGCGACGTCCTCGTGGTGCTCGAGGTGCTGATAGCGGTCGGTGACCATCGCGCCGCGCTTGTTCCAGCGGCGGCGGCCGATGATGTGCACGGTGTCGGCGACGAAGGCGTTGGCGGTGCGCACGATCGAGCCGATGTTCAGGTCGTGCTGCCAGTTCTCGATCGCGACGTGGAAGCCGTGCCGCCGCTCGTCGAGGTCGGCCACGATCGCCTCGAGCCGCCAGTAGCGGTACCGGTCGACGACGTTGCGCCGGTCGCCGTGCTCGAGCAGCTCGGGGTCGTAGTGCGGCTCGCTCGGCCAGGCGTCGCGTCCGCCCGGCCAGGGGCCGACGCCGCCCGGCAGCTGGGCCTCGACGGGCGCTGCGTCGTCTCCGGGCTCGGCACCGTTTGCGGGCGCCGGGCCGTCTCCGGGCGCGCCCGCTGCGGGCTCTGCGGGCGCGGCGTCGTTCACCTGTGCCACGGTACTCGCACCGCACACCAGCTACTTTTCGGTGCGCCTAAATTCTGCTAACTTTTCGGTATGCCGAAATCTCCCGCCGATCCGCTCGCGCCCACCGCAGTCCGCCCCGACGAGGCATCCGCCGCCGCATCCGACGCCGCCGCCGGGCCGCGCGGCCGCGGCCTCAAGCGCGCCGGCTCGGTCCCGCGCGCCGCCTGGCTGATCGGCCCCGCGCTCGTCGCCGGCGTCGCGTACCTCGACCCCGGCAACGTCGCGAGCAACATGACGGCGGGCGCGCAGTACGGCTACCTGCTGGTCTGGGTCGTGGTGCTCGGCAACCTGATGGCGTGGCTCATCCAGTACCTGTCGGCGAAGCTCGGCATCGTCACCGGACGGAGCCTGCCCGAGGTGCTCGGCGAGCGCATCCGCAGCCGCTGGGGCCGGCGCGCCTACTGGCTGCAGGCGGAGCTCGTCGCGATGGCGACCGACCTCGCCGAGATCATCGGCGGCGCGGTCGCGTTGAACCTGCTGTTCGGCATCCCGCTGATCTGGGGCGGCGTCATCACGGGGGCGGTGTCGATCGGGCTCCTGATGATCCAGTCGCGCCGCGGCCCGCGCACCTTCGAGTTCGTCATCATCGGGCTGCTGCTCATCATCACGATCGGCTTCAGCGTCGGCGTGCTGATCGCCCCGCCCGACCCCGGCGGCCTCGTCGCCGGCCTCGCGCCCCGCTTCGCGGACACCGGATCGGTGCTGCTCGCGGCCTCCATCCTCGGCGCGACGATCATGCCGCACGCGATCTACGCGCACTCGGCCCTCAGCCGCGACCGCTTCGCGACGCCCGGATCGAGCCGGGCCGCGGCGCCCGGCGAGGCGACCGAGCTGCCCGCCGGGGTGCTGCTGCGCGCCACGCGCATCGACGTCACGGTCGCGATGGCGATCGCCGGGACCGTGAACCTCTGCATCCTGCTGCTCGCCGCGGTCAACCTCGCCGGCGTCGACGGCACCGACAGCCTCGAGGGCGCGTACGCCGCACTCGGGGCGGCGCTCGGCCCGGTCATCGCGACACTCTTCGCGATCGGGCTGCTCGCTTCGGGGCTCGCCTCGACCTCCGTGGGCGCGTACGCCGGCGCGGAGATCATGCACGGGCTGCTGCACGTGCGCGTGCCGCTCCTCGTGCGCCGACTCGTGTCGCTGCTGCCGGCGCTCGTGATCCTCGGACTCGGGCTCGACCCGACGCTGTCGCTCGTGATCAGCCAGGTCGTGCTCTCGTTCGGCATCCCCTTCGCCCTCGTGCCGCTCGTGTCGCTCACGGCGAAGGCGGGCGTGCTTGGCCGCTGGCGCAACCACTGGGCGACGACCGCGGCGGGCGTCGCGGCATCCGTGTTCCTGATCGCGCTCAACGCGCTGCTGCTCTGGCTGGTGTTCACCGGGGCGTAGAACTGGCGCAGAAGTTTCGGCCACGGCAACAGTCGGCAGAGTTTCATCCGCACGGTCCGTCACCGAGCCCGCGCACGCCCCGGTCGTCGCCTACGCTGCGGGAACCCCACGGAGGAGGACACCATGACCGGCTGGCGCGTGCGCGAGTTCCACAACGACGATCTCGACGGCATCCTGCACCTCTGGGAGGCCCAACGGCGCTCGGGGCACGAGCCCGTCTACGACCTCAGCGAGGTCGTCGCCTCCTGCCAGAAGGACCATGCCGTCGTCGCGGTGCACGGCGAGGAGCTCGTCGGCGCGGTCGTCGGGCGCGCGGCGCACGACCAGGGCTGGATCGTCTTCTTCGGCATCGCCGATGACTGGCGCGGCCGCGGCATCGGCTCGGCGATGCTCGCCGCCCTCGAGAAGCGGATGGCCCCGCACGGGCTGACGAAGCTCTCCGCGCTGATCCCCGAGCACGAGCGCCGCGTCGACGCCTTCGCCAACCAGGGCTTCGAGCCGAAGCACCAGCTGCGCTATTTCGAGCGTCGCATCCCGGTGCAGCGGCAGGAGCTGACCTCCCTCGCCGAGCTGGGCGGCCGGCTGCTGCCGCGCACGCTCTGGGAGTCGGTCGCGGGAATGCGGCGGGAGAAGGAGATCCTCGAGCAGCGGCTCGTGCTGCCGCTCGCCGAGCCGGACCTCGCCGAGCGCTACGGGGTGGTGCCGCCGCGCGCGGTCGTGCTGTTCGGCCCGCCCGGCACGGGCAAGACGACCTTCGCGAAGGCCATCGCCTCGCGGCTGGAGTGGTCGTTCGTGGAGGTGTTCCCCTCGCGGCTGGCGGCGGATCCCCGCGGGCTCGCCGGCGCCCTGCGCGAGACGTTCACGAAGATCGCCGAGCTCGAGCACGCCGTGGTCTTCATCGACGAGGTCGAGGAGATCGCCGCGCAGCGCTCGGGCGAGCCGCCGTCGCCGCTGCAGGGCGTGACGAACGAGCTGCTGAAGATCATCCCCGCCTTCCGCGAGCAGCCGGGTCGGCTCCTCGTCTGCGCGACGAACTTCATCCGCGCGCTCGACAGCGCGTTCCTCCGGCACGGACGGTTCGACTACGTCATCCCGATCGGGCTGCCCGACGATGCCGCGCGCCTCGCGATCTGGCAGCGCTACGTGCCGGAGCAGGTCGAGCGCGAGATCGACCTCGCGCTGCTCGTCGAGCGGACGGCCGGGTTCTCGCCGGCGGACATCGAGTTCGCCGCGCGCAGCGCCTCGCAGCGCGCCTTCGAGGCGGCGGTGCGCAGCGGCGCGGCGGGGGCGGATGCCTCGGGGCGACCCGCCGGCCCGAGCACCGAGGACTACCTCGAGGCGATCGGCACGACCCGCACCACGGTGTCGGCCGAGACCGCCGAGGCCTTCCTCGAGGACATCGAGGCGCTGGCCCGCGTGTAACCGGTCGGGGCGGTTGCGCGAGGCATCCGCTCGCTCCCCTCGCCCGAGCACTCGCGAGGCATCCGCCCCCTCGCCCGAGCGCCCGCGCCACTTCCGCCTCGACGCGCCACCTGTGCTGGCGCAACGAGGCCGAAGTGGCGCAATCGAGGCGACAACGGGCCCGATAGTCTGGGGCGGATGCCGGCCAGCAAGAATCCCGCGATCGAGGACTACCTCAAGACGGTGTACGCGCACACCGAGTGGCAGCCCGACCCAATCACGCCATCCGTGCTCGCGGGCAAGCTCGGCGTCGCCCCGTCGAGCGTCACCGAGATGGTGAAGAAGATGGCCGCCGCCGGCCTCATCGCGCACGTGCCGTACGGCCCGCTCCGGCTCACCGACGCCGGACGCGAGCGCGCCCTCGCCGTCGTCCGCCGGCACCGGCTCATCGAGACCTGGCTCGTGCAGGAGATGGGCTACGGCTGGGACGAGGTGCACGACGAGGCCGAGGTGCTCGAGCACGCCGTCTCCGACCGGCTCCTCGACGTGATCGACGAGCGGCTCGGGCGGCCTGGCCGCGACCCGCACGGCGACGCGATCCCCGCCGCCGACGGCACGATCCCGGCCGAACCGTTCCTCCGCCTCGACGAGGCGCCGCAGGGCCACCGCGGTCGCATCCTCCGGATCAGCGACCGCGACCCGGCCGTGCTCCGCGAGCTCGAAACCGCCGGCCTCGCACCCGGGGTCGAGGTCGTCGTGAGCCTCGGCGACGGCGAGCGCGTGCGGCTCTCGGCGGGAACGGCGGATGCCCCGGCGCCGGCGCTCGAGCTCCCGGGCACCGCAGCCGCCGAGATCTGGCTCACTGCCTGATAGCATCCGGCGGTGCGCATTCTCCGTCGAACGCTCATCGCCCTCGCCGTCGAGGTGGCCGTCGTCCTCGCCGCCGGCGTCGCGGGGTACTGGTGGCAACGTCCCATGCTGCTCACCGGCACCGGCTACGCCGCGCACAACGCGTGCGCCGTCACCGAGCTCGCCGGGCGCGACGACCCCGAGCACGACCTGCCGCCGAACCCGCTCGTGCCGTACCTCCGCTTCGGCGCCGACGAGCCCGGCGAGACCACCGGGTCCCTCCTCGGCGTCCTCGCGAAGCAGCGCGCCTGGTACACGGAGGGCTTCGGCTGCACCCTCGCGGGCGAGCGCCCCGAGCTCGGCACCGCGACGGCGATCGACGACGCCGGCAACCCGCTCGCCGGCGCCCCCGCTACGACCGCCGATCCGGCGGTCGACGCGGCCATCGCCGCGGCGTTCGGCGACGGAGCCCGGCCGGAGCAGGCGGCGGCGCTCGGCACCCGCGCCGTCGTCGTGCTGAAGGACGGCGAGCTCGTCGGCGAACGCTACGCCGACGGCTTCGACGCTGCGACGCCCCAGCTCGGCTGGTCGATGTCGAAGAGCGCGGCCGACCTCATCACGGGTGTGCTCGTGCAGCAGGGCGAGGTCGCGCTCGACGATGCCGGGCTCCGCCCCGAGTGGAGCGACGAGCGCGCCGACATCACGATCGAGCAGCTCCTGCGCATGACGAGCGGCCTCGAGTGGGACGAGACCTACGACCTCGGCACCCCGATCACGCAGATGCTCTACGGCGAGGCCGACATGGGCGGCTACGTCGCCGGACTCCCGCTCGAGCACGCCCCGGGCACCGTGCAGGAGTACTCGAGCGGTTCGACGACGCTGCTCTGCTCGGTGCTCGCCGAACGCACCGGGCTCGGCGCGGATCTGCCCCGGCAGACCCTGCTCGCCCCGCTCGGGCTGTCCTCGGCCGTGTTCGAGCCGGATGCCGCGGGCACCCCGGTCTGCTCCTCGTACCTGTGGATGACCCCGCGGGACTGGGCCGTGCTCGGCCAGTTCGCCCTGCAGAACGGCGAGTGGAACGGTGAGCAGCTGCTCCCCGCCGACTGGATGGCGAAGAGCCTCGAGGTGCTGCCCGTCGAGCAGACCGACGACCCCGGCTACGGCATGGGCTGGCGGGTGAACACGCTCACCGACGGTTCGCCGCGCTGGCCGGGGCTGCCCGCCGACACGTACTACGCCTCGGGCCACGACGGGCAGAAGGTCATCGTCGTGCCCTCGGAGGGCCTCGTCGTCGTGCGGATGGGCTTCACCCCCGAAGCCGACGACGAACCGAGCGAGGTGCAGCTCGTCGAGGAGCTGATCGCCGCGCTCGGCTGAGTCGCACGGACCAGCGGACGCCTCGGCGCGCCGCCTGCCGCGGGCCGAGGCATCCCGTCGTCGTCATCCGTTCGCAACATCGGAGCCCTACGCTGGGAGCATGGGACGACGCGATGAAGTCGAGTGCTGGCTGACCGACATGGACGGCGTGCTCGTGCACGAGAACCACGCCCTGCCCGGCGCCGCCGAGCTGCTGCAGCAGTGGGAGGACCAGGGCACGCCCTACCTGGTGCTCACGAACAACTCGATCTTCACGGCCCGCGACCTCTCGGCGAGGCTCCGCGCCTCCGGCCTGAACGTGCCCGAGGAGCGCATCTGGACCTCGGCGCTCGCGACCGCCGACTTCCTGAAGCAGCAGGTGCCGGGCGGCTCGGCGTTCGTCGTGGGCGAGGCGGGCATCCTGACCGCGCTGCACGACGCCGGCTACATCATGACCGAGACCGATCCCGACTTCGTCGTCGTCGGCGAGACGCGCAACTACTCCTTCGAGGCGATCACGAAGGCGATCCGGTTGATCGACCGCGGTGCGCGCTTCATCGTCACGAACCCCGACGCGACCGGGCCGAGCGCCGAGGGGCCGCTGCCCGCGACCGGCGCGATCGCCGCGCTCATCACGAAGGCCACCGGCAAGGACCCGTACGTCGTCGGCAAGCCGAACCCGATGATGTTCCGCTCGGCGCTGAACAAGATCGGCGCGCACTCCGAGAACACGGCGATGATCGGCGACCGCATGGACACCGACATCGTCGCGGGCATCGAGGCGGGGCTGCACACCGTGCTCGTGCTCACGGGCATCAGCGACCAGGCCGAGATCGAGAAGTACCCGTTCCGCCCCGACGAGGTGCTGAAGGGCGTCTTCGAGCTCGTCGGCGAGCCCGCCGAGACCGAGCTCTGAGCGCGGCGCAGCCGCGGCGCGGCGCTGCTCCCACCCCGAGTTGCCCGACTTTCATGAAAGTCGGGCAACTCGGTTCTGGGTCAGCCGGCGGCGACCTGTGAGGGCGTCGCGCCCGCGATGCTCGCCGTGAGCGGTTCGCCGCTCGACCGGTTCGCGAAGCAGTAGAACGTGCGCTCACCGGCGTCCCACTGCTCGGCGAGCGGGTAGGAGAAGACGAGCTGCAGATCGGTGATCCCCGAGATCGCGTTCTGATCGAGCACGCCGTCGGCCTGGCACGCCGTGCCCAGCTGCGCCGCGAGCTCCGCGTCGCCCGGGAACGCCGCCCCGGCCTCGCCGGGCAGAGTGCCGCGGAGCACGAGCTGCGCCGCGTGCGGCGCCGCGCAGTCGACGACCGTGTAGTCCTCGGCCCACGCATCGGTGAACGGGTCGATGCACTCGCCGCCGAAGAGCGTGTTCCACGCGTGCACGCCGGCGGGCTGCGCCGCGGTCGGCGCGGGCGCCGGCGTGTCGCTCGGCGCGGCCGAATCGCTCGTCGCGGGCGCGGATGCCGCGGGCTGACCCCCGAACGGCAGCTTCGTGCCGAGGAAGAACAGGCCCGCGAGCACGAGCACGGCCACGAGGCCGCCCGCGATCCAGAGCAGCAGCCGACGTCGCCGCGCGGCGTCGCCGCCGGCACCGCCGGATCCACCACGGTCCGTGCCGGACCCGCCGCGGGATGCGCCGGCGGGCTCGCGGCCCGCAGCAGCGGCGCCGGCTGCCGCGCTCGCCCGCCCGGCGGTCGGCAGGAGCGCCGTCGCCGCGACGGGCTCGGCGTCTTCGTCGCGCGCGGCCGGGGACGTGGATGCCTCGGTGCCGAAGCCGAACGGATCGAGCGGATCCTGCGCGTCGGCGTCGGCGACCGGGGCGGGCGCCTCGGCCTCGGCCTCGGCCTCGGCGAGCGGGGCGTCGCCGGCCTGCGCCGACGGATCGACCTCGGTCGCGGCATCGACCACCGGCTCGTCGACCGCCACATCCTCGGCGCCGGCGGCGACGGCCGCGAGCGCGACGGTGCCGAGCGGGCCGTCCTCGGCACGGGGATCCGCGGCCTCGGGGTCGGGAACGATGCCCCACACGAAGCCGGACTCCTCGGTGGAGTCGAGCGCGTCGGCCGCCCCGTCATCGTCGAGCCCCTCGTCGAGCTCGAGCTCGTCGTCGCGGCCGGTGCCCTCGTCGTGCGCCATCGGGCGGACCTCGGCCTCGGCGCGCCGCTCGGCCTCCGGCTCGGCGGGCAGCACGGCCTCGGGCTGGGACTCCGGCTCGGCCGGGTGCGCGGCCTGCGCCGCGTTCACGGCCGCCGCGGCGGCGCCGCCCAACGCGATGCCGGCGAGCAGATCGTCGACGGGGGCGTCGGCGGCGGCGGGTTCGCTCGGGACGGCCTCGCCGGAGGCGAACGCCGGGAACGGCGCCGGTCCGCCGAGCGGCGAGCCGGCGTCACCCGAAGCCGGCTCGGTGGGCGCGGCGGGCTCGCTCGGCGCCACCGTGGCCACCTCGTCGGTGTGGCCCTCCTGCAGCGCGGACCAGAGCGCGGCGTCGAAATCGGTGGTCGCGGCGGCCGACGCGGACGCGGCTGCGGCGGACACCGGCGGGGGGACCAGCGGCTCGCCGAACGCCCCGGTCGGGTGCTCGTCCGGCGAGGGCTCCTGCGCCGAGGGTTCGCCCGCACCGCTCGGCGCGGATTCGCCCGGGACGACGGGGCCGGCGGGGTCGCCCCAGGTGAGGGCGAACGGCGCGGTCGGGGTCGCCGGTCCCGGCACCACCGGGGTCTGCGACTCCGCCGGCACGATCGGCGCGGCCGGCGCCCACGGCTCGGCGGACGGCTGCGGCGTGCGCTGCGGGGCGACGGGCGGCTCCACGGAGGTGAGGATGGGGTCTGCCTGCGGCAGGGCCGGGCCGCGGTCGCGACGACGGCGCAGGGGCTCGTCGAGCACCCCGGTGTCGCCGCGCTCGCTGCGCGGCTCGTCGCTGATCGGCACGGCGGGCGTGGTCATCGGCGGGGCATCCGCCGGCTCCGCGGCCGGAGGCGACTGGGGCGTCTGCGCCGCGAGCGAGAACCAGTCGAGCGACTCCTCGCTGCTCGAGCTCGCCCGGCGGCGTCCGCTCGGCTCAGCCGGCCCGGGTTCGGCGTCGCCGCGGAGCGGCGCCTCGGCAGCCGCCTCCGGCGCCGACGCGGTCTCGCCAGGCTCCGGCTCCGCCGCACGGCGGCCACGGGAACGGCTGGTCCACCAGGGCGTGCGCGGAGCCGAGGCATCCGTGCCGACCGGCTCAGCGGGCGACGCGGGCGGTGCTGCCGACACGCCCGGTGCCGTCGAAGCGGGCGGTGCCGTCGACGCGGCGGGCTCCGGCTCGGCCGCGGGCTCGGCGACAGGCTCTGCCGGGGCGGGTGCCGCCGCCCGGCGGCCCTGCGGGCGCGACGCGCCGGCGGCATCCGTGGAGTCCGCGGCATCCGCACCATCCGCGGCATCCGCATCGCCGTCGCCGAGCTGGCCCATCAGCCAATCCGCGTCGCCGAACTCCTCGCCCCCGGGCTCTCCGCCTCGCTGGACCATCAGGCCAGCCCCAGATCATCGAGCCCGATGGCGTAGCGGTACGGCACGCCCTCGGCCTCGATCACCTCGCGCGCACCGGTGTTGCGGTCGACGACGACGGCGACGGCGACGACCTCGGCGCCGACCTTGCGCAGCGCCTCGACGGCCTTCAGCGGCGACCCGCCGGTGGTCGAGGTGTCCTCGAGCACGATGACGCGCTTGCCCTCGAGCTCCGGGCCCTCGATCTGGCGGCCGCGGCCGTGGTCCTTCGGCTCCTTGCGCACGACGAACGCGTCGTAGGCGAGCCCGCGCGCGGCGCCCTGGTGCAGGATGGCGCTCGCGATCGGGTCGGCGCCCATCGTCATGCCGCCCACGGCGGCCACGTCGGGCACGTCCGCGATGAGGTCGAGCATGACCTGGCCGATGAGCGGCGCGACCCGGTGGTCCAGGCTGACCTTGCGGAGGTCGACGTAGTAGCTCGCCTTCTTGCCGCTGGTCAGAGTGAAGTCGCCGTGGAAGACCGCCTCACGCGAGATGTGGTCGATGAGCTGGCGGCGGGCGTCCGAGTCGTGCTGAGTCACGCGAATACTCTACGGCCCGGCTGCCGGGAAGACCCTCAGCCTCGTCGGCGGAGCCCGGAGCCGAAGCGCGAACGGAAGCCCGCGCCGAGCCCGGCACGGAGCCGGCTCCAGACGCTGCCCGCGCCGCCGGCGACCGCCGCGATCGGCTTCTCGATGTGGAAGGCGGCGAGCTCCTCCGCCCCGTGGTGCACCGCCCGGTACAGGGCCGTGCCGATCAGCACGCCGAGCGCGATCGACATGATCGAGACGAGCGCGAGGGCGAAGTCGTCGAAGCCCTCGCTCGCGCCCACCGCCTCCGTGAGCGCGACGAGCCCCGCGGCCCCGGGCACGAGCAGCCAGTATGCCGGCAGGAAGGTGAGCTGCGCGGGCGCACCCTTCGGCAGCGAGGCGATCCACAGCACCACCGGCGTCATCGCGAGCGCCCCGATGAAGCCCGAGACGGTCGCGCCGAGCAGCGCGGTGCCGACCAGCTGGCCGAGGTACGCGACGACGAGCGCGAGCAGCACCCAGGCGAACGTCGAACCCGGCGCCGAGAAGTGCAGGTAGTTGCCGATCGCGAAGAGCAGCAGCGCGAGCCATCCCACCCACCACGGCAGCGACTCCGCCGAGGCGAGCGGGGCGTAGCTCGAATCGGCGACGCCCACGACGGTGCCGGCGGCCAGGATGCCGAACGCGAGCAGGCCGAGCTGCACCATCCCCATCACGAGCCGCGACGCGCCCGCGATCATCTGGCCCGCCGCGAGCTCCATGACGGCGGTCGTGAGCACCCCTCCGGGCAGGAAGGTCGCGAGCGGGGCGATGAGCAGGCGCAGCGGATCGCCGAGCGGGAAGTGCGGCGCCAGCAGGAACACCGCCACCCCGCAGACGAACGCCGCGAACACCGGGAAGACGAGCTGCAGGGTCGGCGAGGGCACGAGCTTCGCCACGCCGATCAGCGCGCCGAGCACGAAGGCGACGAGCGCGCCCTCCCACGTCGGCGTGAGCAGCAGCGCGAGCCCGGCGGTGAGCACGGCATGGCCGAAGGTGCGGACGAACCATCCGCGCTTCGGCCGCATCCGGCCGATCTCGTTCAGCCGGTCGATGCCGTCGGCGGGATCGACGGCGGCCTCCTTCGCCTCGCCGAGGAGGCGGTAGAGCGCGGCGATCTGGTCGAAGCGGAAGCTCGCGTTCACGGAGCGGATGGCGACCCGCCCGGCCTCGCCGCTGCCCGTCTCGACGAGGATCACCGTGGGCAGCACGACGAAGTCGATGTCGTCGCGGCCGTAGGCGCGGGCCACCCGCGTCATGTCCGAGCGGATCTGGTCGACCGACTCGGCGGCCGCGTTCATGCCCTCCGCGAGCCCGAGCAGGAAGCGGCCGAGCAGGGGGTCGTTCATCCGCTGCGCGGCCCGGTCGGTCGCGGCCCGGTCGGCCGTCGCCCGCTCGCCCGCCGAGCGCTCGCCCGCCCGCTCGCCGGCCATCAGCCCAGGAGGAAGGAGATCGCCACGCCCACGATGATCGCGCTGAACACGTAGACGAGGTTCGGCAGCTGGAAGGAGTGGTCGAGGACGAACTTGCCCATCTTCGTGGTGCCCGTGCGGTCGAAGGCGACCGTCGCGACCTGGCTGCCGTTGGCGGGCAGCGTGTACATGCCCATCGCGCTCGGCCAGAGCCCGGCGATGAGGTGCGCGGGCAGGCCGATGGTGAGACCGATCGGCACGATGGCGTTCGTCGCGCTCGACTGGCTCGTCGTCAGCATCGCGACGACGAACAGCGCGAGCGCGAACAGCAGGGCTCCGACGAACGCCGAGGAGCCCGAGACCATCGAGCCGAGCCCGTCGACGATGAGCTGCGTGTTGGCGGCGACGAAGGTGTTCGCGAGCCAGGCGATGCCGAACAGGGCGATGGCGCCGACGATGCCGGCGGGGAAGGTGGACTGCTTCGGCACGTCGGCCGCCTTCACCTTGCAGAAGACGAAGATGAGGGCCGCGATGACGCCCATCGTCACCTCGATGACGGTGGTCACCGAGAGGTGGACCGGGTCGCCCGCGTCGTTCGTGCCGATCACCGGCAGCAGGTTCGAGAAGAGGCCGCAGAAGACGATGACGGCGACGCCGGCGAGGAAGAGGGATGCCGAGAGCACCGCCGTCTTCGGCAGCTTCTGGTCGTGGGCGTCCTCCTGCGGGGCGTCGACCTGGTGGGCGGCGAGGCGCTTCTGGAACTCGGGGTCGTCCTCGAGCTCCTTGCCGTGCTTCAGCATGACGAGCGCCGCGAGGAAGAGGCCGACGATCGAGGCGGGCCACATGATGAGCAGCAGCTTGCCGAGGTCGAAGCCCTGCGGGGCGAGCAGCACCACCATCGAGGCGGTCGCCGCCGAGACCGGGGAGCAGAGGATGCCGACCTGCGAGGCGACGGCGGAGACCGAGAGCGCCCGCTCGGGGCGGATCTTCTGCTGGTAGGAGACGTCGTAGATGACCGGCAGCAGCGGGTAGAAGATGTTGCCCGTGCCGGCGCCGACGGTGAAGAGGAACGACATGGCGGGGGCGAGGAAGACCACCGAGCGGGGTCGCTTCCTGATCGCCTTCGCCGCGACGGAGACCATCCAGTCGATGCCGCCCGCCGCCTGCATCACCGAGGCCGCCGTGATCACCGTGATGACGATGAAGACCGCGTCGACCGGGGCGTTGCCCGGCGCCTCGCCGAACACGAAGATGAGCACCGCGACGCCGACGAGGCCCCAGACGCCGAGGCCGATGCCGCTCGTGCGCGTGCCCATGAAGATCGCCAGGACGACGACCAGGAGTTCGGCGAGCAGGATCCAGACGTTGTCGTTCATGCGCTCGGCCCCTTCACGATCGGCCCGGTGCTCTCGAGCACCCGCACGGGCAGCGGCGTCTCGACGATCTCGCCGTCGACGGCCTCGACGCGGAGTGCGAGCGGCGGGTCGACGGGGCTGATCGCGGTGACGAACTCCGGCGTGCCGCCGCCGGTGCGCTGGAAGTGCAGCGACTGCAGGTTGCCGACCGCGTAGCCGGTCGCGAGCTCGCCCTTCAGCAGGGCGTCGTGGAAGAGCGGCTGGCGCTGGTCCTCCGCGTCGTAGTGCGGGCAGAAGCTGCCGTGCAGGAAGCCGAGCCCCTCGGGCAGCACCTGCAGGGTCGGGCCGTAGCTGTCGGTCGTGCCGCCCTCGAACCAGCAGATGCCGCCGGCGGAGCCGCCCGTGAACACCGTGTTCGACGCGGGGTCGTCCCACATCTCGCGCATGATCTCGTCGAGCCCCTGGCGCCGCCAGACGTCGAGCATGTTCGCTGTGTTGCCGCCGCCGACGTGGATCACGTCGAAGCCCTTCACGAAGCCCGCGAGGTCGTCGAGGTCGCGGTGGAAGAGCGTCAGGTGGTGCGGCGCGCACCGGTCGGAGTCATAGGTCTTGTAGAAGCTCAGCGTGTACGCCTGCTCGTCACCGGTCGCGGTGCCGACGAAGAGCACCCGGGGGCGCTCCTTGCCGGTGAGCTGCAGGATGTACTCGTGCGTCGGATCGGTGCGGCGCTCCATCATCGCCTTGCCCGCTCCGGTGGCCACCACGTGCGCCATCGTCCCCCCAGACCTCGATGTACCCGTTGCGGCACACGCTAGCGCTGGAGACGGCTCCGAGTCGAGCATTTGCCCGGGCGAAACGAGGAGAGCCGCCCCGCGGGGTGTCCCTCCCCCGCGCAGCGGCCCTCGACCCCGGGGCGATGCCCCGCTTCGCGCTACACAGTGCGCGCGAAGGTCTCCTTCGGCAGGCGACGGTAGCCGTCGCGCGAGGCGACGACGACGGAGCCGACGAGGCCGGCGAGCGAGACGCCGCCGAGGAGGAGCAGGATGGCGAACACGGTGGTTCCTTTCACGAAGACCAGTGGATCGTCGAGCGACGGAGGCGCCGTTGCACGTGTTCGACGGTTCAATTGAACCGCGGAAAACCGTTCAGCACAATCTGATGCACCTTCACTGACGATGTAGCATCGCTACATGGACGTCCGCCGCCTCGACCTGCTCAGAGAACTCGCCGAACGGGGCAGCGTCACCGCCGTCGCCGAGGCGACCGGGCGCACGCCCTCGGCGGTCTCGCAGCAGCTGAAGGTGCTCGAGCGCGAGGCTGGCGCCCCGCTCACCGAACGCAGCGGCCGCGGCATCGTGCTCACCAGCGCGGGGCACGCGCTCGCGCGGAGCGCGGCGGATGTCGCGATCGCACTCGCCCGGGCGGACGCCCTCTGGGACGAGTTCCGCAACGACCCGAGCGGCGAGGTCACCCTGCTGACGTTCCCGACCATCGGGGCGACGATGCTGCCCGCCGTGCTGACCGAGCTCCAGCAGGTGCCCGGGCTCGTGGTGCGCGCGACCGACTTCGACCCCGAGCTCGCGGAGTTCGCCGAGCTGACGGCCGACTACGACATCGTGCTCGCCCACACCATGCCCGGGGTGCTCCCCTGGGGCGGGCGCGGGCTCCGCGTCGTGCCGCTGCTCACCGAGCCGCTCGACATCGGCCTGCCCGCGACCCACCGGCTCGCCGGTCGCTCGCACCTCACCGCGAGCGACCTCGTCGAGGAGACCTGGCTCGGCGTGCCGCCGGGGTTCCCGTTCGAGCGCATCCTGCACGCCATCGAGCAGCAGGGCGGCCGGCGGGTCGAGATCGCCCAGCGCTTCAGCGACATGCGCATCGTGGAGGCGTTCATCCAGGCCGGCTTCGGGGTGGCCTTCGTGCCGCGGTACACCTCGGGCGCGCTCCCGCCCGAGCTCGTGCTGAAGCCGCTGCGCGGCGTGCCGTCGGCCCGGCAGATCGTGGCGCTCGTCCGCCCCGACGTCGCCGAGCGGCTGGCGGTGCGCACCGTGCTCGATGTGCTCGTCGCGAAGGCGGCGGAGCTGGGGGCCGGGGCTGGGGTGTAGCCCCGCCGGGCGCGCCGACGCTCGGCCGCGCCGGCGCTCGGGTGATCCGGAGTTCGGTGTCCGTCCTCTTGCCCCGGTCGCACCCGGTGTGCTCGACTCATCCCGTGACCCGCCGACTCCTCGCGCGCACCGCGCTCGCCGCCCTCATCCTCGCCGCCTTCGCCGCCTGCGCCGCCACCCCGACGCCGACGCAGCCGCCGACGAGCAGCCCGTCCTCGAAGCCGACGCCGAGCGCGACGCCGACGCCGAGCCCGGAACCGCCGGCGGCGGCTCCGGCGGCCATCGTGGTCTCCGCCGAGCACTTCCAGGTGGTCGACGCCGACGGCGGCGTGCTCGCAAGCTACGACTACTTCCAGCCGACGGCGGAGGTCGTCGCAGGGCTCACCGGCTACCTCGGCGAACCGGTCGACACCGAGTTCGAGGGGCACAACGACGCGCCGCGGGCGACGTACCACGATTGGGGCGGGCTGCGGCTCGTCGACACCGCGACCACTGCCTCGCCGCCCACCATTCCCGAGCACTGGGTGCGCCTCACGAGCACCGACGCGAACGGCCTCGCCCTGCGGGCATTCGACGGCAGCACCGTCGGGGGGTCGATCGCGAACGTCGAGGGCGAGATCAGCGACTACACGAACCCGAACGATGGGATCGTGTATCGGACGGTGCGCATCGGCATCGTTCCGATCGAGACGACCCCCGACGGGTTCGAGCAGAACTTCGCCGTCTCCGTTCACGGCGAGGTCGCCGAAGACAAGATCCTGTTCATCATCGCACCGTCGCCCAACTTCGGCGCCTGATCCGGCGCGCAGAGCGCCTCGACGCAATAGCGCCACTTCCAGCGAGCTTTGCCCTGATGAAGCGCCACTTCCAGCACCATTGACGGGCGCTCGGTGGCAGGCTGGAAGCATGACGAATCCGCTCGACGCACTCGACGCAGAGCTGGCCTCGCTCCGCGTCGCGTGGGGCGAAGCGGGCCTGGCGTTCGGCGCCGGGTCGGGGCTGGGCGCCGGTGCCACCGACTCAGCGGCGATGAGCGATGCGGGCCTCCTGCGCACGCTGCAGGCCGCGGCGCGCCTGCGACGGGCGAGCGAGGTGGCGCTCGCCGGCCTCGCAGCCGAGGTCGCGGTGCGTTCCGATGCCGGGTTCGGCGCCGAGGGGCTCGCCAAGCGGCACGGCCACCGCAACGCGGCCGCCCTCCTCGCCGCGTCGACGGGCGATGCGGCCGCCGGGGCCGCGAAGCTGCTCCGCGTCGGCACGGCGACGCGTCCGCGCCAGACCCTCACGGGCCAGCGCCGCCCGGCGCGGCATCCCGCGGTGGCCGACGCCCTCGCAGGCGGTGCCCTCTCGCTCGATGCGGCCGATGCCATCTGCACCATGCTCGAGCGCGTCGCTCCGCGCACCAGCCTGCGCCGCGCCGAGGGCTACGAGGCCGAACTCGTCCGCTTCGCGAAGGCCGCGCCGCACGGGCTCGTGCTGCGCGCGGTGCGGCACGCCGAGGCGCGGCTCGATCCCGATGGCGTCGAGCCGCGCGACGAGGCGATGCACCAGCAGCGCTCCCTCTCGATCGTCGAAGAGGCATCGGGCATGGTGCGCATCACCGCGAGGCTCGACGCCGTCACGGCGGCACCGGTGAAGGCCGCGATCGAGGCGATCGTCACCGAGACGCTGCATCGGCGATCCGGGGCATCGGCGCCCGATGCCCCGGACGCGGCTGCCGACGCGTCGGCTTCCGAGCAGGATGGCCCGGTGCTCGAAGACCGGCGCACCATCCCGCAGCTCCAGGCCGACGCCTTGGCCGAACTCGCCCGCCACGTCGTCGGCTGCGAGACCGCGGCGACCCGCGCGAAGACCACGGTCGTGGTGCGGATCGAGCTCGACGCACTACTGAGCGGGCTCGGCGAGGCGACCATCGACGGCCTCGACCGACCGGTCTCCGCGGCCGCGGCGCGACGCCTCGCGGTCGACGCCGAGTTCGTTCCCGCGGTGCTCGGCGGCGACCCGCTGCCGCTCGACCTGGGCCGCTCCCGCCGACTGTTCTCCCGGGCCCAGCGGCTCGCCCTCGGCGAGCGCGACGGCGGATGCGCCTCCTGCGGGCGCAACATCGCGTACGTCGACGCGCACCACATCGACTGGTGGCATCGGCACCGAGGGCGAAGCGATCTCGAGAACGGCGTGCTGCTCTGCAGCCACTGCCATCACCAGGTGCATCGTGAGGGCTGGCGCATCCGAGCCGATCGCCGCGAGGTGTGGTTCATGCCTCCGCCGCACCTCGATCCCGAGCAGCGTCCGCGGCTCGGCGGGCGGGCACGTTTCGAGCTGCGCGCCGACCACCGGGTCGCCGTGCCGCCCGAGACGAGGGATGCCTCATCGGCACCGGGCGCGCTGGCCCTGCCTGCCGCCTGACGCGCGCGCCCAGACCACCGACCCGCCCGCTCAGTCCGCCGACTCCCCGGCTCCGCCCGCCGGCCCGCCGTGCGCGCCAGCGAGCTCGGCGAGCAGCTTCGCGACCCGTGCCGCCCGCCCCTCCTCGGTGCGCGCCTTCAGCAGCGGCAGCACGAGCCCGTACTGCTCCGTCTTACCGAGGGCGGCGAAGCGGCGTGCGGCGAGCGGAGCTGCAGCGAGGGCGGCCGCGAGGTCGTCGGGCACCGTCGCATCGCGCTGACGGACGTAGGCGGCATCCCACCGGCCGTCCGCCCGTGCCGCGGCCAGCTGTGCGAGCCCGCCCTGGCGCATGCGCCCCGCGGCCTCGAGCGCCTCGGCCCGCTCGACGTTGATCGCCGACCACGGACTCCGGGCGCGCCGGGGCGAGTAGCGCTGCGCGAACGAGGCGTCGTCGTTGCCGCGGCGGATGCTGTCGATCCAGCCGAAGCAGAGTGCGACGTCGAGCGCGTCGGAGATGGACAGGCCCGCCCGACCGCGCTTCGCGATGCGCAGCCAGGCCTCGCCCGCGTCGCCGTTCCGCTCGAGCCAGGCCTCCCAGTCGGCCGGGCCCGCGAAGTGCAGCAGCTCGGGTCGAGCCGCGGACGCGACGGCCTGCGCTCCGGCGGTCACGCGGCGCCCCCGCCGACCATGTCGAGGAAGTGCCGGTTGAACATGATGCCGAGCACGTTCCCGAACGGGTCGACCACCGACGCCGTCACGAACCCCGGCCCCCGCTCGATGACCGGCTGATGCGGTGAGGCGCCGAGCTCGAGCAGCCGGGCGAGCACGGCCTCGACGTCGTCCACGTGCCAGTACGTGATCGGCAGGGCCGCCGCGGCGTCGCCGGCGCCCGTCGCAGACTCGTCCGCGGCGCCCGGCGCGAAGCGCCGATCGACGATGCCGAGCTCGTGCTGGAGATCGCCCAGGCGGAACTCGACGTACATCGGGGGCGCCGGCTGCGGCGGGTTGAAGAAGTACGGCTCGACGCCGAGGAACTCCGTGTACCAGCGCTGGGCGGCGGCCACGTCGTCGGCGTAGAGGTTCACGGTGCTGAGCCCGCGCAGGGGCGCGGTGGTGGTCGGTCGGACGGTTTCGGACTGCTCGTTCGTGCTCATGGCAGCACGCTAGGCGGCATTGCGGAACGTGCGGTTCCTCAATTGCTGGCAGACTGCAGAAATGCTCGAAAGCTCGGTGCGGATGCTCCGCCTGCTCGCCCTCCTGCAGAGCCGCCGCGAGTGGGCGGGCGCCGAGCTGGCCGACCGCCTCGACGTGACCACGCGCACGATCCGCAACGACATCGAACGGCTCCGCATCCTCGGCTACCGGGTCGATTCCTCGCCCGGCGTCGCCGGCGGCTACCGGCTCGCGGCTGGCAGTGCGCTGCCCCCGCTGCTCCTCGACGACGAGGAGGCCGTCGCCGTCGCCGTCGGCCTCCGCGCCGCCGCCGCGGGCTCGGTCACCGGCATCGAGGAGGCCTCGCTCCGGGCGCTCACCAAGCTGGAGCAGACGCTGCCGCCGCGCCTCCGCCACCGGGTCGACGCCCTCCGTGACGCGACCGTCTCCGCGGCCGGGGGCGGGCCGACGGTCGATGCGACCGTGCTGGAGCGGATCGCCGCGGCGGCTCGTGACCACGAACGGCTCCGCTTCGCCTACGAGGCCGCCGACGGCTCCGCCTCCGAACGTCTCGTGGAACCGCACGGGCTCGTCTTCACGGGCCGCCGCTGGTACCTGCTGGCCTGGGACCTCGACCGCGAGGACTGGCGCAGCTTCCGCGCCGACCGCGTCGAGCCGGGCCCGCCCACGGCGCGGCGCTTCATTCCCCGCGAGCCGCCGGAGGGCGGAGCGGCGGCGCACGTGCTGCGGGGGATCGGTTCCGCGAGCTGGCCGGTTCGCGCCCGCATCCGCTTCGACGTCCCGCAGGCCGAGCTGCTGCAACGGCTCGAACCGCCGGCCGGACTCGTCACCCCGATCGACGAGCAGCACTGCCTCGTCGAGACCGGCTCGAACACGCTCCACGATCTCGCGGTCTACCTCGGCCGGCTCGGGCTGCCGTTCACGGTCGTCGGGCCGCCCGAGCTGCGCGAGGTGATCGCCGGGCTCGCCCGCGCCTTCACCGCGGCGAGCACCCCCGGCCCCACCTGAGCCGCCCCGGCCCCCTGCCCCGCGCCGGCAAGACGTCACTATTTGCGGGTGCGCCCGCCCCGCGACCCGCAAATAGTGACGTCTTGCGGGGCGGGGGGTAGGGGCGGGGACGGGTAGGGGCGGGGCGGGCCGGTCAGTCGTGGCGCGGGAAGCCCAGGTCGACGCCGCCGTGACTCGGGTCGAGCCAGCGCGAGGTGATCGCCTTCTCCTGCTGGAAGAACGCGAAGCCCTGCGGCCCGTACGCCTTCGTGTCGCCGAAGAACGAGTCCTTCCAGCCGCCGAAGGAGTGGTACGCGACCGGCACCGGGATCGGCACGTTGATGCCGACCATCCCGACCGTCACCTCCCGCTGGAACCGCCGCGCGGCCCCGCCGTCGTTCGTGAAGATCGCAGTGCCGTTGCCGAACTGGCCGGAGTTGATGAGCTCGAGGCCCTCGTCGTAGCCCGCGACCCGCACGACCGACAGCACGGGCCCGAAGATCTCGTCGCGGTACACGGCCGAACCGGTCGGCACCCGGTCGATGAGCGTCGGTCCCAGCCAGAAGCCGCCAGCGTCGCCGTCGACCTGCGGGTCGCGTCCGTCGACGACGAGGGATGCCCCGTCCGCCACGGCCACGTCGAGGTACCCGGCCACCTTGTCCCGATGCTCCCGGGTGATCAGCGGCCCCATGTCGCACCCGCGGGTGCCGTCGCCGGTGCGCAGGCGCGCCATCCGCTCGGCGATCTTGGCGACGAGCTCGTCGGCGATCGACTCGACCGCGACGAGCGCGGAGATCGCCATGCAGCGTTCGCCCGCCGACCCGAAGCCGGCGTTCACGGCGGCGTCGGCCGCGAGATCGAGGTCGGCGTCGGGCAGCACGAGCATGTGGTTCTTCGCCCCGCCGAGGGCCTGCACGCGCTTGCCGTTCCGCGAGGCGGTCTCGAAGATGTACCGGGCGATCGGGGTCGAGCCGACGAAGGAGATCGAGCGCACCTCCGGGTGCTCGAGCAGCGCGTCGACCGCGACCTTGTCGCCGTGCACGACGTTCAGCACGCCGTCGGGCAGCCCGGCCTCCTGCAGCAGGCGGGCGAGCCAGACCGCGGCACTCGGGTCCTTCTCGCTCGGCTTCAGCACGACCGTGTTGCCGCTCGCGATCGCGATGGGGAAGAACCACAGCGGCACCATCGCGGGGAAGTTGAACGGGCTGATGATGCCGACCACGCCGAGCGGCTGCCGCACGGTGTAGACGTCGATGCCGGTCGAGGCGTTCTCGGAGTACTCGCCCTTCGTGTACGCGGGCATCGCGCACGCCAGCTCGACGACCTCGAGGCCGCGGGCGATCTCGCCGGCGGCGTCGGCGAGCACCTTGCCGTGCTCGCTCGTGAGGATCGCGGCGAGCTCCTCGCTGCGCGCCGCGAGCAGTTCGCGGAAGCGGAACATGATCTGCTGCCGCTTCGCGATCGACACCTCGCGCCAGGCGGGGAAGGCGCGCGCCGCGGCATCCACCGCGGCATCCACGTCGGATGCCTCGGCGAACCGCACCCGGCGCGCGACCACGCCGCGGGCCGGATCGTAGACGGGCCCCGTGCGCTCCCCCGCGCCGCTCGTCGCGGCCCCGTCGATCCAGTGCTCGACGAACTCGTGCTCGCTCATGATGCGCCTCCCATCGCGCTCAGCACCTCGTCGTAGATCGCCATCGCCTCGGCCACCTCGTCGGCGGTCACGACGCACGGCGGCACGACGTGGATGCGGTTGTCCTGGATGAACGGCAGCAGCCCGCGCGCGAGCAACGCCGCCTTGAGCTCGCCTATCGCCGCGGCGGGCAGCGGCTCGCGCGTCTCCCGGTCGGCGACGAGCTCCATCGCCCAGAACACGCCCTCGCCGCGCACCTCGCCGACGAGCTCGTGCCGGTCGGCCAGCTCGGCCAGGCCCGGCCCGATGGCGGTCTCGCCGATCGCGCGCGCGTGCTCGACGATGCCCTCCGAGGCCATGGCGTCGAGCGTCGCGACGATGGAGGCCATCGCGAGCGGATGCCCCGAGTAGGTCAGGCCGCCCGGGAACACCCGCTCATCGAAGCCCGCCGCGATCGGCTCGTCGATGATCACCCCGCCGGCCGGCACGTAGCCCGAGTTCACGCCCTTCGCGAAGGTGATGAGGTCGGGCCGCACGTCGTAGCCGTCGAAGGCGAACCACCGGCCGGTGCGGCCGAAGCCCGCCATCACCTCGTCGAGGATCAGCAGGATGCCGTGCCGGTCGCAGAGCTCCCGCACGCCGGCGAGGTAGCCTGGCGGCGGCACGAGCACCCCGGCGGTGCCGGGCACGGTCTCGAGCAGCACGGCCGCGATGGTCTGCGGCCCCTCGGACTCGATCACCCGGCGCAGGTGCTGTAGGGCGCGCTCGCACTCCTCCTCCGGGCTGCGCGCCCAGAACTCCGAACGGTAGAGGTACGGCCCGAAGAAGTGCACGTGCCCGCGCGCGAACTCGTTCGGCACCCGCCGCCAGTCGCCGGTCGAGACGATCGCCGCCCCGGTGTTGCCGTGGTACGAGCGGTACGTCGAGAGGATCTTGTCGCGCCCCGTGGTGAGCCGGGCGAGGCGGATGGCGTTCTCGTTCGCGTCGGCGCCGCCGTTCGTGAAGAACACC
The DNA here is from genome assembly GCF_042726785.1 of Agromyces sp. NPDC060279. Lineage (NCBI taxonomy): Bacteria > Bacillati > Actinomycetota > Actinomycetes > Micrococcales > Microbacteriaceae > Agromyces > Agromyces sp. NPDC060279. The sequence continues at coordinate 1,576,536 of NZ_JBHXBK010000001.1, forward strand.
CGGCGGAACCCCTCCGGCGCGCGGGCGACGATCCGCTTCGCGGCCTCGCCGCGGGCGAGGTTCACCGTGGCCGGAGCGACGGTCGTCAGCAGCTCGGCCTGCTCGCGGATCGCCGAGACCACGGCGGGATGCTGGTGGCCGATGTTGACGTTCACGAGCTGGCTGGAGAAGTCCAGGTACTCGACGCCGGCGTGGTCCCAGACGCGGCATCCGCGCCCCGAAGCGATGACGAGGGAGGAGGTCTGCGCCTGCGCCGACCAGGAGTGGAAGACGTGCGCCCGGTCGAGCTCGCGCGCGAGCTCGTCGGTGACGTCGGTGGGGTCGGTGCCGGGGTCGGTCATGGTGCGCTCCCTTCGGTGATCGACTCGGTGATCGGCTGGGTGATCGGCTCGGCGGTCAACGCTTCGCGACGAGGTGCTCGCGGAGCGCCGGGATCACCTGCTCGCCGTAGACGCGCAGGGTCTCCTCTTTGTTGTCGTGCTGCAGGTAGCCCGCGAACTGGTCGACGCCGAGCTCGGCGAGCCGCTGCAGCTTCTCGATGTGCTCCTCCGGCGGGCCGAGCAGGCAGAAGCGCTCGACGATCTCGTCGGGCACGAAGTCGACGTGGTCGTTCGACGCCCGGCCGTGGCTGTTGTAGTCGTAGCCCTCGCGACCGCGGATGTACTCGGTCAGCGCCTCCGGCACCTGCCCGTGCTCGCCGTAGCGGGCGACGAGGTCGGCGACGTGATTGCCGACCATGCCGCCGAACCAGCGGCACTGCTCGCGCATGTGCTCGCGGTCGTCCCCGATGTACATGGGCGCCGCGACGCAGAACGCGATCTCGTCCGGGTCGCGCCCGGCGGCCTCGGCCGCGTTCCGCACCGTGCGGATCATCCACGCCGCGATGTCGAGGTCCGCGAGCTGCAGGATGAACCCGTCGCCCACCTCCCCGGCGAGCTTCAGCGCCATCGGCCCGTACGCGGCGACCCACACGTCGAGCCGGGACCCGAGCGACCAGGGGAACCGCAGCGTCGCGCCGTTGAACTCCACGGCGCGGGAGTTCGCGAGTTCGCGGATGACGTGGATCGACTCGCGCAGCTCGGCCATCGTGGTCGGCTTGCCGTTCGTCACCCGCACGGCCGAGTCGCCCCGGCCGATGCCGCAGATCGTGCGGTTGCCGTACATCTCGTTGAGCGTCGCGAACACGCTCGCCGTGACCGTCCAGTCGCGGGTCGCCGGGTTCGTGACGAAGGGTCCGACGATCACCCGCCGGGTCTCCGCGAGGATCTGGGAGTGGATGACGTACGGCTCCTCCCAGAGCAGGTGCGAGTCGAACGTCCACACGTGCGAGAAGCCGAACTGCTCGGCGAGCTTCGCGAGGTGCACGGTCCGCGAGGCGGGCGGGTTCGTCTGCAGGACGACGCCGAAGTCCATGGGTGGTGCCTCCGTTCTTCGTTGGCCCCCTGAGCTTGTCGAAGGGCCTGGTCCCTGAGCCTGTCGAAGGGGCGCTTCGACGAGCTCAGCGGACCATCCCTGGCCCCCTGAGCCTGTCGAAGGGCGACGGGCTCAGCGCGTCGACGGGCTCAGCGGACCATCCATCAACTCACATAGCTCGACAGCCCGCGCTTCAGGTAGCGGCCGTCGCCCTTGCGGCCGAGGTACTCGTCGCCCTCGACGACGACCTTGCCCCGGGACAGCACGACGTCGACGTGCCCGTCGATCTCGAAGCCCTCCCACGCGGAATGGTCCATGTTCATGTGGTGGGTGCGGCCGGTCGGGGTGCCGTCCGCGTCGACCGGCATGCCGATCGTCGTGCGCCCGTTCGGGTCGTAGACGACGAGGTCGGCGTCGGCCCCGGGCTGGATCGCGCCCTTGCGACCGGCGAGCCCGAACATCCGCGCCGGCGTCGTGCTGGTGAGCTCGACCCAGCGCTCGAGGGTGAGCTCGCCCGTGACGACGCCCTGGTACATGAGGTCCATGCGGTGCTCGACCGAGCCGATCCCGTTCGGGATCTTGCGGAAGTCGCCGAGGCCGAGCTCCTTCTGGTCCTTCATGCAGAACGGGCAGTGGTCGGTCGAGACCATCTGCAGGTCGTTCGTGCGCAGCGCCTGCCACATCGCGTCCTGGTGACGCTCCTCCCGGCTGCGCAGCGGCGTCGAGCACACCCACTTCGCCCCCTCGAACGCGCCCCACTGCTCGCTCGAGGCGCCGAGCTGCTCCTCGAGCGAGAGGTAGAGGTACTGCGGACACGTCTCACCGAACACGTGCTGCCCGTGATCGCGGGCCCAGGCGAGCTGCTCGACCGCCTGCTTCGCCGAGACGTGCACGACGTAGAGCGGGGCACCGGTGAGCTTCGCGAGCATGATCGCCCGGTGCGTCGCCTCCTCCTCCATCTCCCAGGCGCGGGCGACGCCGTGGAAATAGGGGTCGGTCTTGCCCTGCTCGGCGAGCTGCTCGGCGAGCACGTCGATCGCGGGCCCGTTCTCGGCGTGCATCATCGTGAGCATGCCGGTCTCGCGGGAGACCTGCATGGCCCGCAGCACCTGCGCGTCGTCGGAGTAGAACACGCCGGGGTAGGCCATGAAGAGTTTGAAGCTCGTGATGCCCTCGTCGGGCAGCTTCCGCATGGCCTGGAGGGATGCCTCGTCGACGCCGCCGATGATCTGGTGGAAGCCGTAGTCGATCGCGCACTCGCCGGCCGCCTTCTCGTGCCAGGCCGCGAGGCCGTCCTCGACCCGTTCGCCGTAGCGCTGCACGGCGAAGTCGATGATCGTCGTGGTGCCGCCGTGCGCGGCCGCCCGGGTGCCGGTCTCGAAGGTGTCGGAGGCCTCCGTGCCGCCGAACGGCAGCTGCATGTGCGTGTGCGCGTCGATCCCGCCGGGGATCACGTACTTGCCGCTCGCGTCGATCACCCGGTCGACGGAGCGGGCGAGATCGGCGCCGAGCAGCGTGCTGCCGGGCTCCAGCACGGCGACGATGCGCTCGCCGTCGACGAGCACGTCGGCGGCGCCGCGGCCGGTCGCGCCGACGACGGTGCCGCCCGAGATGAGGGTCGTGGTCATGTCGGGCCCCCTTACGGCTGCGCGATCCGGGTGTACGAGTCGGGCCGGCGGTCGCGGTAGAACTGCCAGTCGTCGCGCATCTGCCGCACCATGTCGAGGTCGAGGTCGCGCACGAGGAGCTCCTCGTGCTCGCCGGAGCCGCGCTCGCCGACGAAGTTGCCGCGGGGGTCGATCACCTGGCTCGTGCCGTAGAAGTCGACGGCGAGCTCGCCGTACTCGTTGTCCTCGCGGCCGACGCGGTTCGGCTGCAGCACGAAGTAGCCGTTCGCGACGGCGGCGCACGGCCCCTCGACCTCCCACAGCCGGTTCGAGAGCCCGGGCTTCGTGGCGTTCGGGTTGAACACCATGTGCGCGTCGTTCAGGCCGAGCTCGCGCCATCCCTCCGGGAAGTGCCGGTCGTAGCAGATGTACATGCCGATGCGGCCGACCGCGCTGTCGAAGACGGGGTAGCCGAGGTTGCCCGGCCGGAAGTAGAACTTCTCCCAGAAGCGGTCGAGGTGCGGCAGATGGTGCTTGCGGTACTTGCCGAGGATCGTGCCGTCGGCATCGACGAGCACCGAGGTGTTGTAGTACACCCCCGTCTCGGCCTCCTCGTAGATCGGCAGCACCATGACGGTGCCGAGCTCCTTCGCGACCGCGGCGAAGCGCTGCACGATGGGGCCGTCGGCCTGCTCCGCGAAGCGGTAGTACTTCTGCTCCTGCGTGATGCCGAAGTACGGCCCGTAGAAGAGCTCCTGGAAGCAGATCACCTCCGCGCCCTGCCCCGCGGCATCCCGCGCGAACTGCTCGTGCTTGTCGAGCATGGACGCCTTGTCTCCGGTCCAGCTGGTCTGCGTGATCGCCGCTCGAACGATGGTCATGCTGCCTCCTGCCGCACGTCGTCGTGCACTCGTGGCTCATGGTTCCTGTTCGGCTCATCCTCTCCCGAGGCGCGGCTCCGGGCAATGGATTGCTCGGATGAGCACCCGCGGGGGTGGCGCGGATGCCGGGCACGCGCCGGACGTGCACGCCGCGCCGCCTACGCTGGAACCGTGAGGATCACCGTGCTCGCCGGCGGCGTCGGCGGCTCGCGCTTCGTGCGCGGGCTCAGAGAGGAACTGCGGCGCCGGGTGGCCCGCGACGAGCCGCGGCCCGGGGCATCCGTCCCGCCCGACCAGCCGACACCGGACGATCAGGTGTCGGTCGTCGTGAACACCGGCGACGACGTCTGGCTCGCGGGCGTCCGGCTCATGCCCGACTTCGACTCGCTGCTCTACGCCCTCGCCGGCGTGAACGACGCCGAGCGGGGCTGGGGCCGGGCCGGCGAGTCCGAACGCGTCGCGGCGGAGCTGCGCGAATGGGGCGTCGGCTGGCCCTGGTTCACGCTCGGCGACCTCGACCTCGGCACCCACCTCGCGCGCACGTCCTGGCTCCGCGAGGGGCTCAGCCCCTCCGAGATCGGCGAGCGCCTGCAGCGGCGTTGGCCGCTCGGCGTGCACCTGCTGCCCGCGACCGACACCGAGGTCGACACCTGGGTCGAGCTCGCCGAGCCGACCGACGACGGCCGCCGCGAGCTGCACTTCCAGGAGTGGTGGACCCGGCACCGGGCGACCCTGCCCGCGCACGCATTCCGGCAGCGGAATATCAGCGAGGCGCGGCCCGCGCCCGGCGTGGTCGAGGCGATCGAAGGCGCCGACGTCGTGCTCCTGGCGCCTTCCAACCCGGTCGTCTCGATCGGCACGATCACCGCGATCCCGGGCATCGCCGACGCCCTGCGCGCAACCGCGGCCCGCGTCGTCGGCGTCTCGCCGATCATCGGCGGCCAGGTCGTGCGCGGCATGGCCGACGCGTGCCTCGCCGCGATCGGCGTGGAGACGGATGCCGCGGCGGTCGCCCGGCACTACGGCGCCCGCTCGGGCGGCGGACTGCTCGACGGCTGGCTCGTCGACGAGGCGGATGCCGCGGCCGTGCCCGTGCTCGAGGCATCCGGTCTCCGCACGCACGCCGCGCCGCTCTGGATGCGCGACCCTGACACCTCGGCCGCCGTCGCCGGTGCCGCCCTCGACCTCGCGAGCGCGCTGCGCCTCGCCTGATCTCGACTTGCCCGACTTTCATGGAAGTCGGGCAAGTCGAGAAGAAGGCTGCACCGGGTGTCAAGCCCGTTGCCGCGCTCGGCCGCGCCTGCGAGCGTGGGCCTCGTCCACCGCACGAACGCCAGCAGGGGAGGCCGAGATGTCGAGGAACGAAGACTGGGTGCCCGAGGAGGACGCCGGCTCCTACGTGGAGTCGCAGATCCCGGGCGAGGAGTACGTGCCCGAGGTCGGTGAGGGCGCCTACGTCGACTCGGAGCTGCCCGAGGATGCCGTCGTCCCCGACGAGGAGCGGCGCGTCGAGCTCGACGCGGATGACGAGGACGACGACGCACTGGGCACCACCCAGCCGATCGATCGCGCCGACACCGGTCGCGACGGCCCCGTGCCGGGCACCGGACCCGCAGAACGCGGCGAGCCGATGACCGACTCCGACGACGGTGGCCTGCGCGGCGGCGACCCGGGCGTCGAGGAGTAGCGCCGGACGTCGCCGACGCGCCGGGGACGCGTCCGGCTACGGGATGTAGTCGACGATCCCCTGCGGCGCCACGGCCGCGCGGTAGCGCTCGACCAGCTCGCGCCAGCCGGAGTCCGGCGTGTACTCGTGCTCGTACACCGCCTCGGTGAAGTGCCAGAGCAGGTACGGGTGCGCGCCGAGCGCGTAGAGCGCCGCGTAGTCGCGCGCCGCGAAGGCATCCCGCTCGGCCGTGGTGAGCTCCCGGTCGTCGCTCGGGCCCGTCGGTCCGCCGGCCCCGGCGAGCCAGGCGTCGACGACGGCGGCCGGGTCGGCGACGTACGCCGCGACCGCCGCGTCGCTCAGCTCCACCGCGCGGATGAACTTGTCGACCATGTACTTGCTCATCAGCGGCTCCCCCACAGGAAGAACGGACTCGAGGCGAAGCGCGACGGCGTCACCTCGGCGAAGTCGGCCGGACGGCCGCTCATCGCGGCGAGTGCGGCCACCGCGTTCAGGTATTGGTAGGTCATGCAGCCCGCCTCGAGGAGGCGCTGGAAGTCACTGCACACGCGGATGGCGCCGTCGAGATCGCCGTCGCGCATCCACGACGCGGCCGCCTCGTCGAAGTCCTGGTCGGGCGACCCCGCGAAGGTGCGCGGGCCGCCGACGTCGTTGGCCATGTGCCCCGAGGTGAGGATCGCGACGCGGGCGTCCGAATCCCAGCGCGCGATCGCGTCGCGCAGGTGCTCGCCGAGCGCGACGAAGCGGCGCACCGAGGGCACGGGCGGCATCGAGGCGTTCGTGTGGATCGGCACGACCGGCAGGTCGAGCTCGGGCCGCACGTACTGCAGCGGGATGACGTAGCTGTGGTCGAGCCGCCACTCCAGGCTCACGGCGAGGTCGATCGTCTCGGGCAGCACCGTGCGCCCGGTGATCTCGTCGGCGAGTTCGCGGTGCCCGGCGAGCTCCACGTACTCCATGCCGAAGGTGCGCACCTCGTTCTCCCAGGTGCCGTGGTACGACTCGGCCTTGCCGACGACGAACGCCGGCGAGTTGTCGTAGAAGAACTGCCGCACGTGATCGGTGCCGATGACGACGAGCACGTCGACCTCGTGCGCCGCGACCGCCTCGCGGATGCGGGCGAAGTTCGCCGCGATCGGCTGCAGGTCGTCGGGCACGGGGTCGTTCATCGCCCGCCAGAGCAGCGGGTTGTGCGGCGTGGCTGCCGCCAGGACGAGCTCGGCCATGTGGGTCCTTCCGGAGGTGCGGGGGGATGGGTCGGGGCGCGGCTCAGATGCCGAACAGGGTGCGCGCGTTGTCGAGGAGGATCTTCTGCCGGGACTCGGGCTTGAACGGCAGCTCGGCGAACTCCGTCATCCAACGGTCGGGCGTCATCACGGGCCAGTCCGAGCCGAACAGCACCCGGTCCGTGATGAGCGAGTCCGCGTAGCGGACCACCTCCGGCGGCAGGTACTTCGGCGCCCAGCCCGACAGGTCGAGGTACACGTTCGACTTGTGCCAGACCATCGCGAGGTTCTCGAGGTGCCACGGCCAGGCGGGGTGCGCGCTGATGATCTTCAGCTCTGGGAACTCGGCCGCGACGTCGTCGAGGTACGGCACCGGCCGCGAGTTCTCGAGCCGGTATCCGCCGCCGCCGGGGGTGCCGGCGCCCGCGCCGGGGAAGCCCGAGTGGAACATGACGACGAGACCGAGCTCCGCGCAGGTCTCCCAGATCGGGAAGAAGCGCCGGTCGTTCGGCAGGAACTTCTGCCGTGCCGCGTTGAGCTCGCCGACGCCCTTGATGCCGTACTCGGCGTGCATGCGGCGGATCTCGGCGATCGCCGCCTCGCCCTTCCACGGGTCGATGCCGGCGAAGGCGATGAAGGCGTCGGGATGGTCCGCCTGCGCCTTGCCGAGCAGATCGTTCGGCGCGCCGGGGATGCCCGAGGTCGTCTCGGAGTCCGAGTTCACGATGACGGCCATCATCTTGCGCTCGCGGTACTGGTCGGCCTGCTCGGCGAAGGAGACCACGGGGCGCTCCCGGCCGAAGTGCTTCGCCATCTGCTGGTGGCGCTGGCCCATCGCCCGCAGGAACTCCTCGGTCTGCGGGTGGGTGTGCACGTCGATGGCGACGAGCTCGTCGAGACGGCTCATGCGCGGCTCCTCTCGGGGGTGGCGGATGCGGCGGATGCCTCGGGCGCGCCGGCGGCGTCCCCGAGCCGCGGCGCCCCGAGCAGTTCGGCGCCGTGCTGGCCCAGCCGCGGAGCCGCAGCGAGCGCGGGTCGGCCCGAGCGGTGGAAGCGCGTGCTCGGCGCGGGCACGCGGAGGGGCGCGCCATCCGGTCCCGCGATCTCCTCGACCAGCTGCATCGCAGCGATCTGCGGGTCGTCGAAGAGGTGCGCCACCGTGTTCAGCGGACCGTGCGGGATGTCGTGCGCGACGAGCCGGTCGAGCCAGTGCTGCCGGGGCATCCGCGCCGTCGTCGCCTTCAGCTCCGCGTCGAGCTCGTCGTAGTTGCGCACCCGGGCCTCGCGCGTCGCGAACCGCGGGTCGTCGGCGAGCTCGGGGCGCTCGAGCACCTCGAGCAGCCCGGTCCAGAACTTCTCGGGGACCGACATGTGGATGACGAAGTCGAGCCCGTCGGAGCCGCGGCACGCGTAGGCCTGTGCCCGGCGCGGCCGGGAGTCGGGCCCGGCGACCTGGCCGGTCTCGAGGTACGTCGAGGCGGCCTCGGTCAGGAAGTCGATCAGCGAGCCGACCATCGAGACCTCGACGTGCTCGCCGGGGCCGGCGTCGCCGCGGGCGTGCAGCGCCGCCAGCACGGCCTGCGCGGCCGACATGCCCGAGAGCAGGTCGGAGAAGGCCGGGCCGAGCGGCCGGAGGAGGTCTTCGGGCACGACCTGGCTGTACATGCCGCCCACGGCCGAGATCACGGTGTCGTAGGCGGGGCGCTTCGCGTACGGCCCCTCGGGGCCGAATCCGGTGATGGCGCAGGAGACGAGGCGCGGGTTCACCCGGGCGAGCACGTCCGGGCCGAAGCCCAGGCGCGCGGCGACGCCGGGCCGGAAGTTCTCGATCAGCACGTCGGCGTCGCGGGCCAGGTCGAGGAGCGCGGCGAGGCCGGCGTCGCTCTTCAGGTCGAGCACGACGGCGCGCTTGCCCCGGTTGTACGCGGCGAACTGCGGGCTCATCTGCCCGCTGCCCTCCCAGCGGCGCATGGGGTCACCCTCGGGCGACTCGACCTTCACGACGTCGGCGCCGAGGTCGGCGAGGAGTTTCGCGGCGTACGGCCCGGAGATGTACTGGCCGAGCTCGATGACGCGGACGCCCGCGAGCGGGCCGCTGGGGGTGGGGGTCATGCGGGGAGGTCCTCTCCTCGTGCTGCACGGGGGACGGGGGATGCGGTGACCTCGACGATCACCTTGCCGGGGGCTGTGCGGGGCGCGCGGTAGGCATCCGCGATCCGCTCGAGCGGGAACCGCGCCGCGACGGGCGGCACGACCCGGCCCTCGGCGACGAGCTTGAGCGCGCGGCGCACCTGGGCGAAGTCGGCGCTCGCGACGCCGACGAGCCGCAGCCGGCGCAGGTAGAAGCTGCGCTGGTCGAGTTCGAGCACCGGGTCGACGGAGGCGGCGCAGGTCACGGCGCGGCCGCCCCAGGCGAGCGCGGCGATACCGGCGGCAAACGTCGGCCCGTGCCCGCCGACGTCGACGACCGCGTCGAAGGGCGCCTCGGCGGCGAGCCGCTCGTGGAGCTCGGCGGGCGAGCCGGCGCGGAGCACGCGGGCGCCGTCGGGCGCGAGGGCGGCGGAGCGGGATGCCCCGACGGTCTCGGCCCCGCTGGCGACGCCGAGCTGCAGCGCGATCTGGCCGAGCATGCCGCCCGCGCCGGTGACGAGGAGCCGGTCGCCCTCGCCGACGCCGATCGCCTCGAAGGCGTTCAACACGATGGGCACGGTGTGCACGGCGGCGGTGGCGAGGGCCGCGGGGATCTCGCCACGGTCGATCGCGTTGCGCTCGGGCACGGTGACGAACTCGGCGGCGCCGCCGTTGCGGTGCACGCCCAGCACGGTCTGCGCGGGGCAGTCGGCCTCCCGGCCGGCGGCGCAGCTGCGGCACTCGCCGCAGGGGATGTTCGGCTTCACGACGACCGGCCGGCCGAGGCGCGCCTCGCTCATGCCGGGCCCGACCGCGACGATCGTGCCGGCCGGGTCGATGCCGAGCACGCGGGGGAGCTTGGCGGCGGCGCCAGGGCCGATGCCGGCGATGACGTTGCGGTCGAGCTGGTTCACGCCGACGGTCTCGACGCGCACGAGCACCTCGCCCGCGCCAGGAGCCGGGACCGGCACCTCGGCGACGGCGAGCGCCTCCAGGGTGTGATCGGTGAGCAGCGCTGCCCGCACTCCGCCTCCTCGCGTCGTCTTTCTGGATACGGTATCCAAAATTGCAACCCGCGTCCAGTGCTACGAGCATCCCATCCGGGCGGGCCGACGCGCCGCGCCGAGGTCTCGTGCGGGCGTGCCGGAAAGAGGGCATGGACAGCCTGCAGCAGATTGGATACCGTATCCATACTCGCGGACGGTGCCGTTCCCGCGGGATCCGACCGCGAGGGTCTATCCCGCCAAGAATGGAGAGTCATGCGCAAATCCATCCCCCGCAGCAGCCTGGCGGCTGCCGCCGGCATCGCAGCACTGGCGCTGCTCGTCGGCTGCAGCTCCGCCGCACCGGCGCCGTCCGGCCCGGTCGATCTCGGCGACGGCGAGCCCGGCCCCGCCGAGGACACCGACATCACCGTCGCCATCCCCTTCCCCGACGTCACGATGTACTCGATGTACGTGCTCGGCACGGACCTCGGGTACTACGAGGAGGAGGGCCTCACCGTCGAGGTCATCACCGCCGACAACGTCACCGCGGCCGTCGCCTCGGGCAGCGCCGACATCGGCGTCGAGTCGACCGGCACCGTCATCGAGGCGATCCGGGGCGGCGTCCCGATCGAACTCGTCGGCGGGCACTACTGCCGGCAGAACTTCGACTTCGCGGTGCAGCAGGGCATCGACTCGGTCGAGGACCTCGACGGCACGACGGTCACCCTCGCCGGCACCCCCGGCGACCCGGCCGAGTTCCAGCGCAAGCTGGTGCTGAAGGAAGAGGGCTGGGACCTCGACACCGTGAACGTCGAGGTCGTCTACCCCGGCCCCGGCTCGGAGTCCTGGACCGAGTTCTTCGTCAACGACCGCATCAGCCTGCAGCCGTTCTACACCGATGACCGGCCCGCGCTCGAGGAGCACGGCGCGAACATCATCGTCGAGGCGCTGCGCAACTGGGCGAACGATGTCCAGGTCGCCGGCTCCGACTGGGCGAAGCAGAACCCGAACACGCTCGTGCGGTTCCTCCGCGCGACGCTGAAGGCGGCCGACTTCATGACGGCGCCGGCGCCGGGCGAGTTCCCGGAGAACGTCGACGAGGTGCTCGACATCTACGAGGCGAACGACTTCGACGTGTCGGCGCTCCGCGGCTCGGACAGCGTGTGGGTGCTCGACGGGCATCTCGCCTGCTCGAACCTGTACTTCGACCAGGAGGCGTGGGACACCACGATCGAGACGCAGTCGCTCGAGCCGCTCGAGTTCGACGCGGGGCAGCTCGCGTACCTCGAGAAGGCCCAGGAGCTCGTCGGCGTCGAGAACGACCCGCCCGCCACCCTGCCCTACCCCTGATCGGGCTTCGCCCCGATCCTCGGAGCCCCCGCCGCAGCGCATGACGGCGGGGGCTCCGTCACGTCCGGCCTCCGGCCCCGGCATCCACCCGGCAAGACGTCACTCTTCGCGGGTGCGCGGGCGCCGCCACCCACCAATAGTGACGTCTTGCGGCGCGGAGGCGGGGCCGGGGGCACTGGGGCAGGCCGGGGCGGGGCACGGGGCGGGGCGGGGCCGGGGCAGGGCGGGCGGATGCCTCGCCGAGGGCGGCAGCGCCAGTTCGCACCGATTGCGCCACCTGGGCTGGCGCACCGACGCCGAAGTGGCGCGCTCGCATGCGCGGGCGCGACGAAGCCGGCCCCCGTCATCGCGCATGAAACGGGGGCCGGCAGTCTCTCGCCACGAGCACCGCAAGCACGGCCGCACGCAGCGCCGCGACTCAGCCCGGGGGCACCGCCGCGATCGCCTCGATCTCGAAGCGGTAGTCGGGCCCGGCGAAGCCGGCCACCTGGATCAGCGTCGACACCGGGAAGTCGTGCGTGAAGTACCGGGCGCGGATGGCCCGCAGCTCGTCGCGCACGAGCTGGAAGTCGTCCCGCACGAACACGTTCACCTTCACGACATCCGCCGCGGTCGCCCCGGCCGCCTCGAGCACCTTCACGAGGTTCTCGAAGGCGAGCTCGATCTGCGCCGCCGGCTCGGCCGGCATCGTGCCGTCGGGCCGCATGCCGATGATCCCGCTGAGGAACACCAGGTCCCCGCCGGAGACCCGGATCGCCTGGCTGAAGTCCGCCGTGGGCGGATACACGCCCTCGGGGACGACGATCTGCTTGCGCATCAGGAGGCCCCCGCGATCTTCCGGTCGTCGTACCACGGCGCCAGTCGGCGTCGCAGCGTCGAGATGAGCAGCAGCGTCAGGTTCGCGATGATCACCATCACGATGACCATGGCGATCGCGTCGTCCATCTGGAACTGGTACGCGGCGTACTCGAGCATGTGCCCGAGCCCGCCCGTGCCGCCGAGGAACTCGCCGAGCACCTCGCCGGTGAAGCCGAGCGCCGCGCCGCGCTGGATGCCCGACAGGCTGTACGGCAGCGTCGCCGGCACGATGATCTTCCAGCCGAGGGCGACGCCGTTCACGCCGTACACCCGGCCCGCGTTCACGAGCGAGGTGCTGACCGTGACGGCGCCCTCCATCGTGTTCAGGATGATCGGGAACACCGCCAGCAGGAACACGAGCGCGATCTTCGACTCGCTGCCGAGCCCGAGGCCGAGAATGAACAGCGGCGCGAGCGCCACCTTCGGCGTCGAGTACAGCAGCCAGAGGAACGGCGCGACGGTGAACCGCAGCACCGGCGACCAGCCGACCGCGAGGCCGACGGTGACGCCGACCACGACGGCGATGACGAGGCCGATCGCGACGTTGCCGAGGCTGTAGCCGAACGCGCCCCAGAACTCCGGGTCGACGAGCAGCTGGCCGAACGACACGGCGATGGCCGTGGGCGGCGGCAGGAACGACGCCGGGATGAGCTGCAGCCAGCTGACCGCGGCCTCCCAGATCAGCAGGATGGCGGCGACGACGCCGACGAGCAGCCAGGTCCACTTGGCCTCGCTCCGCCGGATCACCCGCCGGGGGCGCACGATGCGCATCGTGCCGGTCGCACTGGTGACGGTCATCGCCGGCCCTTCCTCGTCCACGGGGCGGCCCATCGTTCGACGAGGGTCACCACCTGGGTCATCCCGACGCTCCACGCCACCACGATCGCGATCGCGGCGAACGCCTGGTCGGTCTGGTACGTGTTGGCCGCCTTGATGATGAGCGCGCCCATGCCGGAGGCCGAGCCGGCGAGCTCCGCGACGACCATGCCGATCGTCGCGAGCACGACCGCCTGCCGGAGCCCGGCGAAGAGGAACGGCACCGTCGACGGCAGGTACACCGAGCGGTACAGCTGCGTGCGGCTCGCGCCGTACACCTTGCCCGCACGGATGATCGAGGCGTTCGTGGTGCGCATGCCCGCCGCCACGTTCAGCAGGATCGGGAACAGCGCGCTCACCGCCACGAGGAAGATCACCGGCCCGATGCCGAAGCCGAACCAGGCCTTCGCGAGCGGCTGGTACGCGATCGTCGGCGTCGCGTAGATCGTCCACGCGATCGGCCCGACGACCCGGTCCATGGGCAGCGAGCTGCCCATCAGCAGGCCGACCGGGATCGCGATCACCGCGGCGATCGCGAAGCCGATGAGCCACGCCTGCGCCGAGATCAGCATGTTGGGCCACAGCGTGCCGCCCGCGACGAGCTCGACGAAGCCCTGCGCGATGGCGGTGGGCGGCGGCAGGAACACGGGGTTGATCCAGCCGAACACCCCGACCACGAGCTGCCACACGACGAGCATGACCACGACCTCGATCGCGAGCACGCCCGCCTTTCCCGCCGGACTGAGTCCGGCGAGCCAGGCGCCGATGCCGCCCCGCCCGAGGTTCGGCCCGGCGGCGAGGAAGGCGCTCATTTCGAGACCGCCGCCGCCGTGGCCTCGCCCTGCAGGGCGTCCCAGAGGTGGTCGCGCAGCTCGAGGAAGCGCGGATCGTGCTGGATGCTGCGCTCGGAGCGCGGGCGCTCGAGCCCGGTCTCGATGATCTCCTTGATGGCGCCGGGGTGGCTCTTGAACACCACGATCCGGTCGCCGAGGAGGATGGCCTCCTCGATGGAGTGCGTGATGAACAGCACCGTCTTGCCGGTGGCGGCCATGAGCTTCTCGATCTCGTCGCGCATCACCTCGCGGGTGAGGGCGTCGACGGCGCCGAGCGGCTCGTCCATCAGCAGGATGCGCGGCTCCGCCACGACCGCCCGGGCGAGGCCCACGCGCTGCTGCATGCCGCCGGAGAGCTCCCGCGGGTAGGACTGCTCGAAGCCGGCGAGCCCGACGAGCTCGATCGCCTCCTGCACGCGGTCCCGCCAGCCGGCGCCCTTCAGCTCCTTCTGCATCTCGAGGCCGAACTTCACGTTGTCGAAGACCGTGCGCCACGGCAGCAGCGCGTAGTCCTGGAACACGACCGCGCGGTCCGGCCCGGGCCCGGTGACCGGTGAGCCGCCGACGAGCACCGTGCCCGTCGTCGGCTTCACCAGTCCCGCGACGACGTTCATGAACGTCGTCTTGCCGCACCCCGACGGCCCGAGCACGGTGATGAACTCACCCTCGTGCACGTCGAGGTCCACGCCCTCGATGGCCGTCAGCCGCTTGCCCGTTCGCGCTACGTCGTAGCTCACCGACAGGTCGCGCACCGAGATCAGCGGCGCACCCGCCTCGTTCCGTTCGATTGACGTCGTCGTCATCTCATTCTCCATTTCGGGGGCGCGGCGGAGCTGCCGCGTCAGCGCATCTTCGGCAGCACCTCGCTGCCGAGCAGCTCGATCTGGTCGAAGAACTTGTCGAACTTGAACCGGAAGTCGAACACGACGTGCTCGACGCCCGTCGCCTCGAACTTCTTGAGCTCGGCGACCGCTTCATCGGGGTTGCCGACGATGAGCTGGCCTTCCAGGTCCTCGACGGTCTCGAAGCTACCCGACGGCGGCTTGACGGCGAACTTGGCCTTGTTGGCCCAGGCGAGCAGGCCGGGCACGTTCACGTGCTTGAGCGCCTCCTCGCGGGTCTCCTCGATCGAGGTCGGCGGGATGACGGCGACGGTCGGCATCGGGCGGCCCGAGGCATCCGTCATCTCCTTCATGACCTCGATGCGCTTGGCCATCGAAGCGAGGGAGATGCGACCCGGCATCCAGCCGTCGGCGTACTCGGCCGCGAGTCGCGCCGAGCGCGGCGTCGCGCCGCAGTACCAGAACGGCACCCGGCCGCCGACGGGCTTCGGTTCGATCGTCACGTTCTCGAAGGAGAAGATGCCGTCGTCGTAGGTGACGTCGTTCTCGGTGAACACGCGCTTCAGGATCTCGGCGTTGGAGCGCACCATGTCGACGCGGTTGAGGTCGCCCCAGCCGATCGCCTCGAACTCGTGGTCGAAGGTGCCGGCGCCGAAGCCGAGGATGAGGCGGGGCCCGAGGAGCTGGGTCATCGTGCCGGCCATGAGGGCGGTGACGAGCGGGTGGCGGAAGGGGATCAGCGAGCCCGTGCCGAGCTCGAGCTTCTCGGTGACGGCGCCGATCGCGGTGAGCGTCGTGAGCGCGTCGTAGAAGGTGCGGTTCGGCTTCTCCATCTCGCCGTGCGGCTCGAACACCAGGTGGTCGCGCACCCAGACGGAGTCGAAGCCGAGCTCCTCGGCGCGCTTGGAGCCCTCGAGCAGCTTCTCCTTGCTCGCCTCTTCGCCGAAGTGCGGCAGCAGCAGTCCGAATTTCATGTGTCAGTTCCCTTCATTCGCGGCGAGCGCGGGTTCGGCGGCGCGTGCCGCATGTGCTGCGGCCGGGGCGGCCGCGAGCTTTCCGTGACCGGGGGCGCCGACGACCTCGCCGTCGGCGTACACGTCCTGGCCGCGCACGAGGGTGCGCTCGATGCGGGCGCTGATGGTGCGCCCGTCGTACGGGGTCCAGCCGATCTTCGAGAGCACGTCGTCGTTCGTGATCGTCCACTCGTGGGCCGGGTCGGCGATGACGAGGTCGGCGTCGGCGCCGACCTGGATGGTGCCCTTGACGCCGGCGAGGCCGAACTTGTCGGCGGGGATGGTCGCGACCATGTCGACGGCCCGCTCGAGGGTCAGCTCGCCGCGGTTCACGGCGTCGAGCATGAGCTCGTAGTAGTACTGGATGCCGGGCGTGCCGGTGTGCGCGCTCCACATCTCGGTCCAGCCGATCTCCTTCTCCTCGCGCGTGTGCGGCGCGTGGTCGGAGCTCGCGATGTCGATGGTGCCGTCGCGCATGCCCTCCCAGATGGCGGCCCGGTTGTCGTCGGGCACCCAGTAGGAGAGGGCGTACGGCCCGAGCGTCTCGACGTCGTTCCAGGTGGAGAGGAACGGCGCCCAGTGGTTCACCTCGCAGGTGACGTCGATGCCGGCGGCCTTCGCACGGCGCACCGCCTCGATCGAGCGGCGGGTCTGGATGTGCGCGATGTGCACGGGGCATCCGGATGCCTCGGCGAGGCGCAGCACGACGTCGATCGCCGTGTCCCAGATGACGCCCTCGCGGGCGGCGTACGCGGAGGCGTAGCCCTGCGGCGTGTTTTCGCCGCGGGCGAGCACCTCGCCCTCGATGTAGTCCATCAGCGCCTGGTCGTGCGGGTGCACGATGAAGCGCTTGCCGGTCTTCGCGATGCGGTCCATGATCTGCAGCAGGTGGCCGTGGTCGTGGATGCCGGTGCCGGCCGGGTGCGGGTAGGTGCGCCCGGTGTCGACGACCATGTAGATCTTGAAGGCGTTGATGCCCATCTCGGCCATCGGCTCGATCTCGTCGAACTTCGTCGGCGCGGGGTTGTGGTTCCAGTCGACGATCGAGGTCGAGGCGTAGCGCTCGAACACGTCGGTGAGGGTCTCGACGTCGACGGTCGGCGGGTTCAGGTTCGGCATGCCGAAGATGGTCGTGACGCCGCCGGCCGCCGCCTGGCGGGTCGTGGTGAGGATGTCGTCCTTGTGCTCGTAGCCGGGCTCGCGGGTGTGCACGTGCACGTCGACCATGCCGGGGAGCACGAGGCGCCCGGTGGCGTCGACGGTGCGCGCGGCGTCGATCGCGACGTCGGGGCCGACGAGGCCGGCGATGCGGCCGTCGTGCACGAGCACGTCGGCCCGCTCGGGGCCGGCGGGGGTGACGACGGTGCCGCCGGCGATTCTGAGGTCGATGGTCACTTCGGTGCCTCCATGAGCTCGATGGCCTCGCCCTGCTCGGACGAGGTGGTGGTGCGCACGACGACGTCGCTCGGCCGCACGTAGCGGTCGAGCCAGTCGACGATGAGCGGGGTGGTCTGCTCCCAGTAGCGGTCGTAGGCCGCGTAGTGGGTGGTGTGCCGCTGCATGATCAGCTGCTTCGGGCCCTTCGCCGCGGCGTAGAGCGCCTCGGCGTGGTCGGTGGGGGTGGTCGCGTCGCCCTCGACGCCGATCACAAGGAGCGGGGTGCGCAGGCGGTTCGCGGCGTCGATGGGGCGGTAGGCGAGGATCTCCTCGGCGCAGGACAGCGGGATGGCGCTGGGGATGCGGTCGTCCACGTCGGCCTTGATGTTCGTGGCGCGGCGCTCGGGGGTCGGCACCATGATCTCCTCGCGGGGGTGCACGAGCCGGCCCTGGCCGGTGGCGACGCGCAGCCGGCGGTCCTCCTCGAGGCTCGCGAGGAAGGCGAGCCAGGCGTGCTCCTCGCGCATGCGGTGCAGCCAGTCGGTGCCGTCGGCGACGGGCACCTGACTGACGGCCGCCTTGACGCGGGGGTCGACGTCGGCGAGCAGCACGGCGTTGCCGCCGCCGGTGCCGCCGGTGCCGAAGACGCCGATGGCGTCGGCGACGACGTCGTCGCGGGTGGTGAGGTAGCTGACGGCGTTCACGAGGTCCTGCAGCTGGCGCGCGGGCGAGAGGATGCCCCGGTCGCCCTCGGAGTCGCCGAAGCCCCGGTAATCGAAGACGAGCACGGCGAAGCCGGCCGCGACGAGCGCCTCGTGGTACCGCACGTAGAGCTTCGCGTCCTTGAGGCCGAGCCACCCCGGACCCTGCACGATGGCCCGGTACGGGCCCGGCGTCTCGGGCGTGCGCCAGATGGCGGCGATGCGATCGCCCTCGCTGTAGAACTCGACGCCTGTGCTTCTCATGCGGGTCCTCCCGGATCTCGACGCTTCGTTGCGCGGGGCCCGGCACGCGGCGGATGAATCGGCATCCGCGGTGTCGATCGGAAGCTTCCGATCGGGCCCGCCGAGCCCATCATGTCGTATCTTGGATCCAGAATCCAGTATTGATCCGAGATCGTGCTCGGAGCTAGGCTCTTCTGCGACGGCCGGGCGGGATTGCCCGGTGTCAGTGGTCCGGGATTGGGCCGCGAGTCGCCGACCTCGTCGGATTCCCCATCGCTCGCCCCTGCCCAGGAGACCCGCATGACCACCAGTCCCACCCGTCCCCGCCGTTCGGCCCGCAGCGCCCGCCTCGGCGGCCCCGCGCTCGTCGCCACCGCGCTCGGCCTCGCCGTCGCCTCGACCGTCGCGCTCGCCGGTTGCGCCGCGCCCGCCTCGGCCGAGCGCCCCGAGGCATCCGCCCCCGCCGCGAGCGGCTACCCGCTCACGATCGACAACTGCGGCACCGAGGTCACCTTCGACGCCGCGCCCGAGCGCGTCGTCACGATCAAGTCCTCCACCGTCGAGCTCATGCTCGCCCTCGGCCTCGGCGACCGCGTCGTCGGCACGGCGTTCAGCGACGGGCCGGTGCCCGAGCAGTACGCCGACGCCCTCGCCGGCGTGCCGGCCATTTCCGACAAGGTGCCCTCGCAGGAGGCCACCCTCGAGCTCGAGCCCGACCTCGTCTACGCCGGCTGGGAGTCGAACCTCTCCGCCGAGGGCGCGGGCGAGCGCTCGCAGCTCGCCGCGCTCGGCGTCGCGAGCTACGTCGCCCCGGCCGCCTGCAAGGGCGCCGGCTACATGCCCGATCCGCTGACCTTCGACGAGGTCTTCCGCGAGTTCGAGGAGCTCGGTGCGATCTTCGACGTACCGGATGCCGCGGCCGAACTCGTCGCCGAGCAGCGCGCCGCGCTCGACGCCGTCGAGCCGAACGCCGACGGGCTGACCGCGCTCTGGTACAGCTCCGGCACCGACACGCCGTTCGTCGGGGCGGGCATCGGCGCACCGCAGATGATCATGGACGCCGCCGGGCTCGAGAACGTCGCCGCCGACGTGCACGACACCTGGACCTCGATGAGCTGGGAGGCCATCGTCGACGCCGAGCCCGACGTGATCGTGCTCGTCGACGCCCCGTGGAACACCGCCGCGTCGAAGATCGAGCTGCTGCAGCAGAACCCGGTGACCGCGGCCCTGCCGGCGGTCGCGCAGCAGCGCTTCCTCGTCGTCGACTTCCCCGCGACCGAGGCGGGCGTGCGCAACGTCTCCGCCGTCGAGTCGCTCGTCGAGCAGCTCGGGGCGCTGGAGGGCTGATGCGCGCGGCCGGGCGGACGGAGACGACGGTGCGGGCCACGGGCCCGGCCGAGGTCGACGAGCTGCGCGCCGCACCGACGGGTGCGGTCCCGGGCGGCACGGGCTCGCGCAGCCGCCGCGGCGGCGGGCGCGCGCTCGCGGCGGGGCTCGTCGGGCTCGTGCTGCTCGCGGCGTCCCTCGTTGTCGCCGTCACGCTCGGCCCGGCCGAGCTCTCCCCCGGCGAGGTGCTCGCGAGCCTCGCCGCGCACCTCGGCTTCGGCGAGCCGACGCTGTCGCCGCTGCGCGACGGCATCGTGTGGCAGCTGCGGATGCCGCGCGTGCTCACCGCCGCGGCCGTCGGGGCGGGCCTCGCCCTCTGCGGCGCGGTGATGCAGGCCATCACCCGCAACCCGCTCGCCGACCCCTACCTGCTCGGCCTGTCCTCCGGAGCGTCGGTCGGCGCCGTCGTCGTGCTCGTGCTCGGCTGGGGCCTGCTGCTGCCGCTCGCGGCCTTCGGCGGCGCCGTGCTCGCGCTCGTCGCGACGCTCGGCCTCGCCCTCGCCGCCGGGCGCGGCGGCCGGCTCGCCCCGACGACGACCGTGCTCGCCGGCGTCGCCATCACGAGCGTGTTCGGGGCCATCACCAGCCTCGTCATCTTCTGGAGCGCGACGAACGACAGCTACCGCGAGATCCTCAACTGGCTGCTCGGCTCGCTCTCGGGCACCGATTGGACGTCGGTCACGATCGCGGGCGGCGCGCTCCTCGTCGTCGGCGCGCCGCTCATCGCGAGCGCCCGCACCCTCGACGCCTTCGCGGTCGGCGAGTCCGGCGCCGCGGCGCTCGGCGTGCACGTCGCCCGAAGCCGGGCGCTGCTGCTCGGCGGCACCGCGCTGCTCACCGGCGCGCTCGTCGCGGTGAGCGGCTCGATCGGCTTCGTCGGGCTCGTGCTGCCGCACGCGGTGCGGCTCGTCATCGGCCCGGGCCACCGCGCACTCCTGCCGCTCTCGGCGATCGCGGGCGCGATCTTTCTCGTCTGGGCCGACACCGGGGCGCGCACCCTGTTCGATCCGCGCGAGCTGCCGGTCGGCATCCTGACGGCCCTCATCGGCGGCCCGGTCTTCGCGTGGCTGCTGCTCCGCTCGAGGAGGACGGCATGAACGGCACACTGCTCCGCTCGAGGAGGAACGCATGACCCTGGATCTCGATCGGGTGCGCTTCGCCCGCGGCGGACGCACCATCATCGACGGCGTCGACGCGACGCTGCCTGGCGGCGCACTCACCGCGCTCATCGGCCCGAACGGCGCGGGCAAGTCGACGCTGCTGCACCTCATCGCCGCGATCGAGCGGGCCGACGACGGCGCACTGGCCCTCGACGGCCGGGACCTCGGCCGGATGCGCCGCCGGGAACGCGCCCGCCTCGTCGCCCTCGCCGAGCAGCAGGCCGAGCTCGACCCGCAGCTCACCGTCGCGGCGGCCGTGCTGCTCGGCCGCACGCCGCACCTCGGCGCCTTCGCCCCCGCCGGTCCGCGCGACCACGCCCTCGTCGCGCACGCGCTGGCCGCGAGCGGCGCGGCGCACCTCGCCGAACGCCAGATCGGGCAGCTCTCGGGCGGCGAGCGGCAACGCATCACGCTCGCCCGAGCCCTCGCCCAGGAGCCCGAGCTGCTGCTCGCCGACGAGCCCACCAACCACCTCGACCTCTCCGCCCAGCTGGTCGCGCTGGAACTGCTCGCGGGCCTCGCCCGGGGCGGCCTCACCGTCGTCGCGGCGCTGCACGACCTCAGCCAGGCGGCCGCGTACGCCGACCACGCACTCGTCCTCGCCGAGGGACGCGTCGTCGCCGCAGGCCCACCGCGCGAGGTGCTGACCGCCCGGCTCGTGCACGAGGTCTACGGCGTCCGCGCCGAGATCATCGACCACCCGATCACCGGCCGGCCGCTCGTCGCGGTCGCGGGCGGGGCGGCCGTGGAGGCGGCGGCCCCCGACACGGTCCCGGCCGGCACCGGCGGCGCCCCGAGCGCGTAGCCTGGAGGCGTGAGCGAATCGGTCGTCGACGGCATCGCCGCCGAGTTCCTGCACAACGCGAATCGCGGTCGACGCCTCGTCGCGGTCGACGGGGCGGATGCCGGGCGCGCCGCCCGCTTCGCCGACGCCCTCGCGCAGGCGATCGCCGCGGCATCCGGCGACGACGTCGTGCGCCGCTCGCTCGGCGCCGTGACCGAGGCGGAGCTGCGCAGCGGCACGGTCGAGCCGTTCCGCGCGGGCGAGGATGCCGGAGCCGACACCGTGCTCGTGGTCGACGGCCGGGGCCTCCTCGACGACGCGGTGCGCGGCATCTGGCACTTCTCGGTCTGGACCCTCGCGGGCGACGAACTGCCGCACACCGGCGCGAACGTCATCGTCGACCTCTCCGACGAGGGCGCACCGAGCCGGTACTTCTTCGACTACTGCGCGATCCCGCCGAGCGTGAACCGCCCCGGCCTGCACTGAGCCGCCTGGCGCTGGCCGCCCGGTCCCGCTCGTCGCGAATTGCACGACGAACCCGGCGGCGGCGGGGATGTCGCGGCGGGGGCGATGTGCAAGGATTGGGATCCCGATCATCCCGCTCGCGCCCGGCGAGCATGGAAGGAGCCCCTCGATGAAGCGGAACGGCACCGCGATGCTGGTCGCCCTGGCACTGGTCACCGGCGGGGTCTCCGCCGCGGTCGCTCCCGCACCGCCCGCCCAGGCGGCCACCGCCGGCTGCGCGGCAGCACTGGTGGGCAAGACTCCTCCCGGGCTGTTCGCCTGGGACCTCGTGCCCGGCCCGATCGTCGCGCACCTCACCCAGATCCAGCCGTCCGATCGAGTGCTCCTCCAGCAGAAGACGAGCAGCGGCTGGACGACGCGCGCGACGCTGACGAACCCCGACCGCTACCCCAAGATCCGGGCGAAGGCGGGCAAGGGCACCGTCTGGCGGGTGCTCGTGCAGCGCGGGCCGACGCCCGACGGCTACTGCGCCACGTACAAGTTCGGCCCGGTCACGAAGAAGACGCGCGCGACGCTGTAGTCGGGCCCGAGCCGGTGCCGAGGTCCGAGCGCTCCCAAACGGTGACGTTCCCGTTCGAGCTCGGAGCGAATCCCGCCTCGTCGAGGGCTCGTCGGGCGCGAGCCGAGAGTGGTCGCATGTCGTCGCGCGCGGCTTCCAGGATGGATGCCGAGGTGCGCAGCCCCCAGCTCCGACGCCCGGCATCCACGTCGATCCCGGGGAGGAACCGACGGCGCACCGTGATCCGGTCCACCTGCGAGAGGGGCACGATGAGCTCGCCGCGGGAATCGCGCCATCGGATCGAACCGGTGCTGATCGAGAGCACCCCCTGGCGGCGGAACGGCCGCGCGACCACGATGCCGAGGCCGGCGACGGCGAGGAACACGACCCCGCCGAGGAGCAGCAGCGGCTGCGGGCCGATCACCCCGCCGCGCGCATCGATCGCGAAGAACGCGGTGACAACGGCCGCGGCGGCGAGCAGGAGCGCGCCGGCGAGGGCGGCGTGCATGATGCCGCTGCGGGCTCGCAGCGCCGACATCTCGAGCTCGGCCCGCCCGTCGCGCACCACCCAGCCGTCCGACCCCATGGCACGAGTCTGACACGGCCGCCCGATGCCGAGGCCGGACCCGGCGCGCTCACCCACGCGCCGGGCCCGGAGCTCGAGTGCAGCCGCCTCAGCCGCGCGCGCGGAGGCGCGGCGCCAGGTCGCGCTCGAAGAGCTCGAGGAAGCGGCGCTGGTCGTGGCCGGGCGCGTGGAACACGAGGTGGTTGAAGCCCCAGTCGATGTACTGGCCGATCTGCTCGACGACGGCGTCGGGGTCGGTGCCGACGATCCAGCGCTTCGCGATCTGCTCGATCGGCAGCGCGTCGGCGGCCCGCTCCATCTCGACCGGGTCGGTGATGTCGTGCTTCTGCTCCTTCGAGAGCGAGAGCGGCGACCAGAACCGGGTGTTCTCGAGGGCGGCCTCCTCGGTCTCCTCGTAGGAGAGCTTGATCTCGATCATCCGGTCGAACTCGTCGAAGGTGCGCCCGTCGGTGCGCGCTGCGAGGCCCTCCTTCACGGCGGGCATGAGCTGCTCGGCGTAGAGCTCGGCGCCCTTGCCCGAGGTGCAGATGAAGCCGTCGCCGGCCCGGCCGGCGTACTTCGCGACCTGCGGGCCGCCCGCGGCGATGTAGATCGGCACGGCGGTCTCGGGGCGGTCGTAGATCGAGGCGTCGTGGGTCGAGTAGTACTCGCCCTCGAAGCTCACCTGCCCCTCCTCGTTCCACAGCGCCCGCATGAGGCGCACGGACTCGCGGAGCCGGGCGTACCGCTCCCGGAACTCGGGCCAGTCCTGCTCGCCCGCACCACGAAAGCCGGTGGCGATCTCGTTCAGCGCCTCGCCCGAGCCGAAGCCGGCGATGATGCGGTCGGGGTAGAGCACGCCGAGCGAGGCGAAGGCCTGCGCGAGCACCGCGGGGTTGTAGCGGAACGTCGGCGTCATCACGCTCGTGCCGATCTTCACGGAGCTGGTGCGCTCGCCGACGGCGGCCATCCAGGCGAGCGAGAACGGCGCGTGCCCGCCCGTGTGCCGCCACGGCTGGAAGTGATCGCTCGCGAACACCGACTCCATGCCGTGGCCTTCGGCGGCGACGGCGATCTCGACGAGCTCACGGGGGTCGAACTGCTCGGCGCTGGCCTTGTACCCGAGGGTGAGGGTCACGATTGGTCTCCTTCTGCTGGGAACTGCTGATCACTGAGAACGTGCGGGGGCCGCCTGGGCTTCCGCGGCGGGCGGATCGGATGCCTCGGCCGGCGCGTGCGGCAGCGCCTCGTCGGCGAAGGCGGCGACGACCTCGGCCGTGCGCGGGCCGACGCCGAGGCCGAGCGCGGCTTCGAGCGCTTCGACGGTGTCGACGTCACGACGCAGGCCGAGGTCGATGCGGCCGATGGCGGCGAGGTCGGCGAAGCCGGCGGCCCGGTGTGCGGCGGCGGAGTCGGGCCCGAAACCGGGCTCGAGGCCGGTGCCGGCGAGCGCGGTGACGAGCGTGGTGCCGGTGCCCTCGAGGTCGGCGACGAAGGCGAGCCGGTGGCCGCACGCGGCCTCGAGCGCCCCGTCGAGCGCGGCCGAGCGAAGTGCCGGCAGGTCGCCGAGGAGCACCGCGAGGTGCCGCCCGCCGCCGTGCCTGACGTGCGCGATGCCGAGCTCGATCGCCGCGGTCAGGCCGGGTTCGCCCGCCTCGGGCACGAGCTCGACGTCGGGGAGCGCGGCGAGCTCCGCACCGAGCTCGGGCTCTGCGGTGACCACGACGACCTCCGCGACGCGCTCGGCGCTGCGCACGGCATCCACCGTGTCGAGCGCGAAGGCGCGGGCGAGGGCCGCGCGCTGCTCGTCGCCGAGCTGCGGGCGCAGCCGCGACTTCGCCGCGGCGAAGAGCTTCACCGGGATGACGACCACCCAGTCGCCGCCGCTCATGGCCGCAGCCCCGGCAGGACCTCGCGGCCGAAGACCTCGAGCCACTCCAGCTGGTTGCGGCCGACGTTGTGCAGGTAGATGCGGTCGAAGCCGAGGTCGAGGTGGCGCTGGATCTCGGCGCGGTGCAGATCGGGGTCGGCCGAGACGACCATGCGACCCGCGAAGTCCTCCGGCCGCACGGTGCGGGCGAGCTGCTCGAGCTCGAACGGCGAGCGGATGTCGCCGCGGCCGAAGCGCATGCCGGCGATGGGCCACTCGGCGAGCGCGTTGCGCATCGCCTCCTCGTCGGTCTCGGCCCAGGAGAGGTGCAGCTGCAGCACGCGGGGCATCTTCGCGGCGTCGCGGCCGCCGTCGCGGGCGCCGTCGGCGAAGCGGGCGAGCAGCACCTCGAGGCGCTCCGACGGCCCGCTCTGCGTGATCAGGCCGTCGGCGACCCGGCCGGCCCGCCGCGCGGTGACGGGGCCGGCGGTCGCGATGTAGATCTCGGGGGCCGTCTTCGGCATGGTCCACAGCCGGGTGGACTCCATCTTGAAGCTGGGGCCGGCGTGGCGCACGTCGCGCCCGGCGATCGATCCCGCGAAGAGCTTCTTGATGAGCTCGACGGCCTCGAACATGCGGGCGATGCGGTCGGGCGGCTCGGGCCAGTACGCGCCGACGACGTGCTCGTTGATCGCCTCGCCGGAGCCGATGCCGAGCCAGTGCCGGCCGGGGTACATCGAGGCGAGCGTCGCGCTCGCCTGGGCGACGACGGCCGGGTGCATGCGGAACGTCGGTGTCGTGACGCCGGGCCCGAGGTCTCCCCGGGTTGCCGCGCCGACCGCACCCAGCACGCTCCACACATGCGAGGCCTGGCCGAGACGCGGCAACCACGGCTGGAACGGATCGGTGGCCATGGTGCCGCTGAAGCCGTGACGCTCCGCCGCAGCGGCGAAGGCGACGGCATCGGACGGAGGGAACTGCTCGAGCATGGCGGCGTAACCGATGTGCACTGACACCCCTCCATCCTGACGCGTCGTCGTACCGGCGTCACGCGAGCGAGCTCGCGAGGCGGGTCCACCTCCCGCGGGATCAGTCTTTCGGATACTGGATCCAAAAGCAAGTGCGCCGGGCGCGGCCTCGAATCAGCGCGCGGCGGCGCGCGGCGGCGTCGGCGCGGCGGCTCAGCGCGCGGCGGCGCCGCCCTCGGCGGAGAGCATGGCGAGCACGGCGTCGCGGACGCCGGTGAGATGCGAGCGCAGCACCTCGGCCGCGGCATCCGCGTCGCCCGCCTCGACGGCCGCGACGAGCTCCTCGTGCGAATGCCCGTGATCACCGCCGCCGACGAGCCGCCAGCCGAGCACGTAGCGGCCGACCTTCAGCCGCAGCTGCTCGATCATCTCCCAGTGCACCGGGCGGGAGGCGGCGCCGTAGAGCTCCGCGTAGAACTGGGTGCGGGCGTCGACGAAGTCGGCGCCCTCCTCCTCCGCGTCGGCCGTGCGGCCGAGCTCGCGCAGCCGCGCGATGCGCTCGGGCGTCATCTCGTCCATCGAGTGCCGCAGCGCGTCGATCTCGAGCAGCACGCGGATGTCGTAGACCTCGCGCGCCTGCTCCGCCGACAGGGCCTTCACGACCGCGCCGCGACGGGCGTGGAACTCGACGAGCCCGTCGGCCTCGAGCTGGATGAGCGCCGAGCGCACGGGCAGCCGCGACACGCCGATCGTCTCGGCGAGGGTCTCCTGCCGGAGCTTCTGCCCGGGGGCGAGCGTGCCGTCGAGGATCGCGTCGCGCAGGATGTCGTAGGCCATCGTGCCGACCGAGCGGTACCCCGCCTGGTGCCGCCCGGCCAGTTTCTGCAGCGCTTCGGCGCTCGGCGCGCTCGCTCCGGCGGTGCGGGTCTCGCGTTCGCTCATGGCGACGAGGCTAGCGGATGGATGGGCCCCGGGCACGCAAATTGGATCCAAGATTTCGGAACCACGGCGCGCCCGATGCGGGGCGCCCCTCGCTCAGCGCTCGCCACCCTCCGCCTGCGCCTCGTCGAAGCCCGCACGGTACCCCTCGTCGTACGCCTCGTCGGCGCCGAGCCGGAAGAGGTCGCGGTCGGAGGGCCGCTGGATGGACCGGGCCCCGGGCAGGTCGAGATCGCCCACGTAGCGGCCGAGCCCGCGGACGACGGCCACCGGCACCCCGGCGCTCTTGCCCTTCACGAGCTCGCCGGCGCCCGCGATCTCGTCGGCCACGCACGGCATGGTCACCGCGAGGGCCTTGCCCGACGCATCCACCTGTCCGCGCAGGTCGTCGAAGACGTGCACACCGGCCGCGCCGATCGCGATGTCGGTCTGCCCCTCGCGCCAGGGGCGGCCGAGCGTGTCGGAGAGGATGACGCCGACGCGGCGGCCGGTCAGCTCGCGCAGCCCGGTCGCGAGCGCGCGCGCCGAGCCGTCGGGGTCGACCGGGAGCAGCAGCACCGTGCCGTCCGGCGAGTTCGAGGCATCCACCCCTGCGGCGGCGCCGACGATGCCCTGCCGGTTCTCGACGATGCGGGTGACGCCGCCGTCGTACTCGCGCGTCGCGACCACGCGCACCGTCTCGGCGGTGATCGCCGCCTCGCGGTCGGATGCCTCGACGATCCGCCCCTCGGCCTTGGAGACGATCTTCGAGGTGACGACGAGGATGTCGCCGTGCTCGAGCGAGGCGGCCCCCGCGATGATCGCCGCCAGATCGGCGCCCGCCGTGATCTCGCCGATGCCCTCGACGCCTTCGACGCTGAATCCCATCGTCGCCTCCTCGCTCGGCTTCGATCATGGCAGCAATGCTGGGCGCGCGGCAGTCGGGCGATCCCGCTGGGTACACTTCCAAGGTGCTGGCCGCGCACGAGGAGGAGCCGCAATGTCGCAGTCCCGAGCGTCGCGCGACGAGATCTCGGCGCGGGTCTGCGGCACGATCGGCGTGCTGGCCGGCGCTGGGCTCGTCTGGATGGCCGCGTCGATCGGCTCGACGGGCGGGGAGTGGAGCTACTCGATGCTGGGCAGCTTCATCCCGCTGCTCTTCGCCCTCCAGGGCCTCCGGCTCAGCCGGGCGCCGGGCACGAAGTGGCCCCGCTACAGCCTCGTGACCTCGATCCTCGGGCTGGTGCTCGGCGGCGTGACGTTCGTCTGGTTCCTCGTGCTGCTCACGCAGTCCGTCAGCGTCTGAGCGTCGGACCCTCCCTGCTTCCGGACCGACCGAGCCGCCGCGCGACGATCGCGACCCCCGAACGGGGGAGTCGATTCGCGACGCTCCGCTCCGTATCGTCCGCAGCACGGCCCAATCGGAGCCGACCCTCCAGTAAGGAACCCAGATGACCCGACGCCCACGCGCGACGCCCTGGCACGCGACCATCGCCGCCGCGGCCTGTCTCGCCCTCACCGCGTTCGCCGCCCTCCCGGCGAACGCCGCGGAAGACGAGCCGCTCGATCGCCCCGTTCCCGAGGTGCAGAGCTCGGACACCGCGGCCGACGACCCCCTGGCCCCGCGGAGCCGCAACCTCGGCGTCTCCGCGGCCGCTGCCGCCGCGGAACTCTCCGCCACCGCCGGCTCGCAGGAGCTCGCCCCGCTCGCGGCGGCGACCGGGTCGATCAGCGGCACCGTCACCAAGATGACCGGGGCGAAGACGACGGCGCCGCTCGCCGGCGCCATCGTCTCCGTGCACCCGTACGACCCCTCGAGCGACACCCTGCCGCCGGCGGTCGCGACCGCGACGAGCGGGAGTACCGGCGCGTACACGGTCGGGACTCTGCCCGCCGGCCAGTACCTCGCCCTCTTCCGCGACCCGGCCAAGGGCACGAAGCTGCTGCCGGACTTCTGGAAGAACGCCGCCTACGCCTCCTCGGCGACGCCCATCACGGTGAGCGACGGCCAGGCGGCCACCGGCATCGACGAGATGCTCGCCCCGTTGCTGAGCGGCTACATCGCCGGCGCCGACCGCTACGAGACCTCGGCCGCGATCGCCGAGGACTTCCCCGCGGGCGTGGGCTGCGTCTACCTCGCGTCCGGCGCCAACTTCCCCGACGCGCTGAGCGCGGCCCCGGCGGCCGCGACGTGCGGCGGCCCGCTGCTGCTCGTGCAGCCGACCGCCCTGCCCGCGAAGATCGCCACCCAGCTCGCGCGCCTGAAGCCCGCCGAGGTCTTCATCGCGGGCGGCACCGGCGCGGTCTCCGCGAACGTCGAGAATGCGGTGAAGTCCCGGGTGCCCGCGGCGAACATCACGCGACTCGCCGGAGCCGACCGGTACGGCACCTCCCGCGCGATCGTCGACGCCGCGTTCGGCACGAGCCAGTACATCTGGATCGCCACCGGTGTCGACTTCCCCGACGCACTCGCCGCCAGCAACGCGGCCGCCGCCTACCGCGAACCGGTGCTCATCGTGCCCGGGCGCGCCGCCAAGGTCGATGCGGAGACCCTGAGGACCGTCGCCAAGCGGCAGCCGGACGCCGTCGTCATCGCCGGCGGCACCGGCGCGGTCTCGACCGGCATCGAGAACCAGCTCTGGTGGGACTACGGCAAGCTCCGCCTCGCCGGCAAGGACCGCTACGCGACCTCGATGGCGATCAACAACTGGGCGTGGAACACGCCGGGCAGCAGCTCGGTGTACGCCTTCGTCACGAACGGCACGAAGTTCCCCGACGCCCTGTCCGGCGCCGCCCTCGCCGGCGGTCGCTACGGCGCGCCGATGTACACGGTCCCGCCGAACTGCGTGCCGAACGTCGTGCAGCAGCACATCTCCGATCTGCGGGTCTACGAGGCCTACCTGATCGGCTACTTCTCGAAGATCTCCTTCGCGGAGCCGCTGAAGCGCTGCTGACCCGAGCCGATCGCGGTGGGGGGGGGGGGGGCTCCGGGGGGCCGCCGCCACGTTCCTTGGTTTTAGTGGTGTCGGGAGCGGAGAGGAGAACTGAGCCCCCGCACCCCGCCACCCCGGAAACCGAACCGA
>NZ_JBHXBK010000001.1:1606266-1663550 GCF_042726785.1 Agromyces sp. NPDC060279
TCCCACTGGCTTGATCCCTTCTTAAAGCCCTCTTTTGCGAGCTCTGGAATACTTTCCCAACAAGACCCGCTTGGGGGGGTCCCCGGTGTCCCCCCGGCCCCCCCCCCCCGCTGCCGTCGGTGCCGGTGGCGTCGGACGCGGCGGATACGCTGGATCCCATGCGCATCGCCACCTGGAACGTCAACTCGATCCGCACCCGCGTCGGCCGTGTCGTCGACTGGATGGTGCGCGAAGACGTCGACGTGCTCGCGATGCAGGAGATTAAGTGCAAGCCCGAGCAGTTCCCGCACGAGGCGTTCGAGCAGGCCGGCTACGAGCTCGCGATCCACGGACTCAACCAGTGGAACGGCGTCGCGATCGCGAGCCGTGCGCCCATCCACGACGTCGAGCACGAGTTCCCCGGCATGCCCGGCTTCCTGAAGGGGCACGAGGGACCCGATCTACCCCGCGAGGCGCGGGCGATCGGCGCGACCGTCGACGGCGTGCGGGTGTGGAGCCTCTACGTGCCGAACGGCCGCGCCCTCGGCGACCCGCACTACACCTACAAGCTCGACTGGTTCGCGGCGCTCACCGAGTACACCCGTGCCCAGACGAGCGCGCACCCCGAGGTGCCGTTCGCGCTCATGGGCGACTTCAACGTCGCCCCGCTCGACGTCGACAACGGCGACCCCACCGTGATCGTCGGCCAGACGACGCACGTCTCCCCCGCCGAGCGCGAGGCGTTCTTCACGCTCGAGAACGCCGGCGTCAGCGACGTGGTGCGCGCCCGCGTGCCCGAGGGCCTGTACACCTACTGGGACTACAAGCAGCTCCGCTTCCCCCGCAACGAGGGCATGCGCATCGACTTCATCCTCGGCTCCGAGGCCTTCGCCGAGGCCGTCACGAGCGCGTCGATCCACCGCGACGAGCGCAAGGGCGACGCCCCGAGCGACCACGTGCCGGTGCTCGTCGAGCTCGACCTCGGCGGCGACGACGACGGCGACCTGCCGATGATCTTCGGCTGACGATCCCGCCGGCTCCGCACGCCCCGTGTTACGCCATGGGTCGTGACGGGCTGACAGCGCGGGCGCGGGCTGGGTACCGTCGGGGCATCCACCACCGCCCTGCGCGCTGATCTCCCCCGATGGGCGCCGCCGATCGGTTCCGGCGAGCCCGGGACCCGGGAGCCCAGATGCCAGCGACGCCGACGAGCACGAGCGCAGCCGCGCTGCCCGTGGAGTTCCGCGGCCTCGGTCGCGCGTTCCCGACCGCCGCGGGCGCCCGGCCGGTGCTCCGCGACGTCGACCTCGTCGTCGAGGCGGGTGAGATCCTCGCGATCCTCGGCCCGAGCGGCTGCGGCAAGTCGACGCTGCTGCGCATCGCGGGCGGCCTCGACCGGCCGACGAGCGGTCGGGTGACGATCGCCGGCAGCCCCGTCGCCGACTACGACACGCGCAGCGCGATCGGCTTCCAGGAGCCCCGCCTGCTGCCCTGGCGCACCGTCGCCCAGAACGTCGCCCTCGGCCTGCCCCGCGGCACCGCGCGCGCCGCGGGCCGGGCGCACGTCGCCCGCCTGCTCGAGCTCGTCGGACTCGCCGAGTTCGCCGAGCACCGGCCGCGCGAGATCTCCGGGGGGATGGCGCAGCGCACCTCGCTCGCCCGGGCGCTCGCCCGTTCGCCGCACGTGCTGCTGCTCGACGAACCGTTCGGCGCGCTCGATGCGCTCACCCGGCTGCGCATGCAGGACCTGCTACTCGAGATCCACGCCGCCGAGCCCACCACGGTGCTCCTCGTCACCCACGACGTCGACGAGGCGCTGCAGCTCGCCGACCGCATCGTCGTGCTCGGCACCGAGGCGGACACCGACGCGACGCCGGGCGCGGGCATCCGCCAGACCGTCGTCGTGCCCGGCACCCGGCCCCGCGACCGCGGCTCCGCCGAGCTCGCCGAGCTCCGCGGCCGCCTGCTCGACGGGCTCGGCATCGACCGGCACGGCGCCGCCCGCGGCATCCAGTCCACCAGCACCATCCCGGCGTTCCCCTACTGAGCGCGCCGGGCCCCGTCTGCATCCCACCCCCGAGGAGTCACATGTCCCGCACCAGTCTCATCCGCACCGCGCTCGTCGCGGGCGCCGCCGCGAGCGCCCTGCTGCTCTCCGGCTGCGTCGCCGGCGAGGGCCAGGCCGCCGAGCCGGCCCCGAGCGCCGAGTCCGGCTCGCTCGAGGGCCAGACCCTCGCGATCGACTTCGCCACCTACAACCCGCTGAGCCTCGTCATCAAGGACCAGGGCTGGCTCGAGGACGCCGGGCTCGACGTCACCTGGGTGCAGTCGGCCGGCTCGAACAAGGCGAACGAGGCGCTGCGCGCCGGGGCGATCGAGGTCGGCTCGACCGCCGGCTCCGCGGCGCTGCTGGCCCGCTCGAACGGCTCGCCCATCCAGGTCATCGACCTCTTCTCGCAGCCCGAGTGGGCCGCGCTCGTCACGGTCGACGGCACCGGGATCTCCTCGGTCGCCGATCTGAAGGGCAAGCAGGTCGCCGCGACGAAGGGCACCGACCCGTACTTCTTCCTGCTGCAGTCGCTCGAGGCCGAGGGTCTCCAGCCGTCCGACATCACCGTGCAGAACCTCCAGCACGCCGACGGCTGGGCCGCGCTGCAGAACGGCTCGGTGCAGGCGTGGGCGGGCCTCGACCCGATCATGGCCGGTGCCGAGGAGCAGGGCGCGAGCCTCTTCTCCCGCAACGTCGACTTCAACTCCTACGGCTTCCTGAACGCCACGGAGGACTTCATCCAGAACAAGCCCGAGGTCGCCCAGGCCGTCGTCGACGCCTACGAGCACGCCCGCCAGTGGGCCGAGGAGAACCCCGAGGAGACCGCGCAGATCCTCGCCGACGTCGCGGGCCTCGACCTCGCCGTGGCCACCAAGGTGATCGACGAGCGCACGAACCTCGACGTCGACCACGTGCCCGGGGATGCGCAGATCGCGGTGCTCGAGAAGATCGGCCCGATCTTCGTCGAGCTCGGCGACGTCGCCAGCCAGCAGCAGGTCGACGAGGCGCTCGCCTCGATCGTGAACGACACGTTCGCCGCCAAGGCGGACGCGTCGCGCTTCGAGTAAGGCGGATCCGATGACGGCGGATGCCTCGCGCGGGAACGCGCTCACGAGCACCGACCCCGGCACCGGCCGCGCCGGCGCCGAGGACGGGCGCGCGGGCGTGAGCTCGGGCGTGACCTCGGTCGACCGGCAGTCGAACGCGCCCGTCGCGGACGGCGGCCTCGCGGTCGCCGCGGGGCCGCTCGGCGTCTCCGGGATCGACCGGCGCGAGGCATCCGCCGTCTCTCCGCGCCGCCGCCTCGTCGACCGGCGCTGGTTCCGCATCGCGGGCGGGGCGCTGCTCCCCCTCGTGCTGCTCGTCGCCTGGCAGCTCGCCTCGACCTCGGGCGCCGTGCCCGTCTCGATGCTGCCGAGCCCGGAGATGGTGTGGACGGCCGGGGTCGACCTCGCCGAGCGCGGCCTGCTCGGCCTCTACATCGCGATCTCGACGCAGCGCGTGTTCGTCGGCTTCGCCGTCGGCGCCGCGCTCGGCCTCGTCGTCGGTGCCGTCGTGGGACTCTCGAAGCTCGGCGACATCCTGCTCTCGCCGACGCTCGGCGCGATCCGCGCGGTGCCCTCGCTCGCCTGGGTGCCGCTGCTCATCCTGTGGCTGAAGATCGGCGAGGAGTCGAAGGTCGTGCTCATCGCGATCGGCGCCTTCTTCCCCGTGTACACGATCGTCGCGGCGGCGCTGCGGCACGTCGACCGGCAGCTGCTGGAGGCCGGCCGGGCGTTCGGCCTGCGCGGCGTGCGGCTGCTCTCGGTCGTGCAGCTGCCCGCGGCGGTGCCCTCGGTCGTCTCGGCGCTGCGGCTCGCGCTCGCGCAGTCGTGGCTGTTCCTCGTCGCCGCGGAGCTCATCGCCAGTTCGATGGGACTCGGCTTCCTGCTCGTCGACTCGGGCAACAACGGCCGGATCGACCGCATCATCCTCGCGATCATCCTGCTCGCCGTGCTCGGCAAGCTGACCGACGCGGTCGTCGGCCTGTTCGAGCGCTGGGCCGTGCGCAAGTGGGCCTGAGCCGCGGACGGCGCTGAAGGGACTCGCACCCTTCCGACTTGCCCGACTTTCATGAAAGTTGGGCAAGTCGGGTGAGGGTCAGTCGGGGTGAGAGCCAGTCGGGGTGAGCGTCAGTCGGGGTGAGGCTCAGTCGGGGCGCGGCAGCACCGTGAGCACGCGCGTCGTGAACTCCAGGAAGCGCCGCATGAACGTCGCCAGGAACTCCTCGGTGCTCTCGACGGTCACCTGCCCGTCCGGGCCGATCAGCCCCGGCGTGAACTGCAGGTAGGCCTCGGGCGAGTTCATCTGCGGCGCGTTCGAGAAGCTCAGGATGCTGCGCAGGCTCTGCTGCGCGACCGCGGTGCCGATCGCCCCGGTCGACGCGCCGATCACCGCGCTCGGCCGCCCGGTGAGCACGTTCTGCCCCCAGGGCCGGCTCGCCCAGTCGATCGCGTTCTTGAGCGGGCCGGGCAGCGAGCGGTTGTACTCGGGCGTGACGAACAGCAGTGCGTCGGAGTCCTGAATGGCCGCCTTGAAGTCGCGGGCGACCTGCGGGTAGTCGGCGTCGTAGTCCCGGCTGTACAGCGGCAGCTCGCGGTAGACGATCTCGTGGAACTCCAGCTCCGGCGGAGCCAGCCGCTCGAGCGCCGTCGCGAGGAGGCGGTTGATCGAGTCGCTCGCGAGGCTGCCGATGAACACGCCGACCCGGTACGGCGGCTCGTGGTGGATGGGTTCGATCTGCATGGTGCGGTCCTTCCTGCGCCGAGGCGGCACCGAACCGGCGCCGCGCCCCGCTCCAGCCTGCACCCGCGGCCGGGCGCGCACCACCCCGTTCAGCGCAGCGCGCGGTAGCGGGCCCGCTCCTCGGGAGAGAGGTGCTCGCACGCGTAGCTCAGCATGGTGCGCGGCATCCGCGCGGCGAAGCGGTCGAGGAACCCGGTGAGCGCGGCCCGGTCGACCCGCTTGCCCACCTCGCGCAGCATCCAGCCGACGGCCTTGTGCAGGAGCGGTTCGCGGTCGTCGAGGAGCATTTCGGCGACGGCGAGGGTGGGCGCGGCATCCCCGCCCTTGATCGCGGCGAAGGTCGCGAGCACGGCGACCCGGCGCTGCCAGAGCGAGGCGGATGCCGCAAGCTCCGCGATGAGCGGCGGCAGCGGTTCGGCGCCCGGCGCGGGGGAGACGACCTCGCCGACGAGCACCTCGGCGCTCGCGTCGACGAGGTCCCAGTTGTCGACCCGGCCGGCGCGCACGGCCTCGAGGTACGCCTCGTGCTCGGCCCGCCGTACGGCCTCGCCGCGACCGCGCGGCCGCCCGGCCCGGCGGAAGCGCTCGACCATGACGAGGAGCCCGGCGAGGCGTTCCTCGTGGATCGGGCTGGCGACGAGCTCCGCGGTCTCCGCGGGCGGCAGCGCGAGCGAGCGTCGCACGATGGCGCGCGTCGCGGGCACGGTGACCCCGATGAAGACGTCGCCCTCGGCGTACTCCCCGGGGCCCGTCTTGAAGAAGCGGGCCGCCCCGGCGGCGCGCTCGGGCGAGGATGCCGCGGCGAGCGCGGCCCGCACCTCGGCGGCGGTGCGCAGTTCGGTCATCCCTGCACGGTACCCGCCGCCGCCGCTGCACAACTCAGGAACATCCGGCGGATATGCGGAACGCCCGGCGGCGCGCCCGCGTGCTCACGCGGCTGCCGGCCGGGCGTTCCTGAGTTGTGTGCGTGGCCCGATCAGGCGCGCGGCGCGGCGGGGTCGGGCGCGTCGGCGGGGTCGGCCGGGTCGGCGGGGTCGGGCGCGTCGGCGGTGGGCTCGGCCGGCGCGGCCGCCTCCACGACGACCTCCTCGACGACGGTCTCCTCGACGACGACCGGCTCGAACTCGGCGGACTCGGCGACGAGTGCGGGCACGGACGCGCGCCGCGACAGCGCGCCGAAGCCGATCAGCACGGCGAACAGCGCGAGCGAGACGACGAGGCCGACGATGCCGCCGGTGAGCAGTCCCGACGACACGACGATCTCCGACTGGCTGCCGTAGACGTCGACGGCGGTGCCGGTGCCGCTCGTGAGCGCGGCGGTGAGCGTGGCGTTCGCCTGCGACGTCCACATCGCGCCGATCACCGTCACGACGGCGGAGCCGGCGAGGGCGATCGTCGGCACGACGAGCGCGACGGCGGCGGAGGGGCGGGAGTGGGTCATGAGGGACTCGTTTCGTCTGGTCGAATTCGGCGGACGCCGAGTCGGATGCCGGCGCGCCGGGCCAGTGCGGAGGAGTCCGTCGCCCGGCCTCGAGCGACGGTACGCACGCTCGCTATGCATCCCCTATGCGCCCGCTATCGGAATCGTGTGCGGGCAGGCGATCGCCAGCGCGGATTGTTTGATCGGCGCAATATTCCCGCGTCGCACCGCAACCAATCGCGGAGCGCGTGCGCCTACCCTGGGATGGGCGGCGATTCTGCGCTGCCGCAGACCACCACGACGACGGGAGGTTCCGAATGTCACAGACCACTCTTGACACCATCGTTGGCGAACCCGAGGTCCTGGAGGACGCGGTCACGCCGGAGACGATGGCCCTCGCGGCCGGGGTCGAGCACGACCCCGCCTGGCTGGCGCTGAAGGACGCGGCGACCCGGCTGCAGGCGCTCCAGGTGAAGGACGGCTCGGTGCCGGTCGAGACCGACCGCCCCGAGGCATCCGCGCTCGTCGACACGATCGTCGAGTCCGTCGCCGCGCTCGCCCCGCGCTTCCCGCACGAGGCCGCGTACCTCACGGCGTTGCAGGCCGATTTCCGCGCCTGGCAGGGCGCCGGCTTCGGCGTCCCCGACTTCCTCGACTCCCTCGTCGAGTTCCAGCCGCAGCGGCACCGCGTCGACGGCATCCGCCACCTCGTCGTGTTCCCGATGGTCACGCAGAACGGCTCGTCCGATCGGCACGTCGAGGCGCTCGTCGTCGAGACCATCTGGCCGGAGTTCATCGCCGCGCTCGAAGCCGGCGACTACGGCAACAAGCTCTTCGTGAGCCTGCGCCTCGTCGACTTCACGCCCGGCTACGACACGAACTCGGCGGTGCTCTTCCCCGAGACGGTCGCGATGCGCGAGATCCCGCCCTTCACCTGGGGCGCGATCTTCCAGGACCGCGAGGCTGCCCGCTACCGCCGCGTTGTGCGCGCGGCGAGCGAGATCACGAAGCTCGAACTGCCCGAGGACGCCGCGAGCCTCCTCGACGACCAGCAGCTGGCCGAGCGTACCTTCGTGATGTGGGACATCATCCACGACCGCACCCACATGCGCGGCGACCTGCCGTTCGACCCGTTCATGATCAAGCAGCGGATGCCGTTCTTCCTGTACTCGCTGGAGGAGCTTCGCTGCGACCTGACCGCGTTCCGCGAGTCGGTGAAGATCCAGCGCGGGCTCGACGCCCGCCTCGCGGCCGGCGAGGAGCTCACCGAGGTCGAGGAGCAGATGCGCTCCACCGGCAAGCTCGTGCAGTACGCGGTCATCTTCGACCGCATCTTCCGCTTCGCGATCACCGGCAGCCGGGTGCGCAACTACGACGGCCTCGGCGGGCAGCTGCTGTTCGCCTGGCTGCACCGCAAGCACGTGCTCGAGTGGCGCGACGTCGAGCTGAGCTTCGACTGGGACGCCGTCGCCGACGCGGTCGTCGAGCTCGGCGACGCGATCGACCAGCTGTACTGGGAGTCGATCGACCGCCCGAAGACGGTGCACTGGCTGAAGGCCTACGAGCTCGTCTCCTCGGTGGTCACGCCGAACCCCGCGTCGGTGTGGGCCGAGGGCCTGCCGCGCGAGGTGCTCGCCGGTCCACCGAAGGGCTACACCGACCTCGTGATGGACGACGAGTTCCCGCTGTCGATGTTCTTCGAGGCCCTCGACAAGAAGATGAAGCCGGTCATCGAGTCGACGGTCGGCATCACGGGCGACGCCGAGGCCTGAGCCCTGGATTCACCGGATCACCCCGAGCGCACGGAGCTTCCGTTCCGGCGCTCGGGGTGATTCGCTTTCGATGGAGCACGCACGGAGCGCACGGATGGAGAACGACATGGTGGATGACTCGACGAAGGGGCCCGCGGGCCGGGTCGTGCTGATCGCGGGCGCGACGAGCGCCTCGGGCCGCGCCGTGGCGCGCGCCCTGCTCGACGCGGGCGCCGTGGTGGTCGCGGTCGGTAGCGACCGGGGGCGGCTCGAGGCGATGGCGGCCGAGTTCCCCGGGCTCGTGACCGAGCTCGCCGACCTCACCGATCAGCAGCAGGTCTGGCCGCTCGCGATGCGGGTACACGGCCGCGTCGGCGATGTCGACGGTGTCGTACACCTCGTCGGCGGCTGGCGGGGCGGCGGCGGGCTCCCCGGGCAGACCGAGGAGGACTACCGCGTGCTCGAGCGCTCCTTCTCCGCGCTGCGCCACCTGAGCCGCGCACTGTGGGACGACCTCGTCGGCTCCTCCGCGGGCCGAATCACGATGATCTCCTCGACGACCGTGGAGCACCCCACTGCGGGCGGCGCCAACTACACCGCGGTGAAGGCCGCGAGCGAGTCGTGGATGCAGAGCGTGGCGCAGGGACTCGGCAAGGCCGGCGACCGCGGCGCGGCCGTCACCTTCCGGGTGAAGGCGCTCGAGGGGCTCGAGGACCGCTTCGCCGAGCGGGTCGTCGCGCTCTGGCACGAGGATGCCGCGTCGCTCAACGGCCGCGTGGAGACGCTCACGGCGGAGTGAGCGGGGCGGCAGCGTTCGGCTAGGCTCGCTGCGGGTCTCAGAGAGGAGAGCGCCCGTGCTCCGTCAACGTTCTTCCGTCTTCGACGCCATCGCGCATCCCGTGCGGCGGCACATCCTCGAGGCGCTCAACGGCGCCCACTGGGTGTCGATCACCGACCTCGCCGAGCGCATCGAGGTCTCCCGTTCGACCGCCTCGCGCCACCTCGACATCCTCCGCCGCAGCGGCCTCGTGAAGGCCCGCCGCGTCGACCAGGCCACGCTGCACCATCTGCGGCGCGACGCCCTGGAGCCGGTCTTCGAGTGGATCGAGCCGCTCGTCGCCGAGGACGCGCTCGCGGGCTGAACCGCGGCCCGCCCGGGCTACTCGGCCGGCGGTTCGATGGAGTCGGGCGACTCGATGGCCCCCGGGGCGGGCGCCCCGCTCGCGGGCGGCGCACCGCTCGCGGGCGGCGCACCGGAATCGGGACCG
The DNA here is from genome assembly GCF_042726785.1 of Agromyces sp. NPDC060279. Classification (NCBI taxonomy): domain Bacteria; kingdom Bacillati; phylum Actinomycetota; class Actinomycetes; order Micrococcales; family Microbacteriaceae; genus Agromyces; species Agromyces sp. NPDC060279. The sequence goes on from NZ_JBHXBK010000001.1 coordinate 1,615,519, forward strand.
GCACCGGAGCCGGGCGTCTCCGTCGGCGGCGCGGGCTCGGGGCTGAGGCCCGGCGGCACGGCCTCCGGCGGGATCGTCGGCGCGTCGCCCGCCTCGGCGGCGCAGCCCGCGGTGCCCTCATCGCCCTGGAGGGCGACGCGCCACGCGGCGTCCCGCGGTCCGTCGAGCCCCGCGGGCTTCGGGGTGCCGCCGTTCCACCACTCCCACTCGCGGTACTCGAAGCCCGCCTCGGCCATGCACGCGCGCACCGCCCGCTGCCCGGCCGACCACGCGGCCCGGTCGGCTTCGGAGACGAAGCGCGGGTCGGCCGGGTCGAGGTAGGGGTTCTTCGGCGGGGTCGACGGGGTCGGCTTCGGCGACGGGGGCGTCGGCGACGGCCGCTCCGGGCGGGGGCTCGGCGCGGGCTCGGGCGAGGGCTTCGGAGCGGGCAGGGTCGGCAGCGGGGTGGATGGGGCCTCGGGCGGAGCCGTCGGCGCCGGCGTCTCGGGGGAGCCGGCGGCGGTGCCGTCACTCTGGCCGGTCGCCCCGCCGCGCTCCGCATCGGGCCGGAGGTCGACGCCGCGGTGGGCGAATTGCACGGCGGGGCCGTCGTTGTCGCCGATCGCCGCGTGCACGCCGACGACCGCACCGACGGTGCAGAGCACGGCGACGCCGGCCGCGGCGATCGCGATCATGGGGCCCGAGGCTCGCGCCGGACGGTCCCGATGCGCGTGCCTGGAGTGCAGCTCGGCGCCCGGCTTCGTGCCACTCGCGTTCGTGGTCCCCGCGCTGCGCCGGGTCCGCTCGGGACGCGGCGCACGAGGAACGTCGCGCGATCGGGGCATCCCTTTCCACCGTAGGCGAGGGATCCTCCCCCTGCAAGGGGGGCATTTCGCCCCGCCCCGTGAGCGAAGGTCGAAGCAGAACCCCCGCCGAGGACGCCCCGCACGCTACGCTCGCGCCATGGTGCGCTTTCTGATCCGACTGGCGATCTCGCTCGTGACGGCCGCCCTCGGCCTCCTCGTCGCGTCGTGGGTGCTGCCGGACTTTCACCTGGAGTGGGGAGGCTTCTTCGTCGCGATCATCGTGTTCTCGGTGGCGCAGGCGATCCTCGGCCCCTTCGTCTTCAACCTCGCCCGGCAGTACGCCTCGGCCGTGCTGGGCGGCATCGGCCTGGTGACGACCTTCCTCGCGCTGCTCATCGCCTCGCTCTTCCCGGGCGGCATCCACATCGACGGCGCGGTCACCTGGGTGCTCGCGACGCTCATCGTGTGGATCATCACGGCGCTCGGCGGCTGGCTGCTGCCGCTCATCTTCTTGAAGGACCGCGCCGAGAAGCGCAAGTAGCGGCCGGCATTCGGGGCGGATGCCTTGACAGCGCTCCGCCGTCGGCATAACGTAAGCAAATCCTTAATTAAGGAGTTGCTCACATGACCGACCAGCTCAGCCTCGTCTTCCAGGCCCTCGCCGATCCCACGCGCCGCGCGATGCTCTCGCGGCTCCGCTCGGGCGCCGCGACCGTCGGGGAGCTCGCCGAGCCGTTCGCGATCAGCCGGCCTGCGATCTCGCAGCACCTGAAGGTGCTCGAACGCGCCGGCCTCATCGAACGGACCGCACAGGCCCAGTGGCGCAGCTGCACCCTGCGCACGGAGCCCCTCGACGAGGCATCCGACTGGGTCGAACGTCACCGCGGCGAGTGGAACGAGCGCTTCGATCTGCTCGACGAGCAGCTCCGCCGACTGAAGGGAACCGGCGATGACCGAGCCTGACGACCGACCGCAGTTCACGATCACCCGCATCCTCGACGCCCCGCGCGAGCTCGTCTGGCGCGCCTGGACCGAGCCGGAGCGGGCGGGCGCCTGGTGGCACCCGCGCGGCATCGACGTCGAGGAGGGCAGCCTCGAGCTCGACGTGCGACCCGGCGGACGGTACCGCTACACGATGGTGAACCCCGAGGACGGCTCCCGCTACCCCACCGCCGGCGTCTACCGGGAGGTGCGGCCGCCCGAGCGGCTCGTGTTCACCTGGGGCTCGCCGGGGGATGCCGACGAGGAGGCCCCGCTCATCACGGTGCTGCTGCGCGAGCTCGACGGGGAGCGCACCGAGATGCTGTTCCACCTCGTCGGCATCGACGCGGGCCCCGGCGACGACAACGTCTACGACGGCTGGACCTCCGCGTTCGACGTGCTCGACGAGCATCTCGCGGGCGGAGCGCGCTGATGGGCCGCCTCACGCTCGAGCAGATCGTCTCCGCCGACGGCTACGCGGCCGACGAGCACGGCGGGCTCGATTTCGTCGAGGCAGTGCCCGCCTTCGACGTGACCGACGACGACCAGCTCGCCTACCTCGAGGACGTCGACGCGATCCTCCTCGGTGCGAACAGCTACCGGATGTTCGCCGAGTACTGGCCCGTCGCCGACCCCGCGACGCAGCCCGTCGCCGAGCCGATCGCCCGGCTGCCGAAGTTGGTCGTGTCGAACACGCTCGAGCGGGCGCCCTGGGGCGACGGCGAGGCGACGCTGCTGCGCGGCGAACCGGCGGAGTCGGTCGCGGCGCTGAAGGCGGAGCGCGAGCACGTGATCGTCTGGGGCAGTCTGCAGCTCGCGGGCGCGCTGCGCCTGCGCGTGGTGCCGGTGCTGCTCGGCGCCGGGCGCTCGTTCACGCCGGACGCGCCCGCCCTGCAACGCCTGGAGCTCGACCACGTGGTGAGCTTCCCGACCGGGCACCTCGGGCTCACGTACCGGCTGGCGCGCTAGCGGGAATCGGGGGCGGCGGGCTGCGCCGCTGCTTCCCCGGCCTGCGCTTCAGCGGGCGTCGTCGCCTCGGCGGTGCGGTAGCCGGCCGAGAGCGTGCGGTACGCCCGGGTGGCGAAGGCGCCCAGGCCGAGGGCCGCCGTCGCGAGGCCGCTCACGAGGAACACGAGCGCGATGCCGCGCGCCTCCCCGTCGCCGAGGAGCCATCCCCAGGTCTCGTACCCGGCGTCGGAGCGCATGAACGGGATGATCCAGAACTGGGCGATCGGCGCGATCAGGAACGCCGTGATCGGCGCCGCCGCGGCCTCGAACGCCGCCGCGAAGCCGAAGACGCGCCCCTGCCTGGTGAACGGCACGACCTTCTGGATGACGGTCTGCTCGGCGGCCTCGACGGCCGGCACGAGTGCCATGTAGAGCCAGATGCCGACCGCGTACAGCCACCACCACTCGCGCACGGTGAAGAACGCGCCGAGCAGCCCCATGCCGATGACGACCAGGAGCATCGTGCGGATCGGATTGCGACCGAGCCCCCACGTCGCGATGATCACGCCGCCGACGATGAACCCCGTCGACGCGATGCCGAAGACGACGCCCCACCACTCCACCTCGAAGAGCGTCAGGCCGTACGGGTCCATCAGCGCCATGTAGACGCCGCCGATGAGGTTGTTGAAGGTCGAGAACAGGATGAGCGCGAACAGCCCGGGCGCCTGACGGATCGCCGCGATGCTGCCGCGGAAGTCGATGGCCGGCGGGCGGCCCTCCTCGGCCACGGGCTTCGCCTCGGGGATGCGCACGAACAGCAGGTGCAGCAGCGAGACGAAGGTCAGCCCCACCGCGATGATCATGGTGCCGCCCATGCCGAGGAGGCCGATCGCGAGCCCGGAGAACACGCTCGTGACGATGAACGCGAGCCCCTGCACGGTGCCGACCAGGCCGTTCGCGTTGGCGTGCCGTTCGACGGGCACCAGCAACGTGACCGTGGTCGACAGGGCGATGTTGCGCAGGTGCTCGACGACCGCGCCGAACAGGATGACGCCCGTGAACACCCAGAACCACGGCCCGCCGAGATCGAGCAGGACCCGCTCGGGCTGCAGCAGGTAGAGCAGCCCCGCGATGGCGAACGCCGCCAGGGTGACGATGCTCGACAGCATCATGACCCGGTACTTGCGGTGCCGGTCGACGATGGTGCCGAACAGCATCGAGAAGAAGGCGATGAGGAGCATGTACGCCCCGCCGATGATGCCGGTCGCGAGCACCGACTCCGTCTCGAGGTAGACCCAGAAGGTGAGCGCGAACCAGAGGAAGCTCGTCGTGACGTTCGCCACCATCGTGTTCACGAGCACCTGCGCGAAGGTGCGCATGCCGTTCGCAGGCGGGGCTGGCGCGATCTGCGCCGTGCCCTTCTCGGCGGTCGGGCTCCGCTGCTCGTCCACGGTGCGAGGGTACTCACCGCCGCCGACATCCGGAACTCCCTTCGCTCCTCTCGCTACTCCGTGCGGGAGGAGTTCGGCCGCCGGGGAGGAGATTCCCGGCCTAATGCCCCTCCGTCGGGCACAATCTCCTCCCGCAGAGCGGGTCCAACCGGGGGTGGGGGGAGGGAGGAGAGAGATGGGGGCCGGGGCGCGGCTCCCCCGCACGGCGGATGCCCCGAGGCATCCGCCCCGATAGCGTGAAGGGATGCAGCCGCCGCCCCCGACCCAGCCCGTGCTCGAGGGCGTGGAGTGGGTCCGGCAGGGGCCGACCCGACGGCAGCTGCGCAACGACCTGCTGCTCGCCCTGGTGCTCGCCGCGGCGAGCGCGGCGAGCCTCGTGCTGTACCGGGCGGCGGGCTACAACCAGGACGGGCCGTGGTGGGCCTCGCTCAGCTGGGCCGCGGCGATGACGCTGCCCTTGGCGCTGCGGCGGCGCTTCCCGGACGTCATCGCGGTCGTCGCCTCCGCCGCGTTCGTCGCCGGCGCGGTGCTGTACGTCAGCGAGGCCCTGTTCAGCAACATCGCCCTGTTCATCGCGATCTACACGGTCGGGGCGTGGGGGCGCAGCCGCCGGCGCGCGTTCGTCGTGCGGCTCGCGATCGTCCTCGCGATGTTCAGCTGGCTGCTCTGGTCACTCATCTACTTCTCGACGGTGCAGGAGGTGGCGCCCGAGCTCGGCCGTGACGGCGTCTTCTCCCCGTACCTGGCGTACGGCCTCGTGAACGTGCTGACCAATCTGCTGTACTTCGGCGGCGCCTGGTACTTCGGGGACGCGAACTACCGCTCGGCACGCGAGCGAGCGGCCCTCGAGCAGCGCACGGCCGAGCTCGCCACAGAGCGCGAGCGCTCCCGGCGACAGGCGGTCGCCCTCGAGCGCGTGCGCATCGCCCGGGAGCTGCACGACGTGGTCGCTCACCACGTCTCGGTGATCGGGGTGCAGGCGGGGGCGGCGCGGCGGGTGCTCTCCTCGAACCCGGATGGCGCGGCCGACGCGCTCTCGGCGATCGAGACGAGCTCCCGCGAGGCCGTGACCGAGCTGCACGCCCTGCTCGGCACGCTGCGCGCCGACGGCGAGCCGGAGCCCACCGCCAGCACGCTCGGCATCGCCCAGATCGAGGCCCTCGCCGCCGAGGCGAACGCCGCCGGGCTGCCGACCGCGTTCGCGGTGGTCGGCGAACCGCGCCAGGCGCCGACCCTCGTCGAGGCGAGCGCGTACCGGGTCGCGCAGGAGGCGCTCACGAACGTGCGCAAGCACGCCGGGGCTGCGGCGACCGCCGATGTGCGCATCCGCTGGACGGCTGAGCGCGTCGAGCTCGAGGTCGCGAACACGGGGATCGTGCGGCGCAGCGCGGGCGACGGCGGGCAGGACTCGGGGCTCGGTCTCGTCGGCATGCGCGAGCGTGTCGCGGCCACGGGCGGGGAGCTCGAGCTCGGGCCGCGGGCGCGCGGCGGCTATCTCGTGCGGGCGGCGTTCCCGCTGCAGAACGACGGGCGGCGGCCCGAGAGGAACGGAGACGCCCGATGATCCGCGTGCTCGTGGTGGACGATCAGAGCCTGGTGCGCGCCGGCTTCCGCACGATCCTCGATTCGGAGCCCGGCATCGAGGTCGTCGGCGAGGCGGAGGACGGCGAGCTCGCCGTCGCCCGCACCCTGGAGCTCGCGCCCGACGTCGTCTGCATGGACGTGCAGATGCCGAACGTCGACGGCCTCGAGGCCACCCGCCGGCTGACCGCCGACCCGCGCGTCGACGCCGCCGTGCTCGTGCTCACGACCTTCGACCGCGAGGACTACCTCTTCGCGGCGCTCGAGGCCGGCGCGAGCGGCTTCCTGTTGAAGAACTCCAGCCCGGAGCGGCTCATCGACGCCGTGCAGGTGCTCGCCGGCGGCGAGGCGCTGCTCGCGCCCGACGTCACCCGGCGGGTGATCGAGGCGGCGCGCCGGCACGGCGTACTCGCCGCGGGCGGCGGGGCTGGCGGCGCGGATGCCCCGGGCGCGGCCGTGCCCGCTCCCGCCTCGGGCCCCGGCGACGAGGCATCCGCCCCGCCCGCGCGCCCGAGCGCGCCGCCGGAGCTCGACACCCTGACCGATCGGGAGCGCGAGGTGCTCGTGCTGCTCGCCGAGGGGCTGTCCAACGCCGAGATCGCCGGACGCATGTGGGTCGGCGAGGCGACGGTGAAGAGCCACGTGTCGAAGGTGCTGATGAAGCTCGGCCTGCGCGACCGCGTGCACGCCGTGGTCTACGCGTACGAGCACGGGGTCGTCTCCCCCGCGGGGTGAACGGCACCGCCCCTGCCGACTCCCGGGCGGGTCTCCCCCGCAGGGGGGAGGCGCGCGGCGGCGCGGCCGGGGGAACCCGCCGTGCGGCGGATGCCCGCGGCATCCGCCGTGCCTAGCGTGGGAGCATGCTCGAACTCCACCACCTCGGCAAGCGCTTCGGCGAGCGCGTCGCCCTCGACGACGTGTCGTTCCGCGTCGCGCCGGGCCGGCTCACCGGCTTCGTCGGCGGCAACGGCGCCGGGAAGACGACCACCATGCGGATCGTGCTCGGCGTGCTCGGCGCCGACACCGGCACGGTCACCCTCGACGGCCACCCGCTCGACACGGCCGACCGGCGCAGCTTCGGCTACATGCCGGAGGAGCGCGGCCTCTACCCGAAGATGCGGGTGCTCGAGCAGACCGTCTACCTGGCGCGGCTGCACGGCTGGTCGCCGGCCGCGGCGCGCCGCAACGCCGAGGAGCTGCTCGACCGGCTCGGCCTCGCCGAACGGCACGACGACCCCGTCGAGAGCCTCTCCCTCGGCAACCAGCAGCGCGCGCAGATCGCCGCCGCGCTCGTGCACCGCCCCGAGGTGCTCGTGCTCGACGAGCCGTTCTCGGGCCTCGACCCCATCGCGGTCGAGACGGTGCAGTCGGTGCTCTCCGACGCCGCGGATTCGGGCGCACGCGTGCTGTTCTCCTCGCACCAGCTCGACATCGTGGAGCGCATCTGCGACGACCTCGTCATCATCGCCGGCGGTCGCATCCGCGCCGCCGGCTCGGGCGACGAGCTCCGCGCGGAGCACGGCTCCGAGCGCTGGGAGCTGCTGACCGACGGCGACGCCGGCTGGGTGCGCGAGCTGCCCGGCATCGTCGTCACCGACTTCGACGGCGGCTGGGCGCGCTTCGAGGCGGACTCGGATGCCGCGCGCCGCGCCGTGCTCGCCGAGGCCCTCCGCCGGGGCGAGGTCGCCGGCTTCACCCGCGAGCACACGACGCTCGCCCAGATCTTCAAGGAGGTCGTGCAGTGAGCACGTCACGCAGCACCGCCGAGCTCCACACGCCGAAGTTCACGGAAACGGTGGGCCTCATCGCGGGCCGCGAGGTCACGACGCGCCTGCGCAGCAAGGCGTTCCTCATCTCCACCGGCATTCTGATGCTCGCCGTGCTGGCCTCGGTCGTGCTGGGCGGCATCTTCGGCGGCAAGTCCGACTCGGCGAAGGTCGCCGTCGTCGGCACGGCTGCGACGGCGGTCGAGGGCAATCCCGCCCTCGAGGCGGTGCCGGTCGACGACCGGGCCGCCGGCGAGGCGCTGCTCCGCGACGGCGAGGTCGACGCGATCATCGTGCCCGAGGCATCCGACCCGACCGGCCTGCAGGTCATCGGGCTCGATCGCGCACCGGGCGGGGTGGTGCAGGCGCTGTCGGCGCAGCCCGGCGTCGAGCTGCTCGACCCGGCGACGGTCGATCCGCTGCTGGCCTACTTCATCGCCTTCGGGTTCGGCATCGTGTTCTTCATGTCGGCGATCACCTTCGGCTCGACCATCGCGCAGTCGGTCGTCGAGGAGAAGCAGACCCGGATCATCGAGATCCTGCTGTCGACGGTCTCGGCGCGCGAGCTGCTGACGGGCAAGGTGATCGGCAACAGTGTGCTCGCGTTCGGGCAGATCATCGCGATCGCGGTGCTCGCGCTCGTCGGGCTGCTCGCGACGGGGCAGCGGGTGCTGCTCGGGGTGCTCGGCTCCTCGGTGATCTGGTTCGTGGTGTTCTTCGCGATCGGCTTCGTGATGCTCGCAGCGCTGTTCGCGGCGTCGGCCGCGCTCGTGTCGCGCGCCGAGGACGTCGGCTCGGTGACGTCGCCGGTGACGATGCTCGTGATGATCCCGTACTTCGCGGTGGTGTTCTTCTTCGACAACCCGACGATCCTGACGGTGATGAGCTACATCCCGTTCTCGGCGCCGGTGGGGATGCCGGTGCGCATCTTCCTCGGGCAGGCCCAGTGGTGGGAGCCGGTGCTCTCGCTGCTGATCCTCGTGGCGACGACGCTCGGCGCGCTCGCGATCGGCGACCGCGTGTACCGCAACTCGCTGCTGCGCACCGGCACCCGGGTGAAGCTCGCCGAGGCCCTGCGGGGGGAGCGGGCCGGTCTGACCCTCTAACCCTCTGACTTGCCCAACTTTCATGAAAGTTGGGCAAGTCGCACCGCTCGCGCGCCCGGCTCCGCCTCCCTCCCGAGGGGGTCGGATTCCGACGAGGATGCCGTCGCAGCACCTGACCGGTGTCGGAATCCGACCCCTTCGCGGCGCAGGGGGCTCCACTGGGCGGGGGCAGGGCGGGCAGCGCGGGCGCCCGCCCGTTCAGGCGGCGGTCGCCCGAGCGAGCTCCCCGGTGGCGTCGAAACCGAACGCTCCGCCCACCATCGTCGCGCCGACGGAGAGGTCGCGGATGCGTTCGGGCGCCACTTGCAGCGGGTCGTCCGAGAGCACCACGAGGTCGGCGAGCTTGCCGCGCGAGAGCGCGCCCTTCCGCGCCTCCTCGTGCACGGCGTACGCCGAACCGATCGTGTACGCCCGCAGCGCCTGCGCCGGGGTGAGCGCCTCGTGCAGCCCGATCGGCGCCCCGCTGGCCGAGCGGCGGTTCACCATGTCGTGCAGGCTGATCAGCGGCTCACCGGGCACCACCGGGGCATCCGTCGATCCGGGCAGTTCGACCCCCGCGTCGACGAAGCTGCGCATCCGGTACGCGAGCCCGGCGCGGTCCTCGCCGAGCGCGGCGAGGAAGCCGTCGCCGAGCGCCGAGACGAAGCGCCCCTGCGGCACGGGCACGAGCCCGCCCGCGACGATCCGTCGCACCTGCTCATCGGAGGCGACGCCGACGTGCTCGATCCGGTGCCGGGCGTCGGCCCGGGGCATCCGCCGCTGCGCCTCCTCGTACGCGTCGAGCACGACCTCGAGCGCACCGTCGCCGATCGCGTGCGTCGCGAGCTGCCAGCCGTTCTCGTGGCCGCGCAGGATGAAGCGGCGGATCTCCTCGGCCTGCCACTGCAGGTAGCCGGCGTTGCCGGGGGTGTCCGCATAGTCGCAGCACATCGCCGCGGTGCGCCCGATGAGCGAGCCGTCGGAGACGACCTTGATGGGACCGATCCGCAGCCACTCGTCGCCGAGCCCGCTGCGGATGCCGAGGTCGACGCCCCAGCCGTCGACCCCGTCGCCGATCGGCCCGAGGTCGTGGATCGCGTCGATGTAGGGCATGAGCGTCACGCGGGTGCGCAGCAGGCCGCGCTCCCGGGCGAGCTGGAACGCCCGCACGTCGGCGGGGCCGTGCCCGATCAGGGTGCCGCCGATGCCCGGCTCGGTGACGCTCGTGACGCCGTTGCGCAGCGCCCACTCGCTCGCGGCGGCGAGCGCGGCGACGAGTTCCTCCTGCGGCACGGGCTTCAGCACGTGGTTCACGAGCTGCATCGCCTGCTCCTGCAGCAGCCCGGTCGCCCGGCCGCCCTCGCGCACCATGCTGCCGCCGGCGGGCGCCTCGAGCGCGTCGGGGTCGGCGTGCCCGGCACGGCGGAAGGCCTCGGTGTTCGCGACGGCCATGTGGTTGGAGTTGTGCACGAGGTACACGGGGCGGCCGCCGGCGATCCGGTCGAGCACCGCCCGGTCGGGGTGGGCGCCGATCTTGTTCTGGTCGTAGCCGTTGCCGATGATCCAGGCGCCCTCGGGCTTCGCCGCGGCCCAGGCCTCGACCCGCGCGTAGAGCGCGTCGAGCGTGGGCGCCTGCTCGAAGGCGAGGTCGAGCTGCACCTGCTCCTTGCCGAGCATGGAGAAGTGCAGGTGGGCGTCGTTGAAGCCGGGCACGACGGGAGCGCCGCCGAGGTCGAGCCGCTCGTCGGCGGTGACGCCGTGCAGCTCCTCGTCGAAGCCGACGACGCGGCCGCCGAGGATGCCGATGGCGCTCGCGCTCGGGCGGTGCGGGTCGAGGGTGGTGATGCGGGCGTTGCTGAGGATCGTGTCGATGCGCATGTCGGGGTGCGGCTCCTTACTCCGCGGTCCGCAGTTCGCGCTCGCGCGCCGCGGAGAATCCGGTGATCGCGGCGAGCGCGAGCACGCCGGCGACGGTGATGACGATGAGGGCGATGAAGAACCCGGCCACGCCGCCCCAGTGCCCGCCGCCGAGGTTCAGGAACAGCTGGGCGAGCAGCGGCGTCGTTCCGCCGATGAGGGTCGAGCAGAGCTGGTACGAGAGCGAGACGCCGCTGTAGCGGACCTCGACGGGGAAGGCCTGCGCGAGGAAGCCCGCGAGCACCGCGTAGTAGCCGGTGCCGGCGATCATCGACATGCCGATGCCGAGCAGGATGAGCCAGGGCTCGCCGGTCGTGACGAGGAGGAACAGCGGCACGGCGAGCAGGGCGCTCGCGGCGAGACTCCAGATCATGAACTTCGTCGTGCCGACCCGTTCGGCGATGCGGGTGCCGATCGGCTGCCAGATGAACTGGATCACCGCGCCGACGAGCAGGATGTTCAGCATCACCTGGCGGTCGACGCCGAGGGTGGTGGTGGCATAGGAGAGCATGAAGGTGCTGACGAAGTACGCCATGCCGATGCCGAGGCCGCTCGCGAAGACGGCGGCGACGACGGTCTTCCAGTGGTGCTTCAGCAGCTCGAAGAGGGGCACCTTCACGGTCTCGGCGGCGGCCTTCGTCTGGGCGAACTCCTCGGGCTCCTCGAGGCGGAGGCGGATGACGAGGCCGATGACGACGAGCAGCGCGGACAGCAGGAACGGCATCCGCCAGCCCCACGCGAGGAACGCCTCGTCGGGCAGGAACGCGGCGAGGGCGAAGGCGGTCGTCGCGAGGATGTTGCCCGCGGGCGAGCCCTGCTGCACGAACATGCCGCCGCGCACGGCCTTCGACTTCGGCCCCGACTCGGCGGCGAGCAGCACGGCGCCGCCCCATTCGCCGCCGACGGCGAAGCCCTGCAGGGCGCGCAGCAGGGTGAGCAGCACGGGCGCGGCCACGCCGATGGTCGCGTAGCCGGGGAGGATGCCGATGCAGAACGTCGCGACGCCCATGATCAGCAGGGTGGCGACGAGGGTGTTCTTGCGGCCGAACTTGTCGCCGAGGTGGCCGAAGACCATGCCGCCGATCGGGCGGGCGAGGAAGCCGGCCCAGAAGGTGGCGAAGGAGGCGAGGATGGCGGTCGAGGCATCCACGTTCGGGAAGAACACGGGCCCGAAGGCGAGGGCGGCGGCGGTGCCGTAGATGTAGAAGTCGTACCACTCGACGGTCGTGCCGAGGAAGGCGGCGATGCGGGCGGTGCGGCCCTGCCGCTCGGGGGAGGTGCGGGCGCTGGGGCGCGTCTCGGTCTGTGCCATGGGTGCTCCGTTGCGGGGGATGGGTGCTGACGAGGTGGATGTCCCGGGGTCGCCCCATTCTGCGCGCGGCCGTGCCATGCTGTCGAATACCGAATCTGCACTGATTTCATGCCTTGGAGGCATCGCTTGTGGATGAGCGGCGTCTCGAGAGCAGGCCGGTCGCTACGGTCCAACCATGACCCGCTCGCGCATTGACGGGCATGCCGGACCACACCAGACGCTCGCGTGAGCGGCTGCCTTCAGCATGCATCTCTGCTACGTAGACGACTCCGGTGATTCGAGGCGCGGCACGACCCTCACCGCACTGATCGTCGAGGACACCCAATGGACGTCGGTGCTCGATGCCTGGCTTTCGGGGAGGCGGGAGATCCACCGGGCATTCGGGGTTCCGAAGCTCCGCGAACTGCACGCGAACGAGCTGTACAAAGGTCGAGGGAGGTACTGCGAGTCGGCCGCCGACACCGCCGCTTCGGCGCGGCGCAGCGCGCAGCGACCGGTCGGATCATGCTCAGCCATCTCAGCAAGCGCAGTGACTTCACGGTCTTCACCGTCGGCTCGACGGATCGCTCGCCCGCCACCCTCTACGCGCATTTCGTCGCGCGCCTCGAGGACTGGGCGGAGGCACGGCGCACTCACGTTCTCGTCTTCTACGACGGGCAGCAGGGAACCGACGAATCACCCGAGCTGGATGCCGCGCAGCGTCAGCACATCTGGGAACGCGCCCTCCGATCGGCGGCACCGTACCGCGCGGCGCACCGCGCCCTCGACCTCCGCTCGCGGCGCATCCTCGAGGACCCCATGATGCAGGACAGCCGCTACAGCCAGTTGATTCAGGCCGCCGACCTGCTGGCGTATGGCGCCTACCACCGCCACCGGCAGGGCCACCCCGAGATCTGGACGACGCAGCATGCTACGAGTCCGGCAGCCATCCGCGCATACCTGCAGGCGCGCGCGCACTGGCCCGAGGACAGTGACGACGGGGTCTACTGGCTCGGCTGAGCGAGGTGCGCCAACGCAAGAACCCCCGGCCGAGACCAGGGGTTCGCGGGGTGCAAGACCCTCCGAGCGACCACGGAGATCGCATAGGGCCTTGCATGAAGAAATGTACCAGTCCGTATCGACGGCCGCGCTCGTCCTCCACACGCAGCGACGCCTCGTGGCATGCTTTCGACATCCCAATCAGCCAGATGGCATGCCTTGGAGGCATCGATGGAACTCCGCGTCGTGAAGTACTTCCTGGCGGTCGCCGAGGCGGGCTCGATCACGGAGGGCGCCCGCCAGGTGCGGATCTCGCAGCCCGCGGTGTCCCGGCAGCTGCGCGCGCTCGAGCAGGAGCTCGGCGTCGAGCTCTTCGAGCGCGGCCACGGCGCACTCCGGCTCACCCAGGCCGGGCGGCGCTTCATCGAAGTGGGGCGCGACCTCGTCCGCCGCGAGCAGATGGCCCGCAACGCGGTCGGCGTCGAGCGCCCGCTCGAGACCCGGCTCGTCGCCGTCGCGCCGTTCGCCACGATCCTGCGCACACTGGCGCCCTTCGCCGCGGCGCACGGCGCGAGGCATCCCGTCATCGACGCGATCGAGTGCGAGCCGAGCCTCGTGTTCGAACGCACCGTCGCCCTCGGCGCGGACTTCGGCGTCTCGACGGTGCCGCCGCCCGCCGACTGGGCCGGGCACCGGCTCTCCCCCATCGGCATCACCGCACAGGTCGCCCCGGGGCATCCGCTGCACGGCCGGCCCGACGTCGAGGTCGCCGAGCTCGTGCGCCATCCGCTGATCCTGATGGACCGCACGAACCAGGCCCGGATGGTCTTCGACGACGCGCTCGCGGAGTCGGGCCTCCCGCTGCCGGACGCCACCGAGCTCAGCTCCTCGTTCATGGCGCAGGGGCTCGCCGCGGCCGGCCGCGGCGCGGCCGTGCTCACGAACGAGGCCGTGTTCGGGCTGCACCCGGTGCGCGTCATGCGCGACGGCCGTCAGGTGCGGATGTCGCTCTACGCGGGCTGGGACCCCAGCCACTACGCCGCCGGGCTGATCGAGCGCTGGGTCGCGGAGTACGGCGACTGGCTGCAGACCGTCGACGACGTCGCCAACGTGGATGCCCCGGCGGCGAGCGCTTAGCGACTCGCGCGGCTGACGCGGGCGACTCTCGAGCCGATCCGCGCGACGATCTCGTGCGGGATCGTGCCGGCCCAGCGCGCCCACTCGGCGACCGTCGGCTCCCCGTCCGCGCCCGGCCCGAACACGGTCACCCGCTCGCCCGGGCGGATCCGATCGGCGCCCGTGTCGACCACGATCATGTCCATCGAGAACCGTCCGACGAGGGGCCTGCGGCGCCCCCGCACGAGCACCTCCGCCCGCCCCGAGGCGGCGCGCGGCAGGCCGTCGGCGTACCCCAGCGGCAGGAGGGCGAGGTTCGTGCGGGCGGGCGCGACGTGGTCGAGCCCGTAGCCGACGCCCGTTCCGGCGTCGACCTCGCGCGAGCCGGCCACCCGCGTGGTCAACGACAGCGCCGGTCGCAACGCGGTCGAGGTGCCCGAGGGATCGATGCCGTAGAGCCCGGCGCCGATCCGATGCAACCCGAGGCCGCTGGCCTCGCCGGTGACCGTCGCCGCGGTCGCCGCGAGGTGCAGCACCCCGGGCCGGAGCCCTCGGCGCCGCGCTGCGAGCACCGCGTTCACGAAGCGCTGCCGCTCGATGCGCGTCTGCGGATGCCCCGCCACGTCCGCGCAGGACAGGTGCCCCATGACGCCGACCACCTGGATCGCCCCCTGCCGCTGCAGCTCGCGCGCCAGCTCGCAGAGGGCCGACCACCCCTCGCGCGGGCAGCCGTCGCGGGCCATCCCGACATCGAGGTGCAGGTGCACCCGGGCCCGCCGGCCGGCCTGCACCGCCGCCCGACTGACCTCGCCGAGCACCACGGGGCTCGGGACCGCGAGATCGACCCCGGCCGCGACGGCACCCGCGAAGTCCGCGCCGGGCGGGTTCAGCCAGCTCAGCACGGGCGCAGCGAGGCCCGCGCTCCGCAGTGCGAGCGCCTCATCGATGGAGGCGGCGCCGAGCCATCCCGCGCCCGCCTCGAGCGCGAGCCGCGCCACCTCCGCGTGACCGTGGCCGAACGCGTCGGCCTTGACGACCGCGAGCAGGCGGCCACCGGTGAGCGCGGCGAAGTGCGCGACGTTCGCACGGATCGCGTCGTGGTGCACGAGGAGCTCGGATGCGGGTGGGGCCATGCGGCCAGTCCAGCGCCGGCCGTGTTGCACCGCCGTCTGCGGATTCCGATACGCCCGCGCAACATCCGGGCGGCTGGACTCGACGGAGAAGGAGGCCGCCATGTCACGACCGCTCACCAGGAAAGAGCCCGTTCGCCGCATCGCCGTCGTCTCCGGCGGCACCAGCGCCGAGCACGACGTGAGCGTCGCGAGCGCCGCCGCCGTCGAGGCCGCGCTCGCCCGGCTCGGCATCGCCGTGGTTCGGCTCCGCATCGAGCGCGACGGCCGCTGGAGCACCCGCGGCCGCCCCCTCGGGCCGAGCCAGGGCGCCGGGCTCGCCGCCGCGATCGAATTGCTGAGCGAGGTCGACGCCCTGTACCCGATGATCCACGGCGCCCCGGGCGAGGACGGCGCACTCGCCGCACTCGCCGCGCTCGCCGGCATCCGGCTGATCGGCTCGCCGCTGACGGCGAGCGCCCTGACCATGGACAAGGAGCTCACGAAACTCGTCGCCGCCGCGCACGGCGTCGACGTCGCGCCGGGCCGGTGCTACGGGGCGGGCGAGCTCGACGCCGGCATCCCGTTCGTCCGCCCCGTCATCGTGAAGCCGGCGACCGCCGGGTCGAGCCACGGCGTTCGGCTCGCGAGCACCGCGGCCGAGCTCGTCGAGGCGATCGCCGAGGCTCGCCGCTTCGGCGAGCGCGTACTCGTCGAGCAGCCGGTCGTGGGCCGCGAGATCGACGTCGCCGTGGTCCGCGCGGCGGACGGCGGGCTGCTCCTGCCGCCGCCGCTCGAGATCCACGGCGAGGGCGTCTTCGACTCGGCCACCAAGTACGACGGCTCCGCACGGTTCACGGTGCCGGCGGCGATGGACGACGCCGTCGCGCGACGGCTGCAGGAGTCCGCGCGCAGTCTCTTCGAGCTGCTGGGCTGCGACGCGATCGCGCGCTTCGATTTCTTCGTCGTGCCCGACGGACGCCTCGTGCTGAACGAGATCAACACGATCCCGGGCATGACGGCGCACTCGCAGGTGCCGCGGATGTTCGCCGCCGCCGGGGTCTCCTACGACGAACTGATCGCCGCCGTCGTGGGCGTGCACCGAGGTCCACGAGATCCGAGTTGCCCGACTTTCATGAAAGTCGGGCAACTCGAGGCCTGAGCCGCCGAACCAGGGCGGGCGCTTCGACGGGCTCAGCGAACCAGCCAGCGCGCTTCGCCGGGCTCAGCGAACCAGCGGGCGCGGCATCCGTGCGTCGCCGGGGCGCGCGGCGCGCGTTCCGTGCGCGACCCGGCGAGACGCTGCCAGGGAGCGGGTGGCAGGATGGTTCGGTGACTTCGCAGCTCCACGACACGACGTTCCGCGGCTTCGCCAGCGACAACTACTCGGGCGTGCACCCCGCCGTGCTCGCCGCCATCCAGGCCGCGAACGATGGCCACCAGGTCGCCTACGGCGAGGACGCCTACACCGAGCGCCTGCAGGAGGTCTTCGCCGGGCACTTCGGCGAGGGCGTCGAGGCGTTCCCCGTGTTCAACGGCACCGGCGCGAACGTCACCGCCCTGCAGTCGATGCTGCCGCGCTGGGGCGCCGTCATCAGCGCGAAGACCGCGCACATCAACTCCGACGAGGGCGGGGCGCCCGAGCGCGTCGGCGGCATGAAGCTGCTCACCGTGCTCGCCGAGGACGGCAAGCTCTCCCCCGAGCTCATCGACCAGGAGGCGTGGGGCTGGGGCGACGAGCACCGCGCCCAGCCGCTCGTCGTGTCGATCACGCAGACCACCGAGCTCGGCACCGCGTACACCGTCGACGAGGTGCGGGCGATCGCCGATCACGCGCACTCGCTCGGCATGAAACTGCACATGGACGGCGCCCGTCTCGCGAACGCCGGCGCCTCGCTCGGCGTTCCGCTGCGCGCCTTCACCCGCGACGCGGGCGTCGACGTGCTGAGCGTCGGCGGCACCAAGAACGGCGCCCTCGGCGCGGAAGCCATCGTCGTGCTGAACCCCGAGGCATCCGAGGGCCTCAAGTACCTGCGCAAGCTGAACATGCAACTCGCCTCGAAGATGCGCTTCGTCTCCGCCCAGCTCATCGCCCTCTACGAGGGCGAGCTGTGGCTCGAGAACGCCCGGCACTCGAACGCGATGGCCCGCCGCCTCCGCGACGCGCTCGACGCCGGCATCGCGGCGGGCGAGCTGCCGGGCCTCGGCTTCTCGCAGGAGACGCAGTCGAACGGCGTCTTCGCGGTGCTCCCCGAGGGCGTCGCCGACCGGCTCCGCGAGCGCGGCTTCCGCTTCTACGACTGGGATGCCTCGCGCGGCGAAGTGCGCTGGATGTGCTCCTTCGACACCACCGAGGCCGACATCGACGCCTTCGTCGCGGGCATCCGGGAGGAGCTCGCCGCGCGCTGAGCGGCGCTCGTCACGCTCTCTCAGCGGGTGGCGGCGGCGACGTGGGCGCGGAGCGGGTTGCCGGGCGACATGGCGACGAGCCGGGCCGCGCCGTCGAGCGGGTCGGTCGAGCCGATCTCGACCTCGGCCGCCGGGATCTCGCGCTGCACCGCGCGCTCGAAGGCGTCCGCGAGGCGCGTCGAGCCGAACACCCCGCCGACGGCGCGCACGGTCGGCGCGGCGGCGAGATCCTGGCCGACCCGGCGGAGGCCGGTGACGGCGGCGTGGGCGAGTTCGCGCGCGGCGGCGTCGAGGATGCTGGCGGCGACCGGGTCCGTCTCCGCGAGCTCGGCGACGGCGCGGGTGTAGCGGGCGACCCGGCGGATGCGCTCCCCGTCGCCCTGCAGCACGATGTACGCGTCCTCGAGCTCGGGGAACTCCTCGCGCACCACCGCGGTCAGCGCCGTCGCCTCGCCGCGCCCGTCGTGCGCGCGCATGACGGCCTCCAACGCGGCCCGGCCGATCCAGTAGCCGCTGCCGGCATCCCCCATGATGTTGCCCCAGCCGTCGATGCGCGCGACGGCCGACTCCCCCACCGCGAGCGTGACGACGCCCGTGCCGGCCGCGACGACGACGCCGGGCGCCTCGTCGAGGGCGCCCAGGTAGGCGGTGATCGAGTCGTGCGCGAGGATCAGCTCGCGCGTGCCGAGGGGCGCGGCCGCCTCGATGAGCGGCTCGGCGTCGAAGTCCGGCGAGGTCAGGCCGGTCGTGCCGATGCCCACGGCCTCGGCCGAGAGCCCGCGCGCGGCGGCGCCCCGGATCGCGTCGGCGAGCTGCGGCAGCAACGGCTGGTCGGTGCGCACGCCCGGCTCGGCCCACTCGACGACGCCCGCGGACGAGCGGTGCCGGACTTTCACCCCGGTCTGCCCGGCGTCGATCGCGAGCACGCTGGCGGGGACGCGCGCGGGCGCGTCGGCTGCGGAATCCATACGGGTATTGTGCCCGCTCGCGAGCGCGCCGTCTGACGCGCGCGGAATAGGCTCGAAACTCGATACGTTCGAATAGACGGGTCAAGGGCGCCCCGGCAGAACTCCACCTCCACGAAAGCCGCACCATGACCCTCGTCACCGATCTCACCAGCCGCAAAGCCGCCACCGAGGCCCCGCTCATCGATCCGCTCGCCGAGCGCTGGAGCCCGCGCGCCTTCGACCCGGAGGCCGTCGTCGAGTCCGAGCAGCTCCGCACCATCCTCGAGGCGGCGCGCTGGGCGCCGTCGGCGAACAACTCGCAGCCGTGGCGCTTCATCGTCGCCCGCCGCGGCACCGCCGCCTTCGCGTCGCTGCACGGCGCCATGGCCGGCTTCAACAAGGAGTGGGCCGACTCGGCCGCCGTCCTCATCGTGAACATCGCCGAGACGGTGGATGACGAGGGCCGGCCCCGCCCGTGGGCCCGCTACGACCTCGGCCAGGCCGTCGCGCACCTCACCGTGCAGGCGCAGCACGAGGGGCTGCATACGCACCAGATGGGCGGCTTCGACGCGGCGGCGATCCACGAGGCGTTCGGCCTCGACGAGCGCCACGAGGTCGTCTCGATCACCACGATCGGCGCGCTCGGCGACGTCGACCGGCTCTCGGACGTGCTCCGCGAGCGCGAGGTCGCGCCGCGCCAGCGCAAGCCGCTCGCCGAGTTCGTCACCGTCGGCGAGTAGCCGCCCCTCCCACCCCCCACACAACTCAGGAACATCCGCCCGTTATGCGGCGCGTCGTTTCGGCGAGCCCCGGAAGCCCGGGGCTCGCCGCGCGGCGCTCCTGAGTTGTGTGCGGCCATCAGGGCGGCCGGCCGGCCGGGCGGGGCGTCAGTGCAGCGGCACCGGCGCGGTCGGCGGGTCGACCCGTTCGGACGCCGCGGGCGCCGGCATCGCCTCCATCGCCCGCTTCACCCGCCACGCCGCGAACACGGCGATGACGCTCACGGCGAGGTGCATGCCGAGGAACACATCGGCGAGCCCGGCGCCGAGCAGCACGCCCGCCACGAGCGGACCGGCCGCCGAGAACGCCGTCTGCAGCGCGCCGATCGTGCCGAGCGTCTGCCCGACCATGCCCTTCGGCGCGAGCTGCGCGGTGAGCGGGTTCAGCACGGGGCTGTAGATCGTCTCGCCGATCGCGAAGACGCCGTACGTCGTCACGAACAGCGCGGTCGCGATGCCCGGCGCGAACTGCGCGGCCGAGAGCGCGAGCCAGGACACCACCCAGATCATGCCGACGACCATGAGCAGCGACGGCGCGCTCCGCTTGGCGGTGAGCTTCACGACGAGCACCTGCAGCGCGACGATCACGATGCAGTTGACGGCGGCGGCGATGCCGATCGCCGAGGCGTCGACGCCGAGCACCGTGAGCCCGTAGGCGGGCAGTCCGGACTCGAACTGCGCGTAGAAGCCGAGCGCGAGCGTCACGGTGACGATCGCGGTCCACCGCAGCGCGGGCGTGCGCAGGATGGCCCGGACCACGCTCCGGTCGCGCTCCGCCGCGCGCACGTCGACGGCGGCGATCGCGCCGGTGGCGGCCTCGATCGCGCCGACCGTTCCGGTGACCGGGCGGCCGTCGGCGACCGCCGCGACCGCGAACTCGCTCGGCACGACCGCGCCGCGCCCGGCGAGCGCGATGATCGCCGAGGAGAGCACGAAGCCCGCCGCCGCCATCGCGAAGCCGACGTCGAGCCCGTCGGGGCGGCCGAGGTCGACGATCTGGCCGGCGAGGAACGCACCCGCCGCCATGCCGAGCGACTCGCCCGTGAACTTGTACGCGAACACCCTGCGCCGGTCGTCGCTCGTCGACCACTGCAGCGCGAGCACCTGCTTCGCCGGTACCGCCGCGGCGAGGCCGAGCCCGAAGACGAGCATGCCCGCGAGGAAGAATCCCGGGCTGTCGACGAAGGCGAGCGCGCCGACGCCGGCGGCGCCGATGAGCTGCGCGATCACGGCGACGAGCACGGGGTTGAAGCGGTCGCTCAGGCGTCCGGCGATGGGGGCCGCGACGAGGGCGCCGATGGAGAAGAGGGAGGATGCCCCGGCGGCCACGAGCGCGCCCCAGCCGCGCGTATCGGCGGCGTAGGCGTACTGGTAGGGGAGCACGGCCCCCCAGCCGAGCATGCCGATGGCAGAGGCGAAGATCAGCAGTTTCGCGCGCACGGGGTCGCGCCCCCTTTCGGAGTCTCAGGTTCGGATGGTGCTCGCGGCGGGCTCCCCCGGCGCCGCACCGGGCCGAGGCATCCGCGCGCTTCGAATACGAACTATTCGATGTCGAAATATTAGCAACCGAACGAGCCGTGCGAGAATTCCCAGATGGCCAGACGCATCCCGAGCGCGCCGGAGCTGCACCGCAGAGCCGTCGCCACCTACGTCGCCGCCGGCGGCGAGGAGTCCGTGCAGCGCGTCATCACGGCCGTGCAGAGCCTCACGAAGAAGCTCGACCAGTGGTACGTCCGCCAGCTCGCGGATCTCGACATGACGGCCGGCGAGTGGGCCGTCGTCACCTCGCTCGCGAAGGCCGGCGAACCGCTCACCCCGAGCCAGCTCGCCGATCTCACGAACGTCGCCCCCTCGTCGATGACCCACCGCCTCGACAAGCTCGCCGGGCGCGGCCTCATCGAACGCACCCCCGACGACACGAACCGCACGCGCGTCTTCGTGAGCCTCACCGAGGAGGGATGGCAGCTGTTCAGCCTCGCCATCCGCGGCTCCGACGTCGTCGAGTCCGACGTGCTGCAGGACCTCAGCGATCAGGAGCGGGGCGAGCTCGCCCGCCTCCTCGAGGTGGTCATCGACCGCCTCGACGACATCGACGCCTAGCCCCGGCCGCGGCAGCGGGGCCGCAGAGCACCGGACCCCGGCTCAGCCGGCGGCGCGCTCCCGCTCGGGCCGCGGCTGCCACTCCTCGAGCCTGCGGTGCAGTTCGGCGTGGGCGACGGCGGCCGCGATGAACCGCTCGCGGAACCGCTGCACGGCGGGCCGCTCGTCGGTCGCCCGCTTCGCCTGCTCCAGACGGCGAGTAACCGGCCCGACGCGCGACGCGAGGCGGTGCAGGGCGGGCGGCAGCTCGGGCAGCGTCGTCGCGGCGGCGAGCTCGGCGGGCACGAGCACGGCACCGTACTCGGCGCTCTCGAGCACGCCCCACGGCTCGACCCCCTCGGCCTCGCCGTCGAAGACGGCCGCCGAGGTGATCGTCAGCCGCGCGTAGAACGACCGCTGCAGCTCGCCCTGCCCCACCACGCCGACCGGCCGGCGCGCGCGGAAGTGCGCGTGCAGCTTCGCGACGGCGTCGTCGGGCACACGTCCGGGGTCGTACCAGTCGATCGACTCACGCACCGACGCGCACCGGGCACGGGTGCGTCGCATGGTCGCGGGCGAGAGGACACGGTCGGGGGAGGAGTGCACGCATAGGACCACTGAATCACACCGCGCCACCGCCGGTGAAGCCTGCGCGGCGGATTGGCGATCCGGCCGCCGGAGAGTCGAGCGATGGTCACGGATTGGAGGTCGTGGCATCCCGTATGCGCCTCGTCCAGCCAAGCTTCGTCGATATCGACGAAAGTCGACCCGCGGACCCCGGCGCCGACTACGCTGCCACCGGGATCCCCCTCGCCGCCGCCATCGGGTTGCGTCGGCGGCGAGGGCCACGGGGGTCGCCGATCCCTGCGGCGACCCCCGTGGCACCCACCCCTTGCCGAGTGGTATCCCCAGAGCTACACTCCAGCCGTGGGGCATGCGCCCGACCTCCGGCCGTGACGGGTCCCGACCGGTGAACCGGTCGGCGGGTGCCGTCTGCCGGCCCCCGGTTCGGGTTCCGGAGGCAGGCGGACCCGGGCGGCCGCCCGGTCCCTCGGGGCGGCCGCCCGGCTTCGCTCGCGCGCAGCGCCCAGCGCTCAGCGCCCAGCGCGCAGCGCTCAGCGCCTGCGCAGCGCCGTGGCCAGCTCCGGGGCGAGCCCGGGCACCTCGTCGACCGGCACCGCGAGGGCGAGCAGCGCCCGGCTGAAGTAGTTGCGGGCGGCCGCGGCGAGCGTGAGATCGACGATCTGCCGGTCGCTGAAGCCGGCGTCGCGCAGTTCCTGCGTGTCCGCATCGGTCATCGACTCGGGGTCGCGCGAGAGACGTTCGGCATAGCGGACGACGAGCTGCTCGTCGGCTCGGAGCGCCGAGTCGTCGCCGGCGGCGAAGGCCGCGAGCCCGGTCTCGTCGACGAGCCCGGCACGGAGCGCCTTGCGCCCGTGCGCGAGCAGGCAGTGCTCGGAGCCGATGGCGCGGGCGGCGCCGAGCGTGGCGGCCTCGTACAGGCGGACGCCGATCGACGGCACGACCGCGCGGACCAGCTCCTCGAACGCCCGGTACGCCTCGGGGTTCGTCGCCATCGCCGCGGTGTGGGCGTAGACCAGCCCGTCGGCTCGCAGGTCGTCGTCATAGAGCTCGGCGACCGTGCCGGTCGCGGTCTCCGCCGGGGGAGGGGTGATGATCATGGCCGCAGGCTAGGCCCGCGCACCGGCGACCATGCGGATCGGCGGACGTATGGCCGCGACCGGCGGCAGGCCGGGGCCGTCCGGCCACTCGCGCGCCGGCAATTGCGCCTGCGCGACCGCGCTGGCCCAGATCCGGGTCGCGAAGGCGCCGCGACGGGCGAGCGCCTCGGCGATGGCGTCCCGCTGCGATTCGTCGAGCTCGGCGAACGGGGCGAACAGGGCGACCACGGCTCGCGTCGCCCGCCCGTCGAGCTGATCCCGGCAGGCCGTCACGACCCCTTCCGGCAGCCCCTCGACGTATGCCTGCAGGTCGGCGGCGAGCCGACGGTCGAGCCGCCCCCGGGTCGGCCGCGGCAGCTCCTCGTCGGCGGCGACGGCGCCCCACAGCTCGAGCTTCGCCTCACGGCGGGTCACCCGCCCGCGTTCGAGCCGGTCGAGCAGGCGGTCGCACGCCCCGCCGGCCGTGGCGCCCGCGAGACCCGCGACCGCGGCATCCGCGGTGACGTCGACCGAGGCCCGCGCGTCGATCGCCCGCGAGAGCAGCACGTCGACGACGTCGGCGTCGTAGCGATCGATCGAGAGCGGCTTCGAGAACCCCTCGACGAGGTGGAAGCGCTCGACAGGGCGATGCCGGGGATTGAAGTCCGGGCCGAGACGCACCTCTTCGGCGAGCGCGGCGACCGCGCGGCTCGAGAGCGCCCGGCCGAGGAGGGCCTCTTCCGTCGCCACGCGTTCCTTCAGGATGCGCAGCGCCTTCGCCGTCTCGTGCCGGACCGGGCCGTTCACGAAACGGGAGCACACGGTGGTCGCCACGCGCTGCACGATCGCGCCGGGCACCGGATGGCCCGCCTCGAGCCGTTTCGCGAGCTCCAACAGGGTCTCGCCGATGGCGTCCTGCACGTCGGCGTCGCCGAGGCCCATGCGGGCGCGCAGTCCGCGGACGGCGCGAACGGTCTCGTCGAGGAGCTCGGCGGCGGCGCGACGCGCCTCGTGCGGGTCCTCGCTCGCGAGGTCGACGGTCCAGTCGCGGGGGGTCGCGGCGTGCTGCGCAGTCCGGGCCGGGCGGTCGAGGTGTTCCACGCGCCCATCGTGCGCGGCGCCGAATCACCCGGAGCCCCCGCGAATCCCCCGGATCCGACTCGGTGGTCGCGGGCGATCCACTCCCCCCGCGGATCCGGCCGTCTCGCCCGCCGCACGGCGCGGACTCCACCGGATCCCGGCGAGGCATCCGTCGAAGCGATTCACGGATCCCGCAGCGGGAATGCGCCGCCCCCGCGTCCGGGGGCCGTCGGAGGTCCGCCGCGCATGTACTGAGCGCCGGGTGACCGTCGCGGGAGCGCGATGGCCCGGCACTGAGAGTGAGGGACCCCCGGTGAAGACCGACGAACGCGATCGGATGATCGTCGAGCACCTGCCGCTCGTGGGCTTCCTGGTGTCGAAGGTGATCGCGAGCGCCACCCATCTCTCCCGCGACGATCTCGCGCAGGCCGGCGCCGTCGCCCTCGTCAAGGCGGTCGACGCGTACGACGCCGAGCGCGGGGTGCCGTTCGGCGCCTACGCGCGGGAGCGCATCCTCGGCGGCATCCGCGACGAGATGCGCGCCACCGACTGGGCGAAGCGCAGCACCCGCCAGACCATCAAGGAGACGGTCGCCGTGCAGGAGCAGCTGACCGCCGCACTCGGCCGCCGCCCCTCGACGGGCGAGCTCGCCTCGGCGCTGGGCGTCGACCGCGCCACCGCCTCCGAGTACGAGGGCCTGGCGTCCCGCCGGGTCGGCCCCTACGACGAGACCTTCGTCGGCGACGAGGCATCCGAGGTCATGCTGCCGGAGGCGGAGCTCGTCGTGCGCGAGCGGATCGAGTTCGCGCACGCCGCCGTCTCGGCGCTGCCCGAGCGTCTGCGCTACGTGATCGAGGAGATCTACTTCCACGACCGCGCGGTCACCGAGCTCGCCGAGGAGCTCGGCGTCACCCACTCCGCGGTCTCACAGCAGCGCAGCGAGGGCCTGCGCCTCCTGCGCCTCGGCGCGGCGGGCTACCTCGCCGACGAGACCGAACTGCCGTTGCAGGTGCCCGCCCCGAGCACGACCCGGGCGAAGAAGTACCTCGACGACCTCGGCGGCGCCCTCAGCGGGCGACGCAGCACCACGCTCGCCTGAGCCGGGCTCCCCCCGGCCCGGCTCAGGCGACCCTCCCTGCGCCCCGGCGCCTGCCGCCGAGCCGCATGCCGTCAGTATTCGCGGGTGCGGAGGCCCGGCGACCCGCAAATACTGACGTCGCTCGCGCTCTCCGAACGTAGGTCGCGCCGGTGCGGCTCGTCCGACTAGAGCGTCTGCGAGGCGCCGGCGCTCGCGGCGGCCGCGACGGCGATCACGATGATCACGGCGGCGACGGCGACCCAGACGAGCAGGATGAGCCCGCTGATCACGATGCCCGTGATCGCCATGCCCCGACCTGCCGGCTCCTTCTTCACCCCGACCACTCCCAGGATGAGCGACAGCAGCGGGAGGAGGAAGGTGAAGCCGAAGACGATCGAGACGAGCGCCAGCACCATCGAGGTGATGCTGAGCCCACGGGGCGGGGGCGGCGGGGCGGCGGCCACCACGATCTGCGGCGGGAGCTGAGGCGGGACGGGCGGCTGGGTCGTCATTGGGATCCTTCTCTGCGCGAATGCGGTCCGGCGCTCGTGCGCGGCCCTGGAATTCCGGCCGACACGCGCGAACACGTGGCATCCCGAAGCCTACCCGGTGCGGGTGCACGCCCCGCGCGAGGTAGGTGTCCTAACGGAGCCGGATGCCGCGACCGAGAGTGGCTCTCGACGGTCCACGGATGGACCGCGACCGATCAAGGAAGAGATCACACCATGGGTATGCAGATCAACACCAACGTTGCGGCGTTCAACGCGCACCGCAACCTGACCAACACGCAGAACGAGCTGTCGAAGTCGCTCGAGAAGCTCTCGAGCGGTCTGCGCATCAACCGTGCTGCCGACGACGCCGCGGGCCTCGCGATCTCGGAGGGCCTGCGCTCGCAGATCTCCGGCACCAAGGTCGCGGCGCGCAACGCGCAGGACGGCATCTCCGTCATCCAGACGGCGGAAGGTGCGCTGACCGAGGTCCACAACATCCTCCACCGCATGCGCGACCTCGCGGTGCAGGGCGCCTCCGACTCGAACAACGCCGAGTCGCGCGCCGCGATCCAGAAGGAAGCCGACGCGCTGAGCCTCGAGCTCCACCGCGTCTCGGAGGGCGTGAACTTCAACGGGATCGACCTGCTCAAGGGCGGCTCGCTGAACTTCCAGGTGGGCGCCGGCGACACCGCGAACGACACGATCGCGGTGAACCTCGCCAACGTGGGCACCGCGGTCGGCACGCTGGCCTCGGCCGACGGCACCGCCGCCGGTGCGGGCTTCGTCGTCACCAGCAACGCGACCGCGAACACCACGCTGACCTCGATCGACACCGCCATCACGGCGATCTCGACCGCTCGCGCCGACCTCGGTGCGCAGCAGAACCGCTTCGAGTCGACCATCCGCACGCTGAACGTCTCGGCCGAGAACCTCTCGGCGGCCGAGTCGCGCATCCGCGACACGGACATGGCGGCCGAGATGGTCAGCTACACCCGCGCCAGCATCCTCTCGCAGGCCGGTACCGCGATGCTCGCCCAGGCCAACCAGGCCAACCAGGGCGTGCTGAAGCTCCTCGGCTAAGCCGCAGGGATCACCTGACCGAACCCGGCGGTGACCGAGGCGCTGCACTCCGCCCCGTCACCGCCGGGTTCGTCCCGTTCCACCGCACCACGACCGCAAGGAGCAACGCATGGGGATCTCCCTCGACGGCCTCGTGAGCGGCCTCAACACGACCGAGCTCATCGCGAAGCTCATGGCCGCCGAGGCCGCGCCGCGCGCGCTCCTCGTGCAGAACAAAGCGAAAGCCTCCTCCGTCGTCACCGACCTGCTCTCGCTGAACGCGCGCCTCGCCTCCCTCATGGAGCTCGCCCAGGGCGCGGCGAAGCCCGAGGCGCTGTCGAAGTTCACGACCTCCGCGTCCGACCCCTCCGTCTCGGTCGCGACCCGCCCCGGCGCCTCCGCCGGCGGTATCGACCTCACCGTGACCCGCGTCGCGAGCGCGCACGTCATGGTCTCCGCCGCGATGCCGAGCCTGCCGGGCGTTCCGCCCGTGCTCACCATCGTGCGCCCCGACGGCACCCGCACGCAGCTCGTCGCGAGCAGCAGCTCCATCGAAGACGTCGCCCGCGCCGTGAACAACGCGGAGCTCGGCATCCGCGCCACCCGCATCCAGGCCGGCACCGACGCCGGCGGTGCGGCCCTCTCGCGACTCCAGCTCGCCTCGGCCGAGACCGGCGCCGCGGCATCCTTCCGCGTCTTCATCGGCAGCGAGGCGGATGTCGACGCCGGCACCGCGACCGAGCTCACCGATCAGCCCGGCGCGGCGCTGCTGCGCCAGGGCGCCGACGCCCAGGTCACCCTCTTCGCCGGCACCGCGGCCGAACAGCAGCTGACGAGCGCCTCGAACACCTTCACCGACCTGCTCCCGGGCGTCGACGTCACGATCTCGAAGGTCACCTCGACCCCGGTCACGATCGACATCGCGCCGAACACGAAGGAGTCGGCCACGGCGGCGCAGGCGTTCCTCGACAAGATCAAGGACCTGCTCGCCTTCATCGACGCGAAGTCCGCGAGCACGAAGTCGACGGATGCCTCGGGCAACCCCATCACGGTCGTCGGCAGCTTCACGAGCGACTCGAACATCCGCACGCTCCGCCAGGCGCTCGTCTCGGCCATCCAGGGCCCGGTCGCCGGCAACTCGATCGCCCCCTTCGGCATCAGCGTCTCGAAGGACGGCGAGCTCGAGTTCGACGCCGAGAAGTTCCAGAAGGCGCTCGAGACGAACCCGGCCGCGGTGCGCTCGGCCTTCGCCACCGTCGCGACCCGCATCGAGGAGGTCACCGACCGGTACTCCGATCGCTTCGACGGCCTGCTCACCAAGCAGATCCAGGGGCGCCAGACGACGATCGCCGACATGGACAAGCAGATCGAGTCCTGGACGCGGCGGCTCGAACAGCGCGAGGCGACCCTGAAGCGCACCTATTCGGCGCTCGAAGTCGCCCTCAGCAGCATGAACAAGCAGTCCGACTACCTCGCCTCGCAGCTCGCGAACCTGCCGACGTGGTCGAGCTCGAACAAGTGATCCCCGCCCGGAAGGAGTCGGCATGACCGATCGGCTGAACGACTACCAGCGCACCGCCATCCTCTCGGCGAGCCCGGCGCAGCTGCTCACCATGCTCTACGACCGCCTGCTGCTCGACCTGGACCGTGCCGAGCAGGCCCAGCTCGCCGAGCAGTGGGGCGAGGCGAGCGCGCAGTTGCTGCACGCCCAGGACATCGTGAGCGAGCTGCAGCGCACCCTCGACGTGCGCGTCTGGGACGGCGCGAGCCGGCTCATGGCGATCTACGACTACGTGTACCAGTCGCTCGTGCGGGCGAACATTTCCCGCGACGTGGAGCTCACCCGCGAGTGCCAGGCGCGGCTCGAGCCGCTGCGCCAGGCGTGGCACGAGGCCGCCGCGATGCCGGTCGCCGCGCCGGTCGGCGGGGTCGCCCGTGTCGGCTGAGCCGACCGGCTCTGGAGCGGAGGACTCGGAGACGGCCGCGTTGGGGGCGGCCGCCTCGGAGCCACCGGTGGGCTGGGCCCGATGGCTCGACGAACTGGAGCTGGCGCTCGCGGCGGATGGCCCGGTCGCGCTACCCGAACCCGCCGGGCTCGATCCCCTGCCCGCCGAGCTCGCCTCCCGCGCGGCCGCCGTGCGCGAACGGATCGACGCGCGGGCCGCCGAGCTGCGCCGCGACCGCGACGAGACCGCCGCCGAGCTCGCCCGGCTCGGTGCGGCGGGAGCCGCGGCATCCTCCGCCCCGCGCCCCGCCTACCTCGACGCCACCGCCTGAACGGCCCGGCGCACCCGAGCGGCACCGCAGCTAACGGCGGCGGCACCCGCGACCGAGAGTGACCTTCGAGCACGGATCGCTCGAGACGAGGCCAGGGATCGGCCCCCCACCACGCACCCTGGGAGGATCGTGCTCGAATCCGTCTCCTCGCTCGCCCTCGCGAGCGCGCTCGACGGCCTCGCCGAGCGCCAACGGGCGATCGCGAACAACATCGCGAACGTGAACACGCCGTTCTACACGGCCAAGCGCGTCCAGTTCGAGGACGCCCTGGCCGCCTCCATCGAGGCCGGCGACGGCCGCGTGCGCGCGACCACCCAGAACTCGCTGGAGCCGACGAAGCTCAACGGCAACAACGTCAACCTCGACACCGAGACGCTGTCGAACATCGACACCGTGCTGCGGTACCAGTTCGCGGCGCAGGCCGCGAACGGCCAGTTCACCTCCCTGCGCACCGCGATGCGCACCAACGGATGACCCGGAGGACCCCATGACCTTCGACGCGATCGGCATCGCCGGCTCCGCTCTGACCGTGCACCGCAAGTGGCTCGACGCGGTCTCGGACAACCTCGCCAACATCAACACGGCGACGCCCACGAACGGCGACGCCTTCCAGGCGCGCTACGTCATCGCCCAGGCCGGCGAGGGCACCTCGGGCGTGTACGTGCAGGGCGCCGCGTACGGCGACGCCGAGGGCCGCATGGTCTACGAGCCGGACCACCCGCTCGCCGACGCGGAGGGCTACGTGCGGTACCCGGACATCGACCTCTCCAGCCAGATGGGCTCGCTGATCATGGCGCAGCGCGGCTACCAGGCGAACGCGGCCGTCGTCGACCGCGCCCGCGAGACCTACATGTCGGCCCTGCAGATCGGACGCAGCTGATGCCCATCCCCGGAGTGAACGGCGTGCAGGCCGGCGTGCAGGCGGTGGCGCAGAGCGGCTACCTCGAGCCCGACGCGAGCCGCACGGGCGGGGTCGCCGGCACCGGCGGCGCGGCCTTCGCGGGCGTGCTCGGCGCCGTCGACGGGGCCCAGGCGCTGCAGGCCGAGTCGAAGACGCTCGCGCTGAAGGCCGTCACCGGCGACCTCACCGACATCCACCAGGCCACGCTCGCGTCCTCGCGCGCGGCCGTCACGCTCGAGCTCGTCGCCGCCGTGCGCAACAAGGGCGTCGAGGCCTTCAACGAGATCATGCGGATGCAGGCCTGATGCCCGCCCCCGTCAAGGCCGGCCTCGCCCGGATCGGTGCGTTCGTCGGCGGCTTCAGCACCGCGCAGCGGGTGCTCGCCGTGCTCGCGGTCGGCCTGCTCGTGCTCGGCGTCGTCGGGCTCGCCGCCTGGCTCACGAAGCCGTCGTACACGCCGCTGTTCAGCGGGCTGTCCGGCTCCGACGCGAGCGCCGTCGTCGAGCAGCTGCGCTCCGGCAACGTGCCCTACGAGCTCGCCGACGGCGGCACCACGGTCCTCGTGCCCGAGCAGGTCGTCTACGAGGAGCGGATCAAGGCGGCCTCCGCCGGCCTCCCGGCGAACTCCGACGGCGGCGGCTACGCGCTGCTCGACGACCTCGGCATGACCACCTCCTCCTTCCAGCAGTCGGTGACGTACAAGCGCGCCATCGAGGGCGAGCTCGCGTCGACGATCAAGGCGATGAAGGGCGTGCGCTCGGCCTCCGTGCAGCTCGCGCTGCCCGAGGAGACCGTGTTCGTCTCCGAGAAGGTCGACCCGACGGCATCCGTCTTCATCGAGACCGAAGCCGGTACGAGCCTCTCGACGACGCAGGTCAACGCAATCACCCACCTCACGAGCGCCGCGGTCGAGGGCATGAAGGCCTCCGACGTCGCGGTCGTCGACGCCGACGGCAACGTGCTGTCCGCGGTCGGCGTCGGCGCCTCGGGCGGGGCCGAGAGCCGCGCGGCCGACTACGAGACCCGCACCACGACGGCCGTGCAGCAGATGCTCGACCGGATCGTCGGTTCCGGCAACTCCAGCGTCGCGGTCGCCGCGACGATCAGCGACGAGTCAGCCGAGGTCACCACCGAGCGCTTCGAGGGCACCGACGAGACGCCCGCGCTGAACGAGTCCGTGAACACCGAGACCTACACCGGCACGGGCGGAGCCCAGGCCGGCGTGCTCGGCCCCGACAACATCGCGGTCCCGGGCGGCACGGGCGGCGACGGCACGTACACCTCCGAGCAGCGGGTGCAGAACAACGCCGTCGACAAGGTCACCGAGACCCGCAGCATCCCGGCCGGCGCCGTCGCCAGGCAGACCGTGTCCGTCGCGATCGACCGCACCGCGGCGAAGGGGCTCTCCTCGAACGCGATCCAGGATCTCGTCGCGGCGGCGGCAGGCATCGACCGCCAGCGCGGCGACGCCGTGAACGTCGAGCTCGTCGACTTCAGCACCGCCGACTCGGAGCGGGCCACCGAGGCGCTGCGCTCCGCCGAGGCGCAGGCCGAGCAGGACCGCATCGCCGAACTCATCCGCTGGGGCGCCATCGCGCTCGTGACGCTCGTCGTCGGCGTCGTCGGCGCGATCATCATCGCCCGCCGCCTGCGCCCGCGCCGCGAGCCGCTCGAGCTCGAGGAGGCCGTGCCGCACTACACGCAGGTGCTCGAGTCCGCGCCGGAGCCCATCGCCCTCGACGCGCCGACGGAGCCGATCGGCCCCGACCCGGCCGAGAGCCGCCGCAGCGACATCGCCCGGATGGCCCAGCAGGACCCCGAGCGCACCGCGAAGCTGCTGCGCGCCATGCTCGATGATCGGAGCGCCGGGTGAACGACGCCGCGACGATGACGGGCGCCCAGAAGGTCGCCCTCGTGCTGATGAACCTCGAGCGCGACCAGGCGGCCGCGCTGCTCAAGGAGTTCAGCGAGACGGAGGCGGAGGAGATCGCCGCCGAGATCATCCGGCTGCAGCGCGTCGACCTCGACGCCGCGGACCACGCGATCGCCGAGTTCCACGAGCTCGCGATGCGGGGCCGGCTCGCGGCCCGCGGCGGCCTCGACGTCGCGGAGGGGCTGCTCGAGTCCTCCTTCGGCAGCGAGCGCGCCACCGGCGTGATGAACCGCGTCGCCTCCTCGCTCGCCGGGCGCTCCTTCGAGTTCCTCGACACGGCGGAGCCCGCCCAGGTCATCTCGCTGCTCGAGGCCGAGATGGCCGAGACGGTCGCCCTCGTGCTCACCCACTTGCGCACCCCGCAGGCCTCGAACATCCTCGCCGCGCTGCCCGACGTCCGTCGCGCCGACGTCGCCGAGTGCATCGCCGGGCTGTCGAGCGCGACGCCCGCCGCCGTGGCCATCGTCTCCCAGGTGCTGAAGTCGCGCGCCGCCTCGATGATCTCCCCGCGCAGCGCCGCCGAGGTGACCGGCGGCGTGCAGCCGCTCGTCGACATCATCAATCGCGCCCCCGTCGCCACCGAGAAGGCCGTGCTGGAGGCGCTGGAGCAGCGCAACCCCGAGCTCGCCGCCGAGGTGCGCAGCCGGCTGCTGACCTTCACCGACCTGGTGCGCTTCGAGGACCGCGACGTGCAGCTCATCGTGCGCGGCATCGACATGGGCGTGCTCGCCCTCGCCCTCCGCGGGGCGCCCGCCGCCGTCGAAGAGAAGATCCGCGGCAACCTCTCGGAGCGCAACCGCGAACTGCTGAACTCCGAGGTCGAGCTGCTCGGCCAGGTGCGCGTCTCGCAGGTCGAGGAGGCGCGCGCCGAGCTCGTGCGCACCATCCGCGAGCTCGCCGAGGAGGGCCGCATCACCGTGCAGCGAGGGGACGCCGATGAGTTCGTCTCGTGAGGCCGCCTTCGGCACGATCGACTTCCCGCGAATCGGGCGCCAGGGCGAGGCGGATGCCGCGGCCGAGGAGCGCGGCTACGCGCAGGGGCTCGCCGCCGCGCGCCGACGCACCGAGGCCGAGCGCGAGGAGCTGCTGAGCGCGATCGCCGCGCAGGCCGCCGAGCGTGAGGCGCGCCGCGACGCCGAGCACCGGGCCGCGATCGAGGCGCTCGTGCTCGCCCGCACGGTGCTCGAAGCGGCCGCGCTGCCGGTGCTCGCCGCAGCCGAGCGGCAGCTCGCGGAGGGCGCGCTCGCCCTCGCCGAGACGGTGCTCGGCGCCGAGCTCGCCGCGGACCCGGACGGCGCGGCCCGGGCGGCCCTCGGCCGGGCGCTCGATCACGACGACGCCGCGCTCGTCGTGCGCGTGCGGATGCATCCTTCCGCCCTCGCCCGCGTCGCCGACGCGGCGCCCGAGCACCTCGAACTCGTCGCCGACGCCGCCCTCGGCGAGGCGGACGCCGTCGCCGAACTGCCCGACGGCCTCGTCGACGCCCGCATCGCCGCGGCCCTCGACCGGGCCCGCCGCGCCATCCGGGAGTCGCGATGACGACGCTCCTCGAGGCCCCCGCCTTCCGCTCCGCGCTGGACGCGGCCCGACCGGCCCGCCTCGGCCGGGTGCGCAGCGCCGTCGGGCTCGCGCTCGAGGTCGAGGGCCTGCCGCTCGCGGTGGGCGAGGTCGTCGAGCTCGGCGGGGCTTCCGCGGAGGTCGTCGCCGTGCGCCCGGGCGCGGCCTCGTGCATGCTGCTCACCCCGCTCGATGCCCCCGCCGTCGGCCTGCCCGTGCACCGGGTCGCGGGCACCGCGACCGCCCCGGTCGGCCGCGGCCTCCTCGGCCGCGTGATCGACGGCCTCGGGCGCCCCATCGACGGCCGCGGCCCGATCCGCGCCGAGGCGCAGGTGCCGCTGCGGCATCCCTCGCCCCCGCCGCTCGACCGCGCCCGCATCGACCGCCGGCTGCAGACCGGGGTGCGCGTGCTCGACGCGCTCGTGCCGCTCGGCCGCGGGCAGCGACTCGGCCTCTTCGCGGGTTCGGGCGTCGGCAAGTCGACCCTGCTGTCGATGATCGCCCGCGGCTCCGAGGCGGAGGTCTCGGTCATCGCGCTCATCGGCGAGCGCGGCCGCGAGGTGCGCGAGTTCCTCGAGGACGACCTCGGCCCCGCCGGCCTCGCCCGCTCGGTGGTCGTCGTGGCGACGGCCGACGAGCCGGCGCCGATGCGCCTGCGCGCCGCGCAGCTCGCCACCCGCATCGCCGAGCACGAGCGCGAGCGCGGCGCCCATGTCGTGCTCATGATGGACTCCCTCACCCGCGTCGCCATGGCGCAGCGCGAGGTCGGCCTCTCGGCCGGTGAACCGCCCGCGACCCGCGGCTACCCGCCCTCGACGTTCGCCCTGCTCGCACGGCTCCTCGAGCGTGCCGGCGCCGGCACGAGCGGCTCGGTCACCGGGCTCTACACCGTGCTCGTCGACGGCGACGACCACAACGAGCCCATCGCCGACCAGGCCAGGTCGCTGCTCGACGGGCACGTCGTGCTCGATCGGCGCATCGCCGTGGCCGGACGCTACCCCGCGGTCGACGTGCTCGGCTCGGTCTCCCGCGTCGCCGGCCGGATCACCCCGCCCGCGGAGCTCGCCGATGCCGCCGCCCTGCGCCGCGCCCTCGCCGCGCGCACCCAGGCGCAGGACCTCATCGACGTCGGCGCCTACCAGCCCGGCGCGAACCCGCTCGTCGACGCGGCGCTCGCGAACGAGCAGGCGATCGACGCGTTCCTCCGGCAACGGCTCGGCGAGTCGACGCCGCTGGAGCAGACCACCGCCGCGCTCGCGGCGCTCGTCGCTGCGATCGGAGGTGCCGCGGCATGAAGGGATTCCGCTTGGACGGCCTGCTGCGGGTGCGGCGGGTGCAGGAGGAGCGCACGGCGAGCGTGCTCGCCTCGCGCACCGCGAAGCTGCGCGACAGCGAGGCCCTGCGCGCCCGGGCGCATCGTGAGCTCTCCGCGTACGGGGAGCCGGGCACCCAGCTCGAGACCCTGCGCGCGATCGCCGCGGCACGGGCGTCGAGCGAGGCGATGCTCGCCGAGCTCCTCGCCGCGAGCACCCTGCTCGAGGCCGAGGTCGACGAGGCGAAGCTGACGCACGACGAGGCGCGCCGCCGCGTGCGCACCCTCGAGCGCATGGAGGCCGCGCACGTCGAGGCCGAGCTCGCGACCGAGCTGCGCGTCGAGCAGAACCGACTGGACGAGATCGCGAACGGGCGCAGAGCCCGCGGAGGGGAGGAGTGATGGCCGCCGTCGACGCCGTCGCCCGCATGCAGGAGATCAGCCAGACCGTCGCCGCGCTGCAGGGCCGCCAGGCCGCCGCGAGCGACGGCACGGCCTTCGCCCAGGCGCTGCTCGCCGCGCTCGGCGCGAACGGGACCACCGCCGCGAACGGGGCCTCCGGCGCCTCGCTCGACCGCAGCGGGTCGCTCGCCCAGGGCGTCACCGGGGAGGACCTCGTCGCCGAGGCGAAGACCTGGGTCGGCGTGCCGTACGTGCTCGGCGGCAACGACCGTTCGGGCGTCGACTGCTCGGGCCTCGTGCAGCAGGTGCTCGCGAAGTTCGGCATCGACGCCGAGCGCCGCGTCTCGCTGCAGACCGATCTCGGCGTCGAGGTGCCGTCGATGGCGCAGGCTCAGCCGGGCGACCTCATCATCACGAACAACGCCGACCACGTCGTGATCTACGCGGGCGACGGCATGATCGTGCACGCGCCGTACGAGGGCCGCACGGTCTCGTACCAGAAGAACTACCTCGACGAGTCGGACGTGCTGACGATCCGCCGGGTCGTGCCGGATGCCGGGCAGCCCGTCGCGGCTGCTCCGGCGGCGGCCACGGCCGGAGCCGGCGCGCTCGGCGGCGCGGAGGTCGCGGCGCAGCTGCAGGCGCTGCTGGCCTCGTCGGGCGGCGGGCTCAACGGGCTCGGAACGGCCGGCATGCTGAGCGCCCTGCTCAGCCTCGGCGGCACGGGCGGGCTGGGCTCCGGGCTCGGCACGCTCGGCTCCGGCCTCGGTTCCGTGGGAGCCGCCTCCAGCCTCGGCGCGGGTGCGCAGGGCGCCGGCGGGCTCGGCGACCTCGTCGCCGCGGCCCAGCTGCAGGCCATCCTCCGGAGCGCCGCATGACCGCGATCGCCCCCGCGCTCCCCGCGCCCGCGCCCGCCGCGCGGACGGGCGGCACGGCGAGCGGCGGCACGGCGAGCGGCGGCGGGGCGCACGACGGCGGCTTCGCGGCCGCGCTCGCGGGCGTCGCGAGCACGGCGCAGCCGGCGGATGCCTCGACCGCCGCGCCCGGCAGTGGCACGAGCACCGGCACGACGCCCGACAGCGGCGCCGCGCAGCAGCCGGCGAGCGAGGCCGCCCTCGATGCAACCGTCGCCGCTGCACTCCCCGCGGCCTTCGCCCCGACGGCCCCGGCGCCGGCTCCCTCCGCGGAGCCCGGGCTCCCGCTGGCGCAGACCGAGCCCGGTGCGGTCCAGGACGGGGCGCTCGTCGTGAGCGGTGCGGGCGACGGCGACGCCGCGGTCGATGCCGCGCTCGCCTCGGCCGCTGCTCCCGCGGCTGCCGCGAGTCCGAGCACGAACGGCGCGGCGGCGAGCAGCACCCCGGCCGGCACGCCGAACAGCGCCCCGGGTGTCGCGGGCGGCGGGCCTGCCGACGCGATCGCCGGCGACGGGCTCGGCGGCGGGCCGGGCTCCGAGCTCGGCGGCGGGGCGGGCGGCGGGGCGCAGGACGGCACTGCCTCGAGCACCGCACGGGCGGCCGCGGAACCGAACGGTGCCGCATCCGCCGCACCCGCCGCATCCGCGCGCGAGAGCCGGACCATCGGCGACGCCCGGGCATCCGCTTCCGCCGCGGCCGAGGCATCCACCGCACCGACCGGCTCGGCCGGCGCGGCGAGCCCCGCCATCCCCGCCCCCGCTCCGTCGGCGGTCCCGGCGACGCCGACCACGGCGGCATTGGGAGACGGGATCGCGGCGCTCGCGGCATCCGCACCCAGCTCGCCCGCGGCGACCACCGCGCCGACGGCGCCCGCCGCGGCCCCGGCCGCAGCCTCCGCCGCGACCGCCCCGCCGCTCGCCGAGCAGCTCGGCGGCCACCTCGTCTCGCTCGCCCGCCGCGGCCCCGGGGAGCACCTCGTGTCGGTGCGGGTCGCGCCGGAGGAGTTCGGCCCCGTCACCGTGCGCGCCGTCGTCGGCGCCGACGGGCACGTGCGCGTCGAGCTGCATGCCCCGAGCGACGCGGGCCGCGAGGCCCTGCGCCAGGCGCTCGGCGACCTCCGCCGCGACGGTGCGGCCGCCGGCCTCTCCGGCTCGCTCGACCTCGCCTCGCAGGACCGCGACGGCGGACGCCAGGCCGGCGACGACGCCCGCACCGCCGCCCCCGCCGAGGAGCCGCGCGTCGCCGCGCCCGCGCGCGCCCTCGCCCCGACCCCCGTCCCCACCGGACCGATGCCGCTCGGCACCGGCCTCGACGTGATCGCCTAGGAGGCACCGGATGACCGTCGACTCCGTGAACGCGACCGCCGGCAGCGCCGGTGCGAGCATGTACACCGGCCAGGTGGCGACCCGCCGGCCGAAGCAGGAGATGGACGGCGAGCTGTTCCTCAAGCTGCTCGTCACCCAGCTCGCCAACCAGGACCCGAGCTCGCCCATGGACACCAACGCCATGATCGGGCAGACCACGCAGCTCGCCACGATGGAGCAGCTGACGGCGCTGTCGAAGCGGCAGGAGGAGTCCTTCTCCCTGCAGATGCGCACCGCCGCGGCCGCCCTGATCGGCAAGGAGGTGGAGTACCTCGACGCCGACGGCAAGACCGTGAAGGGCGTCGCCGGCTCCGTGTCCTTCGCCGGCCCGATCCCGACCGTCGACGTGGGCGGGGTCTCCGTCGCGCTCGACAAGCTCTCCGCCGTCCGCACCTGACCCCGTCGCGGCATCCGCTCGCGACCGCACCGACCACCACGACCGACCCCGCGCTCCAGCGCACGACCGAAAGGACGCCACCGTGCTCCGCTCGATGTTCTCCGGGATCTCCGGACTCCGCGCCCACCAGACCATGCTCGACGTCACCGGCAACAACATCGCCAACGTCAACACCACCGGGTTCAAGGGCTCGGCGACGCAGTTCCAGGACACGCTGTCGCAGCTCATCCAGGGCGGCGGCGCGCCCGGCGCCGCGATCGGCGGCACGAACCCCGCCCAGATCGGCCTCGGCGTGCAGATCGCCGGCATCAGCACGAACTTCACCCAGGGCTCCGCGCAAGCGACCGGTCGCGCGAGCGACCTGATGATCTCGGGCGACGGCTTCTTCGTCGTCAACGCGGGCGGCGAGACGCTGTACACCCGGGCCGGCTCGTTCGACTTCGACGCGCAGGGCCGCCTGGTGTCGCCGAACGGCGGCTTCGTGCAGGGCTGGATGGCCCAGAACGGCGTCGTGAACCAGGGCGCCGGGCTGCAGAACATCACCCTCCCCCGCGGTGTCGTCGCCCCGGCCGTGCCGACCACCTCGGTGCGGTTCACCGGCAACCTGCCGCTGGACGCCGCCGCCGGCACCGAGATCGTCCGCGACATCGACGTCTACGACGCCTCGGGCAACGCCACGAGCGTCACCCTCTCGTTCACGCGCAGCGCGACCGGTTGGGACGTCGCCTCGGGCGGCACCAACCTCGGCGCGATGACCTTCGTCGACGGCCAGCCGACGGGCATCACCTCGGTCACCGTCGCGGGCGCGACGATCGACCTCGCCGGGGTCACCGGCTTCGCCGACCTCAGCACGCTGAAGGTCGCCGGGCAGGACGGCCGCCCCGCCGGCACGCTCGACGCCTACTCGATCGGCCCGGACGGCACGATCACGGGCACCTTCTCGAACGGCGCCACGCAGGCCGTCGGGCGCATCGCCCTCGCGACCTTCGTCAACCCGGGCGGCCTCGAGAAGGCCGGCGACTCCTCGTACCGGGCGACCGCGAACTCGGGCGCCGTCGAGCTCGGCGCCGCCGGCGACCCCGGCTACGGCAAGCTCGCGAGCGGCTACCTGGAGATGTCGAACGTCGACCTCTCGCAGGAGTTCACGAACCTGATCATCGCGCAGCGCGGCTTCCAGGCGAACGCCCGCATCATCACCACGAGCGACGAGGTGCTGCAGGAGCTCACGAACCTGAAGCGGTAGTCCGGCGAGCCCGGCTTCCGGGTCGCTTCCGCGTCGGTTCCGCATCGCGGGCACCGTCTGCGCCACTTCGTGCTCCACGCGCCATCTGTACTGGCGCAGCGCGGTCGAAGTGGCGCAGACGGGCGGCGCACGCCATCCCGGCCCGGTCGTCCCTAGGCTGGAGCGGTGCGGCGGGCGATCGAGTGGTGGGACCGGCACCAGCTCGCGCTCGCCATCGCCGCCATCCTCGGGGGCGCGGCGATCGGCCTCACGGCGCCGGCCGTCGCCCCGGCGCTCTCCTCGGCGACGAATCCGGTGCTGGCCCTGCTGCTGTTCGCGACGTTCCTGGGCGTGCCGATCGACGGCGTCGGGCGTGCGCTGCGGGACGCCCGCTTCCTCGGCACGGTGCTGCTCGTGAACTTCGTCGCGGTGCCGCTCCTCGTCTTCGGCCTCTCGCGCCTCGTCGCCGACGACCGGGGCCTGCTCCTCGGCGTGCTGCTCGTGCTGCTCACGCCGTGCGTCGACTACGTGATCGTGTTCACGGGCCTCGCCGGCGGGGCGCGCGACCGGCTCCTCGCCGCGACCCCGCTGCTCATGGTGCTGCAGCTCGTGCTGCTGCCCGGCTTCCTCTGGCTGTTCGCGGGCGCGGACGCGCTCGCCCTCCTCGACCCCTGGCCGTTCCTCGAGGCGTTCCTCGTGATCATCGTCGTGCCGCTCGCCGCGGCCGTCCTCGTGCAGGCGCTCGCCCGGCGCTACCGAACCGCCCGCGCGCTCGAGCGGGGCCTGGCCGGGGCGATGACCCCGCTGCTGATGCTGACGCTCGCGGTCGTCGTCGGCTCGCAGATCGCGGCGGTCGGCGCCGAGGCCGTCGCGGTCGCGCGGCTCGTGCCCCTCTCCCTCGGCTTCGCCGCGGTCATGGTGGGCGTCGGCATCCTGGCGGGGCGGATGGCCCGCCTCGACGTCCCGCGCACTCGCGCCGTCGTCTTCAGCGGGGTCACCCGGAACTCGCTCGTCGTGCTCCCGCTCGCCCTCGCCCTGCCGGCGAGCCTCGCGATCGCCCCGCTCGCGGTCGTCACGCAGACGCTCGTCGAGCTGGTGTGCCTGCTCGTGCTGGTGCGGCTCGTGCCGAGACTCGTGCCCGCGGGCGTGGCCCCGCTCAGTCGTCGATCGTGATGTAGGTCTTGCGCAGCGTCTCGTGCACGTGCCAGACGCCCTCCCAGCCGCTCGGCATCACGAGCGTGTCGCCCGCGCCGATGGTGGCCCGCTGCCCGCCCGTCGTCTCGACGGTGACGGAGCCCGAGAGGATCTGGCAGATCTCGGTGTAGCCGTCGCGGCGGGCCGTGAAGCTGCCGGGCGAGCACTCCCAGAAGCCCACCTCGGTACCGCCCCCGCTCCAGAGCGGGCTCGTCGCCTCGACGACGCCCGGCGTCGTGGCGGTCGGCTTCGGGGCCGGCTCGCC
Source organism: Agromyces sp. NPDC060279 (assembly GCF_042726785.1). Lineage (NCBI taxonomy): Bacteria > Bacillati > Actinomycetota > Actinomycetes > Micrococcales > Microbacteriaceae > Agromyces > Agromyces sp. NPDC060279. The sequence continues at coordinate 1,655,869 of NZ_JBHXBK010000001.1, forward strand.
GAGGTCGGTGGCGAGCGGCTGGGACTGGATGACGAACTCGACGGTCATGCTGGTTCCTCTCGTGAGCGTGGAATCGTGGCCCGGTGCCGTGCGCGGCCTCAGTGCCGTCCGGCGATGAGGTCGGCGAGCCTGGCGGTCGGCGCGGTCGTGCGGCGCCCGGCGAACTCGGCCCGGTCGGCGTTGCGGTAGAGCCCGTAGATGCCCTGCACGGCGAGCCAGCGCAGCGGCTCGAACTCCCACTTGCGCGCGCGGTGCCCCACCCAGGGCAGCCGCACGAGCTCGGTGTCGCGCTGCAGCACCAGGTCGGCGAGGGTGCGCCCGGCGAGGTTCGTCGCGGTCACGCCCGTGCCGACGTAGCCGCCGGCCCAGCCGAGCCCGGTCGAGGCATCCAGTCCCACCGTGGCGGCCCAGTCGCGCGGCACGCCGAGCACGCCCGCCCAGCCGTGCGCGATCGGCACGTCGGCCGCGGCGGGGAAGAAGCGGCGCAGCAGCGCCGTGAGCGACTCGATCGTCTGCGCCTGGGTGGCCCCGTCGGTGTCGACGCGCGAGCCGTAGCGGTACGGCACGCCGCGGCCGCCGAACGCGATGCGGTCGTCGGCCGTGCGCTGCGCGTACATGTAGACGTGCGCGAAGTCGCCGAGGGTGTCGCGGCCGGCCCAGCCGAGCTCGTCCCACACCGCGGCGGGGATGGGGTCGGTCACGATCATCGAGGAGTTCATCGGCAGCCAGCGCCGGTGCTCGCCCTTCAGATTCGCCGTGAAGCCCTCGGTCGCGCGCAGCACGTGCCCCGCGCGCACGACGCCGCGCTCGGTGACGGCCTCGCCCGGACGGATCTCGGTGACGAGCGTCTGCTCGAGGATCGGCACGCCGAGCGCCTCGACCGCGGCGGCGAGGCCGCGGGCGAGCTTCGCCGGGTGCACGCGGGCGCAGTGCGGGTGCCACACGCCGCCGAGCGTGCCGGCGACGTTGACGCGGGCGGCGGATGCCTCGGCCGAGAGCAGCTCGACGTCGGCGCCGGGCCACTCGGCCTCCGCCGCGGCGAAGGCCTGCAGGCGTGCCAGCTGGGCGGGGGCGTACGCCACGTTGAGCTCGCCGCCCTTCACGAGGTCGGCGTCGATGCCCTCGGCCTCAGCGACCCGGGCGACCTCGTCGACCGTCTCGTTCAGGGCGCGCTGCTGGGCGATGGCGGCCTGCCGGCCGTGCGACTTCGCGTAGCGCTCCCGGCCGCCGGTCACGGAGTTGGTGAGCCATCCGCCGTTGCGCCCGGAGGCGCCGAAGCCCGCGAAGCGCGCCTCGAGCACGACGACCCGGAGGTCGGGCTGCAGCGTCTTCAGGTAGTACGCCGTCCAGAGGCCCGTGTAGCCGCCGCCGACGATCGCGACGTCGACGTCGAGATCGCCGTCGAGTCCCTTGCGCGGCGCCGGGAGCCCCAGCTGCTGCCACCACCACGACACTCCGCCGTTGCCCGTCATCCCTGCCTCCTTGCGACGTTCCGTCCGACGACGGCCGTCCGTTCGATCATGCGGGACGCCCCGGCCGGGGCGCCACCGTCCAACTGCTGGCTTTCCGGACTCCGTCCGGACGATATGTCGTGCGGGCGCGGCCGGCGCTCACCGGCGCTCCGCGACCGTGCGGCCGCCGACGATCGTGCGCTCGACGCCGATCCCGCCGATCTCGCCGGGCGCGACCGTGTAGGGGTCGGCGTCGAGCACCACGAGGTCGGCGCGCAGGCCGGGAGCGATCCGCCCCTTCTCCCGTTCCTCGCCGACGCCCTCGGCCGCCCAGCTCGTGAACATCCGCACGGCGTCGCGCACGGGGATCCGCTCGGGCGAGGGCCCGCCGTCGGCGCCGGTGCGTCCGGCCGCGCCGGCGATGTTCGCGAGCGGGCCGACCGCGTCGGGCACGGTGCCCGTCGAATCTGTCGCGCCGATCACCCGGTGGCCGGCGGCGACGAGGCTCGCAAGCGGCTGGAAGCCCTCCCGGTCGGCGTCGGACGAGGTCGCGAAGTGCGGCGTCGCGACGAGCCCGACCCCGGCGGCCGCGATCCGCGGCAGATCCGCGAGGTCGACGTAGTCGCCGCCGTGCTCGATCCGGTGCCGCACCCGTGCGGGCCGCACGCGGCGGGCCGCGCTCACGGCGTCGCAGGCGAGGCGGATGGCCCGGGGCGTGACGGCGTGCATCATGAGCTGCACCCCCGCGGCATCCGCCCGGTCGACGAAGCGCGCGAGCTCCTCCGGCGCCCACTTGACGTCGTCGCGAGCATGGCCGAGCCCGTCGCCGCCCTCGCCGTCGACGAAGATCTTCACGCCACCGAAGCGCAGCCACTCGTCGCCGAAGCCCGACTCGGGGCCCCAGGCGAGCACCTCGTCGAGGCTCGCGGTGCGCGGCACGTGCGTGAACCAGCGCACCCGGAACGGCAGCTCACCCGCCTGCGCCAGCCGGTGCAGGGCGCGCACGTCGTCGGCCGAGGTCGAGATCGTGCTGAGGCTCGTGGTGCCCTGGCGGGCGAACACCGGCACGGCGTGGGCGCGGAGCGCGGCCATCGCCTCCTCGACGGTGCACGTGGGCAGCCGGTCCCACACCTCGGTGAAGACGCCCGTGGGGCCGTCCGCGTCGCGGTGCACGGTGATCCAGTCGGGCAGCGCGTCGGGGTCGGCGAGGCCGAGCTCGCGCATCGCGGCCGTGTTCAGGCAGGCGACGTGGAGGCCGGCGAGCACGACGACTGGCTGCGCCGGGCTCACCCGGTCGAGCTCGACCCGGTGCGGCAGCCGGCCCTCGGCCACGTCGCGCTGCAGCCCGAAGGGGCCGCGGCCGATGATCCAGCCCTCGGGCTTCGCCCGGCGCGCGGCGGCGAGCACGTCGAACATCTCGGCGAGGCTGCGGTGACCGTGCAGCGGCACGTGGTGCTCGAGCGCCTGCACGGTGAGCTCGAGGTGGCAGTGCCCGTCGACGAAGCCGGGCAGCACGACGAGCCCGTCGAGCTCGACCGTCTCGTCGGCGTCGCGGATCCCGCCGGGCTCGGCGACGCGCACGATGCGGCCGTCACGCACGAGCAGCTCGGCGGGGCGGGGTGCGTCCTCCTCGTCGACGAGCACGCGGGCGCCGCGGTACGCGACGGCGGGGCCGGGAACGAGGGATGCCTCGTCCGCCACGATGCCGCTCACGCCGCCCGCTCCGAGGCCACGGGAGCAGGCACGACGACGGCGTGCTCGGCGTCCCAGCCGACCACGACCGTGTCGCCGAGGGCGATCGGGGCGGGAGCGTCGACGCCGTCGTGCAGCAGGCCGCCCGAGCCGTCGGCGTAGCGCAGGGTCACCCGGCGGAACGCGCCGAAGTACGCGATGTTCACGACCCGCGCCTCGACCCGGTTCTCGCCGCCCGAGCCCGCACCGCCCGAGGCATCCGCCGCCCTGACGAGGCGCAGCCGCTCGGGGCGCACGACGACCGCGGCCGAGCCGCTCGCCGGGCCGTCGCCCGTGAAGCGCAGCGTCTGCTCGCCGAAGCGCAGCGCGCCGGGACCCGCGAGCTCGCCCCGGAACACGTTCGACTCGCCCAGGAACTCGGCAGCGAAGAGCGAGGCGGGCCGCTCGTACAGCTCCGCGGGCGTCCCGACCTGCACCACGCGGCCCCGGTCGAAGAGCACGATCCGGTCGGAGAGGCCGAGCGCCTCGCCCTGATCGTGCGTGACGAAGAGGAACGTCGTGCCGACCTCCCGGTGGATGCGGCTGATCTCGACCTGCATCCGGTCGCGGAGGGCCTTGTCGAGCGCGCCGAGCGGCTCGTCCATGAGCAGCACCGGAGGCCGGTAGACGAGCGCGCGGGCGAGGGCGACGCGCTGCTGCTGCCCGCCCGAGATCTGCTTCGGCGTGCGGTCGCCCAGGCCGTCGAGGCGCACCATCGCGAGCGACTCCTCGATGCGCGCGCCGATCTCGGCCTTCGACAGCCCCCGGCCGTGCAGGCCGAAGGCGATGTTCTCGCGCACCGTCATGTGCGGGAAGAGCGCGTAGTTCTGAAACACGACGCCGAGGTTGCGCTTGCTCGGCGGCAGCGCCGTGACGTCGGCACCGGCGATCTCGATCCGGCCCGAGCTCGGCTTCGCGAAGCCCGCGATCGTGTTCAGCGTCGTCGTCTTGCCCGAGCCGCTCGGGCCGAGGAACGTGACGAACTCGCCGGGCTCGACGGTGAGGGAGACGTCGTCGACGCCGATCGTGCCCGAGCGGAAGCGCTTCGTGACCCGGTCGAGGCGCACCCCGCCGGTGCGCGTGGTGGGGGCCGGCTGCGCGGCCGTGGCGCTGCGGTCGGTCATGAGCTGCTCGCTTTCTGGCTGGAGCGCCGGCGGGTGAAGGCCGGCAACAGGACGATCGCCGTGGTGAGGGCGAGGATGACGGTGGAGACGGCCGCGATCGTGGGGTCGACCTCGTTCGTGACGCTGACGAACATCTCGATCGGCAGGGTGCGGATCGCGGGCGACTGCAGGAAGCTCGCCGCGACGACCTCGTCGAAGGAGGTCACGAAGGCGAACAGCGCCCCCGCGCCCACGCCCGGCGCGATCGCCGGCAGCGTGACCCTGACGAAGGTGCGCCACGGGCCCGCGCCGAGGCTCGCCGCGGCGCGCTCCAGCATCGGGTCGGTGGTGCTGAGGCTCGACGTCACCGTCACGATGACGAAGGGGATCGCGAGCACCGTGTGCGCGAGCAGGAAGCCGAGCAGGTTGCCCGTGAGCTGCCAGCGCAGGTACACCGAGTAGATCGCGACCGCCGAGACGATGCCGGGCACGATCATCGGCGCGACGAGCACGCCCGTCGCGAGGGCGGCGACGCGGCCGCCGAGGCGGTGGATGCCGAGGGCCGCCGCCGTGCCGAGCACGGTGCAGATCAGGGTGACGAGCACGCCGACGAGGATCGAGGTGCCGATCGCCGAGGTCCAGCGCTGGTCGGTGAAAAGGTTCACGTACCAGTCGACCGAGAGGCCGTCCGGGGGGAACTTGAAGCTCCGCTTCTCCGCGAAGGAGATCGGCACGACCACGAGCAGCGGCGCGACGAGCAGCACGGCGACGAGGATCGCCCAGAGGCGCAGGCCCCAGCCGGCGCGGGTGGTCTCATCCATCGTCGCGGCCTCCGTCCGTCTTCGCGCCCGGCACGAGCGCGCGCACCCCGCCGCCGACGGCGAGCAGCAGCACGACCGTGATGACGAGCAGCACGACCGAGATGGCCCCGGCGCCCGGGAAGTCGAGCAGCTTGCCGACCTTCGTCTCGATCAGCTGGCCGACGAGGGACTGCTGCGGCGAGCCGATCAGCCGCGGCGTCACCCAGAAGCCGAGGCTCAGGATGAAGACGAGCACCGAGCCCGCGGCGACGCCCGGCACGGACAGCGGCAGGTACACGGTGCGGAAGGCGCGGAAGCGCGAGGCCCCCATCGAGTGCGCCGCGCTCAGCAGCCGCCGGTCGATGCCGGTCATCGTGTTGAACAGCGGCAGCACCATGAACGGCAGCAGCACCTGAGTCATCGCGATCGTGACGCCCAGCTGTGAGCCGAGCAGCTTAACCCCGTCGAGGCCGATGAAGCCGAGGAACCCGGCGACCGGGCCGCTCGGCTGCAGCAGCACGATCCACGCGAAGGTGCGCGCCATGAGGCTCGACCAGAACGGCAGCAGCACGAGGAAGAGCAGGAAGGTGCGCATCCCGGGGCCGCAGAGGCTCATCAGGTACGCGTACGGGTACGCGAGCAGGAGCGTGACGACGGTCACGAGCAGGGCGACCACGAGGGTGCGCACGAGGATCGTCACGGTCGTCTCGTTCGTGACGAGGTCGACGTACTGGCCGAAGCCCGGCGTGGGCTCCAGGAAGCTCCGCGCCGAGAGCGCGAACACCGGGTACACGAAGAAAACGAGCACCACGACGAGCGCCGGGAGCAGCAGCAGCACGGCCCAGCCGCGCGAGCGCGCGGAGCTCATGCCGAGTCCTCCCGCCGCCACACGACCTCGCCGCCGACGACGGTCAGCTCGGCCTCGAGGCCGGCGAGCCGCTCGGGCGACAGGGTGCGCGGGTCCTCGGCGTAGACGGCGCAGTCGCCGTGCATGCCGATTCCCAGCGCGCCGATGCGGCGCTCGTTGAACCCGGCCTCCGCGGCGAACTCGGTGTAGGTGCGCACCGCGGTGTGCACGTCGACCGCCTCCTCGGGGGCGACGATCACGCCGGAGCCGGTGCGCCGGTCGAGCATGCGCGCCACGCCGAACCAGGGGTTCGTCGCGAAGGGCTGCGTGCCCCCCGTGTCGGAGTTGCCCGGCGGGCGCATGCCCGCCTCGACGAGCGTGCGGTACGCGTAGACGCCGGTGCCGGCATCGGCGTGGATGAAGCCCGCCGTCGGCACCGCGATCACCTCGAGCTCGCGCATCCGGCGCACGATCGCGTCGTCGACCCAGAGGTTCGCGGCGTGCTCGAGCCGCGTGCGGCGGTCGCCGGGGCCGGCGACGCGCGCGGCCTCCTCGATCGCGTCGAGGGCGAGGTGCTGGGCGAGGTCGCCGATCGCGTGGATCCACACCTGCAGCCCGGCGCGGTGCGCGACGGTCAGCAGGTGCACGATCTCGGCGTACTGGCGGGTGTTCGTGCTCCAGTGCCCCGGGCTCTTGTCGAGGTGCGCCGAGTCGAACGCGGAGGTGTCGTCGCCGTCGAGGAACACCTTCAGCCCGCCGAGCCAGAGCCGCTCGTCGCCGAAGCCGGAGGCGAGCCCCGTCTCGGCGAGCTGCTCGGGTGAGCGGAGGATGGCGTGGAGGCCGGGTGCGACGGTCAGCGTGAGGCTGAGCCGGGCGGGCAGCTCGCCGGCGGCGCGGAGCGCCTGGTAGGCACGGATGCCGTCGGCCGTCGCCGGCAGCTCGTAGATGGTGGTCACACCGTGCCTGGCGAAGGACTCGCGCAGCTCGTCGCGCAGCATCGCCCGCAGCCGCTCGGGCGGCGGGGCCGGCACGGGGAAGAGGTGGTAGCCCTCCTCGACGATGCCGCTCGGGGCACCGTCCTCGCCGATCACGACGAGGGTGCCGACGGGCGAGGTGGCGCCGCGGACGAGTCCGGCCCGCTCCAGGGCCGCCGTGTTCGCGGTGAGCCGGTGCATGCTCTCGCGCACGAGGATCGGCACCTCGCGGGAGACCGCATCGAGTTCGTCTCGGCTCGGCAGGTCCTGGCCGTAGGTGCCCTGTGCGACGAGCCAGCCGTCGACGCCGTCGGCGACGGCCGCGGCCAGCCGGGCGAGCGTCTCGGCGCGGGGCGCCCGCCGCACGTCGAGCCAGTCGCGGCTCAGGGCGCAGAACTCGACGTGGGTGTGCGAGTCGATGAGGCCGGGCAGCACAGTGCGGCCGTCGAGCTCCACGACGGGGGTGCCGGGCCGGGCGGCGGCGAGCACCTCCTCGGTGGTGCCGACGACGCGCACGGCGCCGTGCTCGATGAGCAGTGCTTCGGCGTCCGGCGTGCCGGGGTGCAGGGTGGCGATGGTGCCGCCCACGAGGGCGAGGTCGTTCATGTGGCTCCGTCGATGGCTCGGATGCGGGCTGGGGACGCGCGTCGGCGCGGGCGGATGGGCGGTGGGGGGGGGGGGTGGTGGGGGGGGAGCCCAGGGAGCCCTCCCGCCCACCAGGGCTCCCCCTGATGACCACCCCCCTCCTTTCTCCCCCCCCCACAATGCTTGCTCTC
>NZ_JBHXBK010000001.1:1663558-1776918 GCF_042726785.1 Agromyces sp. NPDC060279
ACGGGGGGTGTGGGGGGGGGGGGGGGGGGGGGGGGGGGGGGGGGGGGGGGGGGGGGGGGGGGGTGTTTCCGCGGCCTTTCGGCCGCCCCCACCCCGGATCATCCGGCCGACCAGTCGGTCCAGCGCTGGATGACCTCGTCCTGGTTCTCCCCCCACCAGGCGTTGTCGATCTGCCAGGAGAGGTCGCGGTGCTCCTGCAGGGACGAGTCCCAGGCGGATGCCGCGGCGTCGAGCTTCGGCGTGGCGGTGAGGTTCGCCGGGCCGTACGCGATCGACTCCGCCCAGACCGTCTGCGGGCCCTGCGAGACGGCGAAGTCGATGAACTGCTGGGCGGCCTCGCGGTTGGGCGAGCCCTTCACGATCGCGAGCGAGGCCCAGTGGTAGGAGTTGTCCTCCCACATGGGCGCGTAGGGCGCGCCGTTCTGCACGGCCTCGTAGCCGCGGCCCGACCAGACGAGGATCATGTCGGCGCGCTGCTCCTCCATGATCGCGACCTGCTCGGCCCCGGAGCTCCAGAACACGGTGTCCGCCTTGACCTTGTCGAGCATCTTGAAGGCCCGGTCGTAGTCGAGCGGGTACAGCTCGTCGGGCGCGACCCCGTCGGCCATCAGCGCGAGCTCGAGGTTGCCCTCGGCCGGGTCGCTGCCCATCGAGCGGGTGCCGGGGAACTTCTCGAGGTCGAAGAAGTCGGCGATCGAGGTGGGCGGGTTGTCGCCGTACTTCTCCTCGTTGTACGCGACCATGTACGAGTAGGTGTCGACGGGCACGCCGCACTTCTCGACGGTGCCGGGCGCGAAGTCCGCCTCGTCGATGTTCGAGAGGTCGAGCTCCTCGAAGAGGGTGCCGCAGTAGGCGGGCACGTCCTGTTGGCCGGCGAGGTAGACGTCCCAGGTGGGGTTGCCGGCCTCGACCATGACCTTGAGCTTGGCGGGATCGACGGGGCTCTCGACGGTGACGTCGATGCCGGTCTCCTCGATGAACGGGTCGACCATCGACTTCTCCTGCGCCTCCTGGAAGGCGCTGCCGTAGGTCACGAAGGTGAGGCGCTGGTCGCCGCCTCCGTCGCCGCTGCCGCCGTCGGCGGGGGTGGAACTGCAACCGGCGAGCAGAGCGACGCCGACGGCGCCCGCGAGCAGGGCCGTCCGGGGGATGGTGCTTCTCATGGTGCTGACTCCTCGTGGTGATGAGTGCTGCGGTGGTGTGGGTCGTGCTGGTCGTGCGAGTGGTGCTGGTGGTGCGTCGGTGGTGCGGTGCCGGCGGCTGCGCCGGCACGTTCGATGGCCTCCAGCTGGTGCGGGAGGAGGTCCTGTTCGGGCGTGTGCAGGTGCCGCCCGTAGGGGTCGTGCAGCTCGGTCTCCGCCTCGGCCTCGAGCAGGGCGGCGACGACCGCCGCGCCGCAGATCGGGGTGTAGAGCGGCGAGTAGCCGCCCTCCTGGGCGATGACGAGCCGGCCGCCGCAGAGCTCGTCGGCGAGCTCGATCGTGCGGCGGGTGAGGTCGCCGAACGTGGCGCTCGTGAGCGCCATCTGGCTGCTCGGGTCGAGGAAGGCGGCGTCGTACCCGCAGGCGACGACGATGAGCTCGGGCTGGAAGGCCCGCAGCGCCGGGGCGACGACCCGGTCGAAGGCCGCGAGATAGGCGCCCTCGCCGCTGCCGGCCGGGAGCGGGATGTTCACGGTGGCGCCGAGGGCGGCCTCACCACCGCGCTCCTCGACGGCACCGGAGTCGACAGGGTAGAGCCGGTCCTGGTGCAGGCTGATCGCGAGCACCTCGGGGTCGTCCCAGTAGATCCGCTGCGCCCCGTTGCCGTGGTGCACGTCCCAGTCGACGATCGCGACACGGCCGAGCCCCTGCCGGGCGCGGGCGAGCTCGAGCGCGATCGGGATGTTCGCCAGCAGGCAGTAGCCGCGGGCCCGGTCGGGCTCGGCGTGGTGGCCGGGCGGCCGCACGAGGGCGTAGGCGCGATCGAGTTCGCCGTCGAGCACCGCGCGCACGGCGGCGGCGACCCCGCCGGCGCTGCGCACCGCGATCTCGTAGGAGCCGTGCCCGAAGCCGGCGAAGTCGCCGAGCTCGCCGCCGTTCGCGGCGGACTGCGCCCGGAACGCGGCGAGGTAGTCGGCCGTGTGCACCCGGGCGAGATCGGCCTCGGCGAGCGCGAGCGGCTCGAGCGGCGTCATCCGGCGGCGCAGACCGAGCCGCTCGATGAGGTGCAGCAGGCGGCGGCGGGCCTCGGGCGTCTCGAGCTGCACGCCGGGCTCGACGGAGGGGCCGAAGTCGGCCCTGGACTCGTGCCAGAAGCCCGCTTCGTCGGCGACGAGGCCCACGCGGCGATGGGTGGATCGGGGCATCCGTTCCCTTTCGGTTCTGGGCGGCACCGCGCGGCGCGTGGGCCGCGGCGGTGCGGCGATGGCTGATCGACTCGACGAAATATCGTCGTGTTTTACAACAACGTTTTATGAAGGGTAGCCTTGGAGCACAGACCCGTCAAGGTCGCATCCGGACCGTGGTGCACTAGGGTCCAATCAGCCCGCATGCGGGCGCGCGGAGGGGGATGCCGAGATGCCGATCGAGGTGGACGAGAGCGAGCGCCTCGCCGAGATCGCCGACGCCACGGTGGCCGTCGCGAGCGAGCGGGGCACGCGCGCCGTGACCCTGCGGGCCGTCGCGGAGCGCCTCGGCCGGTCGACGGCGTTCATCACGAACTTCGTCCCCTCGCGGGCGCACCTCATGGTGAACGCGCTCGAGCACGCGCAATCGCACTGGCGCACCGAACGCGCCTCCCTGCTGCGCGACGCCACTGGCATCGAGCGCCTCGTCGCGGTCGCCCGCTGGATGTGCTCGACGACGCCGGAGGACAACGTGCTCCGCAGCCTCTGGGTCGAGGTCATCGGCGATGTCCGCGGCGACACCCGTCGCGCGTACGACGTCGTCCGCGAGGTCACCGACGCCACCTACCAGGAGTTCGTGTCGAGCGCCGAGGCGACCGACCTCGACCACCCCGAGTACATCGCCGACATCCTCTACCTCTACTGCCGCGGCTTCCACGTGAAGACGGTCGAGGACCCGGAGGCCTGGACCGACGAGCGCGTCAACGCCTCCCTCGAGGTGCTGCTGCGGGCCCTGCTCGGGCCGCGGCTCGACGCGCTCACCGGCTGACCGCGGTCGCTGCGTGCCTCAGAGCGCGAGCGGAGGCGGGGTCGCCTACAGCTCGAGCGCTGACCCGCCCACCGGTTCGATTTCCGGGAGCCCTGCGGCGAAGATGCGCTCGAGTCGTTCCGCCGCCTGCTCGTTGAGAGCATCGCCTGGGAAGAACTCCTCGAGCAACTCCTCGGCGTCCTCCGAGCGGCGGATGCCGTTGACCGCGAGCAGGTAGGCGACATCGCGCTCATCACGACCCCTCCGCCCCGCCATGGCTTTGAGCTTCATCGCGAGCAGTGCGTCGGCGGGCGCGAGCCAGATCGAGATGGTGACATCGTCATGCAATGGCACCCACTCGACCGTCTTGCCGTAGCCGGGGATGAACTTCGCCGCGTCGTCATTCAGCCAGTCCGACGGCCAGCCTCGTTCCGCGGCGATGTCGGCGATGATCGGCGCAAGCACGGCCTTCGGCTCGATCCGCGCATCGATGTCGAAGGTCGCGGGCCGATCGAAGTAGCCGAGGCGGATCGCCGCACCGCCGACGATGAAGATGCGCACCCCGCCGATGCCCGCGGCGCGCACCCGTGCGGCGAGTTCACGAAGCCCGCTTTCGAGCTCGGCGAGCCCCAGCAGCGCGGGCATCAGACGCTCGCCAGGGTCGACTCGTCGAGCAGCACGTTTCGTTCGAGGAATGCCGTCGGTACGCGATCAGGGTCAGGTGCACCGACGTACGGTCCGAGGTCGAGCGGGGTCGCCTCCGGCAGCCTCCGGTCTCCCCGTGCGAGCCATCCAGGGATCGGGAGCCGCCCCCGTTCCAGCCAGTACGCGCTGAGCCCCGCGACCGCGGCATCCCACTTGGGGTCGCCGATCGTGGCCGGTTCTGCAGCGGTGAGCACGACCCTGCCGGTTGCATCGGCGGCTTTGAGCGCGTCGGAGTAGCTCAGGAAGACCCGGAACGCCCGCTCGCCGTCAGCACCCTCGATCGACGACGCAATCTCGGCCGCCGCTTCGACTCCGCTGAGCCCCAGCACGGGAGCCGCGATGAGTTGATGGCCGGCGCTTCGGAGGATCCGCTCGAGCGTGTCGACCGTCGGAGTGCGCCGGCCCCGCTCGATCAGCGACAGGTCGGGCTGCGCCGTGCCGGCACGTCGGGCGAGTTCTGCCTGGGGAATGCTCTGACTGAGCCTCGCTGCCCGCAGCAGCTGCGCTGCGCGCTTGGCTGAAATCTCCATGCGGCCCTCCGTTCCCTCTGCCCTTCTGAACCCAGAATATCGCCTTCGATATATTTGCGCCGGAGTTCTCCACAGCGTGCGCCCCCGCGACCCCTAACGGCGGGACACCGCGCGGCCGAGAGTGGAGAGCGGCGGCCGCCCCGGTCGCCCCTGCAGCTTCGGGGGACCCATGATCGTCGTGACACGACTGAACGGCAGCAGCTTCGCGCTGAACGCCGACCTCGTCGAGCGCATCCACGCGACTCCCGACACGACGCTCCTGATGGTCGACGGCACGAACTACGTCGTGACGGAGTCCGTCGAAGAGGTCATCGAGCGGGTCGTCGAGTTCCGCGCCCGCGTGCTCGCCCGCGCGCAGGAGCTCGACCGCGGCACCCCCGCCCCCGTGACCCGCCTGACCCTGGCACCGAAGGCGGACTGACCGTGGACCCCTCCCTGCTCATCGGCCTCGTCCTCGCGTTCGGCTCGCTGTACGCGATGATCACGCTGGAGGGCGCGCACGTCGAAGCGCTGCTCCTCCCTGCGCCGATGGCGCTCGTCTTCGGCGCGACGATCGCCGTCGGCATCGCCGGCGCGACCCTCAGCGACGCATTCCGCGCGGTGAAGGCCCTGCCCCGCGCCTTCCGCGGCAAGACGGCGAAGCCGCAGGGCACGATCGACCGCCTCGTCGAGATCGCCGAGAAGGCGCGGCGCGAGGGTCTCCTCTCGCTCGAGCAGGATGCCTCGGAGACCGACGACCCGTTCCTCCGCAACGCCCTGCAGAACATCGCCGACGGCACCGACGGCGACGAGCTGCGCTCGCTGCTCGAAGAGGAGATCGCCTCCAAGGAGCGCGACGGCATGCAGTCCGCGAAGTTCTACAAGGCGCTCGGGGGCTATGCGCCGACCATCGGCATCATCGGCACCGTCGTCTCGCTCACCCACGTGCTCGAGAAGCTCGACTCCCCCGACACGCTCGGCCCCTCCATCGCGACCGCCTTCGTCGCCACCCTCTGGGGCCTGCTGTCGGCGAACTTCATCTGGCTGCCGATCGGCGACCGCATCGCCCGCCTCACCACGCTTGAAGCCGAGCACATGACCCTCGTCATGGAGGGCGCGCTCGCCATCCAGTCCGGCAGCCAACCGCGACTCCTCGGCGAACGCCTGCGGGCCATCGCCCCGGGCCTGGGGCAGCAGCAAGAGGCGGCATGAGCGCCCGGCGGAAGCGTCGCGCGTCGAACGGCGAGGTCCACAACGACGAGCGCTGGATGGCGTCGTACATGGACATGGTCACCGTGCTCATGTGCATGTTCATCGTGCTCTTCGCCATGTCGACCGTCGACGCGGAGAAGTTCAAGGCGCTCAGCAATTCGCTCGCCACGGGCTTCGGCCAAGAGGTCAGCGACAAGGTGGATGTCTCGGACGGCTTCGTCGTTCCCGCCGACATGCGCAGCGAGGAGACGGAGCAGGAGCCGACGCCGCTCGAGCTCGCGAAGCAGGAGCTGCAGGACCTCGTCGAGATCCGCGACCGCATCGACGCGGGGCTGAAGCAGGCCGGTCTGCGCGACGCCGTCGCCTTCGACATCGACGAGCACGGCCTCATCATCCGCCTCGTCGGAGCCGAGACGTACTTCACCGGCAACAGCGTGGAGCTCAGCGAGCTCGCGCAGCGGGTGCTGACGATCGTGGGCGGGGTGCTGAAGACCATCCCGAACGAGATCCGCGTCGAGGGGCACGCCGACCCGCACGGTTCGCCGGGCCCCTTCCCGACCGACTGGGAGCTCGCGAGCGGCCGCGCGGCCCGCGTCGTGCGGTACTTCGTCGAGCAGGGCTCGCTCGCGCCCGAGCGCGCCGTCGCGATCGGTTACGGCTCGGCCCGGCCGATCACGGCGCGCACGGACGAGGCGGGGATGTCGCTGAACCGCCGCGTCGACCTCGTCGTCGTCTCCGACCAGCCCGAGGACGTGCGGGCGCTGCTGCCCGCGCTGTACGACGAGCTCGAGGCGGCGACGACGGCAGGGCGGTAGCCGCCCTCGTTCCCCGAGCTCGTCGAGGGGCGCTTCGACAAGCTCAGCGAACCAACCCTGGTTCCCCGAGCCCGTCGAGGGGCCCGCTCGTTCCCCGAGCCCGTCGAGGGGCCCGCTCGTTCCCCGAGCCCATCGAGGGGCGCTTCGACAAGATCAGCGAACCAGCGCTTCGACAGGCTCAGCGAACCAACGCTTCGACAGGCTCAGCGAACCAACGCTTCGACAAGCTCAGCGAACCTGGCTAACCGCGCCGGGGACGGCGACCGATAGTCGGAGTCGTGCTGACGAGAACCGAGGAGCAGGCCGAGACGCCGACGCGCGCCGCCGAGCCCTACGACTTCCGTCGCCCCACGACCCTCGCCCGCGAGCACTCCCGCGTGCTCGAGCTCGCCTTCGAGAGCTTCGCCCGGCAGTGGGGCACGCAGCTCACCGCGAACGTGCGCGCCCGCTCGCAGGCGACGTTCCTGCAGGTCGGCATGCACACCTACGACGACTACGCCGCCTCGCTGCCGCCCGCGACGACGATGGTGCTCTGCCGGCTCGCGGGCGACGAGGCGAAGGCCGTCATCCAGTTCCCCGCCTCGGCCGCGCTCGGCTGGATGACGCACATGCTCGGCGGCTCCGGCGAGCGCATCGAGCCCGAGCGCACCTTCACCGAGATCGAGCAGCAGCTGCTGCGCGCGCTCCTCGACGACCTGCTCGACGACCTGCAGTACTCGCTCGGCCGCATCCTCCCCGCCCGTCCGGAGTTCGACTCGCTCCACCACACGGCGCAGTTCGCGCAGGCCGCGCCGACCTCCGCGCTGATGATCGTCGCGAGCTTCATCGTGGAGTGCGCCGAGCGCGAGACGACGGCGACCCTGGCCCTGCCGGCCGACGCGGTGCTGCGCGGCCTCGGCGAGTCGAACCCGGTGGTCGCGACCGACCGCGCCCGCAGCCTCGTCGCGGCGCAGATCGAGCTGACCCCGGTGCCGCTCGGCGTCGGCCTCGCCCCGGTGCCGGTCACCCCGCACGACATCCTCGAGCTCGCCGTCGGCGACGTGATCCCGCTCGCGCACGCCGCGAGCGAGCCGTTCCTCGTCACGGTCGACGGTCGTGCCGTCGGCCGCGCCGCGATCGGCCGCACCGGCAACCGGCTCGCCTGCACCATCACCGAGACTCTGGAGATCCCCTGATGACCACGACCGCCTCCGCCGCGCTCGCCGCCGACGCCGCCGCCGAGCTCGCCCGAGCCCTGCCGAGCGAGAACGGCTACACGGTCGGCGGCCCGGCGGGCCGGGTGGCCCCCGCGGAGTCGTTCGAGGCGAGCTCGGTCGGGCAGGTCTCGGTCGACGTCGCGGTCGGCTTCCTCGGCGTCGGCACGATCGCTCACGACGGCCTCGCCGTGCAGAACCTCGTGCACCCGGCGCTCGCCGCCGCGGCGCGCGTCTACGGCACGGGCGTGCTCGGGGAGGTGCGCGAGGGCGCCGGACTCTTCGACGACCCGGACGCCGAGGTCTTCGAGCTGCTCGACGGCGAGACGATCGTCGGCTGGTTCGCCGTGCGGCCGCGCCGCTCGGCTCGTCAGGGCGGTCCGCTCGGGGGCGATCCGGAGGAGCGCCTGAACCGCATCAACGGCGTCGAGATGGCGCTCACGGTCGAGATCGGCCGGACGCGGATGACGGTGCGCGACGTGCTGGGGCTCGAGCCGGGCGCCGTGGTGGAGCTGGACCGCTCCGCCGGCGCCCCCGCCGACATCCTGCTGAACGGCCGCATCATCGCGCACGGCGAGGTCGTCGTCGTCGACCAGGACTACGGCGTGCGCGTCACCCGCATCCTCGACGCCCAGGAGGGCGCCCGCTAGTGGATGCCGTCTTCCTCGTCCTCCGCGTGGTCGTCGCCCTCGGCGTCGTCCTCGCCGTCATCTGGGTGGCGCACCGCCAGCTCAGTCGGCGGCGTTCGGGGTCGAAGAAGGCGAGCCTCGTCCAGGTCGTGGCGCGCCAGTCGCTGTCGCCGAAGGCCTCGGTCGCGATCGTGGATGCCGACGGCCGCCGTCTTGTGCTGGGCGTCACCGAGCACGGGGTGTCGGTGCTGAGCGACCGGCCGGCGCCGGTGCACGACGCCGAGTTCGACGCGGTGCTCGCCGCCGCCGTCGCGCCCGCCGAGCCCGTGCCCGTCGAGGCATCCGCGCAGCCGTCGGCCGACACGGACGCCGACGCGCCCCCCACCCGCCGCGCCGCCCTCGCGGCGGCCTCCACCGGACCCGCATCGCACGGATCGCGCCGCGGGTCGATCCTCTCGGCCGAGACATGGAAGCGCTCGCTCGCCGGGGTGAAGGAGGGCCTCGGCATATGACGCGCCCCTCGGCCGGCAGCAGCCGGTCGGGGAAGCCTCTGCGGATCGCCGCCATCGCGGCCGCTTCCATCCTGATCGCGCTCCTCTGGGTCGTGCTCTCCTCCGCAGCCGGCTTCGCCGTGGAGATCGACCCCAACGCCCCCACTCCGCCGAGCGACCCCGTCGCCCCCGTGGATCCCGGGCAGGGCGGCTTCGGCGTGTCCATCAACGGCCCGGACGGCACGCCCTCCTCGGCGATCGTCACCCTCATCGGCCTCACGCTGCTCGCCGTCGCCCCGGCGCTGCTGATCATGACGACCTCGTTCACGAAGATCTTCGTGGTGCTCGCGATGGCCAGGAACGCGCTGTCGCTGCCCGCCATCCCGCCGAACCAGGTGCTCGCCGGCCTCGCCCTGTTCCTCTCCTTCTTCGTCATGCAGCCCGTGCTGGCGCAGGTGAACGAGCTCGGCATCCAGCCCTACCTCGCCGGCCAGCTCGACGCGAGCCAGGCCTTCGAGGCGGGCGTCGCGCCGCTGCGCGACTGGATGCTGTCGTTCACCCGCGAGGAGGATCTCGCCCTGATGACCAGGGCCGCAGGGCTCCCGAACCCCGCCGACCCCTCGGCGGTCGACCTGTGGACGCTGATCCCTGCCTTCGTCATCTCGGAGCTGCGCTCGGCGTTCATCATCGGCTTCGTCGTGTTCGTGCCGTTCCTCGTCATCGACCTCGTCGTCTCCGCGGTGCTGATGTCGATGGGCATGATGATGCTGCCGCCGGTGATGATCTCGCTGCCGTTCAAGATCCTGCTGTTCATCCTCGTCGACGGCTGGGGCCTGCTCGCGACGACCCTCGTCTCCAGTTACCGGGGAGGCTGAGTGGACACCGCCGCCGTCCTCGACATCGGCCTGCAGGGCCTCCTCGTCGCCGCGAAGCTCGGTGCGCCGGCGCTGCTCACGGCGCTCGTCGTGGGCTTCGCGATCTCGCTGCTGCAGTCGATCACGCAGATCCAGGAGGTGACGCTGTCGTTCGTGCCGAAGGCGGTGGCCGTCGGCATCGCGCTCGTCGTCTGCGGGCACTGGATGATCAGCGAGATCGTCGCCTTCACGCTCGGCCTGTTCGAGCGCATCCCGAGCCTCGTGGGGGCCGGCTGATGGACTTCGCCTTCGACCCCGCCTGGCTCGAGGCCGTGATGCTCGCGAGCGTGCGGATGGCCGCCTTCCTCGTGATCGCCCCGCCGTTCTCGAACCGGGCGGTGCCGATGCGGGTGAAGGCGGGGCTCGCGCTCGCGCTCGGGCTCGCCGTGTCGCCGGCCGTGGTACCCGGCTACACGCCGCCCGACGGCGCCGGCTTCCTCGGCGCCCTCATCGCCGAGGTCGGCACGGGGGCGCTGCTCGGCTTCCTCGTCTACGCCGTGTTCAGCGCGATCCAGTCGGCCGGCGGGCTGCTCGACCTCTTCGGCGGCTTCCAGCTCGCGCAGGGCTTCGACCCGCAGTCGATGGTGCAGGGCGCCCAGTTCGCCCGATTCTTCAACCTCGCGGCGATCGCCCTGATGGCCGCCTCGGGCGCGTACCTCGTGGTGCTGATGGGCATGTTCCAGTCGTTCGACGCGATCCCGCTCGGCGTCGGCATCGACGTGGCCCGCTCGGCGGAGTCCGCGGTCGACGCGGCGAGCGGCATCCTCGTCTCGGCGGCGCAGATCGCGGGCCCGCTGCTCGTCGTGCTGTTCCTCGCCGACGCGGGCCTCGGCCTGCTGACCCGCGTTGCGCCCGCCCTGAACGCCTTCGCGATGGGCTTCCCGCTGAAGATCCTGCTGACCCTCGCCCTCGCCGGAACCGTCTTCGTCGCCCTCCCCGGCGTCGTCGACGCGCTCACGGAGACCGCGATCGGCGCGATGCGGAAGGGGTGGTGAGCGATGAGCGACGTCGGTGAGCGCAGCGAACAGGCGACGGACAAGCGGATGCGCGAGGTGCGCCGCGAGGGCAAGCTGCAGCGCTCGCAGGACCTCACGGCCTGGGTCGGCATCGGTGCGATCGCCGTCGTGCTCCCGGCGACGATCGCGGTCGGGACGGATGCCGCGGTGGCGCAGTTCCACCTCGTGACGGATGTCGCCTCCGCCCCCTCGGGCGCCGCGGCGACCCAGGCGCTCGAAGCCGGCCTCGCCTCGATGCTGCCGACCCTCGGCCTCGCGTTCGTCGTCGTCTCGATCGTCGTGCTCGCCGCGGCGGTGCTGCAGGGCGGCGTGCACTTCCGGCGCAAGTTCTGGCGCTTCGAACAGTTCGACCCGGTGAAGGGCATCGGCCGGGTGTTCGGCTTCCAGGCGCTCTGGCAGGGCGCCAAGGCGCTCGCGAAGACGGCGGTGCTCGGCATCGTGCTGTGGTCGGTCGTGCAGTCGCTCATGCCGATCCTCGCCGGCGCGGGCGGGCTGCCGCTCACGACCGTGCTGCAGGCCGCCTCGGACGGGGTCGCCGCGCTCGTCGTCACCGCCGTCGCGGTGGGCCTCGTGCTCGCCGCCCTCGACGTGCTCGTCGTGCGCCGCCGCAACCGCAAGCACACGATGATGACGAAGAAGGAGGTGCGCGACGAGGCGAAGCACACCGACGGCGACCCGCTCGTGAAGTCGCAGCGCCGCTCGCGGCAGCTCGCCATGAGCCGCAACCGGATGATCTCCGCGGTGGCCGACGCGAGCGTCGTCGTCGTGAACCCCACCCACGTCGCCGTCGCCCTGCGCTACGAGCCCGGCCGCAGCGCACCCCGCCTCGTCGCGAAGGGCAAGGGGCACATCGCCGCCCGCATCCGCGAGGAGGCCGAGCGCGCCGGCGTGCCGATGGTGCGCGACGTGCCGCTGGCCCGCGCCCTGCACGCCGCGTGCCGGCTCGGCGAGGAGATCCCCGTCGAGCTCTACCAGGCCGTCGCCGTCGTGCTCACCTTCGTGCAGGCCCTCCGCCGCCGCGGCAGCGTCGCCGGCGTGCACGCCCTGACCACCATGACCCCCGCCGGAGGTGTCGGATGAACCGCAGGCTCTCCATGATCGCGGTGCCGCTCGGCGTCGTCGGCATCCTGCTGCTGCTGATCGTGCCCGTGCCCGCCTGGATGCTCGACGCCCTCATCGTCGTGAACATCCTCTTCGCGCTCGTCATCCTGCTGACGACGATGTTCGTGAAGAAGCCGCTGGACTTCTCGGTGTTCCCCTCGCTGCTGCTCGTGGCGACCCTGTTCCGGCTGGGTCTCAACGTCGCCTCGACCCGCCTCGTGCTCGGCGAGGGCTACGCGGGGCAGGTGATCGCGGCCTTCGGGCACGTGGCGGTCGGCGGCTCGATCATCATCGGCGCGGTCGTGTTCCTCATCCTCGTCGTCATCCAGTTCGTCGTCGTGACGAAGGGCGCCGAGCGCGTCGCCGAGGTCGGCGCGCGCTTCACGCTCGACGCGATGCCCGGCAAGCAGATGGCGATCGACGCCGACCTGAACGCGGGGCTCATCACGGAGACCGAGGCCCGTCGCCGCCGCGAGGAGGTCTCGGCCGAGGCCGACTTCTACGGCGCGATGGACGGCGCCTCGAAGTTCGTCAAGGGCGACGCGATCGCCGGCATCGTGATCATCCTGATCAACATCATCGGCGGCATCACGATCGGTATGGTGCAGCGCGGCATGGAGATCGGCGACGCGCTGAACACCTACACGCTGCTGACCATCGGCGACGGCCTCGTCACCCAGATCCCGGCTCTGCTGATGGCGGTGTCGACGGGCATGGTCGTCACCCGCTCGAACAGCGAGACCGACATGGGCGACAGCGCGGCGGCGCAGCTCATGCAGTCGCGCACGGCGCTCGGCATCGCGGCGGGGGCCGCGGTGCTGATGGGCTTCATCCCCGGGATGCCGATCCTGCCGTTCCTCGGCGCCGGCATCGTGCTCGCCATGCTCGCGCAGCGGGTGCGCACGAGGGAGCGCACCGCGGAGCAGCAGGCGCGGGCCGACGAGATCGAGGCGGCGGCGCCGCGCGCGGAGACCACCGAGGACCTGCTCGCGCAGGCCCGGGTGCACGCGCTCGAGATCGGCCTCGCGACCGACCTCGTCGACCTCGTGAACGGCTCGGCCGACGACCTCCTGGCCCGGGTGAAGGCGCTGCGGCGCAAGCTCGCGATGGAGATGGGCTTCGTCATCCCGCCGGTGCGCACGCGCGACAGCGTCGAGCTGCCGCCGTCGAGCTACTCGATCCGCGTCGCGGGCGTCGAGGTGGGCCGCGGGCAAGCACCGCCCGGCCGCGCCCTGGCCCTCGGCGACCACCTGGAGTCGCTGCCCGGCGAGCCGACGATCGAACCCGTGTGGGGGCTCGCCGGCAAGTGGGTGCCGACGGAGTCGCGCCGCAACGCCGAGCTGCTCGGCGCGACCGTGATCGACCGCGTCTCGGTCATCGTGACGCACCTGTCGAGCATCGTCGGCGACCACGCCGCGCGCCTGCTCAGCCGTGAGGACGTGCGCGTGCTCACCGAGGGCGTGCGGGCCGAGAACCCGGCGGCCGTCGAGGAGCTCACGCCGACCCCGCTGTCGCTCGCGGAGGTGCAGCGGGTGCTGCAGGGCCTCCTCGCCGAGCGGGTGCCGATCACCGACCTGCCGCGCATCTACGAGGCCGTCTCGCTGCGGGCGAAGACGACGACCGACCCGGAGCTGCTCGTCGAGGCCGCCCGCGACGCCCTGGGCGCGGTGCTGCCGGCCGCCTTCGCCGACGACGGTGTGCTCCGGGTCGTGATGATCGACCCGATGCTCGAGCAGCGCATGCTCGAGGGGCTGCGGCCGAGCGAGCACGGCAGTCAGATCCTGCTGCCGCCCGAGACGATCGAGCGCGTGCTCACGGGCGTGCGCGAGCGGATCCGCTCGGCGGAGGCCGAGGGCGGCCGGGCGGTCCTCGTCTGCGCTCCCGCGCTGCGGCCCGCCGTGCACCGGCTCGTCGCGGCGCAATCGCCGGGGACTCCGGTGCTGTCCTACCAGCAGGCGTCCGCGGGCGCCGCCACCATCGAGACCGTGGGGGTGATCCGGAGCGATGCCGAGCTTCCGGCGTAAGGCGGCCAGCCTCGAGGAGCTGCGCATGCAGGTGCTCCTCGCCTACGGGCCCGAGGCCCGCATCACCGAGGCGACCCGGGTGACCCGCAAGGGCCTCGGCCGCTTCCTCGCGCACGAGGAGATCGAGGCGACGGTCATCGTGCCGGACGACGCAGCGCCCGCGGGCGGGATCGCCCCCGAGCGGGTCGACCGCGCGGGCATCGCGGCCCTCCTCGCCGACGCGGACCGGGCGGACGGCGGCGCGGGCCCGGGCGGCCCCTCCTCCACCCGTGCGGCCGCAGCGATCGAGCCGGCCGCCGGCCCGCAGGCCTCGACGTCGAGCCGGGCCTTCGCGACGCTGCTCGCCGACGTCGAGCGGGCGATCGCCGTGCCGCCGCTCGCGGGTCAGGCGGCCGCACCGGCGGCGGCACCGGCGGCGGATGCCCCGGGCGGCGACGGCGTCGCGGCCGCACTCGCCGAGACGGACGCCGAGGACCGCCCGATCGTCCTCGAGGCCGTGCGCTCCTCGCTCGTGGAGTTCGAGGCTCCCGGCATCCCGCTCGTCGCCGACCGCGCCTCGCCCGGCGACTTCGTGCTCGTCGTCGGCCTCGGCGACGACGCCGAGACGGCGGCGCGCGGACTCATCGGCCAAGCGGCCGGCGCGCCCCTGCTGCTGCACGGCCGGGCGGCGGACGCCGAAGCCGACGTGCCCGACCGGCGGGCGGCGCTCGCCGCGCGGATGCGTGCCGTCGAGCAGCACGCCGCCGTCGTGCTCGCGGTCTCGCTCGGGCTCGACGACGACCTCGCCGCGCTCGCCGAGCTCCGGCCGGACGAGGTGTGGGCGGCCGTCGACGTCAGCCGGCGCACCGACGACACGGCGTACTGGCTCGCCCGGGTGGATGCCGCGCTGCCGATCTCGGCGCTCGCCGCCGTCGGCACGGAGCGGACGAGGCATCCGCTCGACGTCTCGCGCTTCGGCCCGCGGATCGGATGGCGCCAGCCGCAGAACCGGTGACTGCCGCGCATGATGGTGGTGAGGCCGCCGGGGAGTCTGCGGCCAGGAGGAGTGAAGCAGGGATGCTGGTACTGACCCGCAAGTCGAACGAGCGCGTGCTCATCGGCGACGACATCGTCATCACCGTGCTGGAGGTGCGGGGCGACAGCTCCGTGCGGCTCGGCATCGAGGCCCCGCGCGATCGGCGCATCCAGCGCGAGGAGATCGTGGTCGGCGTGAGCGACGCGAACCGCGAGGCCGCCGTGCTCGGCGCGGGCGCCGAGTCGGAGCTGCTCAAACTGCTCGGTCGCTGAGCCCGCCGAGCGAAGGGACGGATGCCGTCGCGACGTGCGCGACGATCCCGAACGTTCGGGTCATCCGAGGTCGCATCCGCCCCTTCTCCGAGCGCGTGTCGATCACGCCTCGGCCGTGCGCTTCGTTTGGAATACCAGGTCCGACCGCCGTGTGCTGCGTTCGGGGCATACGAAGTGCGCCGCGCCCAGCATATGGGCGGCCAGCCGGAAGCGCCATGGGTAGTTCTTCCCGCGCTCGCCACCCTTCACCGAAAGGGTCGTTTCGCGACCCCCGCTTGGGACCGCGGCCGTGGCGCTGCCGGAATTCGACCCCCTCGAGGGAGGAGCGGGGAGAGGTGCGAGGAGAGGGGCGGAGGGCGGGGACGCCGCGGGGTCAGGCGGCGGCGAGCACCTCGGCGAGCGGGGCGCGGAGCGGCCAGTCGCCCCGGTCGAGGATGGTCTGCCGGGCGCGGCCGTCCGCGGCGACCACGATCGGCGCCTGCAGGTTGACGGTGGTGGGCTCCGCCGAGGGGTTCACCACGACGTAGACGGCGGGCTCGGCGTCGCCGAGCTCGTCCAGGTCGATGCGCGGCACGATCGGGTGGTATCCGGGCAGATGCAGCGCGGCATCCAGCAGGTAGAGGCGCGCGTCGCCCGACTCCGCGCGGAGGGCGAGCAGGCCAGGTGCGCCGTCGACCCCGGCGAGCTCGAAGTCCGTGTCGGCGAGCCCGAAGGGCGGGGCGAGGAAGGTCAGTCGGGTCATCGCAGGTAGTCCATCAGGGTCGGGCGCACGGCGCGGGCGGTGGCGGCGAGCGCGGCCTGGTGCGCGATCTCGCTCGTCGAGAGCTCGATGGCGGCCGTGGCCACGTCGATGTCCTCGAGCCGGCTGCGGGTGGCCTCGAGGTCGATCTTCTGGGCGAGGTTGCGGTCGACGGCCTGGAGCACGGTGGCGTGCCTCGCACCCGCCGCCGCGTGCGCGTCGAGCACGGCCGAACGGTGCGCGTCGAGTGCGCTGAGCTCGGCGCCGACCGGGGTGCCCGCGCGGAGGCCGGCGGCGATGCGGTCGATGGTCGCGAACACGGAGTCCGCGCCCACGCCGAAGACGCTCGAGCCGTCCACGTCGACGCGGACGGTGGTGCCCGCGTCCACCCGGCGCTCCACGGTGCCCGCCCCGCCGGAGAAGGCATAGCTCGCATCGAAGGCCGGCTGGTCGGAGGTGCCGGCGAACACCTGCCGCCCCGCGTAGCTCGAGTTCGCCTGCGCGAGCAGCAGATCGCGCACGGCGTCGAGCTCGGCGGCGATGGCGTCCTTCTGCGTCTGCGAGAGGGCGCCGTCGTTCGCGCCCTGGAGGGTGAGATCGCGGGCCCGGCCGAGCAGCGAGGTCGTCGACTGCAGCGCGGAGTCGATCGTCGAGAGCCAGGCGTTGCCGTCCTGGATGTTGCGCGCGTACTGCAGATTCGCGCGCTGCTCGGCGCGCACCTGCATGGCGCGCGCGGTCGCCGCCGGGTCGTCGGAGGGCTTCGTGATGGCCTTGAAGTCGGTGGCGCGCTGCTGCGCCCTGGCCAGCTGGGATGCCGCGAGCTGCAGGTTGCGCGCCGAGGACTGCGCGATGGACATCGTGGTGACGCGGTTCATCATGGTTACCTCCCGACCACGCCGGTGCGGGTGATCAGCACTTCGAGCATCTCGTCGATCGCGGTGAACACCCGCGCCGCCCCCTGGTAGGCGGTCTGCGCGGTGACGAGCGCGAGGTTCTCCTCGTCGAGGTCGACCGCCGACTCCGACTGCTGGCGGCCCACGGCGTCGACGAGGCCGAGTGCGGCGACCTGCGCCCGCGAGGACTCCGCGCCGGAGGCGATGCCGACCTTCCCGACGAAGGAGCCCCACAGCTCGTCCGGCGAGCCCGCCGCCCGGCCGATGCCGGCGATGCGGTCGGCGATGGTGCCGTCCTTCGCGCCGGCACCGGGCAGGGCGGCGGCGATGCCCGAGACGTCGGTCGGGATGACGCGCAGGCCGAGCGCGGCCGGCACGCCCGGGTCGAACGCGAAGAAGTCGAGGCCGGTCGTGCCGTTCGGCGTCGCGCCGGTGCGGTGCACAGCGTTCACCTGCTCGGCGAGCGCGGTCGCGACCGTGTCGTAGGAGGCGAGCGCCTCGTTCAGCGGGCCGCCGGTGCCGCCGGAGGCCGGCGCGAGCATGGAGAGCGCACCGGCGAGCTCGCCGCCGTCGAGGTCGATGGCGGTGCCCGGACGGCGCTCCCACTGCACGGAGACCGCCCCGGTGCCGCCCGGGGTCGTCGGCCCCGCGAGCACGAGCCGGTTGGCGGTCGTGCCCGTGACGATCGGGTTGCCGGCGACGAGCACGTCGACGGTGCCGTCGCCGCGGTCGTACACCTGGCCGCCGGCGATGGAGGCGAGGTCGGCGGCGACCCGGTCGCGCTCGTCGAGGAGCTCGTTGACCTGCCCGCCGGCGAGCGTGGAGCGGCGGATGGTGTCGTTCAGCTCGGCGACCCGGGCGGCGGCGTGGTTGACCTGGTCGACCATCGTCGCGGCATCCTTCCGCAGCGCCGTCCACTGCGAGGAGACCGCGCGGGAGCCGTCGGCGATGCGCGCGGCGAGGGTGGCCGCCTGCTGCAGCACGACGGCCGCCGCCGCGCCGTCGCCGGCCGCGTTGCCGAGGTCCTGCCACGACGCCCAGAACTCCTGCATGCGGGCGGAGAGGCCCTCCTTGCCGGGCTCGCGGAGGCCCGTCTCGAGGGTCTCGAGCGCGGCCGCGCGGGTCGCGTGGTACCCGGAGCTCGCGGAGGCCTCGCGGACCCCCTCGTTCAGCATCTCGTTCGCGAGGCGGGCGATGCCGGTGACCATGACGCCCTGGCCGGGGCCGGGGCGCGAGAGCGCGAGCACGCCGATGGGGCCCGCGACCGGCGAGGAGGCGAGCTCCGCGCGCTGACGCGTGTAGCCGGGCGTCTTCACGTTCGCGATGTTCTGGCCGGCGACGTCGACGGCGGTGCGCGCGGCGTTCAGGGCGGTGTGGCTGGTGTTCAGCCCGCCGAAGGTGCTCATCAGGTCTCCTCGTCCACCAGGGTGGCTTCGACGACGTCCCGGGTCAGGCCGCGGGCGTCGTAGGTCGTGGTGCCGCGCCGGGCGGCGTGCTGGGCGACGCCGGCGGGGCGGGCGGCCTGCTTCAGCAGCTGCTCGTTCGCGTCGCGGAGCTCGCTGATCTCGCCGGTCACCTCGCGGAGGGCCGCGAGATGGGCGAGCAGGATGTCGCGCCAGACCTCGTCGCCGACGGTGTCGGCGAGCTCTTGGAGCGTCGCCTCCGCCGGCAGCTGCAGCTCCTCGGCGACCTCGGCGGACTCGACGGCGCGCGCGAGCCCGACCTCCTTGAGGCGGGCGGTGAGGAACTCGATCTCGTGCGCCGCGCGGCCGAGCCAGCGGCGGCGGTCGGTGGCGAGCAGCAGGCGCTCCACCTCGAGCTTGTAGAGCAGCACGTCGAGCAGCTCCCGCTCGCGCCAGAGCACGGCGGAGAGTTCGTGCAACGACATGCGGACCGCCTCTCCTCGATGCATCCGACTATCGGCCGTGCGCCCGCCCGCGGTAAGCGCGCTCCCCCGTTCCCCTTGCCGACTTGCCCGACTTTCATGAAAGTCGGGCAAGTCGGCACAAAGGCGGACCGTGCCGCGCATGTATCTCTTGCCGGGATGTCCGCACTAATGAGGACACCGCCGATGGCACCGAATCGGCGGCCCGGCGGGTGGACCCGCACCCGCTGCACACACGATCCAGGGCCCGCGAGGGCCGAACCCGAGGAACGAGCACGATGCCAGCAGAACAGACCACGACCGCCCCGCACCCGCTGGAGGGGTGGACCGAGCGCCGCGACCACGCCGACGGCGTCTCATACTGGCGCCGCGGCGAACGGCACCGCGCCGTCGGCTGGGCGGTCGACCGCGCCGGCGCCCGCGAGGCGTGGCTGTTCGGCCGGCGCATCCCGACGCCCGCGCACCCCGAGGAGCTGTGCTTCGCCGGCCAGGCCGCCGACGGGGTGCTCGAGTGGCACGACGAGGCCGGCCGGGTGCGCGTGCTGCGCTGGACCACCGCCGGCGGTGTCGAGGAGACCCGCTACCTCGGCGAGAACGGCGCCCCCGAGACGCACCCGGGCGGCTACCACCGCGTCCGCGTGCTGCGCACCGGCGAGCGCCGCTACTACGAGGAGGCCGCGGGCGGACCTCGCCTGCACCGGCTCGATGGCCCGGCCCTCGAGGACGCCGGCAGCGCGCGCCGCTCCCGCTGGCTCGAGCACGGCGCGCCCGTCGCCTCGCCCGAGGAGCTGCTGAACGACGCCAAGCGCCGCGCGATGGCCGCCTGGAACCGGGGCGTCGACGCTCCGGCGCACGTGCTCGCGGAGGCGGATGCCGAGCGCATCGCCGCGGTCGTCGCGGCCGAGCCCGACTGCGAGCTGGC
Source organism: Agromyces sp. NPDC060279 (assembly GCF_042726785.1). NCBI lineage: Bacteria > Bacillati > Actinomycetota > Actinomycetes > Micrococcales > Microbacteriaceae > Agromyces > Agromyces sp. NPDC060279. The sequence goes on from NZ_JBHXBK010000001.1 coordinate 1,683,028, forward strand.
GTGGGAGTTGTCGATCGCGTTCCCGACGCCGTGGATCGCCGGGATGCGACGCGCCGGACTCGCCGAGCGTCCCCCAGTCCGGGGGTGAAACGGACGGGTCCGCCCGCGTCGCCGACCCCCTGCTCGCCCGGAATCACGCGGATCCGCCGGGGGTGAGCGCGCGCTCCCGAAGCGGATTCGTCAGGGGCCCTTCCCACCTCCTTGCCCAAGCTGTGCAACGGCTGTGAGAATCGCCGCAGCGGCCGGTGTTCCGGCGTTCGGATTCGGGTTCCGAATGTCTCCGGCCGCCTCGGCGACCGCGGGGGCGGTCGCCGTGGCGTGCGCGCAGCGCCGCCGGATTCGGGGTATGGAATGGGCGACGACAGCTCGGCGCCGACGCAGTACGCGTCGGGTCCTGGCCTCGCCGTCGCGCGCCCGCGCCACGACGCCCCGCCCACTCGCGGGATCTCCACCCCGCACGGCGTCGTCCGCCCCGGCGCCGCCCGGCACGGCGTCGCCCTGCACGACGGCGACGCCGAATGGGAGGCGCGCGTCTCGCGGCTGCGCGAGCACCTTGCCACGAGCGGGCGACCGCCGCGGGATGCCGCGAACGCCCCCGAGGCGGAGCGCGCCACCGCCCGCTGGCTGAAGCGGCAGCGCGAGCTGCTCCGCGCGGGCGCGCTGCCCGAGCGCCGCCTCCGCCACCTCGACTCCGTCGTGCCCGGCTGGCGCGACCCCCGCGGCACCGACTGGCACGGCACGGCCGTCGCCGTCGGGCTGCACCTCGCGGAGACGGGCGCCTACCCCTCGCCGAGCGCGCCCGACGCCGCCGAACGACGCCTCGCGACCTGGCTGCGCACGCAGCGGCGGGCCGAGGCATCCGGCCGGCTCGCGCCCGACCGCCTCGCCTGGCTGGAACTGAACCTGCCGAGCTGGCGGCGCCCCGCCGACGAGGGCTGGGACGACACCCTCGCCGCCGTCGCCGGCTTCATCGCCGAGACCGGCCGCTTCCCGCGCGAGGCGGCCCAGGAGGAGCCGTCCGAGCGACGACTGGCGGGCTGGCTGCGCCGGCAGCGCGAGGCCGCGGCCGACGATCGACTGGACGACGAGCGTCGTCGGGCACTGGACGACGCAGTGCCCGGCTGGCTCGACCCGGCCGCCGCGCGGTGGACCCGCACCGCGCGGCGACTCGCCGGATGGGTCGCGGCGCACGATCGCCTGCCTGCGAAGCACGCCGCCGACCCCCTCGAGCGCCGACTCGGTGAATGGCTGGCCGGGCAGCGCCGGCTCGCCGCCGCCGGTTCGCTTCCCGCGGCCCGTGCGGCCCGGCTCGACCGTTCGGTGCCGAGCTGGCGCGAGCGGCCGGATGCCGCGTGGCGCCGGCGTCTCGACGAGCTCGTCGCGTTCATCGCCGAGACGGGCCGAGCCCCGGCGCGCACGACCGACGCCGGCGACGACGAGCGCCGTGCCGCCGCGTGGCTCGCCGAGCAGCGCACGGCGGCGCGCGCGGGCAGCCTGAGCGCCGCCCGCCGCGCCGCGCTGGACGCCGCGGTCGTGGGCTGGTTCGACGACGAGCGCGAGTGGCGGCAGCAGGCCGACCGGCTCGCCAGTCGGCTCGCGCTCGGGGCCGCGGCGCCCGCGAGCCGGGCCGAGGACCCCGAGGAGCGTTCGCTGGCCAGGTGGCTGCAGCGGCAGCGCAGCCTCGCCGGAACCGGCGAGCTCGACGAGTCGCGCGAGCGCTGGCTCGACCGCCAGCTCCCCGGCTGGCGGGACCACCGGTTGAACGCCTGGGAGCACACCGCCGCCCGCCTGCTCGCCTTCCGCGCGGAGCACGGCCGGCTGCCGGCCCGCGGAGCCGGGGCGACCGCCCTCGAGCTCGAGCTCGGCGTCTGGCTGAACAACCAGCGCTCGGCGGCCCGCCGCGGCGGCCTGAGCCCGGCGCGCGAGCGGTGGCTCGACGCCCGCATCCCGGAGTGGCGCGATCCGCGCCTCGCGAGCTGGCTCCGCCGCGCCGCGGAGCTCGCGGCCTACGTCGCGGAGCGCGGACGCCTGCCCTACGAGCGGTCGACCGTCGAACGGTCCCGCCGCCTCGGCACCTGGCTGCAGACGCAGCGGCGGGCGCACCGCGACGGCACGCTCGATGCCACCCGCATCGCCTGGCTGGATGCGAACGCCCCGGGCTGGGCCGGCCAGGGCAGCGGCCCGCGGCCGATGCCGCCGTCGGAGCCCGCGACGCCCCAGCGCGTGCCCGGCGAGCGGCGCCTCGGCGACGACGACGGCCTGCCGCGCATCGCCTGACCAAGCGCGCCGCGCGGCCCGCGCGCGTGCCGCGGCCTGCACGCCCCGTGCGTTACGGCCGCAGCAGCACCTTCACCGCGCGGCGCTCGTCCATCGCGGCGTACGCCTCGGCGGCCTCCTCGAGCGGCAGCTCGAGGTCGAAGACGAGCCCCGGACGGATGGCGCCGGAGCGCACGTCGGGCAGCAGCTCTTCGATGTAGCCGCGCACCGGTGCGACGCCGCCGTTCACGCCGACGTTCGTCTCAAACAGCCGGCGCACCGGCAGCTCGGGCCCGCCGTTCGGCACGCCGACGTAGCCGACCATGCCGCCCGGGCGGGCCGAGCGGATCGCCTGGTCCATGGACTCCTTCGTGCCGACGCATTCGAGCACGCGGTCGGCGCCGATGCCGCCGGTGAGCTCGCGGACCGCCTCGATGCCGGCCTCGCCGCGCTCGGCGACGACGTGCGTGGCGCCGAACTCCCGGGCGAGCGCCTGCCGCTCGGGGTGTCGACTCATCGCGATGATCGTCGTCGCGCCGAGCCGCTTCGCGGCGATGACGGCGCAGAGGCCGACCGCGCCGTCGCCGACGACGGCGACCGCGTCGCCCGGGCCGACGCCGGCGGAGACGGCGGCGTGGTGGCCGGTGCCCATGACGTCCGAGAGGGTCAGCAGGCCCGGCACCTCCTCGTCGGCGACGGGGCCCGGCACGACGGCCAGCGTGCCGTCGGCGAGTGGAACTCGCACCCGCTCGCCCTGCGCCCCGTCGGCGAAGCCGCCGTCGCGGTCGGCGGAGCCCCACCAGCCGCCGTGCAGGCACGAGGTGGACACGCCGTTGCGGCAGTTCGCGCAGCTGCCGTCGCAGACGTAGAAGGGGGCGATCACGAAGTCGCCCGGGCGCACCCGCTCGACCTCGTCGCCGACCGCCTCGACGACGCCGACGAACTCGTGGCCGATGCGGCGCGGCTCCCGGGTCGGCGTCACACCGCGGTACGGCCAGAGGTCGGAGCCGCAGACGCAGGCGGCGACGACCCGCACGATCGCGTCGCGGCCGGTCGAGAGCACGGGGTCGGGCACGGTCTCGACGCGGATGTCACCGGGGCCGTGGATCAGAGTGGCACGCATGAGGGCGAGCCTACGCCCTCATGCGCGCACGGTCGTCGCTAGGCGCTGCGGCGGCGGCGCACCGCGAGCAGCACCAGCAGAGCGAGCCCCGCGAGGATGCCTCCCGCCGCCAGCAGCATCGGCAGCAGCGTGTCGATGCCGGTGTGGCTGAGGCCGCCCGGCGTGCCGCCGCTCCCGCCCTCGCCGCCGTTCCCGCCGTCGCCGGGCACCGGCGCGGGCACCACGAGGCGGGTCTCCGCCGCGAGGAGGCGCGCCGAGCCATCCGCTCCGACGCCGCTCGCCGCGAGCGCGTGCCCGCCGGCGGCGAGCGTCTCGGGAACGGTGACCTCCGCCGAGAAGGCGCCCGAGGCGTCGGCGACGGCCGAGCCGAGCGGCGTGAGGGTCGAGTAGACGCCGAGCGCGATCGGCGCACCCGGGAGGAAGCCCTCGCCGGAGACCGTCAGCGTCTGGCCGCGACGGAGCTCGGCGGGCACGCCGCCGAGCGCGCCGTCGACCGCGGCCGGCAGCTGCGACGGCAGCGCGACCTCGTCGGTCACGGTGAGCGAGAACTCGAGCACGTCGTCGCCGGAGGCGTTCGTCGCGGTGAGCTCGATCGCCGACGTCGCGGCGTCGCCGAGCGCGGGGGTGCCGCTCAGGGTCGCGGTGCCGTCGCCGTGGTCGACGAGCGAGAGCCACGCGGGCAGCCCGCTCGCGGTGATCGCGGGGGCGGGATGGCCCGTGGCGGACACCTCGATTGTGCGGGCCGCGCCGGGCAGCACCGTGACGTCGGACTGCGCAGCGAAGGCGGGCACCTCGCCCACGGTGAGCGTCGCCTCGGCGCTCGTGGCCTGCCCGGCCGCGTTCGTGAAGACCGCCCGGTAGCGGGTGCCGTCGTCGGCGAGGGCGGCGGTGAGCGTCAGCGTCTCAGCGGTCGCGCCGGCGATCGGCTGCCAGCTGGCACCGTCGTCGGCCGAGCGCTGCCACTGCACGCCGGGCGCCGGGAAGCCGCTCGCCGCGGCAGCGAGCTCGAGCTCGGTCCCCGCGACGACCGAGGCGTCGACCGGGTTCTGCGTCACGAGCGGGGCCTCGTTCACCGTGAGGCGGACGAGCTGCCGGTCGCTGCCGTAGGCGTTCGAGATGAGCAGCCCGACCTCGACCGTGCCGCCCGCGCCGGCCGGCGGGGTGCCGACGAGCCGCTGCGAGCCGACCGGGCCGGTGAGGCCCAGCCAGGTGGGCACCGTGCCGTCGAAGACGACCGCACCGGCGGCGGGGTAGCCGCCGTCGACGGTGATCGGCAGCTCGCCGGGGGTGCCGACCGTGAAGGTCGCGGTGCCGGGGCTCGTGATCGCGGGCGCGCGCCCGACGACGAGCTGGATCGTCTGGTGCAGGGCGCCCACGCTGTTGGCGACGTCGATACGGGCCGTGTAGAAGCCCGCGTCGGCGGGGGCGGCCGTGCCGTGCAGTCGGACGCGCCCGTTGCCGAGGTCGGTGAAGGTGATGCCGGTCGGCAGCGCGGAGTTCTCGAGCGCCGTCACGGTCGGGACGGGGGCGCCCGAGAAGACGAGCGTCTCGTCGATGCTCGTCCCGGCCGCCACCGAGTAGAAGCTCGGGCCGTGGTAGCTGGGGGCGGACTCGACGGTGAGGGTGAAGGACTGCGTCGCCACCCCGGTGCTGTTGCCGAGCCAGAGCGTGAAGGTGTGCGTGCCGCCCGCGTTCGCCGGCGGCGTGCCGACGAGCCGGGTGCCCGACGTGGTGTCGATCCGGAGCCAGGACGGCGCGCCGCTGAGCTGCGGGACGCCCGTCGCGGCGGGGTAGCCCGGCGTGAAGGTGATCGGCACGCTCTGCTCCGTGCCGTTCGAGGTGAAGGTCGCGAACGCGCTGCTCGTGATGGTCGGCGGGGCCGTCACCGTGACCGCCATGACGTCGACGCGGTCGCCGAAGACGTTCGTCGCCTGGAGCGTGATGGGCTGCACACCGGTCGCCGTCGGCCGCCCCGTGAGCTTCGCGGTCCCGTCGCCGGCGTCCGACAGCGTCAGCCCGGCGGGGAGGGACCCCGTGGCGACGATGGTGTCGGCGACGTCCCCTCGCGTGCGGATCGTGACGTCGACGTTCTCGCCTTGCTGCACGGTGAGATCGCTGAGCCCGTCGAAGTCGGGGGCCGAACCGACCGCGATGGTGAGCGTCTGCTCGACCGTCGCCCCGTTGTCCGCGCGCAGCACGATCGGGTAGCTGCCCCGGGCGCCTGCGGTGGGGGTCCCCGAGATGTTCGCGGCGCCGGGCGCGCCGGGCGAGAACGACAGGCCGGTCGGGAGCGCGCCCGAGACGAGGCTGATCGTCGGCGCCGGGGCGCCCGTCGCCGTGACGGGGAAGGAGACGGCGTTGCCGATCGGGGCGACGAGGGTCGCCGGGCTCGTGAAGTTCGGCACCGCGCGCACCGAGATGGCGATCGGGATGGTCGCGGCGTCGAAGCTGAGGCTCGCACCGCCGGCCCCGCCCGTCGCTCCGGCCGTGAACGTGGCGCCGGCCGTGCCCGCGCTGAGCGCCGCCGACGCCGGGGAGACGCTGGAGCCGCTGGGCCCGGAGGCCGCCCAGGCGACCGTCGCCCCGTCGAACGCGGTGAGCTTGGCCGGGGCCACCGGCAGGCCCGCGGAGTCCCGGCCGAACGAGGCGGTGAGCGCGGTCGAGCTTCCCGAGTCGACGGTCGAGGCCGCGGCGCTCGCCGCGAGCGTCAGGAACGGCGCGACCGTGCCGCCCGGCAGCTCCGCGAGATCGCACGGCGCGGTCGACGGACCGGCGTTGCAGCCCCACCAGTTCAGGGTGGCGCCGACGGTGCTCGAGGCATCCGCCCGGAACGCGGCCGCGCCGCCCGTGTTGCCGGCGATGCGGTTGTACTGGGCGGTCGCCGGCCCGTCCGCGAACGCGACCGCAGCGCCGAAGCCCGCCGTGCCCGCGACCGCGTTGCCGGTGAAGGTGTTCGCCGTGATCGTGGCCGGGCCGGAGAGCTGACGCACCGCCCCGCCGAGGGCCGGCGACTGGTCGCCCGTCGTCACCTGGTTGCCGCTGAACACGGAGCCGCTGATCGCGACGGCGGCCCCGGCCGCGTCGTAGGCGACGGCGCCGCCGCCGTTGTCCAGGCCGGCGGCCGCGACGACGGAGTTGCCGGTGAAGGTCGAGCCGGTGATCGTGAGCGCCTGGTCGCTCGGGTCGCCGAGCGCCTGGTAGAAGACGGCGCCGCCCGCGCCGAGTCCGGCCCAGTTCTGGTCGAAGAGGGAGTCCTCGATGGCGAGGCTGCCGCCCATGACCTGCACCGCGCCGCCCGGGGCGAAGGAGCCGGCCGTCGAGCGGTTGTCGCGGAAGACGGCGTCGCGGATGACGAGCTCGTCGCGGGCGGCCGCGTCGGCGGAGCCCGCGATGATCGCGCCGCCGCCGATCTGCGCGTCGCGCCCGCCTTGGAAGGTGAGTCGCTCGAGCGTCACGGCGACGCCGCCGCCGACGTTGGGGTCGACGCTCAGCAGCTGCGTCGTGCCGTTTCCGATGATCGCGGCCTCGCCCGAGGCCGGGCCGGTGACCGTGATGTCGGCGCCGGGTGCCGTGCCGAGCTCGAGTGCGCCGGCCGCGCCGAGCCGGTAGTCGCCGGCGGGCACCGAGATCTGCTGCGCGCCGCCGAGGTTGTTCGCCACGCAGAACGCGTTGCGGAGCGTCACCGGGTCCGCCGTCGTCGTGACCGTGTCGTCCCCGCAGGCGTTGTTCGCGTCGCCGTCGGCGGTGGTCGTGACGGTGATCGCGTCGGCGGCGTACGCCGGGGGCGAGACGAGCACCCCGCCCGCGAGCAGTGCTGCGATGGAGAGTGCCGCTGCGGCACTCCGGACGTGTCCAGCCCGCAAACGAAGCCCTTTCCCGATGCGCCGTCTCGAGGGCGCGTTGCACCCCAACTGGGTACGTCGGAATGCTATCGGCTGATTCGATCGGAGAGATAGTGTGGGCCCGCCGCCCAGTTCGGGGGGTCTCGGGATCTCAGGAGCGACGTGACGTCAGGACTCTCACGCCGCACCGCTCTCGGCGCCGGCGCAGCTGCGCTCGGTGCCGCGGCGGTCGGCACGGCTGCGCCGGCGCAGGCGCAGCAGGCGGCGCGCACGGCGGCCGCCGCGCCCCCCTCGGCCGCGAGCAGCGGCCTCGACCCGGCGATGCCCGTCCGCTCGCAGTTCCTCGGCCGCGAGGGCACCGGCTACGACGGCGCGTCGCAGTGGTCCGCCCATCGGCTCGAGCTCGCCTTCGTCGGCGACCTCCCCGGCGACGGCGACGCGGAGCACCGCTTCGCCGTGCGGTTCACGACGGATGACTCGGCGCGCGACGGCATCTACCGGCTGACCGCGCCCGGCGAGCCCGACGCGATCCTGTACCTCACCCGCGTCGGCGGCGGCGCGCCGACGCTCGAGGGCGTCGTCGATCGGAGGTCCGCCTGATGGCCGAACCGTTCCTCGGCGAGATCCGCGTCTTCGCCGGCTCCTACGCGCCGGTCGGCTGGGAGCTCTGCGCTGGACAGCTGCTCTCGATCAGCGAGAACGAAGCCCTCTACACCCTCATCGGCACCTTCTACGGCGGCAACGGCGTCACGACGTTCGCCCTGCCCGATCTGCGCGGCCGGGTGCCGGTGCACCAGGGCACCCTGCCCGGCGGCGGCACGTATGTGCTGGGCGCGCCGGGCGGCGTCGAGCAGGTGACGCTGACCACGAACCAGCTCCCCGCCCACACGCACACGGCCCGCGCCACGGCAGCCCCCGACCGCACGACCCCCGGGGATGCGATCTGGTCCTCGCAGACCACTGGCGCGTACCAGGCCGCGAACCCCTCGACGACGATGAAGCCGCAGGCGGTCCAGGAGGTCGGTGGCTCGCACCCGCACGACAACATGCCGCCGTCGCTCGCGGTGACGTACATCATCGCCACCAGCGGCATCTACCCGAGCCGGCCCTGAGGAGCAGCGCACCATGGCAGATCCATTCGTCGGCGAGATCCGCCGCATCGCCTTCGACTGGGCCCCGAGAGGCTGGCTCCTGTGCCACGGCCAGTTCCTCGCGATCCAGACCAACCAGGCCCTGTACGCGCTGCTCGGAACCACGTACGGCGGCGACGGGCGGACCACGTTCGCCGTGCCGGACCTTCGCGGCCGCAGCCCGATCGGGGTCAGCCAGAACGTCCAGTGGGGCGCCGTCCTCGGCGAGGAGAGCCACGCCCTCACGCAGAACGAGATGCCGATGCACACGCACCAGGTGCTCGCGACGAACAGCGCCGCCGCCGGCACCTCCCCGGCAGGCGCGGTCTGGGCGCAGACGGAGCAGGCGGCGTACGGCACCGGCTCGCCGACGACCCAGCTGCGGCCCGGCGCGATCCCGTCGGTCGGCGGCAATCAGCGGCATGAGAACCGGTCGCCGTTCCTCGTCGTCAACTACATCATCGCCACCCAGGGGATCTTCCCCTCGCGCAACTGAACGCGCGGACGGTCCGAACGGAGCATCATGGCAGACCCCTACATCGGCGAGATCCGCACCGTCGCCTTCAGCTACGCACCGTACAACTGGGCGCCCTGCAGCGGGCAGCTCATGCCCATCGTGCAGAACTCCGCCCTGTACTCCGTGCTCGGCACGACGTACGGCGGCGACGGCAAGTCCACCTTCGCCCTGCCCAATCTGAACGGCCACCTCGCGATGGGGCAGGGCGACGGCCCGGGGCTCACGCCCCGCTCGCTCGGGATCGACGTCGGCAGCGCGACCGTGACCCTGCTGTCGACCGAGATGCCGCGCCACACCCACGTGCCCGGGGCGGTCGACGCGGGCGGCACGACCGGCTCCGCGACGGACGGCGTCTGGGCCCAGCCCCGCTACGGCCGGGTCGGCCGGAAGGCGTACGCGAACGTCACGGACGCGCCGATGCGCGGCGACGCCCTGGCGATGGCCGGCGGCGGCCAGCCCCACAACAACCTGCCGCCCGTGCTCGGCATGTACTTCGTCATCTCGCTCGTCGGCGAGTGGCCGCCGCGCCCCTGACGCGCCGATGACGGTCGAACACGACCCGCGGCATCCGCTCGTGCAGCAGATCGCGAGCGAGGTGCTGCGCGAGCGCCTGGCCGGCCTGCCTGCGGAGCTCGCCGCGCCGCTCGTCGGTGCGCAGCTGCGGGCGAAGTTCGAGGCGATGCGCGCCTCACGCCCTGCGGCCACCGCGGAGCTGCTGCCGACCGGTCGGGGCGACGCCGACGACGCGCTCGGCTACCTCCTCGTGGACCGCAGCGGCGAGGAGCTCCGGCTCGTCGACCTCGCCGTCCGCGCGGAGGCCCGCGGCCGCGGCGTCGCGAGCGCGGCGCTCGGCTCGCTCACGGCCGAGGCGGATGCCGCGGGGCGCGCGATCACGCTCTCGGTGTGGGCGGGCGACCCCGCCGAACGGCTGTACGCGCGGCACGGCTTCGTCCGGATCGAGGAGGCCGGAGCGCGTGAGGATGCAGCCGGCGGCTACGTCGAGCTGCGCCGGCCGCCCCGGCCGACCGCACGCCAGAGCAGCGTGTGCACGGGCGACACCAGCACGAGCAGCAGCAGCGCCCAGTAGCCGATCGCCGGCACGAGGATCGATAGGGCCAGCGCGACGAGGAAGAGCCCCGTCGTGATCACGTCGGCGAGGATGCCGCGGCGCAACCGCACCTCGGCGACCGAGTGCAAGGCGGGGTGCCGCAGCAGGTACCAGCGGATGGCGAGCGACATGCCGCTCGTCAGCACGAGACTGCCGATGTAGACGAGTTTCTGCGCGGCGTCGGTCTGCATCGAGCCGAGCATCGCGGTCGGCACCGGCAGCCACACGATCGTGAACATCCAGCCGATCGTGAGCCAGAGCAGCACCGGGCTCGTGCGCTCGACGCGGGCGAACACCCGGTGGTTGGCGAGCCAGAATGTGGCGATGAGCACGAAGCTCAGCGCGAAGCTCATCAGCTGTTCGGCGTGCTCACCGAACCAGGACGCGACGCCGCCGCCCTCCGCGCCGGCGTCGGTGACGCTCTCCATGAGCGGCAGGATCAGCAGCGTCATCGCGATCGCGACGACCGCGTCGGTGAAGGCCTTCAGCCGCTCGGCGGAGGTGGTCGTCGGCCCGGTGCCGTCGTCGGGCTCGTCGCGCTCCTGCGAGGTCATGCAGGCAGGCTAGCGGCTCACACATGGGGGACGAAGCGCTGCCACGCGACCCGCCGCTCACCGCGGGGATCGGCCTCCACCCGGTCGCGTCGATCGAGGATCAGGGTCAGCCGCTCCGGCTCGGCGTACTGCGGCCAGTCGAGCCATCCGTCGTCGCCCGGCGCCGCCTCCCCTCGCCCGAGCGGGGAGCGCGCCAGCTCGGGACGGCCGCTTGCGGCGAACGCCGCCCAGCGCGCCTGCATCCGCCGGCCGACCGCCACGAACATGCCGCGGTCGCCGAGCACCGTGAGCCCGACGCCGACGGGGGTGTCGAACTTCTCGAACAGCGCGAACAGCTCGAGGCCGTGCGTCGCGTCGAGGCCGAGCAGCCGGGCCATCCGCGGGGCCGCGTCGAAGCGGTAGCTCCACGTCGGTGCGAAGCGCGCGTGCCGTTCGGCGAGCTTCACGCTCGGGAACCAGAACGTGAAGTCCCCGGCGAAGTCCGCGGCCGGCCGACGATCGGGCAGGCCCGGGTACTGCCGCTTGATCTGCTTGCGCGCCTTCTTCTTGGTGTTCGCGAAGATCGCCCGGATGCGCGGCTTCGTCGTCGGCAGGATGTCGATGCGGCCCTCGAACAGCGAGCCCTCCCGGTCGTTCGTGCCGATCACGAGCGGCACCCGGTGAGCCCGCCCCTCCTTGAAGGCGTCGAGCGGCCGCCAGGGCAGCAGCTCCCCATCGATGACGGGGGCCAGGCTGATCGTGCCCGGGTTCTCGTCGGGCGTGCGCACGGCGAGTTCCGTCGTGGCGCGGGCGAGCACGGTCGGGTCGGCGGTGCGGAGCATCCTGGCCGCGTCCTCCGGCGCCTCGCTGTCGAGGTCGTCGTCGTCCACCAGGCGGCTGAGGAGGCGCACGTACTCGGCCGCCCAGCGCTGCGCGACCTCGGCCGGATACACCGCGTTGGCCGGGGAGGACTGCGCGATGGCCCGCGCGAAGAGCCCCTCGGCGGCGGGCACCGTCATGAGCGTCGTCACGGAATTCGCCCCGGCGGACTCGCCGAAGAGCGTCACCCGCGAGGGGTCGCCGCCGAACGCGCGGATGTTCCGCTGCACCCACTCGAGCGCGGCGAGCTGGTCGCGGAGCCCGAGGTTCGCCTCGATCGGATGCTCCGGCGTCGAGTAGGCGCGCAGATCGAGCCAACCCAGGGCGCCCAGGCGGTAGTTGCAGCTGACGTAGACCACGCCGTGCCGCGCGGCGAAGAGCTCGCCCTGGCGCGGATACTCGCCCGAGGAGCCGACGCTGTAGGCGCCGCCGTGCAGGAACACCATGACCGGCAGCCCGGCCGTCGGCCCGGCGCCCTCGGGCGAGAGCACGTTCAGACTCAGGCAATCCTCGCTGCGCGGCAGGTGCGGCGCAGCCCCGATGAACTGGCCCCGCCGCAGCTGCGGCGCGACGGGCCCGAACTCGTGCGCGGCGCGCACGCCGTCCCAGCCCTCGGCCGCGCGCGGCGCGCGGAATCGCCCGGCACCGGCGGTCGATGCGGCGAAGGGGATGCCCCGCCAGCTGCGCACCCCGCCGCGGCGCACACCGTGCACCGCGCCGAGCTCGGTCTCGACCAGCAGTCCGTCCACCGCGGCCCCGCCTGCAGCCCTTCGCCCAGCCCTCCCCATGCGCGCATGCTAGCCGTCCCGGGTGACCGGCGAGGCACCACGAGCCCCCACCTGCCAGACTCGGGCCATGGAGCTCGGAGTGCACTTCCGTCTGAACGATGCCGAGGCCGCGCGGGTGCGCGAGGCCGCCGGCGACGACGAGCGGCTCGGCGCGGTGCTCGCCGAGCTCGAGGCCGACGAGGAGGTCTGGGCCCGGGCGTGCGAGACCGACAAGGCCTGGGACCCGATCGCGTGCGCACTCGCCCCGGCCGGCGAGTCGGACGAGTGGCCGGCGCGCGGCGTCATCGGCGGCGCACGCTCGCTGCAGGAGGACGACGACGAGTCCTGGGTCACGCACCTCGACCCGGCTGAGGCCGCCGAAGTCGCCGACTACCTCGCCGGCCTCGACGACGCGGCGTTCGCGGCCGCCTACGCCGAGATGCCCGAGGAGCTGCGCAACCCCGAGTTCGGCCCCGACGAGCAGGAGTACGCGCTCGCGATGCTCGCGGGACTCCGCCCGTTCTTCGAGGCGGCGCGCCGCGAGGGCCAGCACGTCGTCTTCACCGTCGGGTTCTGAGCGCGCCGCTCCCGACGCGGCTCAGCGCTCGAGCGCGCGGATGGCGAGCCAGGCCGCCGTGCGATCGTCGGGGCTCGCGAGCGAGAGCCCGGTGAGCTCCTCGATACGGTGCAGGCGCGAGGCGAGCGTCTGCCGGTGGACGCCGAGGGCGGCCGCGGTCACGCCGAGCGCGCCGTGCTCGGCGAGGTAGACGCGCAGGGTGCGCAACAGTTCGCCGTCGCCGCCCGCGAGCGGCTCGAGCAGATCGCCGATGCGCGCCGAGGCATCCTCGTCGAGCCGGTCGAGCACGTAGGCGACGGTCGGCAGCGCGCGGTACCGCACCACCGCCCTGGCGTCGGCGACGGCCGCCTCGTGCGCCTGCCGCGCCTCGCCGGCGCTGCGGGCGAGGGCATCCACCGGCGCGGAGGAGCCGAGCCCGAGCCGCAGCACGACCCGGCCGTCGAGCAGGAACTCCTCGACCCGGCGGGCGAAGCCGTCGACCTGGCCGTCGCGCAGGAAACCGATGACCCGCTCGTGCGACTCGGTCACGACGTGCACCGCACCGAGCTCGTCGAGCCAGCGGGTGACCAGTCGCTCGAGATCGACCCCCTTCGAGCGGCTGGTCAGTGCGAAGGCGGTGAGGCTGCGGTCGCGCACGCCCCAGCGATGCAGGAGCTCGGATGCCTCGGCGCCGCCCGCGAGCAGCGTGTCCACCATGACCGAGCGGCCCAGCCGTTCGGTGCCGCCGTGATCGTGGGTGCGCAGCAGCAGGTCGAGGAGCGCGGCGGCCTGCGAGGCGAGGTCGCGGGTGCGGCTCGTCGAGGCCTCCCGCGTGGAGACGACGAGGTAGGCGGTGAGGTCCTCGCCGGGGCCGACGGCGTGCACCTGCAGGCCCGGATGGCGCACCCGGACCGGTCGGTGGAACGCGACGGCCACGGCGTCCTGCACGTGCAGCCCGCCCGCGCCCGCCGTGGTGATGACTTGGCCGTGCACGTCGAGCAACACCGCCCAGCCGTCGATCCGGTGCGCGAGCTCGGCGACCACCGCGCGGGCCCCGCCACGACGGGCGACCTGCGTGAGCACCTTGGTGCCGGTGGTGACGAGCCGGTCCTCGGCGGCGCGGTCGTCGGCGAGCTGGGCGACGAGCGCGGCGAGCAGCAGCTCGGGCGGCTGGCCGCGGCCGAAGACGGCGGTCGCCCCCGTCTCGGCGAGCGCGGCGCGCAGCGCGGTCGTCGCGGCGGGGGCGACGAGCACGGCTCCGGCGAGCGCGGCCGAGCGCGCGTCGCCCGCGCGGAGCGCTGCGCGGAGTTCGGCCGCGGTCCCCACGACGAGCGTCGCGAAGGCCGGATGCCCGACCACTGCGAAGTCGGCGAGCGGCAGGGCGGCGTCGACGGGGGTCGAGGGGCCGACGCGCCCCTCGACGAGTTCGCCGCCGAGCGTCGCCGCGACGGAGTCGAGTCGGCGGGCCATCCCTCGATTGTACGGAATGTCGATCGAATGGGCCTCGGTTCACACTTCTTCGCAATGACGGACCCTCGACTCCTTGCCTAGCATCGGCATGCCCAGCAACAGATCCAAGGGAGCATCATGAAAGCCATCGTCTTCCGCGAGCCGGAGGCGCCGATCGAGGTCGCCGAGGTCGCCCTCGCCGCCCCGAAGGCCGGCGAAGTCCGCGTGAAGATCGCCGCGGCCGGAGTCTGCCACTCCGACCTGCACGTGAAGCGAGGGGAATGGGATGCCCCGGCCCCGCTCGTGATGGGCCATGAGGGCTCGGGCGTCGTCGTCGAGCTCGGCGAGGGCGTCACCTCGCTCGCCGTCGGCGACCACGTCGTGCTCAGCTGGGTGCCGCCGTGCGGCGAGTGCCGCTACTGCCGCTCGGGCCACGAGGCACGCTGCCAGAAGGTCGCCACCGTCGTCGCGCCGAAGGGCGTACTCTTCGACGGCACCTCGCGCCTGAGCAGCGGCAACGAGGAGCTGCACCACTACCTCGGCGTCTCCTCCTTCGCCGAAGAGGTCATCGTCCCCGCATCCGGTGCGGTGAAGGTGCGCGACGACGCCCCCCTCGACGTCATCGCCGTCGTCGGCTGCGCCGTCGCCACCGGCGTCGGCGCCGTGCTCAACACCGCGGCCGTCGAGCCCGGCTCGACCGTCGTCGTCATCGGCTGCGGCGGCGTCGGTCTGAACGTCGTGCAGGGCGCGAAGCTCGCCGGCGCCGAGCGGATCGTCGCGATCGACGTGCTGCCCGAGAAGACCCAGCTGGCGCTGCAGTTCGGCGCCACCGACCGCATCGACGCCTCGAAGGGCGACGCCGTGGAGCAGCTGTTCGAGCTCATCCCCGACGGCGTCGACTACGCCTTCGACGCGATCGGGCGCACCGTCACGACCGAGCAGGCCATCCGCATGCTCGGCCTCGGCGGCGCCGCCGTCATCGTCGGCCTGCCGCCGACCGGCGCGAAGGCCAGCTTCGAGCCGCTCGTGCTCGCGGAGGCCGACCAGCGCATCCTCGGCTCGAACTACGGCTCGGTGCGCCCCTCGATCGACATCCCCGCGCTCGTCGACCGCTACATGGACGGCCAGCTGAAGCTCGACCCGCTCATCTCGGCCCGCCGCCCGCTCGTCGAGGCCGCCGCAGCGTTCGACGACCTCGAGTCGGGCGAAGCGCTGCGCACCCTTCTCATCCCCTGACGCACCGCTCTTCCTCCGTTTCCCCCAACCCGACTCATAGGAGAGTTGCCATGACCGCCCCCACCCAGGCCGGCGCCCCCGCGCAGGCCCCCGTCGACGCCGGCCTCCGCCGCGGCGTCATGAGCGGGCCCGAGCTCGCCGCCCAGGCCATCGCCAACATCGCCCCGAGCGCCGTCATCGCGTTCACCGCCGCCGGCATCTACCTCGGGGCGGGCAACGGCACGATGCTCTCCTTCGTGCTGGCCACCCTCGTCATCCTCGCCGTGGGCTACTGCGTCGCCGTGTTCGCCAAGCGGCATGCCTCGGCCGGCTCGCTGTACACCTACGTGTCGAAGGGCCTCGGGCCGTTCGGCGCGTACCTCGCCGGCATCGCCCTCCTCGTCGGCTGCTGGGGCATCGCGGCCGGCTCGCTCGGCGGCGCCGTCTCCTACATGAACCAGTTCCTGCTGCTCATCGGCGTGCCCGCCGAGGGCCTGGGCTGGTCGATGGCGCTCGCGGTCGTGCTCGGCGGCCTCGCGACGCTGTTCACGATCCGCGGCATCCGCCTCTCGGCGCGCGTCTCGCTCGTGCTCGAGCTCGTCTCGGTCACGATCATCCTGATCCTGCTCGTGCTCGCCCTCGTCTGGGCCGGCCCGGCCGCGTGGGACCCGGCGCAGTTCTCCTTCGAGGGCGTGCCGTTCCAGGGCGTCGCGGCGGGCATGGTGCTCGGCATCCTGGGCTTCGTGGGCTTCTCCTCGGCCGACGCGCTCGGGCGCGAGGCGCGCAACCCGTACACCGCGATCCCCCGCGCCATCATGTGGAGCGCGGTCACCGTCGGCATCCTCTACGTCTTCGCCGCCTACACGCAGATCGCGGTGCTCGGCGAGGACCTCGGCACCGTCGCGAGCCCGCTCGAGGCGATCGCCACGCAGATCGGCATGCCGGCGTGGTTCGCCCCGATCCTGACCTTCGGCGTCGGCGCCTCGTTCTTCGCCGTCGTGGTCGCCCCGCTGAACGTCGTCGGCCGCATCATCTACGTCATGGGCAAGGAGGGCGTGGTCGCCGAGCGCTTCGGCCGCACCCACGACCGTCACCTCACGCCGCACCGCGTGCTGCTCATCGCCGGCCCCGCCGCGATCGTGCTCGACCTGATCCTGCTCGCGATCGGCGTGAACCCGATGGACATCGTCGTGTGGGTCGACACCTACGGCACCTACGGCTACATGGTCGCCTACGCGCTCGTCGCGATCGCCTGCGTGGCCTACACGCAGCGCGAGAAGATGCGCAACGGCCTCGTGTGGTTCTGCGCGATCGTGTCGGTCGCCGCCATGGCCTACGTGTTCTTCGCGAACGTGTGGCCGGTGCCGGCGTGGCCGCTGAACGTCATCCCCTACCTCTTCCTCATCACGATGATCGCCGCGATCGCCTGGTACCTGCACCTCGCCAAGCGCCGCCCCGAGGTCATCGCCCGGATCGGCAACACCGAGACCGACGCGCTCGAGGGCGTCGGCTAGGCCCCACGACTCGCGCTTCGTCGTCGTCGATCCGGCGGTGGGGCGTGGCTGACCGCAACGGCGTCCGGTTCCCCCGACCGGACGCCGTTGTGGTATCCCCGGCCCAGCTCGATGGATGCGTGAGGCGCGGCCGCGCGTGTACGGTTGCCGTGTGCGCATCGAATCGACGGGCGATACGGCGGTGGACCGGGTCTTCACCGGCCTGCGGGACGACATCATCGCTGGCATCCGGCCGCCCGGTACGCGCATCGTCGAGCGCGCGGTGGCCGAGGAGTTCGAGGTGAGTCGACTGCCGGTGCGCATCGCGCTGCGCCGTCTCGAACTCGACGGTCTCGTCGACCATCGCGCCCGCCACGGCACGACCGTCCGCGCGATGTCCGTCTCGGAGGCCGCGGACCTCTCCGAGGTGCACTCGGCGCTCGACCGCCTCGCGGTCCGTCAGGCCGCGATCCGCCGCACCGAGGCGGATCAGCTCCGCTTCGCCGACCACGTCGACGCCGCGCAGCGCGCGGTCGACGCCCACGACGTCGAGCAGCTCATCGCGGCCGGCGTCCGCTTCCGCTCCGACGTGTACCGCGCCACCAGGAACGCGCCGCTCCTCGCCATCCACGACGGCACCCTCGGCCGCACGCTCCGCATGTTCACGCTCGGCGAGCCGGCGGCCGTCGAGCCCATGGCGCACGTCCGCAGCGTCGCCGACGCGCTCGAACGACGCGACCCGTCCGCCGCCGAGCGTGCGATGGTCGAGTTCAACGAGTACATCCGCTCGGTCAGGCGGGAGCACGTGCTGGCGCAGCTCGACGACGACTCCGCGACCTCGCCGCGACGGGTGCGCCCGGAGGACGGCCCGTCGGAGGACGAAGAGCCGGCCGGCGCCGGGCGCGTCACCGCCGACGTCCGTGCGGCGATCCTCGCCGGTGAGCTGCGGCCGGGCGACACGGTCTCCGAGCGCATCCTCTCCGAGCGGCACGGCGTCGGTCGCATCCCCGTCAGGCATGCCCTCGACGCCCTCGCCGGCGAGGGCCTCATCACGGTGCCGACGTCCCGGGTCTCCGCGAAGGTGCGCGACCTCTCGCGGGAGGAGACCGAGGACCTCTTCGACGTCTGCGTGACGCTCGACGTGCTCGCGACGCGGCTCGCCGCCGAGCGGCGCACGAGGGAGGAGATCACCCGGCTCGAGGCGGAGCTGCGCACCGTCGAGCGGCTGGCCGAGCGCCCGATGGGTGCCGCGGAGCGCGCGGAACTGCTCGACCGCATGTTCGCCTTCCGCCGGCACATCTACGTCATGGCCGAGAACCGCGCGCTGCTCCAAGTCGACCGGATGGTCGAGACCCGGATGCGGCTCGCCGTCGCTCGGCTGCCGATCACCGGGGAGGCGCTTCGCGGGCAGCGCTTCCTGTTCGAGGCGATCGCGAGCCGGGAGACGAATCTCGCCGAGGCGATCTACCTCAACGTGTTCCCCGGTCGCGCCCGCCGCGCACGCGTGTTCGGCGAGAGCTACGGGCGGCCCGGCGAGGGCTGAGCGCGCGGCGGCTCCGGCTCCAGGGGCACGAAGCGGCGCGCGCCGTCCTCGACGACGATGCGGCCGAACCGCTGCCCCGGGAGGTGGGCCGCGACGACGAGGTCGCCCCGCGCGGCGGCCTCGTCGGCGAGCCGATTCCGGGCGCTCGACGCCGCCAGCGGGTCCCGGTCCCAGACCACGGTCCAGTCGCGTTCGGCGAGCTGCACGGGCGAGTGCACGACATCGCCGAGCAGCAGCGCGCGCGAGCCCTCGGAGGAGAGCTCGACCACCGTCGAGCCGGGGGTGTGCCCCGGCATCCAGCGCAGTGCGACCCCGTCGACGAGCTCGACGTCGGCGTCGAAGCGTTCCAGCAGCGGCTCGATGGGCCGCAGCTTCTCGAGCACGTCGGCGCGCGCCCCCGGCCCCTCGACGAAATGCGCCCAGTCCGCGCGGTGCACGCGGTGCACGGCGCCCGGGAAGGTGGGGATGCCATCGACCGAGGCCCAGCCGATGTGGTCGAAGTGCAGGTGGGTGAAGACGACGTCGGTGACGGACCGCGGCGAGACGCCGTGGTCGGCCAGCCGGTCGATGAGGCCGCCCCCGGCGTAGTCGCCGTCGTCCATGGGCCCGACTCCCGCGTCGACCACGATCACGCGCGCACCTGCCCGAACGAGGAAGCCGCCGACGGGGAACTCCCAGCGCCCGTCGTGGCCGAACGCCTCCGGATGCGCGCGCCAGGCGTCGGGGTCCGAGAACCGGGAGATGATCTCGCCGGCGAACTCGCGCCCGACGCCGTCGATGAGGGGGTGGACGTCGATGGCACCGATTCGCATGGAGCCACCGTACGCGCCCGAGGCCCCGCTCCGGTCGATCGCTGCTCGCGCGGCGCATCGCTCGTTAGGCTGGCGACATGGCGCCGCCCGAACCGTCCGTTTCCGCCCCCGACGCGCCCACCGCCCCCGGAGCTGTGAAACCCCTACACAGTTGAGGGATCCGCGTCATCCGCCCCGGCATCCGCCGTCTCTCAAGGCATGACCCGTTCCCCCGCCCTCCCCGGTGCCGCCCCCATCGAGCACGCGGAGATCTTCACCGTTCCCGAGACCGGCGAACGCATCCGCGTGCGCTGCCGCTGCGGCCGCGCCGCCGACCACGAGTTCCGCCGCGAGAGCGGAAGCCAGGACGGCGGCAGCACGACCGTGCTCGCCGATCCGGTGCGGATCAGGCGCGACTGAGTTCCAGCGAGAACTCGACCGAGCCGTTCGGCTCGACCGAGACGAAGCCGAGGTTCGGCGCCTCGACGCCGAAGTCCGCGAAGGTGATCGGGATACTGCCGGCGACCTGACCGGTCGCACCGTTCAGCACCGCCTGCAGCTCGACCGTGACCGCCTTGGTGACGCCTGCGAGCGTGAGCTCGCCCGTCGCCTGGACGGTCCGCACCTCGCCGACCGTCGGTGCGGCATCCACCGTGATCGGCTCGGTGAGCACGAAGCTCGCGGTCGGGAACTCGTCGGTGCGCAGCGCCTCGGTGCGGAAGTAGTCGTCACGGTTCGCCGAATCGGTCGCGATCGAGGCGACGTCGACTTCGAAGGAGGCCGATTCGAGCGTGAGGCCCGCGACCGTCAGCTCACCCGTGACCTGCTCGGTGCGGCCCGTCACGGTGACGTCAGTGCCGTTCAGCACCTCGTCGACGCGGTAGCCCGCGAAGGAGCCGTCGGCGACGGTCCAGCTGCCGCTGAGGTCGCCCGACTCGGCGGGGTCGCTCGTGCTCGCCTCGGGCGCCGCCGTGACCGTGGGGGCCGTGTCGGGCTTCGCCGCGATCAGGTCGCGGTAGACGATGGGGCCGGCGATCGCGGCGGTGGCGCCGAGCACGAGGGCTCCGGCGACGATCGAGGCGGTGATGATCTTGGTGCGCTTCTGCATGGGACTCTTTCGTTCATCGTGTCGACGGTTCGCGTCGGGTCGCGGTGACGGGATTCCAAGCGTGGCGCACGAACGTATGAGAAGCCATGGAGTTTCCCTGGAAGGCGCCGCAGATGACGCGACATGACGACATCCCGACCGATCCGGCGGATGACGCGCGAGCTGCGAGACTCGGTGGATGGACAATGCGCCGATCGACACCGACGCCGCCCACGCCCTCTGGGCCGAGTACCGCGCCTCCGCGCCGGCGCACTGGATCGAGGACGGGGCGCCCTCGATCGAACGCTTCGGCGACCACGCCGAGCTCACCGACGAACTGCTCGGCCTCGTCATCGACGGGCCGAAGCGCGCCACCGCGGGGCTCGTCGCCGAGTTCGAGGCGGCGGGCGAGCCGCTCCCGCGGGTCGGCAGCCACTGGATCGCGTGCGACTCGACGGGCCGGCCCCGCGTCGTGCTCCGTTCGGTCGAACTCCGCGTCGGGCCGTTCACGAGCGTCGACGAACAGTTCGCCTTCGACGAGGGCGAGGGTGACCGCACCCTCGCGAGCTGGCGGGAGGGTCACCGCGCCTACTGGACGCGGGTCGGCGGGGCGCTCGGCATCGAGTGGACCGAGGCGCACGACATCGTCTTCGAGCGCTTCGAGATCGTCTGGCCGCCCGAGCACGCCGACGCCCGCCCGTAGCGGGTCGGCGGCACGCCCTCGCATGACGGCACTTTTTGCGGGTCAGCGGGCCACGGCACCCGCAAAAAGTGCCCGCATGGCCCAGCGACCGAGCAGCAGCACGACCGTCGCGGCGATCGCCCACATCGCGACGGCGGTCTCAGTCATCCGCCACGCCCTCGCATGACGGCACTTTTTGCGGGTCAGCGGGCCGCGGCACCCGCAAATACTGCCGTCACTCCATCGCAGGCCGCCGCACCCAGCCCCGTGGTATCCACCCAGAGCCCACACGCATACGTCGAGGCAGTGAGACGCTGTCTATACGGGAGGGAAGTGCTTGACGCGTGGCATCCCGTGAATTCACAATGACGTGAGTCCAGAACTGAGGGAGAAGCCGATGAGCACATCAATCCCGGCCGCCCTGGCCGGCGCGGCGGGCGCGCTGCTCCTGCTCGTCGGCTGTACGAGCCCCGCGGCAGAAGCCGAGAGCGCGCCGATCACCCGAGCAGAGCTGCCCGCGATCTCCCCGAGCGAGGAGCAGCAGGCCGCGATCGCCGACGGCGAGGTCGACGAAACCGAGTACACCGACGGCTTCGAGCGCTACGAATCCTGCATGCGCGAGGCCGGCTGGAGCCTCGTCGGCGTCGACCGGACCGGATACCTCATCGAGTACTCGGTGCCCGACGAAGCCGTGGTCCGAGGCGACGACGACCGCTGCTCCCAGCGGGAGTTCGCCGAGATCGACACCCTGTGGCAGCTCGCGCACGAAGACGAGTCGTACACCACGCGCCTGTACCAGCACTGCCTCCGCGAGGCCGGTGTCGACCCGGCCGAGGACGCAGCCGCCGTCTTCGCCCAGCTCGGCGAACACGACCTCGACCCGAAGGACTGCCTCGTGTACGCCGACCTCGTGCGCCCGTAGTGCCGGCGCCGCGACGCGACCGCTAGGCCGTCGTCGGCTTCCAACCGAGGCTCGGGGCGACGTGCTCCGCGAACGCCGTGATGAGCCGCAGGTTGAACGCGACGCCGAGCTGCGACGGGATGGTGAGCATGAGCGTGTCGGCCGATCGGATCGCGGCATCGCGCTGCAGCTGCTCCACAAGGCGCTCGGGGGTGTCGGCGTAGGTCTTGCCGAACGTCGAGCGGAAGCCGTCGATGTAGCCGACGCCGTCCGACTCGTCGCGCCCGCCGAAGTAGAGCTCGTCCTCGGCCGTGGTGATCGGGAAGATCGAGCGGCTCACCGAGACGCGCGGCTCGCCCGCGTGGCCGGCCTCGCGCCAGGCGGCGCGGAACGCCTCGATCTGCTCGGCCTGCAGCTCGTCGAAGGGGATGCCGCGGTCCTCGGTGAGGAGCGTGGACGACATCAGGTTCACGCCCACGCGCCCCGCCCACTCGGCGGTGTCGCGGCTTCCGGCGCCCCACCAGATGCGGGAGCGCAGGCCGGGGCTGTGCGGTTCGATGCGCTGCAGACCGGTGCCGCCGCCGAACGGCGACGAGGCATCCCGCTCCGCGAGCCCCTCGCCCTCGATCGCCTGCAGGAAGCGGGCGAAGTGATCGCGGGCGAGGTCGGCGCCGCGCGGGTCCTGCGAGCCGGTGTAGCCGAAGGCCTCGTAGCCGCGCACGACCGTCTCGGGTGATCCGCGGCTCACGCCGAGCGCGAGTCGCCCGCCGGAGATGAGGTCGACGGCGGCCGCGTCCTCAGCCAGGTGCAGTGGGTTCTCGTAGCGCATGTCGATGACGCCGGTGCCGACCTCGATGCGCTCGGTACGCGCCGCGATCGCGGCGAGGAGCGGCATGGGCCCGGCCTGCTGCCGCGCGAAGTGGTGCACGCGGAAGTACGCGCCGTTGACGCCGAGCTCGTCCATGCCCTGGGCGAGGTCGATCGCCTGCAGCATCGAGTCCGCGGCGGTGAGCTCGCGGCCGCCGCCGAGGGGGCCGTAGTGACCGAAGGAGAGGGTTCCGAAGCGTTCCACGTCGGTGGCAACAGGCGCCGGCGCAGGTCTATTCCGACGCATGGATGCCTCGCCGGCATCCGTGCGTCCGGCTACGCCTGCGCGGTGGAGCCGGCGAAGCGCTCGGCGATCCAGTCGGCGGCGAGCGAGGGCGCGTGCTGCGGATGCATCGTGCCCGAGTGGTGCGTCGGCCACCAGCGGCTCGTGAGCTCGACGCCCGCGCGGCGGTAGGCCCGCAGCAGCGCGGCGGAGAGCGGCGCCGGCGCGACCTCGTCGAAGCGCGCGGCGTCGATGCGCACCGGCGCGCGGAAGCCGCGCAACCCGGCCACCTCGTTCGCCCGGAACGAGGCGAAGAGGCGCTCGAACAGTTCGTCCCCGCGGGCGCCGCCGATCCGGCCCGGCGCGAGCGCCCCCCAGGAGTCGGCGGCAGCGAGCTCGCTGAGGCAGCGCTCGTCGAGCTCGGCCCAGCGTGCCGCGGCGGCCGGGCTCAGGCCGTCGCCCGCGATGAGCTCCCGCAGCCGCTCGTCGCCCGTCGCGGCGCCGCGCAGCATGAGCGCGACGAGGGCCGAGACGATCCCCGATCCGGGGAAGCGCACCCCGATCCGCACGGCCACGCCGATGCTGCGGTCCATGCGCGTCACCGGGGCGAAGGCGGCCGTGCCGAGCAGACGGGACGCGGCATCCGGCTCGGCGGCGACCGAGGCGTGCAGTGCAGCGACCGCGCCCTCCGAGTGCCCCGCCGCGACCCACTGGTCGCCGAGCGGGGCGCCGAAGCGCTCGCGTGCACGGACCATCGCGGTCATCGACTCGGCGAGCGAGGCGCCGATCAGGTACGGGTGCACGCCCGGGCCGCCGATGCCCTCGTAATCGGGGCGCAGCACCGCGATGCCGCGGGCGAGGAGCGCGTCGCACAGCACGTCGCCCTGCGACATCCGCCGCCACTCCGGGTGCGAGGGCTCGCCTGTGCTCGGCGCGGAGCGCGGCGAACCGCCCGTGGTCATGTGGCCGTACACGACGATGGGGAAACCGCCCGCGGGTGGGCGCATCTCGGGAAGCTGCAGGAGCCCCGTCTGCTCCTGCACCGCCCCGTCGATCCCGCGCGCGGGGAAGGCGACGACCCGACGCCCGGCCGTCACCAGCGCCCCCGTGGCAAACGCCGGCGGAGCCCGGCCGGCATCGTGCCGAGCCGCCGTCCGTCGTGCCGCTCGGCGTCGTCGACGACGTCGGCGAAGAAGTCGACGACCGGCACGAGCTGCGCCCGGTCGATGCGGTCGATCGTGTCGGCATCGTCGTAGAGGTACAGCGGCCCGGAGATGAGGCTCACGGTCGGCACCCCGGAGACGAAGGTGAACGAGGCGTCGGTGGGGATGCCTCCGGCGAAGAACTCGAGCGCGCCCGCCCCGAGCAGGCTCGTGCCGTGCAGTCCGCGCCGACGCACCGCGCGGGCGATGCGCCAGGTGAACGCCGGGTTCACGTTCACGAAGATCCCGCGCGGCTCGGTCTCGCCGGTCGAGGCGAAGCCGCCGTCGGCGCCTTCCACCGCGCGCAGCCCGATGTGCTCGATCGTCGCGTTGAGCACGACGTTCCAGGGCGCGTCGCGGGCGAGCACGTGCCGCCTCGCGAACGCCCGGTGCGCCTGGTACCCCGTGAAGTGCGTGTCGAAGGTGACGAACAGCAGGGTCTTCTCGCGCTCGGCGCCGGCGCGCGCGGCCGCGCCGTAGCGCTCGGCGAGGGCGATGACGGCGGCGGTGCCCGAGGCGTCCTCGACCGCGCCGGGTCCGATCGAGTCGTGGTGCGACTGGATCATCACGGCGTCGCGGGTGCGGCCGGGCAGCACGCCGACGACGGTGCGCGAGACGACCTCACGGCGGCTGACGTCGAGGGTCAGCCCGGCGCGCGGCTCCCGCCGCAGCGTCGCGCGCAGCCGCGCCCCCTCGGCCCGGGTGACCCACACGCCGGGCAGCGGGAAGAGGGTGCGGCGGTAGTACTCGTTGTGGTAGTTCCGCGAGTCCGGGTAGTCGCGCAGCACGCCGATGACGCCGACCGCACCCGCCTCGGCGGCCTCGCGCATGGTCCTGGCGAGCGAGGTGACGTAGGGGTTGCGACTGCCGAGCACCTCGCGACGCAGCACCCGGCGGCCGGGGTCGTGCAGGAAGAGCGTGAGCGGCAGCGAGTGCGCCACGGTCATGTCGAAGCTGAGGTCGAACAGGACGATCGAGCCGCGGACGTCGTGGCGGCGGACCCGGTCCGCCCCGATGTCGACGACGGGGGCCTCGAGCCGGTGCTGCACCTCGCCGGTCCACTCGTGCCCGGCGAGGCCGGAGTGCAGGATCGGCGAGCAGGGGAACGCCGTGTCGCCGAGCCTGAGCCCGCACGCCTCGGCACGCCAGGCGAAGGACGGCACCTCGAGCACCTCGGTCCGCAGTCCCGCCTCGGCGAAGCGCCGCTCGACGTACGTCGCCGCGGCGGCCCCGCCCGGCGAGCCGGTCGCCCGAGGGGCCATGGCGACCAGGTCCTCGATCGTCGCCATCATCGTTGCCTCGCTCGCCATGCAGCCGAGACTAGGCAGACCGCGCCTTCCTACGATTCCCTGGGCAGGATCCTTCACTTGTCGCGGACATCTGCGTACGATCCGTCAGATGGATGCCTTCGACGAACTCGACCTCGCGATCGTGCACGCACTGCAGATCGACGCGCGAGCACCGTGGACGCGCGTCGCCGCCGCCACCGGGGCCGACCCCGCGACCGTCGCCCGGCACTGGCAGGCGCTGCGCGAGGCATCCCTCGCCTGGCTCACGGCCTGGCCGACGCCCGAGCGCTGGTCCTCGACCACCGACATCGCCGTCGTGCTGCTCGATCGCTCGACGACACCTGAGCGAATCGACGAGCTCGCCCGGCTCAGCTGGGTGCTGAGCGTCGACGAGACCTCCGCGGGCTGGCTCGTGCTCGTCGCGGGCGCCGCGGGGCTCGCGGCCCTCGGCGAGCGCGTGCGCACGCTCGGCGGATTCGGCGAGGTGCACCGCGCGGACATCGCCGCGGCGATCCCCGCGGAGGACTCGGGCTGGCGGCTGCGGGTGCTGTCGCGCGCCCAGCAGCGCACGCTCAGCGCCCCGCCGCGCGACGCGGAGGCGCGCCCGCCGCGGCCGGAGGTGGTCGCTGAGCTCGCCGAGGCGCTCGAGGAGGATCCGCGGATGCCGGCGGCGGCACTCGGCGTCGCGCTCGGCGTCTCGGAGGCGACCGCCCGGCGCACGGTGGAGCGGGCCGTCGCGGCCGGGGTGCTGCGGCTCGGCTGCGATCTCGCCATGCCCGCGGCGGGATATCGTCGCGGCGCCGTGCTCTGGGGTCGCGCGGCCGACGTGGAGGCGGCCGCCGCACGGGCGGTGCAGCTGCCCGAGGCGCACCGCGTCGGCATCCTCGTGAGCGGGGCGCCGCTCTTCGTCTGCATCCGCGCGCGCTCGCTCACCGAGCTGCCGCGCATCGAGCAGGCCTGGGGCGCCGAGCTCGAGCTCAGCGAGCGCTGGACCGTGCTGCGCGAGGTGAAGCGGAACGGGCACCTGCTCGATGCCGAGGGGCGCTCGACCGCCCGGGTGCCCGTGCGCTGGTAGCGGCTCAGCCCGCCTCGCGGGGCGCCGCGTCGGCAGTGGCCGCCTGCCGCAGCCGGGCGTCCAGGCGGTACCGCGACAGCGGCACGAGGCTCACGGCGCAGAGCAGCGCGGGGATCGCGGACACCCCGAGCACGATCGCCCACTGCGCCCCGCCCGACTGCGCGACGACGTCGCCCGCCGAGGCGCGGTACCCGCCGAGACTCAGCACGAGGCCCAGGATGGCGGGGCCGAGCGCGTAGCCGAGCAGCTCGAAGCCCGACCAGACGCCCGAGATCATGCCGATGCGATTCGTTCCGCTGCGCTTCGCGTCCTCCGCGGCGAGGTCGGGCAGCATCGCGAGCGGGAAGAGCTGGGTGCCCGCGTATCCGACCCCGACGACGCCCGCGGCGACGAGCAGCACGGTCGTGTCGCCGGAGCGCGCGCCGAGGAGGCCGATGAGCCCGACGGTCAGCACCCCGCTCGCCACGGCGAAGCCGCGCTGCTTGCCGATCGCCCGGCCGAGCCGCGACCACGCCGGGGTGAGCACGATCGCGGGGGCGACGAAGCACACGAAGGCGATCGTGGCGACGCCGGGATCGTGCACGACGTGCCGCGCGACGTAGACGACGCCGCCGAGCACCATGCCGATCGCGACGGCCTGCAGCACGTACGCGACGATGAGGTTCCGCGCGTCGCGGTCGCGCAGCACCTCGGCGAGCTGCCCGAAGAGGCGACCACCCGCGACCTCGTCGCGGGTGAGCGGCACCCGCCGGGTGCCCCACCACACGCCGAGGGTGCCGACGAGGATGAGCAGGGCCATCGCCCCGGCCATCAGCCGGTACCCGGCGACGCCGCCGGCGAGCTCGACGAGCGCGGGCGCCGCGGCTCCCGACACGAGGATGGCGAGGCTGAACACCACGACGCGCCAGGCGATCAGCCGCGTCCGCTCGCTGTAGTCGTCGGTGATCTCGGCCGACATCGCGAGGTAGGGCACCTGGAAGAAGGCGTACACGGTCGCCGAGGCGAGGAACAGTGCGAGCACCCAGAGCGCACCGGCGAGCGGCGGGGCGGTCGGGCCGAAGAACATCGCCGCGAAGGCGAGGGCGAGCAGGATGCCGGCGCGCAGCACGAACGGCCGGCGGCGGTCGTGCGGATGCCTCGAGCGGTCGCTGATCCGGCCGGCGACCGGGTTGAGGAAGAAATCCCACGCCTTCGGCGCGAACACGATCATGCCGGCGACGGCCGCCTCGACGCCGAGGAGGTCGGTGAGGAACGGCATGAGGATGAGGCCCGGCACGGTGCCGTAGGTGCCGGAGGCGATGCCGCCGAGCGCGTAGCCGATCCGCGAGCGGCGCGTGAGCGCGGTCATGGAGCCGATCGTAGGGGCGCTCGCGCGATCGACAGGCCCGCCTGCCGCGGATCCGTCATCGCGGCCGGGCCATGACGGCTGATCCGTCATCGCGTCGCCGTGCAGGCCGGCGCGGCGTGCACGCGGCGGACCCTGGCGGCCCCGGGGCATCCGGTCTACCGTGAGCGCAGGGGGATTCCGCGGAGGCATCCAGGAATATCGAACCGAGCACCAAAGTTGAGTTCAGTAGACTCAACTTTAGGACGACGGGACCGAGTTCCCAGAAAGGATCGACTGCGTGGCCAACATGCAGGGTGCGCCGAGCTCGCAAGAGGAGCAGAAGTCGGCGCTCGAACAGTACGGCGTCAACCTGACCGACCTCGCGAAGGCCGGCAAGCTCGACCCGGTCATCGGCCGGGACTCCGAGATCCGGCGCGTGAGCCAGGTGCTCACCCGGCGCACGAAGAACAACCCGGTGCTCATCGGCGAGCCCGGCGTCGGCAAGACCGCCGTGGTCGAGGGCCTCGCCCAGCGCATCGTCGCCGGCGACGTCGCCGAGTCGCTGAAGGACAAGCAGCTCGTCTCGCTCGACATCTCCGCGCTCGTCGCGGGCGCCATGTACCGCGGCCAGTTCGAGGAGCGGCTCAAGGCCGTGCTCAAGGAGATCAACGAGGCCGAGGGCGGCATCATCACCTTCGTCGACGAGCTGCACCTGCTCATGGGGGCCGGCGGCGGCGAAGGCTCCGTCGCGGCATCCAACATGCTGAAGCCCATGCTCGCCCGCGGCGAGCTGCACCTCATCGGCGCGACCACCCTCGACGAGTACCGCGAGTACATCGAGAAGGACGCGGCCCTCGAGCGCCGCTTCCAGCAGGTCTACGTCGGCGAGCCCTCGGTCGAGGACACCATCGCCATCCTCCGCGGGCTCAAGGGCCGCTACGAGGCGCACCACGGCGTCACCATCTCCGACGCGGCCCTCGTCGCGGCGGCCTCGCTGTCCAACCGCTACATCACCTCGCGGCAGCTGCCCGACAAGGCGATCGACCTCATCGACGAGGCCATGAGCCGGCTGAAGATGGAGATCGACTCGAGCCCCATCGAGATCGACCAGCTCAAGCGCCAGGTCGACCGCATGAAGCTCGAAGAACTCGCCCTCAAGAAGGAGAAGGACGACGCCTCCAAGGAGCGCCTCGCGAAGCTCCGCGAGACCCTCGTCGAGCAGGAGCGCGAGCTCGCCGCCCTCGAGGCGCGCTGGGCCCGCGAGCGTCAGGGCCTGAACCGCGTCGGCGAGCTGAAGAAGCAGCTCGACGAGGCCGTCACCGAGCGCGACCGCGCCATGCGCGAGGCCGACTACGCGCGCGCCTCGAAGCTCGAGTACGAGACCATCAAGCGCCTCGAGCGCGACCTCGTCGAGGCCGAGCGGGCGGATGCCACGGCCGACGCCAGCGAGGGCCGCATGGTCAACGAGCAGGTCACCGACGAGGACATCGCCGCCGTGATCGCCGCCTGGACCGGCATCCCCGTCGGCCGCCTCATGCAGGGCGAGACCGAGAAGCTGCTGCACCTCGAGCGCGAGCTCGGCAAGCGCCTCATCGGGCAGAAGCCCGCGGTGACCGCGGTCGCCGATGCCGTGCGCCGCTCCCGCGCGGGCATCAACGACCCGAACCGCCCGACGGGCTCGTTCCTCTTCCTCGGGCCCACCGGCGTCGGCAAGACCGAACTGGCCAAGGCGCTCGCGGAGTTCCTCTTCGACGACGAGCACGCCATGGTGCGCATCGACATGTCGGAGTACGGCGAGAAGCACTCCGTGTCGCGGCTCGTCGGCGCCCCGCCTGGATACGTCGGCTACGACCAGGGCGGGCAGCTGACCGAGGCCGTGCGGCGTCGGCCGTACTCGGTGATCCTCTTCGACGAGGTCGAGAAGGCGCACCCCGAGGTGTTCGACGTGCTGCTGCAGGTGCTCGACGACGGGCGCCTCACCGACGGCCAGGGGCGCACGGTCGACTTCCGCAACACGATCCTGATCCTCACCTCGAACCTGGGCTCGCACTACCTCGTCGACCCCTCGCTCACGTGG
The DNA here is from genome assembly GCF_042726785.1 of Agromyces sp. NPDC060279. Classification (NCBI taxonomy): domain Bacteria; kingdom Bacillati; phylum Actinomycetota; class Actinomycetes; order Micrococcales; family Microbacteriaceae; genus Agromyces; species Agromyces sp. NPDC060279. The sequence continues at coordinate 1,712,960 of NZ_JBHXBK010000001.1, forward strand.
GACGAGAAGGAGCAGGCGGTGCTGCAGACCGTGCGGCAGTCGTTCAAGCCCGAGTTCGTGAACCGGCTCGACGACATCGTCGTGTTCTCGGCGCTCAGCCAGCAGGACCTCGGCGAGATCGTCGGCCTCTACATCGACCGGCTCACCGCCAGGCTGCACGAGCGGCGGCTCGAGCTCGGGGTCACGCCCGACGCCAGGGCCTGGCTCGCCGAACGCGGCTACGACCCGCTGTACGGCGCCCGGCCGCTGCGCCGGCTCATGCAGCGGGAGATCGACGACCGGCTCGCCCGGGCGCTGCTCGACGGCTCGATCCGCGACGGCGACACCGTCGTGGTGGGGCTCGCCGACGACGGCGAGGCGCTGACCGTGTCGCGCGCCGAGGTGCCCGGCACCGGGCCCGCCGGCGAGGACGACGTCGTCGAGGCCGAGCTGCTCGACGAGTAGCCCGGGCCCGGCCACCGGCATCCATCCCCGGCGCCGCTCACTTCCTCCCGCCAGCGCCACTTCGGCTTCCACGCGCCACTCCAGCGGGCGCAACGACGCCGAAGTGGCGCTGGCGGATGCCTCGACGCGGGTGCGGCCCCTCCGCTACGGTGGGCGCATCGGACGCGCTCCGGACGACCCCGGAGCGGCCGCGCTCCAAGGGGGATGGACGCATGACCGAAGAGTTCGAGGCGGGCGGCGCGGTGCTGAACCGCACGCAGGTGAACGTGGTGCGGCTGACCGGGCTCGCCGGCATCATCGGTGGGATCCTGCTGATCATCGTGGCCGTCGTCGCCTGGGTCGGCGTGTCGTCGCAGCTGCGCGCGGAGCAGATCGTGATCCCGGACGACGCACCGATCCTCGCGGGCAAGGTCGTCGACGGGCCGATCGACGCATTCGTGCAGGCCGGGGTCATCGACATGCACGCGCGCGAGATGGCCGACGGCAAGACGTACGCCGAGCTCGATCAGGACGACCCGCTGCGCACCGTCGTGATGAACGCCTCATTCCTGCGCGCCTCGCTCTTCACCTCGGTGATCTCGTTCGGCATTGCGCTGTTCGCCGGTGGCGCGGGCGTGCTGTTCCTGCTGTTCGGCTGGGCGATCCGCACGATGGTGCCGCCCCTGCCGCGCAATCGCTAGCGCTCGCGCTCGCGCGCGTCGTCCGCCGCCGCCCCGGGGGCCCCGGCGCCGCCGGCCGCCGCGCCGACCGTGACGCCGTTCGCGGCGGGCGGCACCCGGCGCTCGAGCGCGATCGCGAGCGCGCAGATCGCGACGCAGCCGGCGACCATGACGGCGATGTACCAGCCCGACAGCCCCTCGCCCAGCAGCACGCCCGCGGCGATGGGCCCCGTGATCGCCCCGCCCTGGAACGCCGCCGAGTTGATCGCGTTGTAGCGGCCGCGATTGCGGTCGCTCGCGAGGTCGTTGTAGATGGCGGGCACCGAGGGCTGCAGCATGGTCTCGCCGAAGGCGAAGACCCCCATGAACGCGAGCACGCCGATCGCCGCCGCGAGCGAGTCGGGCAGCAGGCCGGTGGCCCCGAGCAGCAGCCACGACACCGCCCAGATGAGCGCCATGACCTGCATGACCCGGGTGCGCCGCCGCCCGCTGATGAGCCGCAGCACGGTGAACTGCAGCAGCACGATGACCGCGGTGTTCACGGCGAAGGAGAGGCCGACGACGCGCGTCGACACCTCGGACACCTGCCGGGCGAACGCCGGGAAGCCGGCCTCCATCTGCCCGTAGCCGATGAACACCGAGATGAAGGTGAGCAGCGTCAGCCAGAGCACGGCCGGCTGCCGCAGGATGGCCCGGTACCCCGCCACCGGCGCCTCGCCCGACTCGGGGTCGCCCTGCGTGCGCACCCGGCGCAGCGGCCCGAGCAGCAGCGCCATGGGGATGAGCGTCGACACGGCGTCGACGAGGAAGATCGCGGTGAACGTGCTCGGGTTGTGCACGTCGACGAAGAAGCCGCCGATGATGCCGCCCACGCCGATGCCGAGGTTCACGAGCGCGAAGTTCACGCCGAAGTACTGCTGCCGCACTTCGCCGTCGACGACCGTGGCGATGAGCGCGTTGAAGCCGGGCCAGGAGACGCCGAAGTTCACACCGATGAGCACGAGGGCGACGGCCGCCACGGCGGGATGGGTCGCGAAGGCGAGCAGCGTGCAGCCCGCGATCATCGCCGCGAGCCCGACGAGCAGCACCCGCTTGGCGCCGTAGCGGTCGATGAGCGTGCCGCCCGGGCCGGTGACGAGGAGCCCGGTGATCGCGATGAGGCTCATCAGCGCCCCGGAGAGCCCGAGGTCGAAGCCGCGCACCTCGTGCAGATAGATGATCGTGAACGGCAGCGTCATGCCGCGACCGAGCGTCTGGATGGCGACGGTGGACAGCAGCCAGCGCCCCTCGGTGGGCAGGGCCTGCCAGAAGGTCTTCATGCCGGTCACCTGAGCATTCTGCCGGAGGCCGCCGACATCCCAAGAAGCCGGTCGGATGAGCGAAGGCGGGAAGGGTTCCGGGCGGCGTACCGTTGGAAGTGCAGACGCAGCCGTTTCGACGAAGGGAATCCCCATGCCGCTGCAGGGCGAGTACGCACCGAGCACTTCCGAGTGGGCGCGCAAGCAGGCCGAGGCCTTCGAGGCATCCGCGGGCGCCGAGGCCAACGAGCTGCGCGGCCGCCCCATCATCGTGCTCACGACGCTCGGCGCGAAGTCGGGCAAGCTGCGCAAGACGGCGCTCATGCGCGTCGAGCACGACGGCGAGTACGCGGTCGTCGCCTCGCGCGGCGGCGCCCCGGAGCATCCGCAGTGGTACTGGAACCTCAAGGCGCACCCCGAGGTCGAGCTGCAGGACGGCGACGAGAAGCACGACTACGTCGCCCGCGAGGTCGAGGGCGCCGAGCGCGAGGAGTGGTGGGCGCGGGCCAACGAGACCTGGCCCGACTACGCGAGCTACCAGGCGAAGACCGAGCGGCAGATCCCGGTCTTCGTGCTCAGCCGGGTCTGACCCCGCCGCGCCTCACAGTCCGCGCATCGTGAACACGCGGGCGAGTGCGGCGCGCGCCGGGGGCAGCGCGAGCAGGCGCACGGCGAGGTTCCGCAGGGCGAGACGGATGCCTCGCGCCGGGCCGCCCATCGCCATGTTGAACGCCGCCCGGCGGATCGCCCGGGCGGCCGCCCGCCGGCGGCGTCGCGCGTAAGCCGCGAACGGCTCCGAGGCATCCGCGCCCGCCGTCCCGCCGTTCGGCGACGCGGCCGCCAGCGCCCCCGCCAGCACGTCGGCGAGCTCCTCGGCGTCGCGGAAGCCGAGGCTCATGCCCTGCCCGCCGATCGGGCTGATCTCGTGCGCGGCGTCGCCGACGAGCGCGATGCGCCCCTCCGCGAAGCGTGCGGCGAGCCGCTGACGGGCGACGAAGCCGCTCGGTTCGACGTCTCCGGGGAGGCGCACGCCGACCCGATCCGCGACGATCGCGGCGAACGCCCCGGCATCCGGCCAGTCGGACGTCGCGGGCGCCGCCGTCGCCGGCGTCGCCGGCGTCGCGGGACCGGCACGGCGCCGGCCCGGTCGCCCCAGGTGCGCGACCCAGCGCAGGCCGCCCGGGATCGGCAGCGCCTCGACGACGCCGCCGGGCTCGAAGCAGAGCCGGGCCTCGGCCGCGGACCCCGCGACGACGCCGCCCGCCTCGGGCCCCGTGACGTCGGCCATCGCGTAGCGGGCGCTCCCCCGGCGCAGCCGCCAGGCGATGCCGAGCTCGGCGCGGAGCCGGCTGCGCACCCCGTCCGCCAGCACGGCGTACTCCGACGCGAGCACCGCGCCGTCGCCGAGGCGCACCCGCACCCCCGCCCGTGCCGAGCCGGCACCGGAACTCGACTCGATCCCGACCGCCTCGGCCCCGCGGCGCAGCGCCCCCGGCCGCAGCTCGGCGAGCCGCGCCTCGAGCGCCGCCTCGACGAGGTGCTGCGGCACGGAGCGCACGGCGGCGTCGCCGGGGAAGCGCATCCGCCCGAGCACCCGCCCCGCGTACTCGACCGCGCCGCCGACGATCGCGACGCTGCTCGCTTCGAGCCGCTCGGCGACCCCGGCCGACTCCAGCACCCGCCAGCCGGGCGCGTGCACGCCGACCGCCTTCGGCCGCGTCGCGATGCGCGCACGCTGCTCGAGCACGACCGGCTCGAGCCCGCGCTGCGCGAGCAGCACCGCGAGCAGCAGGCCGACCGGCCCGCCGCCGACGATCACGACGTCGCATCGGGTGCGGGAGTCGTCAGACACGCGCGCGCCCCGCGGCATCCGCCTGCCAGACGAGCTCCAGCCGCGCCGGGAACGCCCGGCGCACTCGCCAGCCCGCCGGCAGGATCGCCTCGAGCTCGGCCGCGGTGTGGCTGCGCCGGATCGACGTCAGCCCGTCCGCGCGGATGAACGAGCCGCGCAGCAGCGTCGCCTCGAACGGCAGCGTGCCCGCCGCGAACGCCGCGTAGGCGAGCCGGCTGCGCTCGATGTCGGCGTGCACGACGGTGCCACCGAGCTCGGCGAGCCGCTCCGAGTCGGCGAGCAGCGCGCCGAACTCGTGGCCGTCGAGGTGGTGCAGCACGTGGTTCGAGCAGACGAGGTCGAAGTGCTCGTCCGCGGCGGCGAGCTCGGCGGTCGTCGCGTCGAGCAGGGTGAGCCCGTCGAGGCCCGCCGTCCGCGCGGCGGCGAAGGCGAGCGCGCGCCGGTCGGGGTCGATCGCCGTGACCCGCAGACGCAGCCCGTCCGCGGCGGCCCAGCGCAGCCAGAGGGCCGGCAGGTCGGCGGCGCCCGTGCCGACGTCGAGCAGCCGCGTGTCGAAGACGGGCGAGAGGCGCGGCCGGATCCACCGCAGGTAGCGCTCGCGCGGCGCGGACACCGCCCGGTTCACGGGCGTGAAGCGCGCGTAGGTCTTCGCGAGGGCCGCCTCGTCGCACTCGGGGTCGTCCATGAGCTCGACGGCGTCGGCGTCCCGGCTGCCGAGCTCCCGCCACCAGCCCATCGCCGGCCCGCTCAGCCGGCCACGGTGAGCAGGGCGGACTCGACCGTGAGCCCCGGGCCGAAGGCCATCGCGGCGACGCGCTCGCCCGGCATCGCGGGCCGGGCGGTCGCCTCTCCGCCGGGGCGGGCGGCGTCGGCGCCGTCGAGGATGCGCTGCAGCACGAACAGCACGGTCGCGCTGGACATGTTGCCGTACTCGCGCAGGATGCCCCGGGCGGGCGCCAGTTGCGCCTCGCTCAGCGCGAGCCGCGCTTCCACCTTGTCGAGGATGCTGCGTCCGCCGGGATGGATGGCCCAGTGCTCGACGGCCTCGCTCGAGGCATCCGCGGCGAGCGCGGCCGCGAGCCCGTCCTCCTGGGCGAAGAGCGGCTCCAGGGCGCCGGTGATGTGCGCGTCGATGATCGCCGGCACGGCCGTGGACAGCACCATCTCGAAGCCGTGGTCGCCGATCTTCCATGCCATGTCGCCCTCGCCCACCGGCGTGATCCGGGTGGCGAAGCCGTCGAGCAGGTAGGCCGGCTCGCTCGGCTCCGGCTCGCGGGTGCTGACGATCGCGGCGCCGGCGCCGTCCGCGAAGAGCGAGGAGGCGACGATCGTGTCGGGGTCGTTCGAGGCGCGCAGGTGCAGGGTGCACAGCTCGACCGAGACGACGAGCACGACGGCGTCGGAATCGGCCTCGCAGAGCTGGCTCGCCAAGCGCAGCGCCGGGATTGCGGCGTAGCAGCCCATGAAGCCGAGGTGATAGCGCTGCACGCCGGGGTCGAGGCCGAGGTCGCGGGCCAGCACGTAGTCGGGCCCTGGGGCGTAGAAGCCCGTGCAGCTCACCGTGATGACGTGCGTGACGTCGGCGGCGTCGAGGCCGGGCGTCGCGGCGATGGCGGCCGCCCCGGCCTCGAGGTACAACCGGGTGGCGTGCTCGATGAACAGCTCGTTGCGCGCCTTCGTGCCCGGCAGCAGGAGTTCGCCGCTCGCCGCGTCGTAGAACACCGGGTCGTCGGCCTGCGCACTGCGGGTCAGCTCGGCGAGCACGGTGTGCCGGGTCTCGATGCCGGACACGTCGAAGCTCGTGCCGACGATGCGCTGGCCGAGCCGGTTGAGCCCGGGTTGGGCGGCGAACACGTCGCGCACCTCGGGCTGCACGAGCACCGTGGCCGGGACGACGGTGGAGAGGCCTCTCAAGGTGGCGCGCATGGTCCGCAGTCTAGGTGGCCGGTCGAACCGGGCACCATGGGGTTGCGCTCGGGTCGGAGGCTCTTCCCAGGCGAGGCATCCGTCGGTAGCGTGAGGGTGCGGCGACGCTGCCGCGCCGATTCGCGGTCGCCCGCGCGACCGCCTGGCATCCGGGGGGATCCATGGCGAACGAGTCCACAGGCAAGCCGGCGTTCTCGGGCAAGATCGCGCTCGACGTGCGCGATTCGGTGGCCGACTGGGCGCCCTACGAGCGAGCGAAGGCGCCAGAGGGAGCACCGAACATCCTGGTGATTCTCTACGACGACACGGGCATGGCCTCGTGGTCGCCGTACGGCGGGCGCATCAACATGCCGACGCTCGACCGGCTCGCCGAGAACGGGCTGACCTACACGCAGTGGCACACCACGGCGCTCTGCTCCCCGACGCGCTCGACGTTCCTCACCGGCCGCAACCACCACGTGAACGGCATGGGCAACATCATGGAAGGCACGAACGGCTTCCCCGGTCTCTCCGGGCACATCCCCGACGAGTGCGCGACCATCGGTCAGGTTCTGCAGCAGAACGGCTACTCGACCTTCTGGGTGGGGAAGAACCACAACGTGCCGGAAGAGGACGTCTCCGCCGGCGGCAGCAAGTCGCAGTGGCCGCTCGCGATGGGCTTCGACCGCTTCTACGGCTTCCTCGGCGGCGAGACGAACAACTGGTACCCCGACCTGGTGGAGGACAACCGCTTCATCGAGCCGCCGTACACGCCCGAGGAGGGCTACCACCTCTCGAAGGACCTCGCCGATCAGGCCATCCGGATGATCCGCGACCAGAAGTCCTCGAACCCCTCCAAGCCCTGGTACACCTGGTTCTGCCCCGGCGCGAACCACGCCCCGCACCACGCGCCCGAGGAGTACATCGAGAAGTACCGCGGCGTCTTCGACGACGGCTACGACGCGTACCGCGGCTGGGTGCTGGAGCGGATGATCGAGCGCGGCATCCTGCCCGAGGGCACCGAGCTGACCCCGCTGAACCCGATGCCCGAGGACGAGGCCAACCCGGCCGACTGGGTGAAGCCGTGGGCCGAGCTCTCGGCCGACGAGCAGCGGCTGTTCAGCCGCATGGCCGAGGTGTTCGCGGGGTTCAGCGAGTACACCGACGCGCAGATCGGCCGCGTGATCGACTACCTCGAGGCATCCGGCCAGCTCGACAACACGCTCATCTTCTACTGCGCCGACAACGGGGCGTCCGGCGAGGGCTCGCCCGACGGCTCGGTGAACGAGAACAAGTTCTTCAACGGCTTCCCCGACGACCTCGCTGAGAACCTCGCGAAGATCGACGTGCTCGGCGGCCCGGAGACGTACAACCACTACCCGACGGGCTGGGCGGCGGCGTTCTCGACGCCGTTCCAGATGTTCAAGCGCTACTCGCAGTTCTCGGGCGGCACGTGTGACCCGATGATCGTGCACTGGCCCGCCGGCATCCGCGCGAAGGGCGAGGTGCGCCACCAGTACCACCACTCGACCGACGTGGTCGCGACGATCCTCGACGTGATCGGCATCGAGTTCCCGCAGGTGTTCCGCGGCGTCGAGCAGCGGCCGCTCGACGGGGTGTCGATGAAGTACAGCTTCGACGCAGCCCCCGACGGGCCGACCGAGAAGCACGTGCAGTACTACACGATGCTCGGCACCCGGGGCATCTGGAAGGACGGCTGGAAGGCGTCCGCCATCCACGCCCCGCTCACCGGGCACGGCCGCTTCGACGAGGACCGCTGGGAGCTGTACCACGTCGATGCCGACCGCTCGGAGTCGAAGGACCTCGCCGCCGAGCACCCCGAGAAGCTGCAGGAGCTCATCGACGTCTGGTTCGCCGAGGCGGAGAAGAACCACGTGCTGCCGCTCGACGACCGTTCGGCCCGCGATCAGCTGACCGTCGAACGGCCGCAGGCCGAGCCGCCGCGCACGCGCTACGTCTACTACCCCGACACGGGCGCCGTGCCGGAGAGCGTCGCGGTGAACGTGCGCGGGCGCTCGTTCAAGATCATCGCCGACGTGCGGCTCGAGGCCGGCACGGAGGGCGTGATCTTCGCGCACGGCTCGCGCTTCGGCGGGCACACGCTGTTCCTCAAGGACGGCCGGCTGCACTACGTGTACAACTTCCTCGGCATCCCGCCGGAGCAGCACTTCGTCTCGGAGGCGCTGGAGCCCGGCGACCATGCGCTCGGGATGGAGTTCGTTCGGGAGTCGGCGGGCGAGCACGGCGAGTCGATCGGCACCTGCCGGCTCTACGTCGACGACCAGGTCGTCGCCGAGGGGCCGATGCGCGCGCAGGTGGGCAAGTTCACGCTCTGCGGCGACGGGCTCTGCGTCGGCTACGACAGCGCGGATGCCGTCAGCAGCGAGTACACGAACCCGTTCCCGTTCCGGGGCGGCGAGCTGCTCGGCGTCGCGGTCGACGTGAGCGAGGAGCAGTACCTCGACCTCGAGCTCGAGGCGCTCGCCGCACTCGCCCGCGAGTGATCACCCCCTGAACCCCCGAGTTGCCCGACTTTCATGAAAGTCGGGCAACTCGGTATTCGACGCAGGGTTGCCCGACTTTCATGAAAGTCGGGCAACTCGCGTGTGCGCGCCGTCAGGCGCCGAGGAGCTTGGCCTTGGCCGCTGCGAACTCCTCGGGCGTGATGAGCCCCTGCTGCTGCAGCGTCGCGAGCTTCTGCAGCTCGCCGACGAGGTCCACGCCGGGCGCGGCGGCCCCCGCGGGTGCCGCGGCCTGGGCTGCGGGCGCCTGCGCGGCCGCGGCCTGCGCCGCCGCCTGCTGCATCGCCTCCTGCTGCTGGGCCGCCTGGTACTGCTCGGCCTCGTACTGCTCCTGCGCCTTCGCCTGCTGGCGCCGGGCCATCCCGCCCGACACCGCCGTCGCGGTGCCGGCGACCACCGCGGTGCGCGCCGCGAGACCGATGAGGCCCGGGCGTCCGACTCGCCTGATGAACGGCATCGCCGCCTCCTATTCCGCCTCGGTGCTCGCCTCGGCGAGCACCTGGTTCACGACCGGCGCGGGGATCCGCACCGACTCCAGCACGACGCCGCCCGCCTCCGCGAAGCGCGAGGCGAGCCGCTTGGCCCAGACGAGCTCGACCGCGAGCAGCACCGCCGAGGTGCCGCGCTCGATCGTCTCCGCGAACTCCGCGACGTCGTCGTGCCCGACCAGCCCGCTCGCGGGCAGCTCGAGCGCCGTCACGTCGAGCTCGTCGCCGAGGTCTTCGATCTCGATCGCCTCGAGGCCGCCGTCCTGGTCGCGCGAGACGAGCAGCGCGTCGAGCAACCGGATCTGCCCGGCCTCCACGAGCTCCGCCAGCGCGTCGAGCGTGCCCGCCGAGGGCCGCTCGTTCTGCAGTGCCACGACCACGATCTCGACCGGGCCGTACTCGAATTCCGCCATGAATCCCCCCTTTTGTCCGTGAGCCTAGGCCCGCTCGCGTTCGGGCGGAACCCCCGAGAGGCGGCGCAGAGGCCGCGGCAGCCGGCCCACCTGTTCCACAATCGGCTTCGGGTCGCCTGCACGGTACGCGATGAGCGCGGCGTGCTAGGCGGCGATATCCGTGAGCAGACCAGCCGAGACGGGCACGACGACCGGGCGGGCGACCTCCTTGTTGCGAAGCATCGCTTGCCCGAGCGCCTGTCCGGTGCGGCTGTTCCCATCGGTGAATGAAGGCGCTCTCGCCCCCGCTGCAAAGGTCGGAGAGGTAGAATGGCGGTCGTGCACGCCTTCGAGACTGTCCATGCGGAGCCCCGGGATTCTGTTGAATCCCCACTGTTCCGGGTGAACTTCTGGCAGCGCAGTTCTCCCGGGGCCGCGTGGACTTTGGACGCGTACATTGTCACCGACACCCGCGATGTCAACGACGTGCTGCGCTGGGTCGATCTTCATGCCAATGGGCGCCGGTTCGAGGTCTTCGCCGAGATAGATCCGGAGCCGGTCGGAGCGTTCCAAGAACCTCGCACAACTTCCCTGCTCCGCCTCATCGGAGAGGATCCGAACGCTGGTGAATCGGTCCCGATCGGCCAATTTATCAAGAAGTAGTCTCGGACGAGAGAATTCAGGAACGAGGAGAAGGGGGAGAGGGGAATCATCCCCTCTCCCCCTTCTGCATGCGCCTCGCTTTCGAGGAGTTGACTCACGTCAGCCGACGAGATCATCACGCACGAACGTGACGGAAACGGACGAGCTGATTTCTGAGTCATCATTCAAAGCGGAGAACGATACTCCACAAGCAACGGTTCTCACGGTGCCCCACTTGCTATTCTTCGCAGACCCTACCAACGTGTAGCCGGCCGGCGGTGAGATGACGCCCTGAGCCCAGCCGCCAAAACTTGCCGGCCCCTCACTGCAATTCACTGCCCGGTTGTTTTGGAGTGAAGCCTTGCCCACGTTCGTCTTCTGCCCAGCGCCCCATTGCTTATAGTTCGGTGTCGTCCGAATCAACGAGTAGTCCAATTTGAGGCTTCCGGCCGGCCCGGAACAGGTGATCACCGCTACGCCGTTGATCGTGCCTGACACGTGACTCGAAGCATGCACGTACTGCACATCCAGACCACAGGTGATGGTCGCCGCCAAGGTGTTCAACTCTTCGGCGGAAGGGGTAGGTCCGGTAGCTGGCAGCACAGTCAGTTGTGAGCCCTCAGTTGTGAACGCTCTGGCGCCGTCCGCCCCGATGGCCCCGCCGAGGCTTTCCACGGACACCGGCGGCTGGTCGCCCGTCGTGCGCCCCGAAGCGTTCGCTGTGGTTGCTGTCAAAACGACTCCGCAGAATGCAAGTGCGGCCACTCCGGTCATCCCTCTCCGTATGGACGACTTCATCATTCATTTCTCCTTTATCTGTAGGGATTTCCGGGGGCCTTCGGAGCATAGGCGTTTCTAGCCCGCCAGGCAATCGACGATCCTGTCCGATTCATGAGCATCGGGGCCTGGTAGCCCGTTCGCCTACTCGCCGACGCAATCGGGCAGCAGAATGCCTCGACTATCGGACATTTCAGAGTCTCAGTACCGGCAGATCGCCCGGCTGAACCTGCTCGGAGGAACGGGGGCGCTGAGCGGCGCGGTCGCGAAGCTCTCGCTGTGCCGCTAGCAGCCTGAGCCGCTGCGCACGTGAGCCTAGGCCCGCTCGCGTTCCGGCGGAACCCCCGACAATCGGCGCAGCACGCCGGCGCCCGGGTCGGGTTCCACGAGCAGCGCCCGCACGAGCAGCGTGAGCGGGATGCACAGGATCGCCCCGATCGGCCCGATGACGAGCGCCCAGAACACGACCGAGAAGAACGTCAGCGTGAGGCTGAGTCCCACGGCGTCGCTCACGAACTTCGGCTGCACGAGCACCTGCAGCACCACGTTGATGACGCTGTACGCGAGCACCACGACGAGCGCGAGCGGCCAGCCGCCGACGACGAGCGCGAGCACCGCGGGCGGGATCACGCCGATCACGAAGCCGATGTTCGGGATGAAGTTCGTGACGAAGGCGAGGATCGCCCACACGAGCGGCGCCGGCACGCCGAGCGCCCAGAGCAGCAGCCCGTCGAGCACCGCGACCACGGCGCCGAAGCTCGCGTTCACGACGTAGTAGCGGCGCACGCCGGTGAAGTAGCGGCCCGCGATGCCCTCGCCCGCGCCGCCGCCGAAGGCCGCCCCGCCGCGGCGGAAGCCCGAGGCATCCGCCGCCATGAAGATCACGTAGGCCAGCACGAAGAAGAACGCCGTCGCGAAGCCGAGCACCGCATCGGCGATGGAGGCCGCGATCGGCACGAGCGTCTCGGGGTGCAGGGCGGATGCCGCAGCGGAGGCCGTGGCATCCGTCGCGCCCAGCGATTCGAGCCAGCCGGCGATCTCCGTCGCGGTGCGCTGCAGCTCGTCGGCGTAGTCCGGCAGCATCGCGACGAACTGGGCGGAGGCGACGACGAGCAGCGCGGCGAGCGCCGCGAGGATCAGGTAGGCGACCACGATCACCGCGGTCGTCGCGAGCCAGCTCGGCCAGCCGCGGCGTTCGAGCGGGAAGCGCACGGGGTGCGCGATGATCACGACCACGGCGGCGACCGCGGCGGGCGCGAGCACGTCACGGGCGAACCACACCCCGGCGAACACGACGACCGCGGCCGCGAGGGTGAGCAGTACGCGCGTGCCGTGCGCGAGCCCGCCGTCGGCCATCAGAACTGCCCGATGCCCTTGCCGATGACGACCACGCCGATGACGAGCAGCAGCACGGCCATGACGGTCGCGTTGTTGTGCACGAGCCAGTGCCGCAGCGACTCGAGCGGTCCCGCCATCTTCGCCGAGGCGACGAGGTAGGCGACGACCGGCACCGCGACCGAGCATGCGGCGATCACCGTGAAGATCACGATCGCGAGCGTCGCCTCCCCGCCGCTCAGCCCGCCCGTGCCGATCGCGACGCCCGCCGCGACCGCCATGAGCAGGTTCTTCGGATTCACCGCGGAGAGCAGGAAGCCGAGCCCGGCGCCCTTCACGGCCGTCAGCTGGTCGATCGCCGCCATCCACTTCGGCATCGGCGGCTCGGCGTCGCCCTTCGGCCGGGAGCGCCACTGCTTCAGCGCGAGCAGGAGCAGCAGCACGCCGAGCACGATCTGGATGGTGCCGGCGATCGGCTTCGAGGCGTCGGGGTCGGAGGCCGGGATGATCGAGCCGAGCAGCGTGAACACGACGACCGCGACCACGATGCCGAGCACCCAGCCGAGCAGGAAGCCGACGCTCGTGCCCTTCGCCTTCGGCGAGAGCAACATGAGGATGGCCGCGATGATCGGGATCGGACTGATCGCGATCCCCAGCGCGAGCGGCAGGATGCCGCCGATGACCCCGTTCACGCGGCCGCCTCCTTCACGAGCTCCGGCAGTCGCCAGCTGCTGTCGAACCAGGGCTCGAGCGGGCCGTACAGCCGCAGCATCGGGAACCAGCTCTTGCCCGGCGCGGTCTGGATCCAGTTCGACTCGCGCCCCTCGGGCGCCGTCGGGCCGAACCAGAGCACGTGGCTGCCGTCCTCCTCCGCCTGCAGGGTGCCGGCGAGGCTCGACAGCGCCGGGTACGGCGTCGCGGGCACCTGCAGCAGCGAGCGGGTCTGCGTGTCGTAGAGGTCGATCGACCAGAAGTTCTTCGCGGGCGGGTTCGCCGGCACGCGGAGCGAGTACGTCGCCCCGCCGTCGAGCACGTGCCCCTCGGCATCCTCCGCCGTGTAGGCGTAGGCCGAACCCGCGCCCACCTGCGCGTGCGCCATCGCCGGGGTGATCACGGTCGCGAAGTAGTGGAACTGCGTGCGGGCGTCGAGGAGGCGGGCGCCGTTGCGCAGGAACTCGGAGCTGCCGCCGACGAAGGCGTTCTTCCAGGAGACGCCCTCCCAGAAGAAGGTGGCCGGGTCGCGCGGCTTGTAGACGAGTGCGCGGGCGATCGCGGCGCCGAGCTTCGCGCCCCGGTCGAGGAGATCGAGCCGGTGCGCATCGGGGGCGAAGGGCTGCCCGTGCACGATGCCGAGGGCGGCGAGCTGTCCCGCGCGTTCCACGTCGAGCGCTTCGACCGGCTCCTCCTGCACGAGCTCGTCGATCTCGCGGAAGAAGTCCGCGTCGTTCGAGTGCACCGTGTTGATCTTCGCGTCGGCGACGTTGACGAAGACGTTCTCGCGCGGGGCGTCGGCCTCGGAGAGCGGGTAGATGCGGGTCTGCTTCATCGCCGGCACACCGCCGAGCGCGCGCAGCACGACCCAGTTCGTGTACGTCGGGCTCTCGAAGGTGAAATACCCCTCGGGCCGCTCCCCGTCGTAGCCGGGCGGGAGGAAGAGGTACGAGCCGCCGGCCCCGCGGTCGGGTCCCGGGATGCCCATATCGGCGACGTAACGGAACCAGAAGTCGTCGACGACGCAGAGCGACTCGGGCGGCGCCTCGATCACGGTCGGCCCCCACGCCCGCAGGTCGAGGAACGTCGTGCCGTAGGTCGTCTCGGTGTTCGGTGTGAGGTAGATCCCGCCGGAGTTCGCGCGCGGGTCGGTGATGCCGATGATCTCCGGGCTCGTGAGGCCCGCAGCCCGCAGGCCGCGGCGCATCGCGACGAGCGAGGCCCCGGGCATGGCGTTCAGGAACGCCTCGGCGGCCCGCATCAGATCGAGGCCGTCGTAGAGCGTCGCGACGCTCGCCTCGCGCGGCACCCCGTCGAAGAGCTCGATCCGCCCGAACGGGGTGTCGAGCTCGTCGGGTGTGCTGAGCCGCTCGACCGCCTCGGCGAGCTCCTGCTCGCTCATGCTCGTCGCGTCCTGCTGCGTTCCCATCTGGTCCCCCCGGTCCCTTGCTGGTTTCGGTGACGGCGGCTCAGACGCCGCCGTGCTCGGTGGTGTCGTGCACCGTCTCCCCGGCGAGCGCCGCGAGCGCCGCGCGGTTGGTCTCGTACGTCGCTCGATCGCCGAGCAGGCCCAGCTGCGCGAGCCGTGCCCTGGCATCCGGGCGCACCCGGCTGAAGCTGAGGTCGATGCGCTCGCGTTCGAGCCAGACCAGCAGCGCCTCGAAGCTCTCCGCGCCGGTCACGTCGACGTCGGTGACCGCCTCCATGTCGACGACGACATGGAGGACCGGCCCGTTCCCGGCCGCCCGCGCGCGTTCGACGGACCGCTTCACCGCGTCGCTAAACACGGAGCCGTTCGCGAAGAACAGCGGCGCCGCGAGCCGCACGACGACGACGCCCGGCGCGGTGACCTGCCCCTTCGGCGCCTCGTCGAGCAGCGAGTCGCTGGGCTCGCCGCTCGAGGCGAGCACGTCGATCGCGGGGTTCGCCGCGCGCTTCGCGAGGTTCACGAGCGCGAGCACGAAGGCGACGACGATGCCCGGAATGGAGCCGATGAAGAGCGTCACGAGGAAGCAGACCGCGCCGACGACGAACTCGAAGCGGTCGGCCTTCCAGAGTCCGACGAAGTCGCGGATGCCGAGCAGCGGCAGGATCGCGACGCCGACGATCGCCCCGATCGCCGGGCTCGGGATGTCGGCGAGCAGCGCGGTGCCGAACAGGAGCAGCAGGAGGGTGCCCACCGCGAGCACGAGCGAGGGCAGCTGCGTGCGCGAGCCCGCCTGGTCCATCGCGGCCGTGCGCGAGGTCGAGGAGCCGACGGCGAAGCTGCCCGAGGCGCCCGCGGCGAGGTTGCCGAGGCCGAAGGCGAAGAGGTCGCGGTTCGGGTTCGTCGGGTAGCCGCGCTTCTCGCCGTAGGAGCGCGAGACGAGCAGGCCCTCGGCCGTCGTCACGAGCGTGAGCGCGATCGCCGAGGGGATGAGCATGAGCCACGTCGTCCAGTCGATGACCGGCCAGGTCAGCGCGGGCGGACCGGCGGGCACCTCGCCGAGCACCGAGACGCCGGCGTCGTCGAGGCTCGCGAGCACGACCACGACCGTCGCGACGACGAGCACGACGAGCGCCCACGGCACGGCGGGCAGGAAGCGCTTGCCGGCCAGCAGCACGATGACCGACAGCACGGAGATCGCGAGCGAGATCAGGTTCGTCGTGCCGAGGCCGGTCACGAGGCCGGCCACCTTGTCGACGAACTCGCCGCCCGAGTCGATCTTCACCCCGAGCATCTTCGCGATCTGGCTGACGAGGATGTCGAGGGCGAGGCCGCCGACGAAGCCCACGAGGATCGGCTTGGACAGGAAGTTCGCGAGGAAGCCGAGCTTGAACACCGCGAGCAGCAGGAACATGATGCCGCAGAGGATCGCCTGCGCGAGGGCGAGCGTCGCGTAGTCGTCGCTGCCGGCCACGGCCAGCCCGCCGATGGAGCTCGCGACGAGGGCGGCGGCCGCGGCATCCGGCGACGCGATCAGCTGCCGGCTCGAGACGGTGAGCGCGTAGACGATCGTCGGCACGATGAGCGCGTAGAGCCCCGCGGTCGCCGGCAGCCCCGCGATCTGGGCGTAGCCGATGTTCAGCGGAATGGCGATGGCGATGAGCGTCACGCCCGCGACGAGCTCGCGGACGAGGTTGCGGCGCGTCAGCCCGGCCAGCGGTCGCTGCACGTGATCCCCCCTCACGACGCCGCCGGCGGGGCCACGGTCCCGGGCCGCTCCGACGGGTGCACCACGAGCTCCGGCGCCTTCGTCACGAGCAGCCAGACCGGCAGCACGATCACGCACAACAGTGGCAGAACCAGGGGGTCCCCGACTAGAGCGACGCCGACGAAGATCGCGATCCAGCCGTCCTTGGTCGCCGCGAGCACGATGCCGAGCGCGCCGCAGGCGATCGCGAGCGACAGCGGCAGGCCGGGGATCAGGGCGTAGCCGAGCAGCCCGATCGCGACGCCGATGAACACGGCGGGGAAGATGCGGCCGCCGCGGAACCCGGCGGCCGCGGCGATCACGAGCGCCACGAGCTTGATGCCCGCGAAGAGCGCGAGCTGGCCCGCCCCGTAGCGCTCCGGGTGCTCGATGAGCTCGCCGGTCTGCTCGAGCCCCTTGAACAGCGTCATCGGCCCGCCGATCATGCCGAGCACCCCGAGCACGAGCCCGCCGAGCGTCGTGTAGAGCAGCGGATGCCGCATCGAGTGGAATGCGCGATGCACGGCAGGCAGCGCCCAGGCGGCGAGGATGCCGGCGAACGCGGACACCGCCGCGACGAGCAGGCCGGTGAGCAGGAACACCGGCTCGACCTCGCCCATGGGCGTCACCGTGAACGAGATCGACGCGCCGCCGAGCAGGTGCATCGTCACCGCGCCGGCGCCGGCTGCGGCGAGCGGCAGGAAGAGCTTGTCCCAGAGCGCGCCGCCGCTCTTGACCGCGGCGACCGCGCCGGTCAGCACGAGCGCCGCCGCGACGGGCGTGCCGAACAGTGCGCCGATCGTCGCCGCGCTCGCGAGCAGCACCACGAGCTGCTGCGGCACCGCCTTGGCGAGTCGGGCGAGCAGGGCCACCGCGATGGCCGTGTTGATCGCGATGATCGGGTTCTCGGGCCCGAGACTGACGCCGCCGGCGAGCCCGAGCACGACGGCGACGAGCAGGCTGGGAACGACGAACAGCGGCATGGGGGCCGCATCGAGCTCGGTGGTCGCCGAGTCGGCGCCACCGTGGCCGGGGGCGAACTGCACCACGAGGCCCACGGCCGCGCCGGTCGCGGTGAGCACGACGAGGATCCACCAGGGCGTCGCGGCGTCCGCACCGAAGACGCCGGGCAGCGCCTCCCACAGCACGACGTGCAGTTGCTCGGCGAGGAGGTCGACCAGCCAGAGCACGACGGCGGAGGCGACGCCGATGGCGAGCGCCGGGATCGAGAGCAGCAGGAGCTGACGCACCGTGGGCGAGCCCGATGCCCCGGCGGCGGGGGTGACCTGCATGCTCGCTTCCTTCCGATCGGGCCGATCAGATCTCGAACGGCGGGGTGAGCGGTGCGGCGGGCGGATCGCTCGTCACGGTCACGGGGATGCCTCGTTCGGCGAACGCTGCGGCGAGCGCGTCGACGACGGCGGAGCTGACGGTGGTGCCGTGCTTGGGGTGGTGCCAGAACCGCACCCGTAGACCTGGCGCTCGGGTGAGCGGCTGCGGCTCAGCACGTCGACGTGCTCGCGCTGGTGCACCCCGTCGACGGCGCGCACCGCCTCGGCGATGGCCTCCGGCATCCCGTCGGCCGCGCCGCCGACACGCACCTCGACCTCGCTGCGTCGGGCGCCGTGCGCGCTCTCGTTGACGAGCGGCTGCTGCAGCACGGTGCCGTTGGGCAGGTGCACGAGGCGGCCGTCGAAGGTCTTCACGACGACCGCGCGGCCGTTGAGCTCGACGACCTCGCCCTCGATGTCGTCGCTTGTGAGCACGTCGCCGACCTCGATGGGCCGCCGGGTCTGCAGCACGACGCCGGCGGCGAAGTTGTCGGCGATGCCGCGCAGCACGAGGATCAGCACGACGCCGACGATGAGGGCGATCGCGAGCAGGGGCTGCACGGAGGCGCCGAGGAAGCCGAGCGCGACCCCGACGCCGAGCAGGATGATCGCGTAGACGACGACCCGGACGATCGCGGTCTTCACGCCTTCGCCGAGCGATGGCAGGCGCACGAGGAGCGTGGTGACGCCCCGCCGGGCGAGCCGCGAGAGGATCCAGCCGGCGACGAGGGCGAGGGCGGCGAAGAGCAGACTCCAGCCGTCGATGTCGAGCGACGCGACCCACTCCGCCATGCGATCCCCCCTTGCGGCCGAGCGTAGCGCGTAGGAAGGACTACTGACACGACACGCCGTGTCGCGCTATGGTGCAGACGGAAGCATCATCCGGGGGGAACGCGGCGCTGGCTGCGATGCGAGCCCGAGTGCGACCTCCGGCCGCTCGAGCGGTCGCGATCCTCGAATCGGAAGGGCTCACTCATGAGTTTCTGGCAGAGCTTCTGGGACATCATCTGGTGGACCATCTGGATCTTCGCGTTCTTCGCGTACCTCTGGGCGGTCATCGCGATCATCACCGACCTGTTCCGCGACCACAAGCTCAACGGCTGGTGGAAGGCGCTCTGGATCATCTTCCTGCTCTTCTTCCCGTTCGTGACGGCGCTGATCTACCTGATCGCCCGCGGCCGCGGCATGGCCGAGCGTGCGCAGAAGGACGCCGTGCAGGCGCAGCAGGCCACGGCCGAGTACATCCGCCAGGCCGCCGGCACCTCGGCGAGCCCCGCCGACGAGATCGCCAAGGCGAAGGCGCTGCTCGACTCGGGCACCATCACGCAGCAGGAGTACGACCTCCTCAAGGCGAAGGCGCTCGCCCACCAGGGCTGATCGCGCGACCCGCAGAACGGGGCCGGATGCCGCGAGGCATCCGGCCCCGTCGTCGTCCGTGGGCGGTGTGGCCTACTCGGCGAGGACCGTCGCCAGACGATCGAGCGAGCCCGGCACGAGGGCGTAGTACGCCCAGCTGCCGCGCCGGGTTCGACTGAGGAACCCCGCCTCGGTCAGGATCTTCAGGTGGTGCGAGACCGTCGGCTGCGACAGCCCGGTGGGCTCGGTGAGGTCGCAGACGCAGGCCTCCTGCCCCTCGGCTGCGGCGACGATCGAGAGCAGCAGCACGCGGGTGGGATCGCCCAGGGCTTTGAACAGGCCCGCGGTGGTCGCCGCCTGCTCGAGCGTGATCGGCGCGCTCGCCACCGGTGCGCAGCAGCTGTCCTGCTGGACCACGGGGAGCTCGATCATCTCGGTCATGACACGACTCTACGCCATATTGACATTCTTCGATACAGGGTGGATGCTGAGCTGCATCGATGTTCTTCGATGCCAAGGAGGCACCCGTGACCCTCGTCGAGCTGACCGCCCCGACCCTGCACGACGATCCCCTCGACGGCCTGCCCGTCGCGATCATCGGCGCCGGCCCCATCGGCCTGGCGGCCGCAGCGAACCTCGTCGAGCGCGGCATCCCGTTCGAGATCTACGAAGCCGGCGACCGGGTGGCCGACTCGATCCAGAGCTGGGGCCACACCCGCCTGTTCACCCCCTGGCGCCACTTGATCGACCCGGCATCCCGCCGACTCCTCGAGGCCACCGGGTGGACGCACCCTCGCGAAGACGCCCTGCCGACCGGGAGCGAATTCGTGGAGGCCTACCTGCGTCCGCTCGCCGCGCTCCCGGCGATCGCCGAGCACCTCTCGATCGGAGCGGTGGTCACGGGAGTCAGCCGGGACGGCGCCGACCGCACCCGCACCAGGGGCCGCGAACGCACCGCCTTCCTCCTCCGCGTCGGCGGAGCCGACGGCGCCCGCGAGGTGCGGGCACGCGCGGTCATCGATGCCTCGGGCACCTACCGCTCGCCGAACTCGCTCGCCTCCTCCGGACTCGACCCGCTCGGCGCCGACGAGGTGCAGCACGCCATCTCGCCTGCGCTGCCCGACGTCCTGGGCGCGGAGCGCGAGCGGTTCGCCGCCCGCCACACGATCGTCGTGGGCGCCGGGCACTCCGCCGCGAACACGTTGCTCGCGCTCGCCGAGCTCGCGGCCACGGCCCCCGGCACCACAGTCACCTGGGTCATCCGGAACAGCGCCGCGGTGCGCGTCAGCTCCGCGGCCGACGATGAGCTGCCGGCGCGCGCCTCCCTCGGCGGTCGCGTGCAGCAGCTCGTGGCGCATGGGCGGGTGCGCCTCGTCGACCGCTTCGAGATCGTCCGGCTCCGCCGCGACGGCGAGCGGGCGACGCTGATCGGGCATCGCGGCGACGCGCTCGAGGAGCTCACGGCCGACACGGTCGTGAACGCCACCGGCTTCCGCCCGGACCTCGACCTGCTCCGCGAGATCCGGCTCGACCTCGACGAGGTGGTCGAGGCGCCGAGGCGGCTCGCCCCGCTGATCGACCCGAACCTGCACAGCTGCGGCACCGTGCGGCCGCACGGCTTCGCCGAGCTCCAGCATCCGGAGCCCGGATTCTTCCTCGCCGGCATGAAGTCCTACGGCCGCGCCCCCACCTTCCTGCTCGCCACCGGCTACGAGCAGGTCCGCTCGATCGTCGCCCACCTCGCCGGCGATCGCGTCGCCGCGGCGAACGTCGAGCTCGTGCTCCCAGCGACCGGCGTCTGCTCGTCGAACCTCGGCGGCCCCGCCTCGGCGAGCTCCTCGTGCTGCGGGCCGGCGTCGCCGTCGAGCTGCGCGTAGCATCCGTTCACCCGAGTCAGGAAGCATGGACTCCATGACCGATCCCCGCCCCACCGTCCTCTTCGTCTGCGTCCACAACGCCGGCCGCAGCCAGATGGCCGCCGGCTACGCCCGCGCCCTCTCCGGCGGCGCGGTCGACGTGCGATCGGGCGGCTCCGAACCCGGCGACGCGATCAACCCCGTGGCGATCGCCGCGATGCGCGAGGAGGGGATCGACATCAGCGAGGCGGTGCCCCAGCTGCTGCAGACCGACGACGTGCGCGCCGCCGACGCGGTCATCACGATGGGCTGCGGCGACGCGTGCCCGATCTTCCCGGGCAAGCGCTACGAGGACTGGGAGCTCGAGGACCCGGCCGGTCAGGATCTCGAGACCGTGCGACGCGTGCGCGACGACATCAAGGGGCGCGTGCAGCGCCTGCTCGCGGAGCTCGGCTCAGCCGCGGGCGGGCGTTGAGCGGTCCGGAGCCGAGCGCTCCGGCGCGGAGGGCTCCGACACCGAGGGCTCCGGTGCGCCGCCGGCCGCCCCCGCAGTGCGCAGGAAGACGATGATCCAGCTGAAGATCAGGCACGCCGCGACGAGCTCGACGGCCGTCAGGTTGTAGTAGCCGGTGGCGAAGAACACCGCCATCACGATGATCACGACGACGTAGAGGTACCCGAGGCCGACGAACACGCGGGGCACCGTGCGGATGAGCCACGGCAGGAACACCACGATCGCCGCGAAGCAGACCGCCATGCCCGTCGCGACCGTGTTGTGCAGCAGGAAGAAGCGGTCGACGGGGAAGATCCCGACGCATGCGAGGAAGATCCCGATGAGGATCAGCCCGATCCGCACGAGGTCGCGCCCGCGCCGATCGGGCGGGTTGCCGGCCGGCAGCGTCGCCGTCGCGTACCTCGCGATGATCGTCACGATCGCCCCGGCCACGATGAGCGTCAGGTTGAACGCCATCGCGGAGACGTCGTTCGTCATGCCGAGCGCGGAGAGGTTCTCCTTCCACCAGTGCGGGTCGCTCGCCGAGAGCATGCTCGTGAGCGCGCCGACCACGAGGAACACGGCGAGCACGAGCGAGAGCAGCATCGGCGTCATCCGCGCCGCCGAGAGGAAGCAGACGTAGCCGGTCAGCGCCATCGCGACCGCGGCGAGCGCCGCCCCCGGCAGTGTGAACACCACGGCGTCGCGGAAGCAGAACTCGAGCACCGTGGCGAGCGCGAACCAGCTGAGCAGAGCGATGGCGCCGTGGGCGATCGCGAGCGCGGTGACGTCGAACCAGTGCAGGCGGGCGCCGGGCACCGACAACCCCTGCCCGATCTCGCGGCGGAGCGCGGGGTTCGCGGTGCGCCGCACGAGCACCCGGCCCAGCACGAAGGCGACGACCGCGACGACCGCTCCGGCGATGCCGACGAACTCGCCGAGCGAGCCCTGCCCGCCGGCGATGGGCAGGTCGCGGCCCCAGAAGACGGTGAGCGAGACGAGCCCGCCGACGACGAAGAACGCGCTGCCGGCGAGCAGCGCCACCGACTCCAGCGACTCGGCGCTCTCGGCCGGATGCCGCAGCGCGGCGCGCAGCGAGACGGGATCGTCGTGGCCCGTGGGCGCCGCTCCGGCCGGCTGCTCCTGCGTCGTGCTCATGGCGCCTCCCCCGCGGCGCGCCCGACCACCGGCCGCGCTCGGCACCACTCTAGGGCGCGGTCGCCCGGCGGCGGCGGAATCCGATCGCGACGCGCGCGCCGAGCAGCAGCAGACCGGCACCCCCGACGAGCAAGCCGGTGAGCGCCGGGCCGAGCGCCTCCGGCCCGGTCTCGGGCAGGTGCGGGCGGAACCGCGCCGCATTCGGCGACGCCAGCCACGGGCCGACGCCCGCCGCGTTCGCCGCGGCCACCTCGGCGACGACGTCCACCCCGTCGGCGACGCCCGTGAACGTCTGCGGGGCCGGGGCGCCGAGCACCACGCGCTCCTCGAGCGGTTCGCCGGCCGTCGAGCGGAGGCGCACCACGTAGGACTCGACGCCGGGCTGCGCGTCGGTCCAGTCGACCTCGACCCTGCGGTCGCCCTCCGTCAGGCTCACCTGCTGCACTGCGGCCGGGAGGCCGTCGATCGGCCCGACGACGATCCGGCCGGAGAGGTTGTCGAAGCCGATCGAGCGGCCGACGAAGAAGACGTTGCCGGTGTTGAAGTAGGGGCCGCTCGCCGCGAGCGCCGCGGCATCTGCATCGGCATCCGCCTCCCCGCTCGGCGACGCGCCGCTCGGCTGGTACAGCCCGGCGGCGCGATATCCGTCGGCGACCGTCCGCGTCCAGAACGGCGTCTGGCCGGGTACGGCGAAGGAGATCGGCGTCCCCGCGTTCAGGTGCGCGATCTCCTCGGCGCCGCCGCCCGGGAACGGCGTCGGTGAGGGGACCGGCGTCGCCCAGGCTCCGAAGTCGCCCATGAGCACCGAGCCGCGCTCCCCGGAGTCGACCGTCGTGGGCAGGCAGTTCATGGTCGTGTCGATCGACCAGCAGCTCTCGACCTGCTTCGCGTACATCGGGTGATCGCTGCCCGGGTAGTCGCCGCCGCCCGTGAGCGCGGGCTGGAAGACGGCATCCGCCTCGCCAATGAGGGGTGCGCCGAGCGTCAGCGTGCCGATCCGCTCGCCCGGCGCGGCGGGGGCGTGCTCGATGCGGATGGTGTGGCCGTCGCCGGCGCCGTCGGGCAGCTGGGCGATCGCCGACCACCACGGGTACCGCGTCTCGCCCTCCTCGCCCCAGGTGCGGAGCCCCTGGCTCACGCCGAGGATGCCGTCGAGGCCGTCGTTCCCGCCGAGGCAGTCGACGGGTTCGCAGCGGTGGGCGAGCACGAACGGCAGTCGCGCGGGCTTCGTCCCGCCGATCGTGACGTCGGCGAGCGCGACATGCCCGAAGACGTGCGCGCCGTTGTAGTCCGGATCCGCGACGACCGCGGTGCGCTCGACCGTGGTGTCGCCCTCGAGCCGGTTCGGGTAGACGACGAGCCCCTCCGAGCCGGTGTCGAGCAGCAGGGTGAGCGTGCGCTCGCCCACCTGCACCTCGACGGCGGGCAGGAAGGTGCCACCGCGGAGCGACTCGGCGATGATCGGCACCTCGCCGGGCTCGACGAGCGGTTCGGCGGCGAACGCCGCCGTCGACGCGGTGGTCGCGGCCGCGCCGGCGAGCACCGCCCCTGCGGCGACCAGGGCCGCCGTCCTCAGCATCCGTCCGCGCATGCCCGTCCCCCGTCGTCGCGCTCGAGCGACGCGATCCCGTGACGCCGCGTTCGCACCCTATCCATGCGCGGCACGCGCGCGGAAAGCCCGCGGGGCGTCGACCCTTCAGGCGCGGTGCAGCTCAGGCATCCATCGGGTCGAGGATCTCCAGCATCGAACCCTGCACGAAGCCCGCCCACTCGTACGCCGCACGCAGGTAGTCGTCGCGCTCCTCATCCTCGGCGTAGCCGCCGTCGTCGGTGACGCCGACGCGCTCGGCGAGGATCAGCCGCAGGTCGGTGAGGAACGTCAGCCAACCCCACGCCTCCGACTCGTCGAGCTCGATCTCGACGAGGTCGCGGCCGTCGCTCACGTCGGTGGCGTCGCGCACCGACTGCGCCGCCTGCCGCTTGCCGTCGACGAGGCTGCCGCGGGTGTACCGCTCGAACTCGCCCGCCGCCTCGACGTCGTCGGGGTACGCGTTCGGCAGCAACCGGTCGATCGCCGGGTCCTCGCCGGAACCGAGCAGCAGCACCGAGTCGACCTGATCGGCGAGCTCGGAGAGCAGCATCGCCTCCTCGGCCTCGAGCACGAGCCGGACGCCCTCGCCGCTGCGACCCGCGACGATCACGGTTCCGCCCTCGCGACCGTCGCCTGCAGGCCATAGCCGTGCATGGCCTGCACGTGCCGTTCCATCGCCTCGCGGTTGCCCGTCGCGACGACGGCCTTGCCGGTCGTGTGCACGAGCAGCATGAGCCGCTCGGCCTCCTCGCGGGAGTAACCGAAGTAGCTGCGGAACACATAGCTCACGTAGCTCATCAGGTTCACCGGGTCGTCCCACACGATGGCGCGCCAGGACCGCGCGGCGCCCTCGCGGGTGGCGCGGTCGAGGTCGACGTCGAACTCGACGACGGTGGCTTCGAGGATCCCGGTCACGCCTCCAGCCTGACACGATGCCGCCGGGCGCGCACCCCCGTCAGCGCCCAGCCGGGGCATCCGGCTCCCGCGGCCGGTACACGAACGTCACCAGCACCACCGAGATGATCATGAGCAGGAACCACGACACGAGCTTCGAGGCGGAGACGGGGTGCCAGCCGTCGAGCTGGTCCGGGTACAGCCACGCCCCGCCCCAGGTCGCGATGTTCTCCGCGAACCAGATGAAGAGGGCGACGAGGCCGAACGCGACGAGCAGCGGCATGCGGTGCACGCGCCGCCACACCCGGAAGTGCATCATCGCCGGCCACCACAGCACGACCACCGCGGCGAGCAGCACCCAGCGGAAATCGACGATGAAGTGATGCCCGAAGAAGTTCGCGTAGATCGCCGCGGCGACGATCGCCGTCAGCCAGCGGCGCGGATAGCGCGTGAAGCGCAGATCGAAGAGCCGATAGACGCGCACCATGTACGAGCCAACGGCCGCGTACATGAAGCCGGAGAACAGCGGCACCGCCCCGATCCGGAGCACCCCGTCGCCGTCGTAGCTCCACGAGCCGACATCCGTCTTGAACAGCTCCATCGCGGTGCCGGTGAGGTGGAACAGCACGATCACCCACAGCTCGCGGCCGGTCTCGAGGCGTGTGGCGAGCATCACGATCTGGATCGCGACGGCCGCCAGGGTCAGGGCGTCGTTGCGGGCGAGCCAGGCGTCGTCCGGGTACCAGAGGCGTGCCGCGACGATGACGGCGAGCAGCGCGGCACCGAACACGCAGGCCCAGGCCTGCTTCGCGCCGAACACCAGGAACTCCAGCAGCTTCGCGCGCGCCCCGTGCTCGGGTGCGCCCGCGAGCAGGCGGTGCGCGGCGGCGTCGATGCGCTGCTCGACGGAGGTGAGGCGGCGCGGATCGGGCCGCTCGTCGTCGGCCGGCTGCCCCGCGTCCGTCACGCGCCCCGCCGGGATGCCGTCACCGTGAACTTCGCGTTCCTGGCGATCTGCCGCGTCGGGCCGACGAGCCGTTCGAGCAGGGGGCGGTAGCGCAGGTGCGAGTTCCAGACGCACCAGAGCTCGCCGCCGGGCGCCAGCACCCTTGCGGCCTCGGCGAAGAGGTGGCCCGCGATGCCCGTGGACAGCGCCGCGTCGCTGTGGAACGGCGGGTTCAGCAGCACGAGCGGTTCGCTCGCGTCGGCGAGGAGCTCGAGGCCGTCGGCGCGTTCGACCGCGACCCGGTCGCCGACCCCGTTCGCCGCCGCGGTGAGGCGGGCGGATGCCGCGGCCGCCGCGGAGCGGTCGCTCGCGGTCACCCGAATGCCCGGTCGGGCGAGCGCGAGCTTCGTCGCGATGACGCCGCTGCCGCAGGCGAGGTCCACGGCGGATGCCGCGTCGGGCACGGCCTCGGCGAGGTGGCCGAGCAGGAACCGGGTGCCGATGTCGACCTTCGTGCCCGCGAACACGCCGCCGTGCGCGACGACCACGAGGCCGAGCTCGTCGTGCCGCTCCCGGCGCGGCCAGCGTGCGGGCGAGGCGGCCGTCGAGGCATCCGCTCCCGCTCCACCGGGCGCCGGCCGCAGCTCGGCGCGGGCCTCGCTCGCCCGCAGCACCCGCGATTTCTGCCGCGCGAGACTCACGTCGAGGCGCGCGAACGCGCGGCCGAGCACCTCGTTCATCGCGATCGACATGTGCTTCAGGCGGCCGCCGGCGACGATCACCACGTCGGGATCGGCGTGCCGGGCGACGAGCTCGGCGATCTCATCGAGGCGGTCGAGCGAGCGCGGCAGCCGCAGCAGCACGAGCCGCGCCCCGGCGACGAGCGACGGGCCGAACGCCTCGGAGCGCACCTCGTGCGCGAGGCCGAGCCGGGCGGCGTTCTCGGCGAGCGCGCGCTCACCGGTGATCGGGTCCTGGTGGACCCGCACGTCGCGCGCGCCGAGCTCGACCGCGCCGAGCGCGAGCGCCCCGAAAGCGTCGTCGATCACGACGAGCTCACCGGGCGCGAGCGCCCCGACGGCGGCCCGGGCCTCGTCGAGGATCAGCCGGTCGGCGGCATCGGATGCCTCGAGTCCGGGCCCCTCGACGTCGGGATGCCGGCGCAGCGCAGTGAAGTCCACCTCGGCAGGCTACCCGGCGCCGACTGGGTGCGCTCTGGAGGGATCCAGTCGGGTTTGCTACCCTCGCATCCGCATGCGTCACCGCCGGTTCCCCCGCTCCACCGACCCGGCCGTCGCCCCGAACCCCGGTGCGGCGGCGCGCGAGCGACCCCGCAGCGACGACGCACGTCCGCCCGTCGCCCGCCGCTTCGCGGCCCTCTTCGCCTCCGTCGTCGTGCTGGGCACGACCGCCGGGCTCGCGCTCGCGCCGAGCTCACCGGCCCCCGACCCGGCGGCGGTCGCCCTCGTCGCCGACGGCTCGGCCGACACCGTCGCCGAGGCGGTGCAGTCGATCGAGGTGCACGACGCCGCGGTGCTGCCGGGCGTGGCCGAGGAGTCCTACGTCGCCTCGACCGGCACCGAGACGCTCGTCGCGGGAGGCACGAACGAGGACTGGGCGAAGCTCGTGCTGATCGAGGGCGACTGGCCTGTGACCGACGAGAACGTCACGTTCATGATGCGCTGGATGCGGCAGGAGAACGGCGCCGACAACTGGTGGAACCGCAACAACCCGCTGAACAACGGGCAGGGCTCCGGCGGCGGCTCGGGCCTCGGCAGCTACCCCGACCTCGTCGTCGCGGCGTACTACGCGGCGGAGAACCTGCGCTCGGGGCGCTACCCCGCGGTCGATGCGGCGCTGCAGCGGGGCGACTCGGCCGACGCCACCGCGCAGGCGATCTGGGCCTCGCCGTGGGCGTCGAGCCACTACGGCTACGGGACGCACTGGAGCTCGCGGCCGTATGACGTCATCGAGGCGCCCGCGGAGGCCTGGGGGCGCTGAGCCGGCTGCTCGCGGGCTTCTTACTCGTGCTCGAGGGGGCGCCAGACGACGAGCGCGTTCTCGCGGCGCACCCGCGTGCCGGCCTTGAGCGTGACCACCTCGCCGGCAGAGCCGGCGGCGAACACGCGGCGACCCGGCCGGTTCAGCATCTCATCGGCGAGCGCGGCCTCGAGCTCGCGCACGCGGGCGCGCAGGCTCTGCACCTCGTCCTCGAGGCCGAGCACCCGGCGGATGCCCTCGAGGCTCACGCCCTCGGCCGAGAGCTGGGCGATCTCGCGCAGCTGCACGACGTCGCGCATCGAGTAGCGGCGCGACTTGCCCGCCGTGCGGGTGGGCGAGACGAGCCCGAGCCGGTCGTACTGCCGCAGCGTCTGCGGATGCATGCCCGCGAGCTCGGCCGCGACCGAGATCACGAAGAGCGGGCTCGTCTCGTCCATCGCTAGCTCCGGGCCTTGGCGAGGAGTTCTTCTCGCGGGTCCTCGTCGGGGAGGGCGGCGGCGAGCGCCTCGACGGCCTCCTTCGCCTCCTTCGAGAGGTGCGAGGGAACCGCGATCTGCACGACGGCGAGCAGGTCGCCCGTGCCCTTCTTCGTCTCGACGCCGCGGCCCTTCACGCGCAGCACGCGGCCGCTCGGAGTGCCGGGCGCGACGCGGAGCTTGACGGGGTCGCCGCCGAGGGTCGGCACCTGGATCGTGGCGCCGAGCGCGGCCTCGGTGAACGTCACGGGCACGGTGACGCGGAGGTTCAGCCCGTCGCGTTCGAAGACCGGGTGCTTGCGCACGTGCACGGTGAGGATGAGGTCGCCGGTCTCACCGCCGTCGGGCGAGGGGTGGCCCTTGCCGCGCAGCTTGATCTTCTGCCCGTCGGCGACGCCCGCGGGGATGCGCACCGTGATGGGCTTGCCGTCGGAGGTCTGCAGGGTGATCTGCTCGCCCTTGGTCGCCGTGATGAAGTCGAGCGTGGTCGTCGCCGTGACGTCGCGCCCGCGAGTCGGCCCGCCGAAGCCGCGGTAGCCGCCCGAGGGCTGCCCGAAGCGGCCGCCGCCGAAGAGCCCGCCGAGCAGGTCGTCGTAGTCGCCGCCCTGCTGGAACGTGTAGCGCTGACCGCCGCCGCCCTGATTGAACATGCCGCCGAAGACGTCCTCGAAGCCGCCCTGGCCGCCCGCGCCGGGCGCCGTGAAGCGCGCCCCTGACCCCATCGCGCGGATGGCGTCGTACTCCTTGCGCTGCTCGGGGTCGGAGAGCACGGCGTTCGCCTCGGAGATCTCCTTGAACTTCGCCTCCGCGGCGGCGTCGCCGGGGTTCTGGTCGGGATGGTACTTGCGCGCGAGCTTGCGGTAGACCTTCTTGATCTCGCTGTCGCTCGCGTCCTTGGAGACGCCGAGCACCTGGTAGAAGTCCTTGTCGAACCAGTCCTGACTGGCCATCGGCACCTCCTTTCCTTGAAGTCTGTCGTATCTACTGAACGGAGCGGGAGGAGATTCGCTGCGGCGGAGGGCGGATCGAACGATCCCATCCTCCCCTGGCGCGAATCTCCTCCCGTCTCGTGGGGCCGTCTGCCGGGGCTCAGCCCTGCGGGCTCTTCACCACGACCTTGGCCGGCCTCAGCTGGACCTCGCCCAGCTGGTAGCCGGTCTCGACGACGTCGGCGACCGTGTCGACCTCCACGTCGTCGGCGGGCTGCTGGAAGATCGCCTCGTGCAGCTGCGGGTCGAACGGCTCGCCGACCGCGCCGAAGCGCACCAGCCCGAGCCGCTCGGTGACCTGCCGGAGCTTCGCGGCGATCGTGGCGAAGGCGGTGTCGCCCTCGAGGTCGCCGTGCTTCTCGGCCCGGTCGAGGTCGTCGAGCACGGGCAGCAGCGCGGCGACCGTCTGGCCGACCGCCCGGTCGCGCTCGAGCTCACGGTTCTGCTCGGTGCGCTTGCGGTAGTTGGCGTACTCGGCGGTCACCCGCTTGAGGTCGGCGAGGTGCTCGTCGTTCGGCTCCGCAACCTCGGCCTGCGCCGCGTTGAGGATGTCGTCGACCGTGAGCTCGGCCTCGTCGGCGGATGCCGCGGCGTCGGCCGCGGCATCCGCCTCGCTCGAGGGCTCGCGAACCGCACCGGTCTCGGGGTCGATCTTCCGCTTGTCGCGGATGACCGGCTCGTCGGGGTTCTGGTTCTCGTCGGCCATGGTTACTTCGCCTGTCCCGTCGAGGGGTCCTCGTCGTCCACGACCTCGGCGTCGACCACGTCCTCGTCGGACGCCTGGTCGGATGCCTGGCCGCTGGCGTTCTGGTCCTCACCGGCGCCGGCGGACGCCTCGGACTGCTGCTGCGCGTAGATCGCCTCGCCGAGCTTGCCCTGCGACTGCGAGAGCTTCTCCAACGCGGCCTTCACCGCGTCGTCGTCCTCGCCCGCGAGCGCGGACTTCAGCGCGTCGACGTCGCCCTGGACCTCGGTCTTGACGTCCTCGGGCAGCTTGTCCTCGTTGTCCTTGATCAGCTTCTCGACCGAGTAGGCGAGCTGCTCGGCCTGGTTGCGCTGCTCGGCGGACTCGCGGCGCTTCTTGTCTTCGGCGGCGTGCTCCTCGGCCTCGCGCACCATGCGGTCGATGTCGTCCTTCGAGAGCGACGAGCCGCCCGTGATGGTCATCGACTGCTCCTTGCCCGTGCCCTTGTCCTTGGCGGACACGTGCACGATGCCGTTCGCGTCGATGTCGAAGGTGACCTCGATCTGCGGGATGCCGCGGGGCGCGGGCGCGATGCCGGTCAGCTCGAAGGTGCCGAGCGCCTTGTTGTCGCGCGTGAAGTCGCGCTCGCCCTGGAAGACCTGGATCGCGACCGACGGCTGGTTGTCGTCGGCGGTCGTGAAGGTCTCGCTGCGCTTGGTCGGGATGGCGGTGTTGCGCTCGATGAGCTTCGTCATCATGCCGCCCTTGGTCTCGATGCCGAGGCTGAGCGGGGTGACGTCGATGAGCAGCACGTCCTTGCGCTCGCCCTTCAGCACGCCGGCCTGCAGCGCGGCGCCGACGGCGACGACCTCGTCGGGGTTCACCCCCTTGTTCGGGTCCTTGCCGGTCTCCTGCTTCACGAGCTCCGAGACGGCGGGCATGCGCGTCGAGCCGCCGACGAGCACCACGTGGGCGATGTCGGAGACCTTGATGCCGGCCTCCTTGATGACGTCCTCGAAGGGCTTCTTCGTGCGGTCGAGCAGGTCGCTCGTCATGTTCTCGAACTGCGCGCGGGTGAGCGTCTCGTCGAGGTTCGCCGGGCCGTTCTCGGTGAGCGAGAGGTAGGGGAGCTGGATGCTCGTCGACATGCTCGACGAGAGCTCCTTCTTGGCCTGCTCGGCGGCCTCCTTGAGGCGCTGCTTCGCGATCTTGTCGTTCGAGACGTCGACGCCGGTCGACTCCTTGAAGCGCTTGATCAGCCACTCGACGACGCGCTCGTCCCAGTCGTCGCCGCCGAGGCGGTTGTCGCCGGCGGTCGCGCGGACCTGGATGGTCGAGAAGTCCTCGTCCTTGCCGACCTCGAGGAGGGACACGTCGAAGGTGCCGCCACCCAGGTCGAAGACGAGGATGAGCTCGTCCTCCTTGCCCTTGTCGAGGCCGTAGGCGAGCGCGGCCGCGGTGGGCTCGTTGATGATGCGCAGGACGTTGAGGCCCGCGATCTCACCGGCCTCCTTGGTGGCCTGGCGCTCGGCGTCGTTGAAGTACGCGGGGACGGTGATGACCGCGTCGGTCACCGTGTCGCCGAGGTACTGCTCGGCGTCGCGCTTGAGCTTCTGCAGGATGCGCGCCGAGATCTCCTGCGGCGTGTACTGCTTGCCGTCGATCTCCTGCGTCTTCCAGTCGGTGCCCATGTGGCGCTTCACCGACGAGATGGTGCGGTCGACGTTGGTGACGGCCTGGCGCTTGGCGGTCTCACCGACGAGCACCTCGCCGTCCTTCGTGAATGCGACCACCGAGGGGGTGGTGCGGAAGCCCTCGGCATTCGCGATGACGGTGGGCTCGCCACCCTCGAGGACGCTGACCACGGAGTTCGTGGTGCCGAGGTCGATTCCAACTGCTCGTGACATGTGTTTCTCTCCTTCTGCTGACCGGTGTCCGGCGGCGCGGATGCGCCTGTGCGAGACCCCGGTTCAGCGCGCGGCTCGGCCGTGCTGGCCCGCAGCCGAAGTCTCTGTCATCTCTGACGGCCATCGCTGGCCCCGTCAAGACTTGAGTCCCGACGGCTCAAGTGTCGCAAATCGAGGTGAACGCGTCAAGTCGATCCGGTGAAACTTGAGTACAGTTGACTCAACTTCTGGAGCGCGTGCGATATTCCCGCCGCAGAAGGATTTGCCTGGTCGAAGCGGTTATCGCTGCGACCAGACGCCCAGCTCGTTGCCGCTGGGGTCGGCGAAATGCAGGCGACGGCCGCCGGGGAACTCGTACGGCCCCTGGGTGACCCGGCCGCCCGCCGCGGTGATCGCCTCGGCCGTGCCGTCGAGATCGTCGCTGTAGAGCAGCACGAGCGGCCCGCCGGTGGTGACCTCGTCGACCTGCATCAGCCCGCCGGCCTCGTCGCCGCCGCGCTCGGCGGCCGTGCGGATGCCGGCGTACTGCGGCCCGTACGGCGTGAACTCCCACCCGAAGGCGGCGCCGTAGAACGCCTGCGCGGCCGGCAGGTCGGTGACGGAGATCTCGATGTAGTCGATCGTGCGCGGGATGCCGTGCGTGTGAGAGGTCATGACGCGAGTCTCGCGCCCGCCACCGACATCCGCGCCGACGCCCCGCATTGACTTGTCGGATGGCCCGGCCTATGGTTGCCGGGGCCCTTCCGGCCCCCGGGCCTCACGCCGACTCCGGCACGAGGCCGCCCCGATCGAAGGCAGGTGATGCGACATGTCCGGTGATAGTAGCCGCGCCGCCGCCTCGCCCCTTCGAGCCGGTCTCCCGCGGCACTGATCGTCCCGCCCGCAGCGCTCCGCGTCCCCGACGCCGCGCGGATGCGGCACGATCGCACGTCCGCCCGAGGCATCCGTCCCTCGCTGGTCCGAGCGGTGGCATCCGTGCGCCGAGCGCGCAGCCCCCGCGACGTCGTGGGCGTCGCGCGATCGACCCAGACGAGGTGAGACGAAATGATGACCCTGATCGACAACGGCGTGTACGTGGACGGCCTCCGCACCGCCACTCCCGAGAACCTGCAGCAGACGTCCGAGGTGATGCGGTCCGGCGGAGGCATGGCCTGGATCGGCCTGTACCGCCCGAGCCCCGAGGAGGTGCGCTCGGTGGCCGAGCAGTTCGAGCTGCACCCGCTCGCCGTCGAGGACGCGCTGACCGGCCACCAGCGCTCGAAGCTCGAGCGCTACGGCGACACCCTCTTCGTCGTGCTGCGCCCCGCCCGCTACGTCGACGAGCACGAGGAGGTCGAGTTCGGCGAACTGCACCTGTTCGTCGGGCCCGACTTCGTCGTGACGATCCGGCACGCCGAGGCCCCCGACCTCCGCCGGGTGCGCCGGCGGCTCGAGGGGTCCCCCGAGCTGCTCGCGATGGGCCCGGAGGCGGTGCTCTACGCCGTGCTCGACGAGGTCGTCGACGAGTACGGCCCCGTCGTCGCGGGGCTCGAGAACGACATCGACGAGATCGAGGACCAGCTGTTCTCCGGCGCCGAGGGCGTGTCCCGGCGGATCTACGAGCTCGCCCGCGAGGTGCTCGACTTCCAGCGCGCGGCGCAGCCGCTCGTCGGGATGCTCGAGGGGCTCGCCCGCGGCTCGGACAAGTACGGCGTCGACGTCGAGCTGCGCCGCTCGCTGCGCGACGTGCTCGACCACGCCCTGCGGATCGTCGAGCGGGCGGGGGCGTTCCGGGCCATCCTGGACAACGCCCTGCAGGTCGAGGCGACGCTCGTCGCCCAGCGGCAGAACGAGGAGATGCGCCGGATGACGGAGCTGAACCTCGCCCAGAACGAGGAGATCAAGAAGATCTCCTCGTGGGCGGCGATCCTGTTCGCGCCGACCCTGATCGGCACCGTGTACGGCATGAACTTCGACGTCATGCCCGAGCTGCACTGGAGCCTCGGCTACCCCTTCGCGCTGCTGCTGATGCTCGGCATGAGCGCCGCGCTGTACGGGGTCTTCAAGCTCCGCCGCTGGCTCTGACCCTGGTTCGCTGAGCTCGTCCTCTGGTTCGCTGAGCTCGTCCTCTGGTCCGCTGAGCTCGTCGAAGCGAACTCGAAGCGAACTCGATACGCTTCGACAAGCTCAGCGAGCCAGGCAGGGTCAGGCGGCGGGGCGGCCGTAGGCCTCGAGCAGGCGCAGCCAGACCTCGCTCATCGTCGGGTAGGCGGGCACCGCGTGCCAGAGCCGGTCGATCGGCACCTCGCCGACGATCGCGATCGTCGCGGCCTGCACGAGCTCGGCGACGTCCTGCCCGACGAAGGTCGCGCCGACGACGACCCCGCGGTCCTCGTCCACGATCATGCGGGCCGTGCCGCGATAGCCGTCCGCGAGCAGCGAGGCGCCCGCGACCCAGCCGAGCTCGTAGTCGAGCACCCGGGTGCGCAACCCGGCCTCCTCGGCGCCGGCCGCCGTGAGCCCGACGGCGGCGACCTCCGGATCGGCGAACACCACCTGCGGCACCGCGTGGTGGTCGGCGGTCGCCACGTGCGCGCCCCAGGGAGCGTCGGATGCCTCGTCGCCGCGGGCCCGTGCCGCGATCACGTCGCCCGCGGCCCGGGCCTGGTACTTGCCCTGGTGCGTGAGCAGCGCCCGGTGGTTCACGTCGCCGACGGCGTAGAGCCAGTCGTGCCCCGGCACGCGAAGCGTGTCGTCGACCTCGAGCCAGTCGCCGGGTTCGAGGCCGATCGTGTCGAGCCCGAGTCCGTGGGTGCGCGGGGTGCGCCCGGTCGCGACGAGCACCTCGTCGGCGACGATCGTCTCGCCGGTCGACAGCTCGATGCGCACCTCGCCGGACGAGGCGTCCGAGGCATCCGCGGCGTCCGCCGCCCCGTCCCGCTCGACCCGCACCGGGGACGCCCCCGTGATGACCCGCGCGCCCTGCTCGACCAGCCCCTCACCGACGAGCTCGCCCGCGAAGGGCTCGAACTCGCGCAGCAGCCCGCTGCGCGCGATGACCGTCACCTCGGTACCGAAGGAGGCGTAGGCGGCGGCCATCTCGACGCCGACCACGCCGCCGCCGATGACCGCGAGCCGCCGCGGAGCCTGCTCGGCGCTCGTGGCCTCCCGGCTCGCCCACGGCCTGGCCTCGGCGAGCCCCTCGATGCGGGGGACGAGCGGGTCGGAGCCGGTCGCCACGACCACCGCGACGCGAGCCAGCAGCTCGACGCGGCCGCCGTCCGGGGCGTCGACGACGACGCGGCGCTCGCCGTCGAGCCGGCCGTGCCCGCGGACGAGCTGGATGCCGGCCCCGTCCAGCCACTCGAGCTGGCCGCTGTCGTTCCAGTGCTTGACCACGTCGTCGCGGTGCGCGAAGAGCGCCTGCACGTCGAGTTGCCCGGTCACGGCCTCCGCCGCACCGGGCACCCGGCGGGCCGCGCTGATCGCGGCGCCGGCGCGCAGCAGGGCCTTCGACGGCATGCACGCCCAGTACGAGCACTCGCCGCCGACGAGCTCGTGCTCGACGATGACGGTGCTGAGCCCGCCCTGCACGGCCCGATCGGCGACGTTCTCGCCCACGGGGCCGCCGCCGATCACGATGAGGTCGAATTCCTGCTGCATGCTGCTCCCCTCGTCGCACCGCCTGGCGCGGCACTCCTTCCATCGTCGCCGCGCTCGCGCGCGAGCACCAGCCTCTGCTCCGCCGACACCCGCACCGGCTACGATGCGCCCATGCCGTCGACGACCACCGCCCCGCGCAGCATCGTGCACCTGGTCGAACGGCTCGACGCGGACCCCGGCGCGACGGCGCCCGCCGCGCTCCGCCTGCCGCGGCGACTCGGCACCGGCGGCCGGATCGCCTTCGTCGTCGTGAGCCTCGCCGCGTCCGCCGGCACCGCGACCGGCATCGTGCTGCTCTGGACCGAGCAGACGCCGGGCTGGTGGTTCAGCCTGCTCTTCTCGGTGCTGCTCGGCGCGCTCGGCCTGATGCCGTGGCTCGTGCTGCTCGGCTCGATCACCGCGGCCCGGCAGGACGTCGCGGCGCAGACCGCGTGGCGCACGGCCCGCGAGCGGGCGACGGCCAGTTCCGGGCGGGTCGTCGCGCGACGCACCCAGCTCGCCGAGGAGGGCACCCCGACGTCCTTCGAGCTCGACGTGGAGCTCGCCGACGGCTCGCGGCTCACCGCCGAGTGGCAGCTTGAGCGGGCGACGCAGCGGCTGCTGCAATCGCAGGTCCCGGGCGTCGGCGCGGCCGCGCGGGTGTGGCGGGCGGCGGGGATGCCGGAGGCGCCCGTCGTCGTCGAGGTCGCGGACCCGAGCGTGGTGGGCTGAGGCGGAGGGCCCCAGCCCACCGGCGCACGGCCCGAGGCGCACGGCCCCAGCGCGCGTGAGCGCGCTCAGCCGCGGAACGGGTCCGCGATGCCGACGTACCTGGTGTCGAGGTACTCTTCGATCCCCTCGAAACCGCCCTCGCGCCCGAGGCCCGACTGCTTCACGCCGCCGAACGGCGCCGCCGGGTTCGACACGATGCCCGTGTTCAGCCCGAACATGCCGACCTCGAGCTCCTCGGCGAGGCGCAGCCCGCGATCGAGGTCCCGGGTGAAGGCGTAGGCGACGAGCCCGAACTCGGTGGCGTTCGCGAGCGCGACCGCCTCGGCCTCGTCGGCGAACGTCACGATGGGCGCGACCGGTCCGAAGATCTCCTCGCGCAGGATCCGCGCGTCCGCCGGCACATTCGTCAGCACGGTCGGCTCGTAGAAGTAGCCCGGGCCGGGAACGGGCCTTCCGCCGAGCGCGACGGTCGCCCCGTCCGCCCGCGCCGACTCGACGAGCTCGTGCACCTTGTCCCGCGTGCCGGCGTCGACGAGCGGCCCGAGCTTCGCGCCCGGCTCGGTGCCGCGGGCCACCGGGTAGTCCGCGATCCGCGCGGTCAGCCGCTCGGCGAACTCCGCCGCGACCCGCTCGTGCACGAGCAGCCGGTTCGCGGCCGTGCACGCCTCGCCGCCATTGCGGAGCTTCGCGAGCAGCGCCCCCTCGACGGCCTGGTCGAGGTCGGCGTCCTCGAAGACGAGGAACGGGGCGTTGCCGCCGAGCTCCATCGAGACGCGCAGCACCTGGTCCGCGGCATCCGCGATGAGCCGGCGGCCCACCTCGGTCGAGCCGGTGAACGAGAGCTTGCGCAGCCTCGGGTCGCGGATGAGCGGGCCCGTGACGCGGCCCGCGCTCGTCGTCGGGATGACGTTCAGCACGCCGGGCGGCAGCCCGGCCTCTTCGAGGACGGCGGCGAAGAGGAGCGCGGTGAGCGGGGTCAGCGCGGCGGGCTTCAGCACCATCGTGCAGCCCGCCGCGATCGCGGGCGCGATCTTGCGGGTCGCCATCGCGAGCGGGAAGTTCCACGGCGTGATGAACAGGCTCGGACCGACGGGGCGCTTCAGCACGAGGAGGCGGCTGCGGCCGTCGGGGGCGGTCGCGTACCGGCCCGAGACGCGCGACGTCTCCTCGGAGAACCAGCGCAGGAACTCCGCCCCGTAGGCGACCTCGCCGCGGGACTCCGCGAGCGGCTTGCCCATCTCGAGCGTCATCAGCAGGGCGAAGTCCTCGGCGCGGGCGGTGACGGCGTCGAAGGCGCGGCGCAGGATCTCGGCGCGCTCACGGGGTGCGGTCCCGGCCCAGCCGGCCTGCGCCCGGTGGGCTGCGGCGAGCGCGGCCTCGCCGTCGGCGGGGGTCGCGTCGGCGATCGCGAGGAGCGCGGCGCCGGTGGCGGGGTCTTCGACGACGAAGGTGCCGCCGTCGGATGCCTCGCGCCATTCGCCGTCGATGAGGAGCCCCGTGGGCAGCGAGGCGAGCAGGGCGCGCTCGGCCGGTCGCATCGTGGAGCCGGCGCCCGAGTTGGTGCCGCCGCTGGCGCCGCCGCTGGGCTGGGTGTCGCTCACAGCGCCTCCCTCAGGATCTCGATGATCTGTTCCTGGCTCGGCTGCAGCGGCGCGTTCACCGTGACGGCGTCGGCGAGGGTGTCGGCGGCGAGCGAGGGCAGCACGTCCTCGGTCACCCCGAACCTCGACAGCGGGCCGACGAGGCCGATCGATCGGGCGAGGCCCGTGACGGCGTCGATCGCGGCATCCGCGTTCTCCTCGTCCGTGGCCGCGGTGTCGCCGACGCCGAGCGCGAATGCGGCGCGCGCGAGGCGCTCGACGCGCACGTCGCGGCTCAGGCGCAGCACGCCGCCGATGACGATCGCGAGGGCGAGGCCGTGCGGGATGTCGAAGCGGCCGCCGAGCGGATGCGCGATGCCGTGCACGAGCCCGAGCCCGGTGTGCGAGAAGCCGACGCCCGCCACGTGGCTCGCGAGGAGCAGCTCGGAGCGGGCCTCGAGGTCGCCGCCGTCGACGACCGCGCGCGGGAGGTGGGTCGAGACGGTCGCGAGCACCTGCAGGGCGATGCCGTCGGAGTAGGGGTTCGCCCGCACCGAGAGATAGGACTCGAGCGCGTGCGTCAGCGCGTCGAAGCCCGTCGCGGCGGTCGCGCTCGGCGGCAGGCCGACGGTGAGCTCCGGGTCGAGGATGGCCGCCTTGGCGAGCGCCGTGTCGTGCCCGACGTAGAACTTGCGGTGCCCGACGATGTCGGTGATGACGCCGAAGGCGTTCACCTCCGCCCCGGTGCCGGCGGTCGTGGGGATCGCGACGATCGGCAGCGCCGGGCGGGCGAAGGCGGCGCGGTAGTCGAGCTCGACGCCGCGCTCGGGGTTCACGGCGCCGAGGGCGATGCCCTTCGCGGCGTCGAGTGAGGAGCCGCCGCCCACCGAGACGATCGCGTCGGCGCCGACGCGGGCGGCGAGATCGCTGCCCGCGTCGAGGTTCGTGGTCGTCGGGTTCGGCGTCACCTCGCCGTAGACGTGCACGGCGAGCCCGGCGGCGTCGAGGGAGGCGCGCACCGCGGCGACGATCGGCGAGCCGGCGAGGAAGGGGTCGGTGACGATGAGCACCGTGCTGGCGCCATGCGCGGCGACGATCGCTCCGGCCTCGGCGACTCGGCCGCGACCGAAGTACGCGATGGGCTTCGGGTCGAGCACGAGCTCGGTCTCGGCGAGCGGCCGCGGCAGCGCGGCCAGGCGGGTGCCGGTCATGCCGCCACCGCCTCGCGGCGCAGCGGGCGGCCGATGAGGTCCTCGTAGAGCTGCACGGGCGTCATCTCCCCGGCGAGGTCGCCGTACTGGGCCTTCGCCCGGCGGTAGATCTGCTCGACGACCGCGGAGAGCTCGGCCGGCACGCCGACCGATCGGGCGAGGTCGATCGAGAGGCCGAGGTCTTTGCACGCGAGGGCGATCGCGAAGCCCTCGTCGTAGTCGCCGCGGTCGAGGACCGAGAGCACGTCGTGCTCGACGAAGTTGGAGTTGGCGGGGCTCGCGATAAGCGAGTCCCGCAGCACGTCGAGGTCCACGCCGGCCTTGACGCCGATCGCGAGCACCTCGGCCGTGGCCACCAGGTGGGAGAACCAGAGCTGGTTGATCATGAGCTTCACCGCGTACCCGGCGCCGGCGCCGCCGACGTGGAGGATCCGCTCAGGGTCGCCCATGGCCTCGAACACGGGACGGAGCCGCGCGACGTCCTCGGCCTCGCCGCCGACGAAGATCTGCAGCATGCCGTTCGCGGCGCCGACCGACATGCCGCTGACGGGGGCGTCGAGGATGCGCAACCCGCGTGCGCCGTGCGCCCGGCGCACGGCGTCGGCCACCTCGGGCACGGAAGTCGACATGTCCACCCAGGTGCCGCCGTCGGCGATGCCCGCGAGGATGCCGTCGGGTCCGTTCACCACGGCGTCCACGTGCCCGGGCGTCGGCAGCATCGTGATCACGACGTCGCTTTCGGCCGCGGCCTCGGCCGGGGTCGCCGCCCAGCGCGCGCCACCGGCGACGAGTTCGGCGGCCGACTCGCGGCGCAGATCGTTCACCACGAGCGGGAATCCCGCCCGCTGCAGGTTCCGGGTCATCCCGGACCCCATGTTGCCCAGGCCGATGAAGCCGACCGTGGGGAGGGCTGCGTGCGTCATGCTGTGCTCTCTCGCGTTTCTCTCGCAGTTCGGGCGGGCGTCAGAGCGCGCCGTCGCCCAGGTTGATCCAGGTGGTCTTGAGTCCGGTGTAGGCGTCGAAGGCGTGCAGCGAGCGATCCCGGCCGGCGCCCGACTGCTTGAAGCCGCCGAACGGCGTGATCACGTCGGCGACGTCGAAGGCGTTCACCCAGACGGTGCCGGCGCGGAGACGGCGGGCGACCCGGTGCGCCCGCGTGACGTCGGAGGTCCAGACGCTCGCGGCGAGACCGTAGGCGGACTCGTTCGCGAGGCGCACACCCTCCTCGGCATCCCGCACCGTGGTGACGGCCAGCGCCGGCCCGAAGATCTCCTCCTGGCCGATGCGCCCGGCGTTGTCGACGCCGTCGAAGACGGTCGGCTCGACGTAGTAGCCGCCCTCGAGCCCGGGCGGGCGGACGCGCCCGCCGCCGTGCACGGTCGCCCCCTCCGCGCGCGCCACGTCGACGTAGCCGAGCACGCGCTCGAGCTGGGTCTCGCTCGCGATGGTGCCGAGCTGCGTGCGCTCGTCGAGCGGGTCGCCCTGCACGAGCGAACGGCCGACCTTCAGCACCTCCTCGAGGAGCTCGTCGTGCACGCGCTCGTCGACGATGAGGCGGCTGCCGCCGTGGCAGGTCTGCCCGGCGTTGTAGAAGATGCCCCAGGCGACCGCGGAGGCGCACGCCTGCAGGTCGCCGACGTCGGCGAGCACGAGCTGCGGCGACTTGCCGCCGAGCTCGAGGCTCACCTGCTTGCCGTTCGACTCGCCCGCGTAGCGGAGGAAGCCGCGGCCGACGGCCGGCGAGCCGGTGAACGCGATCTTGTCGACGAGCGGATGCCGGCCGAGGGCCTGCCCGGCGACGGGCCCGAGCCCGGGGACGACGTTGAACACGCCGTCCGGCACGCCGGCCTCCGCGGCGAGCGCGGCGAGCTTCAGCGCCGACAGGCTGGTGAGCTCCGCCGGCTTCAGCACGACCGAGTTGCCGGCGGCGAGCGCCGGGGCGATCTTCCACGCGGTGATGATGAGCGGGTAGTTCCACGGCACGACGGCGCCGATCACGCCGAGCGGCTCCCGGGTGACGAGCGCGAGCGCGGACTCGGGGGCGGGGGCGATCTCGTCGGTGAGCTTGTCGATCGCCTCGGCGTACCAGCGCACGACGCGGGCGGCGTTCGGCACGTCGACGTTGAGGGAGTCGCCGATGGGATGGCCCGAGTCGAGTGCTTCGAGCAGCGCGAGCTCGTCGCGGTGCTCCAGCATGAGCTCGGCGAGCCGCAGCAGCACGCGCTGCCGTTCGCGGCGGTCGGCGCGCGACCAGACCCCGGCCTCGAAGGCCCGGTGGGCGGCGCGCACCGCGGCGTCGACGTCGGGCTCGGCGGCCGCCGCCACGCTCGCGATCCGACGGCCGTCGCGCGGGGCGAAGGTGTCGAAGACGGCGCCGTCCGCGGCGTCCCGGAACGCGCCGTCGATGAACAGCCGGGTCTCGGGGGTGAGCGCCGCCGCGGCGGCGATCCAGTCGGTCATGGTGCAGCTCCTCGTGCTCGTCGTCAGACCGTGTAGCGGGCGACGGCATCGTGGTCGATCTCGACGCCGAGCCCCGGGGCATCCGGCACGACGAGGTCGCCGGCCGCGTCGATCATCAGCGGCGTCATGAAGAAGTCGCGCCGTTCGGGCGTCCAGCCGGGCGGGTCGAACGGGAACTCCAGGTAGGGGCCGGCGTCGACGCCGGCGGCCACGTGCAGGTTTGCCAGCAGGCCGAGCCCGTTGGACCACGTGTGCGGGGTGAACAGGCGGTGCCGGAGGTTGGCCGATTCGGCGACCTGGCGGGCCCGGTACATGCCCACGGCGAGGGCGACGTCCGGCTGGTAGACGTCGAAGGCGTCGGCCTCGATGAGCGCCATGATCTCGGGCAGGCTCCGCACCATCTCGCCGCCGGCGATCTGGATGCCCGTCTCGGCGCGCACGCGCTGCGCACCGACGACGTCGACCTGGGGCAGCGGCTCCTCGAGCCAGAGCACCCCGAGCTCGGTGAGTTCCGCGGCGACGCGCTGCACCTTCGCGAGCGGCAGCGCCGCCTCGATGTCGCCCGACATCCGCCACATCTGGTTCAGGTCGACCATGAGCTCGAACTCGTCGCCGACCGCCTCCCGCGCTGCGCGCACGGCGGCGACACCCTCGGCCAGCCGATGCCTGGCGATGCGGATCTTCATGGCGCGGAAGCCGAGCTCCTTCGCGGCGAGCGCGGACTCGGCGCGCGCCTCCGGGGCCTTCAGCTCGCCGCTGGACGCGTAGGCGGGCAGCCGGTCGCGCGCGCCGCCGAAGAGCACGCTCACGGGGAGGCCGGCGACCTGGCCGATGATGTCCCAGAGTGCCGCCTCCAGCGGCCAGTACCGGCCGCCGTGGAAGTTGATCGTCTCGATGCGGCGCACCTGGTTCAGGATCTGCAGCGGGTCGGTGCCGATGAACAGGTGCTCGAAGGCCTCGAAGCCGTCCATCGTGTCGCCGGAGCCGTAACCCGTGATGCCTTCGTCGGTGTGCACCGTGACGAGGGTCGCGGCGAATTCCGTGCGCGGGTTCGGGTCCCAGGCCGCCGCGAACGGCGGATCGAGCGGCTGCAGCAGCCGGGTGAGCGTGATGGCGGTGATCTTCATGCTGGGTCTTTCGGCGTGTAGAAGGGGTTCGATGGCGCGTGCCGGGCGGCGATGACGTCGTCGGTCTCGGGGAGGTGCCTGGCGCCGTTCTCGAGCGCGGTGCGCACGGAGCGTCGGTTGTGCTCGAAGACGGCGTCGGCGTCGTCGGCGCCGGGGTTCACCCAGACGGCGGCGATCAGCACGTGGCTGTCCGCCTCCTGCCGGGTGATCACGCCGTCCGCGAGTGCGTCGGCGACCCCGGCGGCGATGCCCGCCTGAGCGGGCCCCCAGATCAGCAGGCCGTGCTCGTCGCTCGCCGGCGCCGACTTCGTCACGAAGAGGGTGAGCGGCTTCACCGGCAGCGACGGTCGGAGCACCGTCACGAAGGGCACGTGCCCCGCGCTCGGGGTGGCGAGCGCGGTCGCCCACGCCACCCCGGCCGGGCCCTCGCGGTGCCCGAAGACGGTGTTCACGTGCGCGGCGTTCACGCCGTCGCCGACGAAGCTCTCGCCGATCAGGAGGCCCTCGCTCATCAGATGAGGCCCTGCTCGGTGAGCCAGTCGGTGGCGACGTCCTCGGGGTCCTCGCCGTCGACGTCGACGAGGGCGTTGAGCTTCTGCATCTGCTCGGTCGTGAGCAGGGGCGTGAGCAGGCCGATGACGTCCGCGATCTCGGGGTACTCGTCGAGGGTGGACTGCTTGAGGGTGAAGGCGCCCTGGTAGGCGGGGAAGAACTGCAGGTCGTCCTCCATCACCACGAGGTCGAGCGCGGGGATGCGGCCGTCGGTCTGGAAGACCTCGCCGAAGTTGCAGTCGTCGCCCTTCTGCGTCGCCGTGTAGATGACGCCGGTGTCGAGGAGTGCGACGTTCGAGTCGGGGACGTCGATGCCGTAGGCGGCCTTGAGCCCCGGCCAGCCGTCGTCGCGCGTGGAGAACTCGCTCTCGACGCAGAAGGTCTGCTCCTCGACCGGCAGGGCGGCGACGTCGCTCAGCGTCTTCACGCCGAGCTCCTTCGCCTTGTCGGCCCGGATGGCGAAGGCGTAGGTGTTGTTCAGCGGCGCCGGGTCGAGCCAGGCGATGCCGTTGGCGGCGTCGGCCTCCTTGGTGGCCTCGAACTGCGCCTCCTCGCCCTTCACGGGCTCGGTGTTGCCGTTGTAGGTGATCCAGGAGGTGCCGGTGTACTCCCAGTAGCCGAGGAACTCGTCGTTCTCGAGCGCCTGGCGCACGTTGGCGGAGCCGACGAGCTTCGTGTTCGCGACGGTCTCGGCGCCGTGGGCGTTCAGCAGCTGGCTCGTGAGGTGGGCGAGGATGAACTGCTCCGAGAAGTCCTTGGCGCCGATGTCGCCCTTCAGGCCTTCGAGTTCGGTGCCCTGGCTGCCGGTGGCGGCGCCGCCGGAGGAGCAGGCGGAGAGGGCGAGGGCGCCGGCGGCGGCGAGCGCCAGTGCCGACAGGAGGGTGCGCGTCTTCATTGATGGACTCCTTGTGTGCGGGATTCGGGGGGGGATGGGTGGAATGCGGGACGGGCGGACTGGCGGGAGCGGAGGCCGCTCAGATGCCCTTCGGCTTCAGCAGGTCTTCGGCGAAGCCGGCGATCCAGTCGATGAGCAGGGCGATGCAGGCGACGAGCACGGCGCCGACGACGAGCACGGGGTAGCGCTGCAGCTTCAGGCCGTTGACGATCATGTCGCCGAGGCCGCCGGCGTTGATGAAGGTCGCGATCGTCGCGACGCCGACGCAGAAGACGAGCGCGGTGCGGAGGCCCGCGAGGATCACGGGGACGGCGAGGGGCACCTCGATGCGCGTGAGCACCTGGTTCGGGGTCATCCCCATGCCGCGGGCCGACTCCCGGACGTTCGCGTCGACCTGCTGGATGCCGATCATCGTGTTGCGCAGCACGGGCAGGAAGGCGTACACGACGAGGGCGACGAGCGCCGTCGTGTACCCCGTCTGCCAGAGGATGGCGAGCAGGATCACGACGCCGA
Source organism: Agromyces sp. NPDC060279 (assembly GCF_042726785.1). Taxonomy (NCBI): domain Bacteria; kingdom Bacillati; phylum Actinomycetota; class Actinomycetes; order Micrococcales; family Microbacteriaceae; genus Agromyces; species Agromyces sp. NPDC060279. The sequence continues at coordinate 1,757,553 of NZ_JBHXBK010000001.1, forward strand.
CGGCGGGGGTCGCCTGGCCGATGTTCGCGATCGCGAGGATGACGTTCCGCACGGTCGCCGAGCGTGTCTTCGCGAGCAGGATGCCGGTGGGGATCGCGAGCACGGCGACGAGCGCCGAGGCGACGACGGTGAGGCTGAGGTGCTCGCCGACGCGGAGCGTGATGTAGCTCCAGTTGAGCGTGCGCTGCTCGATCGAGTCCAGCTGCAGCGTCGAGACCCAGAGCAGCAGAAGCGCGAGCACGACGACCACGACGATCGGCGTCGTGAAGCGGCGCCAGGTGAAGAACCGCGGCCGCGCCGGCGCCTCGGCGGCGCGCGTCGCGCCGATCGCCTGGGTCTCGGTGGTGACGGTCATCGTGCGCCCGCTCGCGAGCCGGCCGTCCGGCCGGGCAGTTCGGCGCCGAGGACCGCGGAGATGCGGTCGACGGTCAGCGAGCCGACCGCCCGCCCGTGCTCGTCGACGACGTCGACGGCCGGGAGCCCCGTGAGCACGAGCACGTCGAGCGCGTCGCGGAGGTTCCCGGCGAGTTCGATGGTCGGGGCGCCGCTCGTCCCGACCGCGGCGCCGAGCGTCGCCTCCACGACGGGCACGAGGGCGAGGCGCTTGAGCGCGGCGCCGTGCCCGATGAACGAGGCCACGTAGTCGTTGGCCGGCTCGGCGAGGATGTTCGCCGGGGTGTCGAACTGCTCGATGCGGCTGCGGTCGGAGAGCACGGCGATGCGGTCGCCGAGCCGGATGGCCTCGTCGAAGTCGTGGGTGACGAAGATGATGGTCTTGCCGATCGACTCCTGGAGGCGCAGGAACTCGGCCTGCAGCTTCTCGCGGGTGATCGGGTCGGTCGCGCCGAACGGCTCGTCCATCAGCATGACGGGCGGGTCGGCGGCGAGCGCGCGGGCGACGCCGACGCGCTGCTGCTGCCCCCCGGAGAGCTGCTTCGGATAGCGGTTCGCGAAAGTGCCGGGGTCGAGCTGCACGGTCTCGAGCAGTTCGTCCACCCGCTCCGCGATGCGCGGCTTCGACCAGCCGAGGAGCTTCGGGACGGTCGCGATGTTCTCGGCGATCGTCATGTGCGGGAAGAGGCCGATCTGCTGGATGACGTAGCCGATGTGCCGGCGCAGCTCGTTCGGGTCGAGCGAGAGCACGTCGCGGCCGCCGATGGAGATGGACCCCGAGCTCGGCTCGATGATGCGGTTGATCATCTTCATCGTGGTGGTCTTGCCGCAGCCGCTGGGGCCGACGAACATGACGAGCTCGCCGGGGGCGACGGTCATCGAGAAGTCCTCGACGGCGGGGGCCTGCTGGCCGGGGTAGACCTTGACGACCTGGTCGAGGACGATCTCGACGCCGCTCGTGTGCTGCGCGATCGCGGTGATGCCGGTGGCGGTGGATTCAGACACGGAGACCCCTTGACGTCGTGGAGCGGCTGATGAGGACGAAGGCGCCGTCGACGACGAGCGCGAGGAGGACGACGCCGAGCGTTCCCGTGAGCGCGAAGTTCAGCGCGTTCTTGGAGCCGAGGGACGACAGTCCTTGGAAGATGAACTGGCCGAGGCCGGGCCCCGCGACGTAGGCGGCGATCGCGGCGATGCCGATCGTGAGCTGGGCGGCGACGCGCACGCCCGTGAGGATGATCGGCCAGGCCATGGGCAGCTGCACGGCGAAGAGGATCTTCACCGGCGACATCCCCATGCCCTTCGCCGATTCCATGATCGCCGGCGAGACCTCGCGGAGGCCGACCACGGTGTTCCGGACGATGGGCAGCAGCGAGTAGAAGACGAGCGAGAGCACGGTCGGCGTCCAGCCGAGCCCGAACACGGGGGTGATGAGGGCGAGGAGCGCGAGCGAGGGGATCGTCAGGGCGACGCCGGCCGCGGCGATCGTCAGCGAGCGCGGCACCGGCCGGTTCCAGACCAGGATGCCGATGAGCACGCCGACGACGGTCGCGATGAGGAGCGAGAGCGCGACGACGGCGAGGTGCTGGAGCACGAGCTCGAGGATGTCGTCCCACCGGCGGCCCCAGAACGTGAGCAGACCGTCGAGGTCGAGTGCGTTCACGTCGCGTGCTCCCTTCTCATCGTCGAGAACCGCCGAGGGCTCGGTGGTCGATGCAGCGACGATACGTCGGGGTCACGATATGCGCAACTGCTGTTGCGCAAGTGTCAACGCCGCTCTACGCTGGCCCCATGACTCCACCGACGACGGCGGCGACGGGGCAGCGGCGCAACTCCGCCGGGCTCCGCCGCGATCTCGAGCTCCTCGAGGCGCTCGGCAGCGACGAGGCGCTGCAGCAGGGCGGCCTCGGCGTCGTGCGGCTCGCCGAGCTCGCCGGCCGCGACAAGGGCCAGGTCTCCCGCACCCTCGCGACGCTCGCCGACGCCGGGCTCGTCGCCCGCGACCCGGTGACCCTCGGCTACAGCCTCGGCTACCAGCTCTACGCGCTGGCCGCCCGCACCGCAGAGGCTCGGCTCGTGCGGGAGGCCACCGGCTACCTCCGTCGCATCGTCGCCGCGACGCACGAGACGACGCATCTCTGCGTGCTGCGCGGCGGCAGCGTGCTGACGCTCGCGAGCGAGCTCAGCGAGCACGCCTTCCGCGGCCTCGGCTGGGAGGGCGTGAGCACGGCGGCCTGGCGCACCTCGGCCGGGCGGGTGCTCGTGAGCGGATGGTCCGACGAGGAGCTCGCCGCCTGGTACGAGCTGCACGGGCACGACGAGGCGATCGTGAGTCCGGCCTCCTCGCGCCCCTCGGGCCCGAGCGTGGTGCCGCCGCCGCCACCGCCGCCCGGCAAGCTGCTCGTGACCGACTTCGACAGCCTGCTCGCCGAGATCCGGCGCATCCGCGAGCGCGGCTATGCCACCGTCGACGAGGAGTTCGAGGCGGGCGTCGTCGGCGTCTCCGCCCCCGTGTACGACTTCCGCGGGCAGATCATCGCCGCGGTGAACATCAGCGCCCCGAAGCCGCGCCTCGGCGCCCACCTCGACGCCGCCGGCCGGCTGGCCGCGCGCGGCGCGGCCGAGCTCTCCGCGCAGCTCGGCGCCCCCGTGCTCACCCCACCCGGGTGAGCTCCTCGAGCATGCCGGGCTCCCGCCAGTGCCGGCTCGGGATGCTGTCGCGCAGGCGCCGGGTGTAGTCCTCGGCGGGATCGTCGAGCACCGCGCCGGTCTCGCCCTGCTCGACGAGCCGGCCGTGGTGCAGCACCACGACGTCGTCGGTGAGCTGCCGCACGACGGCGAGGTCGTGGGAGATCAGCAGGTAGGCCGTGCCGAGCTCGTCGCGGAGTTCGGCGAGCAGGTTCAGGATCTGCGCCTGGATCGAGATGTCGAGCGCGGCGACCGCCTCGTCGAGAATGATCAGCCGCGGCTCGACGGCGAGCGCCCGCGCGATCGCGACGCGCTGCCGCTGCCCGCCCGAGAGCCCCACCGGACTGCGGTCGAGCTGCGCCGGCGTCAGCCCGACGAGGTCGCCCAGCTCGCTCGCGCGGGCCGCGACGTTGCCGCCGCGCGGCGGGTGCAGGCGCAGCACCTCGACGAGGCAGGAGCGCACGGTCTGCCGCGGGTCGAGCGAGCCGTACGGGTCCTGGTAGACCATCTGCACGAGCTTCGCCCGGCGCAGCCGTTCGGCCCGGGAGCGCGACTTCGAGGTGAGGTCCTCGCCGTGCACGAGCACCCGGCCGCTCGTCGGCTGGTCGAGGCCCATGATGATGCGCGCGAGGGTCGACTTGCCCGAACCGGACTCCCCGACGATGCCGAGGTCGCGACCGGCGCGCATGGTGAAGGAGACGCCGTCGACGGCGACGGTGCGGCGCCCGCGCTTGCTGAAGACCCGGGTGACGTCGTCGACGACGACCGCGGGCGTCGCCTCCGGCTGCTCGGCGCTCATCGCGCTCCTCCTTCTGACGCGGATGCCTCCGACGCGGATGCCCCGCCGGCGCCGCCTGCGGCCACCGCCGGCGCGGTGAGGAACGCCTCGCGGTCGGCCGCCGTGATCGTGGGCAGCCGGGGCATCCGCTCTTCGATGCTCGGCCGCGAGCGCAGCAGGGCCAGGGTGTACGGGTGCCTCGCGCCGCCGTGCAGCTGCTCGGCCGGCAGCTGCTCGACGATGCGCCCGCGGTACATGACGCAGATGCGGTCGCAGAGCGCCCCGGCGAGCTCCAGGTCGTGCGTGATGAAGATGGTGCCGAGCCCGCGTTCGCGCGTCGCGGCGCGCAGGATCGCGGCGATCTCCGCCTGCCGGGTCACGTCGAGCGCGGTCGTGGCCTCGTCGGCGAGCATGAGCCGCGGATCGGTCGAGAGCGCCGCCGCGATCACCGCGCGCTGCAGCATGCCGCCGGAGAGCTGGTGCGGGTACTCGGCCAGGCGCTGCGCGGGCTCGGCGATGCCGACCTCGCCGAGCAGCTGCTCGGCGCGCGCGTACGCTTCGGCCCGAGGCATCCGCTTCGTCTTGCGCAGCCCCTCGGTGACGTACTCGCCGACCGTCGTGACGGGGTTCACGGAGGCGCGCGGGTCCTGGAAGACCATGCCGAGCTCCTCCGAGCGGAAGCGGGCGAGCTCGCGCTGGCGGAACGCGAGCACGTCGCGCCCGTCGAAGCGGATGCTGCCGCTCACGCGCGCCGAGGCCGGCAGCAGCCGGGCGACGGCGTTGACGGCCGTCGACTTGCCCGAGCCGGACTCGCCGATGAAGCCGACGATCTCGCCCGGCGCGACGGTGAAGCTCACGCCGTCGAGGGCGCGCACCCACTCGGCGCCGTCGAAGAGCTCGACGACGAGGTCCTCGACCTCCAGCAGCTCGGTCATCGTCCCTCCCGGTTCAGGCTGACCCGATCGGCGAGCCGGTCGCCGATCAGCGAGACGGCGGCCACGACGATCACGATGGCGAGGCCCGCGAACGTGGCCTCCTCCCAGTACCCCTGCAGCACGCCGCGCTGCCCCTCGGAGATCATGAGGCCCCAGTCTGCGTCGGGCGGCTGCACGCCGAGCCCGAGGAACGACAGCGCCGCGAGGTCGACCATCGCGTAGCCGAAGGAGATCGTCGACTGGGCGAGCACCGTCGGCATCACGGCGGGCAGCAGGTGGCGCCCGGCGATCCTGGTGCGCGACTGGCCGACCGTGACGAGGGCGCTGAGGTACGGCAGCGACATCTCGCCGACCGCGACGCTGCGCACGATCCGCGCGATGAAGGGGATGTAGGCGATCGCGAGGGCGAGCACCGCGGTCGTGAAGCCCGGCCCGAGCACCGAGACGGCGAGGATCGCGAGCAGCAGCCCGGGGAAGGCGAAGCCGATGTCGAAGATGCGGCTGAGGATGCGGTCGACCCAGCCGCCCGAGATCGCGGCGACGAGCGCGAGCAGCGTGCCGACGACCGCGGCGACGAGCACCACGACCGCCGGGCCGAGCAGGCTCGTGCGGGCGCCGTAGAGCAGCCGGCTCAGGATGTCCCGGCCGGAGCCGTCCGTTCCGAGCAGCGCCCACGGCTCCATCGGGCGGTAGGTGAGGCCGAAGTCGACCTCGTTCGGGTCGTACGGCGCGATGACGGGCGCGAGCAGCGCGGCGAGCACCGCGAGGCCGACGACGGCGGTCGCGACGATGCCGGTGACGCCGAAGCCGCGGCTCGTGCGCGTGCGGCGCCGGCGCATCCGGAGCGCTTCGAAGACGACGGTGGTCATGCGGCGATCCCCTGACGCTCGCGCACCCGCGGATCGATCACGACCTGGATGACGTCGACGATGAGCACGACGATGACGACGGCGGTGATGAGCAGCAGGCAGATCGCCTGCACCACGCCGAAGTCCTTCTTCGCGACGGCCTCGGTGAGCAGCGCGCCGATGCCGTCGAGCGCGAAGGCCCGCTCGACGACGACGGAGCCCACGATGAGGCTCGTGAGGGTGAGGCCGACGACCGTCGCGACCGGCGTGAGGCCGTTGCGCAGGATGTGCCGGCCGATGATCGTGCCGCGCGGCAGACCGCGCGCGACGGCCGCCTTCACCTGGTCGCGCGCCGCCTCCTCGCGGAGGGCGGCCCGGGTCACCCGGATCACGTAGGAGCCGGAGGCGAGCGTCAACGCGATGACCGGCAGCGTCAGGTGGTAGAGCCGATCGAAGAAGCCGTCGCCCGGCCCGAACGCGGGGAACCAGCCGAGCCCCACCGCGAACACCGAGATGAGCGTCGAGGCCGCCACGAAGGAGGGGATGGCGACGCCGATCGAGGTGCCCGCGAGGATCACGTCGCTGAGCGCCCGGCGGGAGAGCGCCGCGACGATGCCGAGCCCGACGCCGATCACGACGATGACGACGAGCGCGTAGGCGATGAGCAGTGTCGTCGTCGCGAGCCGCGGCCCGAGCAGCGACAGCACGTCGTCGCGGTAGGTGATCGAGCGGCCGAGGTCGCCCGAGAGCACGTCGCCGAGCCACGCGACCCAGCGCACGAGGAAGGGGTCGTCGAGGTGGTACTGCTCGCGCAGCGCGGCGATCGCCTCGTCGCTCAGGGTGCGGTTGCCGATCAGGTAGCTGAGCGGATCGCCCGGCGCGAGGTACAGCGCCCCGAAGATCAGGAACGAGGACACGAGGAGGGTCGCCAGTCCCTCGAGCACACGGATGGCGATGAAGCGGGGCAAGACGACGACCCTCCTCGGTCGGGTTCGGACGGGGCTCGGCGCTACTTGGCGCCGATGCCCGCCGCCCACGGGTAGTAGAGGAACGCGAGCGAGGCGGTCGCGCCGGAGATGCGGTCGTTCAGGTACAGCCGCATGCCCGGGTTCACCAGGTTGATGAGCCCCATCGAGTCGACGAGCCCGGCCTGTGCGGCCACGAGGGACTCGGCACGGGCCGTGTCGTCGAGCTCGCCGAAGGCGGCCGCCACGTTGTCCGTGACGCTCGGCTCGTCGAGCTGCCCGTAGTTGTAGGCGCTCAGCGGGGTGAACTCGCTCAGGGACACGATCGGGTCGGCGACGCCGGCGCCGTACTCGTTCACGATGAAGGCGTCGTATTCGGCGCGGGCGGCCGCGTCGAAGTAGAGCGCGTTGAAGCTCGTGAGCGGCAGGGTCTGCGTCTTGACCTCGATGCCGATGGCCTTGCCGGCCGCGGCGAGCAGTTCGGCGGCCTTGTTGTCGGCCTCGGTCTCGGCGGGCAGCGCGACGGTGATGCTCTGGCCGGCGAGTCCGCTGTCGTCGACGAGCTGCTTCGCGGCATCCACGTCCTGCGCGACCGGCGGGAGTTCGGCGGCGCCCTGCTCCCAGACGTCCTTCGCGTAGCCCCACGCGCCCGGCTGGATCGGCGTCAGCGAGGGCGCGGCGGTGCCGCGGTAGACCGTGTCGGCGAGCGCCTGACGGTCGTAGGCGAGGCTCAGCGCGCGGCGGAGCTCGGCGTTCTGGAACGGGCCGTCCTTCTCGGTGGGGCGCACGGCGACCCAGTCGGTGCTCGCGCCCAGGTAGAAGCTGCCGGAGTCGGAGTTCATGAGCGGCTCGGTCGCCGAGAGCGGCACCCGGTAAGTGCCGTCGATGTCGCCCGAGAGCAGGCTCGACGCGATGGTCGACTCGTCGGTGACGAAGGTGAGGGTCGCGGAATCGGCGAGCGCGGCGCGGTCGTCGTTCCAGTAGTCGGCGTACCGCGACATGGTGATGTTCGTGCCCGGCTTCCAGCCGTCGAACTGGAACGGGCCGGTGCACATGATGCCGCCGGACGCGGTGCCGTAGGCCTCGCCGGCCTGCTCGACGTACGCCTTCGAGCCGATGACGCCGGCCGCGGTCGCGAGCATCCGCTCGAAGAGCGCGTCGGGCTCGGTGAACGTGATGGTCACCTGCAGCTCGCCGGTCTGCTCGATGGAGGCGACCCGGTCGTAGAAGGGCACGCCCCAGTAGGAGCCGGCCGCGTCGTCGAGGTTGCGGGAGAGGCTGAAGACCACGTCTTCGGCGGTGAGCGGGCTGCCGTCCCAGAAGGTGACACCGGAGCGGATGGTGAGCACCATCGTCGTGTCGTCGGGGCGGTCGACCTTCTCGGCGAGGCCGGGCTCGAGGCCGAAGTCGGGCGTCTGCAGCATGAGGCTCTCGCACATGTTCGCGAGGGTGGTGTTCTCCGAGTCGCTGTAGGCGTAGATCCAGTCGAGCGAGGCGGGCTCGCCGCTCGTGAGGTTCCACGTGAACGAGTCGATGGGGCCGGAGGCGGCGGGCGTCGTGGTGATCCAGTCGAGCTCGGCGCCGGCCGAGCCGCCGCTGGCGCTCGGGCTGGGCCGCTCGGCCGAACAGGCGGCGAGGCCGACGGCGAGTGGGACGACGAGCGCCGCCGCGGCGACGCGGTACGAGGTGCGGGACATGTCAGGACTCCTTCGGGGGTGCGGGAGTGGTGCTGCTGGTGCGGTGCTGCTGCGTGCGGGGGAGTCGACGGCCTACCAGAGGTCGAGGACGGGGGCGAGGTCGACCGCACCGTCGGCGGTGATGACCACGTTGCGCTCGAAGGTGGCGGCGGTGCCGCCCATCACGACGAAGCGCTCGAGGGCGAGGGTCATGCCGACCTCGATGGGCCGGTCGTTCTCGGGGCGGATCCACGGGGCCTCGAAGCCGAGGCCGAGGCCGTGGCCGCCGGCCTGGAACTCGGCGTGCTCGAAGTCGTAGCCGCCCTCGGCGAGCAGCTCGTCAGCCGCGCGGGCGAGGTCGCCGACGGTCGCGCCGGGCTTGGCGGCGTCGGCGGCGGCGTCGATGGAGGTGCGGGCGAGGCGGTAGGCCGCCTCCTGCGCCGCGGTCGGCTCGGCGCCGACGACGCGGCTGCGGGCGAAGTCGAAGAAGTAGCCGCGGTAGGCGCCGGTGAGATCGACGGTGAAGAGGTCGCCGGCCTGCAGCACCCGGTTGGAGTAGGTGGGCGGGGTGGGGATGCCGGGCGCGTCCGCGCCGAAGGTGTAGACGAAGGCGTTGGCCATGACGGCCTCGTTGCGGGTGAGCTCGGCGACCATCGCGGCGACCGCGTCGGTCTCGCGCGCACCGGGCACGAGGAACTCGGCGCCGGCGGTCAGCGCGCGGTTGCCGATCTCGCCGGCGCGTCGGAGCAGCGCGATCTCGGTGTCGGACTTGATGGACCGCACGGTCTCGACGAGGTCGTCGGCGAGCACGAGCGCCCCACGGCGCAGGCCTTCGGTGGCGCGGTCGACGGCGGCGAGCTGCTTGGCGGTCATCGTGTCGCTGCCGACGACGCCGATGCGCAGGCCGCTGCCGCCGCGCAGCGCCTCGCCGACGAGCTCGCCGAGGCTGCCGCCGGTGCGGCCGTCGAGGGCGAGGTGGCGGGTGGCGCCGATCGGTTCGGCGTCGACGTCCTCCGAGCAGAGCACGAGCTCATCGGCGGTGACGACGACGGCCGCGTAGCCGCGGTCGCTCCAGACGCCGGGCACGTCGCGGATGGTGGGGAAGACGGCGTAGTGGCCGCAGAGGTAGAGCACGTTGCCGTAGCGCTCGATCGTGCCGCCGCCGCGACCCCACACGACGATCGCGTCGAGCTCGGCCTCGGCCATCAGCCGGCGCACGCCCGCGACTCGGGCGGCGTACTCGCTCGGGGTGATCTGCAGCTCGACAGACACTGACAACTCCTTCGTTGATCCACCACTTGACTACTGGTTAGTTTGTAGGACGATTAGTCGGAGAGTACCGGCGCACGACTCCGGCGTCAACGCCCGAGCTCGCCGAGCAGGACGGACCGTCCGGAATCCCCCGCACGGGCAGTCGAGCTGATTCAATCGACTCGGAAGGGAACCGCATGGACTGGACTGAGATCGAGCAGGGTCGCACGCTGTCGGTGCCGGATCGGCTGTCGATCCGGCTGGAGCGACTCATCCTCGACGGCACGCTGCAGCCCGGCGAGAAACTCCCGCCCGAGCTCGAGCTGACCGAGCGCCTCGGCGTCTCGCGCGTCTCGCTCCGGCAGGCGCTGCACGAGCTCGAGCGTCGAGGCCTCATCGACCGCAAGCCCGGTCGCGGCACCGTCGTGCTCTCACCGGCCGACGCGCGGGATGCCTCGGGCGCGGCCCTCGCCGAGGTGCTCGGTTCGACGGGCGGGGAGATCGCGCACATCCTCGAGCTGCGCTCGATCATCGAGCCGCCCATCGCCGCGCTCGCCTCGCAGCGCGCGACCCCGCGCGACCTCGTGCAGCTCGAGCAGCTCGTCGACGAGATGGCCTCGCCGGAGTCGAAGGAGCACTACGCCGAGCTCGACCGGGCCTTCCACCAGGCGATCGCCCAGTACACGCACAACCCGCTGCTCGCGATGCTGAACGAGCAGATCGCGAACCTCATCGCGCCGAGCCGATCGACCGCCCTCCAGACGCAGGAGCGGCGCGACACCTCGACCGCGGCCCACCGCCGCATCCTCGCGGCGATCGCCTCGGGCGAGCCCGAGGTCGCCCAGCACGAGGCGGCGCTGCACATCGGCGCCGTGCGCGAGCAGATCGAGCACGCCGCGGCGGCGCTCGCGGCGGGCGACGGCACGGCCTGAGCCGAGGCATCCGGCCCGACCGTACCGCGGCCCGCAGCGCCCGGCCGCGACGCCTCCAGGCGGGTCGGGGAAAGTTTGACAGTTGGTAGGACCAAATGTCACGCTGTCAGCACCGACGCATCCGCCGTGCGGATCGACGCGTCGCGATCGTCCGCAATGAGAAGGCCCCGCCCATGACCACCAGCTCACCTCTCGGCGCCGTCGCGAGCTCGCACTACCTCGCCACCGAGGCCGGCGCGGCCGCGCTCCGAGCCGGCGGCACCGCCGTCGACGCCGCCATCGCCGCCGCCGCGGCCCTCTGCGTCGTCTACCCGAACAACGTGGCCCTCGGCGGCGACCTCGTCGCCCTCGTCCGCAGCCCCGAGGGCGAGATCAGCTTCGTGAACGCGACCGGCCGCTCCGCGGCGGGCGAATCGCTCGACGCGCTCCGCGCCCGGCACGGCGGGGGCCTGCCGTCCCGCGGCGTCGACACCGTCACGGTGCCCGGCGGCATCCGCGGCTGGGAGGCGCTCGCGGCGATCGGCGGCCGACTGCCGTGGGCCGACCGGCTCGAGGCGGCCCGCCGCTACGCCCGCGAGGGCGTGCCCACCGCGACCTCGGTCGCCCGCGCCATCCGCGACGAACGCGCCGCCCTCGAGGCGGACGCCGGATGCCGCGCCCTGTTCCTGCCCGGCGGCCGCCCGCTCGACGAGGGCGAGCCGCTCGTGCAGCCCGCGCTCGCCGACACCCTCGACCGCATCGCCGAGCACGGGCCCGACGAGTTCTACACAGGCGAGACCGCGACCCGCTGGATCGACGGCCTCGCCGCCCTCGGCAGCCGCATCACGGCGGTCGACGCCGCGGCCGCCCGCGTCGTCGTCGAGGCGCCGATCTCCGAGACCGTCGACGAGCTCGAAGTCGTCACCGCCTCGCCGAACACCCAGGGCTTCTCGCTGCTGCGCACGGTCAGGGCGCTCGCGAACGGCCTGCTCGGCACCCCCGCCGACGCCCTCGGCGCGGGGGCCGGGGCACTCGCGAACGTCTTCCACGACAACAACCGCGTGCGCGGCGCCTGGCTGTCCGATCCCGACGTCGCCACCGTCGACGCCGCCGGGCTCGTCGCCGCCGACGTCCCGCCGCTCGACGAGCTCCGCGCCGACCTCCCGGCCACCGGCGACACCGTGGGTCTCACCGCGGTGAGCGCCGACGGCTGGGCCGTGTCGCTCGTGCAGTCGGTCTACTGGGCGTTCGGCGCCTGCGTGCTGGAGCCCAGCACGGGCGTGCTCTTCCAGAACCGCGGCACCTCGTTCTCGCTCGACCCCGGCCACCCCGCCGCCTTCGGACCGGGTCTCCGCCCGCCGCACACCCTCATGCCCGTGCTCGTGCTGCGCGACGGCGAGCTGCTGCAGGCGCAGGCCACGATGGGCGGCCAGGCGCAGCCGCAGATCCACGCGCACCTGCTGCTGCGCACCCTCGCCGGCGCCTCCGCGCTCGAGGCGACGAGCTCGCCGCGCTGGGTCGTCGGCGTGCAGGACGCCGGCGACGTCGAGGCCACGATCACGATCGAGCGGGATGTGCCTGAGGCGACGCTCACCTCGCTGCACGCGAGCGGGCTGAAGCCCAGGCTCGTGCCGCCGCGCGACGAGAACCTCGGGCACTCGAACCTCATCCGCGTCGTCGCCGGAGGCTACGACGCCGCGAGCGACCCGCGCTCCGACGGCTCGGCGATCGTCGTCGAGGCGGCCGCCGAACTGCTCGAGGAGGCCGCCCGATGATGCCGGAGCGCACCCGCCTGTCGATCTGGGTCCTGATCCTGCTCGGCCTGATGATGGGCTACTTCTCCGGCCTCTTCGGCGTGGGCGGCGGCGTCGTGCTCGTGCCGACGCTGATGCTGCTCGGCATCGACCAACGCATCGCCGCGGGCACCTCGACCGCGGCGATCCTGCCGACGGCGATCGTCGGCACGATCAGCTACGGCGTGACCGGGCATGTCGACTGGCTCGCCGCCGCGCTCATCGCGGTCGGCATGATCGGCGGGACGCAGCTCGGCACCTACCTGCTCGCCCGGCTCCCGCGCGGCATCCTGTTCTGGGGCTTCCTCGGCTTCCTGGCCGTCGTCGCCGTGAGCCTCTGGCTCGTGGTGCCCCAGCGGGACGCGGAGATCGGCATCGACGTCTGGACGGGCGCGGCGCTCGTCGCGGTCGGCCTGCTGACCGGGGTGCTCTCGGGCCTCATGGGCGTCGGCGGCGGCATCATCCTCGTGCCGATCCTGATGTTCTTCTTCGGCGCGAGCGACCTCGTCGCCAAGGGCACCTCGCTCGCGATGATGGTGCCCGGCTCGATCTCCGGCACCATCGGCAACGCCCGCCGTCGCAACGTCGACTTGCGGATGGCGGCCGTCATCGGCGTCACGGCGTGCGTGGCCTCCCCGCTCGGCACGTGGACGGCGCAGGCGATCACGCCGTTCGTCTCGAACATCGCCTTCTCGGTGCTGCTCGCCTTCGCCGCGTGGCAGCTGATCCAGAAGCATCTGAAGGCGCGACGCGCCTCGGCCTGACGCGGAGGAACGCGAAGGGGGCCCTCCGAAACCGGCGGGCCCCCTCGCGTCGTTCGATCAGTAGCTCGAGACGCTGCCGGAGTTGACGGCCGCCACGATGATCACGATGTAGATGATGAAGAAGATGACGCCGAGCGCGGTGAGGATCGAGCCGACGATCACTCCGGCCTTGGCGAGGCCGTTCGGGTAGCCCGCCTTCTTCGACTGCGACTGCGCCACCGCGCTGATGATCAGACCGATCAGCGGCGTGATGATGGCGAGCACGAGACCGACGATGCCGAGGGTCTTGCCGGGGTAGTCGGCCGGCGGCTGAGCGGGAGTGTTGCTCATGAGGGGTGCCTCTCTGGGGTAGGGATCACGCGCTCCCGCGGAGCGCACCCGAGAGCGTAGCGGGGAAAACGGCGGCGCGGCAACGATTTCACCGGTCGAAGTAGCCAAATGACCCCCGTTCCGTCCGGAACGGGGCATGGACATGGCGGGTGAGCGGGCGTAAGCTGCGTGTTCGGTCGCCTGAGCGACCGAGACCGGCCGCATCGACGGCCCGCAGGATCGAGAGAGAGGAGCGAGTGATGACCGACGCCTTCGTCGCGCGTTCAGCAGACACCCTCCTCGAGGCCGCCGCCGCCTAAGCCCGTCGCGGCACCCGGTGGCCTCACGATCCGAAAGCCACCATCGTGAACTTCCTCTCGTCTCTCGACGACTCCGCCGGCGCGCCGCTCGACGCGGCATCCGGTCTCTTCTTCTCCGCCGCCGAACCCGGCGACGGCCAGCGCTGGTCGACCTGGCCGGCCACCATCCCCACCGAACGCGGCCCCGAGCCGCGCCCCGACTGGCTCGTGACCTCGGCCGGCGCGATCGACACCGAGCTCGGTGTCGTGAAGAGCGGCAAGGAGGCCGATCTGTTCCTGCTCGAACGCGCCGTGCCGGGCGCCCTGCCCGGGACCGTCGGCGAGCACGTCGTGCTCGCCGCGAAGCGGTACCGGGGCATCGAGCGCAGCGACTTCCATCGGTCCTCGATCTACACCGACGGCCGCGGCACCCGCCGCAGCCGCGACCAGCGCGCCATCGACAAGCGCTCCACCTTCGGTCGCGAGGTGGCGCGGGTGCAGTGGGCGAGCACCGAGTTCCAGGCGCTCAGCGAGCTGACCCGGCTCGGGGCGGCGGTGCCGTACCCCGTGCAGGTGCAGGAGACCGAGGTGCTGATGGAGTTCATCGGCGACGACCGGGTCGCGGCGCCGCGGCTCGCCCAGGTGCGGGCGGAGCCGGCCGAGCTGCGCGAACTGTTCCACCAGCTCGTCGAGTTCATGCACGTGCTCGCCGGAGCCGGGCTCGCGCACGGCGACCTCTCGCCCTACAACGTGCTCGTGCACCACGGCCGCGTCGTCGTCATCGACCTGCCCCAGGTGGTCGACGTCATCGCGAACCCCGCAGGGCTCGAGCTGCTGCACCGCGACTGCGTGAACCTCTGCGAGTGGTTCACCCGGCGCCGGCTCGAGTGCGACGCGGAGGAGCTGTTCGGCGAGCTGGTGGGCGTGCTGCACTGGTAGCGGGCGAGTCGGCCGGGGCGGCATGAGCATGCGAGGCCTACTCCGACCAGTGCAAGCCGTGCCTGCGCATCGCTTCGACAAGATCGGGGAGGTCCTCGGCAACGCGGACCGGCATCCGATTCGGCAGGAGGCACTGACTGCGCTCTGCGTCGTGTCCCCGCTCGAAGAGTGCCCACATGCGGATCTCGTCCCCGTGTCGGGATCGAAACTCGATGCCATCGACAAGTTCATCGCGACGGTCACCACGGAGGTCGTAGAGCCACCGTGCGATCGATCGTGTCAAGACGCGGTCACGCGCGTCCTTCAGGAGAGCAGCATCGACGTCGACTAGGCCAAGCCCGTGCCGCGCGAAGGGGTAGTGCTGCTGCAGCGCGGCAATCGTGCGGGAGTGAGTGATGTAGCAGTACTTGCCCGACTGAATCGCTGAGCCATATTCCCGGCCTTCGAGCCAGGAGTATCCGACGCTCCCCGCTGCTTGATCTGGGAACTGGGCCATCGTGCCATCATCGTCCTCGATCTCATCCAGCGCTGAAACGAGTGGGGCGCTGGGCCGAAATCGCGCGAGCAATTCAAGGAAGCAACCGAGCAAGCTGTCCGCGGTGTAAATGGTGCGGAATTCGCCGAGTTCGTCGTCCCAACGTCCATCGAATCGTCCAGCGTCATTCGCGTAGTGCCACGGCGCCCACGCCCAAGGATCTGGGGCGAAACCGACGTGCAATACCGTGCCAGGCTCGCTCGCGATCACGAGGCCAGGGACACTCATCCGAGCGTTGCGAACGACTTCGCGGCGGAGATCACCTCACGAGCACCGTCGAATGGGTCACCTTCACGCAGCACCTGCGCTGGCGCAGCGTCACCGAGCGCCGGGTTCATTCCCTTGAACCACGACTGCACCGTCGTGACGTCGTACCGCTCACGCAGTAGCGCCGCCGCATGGAAAGCGTGCCGGAGTCGTTCGCGATCCTGCTCCCCAGGCTCGCCGGTGCCATCAGCCCAGCTACTCACGGAACGCGCCGACTTCACCCCGCCGACGTACGCGACAAGCCGCACGCCGATGAGCTCGCGAAGTTCACTCACGAGATCCGCGAAAGGAAGCCGGACCGAGTCCTCATACGCGCGAAGTCCCGGCCGCTGATTTGACGCCACTGCGATAGCCATACCCCGATGATACGAAACTCACGCCGAATTACCCAGCGAAATCCGCATGGAAACGCACCAAAAAATGACCGCTGATTTACACCTGCGGCCGCGTCGGTCGTACCAGTCGGGAACGATGCCTCGCTCGTCGGCGCGCCTCGGGGTGGTCGAAGACTGCGGAGCCTACGGAAAGTTGACAACCGGGAGCTTCATCGATGCGCTTAGCATCCCGGTCGAGCGCCTCGGTTTTCGAAAGCACGGATGACTCCCCGGGGAGCCCCGGCCCTGCGCGCTTGAGCACGGAGGGCCGAACGGACTTCATAGAACCGCTCGATGCGCTCTCGGCAGCGCCGATACTCCTCGACCGCCGAGTCCGTCTCCGGCCGCCTCAGAGCCGTGGAATTCGCCAGTAGCCGAGCCCGACGGACCGCTGCGATAAGCCTCGGTTCCTGAGTCTGGACGACCTCAAGAGTCTCCAGCAATCGAATGGCGTCGTCTGACAGTCCCTGAAGCATCATGGGCATGCAGCCGATGCTATGGGCCGGTGCAGCGGTAACCGCAAACAACTCTCCCGCCCGGGACACGTATCGGGGATGGCGCGAACCGCGCGCATCGCGCGCGCCGCGCGCCGCGCGATACAGTGCAGACGATCGACGCCGATCCCCGGACGTGCGCCGTCACCACCCGTTCACCGGATCTCGGGAGACTGCCGCCATGACCGACCCCACCGCACCGCAGGGCGAGCGAGCCGGCGGCGGCGACGCCGACCGGCGCCCCCGCAACTTCCCGCCCGCCCCGATGACGAGCGCGGAGGGCGCCGCGGCGACCATCGGCGTCGGCACGGAGCAGGTGGAGGCGGTCACCGAGGCCGGGGCCAGGCGCGGCCGCATCCTGGCCTGGGGCCTCTGGGACTGGGGCTCGGCGGCGTTCAACGCCGTGGTGACGACCTTCGTCTTCACGGTGTACCTCACGAGCGACTCGTTCGGGCCGAGCGGCACGGTCGAGGCGCAGCTGGGGTGGGCGCTCGGCATCGCCGGACTGCTGATCGCGCTGCTCGCGCCGATCACGGGGCAGCGCTCCGACACGAGCGGACGGCGGAAGCTCTGGCTCGCGGTCAACACGTACCTCGTCGTCGCCTGCACGCTCGCGATGTTCTTCGTGCTGCCGACCCCGGAGTACCTGCTGCTCGGCCTCTTCCTCGTCGCGGCGGGCAACGTGTTCTTCGAGTTCGCCGGCGTGAACTACAACGCCATGCTCGTGCAGGTCTCGACGCCGCGCTCCATCGGCAAGGTCTCGGGCTTCGGCTGGGGCATGGGCTACGTCGGCGGCATCGTGCTGCTGCTCATCGTCTACTTCGGCTTCATCCAGCCCGAGGTCGGCTGGTTCGGCGTGACGGGCGACGACGGCCTCGCGGTGCGCGTCTCGATGCTCGTCTCGGCCCTCTGGTTCGGCCTCTTCGCCCTGCCGGTGCTGTTCGCCGTGCCCGAGTACCGGGGGCCTGCGGTGCGGCGCGAGCGGGTGGGCTTCTTCGCCTCGTACCGGCGGCTCGGCCGGGACATCGCGAAGCTCTGGAAGGAGGACCGCAACACGGTGTGGTTCCTGCTCTCGAGCGCGGTGTTCCGCGACGGGCTCGCCGGCGTGTTCACGTTCGGCGGCGTGCTCGCGGCCTCGGTCTTCGGCTTCTCCGCCGGTGAGGTCATCGTCTTCGCCATCGCCGCGAACGTCGTCGCCGGCATCTCGACCATCGCGGTCGGCGCGCTCGACGACAAGCTCGGCGCGAAGCCGGTCATCGTGGTCGCCCTGGTCGGGCTCGTCGTCAGCGGACTCATCGTGTTCTTCCTGCACGACGGCGGGCAGATGGTCTTCTGGACCGCCGGGCTCGCGCTCTGCCTCTTCGTCGGGCCGGCGCAATCGGCGAGCCGCACCTTCCTCGCCCGGCTCATCCCGCCCGGCCGCGAGGGCGAGGTGTTCGGCCTCTACGCGACGACCGGCCGTGCGGTGAGTTTCCTGGCCCCGACCGCCTTCGCGATCTTCGTGACGCTCAGCGGCAATCAGGCGTACTTCGGCATCCTCGGCATCGTGCTGGTGATCGCCGTCGGGCTCGCGCTGCTCATCCCGGTGAAGTCGACGCGGAACACGCGGGTCCCGGCATCCGAGTAGTCCTCGGGCTCAGGCGCGGCGCCACCCCTCGGCGAAGCGCGCGAAGAGCTCGGCGAACTGCGCCCGCTCCTCGGCGCTGAAGCCGTCGAGCGCGCGTTCGACCGCGCCGCGGCGGCGGCCGAGGAGTGACCGCAGCGCCTCGCGGCCGCTCTCGGTGATGACGAGGATGGCCCGGCGCGCGTCGTTCGGATCGGGTTCGCGCCGCACATGGCCCGCAGCGACGGCCGCGGCGACGAGTCGGCTCGCCCGGGGCTGATCGACGCCGATGCGGTCGGCGAGCTCGCCGACCGAGGCCGGGCCGTGCTCGTCGAGGAGGTGCAGCACGCGCAGCGCCGCCTGGCCCCCGCGGCCGCCCGGGCCGCGCCAGCCCCTGCGCTCGGGGTCGCCGTGCGGAGCGTCGCCGTGGTGCCCGCCGCCGTGGGGACCGCGACCGTGATGCCCGCCGCCGTGCGGGCCGCCGCCGTGGGGGCCGCCGCCGTGCGGGCCGAAGCCGCGAGGGCCCCCGCGAAGCATCCCGAGCGCCGCTTCGATGCGGGACACCGGATCGCCAGAACCCGAGCGTTCGCTGGGAGCCCCTTGACCTCGATCAGACATACATGTCATAGTACATATACATGTCATAAGACATGCAATATCGAATCATCGCGCACCGCGCGCCGGGACCCGCCGAGGCGGGCCACCGAGAGAGGAACACCATGACCACCCACGAAGACCACCCCGCCCCCGAGCCGACCGAGCCCACGGCGGGTACCCGCCCGTTCGGCTTCTGGCTCAAGCTCGTCGACCGTCGCCTCTCCGAGGAGATGGCGGAGCTCTTCGCCGACGAGGGTCTCAGCCGCCGCGACTGGCGCGCACTGAACCTGTACGCCGGCGCCGCAGAGGACGAGCGGCTCGCCGCCCGCCTCTCCGAGCGGCCGAAGCTCGCCCGCCGACTCGCCGAGCACGGCTGGCTCGAGCGCGGCGAGCTCACCGAGGAAGGACGAGCGGCGCGCGAGCGCCTGCAGTCCCGCGTCGACGGATTCCGCGAGCGGGTCGCCGGCGCGGTGTCCGACGAGGACTTCGCGACGACGCTCCGCACGCTGGAGGCGATCGCCCGCGAGCTCGGCTGGGACGAGTCGCAGCCGATGCCGCGAGGCCGCCGAGGCGGCCGCCGCTTCCACGGCGAGCGCGGGGGCTTCCCGCACGAGCACGGCCACCGCGGGGGCTTCCCGCACGAGCACGGCCACCGCGGTCCCCGCGACGAGCGTCACGGCGACCACGGCTTCGGGCACGAGCACTGCGGGCACGAGTCTCGCGGCGGGCACGACGAGCGCCACGGCGGTCGCGGCCACGGTCGCGGCCCGCGCCGCGAGCAGCTCGAGGTGCACGTGCACCTGCACCACTGAACCGCCGCGGCGGCCCCGCCGAGGCATCCACCCCGGAGCGGGGGGGCCCAACAGGAAAACGAGGCCCTCCGTCCGACAGAACCTCCACCCCAGGCAGAGGCAGAACACCCCAAACAACACCCCAGCCCCTCGAAC
>NZ_JBHXBK010000001.1:1776928-1823247 GCF_042726785.1 Agromyces sp. NPDC060279
TGTTCGCCGGTGTCCGCGTCCGGCGCGAGGAGAAGTTTGGGTGCCATTCTCCCTTCCCCCCCGAACCCCCCGCGCCGCCCCCCCCAAACCCCCCCCCCAGGACCGCTGCCCCAAACGGCCCCCCCCGCTTCGTCGTCGAGGCGACCGCTCAGCGCAGGGCGGCGCCGGGCTCCAGCACGCGCTCGGCGAGCTCGGCGGGCACCCCGAGGGCGAGCAGCCGGGCCCGGTAGGCGCGGCGGGCGCGCAGGTAGGGCAGCTCGTCGTCGCGGATGACGGCGAGGAGGTTCATCAGCTCGAAGGTGCCCTGGATCTCGAAGGCGAGCTGCTCGGGCTCGTCGTCGGCGGGGTCGAGCCCCGGCAGCTCCCCGCGCTCGGCGGCGAAGCGGGCGGTGAGCGCGAGGTAGCCGAGCCAGTCGTCGAGCTGGGCGGCGACGGCGTCGCGCACCTGGCCCGGCTTGGCGTGGAAGTCGGCGGCCGCGGCGGAGAAGAAGCAGCCGCCCGGGAACACCCGGTCCTGCGAGTAGGCGACGACCCGGTCGAGCAGGGCGACGAGCCGGCGCACCCCGCGGGGATGCACGCGTGCGGGGGCGATGACCGTGGCCGCGAAGCGTGCGCTCGCGGTCTCGACGGTCGCGAGCTGGAGCCGTTCCTTGCTGCCGAAGAGGGTCGCGACGCTCGACTTGCCGACGCCGGCCGCCTCGGCGATGCGGGCGATGGAGAGCTGGTCGAGCCCCTCGACCGAGGCGAGGTCGACGGCCTGGGCGAGGACGACGCGGCGCGAGGCATCCCCGCGTGCGCGACGCCCGTCGATCGCCGTCTCCTGCTCCATCTCGGCCTCCTCCGCTCGATTTTACGCACGAGCGTGCGTAAAGTAACCCGTACGATCGTTCGTATTCATTGCCCCGCCCTTTCGGAGGCCGTCATGCCGAAGCTCCCCGCGTCCGTCGCCGCCCGCATCGCCGTCGCGCGCGCCGCCGCCCCGCGCAGCCCACGCCTCGCCGCGCGCGCCGTGCTGCCGCTCTTCACCTCGACGCGGCCGCGCCGCCCGGTCGCTCCGCGCGAGCGCGCCATCCACGACAGTGCCAGGCGCAGCGCCGTCACCGCCGCGGGCCACGAACTCGCGAGCTACGAGTGGGGCTCCGGCGCCCAGACCGTGCTGCTCGTGCACGGCTGGCGCGGGCGGGCGAGCCAGTTCGCTCCCCTCGTGCGCGAGCTCCGCTCCGAGGGGTTCCGCGTCGTCGCCTTCGACGCGCCCGCGCACGGCGACTCACCCGGGCACC
Source organism: Agromyces sp. NPDC060279 (assembly GCF_042726785.1). Classification (NCBI taxonomy): domain Bacteria; kingdom Bacillati; phylum Actinomycetota; class Actinomycetes; order Micrococcales; family Microbacteriaceae; genus Agromyces; species Agromyces sp. NPDC060279. The sequence goes on from NZ_JBHXBK010000001.1 coordinate 1,778,209, forward strand.
GCGCCGACATCCGCGACTGGATCGAGGCGATCGAGGCGCTGCAGCAGCGGCACGGCCGCTTCAGCGCGATCGTCGGGCACTCGCTCGGCGGCCTCGCCGCGATGACCGCCGTCGCCGAAGGCACGAGCGCAGGCGGCGTGGTCGCGATCGCGAGCGTCGGCGACGCGGCCGTCACCACGAACGTCTTCGCGGGGGCGCTGCAGCTGGGCGACCAGGCGGCCGCCGAGCTCGCCACGGCGTTCATCCACCGCGTCGCACCGGGGCTCGACCCCGCCGAGGTGTGGCGCCGCTTCGACCGGGTGGCGCACCCGATCCCGGCCCCGGTGCCGCTGCTGCTCGTGCACGACGCCGCCGACCGCGAGGTGCCCGCGAGCGAGAGCGAGCGCCTGCGCGCCGCCCACGACGACCGCGCCCGCGCGATCGTCGTCACCGGCTCCGGCCACTCGCGCGTGCTCGGCCACGACACGACGCTCGACGCGGTGACCGCCTTCGCGCTCCGCGGCCTCGCGGGCGTCGACGCCCTCGCGCCCGTCAGTGCGGGCTCGGCGCGACCGACAGCGTGACGAGCATCCGGGCGACCGCGTAGCGCGTGCGCCCCTGCGGCGAGCGCGGGTCGTAGCCGAGCCGTCGGCCGAGCACGAGCAGTCGCTCCTGCACGGTGGAGTGGTGGATGCCGCAGCGCGCCGCCGCCCCGCGCACGCTGCCGGTCTCGGCGAGCGCGTCGAGCAGCGCGAGCGCCCTGGGGTCGAGGGCGGCGAGCGTGACGGCGTCCGGGTGCGGCTCGCTGCGCGCATCGGCCGCCTCGGCGAGCAGCAGGAGGCCCCCGAGCTCGGCGGCGTCGACGATCGCTCGCGCGTCATCGGTGAGCCGGAGCGCGACGAGCGCCGACGCCCATGACTCGGGGAGGCGATCGGGCGGCAGTGCGAGACCGAGTCCGAGCTGGGTCGTCGGTTCCGTGCGGACCGGCCCGCCCTCCCCCACCCGCCGCAGCACGGCGCGCACGAGCCCGTGCCGCGTCGCGACGACGGCGCTCGGGGCATCCCTCGGCGCCTCCGCATCGTGCGGCGCGGCGATCGCGCGCACCCGAGGCTCGGCCTCGAGCTGGAGCCGGGCGATCGCGGATCCGCGCTCCTCGGCGGTCGCGTGCGGGTTGACCGCGATCTCGACCGCGCCGGCGAGACCCGAGCCGCCGGCCGCGCGCCGGGCCTCCGCGATGCCGAGGGCGATCGCGAGCCGTTCCAGCACCATGGCGTCGTTCGCGTGGGGGTCGCCGCTGCGTTCCAGCCAGCACACGGCGCCGTCGCCGACCGTGCGGAGGCGCCCGCCGACGGGCGGGGCGACGGGGCTCGGCAGGCGACGCCCGTCCTGCCCCACCCGCAGCCCGCGCGCGGAGCCGAGGAAGCCGACCGGCGCCCCGCTCAGCGCCGCAGCGCCGCGCAGCAACGCCTCGGCACCCACCCCCGCCGCGACGAGCGCGTCGAAGTAGGTGACGACCTTGAGGGTCTCGCTCGCCTCGGGGTCGAGGGCGGTCAACCGCCCGACGAGTTCCTGCATGGTGCGCTCCAAGCTCTGGCGACCACGATATCCCGGTGCGGGTGGTGCTCCGCCGCCGCGGCGGAAGGCAGGCGGTGCCGGCCGCGGCGACGGAAGCGGGATGGTCAGTCGCCGAGGAGACGGGAGACCCAGTTGTCGCGCGCGGCCGTGGACGCCTGCGACACGGCGGCCTGCGGGGCGAGCAGGTCGAAGCCGTGGAAGCCGCCGGCCCACACGTGCAGCTCGGCCTGGACGCCCGCCTCCCACAGCTTCGTGGCGTACGCGACGTCCTCGTCGCGGAACACCTCGGCGCTGCCGCAATCGATGTACGCCGGGGGCAGCCCGGAGAGGTCGGTGGCGCGCGCGGGCGAGGCGTAGATCGAGACCTCCGCCGTGCCGCGCCGCTCGCCGAGCAGCGCCGACCAGCCGGTGACGTTCGAGCCGCGGTCCCACACGCCGACGCCGTCGATCTGCTTCGTCGACACTGTGGCGTCGCGGTCGTCGAGCATCGGGCAGATGAGCAGCTGGCCGAGGAGGGGCGGGCCGCTGCGGTCGCGCGCGAGCAGCGCGGTGCCGGCCGCGAGCCCGCCGCCCGCACTGGCACCGGCGATGAGGATGCGGTCCGGGTCGATGCCGAGCTCGGCCGCGTGCTCGGCGGTCCAGACGAGGCCGGCGTAGCAGTCCTCGACGGGGTACGGGTCGGGGAACTCGGGGGCGAGCCGGTACTCGACGGTCACGAGCACGGCGTCGTAGCGGGCGATCCACTCGACGAAGCTTGCGACGCCGACCCAGCGGTCGCCGACGATCATGCCGCCGCCGTGCGTGTGGAAGATGCCCGGACCGGTGCCGGTGCGGCCGCGACGGGACACGATCGACACCGCGATCTCGTCGCCGTCGTGGCCGGGGATCGTCACGTCGCGGGTCTCGAGGTCGTGCTCGGCGAGGAGCGGCGCGAGCTGGTCGAACACGACCGGGCCGGCCTGCCCCTGCCGCATGAGGGGGATGAACTCAGGGGTGATCGTCGAGGGCAGCTGGTCGCCGAGCACGGTGAGCGCGGCGTCGAGCTCGGGATCGAACGGCGGTCGGGCAAGGATGTCGGTCATCGGTACTCCATCGTCCGGGGCCACTCCATCGTGGCGCGTGCCGCCATGCTCGCCGTTCCCGTGCGCCACGGGCACCCGCCGGGCGCGGCGGATCCGCGGCGGCGACCCCGCCGAACGGCGGGGTCCGGGACCGATCGCCTGGGCCGCGCGCTAGTTGCCGCGCGCGCCGGCGTCGCTCGCGCCGACATCGGTGTGGTGGAAGTTCTGGAACGAGCGCGACGCCGTCGGCCCGCGCTGGCCCTGGTAGCGGCTCGCGTAGTCGGCCGAACCGTACGGCCGCTCGGCGGGCGAAGTGAGCCGGAAGAAGCAGAGCTGCCCGATCTTCATGCCCGGCCAGAGCTTGATCGGCAGCGTCGCGACGTTCGAGAGCTCGAGGGTCACGTGGCCGGTGAAGCCCGGGTCGATGAAGCCCGCCGTGGAGTGGGTCAGCAGGCCCAGCCGACCGAGCGAGCTCTTGCCCTCGAGGCGCGCGGCGATGTCGTCGGGCAGCGTGACCTGTTCGTAGGTGGAGCCGAGCACGAACTCGCCGGGGTGCAGGATGAACGGCTCGTCGGGCTTCACCTCGATGAGGCGGGTGAGCTCGGGCTGGTCCTCGGCGGGATCGATGAAGGGGTACTTGTGGTTGTCGAACAGCCGGAAGTACCGGTCGAGGCGCACGTCGACACTCGACGGCTGGAGCATCGCCGGGTCGGACGGCTCGATGCCGATGCGCTCGCGTTCGAGTTCGGCACGGATGTCGCGATCGGAGAGCAGCACGCGCCCAGCCTAGTTGCTACGATGGTCTCCGTGACGTCGCAGGATGTCGCACGCCGAAGTAGTTCAATGGTAGAACTTCTGCTTCCCAAGCAGACAGCGCGGGTTCGATTCCCGTCTTCGGCTCCACTTCTCCATCGCCCCGCGGCACCGGCTCACGCCGAATGCAGCGGGGCGTTTTTCTTTGCGGCGCCACCCGGATATCGGGGCGGCGTGTCGGGTTCTCACCTGCTTCCACTCATCCGTAGGTTCGAACATGCATTCGAATGTTGGATCGCCGACCGGCGGTCCGGAAGCTACGGAACGAAAGGAGGGACATGGTTCAGTACCAGCACCCGTTCTCAAACCCCGACCTCGCGGACGGCTGGGGTTCGTGGGCCGGCGGTCGCAGCCAAGCGCACCGCGGACTCGACTACCCGCAACCCGAGGACACGCCCATCCCGGCGGTGGCGGACGGCACCGTCCGGCACAACATCAGGCATGCCGCCCTCGGCTGGGTCATTGTGATCGCGCACGCGGATGGAATGTTCTCTGGCTACTGCCACATGGTCCGACAGTCGCCGCTCGCGGTCGGCACAGCGGTGACTCGTGGCCAGACCATCGGCAACGTCGGCAACGAAGGCACAGCCTCGCAGGGCAACCACCTGCACCTGACCATCACCTTCACGGACGACGGCACCTGGAACAACGGAGACCTCAGCGTCACCACCGATCCATGGACCTACATCAACGCCCGCCTCAACGGCACCACCACCCCCAACCCCACTCCCAAGAAAGAAGAGATCGACATGCTGTTCCTCATCAACGCCAACGACACGAACGCCAACCCGGCCAACCGCTACGCCCTCGTGGGCCCCGGCTTCTGGTTCGTCACCAGCACCGTGGCCGTCGCGAACAACCTGGCGACGCGCTTCGGCAGCACGACCGGCAGCTCGGCCAGCGTCACCTGGGCCGAGTGGGACCGTGCTTTCAAGGCCGCGGTCTCCTCGGGCTTCGTGCCGGCGAGCGGGCAGACCTCCCGCACGGTCTAACACGACCCTCGGCGCCCCCTCCCGACCGGGAGGGGGCGCCTCTGCATGCGCCCGCGCTGATCGTCCAGTCCATGTTCTGGGTGCGCGAGGCATGTGATTCCGGGGACTGCGCGGCTTGGATTGACTCCATTGCACCTAGTACAGAGGAGTACCCATGAGCATCCTGGTCCAGACCGACGCCTGCGTCGGCGCCGGGCAGTGCGCCCTCGTCGCCCCCGACGTGTTCGACCAGGACGACAACGGCATCGTCCTGCTGCTCGAGCCCGACCCCGAGGGCCCGGACCTCGCCGCCGCGACCCGCGCCGTGCGGCTCTGCCCCGCCCGCGCCATCGCGCTCTCGACGACATGAGCGCCCCCGCACGCGTCGTCATCGTCGGCGCGTCGATCGGCGGGCTCACCGTGGCCGAGTCGTTGCGCGACGAGGGCTTCGAGGGCGAGATCACCCTGCTCGGCGACGAACCGCACCTGCCGTACACCCGGCCGCCGCTGTCGAAGCAGATCCTCGCCGGCGAATGGCAGCCCGAGCAGGCCGCCATCCGCACGGCGGCCGAGCTCGACGAGCTCGGCATCCTCGTGCGCACGGGGCAGCGCGCGACCGGGCTCGACGTCGAGACGCGCACCCTGCACACCGCCGACGGGCCGATCCCCTACGACGAGCTCGTCATCGCGACGGGGACGCAGCCCCGGCAGCACCCCGCGCTGCCCGAGGCATCCACCCTCCGCACCATGGACGACGCGCTGCGACTGCGCGAGCGGCTGGACGCCGCGCGTCGGGTCGCGGTGATCGGTTCCGGCATCCTCGGATCCGAAATCGCGAGCGCCGCGCGCAAGCGCGACGCGGAGGTGCTGCTCGTCGGCCGCTCTGGCGCGCTCGGCTTCGGCGGCGTCGGCACCCTGCTGAGCGAGGAGCTCGTGCGACTGCACGAGGCGCACGGCGTCGAGCTCGCGCTCCGAACTGAGCTCACCGGCGCCGAGCTCGCCGCCGCCGGGCCCGCCGGCACGGCGGGTGCACCGGACGCCGTCGCGCTCGAGTTCGCCGACGGCACGACGCGCACGGTCGACCTCGTCGTCACGATGATCGGCGGCACCCCGCGCACCGACTGGCTCGCCTCCTCGACCCTCGACCTCGCCGACGGCATCGCCTGCGACCGGCTCGGCATCGCCGCCCCCGGCGTCTCCGCGGTGGGCGATGTCGCCGCCTGGCTCGACCCGATCACCGGGCGGCACCGCCGCGTCGAGCACCAGAGCAACGCCATCGAGCAGGCCATCGCCGTCGCCGGCCGCCTCGCGCACGGCGCCGAGGGCGCGCAGCCGGTGCCGCTGTTCTGGTCCGAGATCCACGGCACCCGCATCCACGCCTACGGCTGGTTCGGCCCCGAGCGGCCGCTCGCCGAGCTGCCGAAGACCGCCGAGTCCGCGGGCACCGTCTACGGCAGCCACGACGGCGTCGGCGAGCTGCGCGGCGTCGTCGGCTGGAACGCCCCGCCCCGCGACTTCCGCACGGCCCGCGCGGCCGTCGTCACCACCGCCCATCCCCTCGTCGCCCACTCCTGAAAGAAGCCAGATCGATGACGATCCCCGCCGAATGCCCGTTCCACTCCCGCTCGCTCCCCGGCGACGGCACCCCGCTGACCCCGTCCCCGCAGCTCGCCGCCTGGCGCGAAGCCGGCGCGTTCATGCCGCTCGACTTCCAGGACGGCCACGAGGGCCTCGTCGCCACGCGCTACGACGCGGCGGTCGCCGTGCTGCAGGACCCGCGGTTCAGCATGCGCCCCTCGCGGATGCCGGTCGGCCCGCCGGCGCACGGCGAGGAGGGCAAGGCCGAGAGCGCCGCCGTGCCGCTCGAGGCACCGGGCGAGCTGGATGCCTCGGGGCAGGCCTCCGACGAACTCAACCTCCTGAACCTCGACGGAGAGGAGCACGCGAAGCTCCGGCGCGCCGTGACCGCCCGCTTCTCGGTTCGTCAGGCACGGGCCCGTGAACCGTGGATCCGCGCCATGGTGGCCGAGCAGATCGCGGCGCTGCGCGAGCGCGGCCCGGTCGTCGACCTCTGGCGCGACTACGGCATGCCCATCTCGGCCCGCACGCACTGCCACGTCATCGGCATCCCGGAGCACCATTACGAGCGCTTCGTCACGCTCTTCGTCGAAGAGTCGACGGCGCAGCAGAAGTACGACTTCATCCGCGCGCTCCTCGAGGAGCGCGCGGACTCGCCGGGCGAGGACGTCATCACCGACCTGCTGCAGAATCCCGAGCTCGACCGGGTCGAGGTCGAGGCGCTGCTGCGCCTGCTGATGGGCGCGGGGCGCGACTCCGTCGCCTATCTGATCGCGACGGCCTCCGTCGCGCTGCTGACGAACCCCGAGCAGCTGGCGATCCTGCGCGCGGACCCCGAGCAGCTCCGGCCCGCGGTCGAGGAGTTCATGCGCGCCGGCGCCATGTTCGTGACCCTCTTCGCCCGCACCGCGCTCGAGGACGTCGAGATCGAGGGCACGCGCATCCCGGCCGGCACCTCGGTGTCCGTCTCGCCCGTCGCGGCGAACCGCGACCCCGGGCACTGGGGCGAGCGGCCGGAGGAGTTCGACGTCACCCGGGACGCGTTCGGCCACCTGGGCTTCGGCTACGGCATCCACGGATGCATCGGCCAGCAGGTCGCCCGCGTCGAGATCCGCGAGGCCATCGCGGCCCTGCTGGAGTCGTTCCCCGACCTCGCCCTCGTCGACGCGGAACAGCTCACGCCGCAGCCCTTCGCACACCCGGTCGCCGTGTACGAGGCGGGCACCGTCTCGGTCCGCCTGGAGGCCGCCGCCTGACGCTCATGCGACCTACCATGGTCGATGTGACGCTGCTGCACCCCGACGACGACCCCGTCGTCGTCGGCGCGAACTGGTACCGCTTCACCTCGGGCGAGCAGATCGTGAACCCGCACGTGATGAGCGTCTCGTTCATCTGGATCGTGAGCGGCGGCGGCGAGATCCGCGCGGGCGGGCAGAGCTGGACCGTCGACGCGCAGCACGTCGTGCGACTGCCGTGGCACCACCGGGTCGAGTACCGGGCGAATCGCCGCGGACCGTTCCACATCGGCACGCTGCACGTCGTGCCCCGCTACGACCGTTCGGCGCCCGTCATCCCGCGGGTGGCGCACCTGCCGGGCGACCCGCTGCTCGACGACCCGGCCAGGCACGGCGATGCGGCCGCGTTCCGCCCCGGCCTGTCGACGATGCGGAACGCCGCCGCCCGGCGCATCACCGAGTTCGGCACGATCGCGATCGAACGGCTCGGCGAGGGCGCCTTCGACGAGGAGTACTTCCGGGCGCTCGGGCGGCTCATCCTCTTCGAGAACGCCGCCTGGGCCGACAGCCACGCGCAACAGACCGCTGTGCCCGGCTCGCTCGAGCTGATGATGACGTTCATCCGCCACCACATCGCCGAACCGCTCACCGTCGCCCGAGTCGCGGAGGCGGCCAGGTGCAGCGAGACGACCGCACAGCGTCTGTTCACCCGGCATACCGGCGAGTCCATGCAGGCGTGGATCCGGCAGGTCCGCCTGCGCGAGGCCGGCAGCCTGCTGCGCACCACTGGCATGCGGGTGAGCGAGGTGGCCCAGCTCGTGGGTTACCCTGATCCGCTGTACTTCTCGCGCGCGTTCCGGCGTGCGTACGGGGTCTCGCCGACCCAGTTCGCCCGCGACACCGTGCGGCCCTGAGTCGACGGCGGGCGCTGCTCGTCCAGTCCATGTTTCGGCGTTCCGGTGTCCTTCGGCGGGCCATCCGCCCTTCGTAGATTCGAAGGGCCGCGCGCAGCCCGCGCGCCGCCGCGCGCAGTCCGCGCGTCCGAGCGTGAAGGAGCGCACCAGCACATGACCGTTCATCGCCGACCGTTCGGTCGCACCGGGTGGGAGATCAGCGAGGTGTCGTTCGGCGCCTGGCAGCTCGGCGGGCAATGGGGGCCGGTCGACGACGACGCCTCGGTCCGCGCGCTGCTCGACGCGTACGAGCGCGGCATCAACTTCGTCGATACCGCCGAGATGTACGGCTCGGGTCACAGCGAGGAGGTCGTCGGCCGGTCGTTGCGGGAGTGGGGCGGCGAGCGCGTGTACGTCGCCACGAAAGTGCAGCCGCCCGAGTGGCCGCACCCCTCGGTCGACGACCCCGACATCGCGGCCGCCTACCGCCCGGAGTACCTGCGCGCGCAGGCCGAGCAGTCGCTGCGCCGCCTGGGCGTCGAGCGGATCGACCTGTATCAACTGCACTGCTGGATGCCTCGTGGCATGCGTGAGCTCGGCTGGCTCGAGACCCTGCACGAGCTGCGCGAGGAAGGCAAGATCGACCGCATCGGCGTCTCGCTGCGCGACTACCGGGCCGACGAGGGCGTCGCCCTCGCCGAGTCTGGGCTGGTCGACTCGATCCAGGTGATCTACAACCTCTTCGAGCAGCGGCCCGAGGAGGCGCTGCTGCCGGCGGCCGCCGGGTCCGGCACGGCGATCATCGTGCGCGTCGCCCTGGATTCGGGCTCGCTGAGCGGGGCCTGGACGCCCGAGACGTACGCGCAGTGGGCGGATGACTCGGTGCTGAAGACGATGTTCCGCGGCGAGCGCTTCACCGAGACGCTCGAACGCGTCGAGGCGATCAAGGCGGTCACGGCGCCGTACTACGACGGACTCGACGAGGCCGCCGTGCGCTTCGTGCTTGACCGCCCGGAGGTCTCGACCGCGATCGTCGGCATGACCTCGCAGCGGCGGATCGCCCGCAACCTGTCGTTCGCCGACGGGCGCGGGCTCGCCGAGGGGCTGCGCGAGCGGCTCGCCGGATTCGGATGGGAGAGGAACTTCTACGTATGAGCGACACGACCGCATCCACCGACGTCTGGCCCGCGATCGAGCGGCTGAGCCCCGAGCAGATCGAGGCGCGCCTGGCGCTCGCCTCGGTCGCGTACCTGCCGCTCGGCTCGCTCGAGTTCCACGGCCCGCACCTGCCGATCGGGCTCGACGCGCTCACCGCCTACGGCATCTGCCTGCGCGCGGCCGAGCAGCGCGGCGGCGTCGTGCTGCCCCCGTACTACCAGGCGGTCGGCGGCGAGCACTCCCGCTACCCGTGGACGCTCATGAGCGACACCCCCGAGGCGATCGAGGCGCTGCTCGGCGAGAGCCTCGCCCGGCTCTCGGAGCTCGGCGTGCGCCGCGCCGTCATCCTGAGCGGCCACTTCGCCGAGGAGCAGCGCGAGCTGATCGAGCGGGTCGCCGATCGCTGGAACGGCACGGATGGCCCGCTGCGCGCCGTCGCCCGCACGCTCGGCCAGGCCCCGACCCCGCCCGTCGCGCCGGATCACGCCGGCCGCTTCGAGTCGCTCCTGCTGCACGCCCTCTCGCCCGAGCTCGTGCACGTCGACGCTCTGCCCGACCCCACGACGCATCCGGCCCCGCACGGCGAGGATCCCTACGGCCAGGACCGGCACCGCGCCGACCACCCGCTGCACGGCGTCTTCGGCGCCGACCCGCGGCGGCTCGACACCGAGCGCGCCGAGCCGCTCCTCGCCCACCTCGTGGACTGGGTGGCGGGGCTCGCAGAAGCGGGCTGAGCGGGTCACCACTCACCACGTCCCCACCACCCGAGTTGCCCAACTTTCATGAAAGTCGGGCAACTCGGGTGGTGGTCGACGCGGGCCGATCGACGGTCAGCTTCGCAGCAAGCGACCGAACTCGGCGAACACTCGGTCCCCGGCCCGTCTCGCCGCCGGCGACACCGTGTCGAGGGTGATGAAGCCGTGCACCATTCCGGCGAGATCATGGTGGCGCACCGGCGTGCCTGCGGCATCCACGAGCTGGGCCAGCTCCGCCCCCTCATCGTGCAGGGGGTCGTGTTCGCAGGTCACGACGATCGTCGGCGGCATGCCCGCAGCGGAGCGCGCCAGCGGGCTGTACTGCTCCGGGCTCGCGTGGCCCGCGGGGACCCACTGCTCGATGAACCACCGCAGCGCCTCCGTGCTCAGCCCCCACCCGTGCGCCTTGGTCCGGGTGCTTTCCCGGCTCAGCGTGAGATCGGCGTTCGGGTTGAGGAGCAGGAGCCCGGCCGGTGGCGCACCCGTTGCCACGAGCCGGTGCGCGGCCAGGTAGGCGAGCAGCCCGCCGGCGCTGTCGCCCGCGAGACCGAGGCGTCGGCCAGGCCGATCGCTCGCGAGCTCCTCCACGACCGCGACGACATCGTCGATCGCCGCCGGCGCCGGGTGCTCCGGAGCGAGTCGATAGTCCACCGCGACCACGTCGACGTCGCCGAGGACGGCGAGCCGGCGGCACGCACGATCGTGCGACTCGAGATCGCCGAACACGAAGCCGCCCCCATGGGCGTAGACGACCGTCGGCCGGTCGGGGCGCTCGTGCCGGTACCGGCGGATTCGGATGCGCGGCCGGCTCCCGACGAGGGCGTCCTCCACGATGTCGACCTCCGGGCCGCGCGGTCGTTCTCGCGGCGCCCGGAGCTCGTGCAGCGGGGGCATCGTCTCGGGAGCTGGTGCGAGACGCACGGACTCCACCCACTGCGCCAGTTCCTCGTCAGCGATCACGGAGGTTCATGCTAGGCGGGCGCGCCCGGTGGCAACAGGCCCGATCGCTGCACCGACGTTCAGTCCGGCTGAATGAGGACACCGATCCCGAATGACGACACCGATCCTGAATGACGACACCGATCCCGACGCCGCATCGACCGGCGAGAAATCCCACCTCGAGTTGCCCAACTTTCATGAAAGTCGGGCAACTCGGTCATCACCCCGACGCCGAAGCGCCCCGGCCGATCCCGACCGGGGCGCTTCTGGGTGGGTGTCGAACGAGACCCGGCGACGACTCAGAAGTCGAAGTCGTCGATGTTGTCCTTGTCGAACACGTACGGGTCGCCGAGCAGCACGGTGGCGTCCGCACCGACGGTGTACTCGCCGAGCTTGCCCGCCTCGAAGGTGTCGCCCTCCTTGCCGGTGATGTCGCCGTTGATGAGCGCCGCGGCGGCGTAGGCCGACAGGTAGCCGAGGTCCTCCGGGTTCCACAGGGCGAAGGCGGTGACGGTGCCGTCCTCGATGTACTCGCGCATCTGGTTCGGCGTGCCGAGGCCGGTCAGCGCGACCTTGCCCTTGTAGTCCGAGGTCGAGAGGTAGCGCGCGGCCGCCGAGATGCCGATGGTCGTCGGCGAGACGATGCCCTTGAGGTTCGGGTGCGACTGCAGCACGGCCGCCGTCTTGTCGAACGAGATCTGCTCGTCGTCGTCGCCGTAGACGACGTCCACGAGCTGGATGTTCGGGTGGTCCGCCGCGAGCAGTTCCTTCATCTTGTCGATCCAGGTGTTCTGGTTCGTCGCGTTCGCCGTCGACGACACGATGGCGATCTCGCCCGCGTCGCCGATCTGCTCGGCGATGAGGTCGACCTGCACCTTCGCGATGCCGTCGGCGGTCGCCTGGTTCACGAACAGGTCGCGGCAGTCGGCGTTGGTGTCGGAGTCGAAGGTGACGACCTTGACGCCGGCGTCGCGAGCCTCGTTGAGGGCGTCGCAGATCGCCTTCGGGTCGTTCGCCGAGACGACGAGCGAACCGACGCCCTGCTGCGTGGCGGTGTTGATGTAGCTCACCTGCGCGTCGGGGCCGGACTCGGCCGGGCCGACCTCGGCGAAGGTGCCGCCGAGCTCCTCGACGGCGGCCTTGCCGCCCTTGCTCGAGGTGTCGAAGTACGGGTTGCCGAGGCTCTTCGGCAGGAAGGTGATCGCGAGGTTGTCGCTGCCGCCGCTGCCCTCGCTCGACCCGCCGCCCGAGGAGCCGGTGTCGGCGCAGCCGGAGAGTGCGAGCGCAGCCGCCACCGCGGCCGCGGCCACGGCGGTCGCACGCTTGTGTGCAAACTTCATTGTTCTTCCATTCCTTTCGTGCTGGCGACCGAGACGGATGCCGTCGGCCGGGGGACGCGCAGCGTCGTCAAGATGCTGTGGGTGCTGCGACGGAGGAGACCGGGCCCGAGCGTCGTCGCCGGACCTTCTGCAGCCAGGCGAGCAGGCTCGCGCTGACGACCGAGACCACCAGGAGCGTGCCGGTGATGACGTTGATGACGTCGGAGGTGACGTTCGCGAGGCGCAGCGCGCTCGAGAGCACGCCGATCAGGAGCACGGCGGCGACGACGCCGTACAGCTGGCCGCGCCCGCCGAAGACGGACACCCCGCCGAGCACGACCGCGGCGATCACCTGCAGTTCGAGCCCGGTGGCGTTGTCGCCGCGAGCGCTGCCGAAGCGCAGGGTGTAGAACACACCCGCGAACGCCGCGACGAGCCCGGCCGCCATGAACAGCAGGAACTTCGTGCGCTCGAGGTGCACGCCCGAGAAGCGCGCGGCATCCTTCGACTGCCCGATCGCGTAGATGCCGCGGCCGAAGGGCGTGAAGTGCAGCACCACCACGAAGATGACGAGCAGGATCAGGAACGGGATCATGATGTACGGGATCGTCGTGCCGGCGATCTTCGCCTTCGCGAGTGCCGTCCAGCCCTCGGGGAAGTCGGTGACGGCGGTCGTGCCGAGCAGGCCGACCGCGAGGCCGCGGAAGAGCGCGAGGGTGCCGATCGTCACCGCGAGCGAGGGCAGCCCGACCACGGTCACGAGGAAGCCGTTGAACGCGCCGCCGATGGCGCCGACGAGCAGCGCGAGCACGGCGGCCAGCTCGAAGGGCAGCCCGGCGTGCACCCCGGCGCCGGTGACGACGCTCGCCAGGCCGACCATGCTGCCGACCGACAGGTCGATCTCGCCGGTGATCATCACGAGCGTCATCGGCAGCGCGATCAGCAGGATCGGCGCGATGTCGAGCAGCAGGTAGTTGAGGGTGATCGGCTGCGCGAAGCCGCGCACCGTGAGCATCGCGTAGGCGACGACGAGCACGAGGAGCGCCACGATCGCCATCTCGCGGGTGAGCAGCAGCCGACGCCAGAGCGGCTTCTCGTAGTCGCGGCTCACCCGGTTCGTCGTGGCGGGCTGGGTCGCCGGGGTGGTCGTGGTGGTCATGACTCGTCCCTCGCTTCGATGAGTCGCTGTCTCTGCCGCACGGCGAGCCAGCGGTCGAGCACGATGGCGCCGATGATGAGCACGCCGACGACGGCGCGCTGCCAGAAGTCGGGGATGCCGAGGATCGGCAGCGCCCGGTTGATGGTCATCAGCAGCACGGCGCCGATCGCGGCACCCCAGACGGTGCCGATGCCGCCCGTGATCGCGACGCCGCCGATGACGGCCGCGCCCACGGCGTCGAGCTCCCAGCCGGCACCGGCCTGCGAGCTGACGGTGCCGTAGCGGGCGACGTAGAAGACGCCGGCGAGGCCCGCGAGCGCACCCGACAGGGTGAAGGCGGTGAGCACGCGGCGGGTGACCTTGAGGCCGTAGAGCTCGGCCGCGGCCGGGTCGGAGCCGATCGCGTAGTACTCGCGGCCGCCGCGCGTGTTGCGCATGTACCAGGCCGCGGCGGCGAGGATGGCGAGCGCGACGATGGCGAGGATCGGGATGGTGAGGAACTGCCCGGTGCCGATGGCGAGGAACTCCCTCGGCATGTCCGAGGCGTTCACGCGGGTCGAGCCGGCCCACATCACGTTGATGCCGCGGTAGGCGTAGAGCGTGCCGAGCGTGATCACCATCGCGGGCACGCGGGCGAAGGCGACGAGCGAGCCGTTCACGAGCCCGAGGAAGGCGCCGAAGAGCACGGCCAGCAGTACGACGACGGGGATCGGCAGGCCGGGCACGTCGATGAAGAGGCGGCCGGTGAGGTAGGCCGACAGCCCCATCACCGAGCCGACCGAGAGGTCGACGTTGCGGGTGATGATGACGATCGCCTGTCCGGCGGCGACGAGCACCAGGATCGACGGGGTGAGCAGCAGGTCGCGCCAGCCGTCGGTCGAGAAGAGGAAGCTCGGGTTCATCGTGGTCGCGGCGACGACCACGAGGACGAGGGCGATCAGGATGCCGAACTCGCGCGCCTTGCCGAGGGCGCCGATGTGCTTCGTGATCCCGGAGACGGGGATCACCGTGGTGGGGGGAGAGGAGGTCACGAGTGCTGCTCCGATGCGTGGGTGGCGGCGAACATCACGTTCTCGCTGGTGGCGTCTGCTCGGTCGATCTCGGCGGTGATGCGCCCCTCGCGCATCACCAGCACACGGTCGGCCATTCCGAGCACCTCTGGCAGCTCGGAGGAGATCATGAGGATGCCCATGCCCTGACCGGCGAGCTCGGAGAGCAGGCGGTGCACCTCGGACTTCGTGCCGACGTCGATGCCGCGGGTGGGCTCGTCGACGATGAGCACGTCGGGCTTCGTCGCGAGCCACTTGGCGAGGACGACCTTCTGCTGGTTGCCGCCGGAGAGCGTCGCCGCGACGGTGTCGAGCGCGTAGGACTTCACCTCGAGCCGGCTCGCCCAGACGCGGGCGGCCCGGTTCTCGAGCCCGGTGGTGATGAGGCCGAAGCGGGAGAGCTCGCGGCGGATCGCCATGGTGATGTTGCGGCCGACGCCGGAGTCGATGACGAGACCCTGCTTGCGGCGGTCCTCCGGCACGAGGGCGAGCCCGGCGCGCATGGCCTCGGTGGGCCGTCCGCGGCGGATGCGCCGCCCCTTGAGCGTGACAGTGCCCTCGCGGTACTGGTCCACCCCGAACACCGCCCGCGCGACCTCGCTGCGGCCGGCGCCGACGAGGCCCGCGAGCCCGACGATCTCGCCGGCGCGCACCGTGAAGCTGATGTCGTGGAAGACGCCGGGCGAGGTGAGCCCGTCGACTTCGAGCAGCGGCTCGCCGACGACGGTCTCCTGCTTGGGGAACAGCTCGGTGACCTCGCGGCCGACCATCTGCCGCACGAGTTCGCCAGGGGTGGTCTCGGCGATCGGGGTGGTCGCGATGTACGAGCCGTCGCGCATGACGGTGACGGTGTCGCAGAGGGCGAAGACCTCGTCGAAGCGGTGCGAGATGAAGATGAGCCCGCGGCCCTCATCGCGCAGGCTGCGGGCGATCGCGAACAGGCGCTCGGCCTCGACGCCGGACAGGGCCGCGGTGGGCTCGTCCATGATCAGCACCTTCGCGTCGAGCGAGACGGCCTTGGCGATCTCGATGACCTGCTGGTCGGCGATCGACAGGCCCTCGGCCGGGCGGTCGGGGTCGATGACGACGCCGAGCCGGGTGAAGAGCCGCTCCACCTCGTGCCGCATCGCCTTGCGGTCGATCCGGCCGAAGCGGCCGGTGAGCTGGCGGCCCATGAAGATGTTCTCGGTGACCGAGAGGTCGGGGAAGAGCGTCGGCTCCTGGTAGATGACCGCGACGCCCGCGGCCTTCGACTGGGCGGTCGAGGTGAAGTCGACGTCTTCGCCGTCGAGCCGGAACTCGCCGGCGTCGCGGCGGTAGAGGCCGGCGACGATCTTCACGAGCGTGGACTTGCCGGCGCCGTTCTCGCCGATGAGGGCGTGGATCGAGCCGGCCTGCAGGCGCAGGCTGGCGGAGCGCAGCGCCACGACGGCGCCGAACGACTTGACGACCTCCGAGAGCTCGAGGACCACGGGTGCGTCAGTGCTCGGCACGGGGTTCCTCCTCGTTGAGGGTGATGGGGGATCAATGGTTCGGTGAATCGGTGTGAATCGATTCACTTTCGATTCAGGGCAACTGTAGGCATCCGTCGCCCGTCGGTCAAGTCACGGATCGGATACGCCCCCCGGACTGGCGGGGCGACCGTGAATCACGGACCGGTCGACGCCCGCACGACCAGTTCGGGCTGGAAGCGGACGTGCCGGATGGCCGCACCCTCGGAGTCGAGCGCCTCGAGCAGCAGCTCGACCGCCGCCGCCCCGATCGCACGCGCCGGCTGGCGCACCGAGGACAGCGGGACCACCGCGGACTGCGCGAAGTCGATGTCGTCGTAGCCGATGAGGGCGAGGTCCTCGGGCACGCGCACCTCGCCGAGGATCGCGGTGCCCTGCAGCACGCCCACCGCGAGCAGGTCGTTCGCGCAGAACACGGCGTCGGGGCGATCGGCCGCGTCCCGCCGGGCGATCTCCTCGCCGGCATCCCGGCCGTGCAGCACCGTCAGCGCGTCGAGCTCGATCACCTCGAGCGTCGCCTCCGGCACCCCGGCGAGGGCGCGCCGGGCGCCCTCGAGGCGGTCGGCCACCTGGCGGATCGAGCGCGGACCGCCGATGTAGGCGATGCGCCGACGCCCCTGCTCCAGCAGGTGCGCGACGGCCAGCATGCCGCCCTGCACGTCGTCCACGGCCACCGACGGCACCCCGCCGCCCGGCAACTCGCCGTCGACGATCACGAGCGGGATGCCGCTGTCCGCGAGCCGGCGCACGGCGCTCGCCTCGAGGTCGGTCGGCGTCAGCAGCACGCCGTTGACCCGCTGCTCGCGGAAGAGTTCGAGGTAAGCGCGTTCACGGCTCGGCGTCTGATCGCTGTTGCCGAGCAGCACGGCCATGCCCTCGCGGGCGGCGCGCTCCTCCGCACCGCGGGCGACCTCGGCGAAGAACGGGTTCGCGCTGTCGAGCACGACGAGGCCGATGCTGCGGCTCCGACCGGCGCGCAGCTGCCTCGCGGCATCGTTGCGCACGAAGCCGAGGCGATCGATGGCGGCCTGCACCCGCGCGACGGTGGCGGGCGCCACTTTGTCGGGGCGGTTCAGCACGTTCGACACCGTGCCGACCGACACCGCGGCGGCGGCCGCGACGTCCTTCACGCTCACTGACATAGGTGGCCCCTCGCCCTGACGGTCGGTGATGGCGGATCGCTTGACGGATCCTTGGGGACCACATTACAGTTTGAAACGATTCACGGCTGGATCGATTCATTTCGGTGTCGACCGAGCCCTTCGAACCCCCGCGAGCCCACGAAGGAGTGCCATGCCCCGCGTCGCGTTCACCCTCCAGGTGCGCCCCGAACTGCTCGACGCCTACGTCGAGCGGCACACCCCGGTGTGGCCGGAGCTGCTGCGCGAGATCGCGGCGGCCGGGCGCCGCAATTACTCGATCTTCCTCGACCGCGAGCGGTGCACCCTCTTCGGCTACTACGAGACCGACGACGACGAGGCGGCCCGCGCCTACCTCGCCGACTCCCCCGTCGCCGCCCGCTGGGAGGCATCCATGGCCGAGTTCTTCGTCGGCCTCGAGGGCCGCGCCGACCAGGCGGCCGCACCGCTCGTCGAAGTCTTCAACCTGCACGACCAGCTGACGGCCTCCGCCGCCACCGACCACGAAAGCCCCGCATCATGACCGCCCTCTCCACCGCGCACCTCTCCGCCCTCGCCCAGCAGTCGGTCGAACTGCCCAGCTGGGCCTTCGGCAACTCCGGCACCCGCTTCCGGGTGTTCGCGACGCCCGGCACCCCGCGCGACCCCTTCGAGAAGATCGCCGACGCCGCGCAGGTGCACGCCTACACGCGGCTCGCCCCGGTCGTCGCGCTGCACATCCCGTGGGACCGGGTCGACTCCTACGACGCCCTCCGCCGGCACGCCGAGGACCTCGGCGTGACGCTCGGCACCGTGAACTCGAACACCTTCCAGGACGAGGACTACAAGTTCGGCGCCCTCGCCCACCACGACGCACGCATCCGCCGCAAGGCGATCGACCATCACCTCGAGTGCATCGACATCATGGACGAAACCGGCTCGCGCGACCTGAAGATCTGGCTCGCCGAGGGCTCGAACTACCCCGGCCAGAACGACATGCGCGACCGTCAGGACCGGCTCCAGGACTCCCTGCAGCAGATCTACGCGCGCCTCGGCGACGAGCAGCGCCTCGTGCTCGAGTACAAGTTCTTCGAGCCCGCGTTCTACCACACGGACGTGCCGGACTGGGGCACGAGCTACGCGCAGGTGAGCGCCCTCGGCGAGAAGGCCATGGTCTGCCTCGACACCGGCCACCACGCGCCGGGCACGAACATCGAGTTCATCGTGATGCAGCTGCTGCGCCTCGGCAAGCTCGGCTCCTTCGACTTCAACAGCCGCTTCTACGCCGACGACGACCTCATCGTGGGCGCCGCCGACCCGTTCCAGCTGTTCCGCATCCTCGCCGAGGTCATCCGCGGCGGCGGCCTGAACAACCCCGACGTGGCGTTCATGCTCGATCAGTGCCACAACATCGAGGACAAGATCCCCGGCCAGATCCGCTCGGTGCTGAACGTGCAGGAGATGACCGCCCGCGCGCTGCTCATCGACCGCGAGGCGCTCACCGCCGCGCAGGACGCGAACGACGTGCTCGCCGCGAACGCGATCGTGATGGACGCCTTCTACACCGATGTGCGCCCGCAGCTTGCCGCCTGGCGGGAGGAGCGCGGGCTCGCCGCCGATCCGATGGCCGCGTACCTGGCCTCCGGCTACCAGCAGCGGATCGCCGAGGAGCGCGTCGGCGGCGTGCAGGCCGGATGGGGGGCCTGAGATGACGAAGCCGAACGAGTCGACGAACCCGGCCGTCGCGGAGCTGATCGCCCGCAGCAACCGCCTGGGCGCGGACCCGCGGAACACGAACTACGCGGGCGGCAACACCTCCGCCAAGGGTGTCGCGGCCGACCCGGTCACGGGCGAGCCGGTCGAGCTGCTCTGGGTGAAGGGCTCGGGCGGCGACCTGGGCACCCTGAAGCCCGAGGGCCTCGCGGTGCTGCGCCTCGACCGGATGCGCGCGCTCCAGGGCGTGTACCGCGGCGTCGAGCACGAGGACGAGATGGTCGCCGCGTTCGACTACTGCCTGCACGGCACGGGCGGTGCGGCGCCGTCGATCGACACGGCGATGCACGGGCTGGTGGATGCCGCGCACGTCGATCACCTGCACCCGGACTCGGGGATCGCGATCGCGACGGCGGCCGACGGACCAGAACTGACCGGCCGGATCTTCGGCGACCGCGTCGTGTGGGTGCCGTGGCGGCGCCCCGGCTTCCAGCTCGGCCTCGACATCGCCGCGATCAAGGCCGAGCACCCGCAGGCGATCGGCACGATCCTCGGCGGGCACGGCATCACCGCGTGGGGCGACACCTCCGACGAGGCCGAGGCGAACTCGCGGTGGATCATCGACACCGCGGCGGCCTACCTCGCCGAGCACGGCGACCCGCAGCCCTTCGGCGGCGTGCGCCCCGGCTTCGAGGCGCTGCCCGAGACCGAACGGTACGCGCGCGCCGCGGCGCTCGCCCCCGCCATCCGCGGGATCGCGTCGAGCGAGAAGCCGATGATCGGGCACTACACCGATTCCTCGGCGGTGCTCGACTTCCTCGCCTCCGAGAAGGCACCCGCGCTCGCGGCGCTCGGCACGAGCTGCCCCGACCACTTCCTGCGCACCAAGGTGAAGCCGCTCCTCCTCGACCTGCCCGCCACCGCGAGCCTCGAGGAGCAGCTGGCCCGCCTCGCGGAGCTGCACGAGGCGTACCGTGCCGACTACCGCGCGTACTACGAGGCGCACGCGAGCAACCCTTCGACGGGCTCAGGGAGCACCCCGGCGATGCGCGGCGCGGACCCGCTCATCGTGCTCGTGCCAGGCGTCGGCATGTTCTCCTACGGGGCGAACAAGCAGACCGCCCGGGTCGCGGGCGAGTTCTACGTGAACGCGATCAACGTGATGCGCGGCGCGGAGTCGGTGTCGAGCTACGCCCCGATCTCCGACGCGGAGAAGTTCCGCATCGAGTACTGGGCGCTCGAAGAGGCGAAGCTGCAGCGGATGCCGAAGCCGAAGTCGCACCAGGGCCGGATCGCGTTCGTCACCGGCGCGGCCAGCGGCATCGGCAAGGCCATCGCCACCCGGCTCGCCGCCGAGGGCGCCTGCGTCGTCGTCGCCGATCTCGACCTCGAGAAGGCGCGTGCTGCGGCCGCCGAGCTCGGCGGCACCGACGTCGCGATCGGCGTCGCCGCGAACGTCGCCGACGCCGACGCCGTCCAGGCCGCGATCGACACCGCCGTGCTCGCCTTCGGCGGCGTCGACCTCGTCGTGAACAACGCGGGGCTCTCGCTCTCGAAGCCGCTGCTCGAGACCACCGAGGCCGACTGGGACCTGCAGCACGACGTCATGGCCAAGGGCTCCTTCCTCGTGTCGAAGGCGGCCGCCCGCGTGCTCATCGACCAGAAGCTCGGCGGCGACATCGTCTACATCTCCTCGAAGAACTCGGTGTTCGCCGGGCCGAACAACGTCGCCTACTCGGCGACGAAGGCCGACCAGGCGCACCAGGTGCGCCTCCTCGCGGTCGAGCTCGGCGAGCACGGTGTGCGCGTCAACGGCATCAACCCCGACGGCGTCGTGCGCGGCTCGGGCATTTTCGCCTCCGGCTGGGGCGCGAACCGCGCCGCGACCTACGGCGTCGACGAGGAGGACCTCGGCCAGTTCTACGCGAACCGCACGATCCTCAAGCGCGAGGTCGTGCCCGAGAACGTCGCGGACGCCGTGTACGTGCTCACCGGCCCTGAGCTCAGCCGCACCACCGGCCTGCACATCCCCGTCGACTCGGGCGTCGCCGCCGCCTTCCTGCGATGAACGGAGGGCGCGCCGGCGCGCCGCGGCCGGCCGGCACGGTCGCGGCCGTCGATCTCGGCGCCACGAGCGGGCGGGTCGTGCTCGGCCGGGTCGGCCCCGACGCGCTCGAGGCGACGACGGTCGCGCGCTTCCCGAACACCCCGCTGTTCGCCGGGGACGGGCTGCACTGGGACCTGCTCGGCCTCTACGGCGACGTGCTCGCGGGGCTGCGCGAGGCATTCCGCCTCGAGCCCGAGATCGCGAGTCTCGGCATCGATTCCTGGGCGGTCGACTACGGGCTGCTGCGGCAGGGCCGCCTGCTCGGCATCCCGTTCCACTACCGCGACGAGCGCACCGCGCGCGGCGTGGCTGCGGTGCACGAGCGGATGCCGCACGCCGAACTGTTCGCCAGGAACGGCCTGCAGTTCCTGCCGTTCAACACGCTCTACCAGCTCGCGGCCGAGCCCACCGAGGTGCTCGCGCTCGCCGATCGGGCGCTGCTCGTGCCCGATCTGCTCGCCTACTGGCTCACCGGCGAGGCCCGGGCCGAGCTCACGAACGCGTCGACGACGGGGCTGCTCGACTGGTCTGCACAGGCCTGGGACGACGCCCTCATCGCCGGAGTCGGGCTGCCGGCCGGGCTCCGTGAGCTCCTGCCGCCGCTCATCGCCCCCGGCGAGCGCGTCGGCGCGCTGCTGCCCGCGGTCGCCGACTCGCTCGGCGGCGCGGCCGACGTCGTCGCCGTCGGCTCGCACGACACGGCGTCGGCCGTCGTCGCCGTGCCGATGCGGGCGGATGCCGCGGCGTACATCTCCTGCGGCACCTGGGGTCTCGTCGGGGTCGAGGTGGAGCACCCGGTGCGCACGCCCGAGGCGCTCGCCGCGAACTTCACGAACGAGGGCGGCGTCGACGGCCGGGTGCGCCTGCTGCACAACGTGATGGGCCTGTGGATCCTGAGCGAGACGGTGCGGGGCTGGGAACGCGAGGGGCACTCGGTCGAGCTGCCTGCGCTGCTCGCGGCCGCCGCCGAGGTGCCCGCGGGCTCCGTACCGGTCTTCGACGTCGACGACCCGCGCTTCCTGCCGCCCGGCGACATGCCGGCGCGGATCGGCGCGTGGTGCGCCGAGCACGGACTCGCCGCGCCACGGACCCGGGCCGAGATCGCACGCTCGATCGTCGAGTCGCTCGCCCAGGCGTTCGCGGATGCCGCGGCGACCGCCGCCCGGCTCGGCGGACTCGAGCTGCGCACCATCCACCTCGTCGGTGGCGGCGCGCAGAACGCCCTGCTCTGCCAGCGAACGGCCGACCGTGCCGGGGTGCCGGTGCTCGCCGGCCCGGTCGAGGCGACCGCGCTCGGCAACCTGCTCGTGCAGGCCCGCACGGCTGGATTCGTGGGTGGTTCGCTCGAATCGCTGCGCGACCTCGTCGCGCGCACGCACGAACCGCGCCGCTTCGCGCCTCAGGCCTGAGCGTCCCGGCGGCGCACCGGGCTCGCCAGGTGTCCGCTAGCGCGGTTCGGTGCCCGCCGACTCCGCGTCCGGGTGTACGCCGCGGTACTCCCACTGGCCGGCGCCCATCCGCGGCCGGGCATAGGTGACGCCGCGCACCCGTTCGAGGCAGTGCCGCTCGTAGGTGCGGATGAGCTCGACGGTCACGCCGAGATCGTCGGCGAGACGGTGCTGGTCGGGATCGACCCGTTCGAGCCGGGCGTACTCCTCGGGGTCGATCAGGAGTTCGGCGGCGAACACCTCGGCCTGCCGCTCGTGCTTCGGATTGGAGTGGTCGTGGCCGTAGTAGGCGTGACCGAGCTCGTGCGCGATCGTCACTCGCCGTTCGTTCGGCGTGAGCCGGATGTCGAAGTAGATGCGCTGCTCGTCGGGCGAGTAGAGGCCGAGCGTCTGCTCGTCGAGGTGGGTGGCGTGCAGGCGCACGCCGAGCGCGGCCGCCACCCGAACCAATGCCCTCACCCGATCCCCCGATACGGTCCTGCTACTTGCGCCTACCCGTTCGCGCCGCGAGGCGGTAGTCGTCGGGCGACGGTGGCTGCGGCGTGAACTCGTAGTCATCCTCGGCGTGGCCGCCGACACCGGCGTCGGCATCCGCCTCGACCCGGCGCAGCGCCTCGCGGAGCAGCCGCCCCGTCGAGACGGCGGCGAGCGGATCGGCGGGCGCGACGGCGACCGGCACCTCCGCCTCCTCGGCGGTCAAGTACCCGGCGGCGATCAACGCCTCGACGGGCGGCCGCCCGAACGCGCGCGCGTACGCGACGACCTGCCTGGGGTTCGGGTCGGTCGTGCCGCTGCGCCACCGCCCGACTGTCGCCGGGTCGACGCCGACGCGGCGCGCGATCTCACTGTTCCGCACGCCGTCGCCCGTCGCCTCGAGGTAGGCGCTCCACCGCATCCGCTCATTCACGGGCTCCAGCGTACGGCGGATGACGACGCGCCGCAATCGGCTTGCATTCGCGCAAGGCATCCTTCATATTGATCTCACGCAATTGAATTGCACTCGTGCAATGCAGGATCGACCGAACGGAGCTACGGATGAACCGCATCCCCGACAAGACCATCACCGCGATGCGCGACCTCGAGTTCGAGCGCATCATCGCCTACCTCGACGCGACCGCCGAGCCGACCCCGTGCTGCGCGAAGTGCCGGCGTGGCACGAAGGCGATGCTCGGCCCGTGCGGCTACGAGCTGCGCTGCCCCCGCGGCTGCCACGACCCCGCGCCCCGCCACGCCCGCCGACGCTGAACCGCACCCCCGCCCGCCTCACCCCATGACCCGAAGAACGGAGGACCGCATGACCGACCCCATCTCCCCCGACTGGCTCGCCGTCCTCGGCGACTGGCTCGAGGGGATCGACCTGCTGCAGTTCGCCCTCGGCACCGCCGCGCTCGTGCTCGTGATCCGGCTGCTCGTGCGGCTCTGGCCGTGGCTGCGCCGGGTGGTGGCGCTCATCGAGGCGCTCGGCACCCTGCCGGGATTCATGGAGCGCACGGATGCCTCGGTGCGCCGGCTGCGCCGCCAGGTCGAGGACGACCACGAGCGGCTGCACGACGAACTGCATGAGGAGCTCCGCGACGAGCTCCGCGACGAGCTCGCGCCCGACCCGGGCGCAGACCCGGAAGACCGAGCCCCGTCACCACGCCCCCGCCGCCGAGCCCCCTGGAGCCGACCGTGACCTCGAAGTACGCCGATGCGCAGTTCTGGATCGATGCCGCCGACCGTGCGATCGCGACCTTCGCGCAGGCCGCGATCGGCACGTTCGGGGCCGGGGTGACCGGCATCCTGCAGGTCGATCCGGTTCAGCTCGCCTCCGTCGGCGCCCTGGCCGCCCTGAGCTCGCTGCTCAGTTCGATCGCGTTCCGAGGCGGGCCCGCCGGCGACGGAGGCAGTCCGGGCCAGGCAGATTCAGCTCCTGACCTTAATGCGCGATAAGTTCAGCCCACACCCTTGTCTCCTTCGCGCGTCTCGAGCGCAGCCTCGATGGCGAGGCCGAGATCGTCGTAGCTCTGCAACTGCACCATCCGGTCGTCGATGAAGAACGTCGGCGTGCCCTGCACACCGAGCGCGTAGCCGTCGGCCTGGTCCGACTGCACGCGCTCGAGCGTCGCGGGATCGGCGACAGCCGCGTCGTACGCCGCCAGGTCGAGCCCGAGCTCCGCCGCGTACTCGCGGAAGAGCGGCGCCTTCGACTCGGCCTGCTCACCCCAGGCCGCCTGGGTCTCGAAGAGCTTCGCGTACATGGCCTCGAACGCGCCCTGCTGCGCGGCGGCCTCGACGGCGACCGCCGCCGTCTTCGAGTTGCGGTGGCCGTCGAGCGGGAAGTACCGCGCGACGAAGGTCACCTCGCCCGCGTACTGCTCGCGGAGCGACTCGACGAGCGGATAGAACGCCCCGCACGCCTCGCACTCGAAGTCGAGGAACTCGACCACGGTGACCCCGCTCGTGCCGGGCTCGCCGAGCACGTGGCTGTCGTCGCGGACCATGGGGACCGCACTCGCGCCCGGGGTCTCCGCGGCGCCGGGGGCGGGCGACGCCCCGCCGGGCCGCAGCAGGGCGAAGGCGAGGCCGACGACGACGAGGAAGGCGCCGACGAGGGCGAGGTTGATCCAGAGCACCCGACGACTGCGTCGGCCGGGGGCGGTGGCGTGCGATGACATGGCGGGTCCTTCGGAGGGATGGCGCGGCGAGGCGCGCGCGACGTGCGGAAGCGGGACGGGCGGAGGCCCGGAGGGGCAAGCGAACTCGGCTCGCCGGCGCGGCATCGACGGGCGGCTCAGGTCCGACTGATGCCGAGCGCGTCCAGCGCCACCGCCGGTGCCGGACCCGCGGGCGGGCGCTGGGGCGTGCGCCGCTGGAGGCGGACGGATCGACGCGCGAGCAGCACCGGTGCGGCGCGCAGACGAGGGCCGACCAGCAGCAGCACGATCGCGCAGCCGACGCCGAGGCAGAGGGCCAGCAGCCCGTCACCGCTGCTGTCGGGCGCCGCCGGCGACGAGGAGGCCTCGACCGCGACGCCCCCGTACGCCGCCGGCGCGCTCAGGCTGGAGCCATGGGCCGCCGGCCCGGCGTGCCCCGCCTCGAGCGCGTGCCCGAACAGCAGTGCCGCGCACGTCCCGACGACGAGCAGCATCGCGAGCAGCGCCGCACGCAGCGGCACGAGCGCGGTCGAGGGCGTCGGCACCGGGGCTCCCTGGGGTCGGGGTCCTCGCCAAGATAGCAAACCGGACCGGGCGGTCCCTCAAGCCCGGCTGAGCGCGCGGGGGCGGCGGGCCGCCCGGATGCCGTTGAGGATCACCACGACCTCCGCCACCTCGTGCACGAGGACGACGCCGGCGCCTCGCGAGACTTCGGCAGGCAGCCGATCAACCCGTAGAACCAATGGGCGGGCCTGCTCCACATCGCAGCAGGTCCGCCCGGGAAAGTCCCAAGGGAATAAGAACCTGACGAGGAATCCAGGAGACGGAATCAACAGCTCGAGCTTCGCCATCAGCATCACGGACGATCTCGATGGAGCTAGCGCACACCGTACCGCCAACGAACTCGCCTTCGATATCGACGATCTGGCTGCCGGTGCCAGAGGGCTTGCTACTGAAAGCCACAGTCGATGAATCAACTACCTGGCGCCCATCGGCCTGCCAGTCGCCTACAGACTTCGCCACCGGTCCTGGTGGCGAGCGCAGGATGGGAATATCCGAACACCCGGCGAACGTAAGAACACACGGCGAGCGTAAGGGGCCCGGAGCCAACGGCTCCGGGCCCCAAGATGCTCATGCGTCAGCGGGACAGTGCTCCAGCCTCTTGGGCCGCCCGGACCCTTCGGACGAGGTCAGCAAGGGGCTTCGAAGCAGCCGCCGGTTCGCTGAGGGCTTGGTCGATCTGATTCACCTCGTGCGGGGTGAGCTTGAGAAGGGTGTCCTGGAGGTGGACTTCGCGGGCACGCTCCATGGCGGCTCCGAGAACGAATGAGGTGACGTCCTGCTGCTGCAGCTCTGCTGCGGCAGTCAGCATAAAGCGGGACTCCTCTGAGATGCGGAGATTCAGGCGTTCGGTCTTCAAGGCGGCGTTTCCTTACACATCCACGTAGAACAATATGTACGTACGTCGTGTGTACATTAGCAGGGTGGCTGACTGGCGTGAAGGGTTACTCAGCTGCTTCGAAGGTTGCTCGGAGATTTGCCACGGTCATGAACAGTCGAAGCGGATGGTCTTCGAAGGGCTGGAAGCCGAGTTTTCGGTAGAAGGCGCTGACGTCGAGACTCAGTGCATCGACGATCACGAGTTGGAACCCGACGTCAAAGCTCACCCCCAGAATGCGTTGCAGCGCGTCAACCAAAAGGCGAGTCCCGAGCCCGGTTCCACTCTCAGCCTTGGTCACCCCGAGCTGAGCGATGAGTACGGCAGGTACCGGGTACTTGCTGGAGCCGAGGCCAAACGTGGCGGCATGCTCGTCGGGTGTCAGCTCGTACGTCTTTGTGCAGTAGTAGCCGAGGACGACACCGTCGCGCACGGCGAGGAAGGTGCGCGTGGTACCCCGCTTCTCTGATTGGGTGGCGTTCTCTTGTAGCCAGCGGTTCACAGACACCTCGCCGCAATCGAAATCGGCGCGCGCGTACGTGCGGTCGTAGGGCACGATCTGAATCGGGTCTTCGTCAGCGCGCAACATGTAGCTTCCGCGGTGGGTGTGTGCTTCCACTTCTAGCAGGGACGCAACGACACTGCCCCATTTTCACAACTGCATCAGCCCAACTTCAGGGGCGGTGCGACCGCGGCCCGCGCGCTCATCCCGGGCGGCCTGCCCGGAATCCTTGATGGTTCGAGAGTGCCACGGCGAAGCGCCTCGGCGCTCTCGTTGACCATGGCCTCCAAACCGGACCGGGCGGTCCCTCAAGCCCGGCTGAGCGCGCGGGGGCGGCGGGCCGCCCGGATGCCGTTGAGGATCACCACGAGCTCCGCCACCTCGTGCACGAGGACGACGCCCGCGAGTCCGAGCACGCCGAACAGCGCGAGCGGGAACAGCACGACGATGATCGCGAGCGCGAGCCCGATGTTCCACGTCATGATGCGCCGGCCGCGACGGGCGTGCGCGAAAGCGACGGGGAGGAGCCGCAGGTCGTGCCCCATGAACGCGACGTCCGCCGACTCCACCGCCGCCGCGGATCCGTGCACCCCCATCGCGATGCCGACCGTCGCCGTCGCGAGCGCGGGGGCGTCGTTGATGCCGTCGCCGACCATGGCGGTGGGCCGCTCGGCAAGCATCGCCTGCACGGCGGCGGCCTTGTCGGCGGGCAGCTGCTCGGCGCGCACCTCGGCGATGCCCGCCTGCGCGGCGAGCGCCCGCGCCGTACGCCCGTCGTCGCCGGTGAGCATGACCGCGTCGATGCCCTGCTCGGCGAGCATGCGGATCGCCTCCGCGGCCTCCGGCCGGAGCTCGTCGCGCACGCCGAGGAGTCCGGCGACCTCCCCGTCGAGTTCGACCACGACGACGGTCATGCCGGCCGCGGCCATCGCCTCGGCATCCGCCTGCAGCTCGGCCGGTGGGAGCCAGCGGACGCCGCCGACCCGCACGCGCACGCCATCGACGCGACCGGCGATCCCGTGCCCCGCATCCTCGACGACCTCGCTCGCTCGACGTTCACCGAACCCGCCGCTCCCGGCCGGCACGGGCGCCGCAGCGGTGACGGCCGCGGCGAGCGGATGCGTGCTGCCCGCCTCGAGCGCGGCGGCGAGGGTGAGCACGCGGTCGCGATCGCAGCCTCGGGCGACCCGCACGTCGACGACGGTCGGCTCGTTGCGCGTGAGCGTGCCCGTCTTGTCGATGGCGAGGCATCGGATCGTCCCGAGCCGCTCGAAGGCCTCGCCCGACTTCACGACGACGCCGAGCTTCGAGGCCGCGCCGATCGCGCTGATGACCGTGACCGGCACGGCGATCGCCAGCGCGCACGGGGAGGCCGCGACGAGCACCACGAGCGCGCGCTCCACCCAGGTGCCGGGATCACCGACGAGGAATCCGAACAGGGCGACGAGGGCCGCCACCACCAGCACCGCGGGCACGAGGGGGCGCGCGATGCGGTCGGCGAGGCGCGCCCGCTCGCCCGAGCGCGCGTGCGCCTGCTCGACGAGGGCGACGATCTGCGTGAGCGAGTTGTCGCGACCGTCGGCGGCCGCCTCGATGCGGACCGTGCCGGCGCCGTTCACGGCGCCCGCGGGCACCGCATCGCCTGGACCGATCGCAACCGGGATCGACTCACCGGTGACCGCGGAGGCATCGACGGCCGACCGCCCCTCGACTACGACGCCGTCGGTGCCGATGCGCTCGCCGGCGCCGACGAGCAGGAGGTCGCCGACACGCAACTGGGCCGCCGGAATGAGGCCCTCCTCGCCCGAGCGGAGCACCCGCACGCGCCCGGGCACGAGTGCCAGCAGCGCGCGCAGGCCTTCCTTGGCGCGGTCCATCGCGCGGTCTTCGAGCGCCTCGGCGAGCGAGAAGAGGAAGGCGAGCGCGGCGGCCTCGCCGACGTGCCCGAGCAGCACGGCCCCGGTCGCCGCGATCGTCATCAGCAGCCCGACGCCGAGCCGGCCCCGCAGCAGACGCCGCACCGCACCAGGCACGAAAGCCCACGCGCCGGCGAGCAGCGCGAGCCACTGCAGCACGAGACCCGGGATGCCGAGGCCGGACCAGTCGAGCGCGGTGCCCGCGACGAGGGCGAGCCCTGAGACGGCAGAGGGGAGCAACGCCGGATCGCGCCACCACGGCGGCCGCGAGGCATCCGCCTGGTGGTCGACGCCCGTGTCGTCGTCCGCGGGGCCGCAGCACTCCTCGCTCATGCGGCGCCGGGGCCGCAGCAGAGCGGCACCTCGCAGTGCGCGTCGAGACAGGGCGCCCCGTCATCGACGGCGAGCACCGTCTCGACCAGTTCTCCGATGGCCCGGGCGAGGTGCGGGTCGGCGATCTCGTAGCGGGTGCGACGCCCCTCGGGCGCCGCCACGACGAGCCCGCAGCCGCGGAGGCAGGCGAGGTGGTTCGAGACGTTCGTGCGGGTCAGCTCGAGTTCGCGCGCGAGCTCGGCCGGGTATCCCGGGCGTTCGAGCAGGGAGAGCAGGATGCGCGAGCGGGTCGGGTCGGCCATCGCCCGCCCCAGGCGGGTCAGCACGTCGAGACGGGTCGCAAGCGTCAGCATGCACTGACTATACAGTTCTCACTGACCTATCGGCGAGGAATCAGAACGCGAGAATGGTGCCGCAGACGAGGTAGTTCACCAGCATCAACAGCACCCCCACGCCTGGACACGACCAGGCGCGCCGGCCCGCGGCGAGCCGCAGCAGCCCGAGCAGGAACATGCCGACGGCGATCACGGCCGGCGCCGCAACCGCATGCGCCGCGACGGTGTCGACCGTCTCCGCGGAGAGGCTCGTCGCCAGCACCGAGGCCCGCAGATGATCGCCTTCCGCGCACATGAGCGCCGAGATGAGCGCGAGCGCGACGCTCGACACGAGGAACGCGAAGAGGTCGGCGCGACGAGCGAACGGGCGCATCGGCCCCGCCGTCTCGATGTCGAGCGGACGAGTCCACGGGGAGCGCATGCTGCTGCCGGCCATGGCCCCCTCCACCGATCACCCGCGACGCCCGAGCAGATCGCGCGGTCGTCGTCCGAGGTCCATTCTTGAGCATGAATCTGGAATCCCGAAATCCCGCACCACTTCCCGAATCGACCACACAGTCGCGTATTCAGGGCAAAGCTGGCATCCTCACTGCTGCCCACCTTGCATCCCCCGCTACCGTTGACTCGTGACCGTCTTCGACGCCCGATCCCATGTCTTCATCGACGAGTCGAAGGCGCGTGGCTACTACATCGCTGCGGCCGCAGTCACCGAGCACGACGTCATCGCGACAGAGAAGGAACTCCGGCAGCTCGTGCGTCGCGGCCAGCGGCGGATCCACTTCGTCCGCGAAAGCGATTCATCCCGGAGATCGCTTCTCTCGAGGATGCAGTCGCTCGGCGTCAGCGTCCAGCTCTACACCGCGACGGGTCTGACGGACCGAGCTGCACGGAAGCTCTGCCTCGACGCCCTGGTCGATGACCTCGCCTCGTCCGGCGCAACACGCCTGTGCATGGAGCGAGACGACTCCGTCGCAGACGCAGACCGACGAATCGTTCGCAATGCTCTGGTCCGGAACAACTACCTCGACGGACTCCGCTATGAACACGCGGCGCCGCAGGAGCGCCCATTGCTGTGGGTGAGCGACGCTGTCGCCTGGTGCTACCAGAGCGGCGGGGACTGGCTGAAACGCGCAGCACCGCTGGTCCGGGGCACGCGACGGCTGACTTAACTGCGCGGGCCTGGCTCGTCATACCGTCCGGAAGACTGCCAGGCCAACTTCTCGGGGCTAGTGCCCTTCGCAAGCACCATTCTACGACACGACGTGCCCGACTTCCATGGAAGTCGGGCACGTCGGTGGTGGGTCGGCGGCTCAGCCGACGAGCGTCTGCAGGGTCTTTCGCAGCTCCTCGCTGGTGTGCTGCTCCTGCTCCAGGTTCGCCCGGAGGAGCTGCTCGACCTCGGTCGCACCCATGGCGGCGACCGGGATGATCAGGCCCTCATAGGCCGAGATCTCGTAGTGCTCGTTGCCCAGCGCGCTCGCGAGCGCCACCTGGTCTCGGAGCTTGGGTGCGCTGCGCTCGAGCAGCGACGCGGCCTGCTTGCTGATGCCCTTCGTGCTCGGCGACGGTGCCGTGGACTCCTTGAACTCGAGCAGGCGGAACGCCTGCTGCAGATTGGCGATCTGCTCCTTCGTCTCGTCCTGGTGGTGCTTGAAGAGCTTGCGGATCTCCGCACTCTTCACCGCCCCCGCGAGCTCCTGGAGCGCCGCGAGCGAGTCGTTCTCCATCGTCATCGCCGTGCGGAGCTGGAAGTGCAGGAGGTCCTGCGGGCTTTCGAGTGTCTGCTTGGGCATGTCGTCTCCTCCCCTGGGTACATGCTCATCGTGCGTGCGTCCTGGTCGGCCCGGCCGACGGCAGAGGCCCGGGCGACCTGCGGTCGTCCCGGGCCTCGTACGTTGCCGTCAGTCCCGACCCGTGAAGGCGTCCTTCACGTCATTGCCGGCATCCTTGGCCTTGTCTCCGGCCTGCTTGAGATCGGCCTTCGCCTCGTCCGCGCGGCCCTCGGCCTCGAGCTCCTCGTTGCCGGTCGCCTTGCCGATGCCCTGCTTCGCCTTGCCGGCGAGCTCCTCAGCGGCGTGCTTGGCCTTGTCTCCGAGTCCCATGGTCGGTCTCCCCTCGATGTCGGTTCGCCCTTCGGCGCCCGTTCGGCGCCGACCACTCCACGGTCGCATCCCCCCGCGCGAACGCCCAAGGGATTGACAGCTCCTGGACGATATGGAAGGCGCGCGCGGGATGCCGCACGACCGTCACCCGCGCGGTTCGAGATCGCGCTCGGCCGGCCCCTCGAGGCGACGACCGTCGGCGGTGAAGCGCGACCCGTGCAGCGGGCAGTCCCAGCTGCACTCCGCGTCGTTCCACGCGAGCACCCCGCCGAGGTGGGTGCAGATCGCCGAGACCTTCCGCACCGTGCCGTCGACCCGGCTCACCGCGACCGGGTGCACGCCGTCCACCTCGACCCGGCCCTCCCCCTCCGCCGGAGGTCGATCGCCGATCACGGCGCTCGCCGCGAGACCGCCCACGAGGCGCCCGGCGACCTGCGCGTTCCAGCTGATCGCGGTGGCGGCGCCGCCGAGCGTCGGACGGCGGTCGAAGAGCCGGTCCGCCCAGTCCGGACGGTGGTCCAGGATGCCGTCGGCGACGGCGAGCGCTGCGGCGGCGCCGACCGTGAGCCCCCACTTGCCGAAGCCCGTCGCGACGTGGATGCGGCCGGAGCCGCCGACCGGGCCCGCGTACGGCGCGCCGTCGAGCGACTCGTAGTCCTGCGCCGCCCACTCCGCCACCGGCTCCGCGTCGGGGAAACGCTCGATCACGGCGGCCCGCAGCTCCTCGGCGAGCGCGGCGGTCGAGTGCGCGCGGCCGACGACCGAGGCCGATCCGGCCGCGAGCAGATAGTCCACCCCGTCGCGGGTGACGGGGCGCAGCGAGCGGGGTTCGGCGTCAACGGTCAGGTGCATGCCCCGCAGCACGGCGCCGGGCGCCCGGAACACGGCGACCCGGGAGCGCGAGGCCTTGAGGCGTGCGAAGTCGCCGCCGCGGTCGACGATGGGGCTGCCGGTCGCGACGATCGCGTGGCCGGCCCGCACCGCCCCGCGCTCGGTGGTGAGGTGGACGTGATCGCCGTCGACCTCCACCCGGGTCACTCGGCACCTCGTGACGAAGACCGCCCCGGCGGCCGTCGCCTCCTGGACGAGCCGTGCGACGAGCACCATCGGGTCGGCCATGACCTGCCCGTCGAGCCGCACGACCAGCTCGGCCGGGAAGGGCGACTCCAAGGCATCCGCCCGCTGCACCGGGAGTCCGAGCGCGCTCGCGGTCTCGAACTCCGCCTGCACCTTCGCCGCCCCCTCCTCGGTGGTCGCGGCCGTGTACGCCGGCGCGGTGCGCCAGGCGTCGCCCTGCGGCAGCCCGAGCGCCGCCAGCCAGTCGAGACCGACCCGCCCGGCCTCGAGGTAGGCGGCGGCCACCGCCTCGGACGCTCCGTGACGCACCTGGCTGAGCCGGGTGCCCTGCAGCAGGGTCAGCTTGCCGGTCGAGCGCCCGGTGGTGCCGCCGCCCGGCTCTCCGTCGGCGATGACCGCGACCCGCCGGCCCGCGCGGGCGAGCCGCACCGCCGCGCTCACGCCGACGACGCCGGCACCGATCACGACGACGTCGCACTCCTCGGGCGGCGGTCCCTGCCCGGTGTCCGACTGCGGCACGGCCGAGGCATCCCAGATCGAGGTCATGGGCCCCATGCTCGGCGAGCCGCCGCGGTTCCGCACGGGGTTGACAGGGTTTCCCGCCTCACCCCGCCTCGTCGACGCGCTCCTCCTCGAGGAGGGCGACGAGCGCCGCCTCGGGGCGTCGGCTCGTCTCGAGCACGAAGCCGGACTCGTAGGCGCGCACGACGCGCGGATCGACGTAGCTCGACTTCGCGATCGTGGGCGTGTTGTGCAGCACCTCGGATGCCGCGACGTACGCGCCCCGGATCGCCGCGCTCCGCGCCCGCTTCGTGCCGAGCGGTCCCTCGGCGGCCAGGTGCTCGGCGGCGGCGAGCGTGCCGCGCAGGGTGCGGAAGTCCTTGGCCGTGAAGTCGCCGCCCGTGCGCTCCCGGATGTCGTCGTTCACCTCGCTCGCGGTGATGGCCCGCAGCGCGGAGCGGGCCGCCGCCTCCGCCCGCCAGCTGAAGAGCCGCGAACTCGGCCGCGCATCCGCCCCGGATTCGACGAAGCCGACGAGACCCGCGTCGGCGAGCTCGATCCGGTGCAGCGCTCCGCCCTTCGCCCGGAACCGCAGCCGAACGAGCTCCCCGTCGACACTCGCGTTCCGCATGAGCAGCGTCGTCAGGCCGCGCGTGCGGGCGGCGAGCAGGTATTCCTCGCCGCCGACGCGGAGCGCCCCGAGGTCGAGCGTGCGGAAGGCCGCGGCGAGCGCACGCTCCCGCCCGCGCCCCTCGGCCGCGAGCTGCCGCCGCACCGAGCGGCGGGCATCGGGCAGCACGCGGGCGAGCTCCGTCATCCGCTCGAACTTCTCGGCGTCCTGCCGCTCCCGCCAGGCCGGGTGGTAGCGGTACTGTCGGCGCCCAGCCGCGTCGACCCCGACCGCGAGGATGTGCGCGTTCGGGGCCTCCGCGATCCAGACGTCGGTCCAGGCCGGCGGGATCGCGAGCTCCTCGATGCGCCGCCGCTCGGCGCGCCCGGCGAGCCCGCCGTCGGCGTGCCGGTACTCGAAGCCGGAGCCGCGCCGCCGCCGCTGGTAGCCGGGTGAGGTGTACGGCTGGACCCGGCGCAGCCGCGGCATCGCCGTCCCCCGTCAGAGGCCGCGCCCGCCGGTGACCGGCAGGACCGCGCCCGAGACGTAGGAGGCGTCCTCCGACGCCAGGTAGACGTACGCGCCGGCGAGCTCGGCGGGCTGCCCGGCGCGGCCCAACGGCGTGTTCTTGCCGAACTGCGGCAGCTTGTCGGGCCATCCGGTCGCGGGGATCAGCGGCGTCCAGATCGGGCCCGGCGCCACGGCGTTGACGCGGATGCCCCGCGGCCCGAGCTCCTCGGCGAGCGCCTTCGTGAACGCGACGAGCGCCGCCTTCGTCATGGCGTAGTCGACGAGCCGGGAGGAGGGGTCGAATCCCTGGATCGACGCGGTGGTGATGATGCTCGATCCCGGGCGCAGCTTCGGCACGGCGGCCCGCGCGAGGAAGACCGGGGCGAACAGGTTCACCCGCATGACGGTCTCGAAGTCGTCGGTCGGGATCTCGTCGATGCCGCCGCGGTCGCGCTGGTGCGCCGCGTTCAGCACGAGCAGGTCGATGCCCCCGAAGGTCGAGCTCACCCGCTCGATCATCTGCTCGCAGTGCGCTTCCGAGCGCAGGTCCCCCGGCAGCAGCAGCGCCTGGCTGCCGGCGTCCTCGATCCAGCGGGCGGTCTCTTCGGCGTCGGCGTGCTCGGACTCCAGGTAGCCGATCGCGACGTCGGCGCCCTCCCGGGCGAACGCGATCGCGGTCGCTCGGCCGATGCCCGAGTCGCCTCCGGTGATGAGCGCGCGGCGCCCCTGCAGGCGCCCCGAGCCGCGGTAACTCTCCTCGCCGTGGTCCGGCTTCGGGGTCATGTCGGCCGTCACCCCGGGCGCGGATTGCTCCTGCCTCGGAAATGGACCCCGTGGGTGCTTCGTGGTGGGGTCGATGAGGGTCGTGGTGCGTGCCATGGTCTCCTCCTCGGCGATCTTCGTCGTCGTTGCTCGATGTACGCACCAACGGTAGGCAGCGCGGGGGACGCCGCTGCAGGGGGTTGACACTCGGCGGCAGCCGCGACAAACGGGCCGCCTCCCCCGGATTCCCGCGCATTTGCACGTCTGAAGCGTCCGCGTCAACCCCCAGAGGGCCTCGTCGGAACTCCCCTAGCTTGGACTCGTTGCCATCGGGCATTCACGTCGGATGCGCCGTCCCGAGGAAGGGGTTCCAATGAACATCCTGCTGATCATCATCGTCATCATCGCCATCATCCTGGCGATCACCGGCGGACTCGTGCAGTCGCTGAACTTCCTGCTGTGGGTGGGACTCGTGCTGCTGGCGATCGCCGTGATCAGCTGGCTGATCCGAGCGATCGCGGGTCGCCGCGGCGTCTGAGCCGCCGACCCGGTCCAGCAGACATCAGAACCCCGAGTTGCCCGACTTCCATGAAAGTCGGGCAACTCGGGGTTTCGGTGTTTCAGGGGAGTGGAACAAGGGAACGGATGCCTCGCGCGCTACCCGCTCGCCCCGGCATCCGCAAGCCCCTCGGCTTCCTCAGCCGGCGTCCGTACCGTCGCTGACGAACCGAACACCGACGAGAGGAGTGCCGAGATGAGCACCACGATCACCGCCGACATCGACGTGGACGTGCCGGTCCGCACCGCCTACGACCAGTGGACGCAGTTCGAGTCGTTCCCCGAGTTCCTGAGCGGCGTCGACTCGATCACCCAGATCGACGACGCGCTGACGCACTGGGTGGTGAGCTTCGGCGGCGTGCGCCGCGAGTTCGACGCCGAGATCTCCGACCAGGTGCCCGACGAGCACGTCGCCTGGCGCAGCGTGAGCGAGGTCGCGCATCGCGGCCGGGTCGCCTTCCGCCCCGAGGCCGACGGGCGCACCCGCGTCGAGCTGACCATGGAGTGGGAGCCCGAGGGCTTCGTCGAGAAGGCCGGCGCGGCGCTGCAGCTCGACGACGTGATGGTGAAGCGAGACCTGCAGAACTTCAAGGAGTTCATCGAGCGCCGCGAGACGCCGACCGGCGCCTGGCGCGGCGAGGTGCACGACGCCGCACCCGGCGCCGCCCCGCAGTTCGGCCGCGACGGTACCCTGGGCGACGACCCCGACCTCCGGCTCTGACCCGCGGCATCCCGCCGCCCCCGCACCCTGAACCACCGAGTTGCCCGACTTTCATGAAAGTCGGGCAACTCGGTGGTTTGGGGGCGGTCAGACGGGGGCGAGGAACGGCTGGTGCTCGTAGGCGCCGTCCGGGGTCACCACGACCGCAGTCGACTCGGGCACCTCGATGAACGCGCCCGGCAGGTCGTTGAGCGGCTCGCTCACGATCAGCCGCGCGCGGGTGCCGAAGACGCGCAAGCGCTCGAAATCGGGGTACATGGCGCGCAGCACATCGATGTCCTCCGAGTGGAACAGCGTGCGGCTGCGGTGCTCGCTCGAGTAGCGGAACGCCCAGACCGTCGCCCCGTCGGTCACCGCGAAGGTGCCCTGCACCGCGGCGGCGACGCCGTACCCGCGACCCGCCTCCTCGATGCGCCGCAGCGTGCGGGCCATGGCCTCGACCGGGTCGTCCATGAGCCCGTACGTGAGCGCGAGATGGAACACGAGCTCCGAGTCGGTGGTGCCGCGGATGCCGAGGAAGAACTCCGGCGCGACCTCGAGCAGGAGCTCCCGCTTCATCGCGGAGAAGCCCGCGATGGCCCCGTTGTGCATGAAGAGCCACCGGCCGTACCGGAAGGGGTGGCAGTTCGTCTGCTGGATGGGCGGCCCGGCCGCCGCCCGCACATGGGCGAAGAACAGCTGGCTCTCGACGGCCTGCGCGAGCTCGCGCAGGTTCTCGTCGTGCCAGGCCGGCTCGATGCTGTGGAACACCGCCGGGGCGTCGCCCGGGTCGCGGGACGGCCCGTACCAGCCGAGCCCGAAGCCGTCGCCGTTCACCGTCTCGGCGCCGAGCGGCGAGTTCAGCGACTGGGCCACGAGCGAGTGCTTCGTATCGAGCACCACCCGTGAGATCTGCAGGGGGTCACCGGAGTACGCGAGCCATCGGCACATCGGTCTCATCTCCTCTTCGAGCGAGCGACGGATGGCCCGCCCTCACTCCGCCGCCGCGACCTCCTCGGCCGGGCAGACCGCGAGCTCCGCCATCTTGGTCTCCGCCTGGTCGAGCGACCAGGGCAGCTCGACCATCGGGCGTTCGTGATCGGGCGCCGCCTCCGCCTTCGAGGCGATCGAGGCGAGCGCGAACGCCACCTCGCGGACGAAGTCGGCGCCCGAGGTCGAGTCGTTCAGCGCGACGACCACGGTGAGCCCGGACTTCGGGTCGGTGAACGCGGCGGTGAGCGCGCCGGGGCCCTCACCGGCGATGCCGCGCATGGGGCCGTACTGCGCGCCGCCGAGGCCGTAGCCCTGCCAGGCGGGCGCGTCGCCGCTCATCGGGACGAGGGTCCACTGCTCCCGCGCGAAGCGCTCGTCGAGCAGCGCGCCGGTGGCGAAGGCCTCGCTGAGCGCCTGCGCGTCGGCCAGCGTGGTGACGGCGCCGGCCGCGGCGCCGCCCATCGAGCTCGACTGCTTCGAGTCGTCGTACTTCGCGGTGCAGTCGGTGGCGCCGTCGGGGCCGGGCTTCGCGAGGTAGCCGCCGAGCATGCCGTGGTGGTCGACGTCGTCGGGCGCGGGGAGGGTCGTGTCGTCCATCCCGAGCGGGCCGAAGACGTAGTCCTCGGCGAGCGAGTTCCAGTCCCGCCCCGTCGCGTTGCGCAGGGCGAGCGAGAGCAGCATGACGCCGGCCTGCGACGGCGACCAGCTCTCGCCCGGCTCGGCGGCGCGGCCGGCGGCGAGGCCGCCCGAGATGAGCTCGGTCTCGCTCCAGATGCGCTGCGGGTTGGCCGCGAAGTGCCCCTTGAGGGACGGGTAGAAGTCGCCCAGGCCGGAGGTCTGCTGGCAGAGCTGCCGCAGCGTGATGCCCTCGATGCCGGGCGTCGAGTCGACGTACGTGCTGACGTGGTCGTCGAGCTCCACGACGCCGGCGTCGGCGAGCCGCAGCAGCACGGTGCAGGTGATCTCGGTGGTGCCCGTCGTCAGGCGGAACTTCGTCTGCGGCGTGACCTTCGGCGCATGATCCTCGAAACCGGTCGTGCCGGTTACGCCCTGCCAGGTGCCGGACCACGGCGCCCAGACGCCGGCGATCCCGCCGCTCGATCCGCTCTGGCGCACCGCCTCCTCGAGCACGCCCTGCAGCTGCTCGACGGTGGAGTCCGGCAGGGTGCGGTCGAGTTCGTCGAAGCTGCGGGCCGGATCGGGACCACCCCCGGTGCAGGCGGTGAGCACGAGGGCGGCTGCGGCGATCATCGCGGCGAGCCCGGCGAGGCGTCCGCGACGCCGTGAACGCCGCGCGCGCGAAGAAAGCCGTTGCTCAGCCACCAGCCCCCCTAGCTTGTGTCCGCTGCGATTCTACCCCGGCGGCGCGCCGCTGCCCGTCAGGGGATCCCCCGAGGCATCCCTGATTCCAAGCAGGGTAACCACCCTGGCCGGTTACTTCGCGGACGGCTGCTCGCCGAGCTGCGGCCGCATCGCCCCCGACATGAAGCGCTCCACGTCGCGGTCGACGATGATGTCGCTCGGCCGCAACGGGCGCGCCAGGTAGAGCCCCTCGAGCGACGTCAGCCGGCTGAGCGCCACGTACGTCTGGCCGGGGCTGAACACCCGTGATCCCAGGTCGACGATGGCCGTGTCGTAGCTCGCCCCCTGCGACTTGTGGATGGTGACCGCCCACGCCAGCCGCAGCGGGAACTGCGTGAACTCCGCCACGATCTCGCGCTCGAGCTTCTTCGCCGCCGGATCCCAGCGGTACCGGTACTTCTCCCAGGTGACCGGCTCGACCTCGTGCTCCTCGCCGTCGATGTCGACGATCACCTCGCCGTCGAGCGAGACGACCGTGCCGATCGTGCCGTTCACCCAGCGCTGCCCGTCGGGCCCGACCGCGGTGTCGTTGCGGAGGAACATCACCTGCGCGCCGACCTTCAGCTCGAGCCGCTCATCGGCGGGGAAGGTCCGCCCGCCGAAGTCGCCGTTGACCTCGGCCGGGTTCGCAAGCGCCTCGCCGGGCAGCCGCTTCAGCTGGGCGCGGTTGATGCGGTTCACGGTGTCGTTCGTCGTCGCGAGGGTGATCGCGCCCTGCTCGGGCAGCGGCCGCCGGGCGCCGATCTCGTTCAGCACCCCGGCGATCTCCGCCGTGACCATGCCGTGCCGCACGGCGTTCAGCATGTACTTGAAACGGTCGTCGCTCTGCCGGTGCACCTCGCCGAGCTCGAAGATGCGCAGCGCGGTCTCACCCCACACCTTCGCGTCGAAGAACCACATCGAGCGGTAGGTGTCGGCGAAATAGCGCCGCTCCTCGAGATCGCCCGGCACCGGCGCGAGCTGGTACGGGTCGCCGAACAGCACCACCTGCACGCCGCCGAACGGCTCGGCCTGCCGCTGCCGCGCCTGCCGCAGCGCCCGGTCCATGGCGTCCATGAGGTCGGCGTTCACCATCGACACCTCGTCGATGACGAGCGTGTCCATGGCGTTCAGGATCTTGCGCACCTGGTCGTTCTGGTCGATCGCGTGATCGGCGATCACTCCGATCGGCAGGCGGAACAGCGAGTGGATGGTCTGGCCGCCCACGTTCAGCGCGGCCACGCCGGTCGGCGCGCAGATGACGATCTGCTTCGTGGTGTGCCAGTTGAGATGGCTGAGCAGCGTGGACTTGCCCGTGCCGGCGCGACCGGTGACGAAGACGTGCTCGCGGGTGTGCTCGATCGCCTCGAACACCGCGGCCTGCTCGCGGGTGAGGGTGACTGACTGCACGGGAGTCTCGGCTCGCTGATCTCTGCTCGGATGCGGATGCCGCGGCGTCGAACCGCGGCGGGGCGCCCGCCGGGCGCGCTCCCACCCTAACGCCGGGCGGGCTCCGGCTCGGGACATCCTCAGTCTGCGCCGGAGGGCCGCCCATAGACTGGCCGGGTGGGGAAGCGGGACGCAGCACGCGGGCGCATCTCGCCGCTCGCCGTCATCGGCTGGGTCGGCGCGGGTGCGCTGCTCGGGGGCGCCTTCCTCGCGGCGCTCGGCG
The DNA here is from genome assembly GCF_042726785.1 of Agromyces sp. NPDC060279. Taxonomy (NCBI): domain Bacteria; kingdom Bacillati; phylum Actinomycetota; class Actinomycetes; order Micrococcales; family Microbacteriaceae; genus Agromyces; species Agromyces sp. NPDC060279. Next base: position 1,818,576 of record NZ_JBHXBK010000001.1, read on the forward strand.
GGCTGAACCAGACCGTGTACGGCGCCTCGAACTTCGTCGAGCGCTACCTCTCGGCCATCGCCGACGACGATCTCGCGACCGCGGCCACGACCCCGGGCGTCGCCCTCGACGCGAAGGCCCTCGAGGCGCTCGGCCTGCCGACCGACGTCTCCACCGCCATGCTCCGCTCCGGCATCGTCGACGCAGGGCCGGCCGACGTGCGCATCGTCGACGACGTCGCCCACGACGACGGCACGCATTCGGTCACGGTCAGCTACCGCATCGACACCGCCATCGCCGAGACCACCTTCGAGGTGAAGCCGATCGAGCCACTCTACGGGGTGCTGAACCGCTGGGCCTTCGCTGAGAGCCCGCTCGCGATCATCGACGTCACCGCGGCGCACTCGCCGCAGTTCACGGTCGGCGACCTCACCCTCGACACCCGGGCGACGAAGCCCGAGGACGAGCTGACGAACTTCACGCAGACGACGCCGTACCTCGCGATCGCCCCCGCCGCCTACGAGTTCGAGTACGACTCGCAGCTGCTGCAGGCGCCGCACGTCATCGCCGTCGCCGAACCGGGCGTGCGCGGCGCCGTCACCGTCGACGCGCAGCCGACGCAGGCGTTCGTCGACCGCGTGCAGGCGCAGCTCGACCTCTACCTCGCGGGCTGCACCGAGCAGCAGGTGCTGAACCCGACGGACTGCCCCTTCGGCATCGACATCGACGACCGCATCCTGAGCGATCCCGTCTGGTCGATCGTCGCGAGCCCGACCGTCACGCTCACCGCGGGAGAGGCGGCCTTCGAGATGCCGCCCACGGCCGGCACCGCGCACATCTCGGTCGAGGTGCAGTCGCTGTTCGACGGCGAGATCTCCACCCTCGAGGAGGACCGCGGCTTCACGGTCGCCCTCGACGCGCGCATCAAGCCCGACGGCTCGATCGCGGTGCAGCTGAAGTAGCGCGAGCGGGGCCGCGAACGCGGCTCAGTCGCGCGGGGCCCGGTCGTGCTCCGCGATCGCGGCGAGCTGGGCGTTGTACGCCTCGAGCTCGGCGTCCCCGGTGCGATCCGCGTGCCGGTCGCGGCGGCGGGACTCCTTCTCGTCGCTGCGCGCCCACTGGATGGCGACGGTCACGGCGAGCGCCAACGTCGGGATCTCGCCGATCGACCAGGCGATGCCGCCGCCCAGCTGCTGATCGGCGAGCGCGTCGGTGCCCCAGCCCATCGCGCCGTACCAGTCGGCGAGCATGAGCCCCGTCGACATCATGATGGCGAGGCCGAAGAACGCGTGGAACGCCATCGTCCCGAGCAGCAGCAGCAGGCGGAACGCGTACGGCAGCCGGTAGGGCACCGGGTCGATGCCCACGAGCGACTGCACGAACAGGTACCCCGTGATGAGGAAGTGCGTGATCATCCACTCGTGCCCGATGTGGTCGACCATCGACCAGCGGAACAGCGGCGAGTAGTAGAACACCCAGAGCGAGCCGACGAAGAGGGCGGCCGCCACGAAGGGGTTCGCGATGATGCCGGCGAACTTCGAGTGCACGGCGAGCAGCACCCACTCGCGGCCGCCGCGGGAGCCGTCCTTGCGCGCCTGCACGGCGCGCGCGATGAGCGTCACCGGGGCGCCGGGCACGAGCAGCACCGGCACGGCCATCGTGAGGCCCATGTGGCCGAGCATGTGCGCCGAGAAGAGGTACTCCTGGTAGGCGTTCACCCCGCCGCTCGTGAGGTACGCGAGCAGCAGCAGGCCGGAGACCCAGAGCACGGCGCGGTAGATCGGCCATGTGTCGCCGCGACGGCGCAGCCGGCGCACCCCGGCGAGGTAGAAGAAGATGCCGAAGCCGCAGGCGAGCAGCCAGATGAGGTCGGGCTTCCATTCGGTGACGAAGCGGTACCAGTCGGGCCACGGCGGCAGCAGCTCGCCCGTGAGGATCTCGGCGGGCGTGCGGGCGAGGTCGCCGGCGACGTCCTCCGAGACCGGCGTCGCGGTGCGGGCGAGCGCCGACGCCACGCCCGAGGCGATGCCCATGAAGGCGAGCTCGGCGACCACGAACCACCAGAACTCCGCGAAGGGCTTGCGCGCCGAGGCATCCGTCTTCGGACCGCCAGCGGATGCCTCGGCCGCGAGCTGCTTGCGCTGCATCCGCCCGATCAGCCAGGTGCGCTGCAGCGCGCCGAAGCAGCCGAGCGCGATGAGCGCGCCGACCTTCGCGACGACGAGGATGCCGTAGGGCGTGCCGAGCGCGTCCCAGCTGCCGATGCGCAGCGCCGCACTGGCGTAGCCCGAGATCGCCACGACGATGAAGCAGATGAGCGCGACCGTGGAGTAGCGAGCGAGCACCACGACGAGCCGTTCCCCGGCGAGGCGGCGCTGCAGCAGCACGATCGTGAGCAGCCCGCCCAGCCAGACCGCCGCGAACACGAGGTGCAGGCCGAGGGCGGTGATCGCCTGGTTGTGCCCGGCGGCGCCCGCCGCGTGGCCCTGCTGGGCGAGCGGCACGAGCGAGAAGACCGCGAGCACGGCGACGAAGACGAGGGCGGTGTGGTTGCGCACCGCGAAGCACAGCACCGTCACCGCGGCGGCGACGAGCGTGGTCATGAGCCAGGCCTGGCCGAGCCCGATGCTCGTCACGAACTGGCCGAGCTGCATGCCGAAGCGCTCGCCGAGATCGAAGGGCACGCCCGTCACGTCGAGGAAGGTGATGAGGCCGGCCGCGGCGCTCGCGACGGTCATCACCGCGGCGGAGGCGGCCGCGACGTCGAGGGCCGCGTTGAACTCCTCGCGCTCGGGGCTGAGCGCCCAGAGGGCCAGCACGAGCGAGCCGATCATGCCCGCCGCGCCGAGGTTCACGAGGAGCTTCGCGATCGGCAGGCTCCAGCGCACGAAGGGACCGGGGTCCTGGATCAGGACCGGGTCGGCACCGCCGCCGAACGAGAGGCCCACGAGGACCGCGATGAGCGCAGCGGCGACGAGCACGGCGGGGCCGAGCACACGAACGGAACGGGGCACCGCACCAGCCTAGGCGCTGCACCTGAGGGGCTCCTCCGCCACCCGGGTTCCTCCGTCAGGGAGGGGAGCGGGGACGACGAAGGGCGACCGGCCGGAGCCGATCGCCCTTCGAGCGTCGCGACGTCTTACTTGGCGGCAGCCTTGAGCTTCGAGCCCGCGGTGACCTTGACCGAGTAGCCGGCCGGGATCTCGATGGTGGCGCCGGTCTGCGGGTTGCGGCCGGTGCGAGCGGCGCGGTGCGAGCGCTCGACGGCGAGCCAACCCGGGATGGAGACCTTGGTGCCCGAGCCGACCGACTCGGCGAGGGCGTCGAAGAGACCGCCGAGCACGGCGTCGACGGTGGCCTGGCTCTGACCGGTCGAGGCAGCGATCTTCGCGACGAGCTCGGTCTTGTTCAGCGACTTGTCAGCCATTGAGTGTCCTCCTCGGACGTTCGCTGTGGGAACAGCACTTGTTGAAGAACTCGGGAACGATCGTTCAACCACCCCCGGGGCCGTTCAGGCCGCCTCGAATGTAACAGAAATCCCCGGAATCACGCGGATTTCCGGGTCATTCGAGCATTCTCGCACCGGCGTGTCGTGCGCCGAGGGCGAACGCCGCCGCCCCGCGGACGGAGTCAGGACGCGAGCAGGGGCGCCCCGGAAACCGGGACGCCCCTGCTCGTGAAGCGGGTGCGGGCTGGCTTACCAGCTCGACTTGGTGATGCCGGGCAGCTCGCCCTTGTGCGCCATGTCGCGGAAGCGGACACGCGAGATGCCGAACTTCGAGAGCACACCGCGGGGGCGGCCGTCGATGGCGTCACGCGAGCGCAGGCGAACCGGCGAGGCGTTGCGGGGGAGCTTCTGCAGGCCGATGCGGGCGGCCTCGCGCGACTCGTCGGTGCCGTTCGGGTCGACGAGCGCCTTCTTCAGCTCGGCGCGCTTGGCGGCGTAGCGGTCCACGACCTCCTGGCGCTGCTTGTTGCGCGCGATCTTGCTCTTCTTCGCCATGTCTTAGCGCTCCTCTCGGAAGTCGACGTGCTTGCGCACCACGGGGTCGTACTTCTTGAGCACGAGACGGTCGGGGTTGTTGCGACGGTTCTTGCGGGTCACGTAGGTGTACCCGGTGCCGGCCGTCGAACGGAGCTTGATGATGGGACGGATGTCCTGCTGCTTCGCCATTAGAGCTTCACCCCACGAGCCTGGATGTCACGGACGACGGCGTCGATGCCACGGGCGTCGATCACCTTGATGCCCTTGGCGGACACGTTGAGCGTCACGTTGCGACGAAGCGACGGCACGTAGTACGTCTTCTTCTGCACGTTCGGGTCGAAGCGGCGCTTCGTCCGGCGGTGCGAGTGCGAGATGTTGTGACCGAAGCCGGGAACGGCGCCGGTCACCTGGCACACTGCTGCCATTGGTTTCCTCCAATACCGAGGGGCGGATCGCCCCTCCCAAGGTCTCTTGTCTGCAGGCGACGCCCACCGCTTTCGCGGAAGATACGAGGGATTCGCCTACGAACTGGGCAGTGGATGTACCCAGCCAACGAGCCAGCCTAGCAGATCCCCCGATCCGGGCCGAATCGGGGGATCCGCATCGCGGCTCAGCCGTCCTCCTCGTGGGTGCCGTGCTTCTGCTTGTCGGCCTCGCTGCGGCGGTCCCAGCTGGGCCGTCTGACGGCGTAGAAGATGAGCGGCGGCA
>NZ_JBHXBK010000002.1:0-23621 GCF_042726785.1 Agromyces sp. NPDC060279
TCGGGTGAGCTGGTCGCTGGTGAGGTGGTTACGTATTCGTTCCTGGTGACGAATACGGGCAATGTGACGTTGACGGATATCACTGTCGAGGAGGGCGAGTTCACTGGGGCTGGTGAGGTGTCGGGGATCGATTGCCCTGCTGGTGCTGGGTCGTTGGCGCCGAGGGAGTCGGTGACGTGCACGGCGAGCTACCGCGTTGTGGAAGCCGACCTCACCGGCCGCGCCATCGCGAACGAGGCGGTGGGACTGGGGACCGCGCCGGGCTCACCCGCCCCCATCACGTCCGATGCGTCGGCCGTGGAGGTGGGGACTGTGCTGCCTGCGCCGCCGAGCGCGACGCTTCCGTCGACTGGTGCCGGCGCGGTGCCGGCGCTCTTGACGATCGCCGGGGCGCTGCTCCTCGGTGGGGCTGTCGTACTCACGGGGATGCGTCGGCGTCGCACACTGCGGTGACGCCGATGGCCCCGGGGCGGCTCAGCGGGCGGTCTTGCGGGCGCTGATCTGCCCGGTGTCGAAGCCGAGCAGGTGCAGACCGCCGTGGAAGCGGGCGTGCTCGACCTTGATGCAGCGGTCCATGACGACGGTGAGGCCCTGCTCCTCGCCGTAGTAGGCGGCCTCCTCGTTCCAGATGCCGAGCTGCACCCAGATCGTCTTCGCCCCCGCGGCGACGACCTCGTCGACCACCTGCGGGATGTCGCTGCCGCGGCGGAAGACCACGACGACGTCGGGCACCTCCGGCAGGGCGGCGAGGCTCGGGTACGCCGGCTCGCCCAGGATCTCGCTCTCGTTCGGGTTCACGAAGTACAGCCGGTAGTCGCTCGACTGCTGCAGGTAGGTGCCGACGAAGTAGCTGGAGCGCTGCGGCTTCGGCGAGGCGCCCACGATCGCGACCGACTTCGCCGCGTTCAAGATGCGCAGCCGCGCCTTCGCGTCGGGGCCGGTCCAGGTGCGCTGCGAACGCAGCAGCTTCGCGAGCGGCGAGTCGGCCGGCAGCTCGCAGCTGAGGCCGTTCACGAGCCGGACGGTCTCGAGCTCCTCGGCGGCGGGCGCCGTCGTCGTGTCGGTCATCGGGTGCCTCCTGTCGCGGCCGCGAGCGCCTGGTCGAGATCGTAGATGATGTCGTCGACGTCCTCGATGCCCACGGAGAGGCGGATGACGCCGGGCGCGACGCCCGCGTCGAGCAGCTGCTGCTCGGTGAGCTGCGCGTGCGTCGTCGAGGCCGGGTGGATGATGAGCGTCTTCGCGTCGCCGATGTTCGCGAGGTGGCTCGCGAGGTTCACCGACTCGATGAGCTGCTGGCCGACCTGCCGGCCGCCCTTCACCTCGAAGCTGAACACCGAGCCGGGGCCGAGCGGCAGGTACTTCTTCGCGCGCTCGTGGTGCGGGTGGTCCTCGAGGCCCGCCCAGAAGACGCGCTCGATGCGGGGGTCCTCGGCGAGCCAGTTCGCGACGGCGCGCGCGTTGTCGACGTGCGCCTGGATGCGGTACGGCAGGGTCTCGACGCCCTGGGCGAGCAGGAACGCCGAGTGCGGCGCGAGCGAGGGGCCGATGTCTCGCAGCTGCTCGGCGCGCAGCCTGGTGAGGAACGCGTACTCGCCGAAGTTCCCGCTCCACTCGAGCCCGCCGTAGCTCGGCACCGGCTGGCCGAAGAGCGGGAACTTCGGGGAGTGCCAGTCGAATCGTCCGGACTCGACGACGACGCCGCCGAGCGTGGTGCCGTGGCCGCCGAGGAACTTCGTGGCCGAGTGCGTGACGATGTCCGCGCCCCACTCGATCGGCCGGTTCAGGTAGGGGGTCGCGATCGTCGAGTCGACGATGAGCGGGATGCCGTGCGCGTGCGCGACGTCGGCGAGGGCCTCGAGGTCGGCGATCTCGCCCGAGGGGTTCGCGATCGTCTCGACAAAGATCGCCTTGGTGGACTCGCGGATCTCGGCGGCGTAGGCCTCGGCATCCGAGCTTGCGACGAACGTCGTCTCGACGCCGAAGCGGCGGAGCGTGACGTCGAGCTGGGTGATGGAACCGCCGTAGAGGTTCGCCGAGGCGACGAGGTGGTCGCCCGCGCCGACGAGGCTCGCGAAGGTGATGTACTGCGCGCTGAGGCCGCTCGCGGTCGCCACTGCGCCGAGGCCGCCCTCGAGGCTCGCGACGCGCTCCTCGAAGCTCGCGACCGTCGGATTCGCGAGCCGCGAGTAGATGTTGCCGTACTTCTGCAGCGCGAAACGCGCGGCGGCGTCGGCGGTGTCGTCGAAGACGTAGGCGCTCGTCTGGTAGATCGGCAGGGCCCGCGAGCCCGTCACCTGGTCGGGGATGTTGCCCGCGTGGATGGCGCGGGTCTTGAAGCCGTATTCGCGGTCTGCCATGCCGTAACGCTAGCCGGGCCATCCGATCGTCCCGAGCCCCACCGTAACGCGGGGCAATGCGCGTCGCGCCGCTCGCCGAGGTCGAGCCGCCGCTACGCTGGCGCGATGATCCTCGAGCACGCGATCCTGCCCGTCGTCCCGGGCCGCGAGGCGGCGTTCGAGGCGGCCTTCGCCGAGGCGAAGGAGATCATCGCGGCGATGCCCGGATTCGGAGAGCTCGAGCTCTCCCGCTCCATCGAGACGCCGAACGAGTACCTGCTGCTCGTGCGCTGGGAGTCGGTCGAGGCCCACGATCCCGGCTTCCGCGGCTCGGCGCAGTACGGCCGCTGGCGGGAGCTGCTGCACGGCTTCTACGAGCCGTTCCCCGTCGTCGAGCACTTCACCGGCGTGCTGCACAGCCCCTGATCAGCGAGGATTGCTACCCTGAAGTCCGGGGCGCCCGATCGGGGCGGCCACCGGACGAGGGCACCCAGTACCCGGACACGACGACTGGCGCACGGCATCCGTACGATCGATGCCGAACGAGTCAGGAGTGTGTCGTCATGGCGTGGGTCATCCTCATCGCATCCGGTGTTCTCGAGGCCGTCTGGGCGACGGCGCTCGGCAAGTCCGAGGGCTTCACGAAGCTCTGGCCCTCGGTGATCTTCTTCGGCGCGCTCGCGCTGTCGATGGGCGGGCTCGCCCTCGCGATGCGGGACATCTCGACGGGCACCGCCTACGCCGTGTGGGTCGGTATCGGCGCGGCGCTCACCGTGGTGTGGGCGATGGTGACGGGCGACACGGAGGTCTCGTGGATCAAGATCGCCCTGCTCGTCGGCCTCGTCGGCTGCGTCGTCGGGCTGAAGTTCGTCGACGGCGGCTCGGGGCACTAGGCCCGCATTCGCCGGCGCGGCGGTCGCGCCCGCGGCCGGTCGGCTCAGCCGACCGGCCGCCAGGCGAGGGCCTGCCAGATGAGCACGCCGTTCACCCCGAAGCTCACGATGAGCAGCACGTTGTCGTAGAGCCCGGGGTAGGGCATGCCGAAAAGGTTGAAGACGACGAGCGCCGCCGAGACGACGACCGTGATCCAGCGCAGCGGTTCGGCCGGGGTCAGCAGCGAGACCAGGATCATCGCGATCGGCACGAGCATGATGAGCGCGGCCGCGAGCCACATGCCGCTCGTGGCCGCAGTGCCGCCGATGCGGCCCGGGGTGGCGTCGCCCGAGAAGATCCGCAGCACGTCGCCGAGCAGGTAGATGAGCATCAGCGAGATCCAGGCACCGGCGAGCACGATGCGCACGGGGTCCATGCCGGCGGAGCCCACCGCCGTGCCGACGGCGGTGCCGACCGCGTCGGCCGTCTCGGCGCTCACGAGGGGGTCCGTTCCGGCGTCTGCTGGGCAGATCGTCGGCGACTGCTCGCGGGCTGGGGACGCACGACGAGGTTGCCGACCTTGCGGCCGCTGTCGACCAGGGCGTAGGCCTCCGCGATCCGATCGAGCGGCAGGGCGGCTTCGTGCACGACTCGCAGCCGTCCCTCGGCGACGAGCTCGAGCAGGGTGGCGAAGTTCTCGGCCCGCTCGGGAGCGGGGCCCGTCTTCACCGGGCCGTGGGCGGTGATCGTCTCGCCGAGGCTCGCGACGACGAGGAGCAGCCGGCCGCCGTCGGAGAGCAGGGGCCGGCCAGTGGCGGGGGAGAGCACGCCGACCGTGTCGAGCACGAGGTCGAAGCGCTCGTCGAGCTCCTCGGGCGGGGTCACCCGGTAGTCGAGGACGCGATCGGCGCCGAGCTCCGCCGCGAGCGCGGCGTTGCGGGCGCTCGTGACCGCGGTGACGTGCGCGCCGGCGTGCTTCGCGAGCTGCACCGCGCTCGTGCCGACCGCGCCGGAGGCGCCGATGACGAGCACCCGGTGGCCCGCGCGGATGCCGCCCTTGTCGCGCAGGTAGTGCAGGGCGGTGCTGCCGCCGAAGAGCACGCCCGCGGCATCCTCGAAGGAGACGGCAGCCGGGATGCGCGCGAGCCGGGCGCGGCCGACCGCCACGAGCTCGGCGTGCGCCCCCATCGCGGCCCCGGTCATGCCGCACACCCGGTCGCCGACCTCGAGCCGGGCGCCGGGCGTGCCCGCGAGTCGCGCGGCGCCGCGTCCGCGCGGCGGGGGCCCGACGGCGACGACGACCCCGGCGATCACGTTGCCGAGCACCGGCCGCCTGGGGCCTCGGAGTCCGAAGGCGAGGCGCGCGACCGGCCCGAAGCCCGCCGGGAAGCGGCCGGCGCGGATGCGGGCATCGCCCGAGTTCACCGTGCTGGCTTCGACGCGGACGAGCACCTGCCCCGGCCCGGGAACCGGATCCGGCCGCTCGACGAGCCGCGCCACCTCGGGCGGGCCGTACCGTTCGACGACGACTGCGCGCATGCTGCTCCCTTACGCCTGTAAGTCTGGTTGCGCCCCACCGTAGCCTTACACTCGTAAGGACGCAACTGCGGGAGAGTGAGAGGTCATGGCCGAATCAGCGCGGGGCCGGGCGCGCACGCCGCTCACCAGGGAACGGATCGTCGCCGCCGCGATGGCGGTCGGCGACGCGGGCGGGCTCTCGGCGATCAGCATGCGCACGGTCGCGCGGGAGCTCGGCGTGGAGGCGATGTCGCTCTACCACCACGTCGACGGCAAGGACGCGATGCTCGACGCCATCGCGGAGGAGATCTTCTCCCGGTTCCCTCTCGCCGAGCTCGGGGCGCCGTGGCGTGCGGCGCTCACCGAGCGCGCCCATGGTGCGCGGACCGTGCTCGCGGCGCATCCGTGGGCGCTCGTGCTGCTGGAGTCGCGGGTGAACCCCGGGCCAACCGTGCTCCGTCAGCACGATCGCGTGCTCGGCGTGCTCCGAACCAACGGGTTCGATGTGCCGCTCGCGGGCCACGCCTTCTCGGTCGTCGACGCGTACGTGTACGGCTTCGTGCTGTCCGAGTCGAACCTGCCGTTCACCGCCGAGGCGAAGGCCGGGGGCGGGGCTGCAGCCGGGATCGGTTCTGCGGCGGAGCAGTTCGCGGCCGGGCTCGCGCTGCCGGCCGACGAGTACCCCTACCTCACCGAGTTCATGGCCGTGATGATGGCGGGACACGACTACGACTACGGCGACGAGTTCGGCTACGGGCTGGACCTCGTGCTCGATCAGCTCGAAGTGCGGCTCGCCGAGCTCCGCGGCGGGGCGGGCTAGGGAGCCGTCGGGCCCCAGGCCGGGCTCAGGTCGGACTCAGGTAGGACTCAGCCCGGACTCAGCCCCAGCTCGGGAGCCAGAAGTGCAACTGGCGGAGCAGCGGCGGGATCGGCTGCGCCGTCCAGATCGGCAGGAAGAATGCGGACACGAGGACGACGGCGATCAGGAAGATCGCGACGGTGAGGATGCCGCGTTCGCGTTGCCAGCGCGGGGCGTCGCGTCGCCCGAGGATCAGCCCGATGACGAAGGTCAGGCCGAGCAGCAGGAACGGCTCGAACACGATCGAGTAGAACTGGAACACCGTGCGGTCGAGGTAGGCGAGCCACGGCAGGTAGCCGGCGGCGAGACCGACGAGGATGGCGCCGACCGCCCACTCGCGGCGACGGATCAGCCGGTAGACGAGGTAGCCCGCGGCGATCGCGGCGGCCCACCAGATGAGCGGGTTGCCGAGGCCGATGATCGACTCGGTGCAGCCGCCGCCGCAGCCGTCCGAATCGGCGTAGTACATGTTGGTCGGCCGGATCATGAACAGCCAGGTCAGCGGGTTCGCCTGCCAGGGATGCGGGGTGTGCACGCCGACGTGGTAGGTGTAGGCGCTCTGGTGGAAGTGCCAGAGGCTCTGCAGGGGCAGCGGGACCCAGGAGAGCCAGCCGCTCGCCGCGTTGCCCGCCTGCTCCGCCCAGTGCCGGTCGTAGCCGCCTGAGGTCACGAACCAGCCGGTCCAGCTCGCCAGGTAGACGCCGATGGCGATCGGCACGAGCAGCAGGAACGTCGCGGGCGCCTGCTTCAGCACGGCGCCGCTCGCCCACAGCGGCAGGCCCGCGCGGCGCCTCACGACCGCATCGACGATGACGAGGTAGACGCCGAAGGCCGCGAGGAACCAGGCGCCGGACCACTTCACGGCCGCGGCCGCGCCGAACGCGGCGCCCGCGGCGATGACCCAGGGGCGGGCCCAGAGCACCGGGCCGTAGTGCGGGTCCTTTCCGGCGGCGCGAGCGGCGTCGACCCGGTGTTCGAGCCGTCGCGCACTCCAGTCGCGGTCGAGGAGGACGAACCAGAAGCCGAGCAGCGCGAACAGCATCAGCCAGTTGTCGAGCAGGGCGACCCGCGACATGACGATCGCATTGCCGTCGACGGCGAAGAGGAGGCCCGCGACGACCGCGAGCATCGTCGAACCGAAAAGGCGCCGCCCGGCGAGGGTCAGCAGGAAGACCGCGATCGTGCCCGCGAGGGCGGTGGACGCGCGCCACCAGAAGGCCGAGTCCGCGCCGAAGGCCGCCATGCCGAGCGCGATCATCCACTTGCCGAGGGGCGGGTGGACGACGTATGAAGCCTGCTCGCCGTAGCTGTCGGTGTCGCCCGCCGCGAAGCCTGCGTCGGCGCCGTCGGGCCACGTGGACTCGTACCCGTGGTGGAGGAGCGTCCAGGCGTCCTTCACGTAGTAGGTCTCGTCGAAGACGATCTGCTGCGGGTGGCCGAGGTTCCAGAAGCGCAGGACCGCCGCGAGCAGGGTGACGAGCACGGGGCCGCCCCAGTACCAGAGCGCGCGACGGCGCGGGGTCGAGAGCAGGCGCGCCCACCACTCGTCGTGCCGCGAGCCGAGGGGCTCGGGCTCGGAGTCGGGCTCGGAATTCCGAGGGTGCGCGGGCGGGAACGGGTCGGCCGCGAAGAGGTCGGCGCCGGGGAGCCGCGGGGCGGCGCTGGCGCCGCCAGGCTCGAGTGCGGTGCCCCCGGCGGAGGCGGGCGCGCTCGAACCCTCGTCGCCGCGCGCGGGCGGCTCCGGCGGCTCGGCGACACTCATGCGCCCAACCCTAAGACATCAGAACGGTGCACGATCGGGGTAGCTCCGGGCCGGGATCGGCTCGGTGCGTGCGAGGTGGCCGCTCGGGCTGCGCCAGGTGATCGTTCCGTCGCCGGAGCGGGTGACGCCGAAGCGAGTCCGATGCTTCAGCGTGTGGTCGCTGCGGCACGTGGGGGCGAGGTTGTCGACATCGGTCGCGCCGCCCTGCGCCCAGGCGGTGAGATGGTCGAGATCGGTGGTCGTGACCGGGCTCGTGCACCCCGGCCGGGTGCAGCCGTCGTACTGCTGCGCCAGCCAGCGGCGCTGGGCCGCCGTGACCCGGTAGCGCGTGCGGTCGAGGGCGAGGGGTGCGCTCGTGAACGGGTCGGTCGCCAACCGCAGGAACGTCGGCGCCTCGGCGAAGAGCCGCCGGGGGGTGTCGTCGTCGATCGGGCCGTGGCCTTCGAGCTCGGCGGGCCGAGCGAGCGCGGCTCCGGCAGCTCCGGCGCCTGCGGCGGCTCCGACGAGCGTCAGCGCGGGAATCGTGACGAGGATCTCGGTGCGCACGGCGCTCGGCGTGCCGGCGCCCGTGAGCATCGCGGTCGCGACGTCGGCGCGGAGCTGATCGAGCGTGCGCGCCTCGTCGGGACGCCCGGCGTGCTCGGTGGCCGTCGCGCCGATGCGCGCGCGGATGCGGGCGGCGTCGACGGCCGAGACGTAGAGGGTGACCCAGGCCATGCCGTCGTCGGCCGATTCGACGGTGAGGCGGCGCTGGGCGTGGGCGCGGGCATGGCGGGCGGCGGTCTCGTCGGGCTGATCGAGCTTCGCCCGCAGCAGGCGTGCTCGGCGGCGGAACCGCGCGCGCGGCACCGTGCCGGCGAGCTCCGTCAGCTCGTCGTCGAGCGCGGCGAGCCGATCGGCGGCGGCCTGCGCGACCGCCCGCTGTTCGGCCGAGGCCCCGCGGAAGTCGGCGGGCAGCGGCAGGCCCGCGATCGCATCGAGGGCGATGCGCACCTCCGCGTAGGCGGCGAGGCCGTCGCGGAACCGGGCCCACAGTCGGGGGAGGAGGTCATGGCAGCGCGTCGCCTCGAAGGCGCGACTGCGGATCGTCGCGGCCGGCATCAGCAGCCGCATCGACAGTTCGGCGGCCACCGAGCGGGCGGCCAGCTCGGCGACGTCGAGTCGGGGCCCGCGCGCCGGCGGCCGCTCGCCCTCCGCGCCGTCCGCGCGTGCGGCCGACGCCAACGTCTCGGCGGTCAGGTACAGCTCGGGGTGCCCGTCGGCGAGCGCGAACGCGCGTCGGAAGGCGTCGAGCTGCGCGGCGAACTGGCGGTTGCTCTGGAGCTGCGCGCCCTCGGCCGCGTCGAGGTTCGCCTGCAGCTCGGCGAACACCGCGCGCGAGCCGCCGGCCGCAGACGCGGCCCGCCAGGCATCCAGTGACTCCCAGTCTGGCGAGACCCAGTCGGGCGAGGCCCACTCGGATTCTGCTTCGCCCCGCTCTTCCGCGCGCCAGCCCGGCGGCACTGCCCGCTCATCGATTCCCCACATAGCCCCACTGTATCGAACAGAGTTTCGAAAAAGCGGTCCGATCCGGATCTGTGGAGAACTTCTCCGGCGGTGGATGCGGGAGACTTGAGCCCATGATCATCCTCGCCGCCACGCCCATCGGCAACCTGGGCGATGCCTCGCCCCGCCTGCGCACCGCGCTGGCCGAGGCACGGCTCGTGGCGTCGGAAGACACCCGGGTGACGCAGCGGCTGCTCGCCGCGCTCGGCATCGAGAACCGGCCCCGGCTCATCGCGCTGCACGAGCACAACGAGCGGCAGAAGGCCGCCGAGCTCGTCGAACTCGCGCGCGACGAGGACCTGCTCGTGCTGAGCGACGCGGGGATGCCGACCGTCTCCGACCCCGGCTTCCCGCTCGTCGCCGCGGCCGCCGCCGCAGGTGTGCTGGTGACGGCCATCCCCGGTCCGAGCGCCGTGGTGACCGCACTCGCGCTCTCCGGCCTGCCGACCGACCGCTTCGCGTTCGAGGGGTTCCTGCCGCGCAAGGCGGGGGAGCGCGCCCGCCGCCTCGGCGAGCTCGCGGGCGACCGGCGCACGCTCGTGTTCTTCGAGGCGCCCACCCGGCTCGCCGCGAGCCTCGCCGCGCTCGCCGAGGCGTTCGGCGCGGATCGCCCCGCCGCGGTCTGCCGCGAGCTGACGAAGCTCCACGAGGAGGTGCGCCGCGGACCGCTCGCCGAGCTCGCCGACTGGGCCGCCGACGGCGTGCGCGGCGAGATCTGCATCGTCGTCGGCGGCGCCCCCGAACCGGGGCCCGCGGACGCCGGCGACGCCGTCGCCCGCGTGCTGCAGCTCACCGCGGACGGCGCACGGCTGAAGGATGCCGCGGCGGACGTCGCGGCCGCCACGGGCCTCGGCAAGCGGGAGCTGTACGAGGCGGCGCTCCGGGAGCGCGCATCGAAGCATCCCTGACCGATTCCTGCAAGGGCCAGCCGAATCGGCCGGAACGCGCGACAATTGAGGGGAGCCCGGCCGCGCCGCGGCAGCGGTCCCAACGCGCTCGGGCGTGGAGGTGCGACATGTCGAACGCAGTGCGATTCACCGCCTACGGCGGCCCCGAGGTGCTCGAGATCGTCGAGGTCGAAGCCCCCCTTCCGAAGCCGGGCGACGTGCTCGTCGAGGTCTACGCGACCGGGCTGAACCCGGCCGAGAGCGCTCTGCGTCGCGGCGAGGCCAGAGCCGGCCGCCCGGCGGAGCTGCCCGCGAGGCAGGGGCGCGACCTCGCCGGCGTGGTCATCGCCACCGGGCCCGGCGTCGAACGCTTCGCCCGCGGCGACGAGGTCATGGGTTGGGGCGAGGGCACGCAGGCGAGCCACGTCGTCGTCCCGGAGACGCAGCTGATGCTCAAGCCGGCCGGGATCCCGTGGGAAGTCGCCGGCTCGCTCGCCACGGCGGGCACCATGGCCTGGAACGCCGTCGAGGGACTCGCGCTCGGCCCGAACGACACCGTCGTGATCACGGCGGCGGCCGGCGGCGTCGGATGCCTCGCGGCGCAGTTCGCGAGGCTCCACGGCGCCGCGGTCATCGGCACGAGCGCGGAGGCGCGCTTCGACTTCCTGCGCCAGTTCGGCATCCAGCCGCTCGGCTACGGTCCGGGCCTCGCCGCCCGCGTGCGCGTCGCGACCTCGGCGCCGATCACGGCGTTCCTCGATTTCCTGGGCGGCGGGGCCGAGGAGGCGGTCGAGCTCGGTGTGCCCGCGGGCCGCGTGCTCACCGTGCTCGACGAGGAGGCGATCGACGAGCACGGCGTCGCCAGGGTCGAGCCGGGCGACCTCGTCGCGCTCTCTCGCGTGTCCGCCGCGATCGCCGCGAAGCAGGTGCGCCTGCCGATCGCCGACGTCTTCGCGATGGACGACGTCGCCGCCGCCTACCGCGCGCTCGACCGACGGGATGCCGCGGGCAAGATCGTGCTCGGCCTGCGCACCGTGGAGTACCCCGGACAGCGGGTCAAGGAGCCCGCCATCAAGGAGCAGGACGTCACGCTCGGCGTGCCGACGCCGCACGAGCGGCTCGAGGCCGTCGAGGCGGTGCCCGCGGCGATCGGCGACGGCAGCGTGCGGCGCCGCCATCGCGAGGCGCGTCAGCAGGCGGATGCCGACGCGACTCCCGTGGATGCCGAGACGGATCAGCAGGACCGGCTGGACGAGGAGCCGCTGCCGTAACCGGCGCTCGGGGCATCCGCCGCGCCCGTAGGATTGACGGCATGGCCGACGGCTCCTCGTTCTACATCACCACGCCCATCTTCTACGTCAACGACGTGCCCCACATCGGGCACGCGTACACGGAGGTGGCGGCGGACGTGGCTGCGCGCTGGCACCGCCAGGCCGGCGAGGACACCTGGTCGCTGACCGGCACCGACGAGCACGGCCAGAAGATCCTCCGCACCGCGACGGCGAACGGCGTCACCCCGAAGCAGTGGGCCGACAAGCTCGTCGCCGAGGCGTGGAAGCCGCTGCTCGAGACCATCGACATCGCGAACGACGACTTCATCCGCACGACCGACGAGCGGCACGAGCGCAACGTGCAGCGCTTCCTGCAGAAGCTCTACGACGAGGGCCACATCTACACGGGCGAGTACGAGGGCTACTACTGCGTCGGCTGCGAGGAGTACAAGCAGCAGTCCGAACTCGTCGACGGCACCGGCGAGTACGCGGGCCAGCCCGTCTGCGCCATCCACTCGAAGCCGGTCGAGCTGCTGCACGAGAAGAACTACTTCTTCCGCATGTCGGCCTTCGCCGACCGGCTGCTCGCGCTCTACGAGGAGCGCCCCGACTTCGTGCAGCCCGAGTCGGCGCGCAACGAGGTCGTGAGCTTCGTGCGCCAGGGCCTCGCCGACCTCTCCATCTCACGCTCGACGTTCGACTGGGGCGTGAAGGTCCCGTGGGACGAGACGCACGTCGTCTACGTGTGGTTCGACGCCCTGCTGAACTACATCACCGCCGTCGGCTACGGCGAGGACGAGGCCGAGTTCGCCCGTCGCTGGCCCGCCCAGCACATCGTCGGCAAGGACATCCTGCGCTTCCATGCCGTCATCTGGCCGGCGATGCTGATGGCCGCGGGCCTCGACGTGCCCCGCGGCGTGTTCGGGCACGGCTGGCTGCTCGTCGGCGGCGAGAAGATGTCGAAGTCGAAGCTCACCGGCATCGCGCCCGAGCAGATCACCGACGTCTTCGGCTCCGACGCGTTCCGCTTCTACTTCATGTCCGCGATCTCCTTCGGCCAGGACGGTTCGTTCTCCTGGGAGGACCTGGCCGCCAGGTACCAGGCCGAGCTCGCGAACGGCTTCGGCAACCTCGCCTCGCGGGTGATCGCGATGATCACCCGCTACTGCGACGGGGCCGTGCCGACCGCGGGCGTGCTGAGCCCGGCCGACGCCGAGATCGCCACGATCGCCCGCCGCGCGACCGAGCGCTCGTGGGAGGCCATCGGGCGGCTCGCGATCCACGAGGCGATCGCCGAGGTCTGGCAGCTCGTCGACGCCCTGAACGGCTACCTCACGAACGAGGAGCCCTGGGCGCTCGCGAAGGACCCCGAGCAGCGCGACCGGCTCGAGGCCGTGCTGGCCACCGCCTACCGGGGGCTCGGCACGCTCGCCGTGCTGCTCTCGCCGGTCGTGCCCAAGGCGAGCGCGAAGCTCTGGACGGCGCTCGGCGCCCCCGGCGAGGTCACCGCCCAGCGCATCGACCGCGCCGACGAGGCCGAGCTCGGCGAGCGCGTGCAGCCGCTCGAGGCGCTGTTCCCGCGCGTCGAGGTCGCGGAGTAGGCGCGGCGTGAGCGAGCACCTGCGGCGGAGGTCGGACGGCGGCCGCGCGGCCGAGTACCCGCCGGCCCCCGAGCCGCTGCCGGTGCCCGTCTACGACAACCACACCCACCTCGAGATCGCCGACGGCGCGCTGCCGCTGTCGCCGGCCGAGCACCTCGAGCGGGCCGCCGCCGTCGGCATCGCCGGTGCCGTGCAGGTCGGCACGGATGTCGCGACGAGCCGCTGGTCGGCCGAGATCGCCGCGCGCGAACCGCGGCTCCTCGCCGCCGTCGCGCTGCACCCCAACGAGGCGCCCGTCCTCGACGCCTCGGGCGAGCTCGACGCCGCGATCGCGATCATCGACGAACTCGCGGCGCAGCCACGGGTGCGTGCGATCGGCGAGACCGGGCTCGACTACTTCCGCACCGGCGAGGAGGGGCGCGACGCCCAGCACTGCGCCTTCGAGGCGCACCTCGACATCGCGAAGCGGCACGGCATCGCCCTGCAGATCCACGACCGCGACGCGCACGACGACGTGGTCGAGACGCTGCGCCGGGTCGGCGCGCCGGAGCGCACCGTGTTCCACTGCTTCTCGGGCGGCGAGGAGCTCGCCCGCACCGCGGCCGACGCCGGCTGGTACTGCTCCTTCGCCGGCAACGCCACGTTCAAGAACGCCGAGAACCTGCGCGAGGCGCTGCGCGTGCTGCCGCGGGAACTCCTGCTCGTCGAGACGGATGCCCCGTACCTGACCCCGGTGCCGCTGCGCGGCCGGCCGAACGCCCCCTACCTCGTCCCGCTCACGGTGCGGTTCATGGCCGAGCTGCTCGAGGTGCCGCTCGACGGGCTCTGCGCCCAGCTCGCGGAGAACACCGAGCGCGTCTACGGCTCGTGGCAGGAGGGCCTCGCATGACCGCACCCCGCCAGGCACTCCTCGGCCCCGCCGAGATCCGCGACCTCGCCGAGCTCCTCGGCGTGACCCCGACGAAGAAGCTCGGCCAGAACTTCGTGCACGACGGCAACACCGTGCGGCGCATCGTGCAACTGGCCGGGGTGCAGCCGGGCGAGACGGTGCTCGAGATCGGCCCGGGCCTCGGCTCGCTCACGCTCGGCCTCACCGAGGCGGGGGCGGACGTCATCGCCGTCGAGATCGACGGCCGCCTCGCCGAGCAGCTCCCGAAGACGGCCGAGCTGCTGCAGCCCGGCGCCGCGCTCCGGGTCGTGCACCAGGACGCGCTGCGCGTCACCGAGCTGCCGGGCGACCCCGTGCGGCTCGTCGCGAACCTGCCGTACAACGTCTCGGTGCCGGTGCTGCTGCACCTGCTCGAGCACTTCCCTTCCCTCCGCGCCGGCATCGTCATGGTGCAGGCCGAGGTGGGCCACCGCCTCGCCGCGGGCCCCGGATCGAAGGTCTACGGCGCGCCGAGCGTGAAGGCCGCCTGGTACGGCGACTGGCGCATCGCCGGACAGGTGTCGCGCCAGGTGTTCTGGCCGGTGCCGAACGTCGACTCCGTGCTCGTCGGCTTCGAGCGCGATGCGGAGCCGGGCACCGAGGCCGAACGCCGGGCGACCTTCGAGCTCGTCGACGCCGCGTTCCAGCAGCGCCGCAAGATGCTGCGGCAGGCGCTCTCCGGCGTGCTCGGCGGCAGCGCCGCCGAGGCATCCGCCGTGCTCGAGCGCGCCGGGGTCGACCCGCAGGCGCGCGGCGAGCAGCTCGGCATGCCGGACTTCCTCGCGATCGCGCGGGCGCGCGGCGCGGCGGGTGACGCCGCGGCGGGTGGCGCCGCGGGCGGAGCCGAGCTCGGCTAGCGTGGACGCATGACGATCGCCGCAGCCCAGCCGTCGGTGCACGTGCGGGCGCCCGGCAAGATCAACCTCTTCATGCGCGTCGCCGAACCGGGCGACGACGGCTACCACGACGTCGCCACGACCTACCAGGCGGTCTCACTCTACGAGGACGTCGTCGCGACGCCCGCTGAGGGCTTCGAGGTCTCGTTCTCGGGCAGCATTGACGTGTCCGGGCTGCCCGTCGACGACTCGAACCTCGCGATCCGCGCCGCCCGCCTCCTCGCGGAGGAGACCGGCGTCGCCGAGGGCGTGCACCTGGCGATCGACAAGCACGTGCCGATCGCGGGCGGCATGGGCGGAGGCTCGGCGGACGCCGCAGCCGCCCTCGTCGCCTGCGACGCCCTCTGGGGCACCGGGCTCACCAAGGACGAGCTGCACGGCCTCGCCGCCCAGCTCGGCGCCGACGTGCCGTTCGCGCTCGCCGGCGGCACCGCGATCGGCACCGGCCGCGGCGACCGGCTGAGCCCCGTGCTCGCGACGGGCTCCTTCCACTGGGTGCTCGTCTTCGCCGAGTTCGGCCTCTCGACGCCCGCGGTGTACGGCGAGCTCGACCGGCTGCGGGGCGAGGGGCAGGTGCCGCCCGACGCCGTCGCGCCGGCCGGGGCGCCCGCCGTCGACCCGGCGGTGCTGCAGGCCCTGCGCGCGGGCGATCCGGCGCTCCTCGCCGGCGCGCTGCACAACGACCTCGCCGCCGCGGCGATCGGGCTCGCGCCCGAGCTCGACGAGGTGCTGCGCCTGGGGGCCTCGGCCGGCGCCCTCGCCGGGCTCGTCTCGGGCTCCGGGCCCACGCTCGCCCTCCTCGCCGAGGGGGCCGACGAGGCGATCTCGCTCGCCGTCACCCTGTCGTCGGCCGGGCACACGGCCGCCCACGTGCACGGACCCGTGCACGGCGCCCGCGTCGTGCGCTGAGCACGCGGGACGCGCACGGCTCGCGCACGGCGAGAGCAACTAGGCTCGACGGGACATGGCACACCTCCTCGGCGCCGAGCGCCTGCATCTCGAGTTCCCGACGCGCACGGTCTTCGACGAGGTCACCCTCGGCCTCGACGAGGGCGACCGGATCGGCATCGTCGGCCGCAACGGCGACGGCAAGTCGACCCTGCTGAAGCTCCTCGCGGGCCGGCTCGAACCGGATGCCGGGCGGGTCACGGTGCGCCGCGGCATCCGCATCGGCATGCTCGACCAGACCGACACGGTCGATCCGGACGCGACCGTCGCCGAAGCCGTCGTCGGCGGCATCGACGAGCACGTCTGGGCGGGCGACCCGAAGGTGCGCGACGTCATCGCCGGGCTGCTCGGCGACGTGCCCTGGGACGGCCGGGTCGGCGACCTCTCCGGCGGCCAGCGCCGCCGCGTCGGGCTCGCGGCTCTGCTCGTCGGCGACTGGGACGTGCTCTTCCTCGACGAGCCCACGAACCATCTCGACGTCGAGGGCATCGCCTGGCTCGCCCGGCACCTGCGGGAGCGCTGGAGCCGCAGCGACGGCGCACTCGTCGTCGTCACGCACGACCGGTGGTTCCTCGACGAGGTCTGCACCGGCACCTGGGAGGTGCACGACGGCATCGTCGAGCCCTTCGAGGGCGGCTACGCCGCGTACGTGCTGCAGCGCGTCGAGCGCGACCGGATGGCGGCCGCGAGCGAGGCGAAGCGGCAGAACCTCATGCGCAAGGAGCTCGCCTGGCTGCGCCGCGGCGCCCCGGCGCGCACCTCGAAGCCGAAGTTCCGCATCGAGGCGGCCAACCAGCTCATCGAGGATGTGCCGCCCGTGCGCGACCGCGTCGAGCTCAGCCGGCTCGCCGTCGCCCGGCTCGGCAAGGACGTCGTCGACCTGCTCGACGCGGGCGTGGACTACCCGGCGCCCGGCGGCGGCACCCGCACCGTGCTGCGCGACGTCGAGTGGCGCATCGCGCCGGGGGAGCGCACCGGCATCCTGGGCGTGAACGGCGCCGGCAAGTCGACCCTCCTCGGCCTGGTCACCGGGGCCGTCAGCCCCACGCACGGGCGGGTGAAGCGCGGCACGACCGTGCGCATCGCCACCCTCAGCCAGGAGCTCGCCGAACTCGCCGAGTGGGCCGACGAACGCGTCAGCGCCGTCGTCGCCGCGCAGCGGGCGAGCTACACGATCGGCAGTGGCTCCAAGGCCGTGGAGCTCACGCCCGGCCAGCTCCTGGAGCGCCTCGGCTTCACGAACCAGCAGCTCTCGACGCCCGTGCGCGACCTCTCCGGCGGGCAGAAGCGGCGTCTGCAGCTGCTGCTCATCCTGCTGACCGAGCCCAACGTGCTCATCCTCGACGAGCCGACGAACGACCTCGACACCGACATGCTCGCCGCGATCGAGGACCTGCTCGACTCCTGGCCCGGCACGCTCCTCGTCGTCAGCCACGACCGCTACCTGCTCGAACGGGTCACCGATCAGCAGTTCGCCATCGTCGACGCGAAGCTGCGGCATCTGCCGGGCGGCGTGGACCAGTACCTGGAGCTCCGCGCGCAGCAGCAGCGCGGCGGCGGCGCGGGTGGTGCGGCGGGCGGGGCCGCCCGAGTCGCCGCGAGCGGCGCGGATGCCGGCGCGGCCTCGGCCGCCGCCCCCGCGCTGTCGGGCGCCGAGCGGCGCACGGCCGAGAAGGAGCTCTCCTCCGTCGAGCGGCGGATCGAGAAGCTGCAGCAGCAGATCGCCGCGGCCCGCGACGGCTTCGCCGAGCTGGATCAGAGCGACTACGAGCGGCTGAACGCCGAGATGGCGAAGGTGACCGCCGCCGAGCAGGAGGTCGCCGAGCTCGAGGAGCGCTGGTTCGAGCTCACCGAGCAGCTGGGCTGAGCGGGACGGCCGCGCGCTGCCGCCCGCGTGGGCGGGCCGGCGGGATCAGGCGGATGCCTCGCGCGCGGCGCGCTCGGTGAACCAGGCGAGCGCGTGCCGGCCGGAGGAGAGGCCGTAGTCGAGCGTCGCCCGCTGGTAGGCGAGCACTTCGCGGAACTCCTCGGGCACGTCGAGCACGGCGAGCTGCCGCTCGACGGCCTCGAGCTCGGCGACGTTCGCCGCCGCCCGCTCGCGGATGCGGTCGAGCACGCCCGACCGTTCGGCGGGGTCGAGCAGGCCGAGGAAGAACAGTCGGGAGAGCGCCGCCGTCTCGAGGTCGGGCCCGTCGATGGGCCCGTCGATCCACTGCCGGAACGCCGTGCGGCCGGCCTCGGTCGTGCGGTACACCTTGCGGCCCCGACCGCCGGGCTCCACGCTCTCGACCTCGATGAGCCCGTTCGCGAGCAGCCCGTCGAGCGCCCGCTTGATGCTGCCGGAACTGGCGCTGTAGACCAGCCCGACGCCCGCCTCGAAGCTCTTCACGAGGTCGTAGAGGCTCTGCGGGGCGAGCATGAGCAGCCCCAGGATCACGTGTGCCACGAGCCGAGCCTAGTCGCTTGACGAGCAGAAACCTGTCTACTAGACATGTCTCTGAGAGTGATTGGATGTGATTGGAGCCCGTGATGATCCCCGCCACCGCCGCGCCCGCGGCATCCGTCCCGAGCGAGCTCGACCGCGAGCTCACCGCCCTCGTCGACCGGCTCGCCGCCCGTCGCCGCCTGCACCACGTGAGCCTCGCTGTCGCCGACGACCGCGGGCAGAGCTGGTCGGGCGCCGCCGGGCCCGGTGCGAGCCCCGACGCCCCGTTCTTCATCGCCTCGATCACCAAGCGCTTCATCGTGGCCCTCGTGCTGCAGGCCCACGAGCGCGGCGAACTCGAGCTCGACACGGCGATCACCGCGTACCTCCCCGCCGAGGTCACGACGCGGCTGCACGTCTGGAAGGGTGTCGACCGCACGCCGGAGATCACGGTGCGCCACCTCGCGAGTCACACCTCCGGCCTGCCCGACTTCTACGAGCGGCGCAGCGGCGGGCCGAGCCTCTACCGGCAGCTCCGCGCCGGTCACGACCTCGACTGGGCCTTCGAGGATGCGATCGCGATCGCGCGCGACGAGCAGCGCCCGCACTTCCCGCCGCAGGACCTGTCGGCGCCGAGGCAGCGCGCCTCGTACTCCGACACCGGCTTCCTGCTGCTCATCCGCATTCTCGAGCTCGTGACCGGACGCAGCTTCGCGCAGCTCGTCGCCGAACGCATCGCCGCCCCGCTCGGGCTCCGCCGCACCTGGCACCCGGCCGGCGCCCCCACAGACCCGGCGACGCCCGCGCCCCTCCCGCTGCACGTGCGTCGGCGCCCGGTGCGCCTCGACGGCGTGTACGCGTCGAGCCACGACCTGTTCAGCACGACGGCCGAGCTCCTCGCCTTCGAGCGGGCGCTCGTCGCCGGCGACCTCTTCGCGGACCCCGCGACGAGCACGCTCATGACCGAGCGGCGCAACCGGCTGCGGAACGCCCCGAGCCTGCGCTACGGCCTCGGCACGATGGTCTTCGGCGTGCCCCGGCTGAACCTGCCGCGCAGCGGGCCCGCGACCCTCGTCGGGCACTCCGGCTCCACGGGAACCTGGCTCTTCAGCTGCCCGGAGCTCGGGGTCGTGCTCACCGGCACGGTGGACCAGACCCACGCGCAGGTGCTGCCGTTCCAGATCATGGTGCGCTGCCTGCAGCGCTGGACGCGGTGAGCTGGGCGCTGGACGCGGTGAGGCTCGGCGCGAAGCCGAAGCATCCGTTGTCATATATGACGTCGCTCGCAGAAGCTGTGACGCCGTATGACCAGGTGGTCAACAGCGCGAAGAACCTTCGCCTAACGTAAGAGGGCACCCGCGTTCGCGGCATCGAAGCCCCCACCGACATCCTCCGTGGCGGAGCCATGCCGGCCCACAGCCAAGCGGCCCTCGAACGCGCGCCCACCAAGAGAGGACCCACCATGTCACGACGTTCCCGCCTCACCTCCGTCATCGCCGCGCTCGCCGCGGTGCCCCTCGTCGCCTCGCTCGCGGCCTGCGCCTCGACCGGCTCGGCCGGCACCGAGACCGACGGCGGCGAGACCGTGAAGATCGGCGTCGTCGGCAAGTCCGACCCGCAGTGGGCGCCGTTCGTCGAGGCCGCCGCCGAGGAGGGCATCACCGTCGAGCTCGTCGACTTCGGCGACTACAACCAGCCGAACCCCGCGCTCACCGAGGGCGAGCTCGACCTCAACCAGTTCCAGCACATCGTCTACCTCGCGGACTACAACGTGAACGCCGACGCCGACCTCACGCCGATCGGCTCGACGCAGATCTACCCGCTCGGCCTGTACTCCACCAAGTACGACGATGTGAAGTCGATCCCCGCCGGCGAGACCGTCGCCGTGCCCGACGACCCCTCGAACCTCGCCCGTTCCCTGCTCGTGCTGCAGTCGGCCGGGCTCGTCGAGCTGAAGGACGGCGGCTCGATCTTCTCGACCATCGCCGACATCGACGAGGCGAAGTCGAAGGTCAAGGTCACCCCGCTCGAGGCCGCGATCACCGCGACCTCGCTGCCCGACGTCGCCGCCGCGATCATCAACAACGACTTCGTCGAGGACGCCGGGCTCACCTTCGCCGACGCGATCGCGCAGGACGACCCGAGCGACCCCAACGCGCTGCCCTACGTGAACATCTTCGCCGCGCGCGCCGAGGACAAGGACAACGAGACCTACGCGAAGCTCGTCGAGATCTTCCAGACGAACGAGAAGGTCCAGGCCGGCCTCGACGAGGCATCCGGTGGCACCGGCGTCTCGCTGCAGGTCCCGGTCGCGGAGCTCGAGCAGTCGCTCGCCGACGTCGAGGCCGACACGGCCGCCCAGAAGGGCTGACCGACGCCCCACTAACCGGCTCCCGGGCGGCGCGCACCGCGTCGCCCGGGAGCCGGCGGCGCGTTCCGCGCCGCACCCGAGGAGGAACCCGCATGGCCATCGTGAGCCTCGCGAACGTCAGCAAGTCGTACCCGTCGCCCGAACGGGGCGCCCCGCGCATCGTCGCCGTCGACGACGTCAGTCTCGAGATCGAGGCCGGCGAGGTCACCGGCATCATCGGCTACTCCGGCGCAGGCAAGTCCACGCTGGTTCGGCTCGTCAACGCGCTCGAACCCGCCACCGAGGGCACCGTCACGATCGACGGCCGCGCCATCACCGGGCTGCCGGAGCGAGAACTGCGCGCCGTGCGGCTCGGCATCGGCATGATCTTCCAGCAGTTCAACCTCTTCGAGGCGAAGACGGTGGCGCAGAACGTCGCCTACCCGCTGAAGGTCGCCGGCTGGGGCAAGGCCGAGATCACGGCCCGCGTGCAGGAGCTGCTCGACTTCGTCGGGCTCGCCGACAAGGCCCGCGCCTACCCGGACCAGCTCTCCGGCGGGCAGAAGCAGCGCGTCGGCATCGCCCGGGCGCTCGCCACCCGGCCGCGCATCCTCCTCGCCGACGAGGCGACGAGCGCGCTCGACCCCGAGACGACGCAGGAGGTGCTCGCGCTGCTGAAGCGCGTGAACGAGGAGTACGGCGTCACCATGGTCGTGATCACCCACGAGATGGACGTCATCCAGTCGATCGCGACGAAGGTCGCGGTGATGGACGGCGGCCGGGTCATCGAGCAGGGCGACGTCTTCGACGTCTTCTCCGACCCGCAGCACGCCTCCTCCCGCAAGTTCGTCTCGACCGTCGTGCAGGGCGTGCCCTCGCCGGCGGAGCTCGCGGTGCTGCGGGAGCGGCATCCGGGCCGGATCGCGACGTTCTCGTTCCGCGACGGGGATGCCTCGCAGGCCAGCGTCTTCGTCGAACTCGCCCAGGCCGGGCTCGAATTCGAGCTCGTGTACGGCGGCATCAACGACATCCGCGGTCGCGCCTTCGGCCACCTGACGCTCGCGATCCGCGGCGAGGACGCCGCGATCGACGGAGCGCTCGCCCGCATCGGCGAGCTCGTGGCGGTCACCGAGCAGCCGAGCGGAGACGGCGCGCAGAACGGGGAGGCCCGCTGATGGACAAGCTCATCGAACTCGGCCCCGAGTTCTGGACCGCCGCCGGCGAGACGCTCTACATGGTGTTCTTCACCATGCTGTTCGGCGGGCTCGCGGGCCTCGTGCTCGGCATCGGCCTGTACGTCACGCGCAAGGGCGGGCTGCTGCCGAACGTTGTCGTGAACAACGTGCTGAACGTGCTGATCAACTTCTTCCGGCCGATCCCGTTCATCATCTTCATCGCCGCGGTGCAGCCGCTCACCCGCGCCGTCATCGGCATCGGCATCGGCACGAACGCCGCCGTCTTCGCCCTCTCGCTCGCGGCCTCCTTCGCGATCGGCCGCATCGTCGAGCAGAACCTGCTCACCGTGAAGCCGGGCGTCATCGAGGCGGCGCGCTCGATGGGCGCCGGGCCCTGGCGCATCCTCACCACCGTCGTCATCGGCGAGGCCCTCGGCCCGCTCATTCTCGGCTACACCTTCATCATCGTCGCGGTGATCGACATGTCGGCGATGGCCGGCTTCCTCGGCGGCGGCGGCCTCGGCTACTTCGCGCAGCTCTACGGCTACCGGCAGTTCGAGCCGATCGTCACCTGGGCGGCGGTGCTGCTCATCATCGTGTTCGTGCAGATCGTGCAGTACCTCGGCAACTGGCTGGCGCGCAAGGTGCTGCGGCGGTAGCACCCGGCGCCGCCCGCGCCCGGTCGGCGCGGGTCGGCGAGTGCACCCACCCGAGTTGCCCGACTTTCATGAAAGTCGGGCAACTCGTGCGTTCAGTGCCCGTCGGCGCTGCGATCAGTGCCCGTCGGCGCTGCGATCAGTGCCCGGCGGCGACCGTCGAGAGCTCGATCGGCGCGGCGGGCAGCTGCACGCTCTCGACGAGCTCGCCGGCGTCGAGGTCGACGAGGTGGATGGCCGAGGCGGCCGGATCGGTCACGTAGGCCCGGTGCCCGTCGACCCGCAGCGCGGGCCGGGCCTGCTGCCAGTCCAGCGGCTCGGTCCACTCGTCGAGCACGGGGATCGTCGCGGTCACCGTGCCGGCGGCCGGGTCGATGACGTGGATGGCGCCGTCGGTGCCGAGCACGAGCGCCTCGCCGTGCGGGCCGCGGGCGAGCGAGCGGAAGGTGTAGCTCGTGCCGAGTTCGACGAGCCGCAGCGTGCCCGCCTCGGTGTCGACGAGGCTCACCCGCGTCGGCCGTTCGAGTTCCGCCTCGGCATCCGTCTTGTAGTCGCCGAGCACGACGGCCGACTCCGGCGAGCCGGCCTGCGTGCCGATGCGCCCGTAGGCGTCGGGAGCCGCGACCTTCGTGAAGGCGCCGTCGCGGAAGACGAGGGCGCCGTCCTGGCAGCCGACGACGATCGCCCCGCCCGCCGCGACCGTCTCGCCGTGCACGCCGGGGCAGCGCTCGTCACGGACGAGTTCGGCGCCCGAGGCGTCGAAGACGGCGAGCCCCGTGCGCGCCTCCTCGGTGCCGAGCGTCGACAGGAGTGCGTCGCCGGGCAGCGCGACGGCGACGCCGTGGTGCGCCGCCGCGCTCTCGTGCGTGCGGAGCTCGAGCGGCTCGAGTCCGCCTTCGGCGACCGCGTCGGCGAGCCCGGATGCCTCGAAGAGCTGCACCTGCCCGGTGCCGTCGGCGAAGAGGGCGGTGACGCCGTCGTTCGTCGTGACGTGGCCCGGGTGATCGGCCTCGAAGACGAGCTCGGTGAGCTGCGGGGTCTCGCCGTAGTAGTGCGCGTGGTCGCCGTGCTGCTCCGCCTCGAGGCCGGTATCGAGCACGCGGAAGCCGGCGTCCGTGGAGACGAGCACGTGCCGGCCGTCGCCGGCGGGGTTCACCCGGAGGAAGCCCGGCAGTTCGAGCTCGGCGGCGACGTCGAGGGTGTCGCCCTCGAGCACGAGCAGCCCGCCGTCGTAGCTCGCGACGAGGCGCGGGGCGGCGAGCTCGCGCGCGGCGGGCTCGGGCGCGGCGTCGGGCTCTGCGGCGGGCGCCTGGCCGCCCGGCGAGGCGCAGGCGGCGAGGGCGAGGAGAAGGGCGGGCGCCGAGGCGGCGCCCGCCAGGCGGAGGCCTCGACGGCGAGGCGGGGGACTGGTGCGTGTGATCATGGCCGTCACGCTATCGTTAACGATAATCATTCTCAAAACGGAACTGCAGCCCATCGACGTGGGCGAAGGTTCTGAAAACCGGGGACGGCAGGGGGTGGAGTCGAGGTGTCCCACCTTCCTTAAAGCCTCGCACACTATGGGGTGGGTCTGAGTTTTTCCACCCTT
>NZ_JBHXBK010000002.1:23631-333673 GCF_042726785.1 Agromyces sp. NPDC060279
TTGCGACCCTGCACCCGTGAACGATAAGCATCCCCAAAACGGAACTGCAGCCCATCGACGTGCCCGACGTTCAGGAACGTCGGGCACGTCATGGGGTGGATCCGAGTTGCCCGACTTTCATGAACGTCGGGCACGTCATGGGGTGGATCCGAGTTGCCCGACTTTCATGAACGTCGGGCAAGTCGGTGGGATGGCGTGGGCGGGGTGGGTGGCGGAGGTGGCGGAGGTGGGCTGGGGGCGTGGTCAGGCGAGGCGGCCGTGCACCGGCCTGGCGTGCTCCGGCGGCTCGCCGACCTCCTCGACGGTGTGGCCGGTGCAGGCGATCGCGGTGACGCTGGCCCGTTCGACGCGCGACACGGCGAACCAGCGCATCGCGTCGCGCAGCCGGCACCAGCCCACCAGATACCAGCGACCGTTCGTGGCCGCGAACAGCACGGGCTCGACGTCGCGGGTGGTCGTGGTGCCGTCCGCCGAGGTGTAGTGGATGCGGACCACCCGCTGCTCGGCCAGCCCCTCCTCGAGCGCCGAGCTGACGGCGCGCGAAGCGGGCGGGAGCGCATCGACCCAGATGCGGTTGGCGAGCTCCTCGGCCCGCGCACGGGTCCGCGGGTCGAGGACGTCGAGGATCTTGCGGATGCCGGCGGCCGCCAGGTCGGCGTACGGGGCGTCGGTTGCGGCGGAGGCCGCCGCGAGGAGCGCCACGGCCTGCGCGGGGGAGAGGGTGACCGGCGGCAGCGTGGCGTACTCGGCGAGCCCGTAGCCGCCGCCCGGGCCCGGCCGGGACCAGACCGGCGCGCCGCTGCGCTCCAGTGCGTCGAGGTCGCGCTTGACCGTGCGCACCGACACCTCGAACTCGCGGGCCAGGCGGTCGGCGGAGACGCCGCGGGCACCGCTGCGGCGCAGCATCTCGGACAGGGCGTGCAGGCGTTCGGCGCGCTTCACGGTCCCGGTCTCAGCACGGTCCGGAAGGAATCGAATTCATGTCAGAAATAGTGACACGCCGGTGTCCGTCGGGATTGGGAGGGTGGACGCATGACCACCACTGCGAATCACCCGACCATCGTCCTCGTCGCCGGCCACTGGCTGGGCGCCTGGGCGTGGGACGACGTCCTGGCCCACCTCGGAGCCGACCGCGCCCGCGCCGTCGCGCTGACGCTGCCCGGTCTCGACCGAGCCGACCCCGAGCGCGCGTCGAGGACGCTCGACGAGCAGGCGGCGGCGATCCTGGACACGATCGCGCAGCAGGGCGACCGCCCGGTCGTCCTCGTCGCCCACAGCGGGGCCAACGCGCCCGTGAGCCTCGTGCTCGACCGTCACCCCGAGCTCGTCGCCCGGGTGGTCTGGGTCGACTCCGGGCCCGTGGCCGACGGCAGCGCGTTCGCCCCCGGATTCCCGGACGAGCTCGACGAGCTGCCGCTGCCGGCGTTCGCGGAACTCGGCGAGCAGGCGAGCCTCGACGGGCTGAGCGCCGCGGACCTCGAGCGGTTCCGAGCGAGGGCCGTGCCGCAGCCCGCCCCCGTGCTCCGTCAGCCCGTCGCGCTCCGCAACGAGGCGCGGC
Source organism: Agromyces sp. NPDC060279 (assembly GCF_042726785.1). Taxonomy (NCBI): domain Bacteria; kingdom Bacillati; phylum Actinomycetota; class Actinomycetes; order Micrococcales; family Microbacteriaceae; genus Agromyces; species Agromyces sp. NPDC060279. The sequence continues at coordinate 25,190 of NZ_JBHXBK010000002.1, forward strand.
ACGGCGTCCCCACGACCCTGGTGTGCTGCTCGATCCCCGGCGAGCAGCTGCGGGAGCTGGTGCGGGCGGGGCATCCCATGTTCGCCGAGCTCGCGAAGCTCGACGGCTTCGACCTCGTCGAGCTCCCCACGGGGCACTGGCCCATGTGGAGCCGGGCGGCCGATCTCGCGGAGGTCGTCCTCGCGGAGGCGTCCAGGACGGCGGACGACGCCTAGGCGGGCTCCTCGAAGCTCACGATGAGCTTGCGCAGGAGCCCGGCGAGGCGCTTCTGCTCCGCGGGCGGCAGGCTGCCGAGCAGCTCGGCCTCCGCGTCGACGAGGCGGGTGATCGCGGCATCCACCCGGGTGAGCCCGGCCTGGCTCATCTCGACGAGGATGCCTCGGCCGTCGTGCGGGTCGGTCTGCCGGCTGACGAGCCCGCGGGCGACGAGCCGGTCGATGCGGTTCGTCATGGCGCCGCTCGAGACGAGCGTCTGCTGCAGCAGCGCCTTCGGCGAGAGGCGGTAGGGCGCACCCGCGCGGCGGAGCGCGGAGAGCACGTCGAACTCCCACGACTCGAGCTCCGAGCGGGCGAAGGCCTGCTTGCGCTCCCGGTCGAGGTGCTTCGACAGCCGGGCGACCCGGGACAGCACCTGCAGCGGTGAGAAGTCGAGGTCCGGGCGTTCCCGCTCCCAGTCGGCGACGATCCGATCCACCTCGTCCGCGTGCGTCATCCGGCCATTATCGCCCGCGGCGCGACCCCGCTCGCGCCGCGGCGCCACTGGCCGTCATGCCGCCACCCCGCTGACCGTCATGCCGCGGCGCGCGCCGTGGCAGACTTGATGGCGCGCATCGGCACGCCGCGGCGCGGTCCGCCATGGTGTAACGGCAGCACGACAGCCTTTGGAGCTGTGAGGCCCAGGTTCGAATCCTGGTGGCGGAGCATGAGCGATCAGAACCTCGCGATCATCGTCCTCGCGGCAGGACAGGGCACCCGCATGAAGTCGGCGACCCCGAAGCTGCTGCACCCGCTCGCCGGCTCGCCGGTCGTCGGGCACGTGCTGCGCACCGCGCGGGCGCTCGACGCCGCGCACGTGCTCGCCGTCGTGCGGCACGAGCGCGACCGCGTCGCCGAGACCATCGAGGCGGAGCTGCCGGGCACCACGATCGTCGACCAGGACGAGATCCCCGGCACCGGCCGCGCGGTCGAGCAGGCCGTCGCCGCGCTGCCCGCCGACTTCACCGGCGAGGTGCTCGTGCTGAACGGCGACGTGCCCCTGCTCGACGCCGACACGCTCACCGCGTTCCTCGCGCAGCACCGCGACACGGGCTCCGCGGCCTCCGTCCTCTCCGCGATCTACGACGACCCGCACGGCTACGGCCGCATCGTCCGCAGCGCCGCCGGCGCCTTCGACCGCATCGTCGAGCAGAAGGATGCGAGCGAGGTCGAGCGGGCCATCCCCGAGATCAACGCCGGCATCTACGCCTTCGGCGCCGCCGCGCTCCGCGACCAGCTCGCGAACCTCACGACCGAGAACGCCCAGGGCGAGAAGTACCTCACCGACGTCATCCAGCTGCTCCGCGAGGCAGGCAGCGAGGTCGAGGCCGTGCCCGTGTCCGAGCCGTGGCTCGTGGCGGGCATCAACGACCGCGCGCAGCTCTCCGAGACGGCGGCCCGGCTGAACGCGCTCATCGTGCGCGGCTGGCAGCTGAACGGCGTCACGATCGAGGACCCGGCCACCACCTGGATCGACCTCGCGGTGACGATCGAGGCCGACACCACCATCCGCCCCGGCACGCAGTTGAAGGGCGCGACCGCGATCGCGACCGGCGCCGTCGTGGGCCCCGACACCACCCTGGTCGACTGCGAGGTCGGCGCCGGCGCGCACGTCAAGCGCACCGACGGCACGCTCGCCGTGATCGGCGCGGGGGCCGAGGTCGGGCCGTTCGCGTACCTCCGCCCCGGCACCGTGCTGGGCGACGGCGGCAAGATCGGCACCTTCGTCGAGACGAAGAACGCCGAGATCGGCCGCGGCAGCAAGGTGCCGCACCTGAGCTACATCGGCGACACCCGCATCGGCGAGCAGTCGAACGTCGGCGCCGGTTCGATCACCGCCAACTACGACGGCGTGAACAAGCACCGCACCGAGATCGGCTCGCACGTGCGCACCGGCTCGCACGGGGTGTTCGTCGCGCCCGTTACCATTGGAGACGGCGTCTACACGGGCGCCGGAACGGTCGTCCGAAAGGACGTCCCCGCCGGAGCGCTCGCCGTGAACGTCGCACCGCAACGCAACATCGAGGGGTGGGTCACGACGCATCGTGCCGGGACCGCGGCCGCTCAGGCGGCCGAGGCCGCGGGCACGGCCGCCGCGGCCGACGCCGAGTGACACGAGGCCGGACCGGCTGAGAGGACGAACACATGTCGGGTATCGAGACCACCGGATCCAAGCGCCTCGTGCTGGTGTCGGGGCGCGCGCATCCGGAGCTCGCGGAGCAGATCGCCCACGAGCTGGGTGCCGAGCTGGTGCCGACCGATGCCCGCACCTTCGCGAACGGCGAGATCTACGCCCGCTACGACGAGAGCGTTCGGGGCTCCGACGCCTTCGTCATCCAGTCGCACACCTCGCCGATCAACGAGTGGCTCATGGAGCAGCTCATCATGGTCGATGCGCTGAAGCGGGCCTCGGCCAAGCGCATCACGGTGGTCGCCCCGTTCTACCCCTACGCGCGTCAGGACAAGAAGGGCCGCGGTCGCGAGCCGATCTCCGCCCGGCTCGTCGCCGACCTGTTCAAGACCGCCGGCGCCGACCGCATCATGTCGGTCGACCTGCACGCGGCGCAGATCCAGGGCTTCTTCGACGGCCCCGTCGACCACCTCTTCGCCATGCCGGTGCTGCTCGAGGAGTTCAAGAACTCGCTCGACCCCGCGACCCTCACGGTCGTCTCGCCCGACATGGGCCGCGTGCGCGTCGCCGACATCTGGAGCGACAAGCTCGGCGCCCCGCTCGCCATCATCCACAAGCGTCGCGACCCGCTCGTGCCCAACCAGGTCTCGGTGCACGAGATCGTCGGTGACGTGAAGGGCCGCGTCTGCCTGCTCGTCGACGACCTCATCGACACCGGCCGCACGATCGTGAAGGCGGCCGAGGCGCTCAAGGCGGCCGGCGCGATCGGCGTCGTCGTCGCCGCGACGCACGCCGTGTTCTCGAACCCGGCCGTCGAGATCCTGCAGTCCGACTTCATCGACCGCGTGGTCGTCACCGACACCCTGCCGATCTCGGCGGAGAAGCACTGGGACCGGCTCACGATCCTGCCGATCGCGCCGCTGCTCGCCCGCGCCATCCACGAGGTCTTCGAGGACGGCTCGGTCACGAGCATGTTCGACGGCGCGGCCTGATGGCCGAGCCCGGCGAGCAGGCGGCGGCCGGGCGCCCGGCGCTGCCGGGTCGGCCCTGGGTCGCGAGTTACGCCGAGGGCGTGCCCGACGACCTCCCCGCCGCCGAGGGCTCCCTCTACGACCTCATCCGGCACTCGGTCGAGACGTACCCCGAGCACGTCGCGCTCGAGTTCTTCGGGCGCGAGACGACGTACGCCGAGCTCGGTGCCGAGATCGAGCGGGCCGCCGAGGGCCTGCGCCTCCTCGGCGTGCAGAAGGGCGACCCCGTCGCGATCGTGCTGCCGAACTGCCCGCAGCACATCGTCGCGTTCTACGCCGTCCTCCGCCTCGGCGGCATCGTCGTCGAGCACAACCCGCTGTACACGCCGCGCGAGCTGCGCCACCAGTTCGAGGACCACGGGGCGCGCGTCGTCATCGCCTGGGACAAGGTCGTCGAGACCCTGCAGGCGTTCCCCGCCGACCTGAAGCTCGCGCACATCGTCTCGGTCGACCCGACCCGGGCGATGCCGTTCGGCACGCGCCTCGCGCTCCGCCTGCCGATCGCGAAGGCCCGCGAGTCCCGGGCCGCGCTCACGACGAAGGTGCGCGGCACGGTGCCGTGGCCCGAGCTGGTCGAGGCGCAGCCCATCGACGCGCACATCATCGCGCCCGAGGTCGACGACGTCGCCCTGATCCAATACACGAGCGGCACGACCGGCAGCCCGAAGGGCGCGACCCTGAGTCACGCGAACCTCATCGCGAACGCGGCGCAGTCGCGCAGCTGGGTTCCCGAGATCCCCCGGGGCAGTGCCGTCGTCTACGCCGTGCTGCCGATGTTCCACGCCTACGGGCTGACCCTCTGCCTCACCTTCGCGATGAGCATGGGCGCCCGGCTCGTGCTCTTCCCGAAGTTCGACCCCGACCTCGTGCTGAAGGTCGTGAAGCGCCGACCGCCGACGTTCCTGCCGGCCGTGCCGCCGATCTACGAGCGGCTCACCGCCGCCGCGGCCGCCGAAGGCGTGCCGCTCACCGGCATCCGCATCGCCATCTCCGGCGCCATGCCGCTCTCGCCCGCCGTCGTCGAGCCGTGGGAGGCCGCCACCGGCGGCTACCTCGTCGAGGGCTACGGGCTCTCGGAGTGCTCGCCGGTCCTGATGGCGAACCCCGTCGCGCCGAACCGCAAGGCCGGCACCGTCGGCCTGCCGCTGCCGGGCACCGAGTGCCGCGTCGTCGACCCCGAGGAGCCGACGCGCGACGTCGAGGCCGGCGCCGAGGGCGAGCTCGTCGTGCGCGGCCCGCAGGTCTTCTCCGGCTACTGGAAGAAGCCCGACGAGACCGCCGCGGTCTTCGTCGAGGACCCCGGCGGCGGCGCGCCGTGGTTCCGCACGGGCGACATCGTCTCGATCGACGACGAAGGCTTCGTGCGCATCGTCGACCGCATCAAGGAGCTCATCATCACAGGCGGCTTCAACGTCGCGCCGAGCGAGGTCGAGGAGGCGCTGCGCACGCACCCCTCGGTCGCCGACGTCGCGGTGATCGGGATGCCGGACGCGCACTCGGGCGAGCAGGTCGTCGCCGTCGTCGTGCTGAAGCCGGGTCAGCAGCTCGACGAGGCCGGCATCCGCCAGACGGCGCGCGACCAGCTGACGCCGTACAAAGTGCCCAAGCGCGTCGTCGCGGTCGACGAGCTGCCGCGCTCGCTCATCGGCAAGGTCGTCCGGCGAGAGGTGCGCACGCGCCTCATCAACGCCGAGGCGGGCCAGGGCTGACGCGGGATCGCTCGATGGGGTTCCTCGACGGCGAGACCAGAGCGGCGCTCGACGCGCTCGCGGCCCTCGACGCGGGCGAGACGCAGACGGATGCCCCGGCGGCGCTCGACCGCGTCCGCGCCGTGCGACGGCTGCTGCGCGCGCTCGAGGCCGAGCCGGCCGTGCTCGCCGCGGTGCGCGAGGCTCGCGACGGCGGGGCGGACTGGGCCGAGGTCGCGGCGGCCGCCGGGCTGAGCGAGGGCGCCGCGAAGCAGCGCTGGGCGGGCGACGACGCGGCGATCGCCGAGCGGCGCGAGGCGAGTCGCAAGCGCAAGCGCGAGCGGCCCTCGAGCCGGCCGAGCGAACTGCCCGGCCTCTCCGTCGCCGAGGCCGCGGCGAAGCTCGGCGTCACGGCGCAGGCGATCTATCTGCGGGTGAGCCGCGGTCAGCTCGCGTCGCGCACGGTGGAGCTGCCCGACGGGCGCAAGTACAAGCGGGTCTTCCCGGACGGCGACGCGCCGGAGGACTGAGCGCGAGGCGCGAGGTGCGCGGCGCGAGCTTCGCGGCGCTGCCTACGCGGCGCGAGCTACGCGGGCACCTCGTCGGGGCCGAGCACGCGGGACGGCGCGCCCGGCAGCAGGCCGAGGTTCGCGACCGGGCGGGGTTCGCCCGCGGCATCCGCGTAGCAGATCCAGCCCGCTCCGCCCGGACCGAAGAGCTCGAGCGCGACGTGCGAGCCGGCCGCGTCGCGGTCGTACGCCGAGACGATGACGGCGCAGCTGCGCGCCGCGCTCGACTGCGCGACCGAGACGGTCGAGAGCACGATGGGGGCGAGCATCGCGACGAGCGCGACGACGACGGTGAAGCGGATGACCCGGCGGCGGCGCTCCCAGCGGGACGGTCCCTCGGGCGCGGGATCGTCGTCGGCGAAGGCGAGCTCGGCGGGCACCTCGTCCCAGTCGCGCGGGCCGCGGGGGCCCGGCTCGCCGGGCTCGGCGGGGTGGCGGGGTTCGAGGTCGCGCGGGACCATGGGATCCAGTCTCGCATCCGCGGCTGGGAGCGAGGCAGCGCGCCCGCGCGGCGCCCCTCGCTCAGGGACCCGCCAACACCGAGGCGATGCCGGCTGCAGCCGCGGCGAGCGTCGCCGCCGAGACGGCGAGCATGAGCCAGGGGGCGGGCGCGTAGCGGCCCGCGCTGAGCTCGCGGCGGCGGATGCCGCCGACCGCGCCGACCGCGCCGGCCGTCACGAACAGCACCGTGCCCGTCACCACGAGCCAGGGTTCGCCCGCGACGAGCCCGGTGCGCAGCGCGAGCAGCGCGTTCACGGCGACCACGAGCGCCGTGCGCGTCCACGACAGCGCCGTGCGCTCGGGCTGCAGCCCCGGGTCGCGGATGACGGCGCTCACGGCAGGATCAGGAACACCGTGAGCACGACGGAGGTCACGAGGCACACGCCCGCGAGCACCGGCAGCGACCAGCTGAAGCGCAGCGGCCGGTCGTGCCGCATCGCGATCTCGTTGCTGCGCCAGCGGACGTACGAGAGGAGGCCGAGGCCCGCGGCGGCGACCCCGAGGCCGACCGAGAGCACCGTGACGAGCGCGCGCGGCCCGATGCCAGCGGCGAACTCGTGCAGCAGCACACCGCCGGCGATCAGGGCGAGCGCCGTGCGGATCCAGGCGAGGAAGGTGCGCTCGTTCGCGAGGGAGAAGCGGTAGTCGGGGTCCTGCCCCTCCTGCTTCCAGCGGGGTTCCGGCATGCGCGGCCTCCTCGGCGGTGTCTGCGGTGTGCGTCGCGGGTCGTCGCGAGCCTAACGGCCGCGAGCCCGGCCCGCGTGCAGCAGGGCCGGGCTCGCCGGGGCGTCATGCGATCAGTGCGACGAGGGCGTCGTCTCGATCTCGCTGCGGTCGCCCGACCAGAGGGTGTGGAACACGCCCGGCTTGTCGACGCGCTGGTAGGTGTGCGCGCCGAAGAAGTCGCGCTGACCCTGCACGAGGGCGGCGGGCAGGCGCTCGGCACGGAGCCCGTCGTAGTAGGCGAGCGAGGACGAGAACGCGGGGGCGGGGATGCCGGCCTGCGCCGCCGCCACGACCACGCGGCGCCACGCCTGCTGCGCACCGGCCACGGCGTCGCGGAAGTACGGCGCGACGACGAGGGCCACGAGCTCGGGGTCCTCGGCGTAGGCCTCGGCGATGCGGTTCAGGAAGCGGGCGCGGATGATGCAGCCGGCGCGCCAGATGCGGGCGATGTCGCCCTTCTTGACGTCCCAGCCGAACTGGGCGGCCCCCGCGATGATCTCGTCGAAGCCCTGCGAGTAGGCGATGATCTTCGAGGCGTAGAGCGCCTGGCGGACGTCCTCGATGAAGGCGTCGGCGTCGGCGACGGCCCAGCCGCCGTCGGGGCCGGGCAGCGAGGCGGCGGCCTCGCGCTGGGCGCGCTGCGAGGAGAGGCTGCGGGCGAAGACGGCCTCGGCGATGCCCGAGACGGGGACGCCGAGGTCGAGCGCGTTCTGCACGGTCCACGCGCCGGTGCCCTTCGCGCCGGCCGAGTCCAGGATGACGTCGACGAGCGGCGCGCCGGTGTCGGCGTCGACCTGGCGCAGCACCTCTGCGGTGATCTCGATGAGGTAGCTCTCGAGCTCGCCCGTGTTCCACTCGGCGAAGATGTCGGCGATCTCCGCCGGCGACTTGCCGGTGCCCTGGCGGATCAGGTCGTACGCCTCGGCGATGAGCTGCATGTCGGCGTACTCGATGCCGTTGTGCACCATCTTCACGAAGTGGCCCGCGCCGTCGGTGCCGACGTGGGTGACGCAGGGGGCGCCGTCCTCGGGGGCGCGGGCGGCGATCGTCTCGAGGATCGGCCCGAGCGTCTCGTACGACTCGGCGGTGCCGCCGGGCATGATCGAGGGGCCGTTCAGCGCGCCCTCCTCGCCGCCGGAGATGCCGGTGCCGACGAAGTGGATGCCGGTCGGGCTGATCTCGCCCTCGCGGCGGATGGTGTCGTGGAAGTTCGCGTTGCCGCCGTCGACGATGATGTCGCCGGGCTCGAAGCGGCTCACGAGCTCGGAGATGACGGCGTCGGTGCCGCGGCCGGCCTGCACCATGATGATCGCGGTGCGCGGCGTCGCGAGCGAGGCGACGAACTCGTCGTAGCTCTCGGCGGCCACGAAGCCCGCCTCGGGGTGCTCGCTCACGAGGGTGCGGGTGCGCTCGGGGGAGCGGTTGAACACCGCGACGGTGTTGCCCTCCCGGCTGGCCAGGTTTCGGGCCAGGTTCGAACCCATGACGGCGAGTCCGACGACTCCGATGTTCGCGACGGCTTCAGGCAAGGCATTCTCCTCGGAACGGGAAAGTGGGGTCTTCTCAGCGTAGTGCGCGGAGCGGGCGCGGTGTTCCGCGCGACGTCCGGCGACGCAGCGGTTCGGCGGGGAGCGGCCATCGGGTAGACTGGGCGATCGAACTTCGGCGAGGGAGGCCGCGAGCGGGCGAGAGTCGGCTCGAGGCATCCGTGATCGACGCGGTCGAATGCGACTCACGGCGATTCCTCACGCGCACCCCACGGGTGCCGCGCGTTCGAGTTGAAGAGAACAGACCCCAGATCTGGGCCGGCAGAGTGCACCACCCCGGAGCGCAGCAGCGTGAGCCCGCAAGGAGAACCATCATGGACGAAGACAACAAGGTCGAAGCGCTCGAGCGCGACTCGTTCGGCAAGGGTGCGGCGCGCAAGCTCCGCGCCGCCGGCCGCATCCCCGCCGTCGTGTACGGCCACGGCACCCAGCCGGTGCACGTGAGCCTGCCCGCCCACCAGATCGGCCTCATCGTGCGCAAGGCGAACGCCGTGCTCGACCTGCAGATCTCGGGCAAGAGCCAGCTCGCGCTCGTCAAGGACGTGCAGAAGGACCCGGTGCTGCAGATCATCGAGCACCTCGACCTCATCGTCGTGAAGAAGGGCGAGAAGGTCCAGGTCGAGGTGCCGGTGCACCTCGAGGGCGAGTCGGCTGCGGGCACCGTCGCCGACCTCGACTCGCACACCCTGACCCTCGAGGTCGAGGCGACCCACATCCCCGAGAACGTGGTCGTCTCGGTCGAGGGCCTCGAGGAGGGCACCCAGATCCACGCGAAGGACGTCACGCTGCCGAAGGGCGCCTCGCTCATCAGCGACGCCGACGCGCTCGTCGTGAACGTGCACGTGCCGCAGAAGGCCGCCGACGTCGAAGAGACCGCCGAGGGCGAGGAGGCCGCCGAGGCCCCCGCCGAGGAGGCGGCCGCGGAGTAAGCTCCGAGCCACGCACGAGGGCCCGCCCGATCCCCGGATCGCGGCGGGCCCTCGTCGTTCCGGCCGGGAGGTGGTCGTCCGGTACGCTCGGACATCGGGCCGATCGGCCCGATGGACCTGATCGGAGCGCGGCATGGCGTGGTTCCGGCGGCGCGGACGAGAGGATCCCGAGGTGGCGCAGCACACCTGGCTGGTGGTCGGCCTCGGCAACCCCGGCGCGCAGTACGCGGGCAATCGGCACAACGTGGGCCAGATGGTGCTCGACGAGCTCGCCGGACGGCTGGGTACGGCGTTCAAGAGCCACAAGACGCCCTCGCGCGTCGCCGAGGGCTTCCTGCGCCCCGGCGGGCCCAAGCTCGTGCTCGCGAAGCCGAACAGCTACATGAACACCTCGGGCGGCCCGGTCTCGGCGCTCACGAAGTTCTACGACGTCCCCGCCGAGCGGCTCATCGTCGTGCACGACGAGCTCGATCTGCCGTTCGACACGGTGCGGCTCAAGCAGGGCGGCGGCCACGGCGGACACAACGGGCTGCGCGACATCTCGAAGGCGCTCGGCGCCGACTACCTGCGCGTGCGCGTCGGCATCGGCCGGCCGCCCGGCCGGCAGGACCCGGCCGACTTCGTGCTCAAGGACTTCTCCGGCACCGAGCGGCAGAGCCTGCCGAACCTGCTCGCCGACGCGGCCGACGCGGTCGAGGCCATCGCCGACGACGGCCTCCTCGCCGCCCAGCAGCGCTTCCACTCGCCGAGCTGAGCTGCGCTGCGCTGAGCCGCGTCGCGCGCTAGATCAGCCCGCGCAGGAACTCCTCGGGGCTGATCCCCGCCGCCCGCGCGCGCTCGAGGAGCCTCGCGTGCTCGTCGGCGGTGAGCTCGAGCGTCATCGCCAGCCAGTCGGACGCCGGGTCGTCGAAGTCGAAGAGGGTGGCGTCGGCGGGGGAGCGGTCGTCGTGCGGCGAGGGCATCTCCTCCTCGACGGACTCGACGGACTCGACGGTCTCGGCCGCCTCGACGGCACCGCTCGGCTCGGCCGGCGCGAGCACCGGGACGGCCGCCGCGGCATCCGCCTCGCACGCCCCCGACCAGCCGGGACCGGCCGGTACGGTGGAGCCGCGCCGGTACGCCTCGGCGACCGCGCGGGCGCGCGCGTCGGCGGCCTCGTTGAGCGCATGGCCGGCGTGGCCCTTCACCCACTCGAAGCGGTAGCGGCGGCCGGCGATCGCCTCGTCGATCTGCTGCAGGAGCTCGACGTTCAGCACGGGCTTGCCGTCGGACTTGCGCCAGCCCTTGCGCTTCCAGTTCGGCATCCACTTCGTCACCGAGTTGATGACGTACTGGCTGTCGCACTTGACGAGGAGCTCCTCGTCGAGGTGCGCCGTCGCGCGGAACAGCTCGAGCACGGCGGTCAGCTCGCCCTGATTGTTGGTGGCGTGCGCCCAGCCGCCCGCCGCCCAGCAGTCGTCGGCGACGTACCAGGCCCAGCCCGCCGGGCCGGGGTTGCCGAGGGCGGAGCCGTCTGCGGCGGCGATGATCATGCGTGGGGTCCTTCCGTCGGGCCGCGCCAATCGTATCCGGCACCACCGCGGACGGCGGACGACGGATGCCGCGACCGGCCGTCGTGTCGGCGGCGGGACGTAGACTTCTCCGGTGAGTCTGCAGGGTCTGAACACGGCGCTCTCGCGCGCCTCCACGATCGAACGCGCCCTCCAGGAGGCCCAGCGCAGCGCGGACTTCTCGGCTCCGGCGGGGCTCGATGAGCCGCTGCTCGCCGGGCTCCTTGAACGCCGCAGCGCGGCGGGGCTCGCCCCGGTGCTGCTCGTGGTGACGGCGACGAGCCGCGAGGGGGAGTCGCTGCGCGGCTCGCTGGCCCCCTATCTGCCCGCCGACGCCGAGCTCCTCGAGTTCCCGGCGTGGGAGACCCTGCCGCACGAGCGGCTCTCGCCGAGCGCCGAGACGGTCGGGCGACGGCTGCACGCCATCCGCCGCCTGCACGAGTGGGGCGCGAGCGCGGGCGAGCGGCATCCGCTCGTCGTCGTCGCCTCGGTGCGCGCCGCCCTCCAGCCCATCGCCGACAACCTCGCCGAGCTCGAGCCCATCGAGCTCGTCGCGGGCGGGCGCGGCTACGACCTCTCCGAGCTCTCGCTGCGGCTCGTCGACCTCGCCTACGCGCGCGTCGACATGGTGGCCCGCCGCGGCGAGTTCGCCGTGCGCGGCGGCATCCTCGACGTCTTCCCGCCGACGGCCGACCACCCGGTGCGCGTCGAGTTCTTCGGCGACGAGATCGAGGAACTCCGCGCCTTCTCCGTCGCCGACCAGCGCTCGCTGCCCGAGCCCGTCGAGCGCGTGCACCTCGCACCGAGCCGCGAGCTGCTGCTCACCCCCGCCGTGCGCCAGCGGGCGCGCGAGATGGTGCACGAGTTCCCGAGCCTCTCGCAGATGCTCGAGAAGATCGCCGAGGGCATCCCGGTCGAGGGCATGGAGTCGCTCGCCCCGGCCCTCACCGAACGACTCGTGCCGCTCACGCACTACCTGCCCGCCCAGTCGGCGATCGCCGTCATCGCGCCCGAGCGCGTCGCCGGCCGGGCCGCGAGCCTCGCCGAGACCAATCGCGAGTTCCTCGCCGCCGCATGGAGTGCCGCCACCGTCGGCGCCGGCGCGCCCATCGACCTCGACGCGGGAGACTTCCTGACCCTGCGCGAGCTCCGCGACGCCGCCACTGGTTCCCTCAGCCCGTCGAAGGGCACTGCGCCGGGCGAGCCCGACCTCGCGCGCGTCTGGTGGACGCTGTCGCCCTTCGACGCCGGCGAGGCCGCCGACGACGTCGAGCACGACGCGAGCTACGTGCGCATCGCGGCGAACGCCGTGCCGAGCTTTCAGGGCAACGTGACGGGCGCCGTCGAGCACGTCGCCGAGCGCATGCGCGAGGGCTGGTCGCTCGTCGTGGCCGCCGCAGGGCAGGGCCTCGTCGAGCGCGCCCGCGACGTGCTCGCCGAGGCGGGGCTCGCCGCCCGGATCGTCGACGAGGTGCCGGCCGAGCCCGAGCCCGGGGTCGTCCTCCTCGTACAGGCCGAGGCCGCGCGCGGCTTCGAGGTACCCGAGGCGAAGCTCGGCCTGCTCGCCGAGGCCGAGTTCTACGGGCGGTCGGCGGCCTACGACCAGCGCGCGGGCAAGAAGCTCGCCACCCGCCGCCGCAACGTCGTCGACCCGATCCAGCTGAAGCCCGGCGATCACGTCGTGCACGCGACCCACGGCATCGGCCGCTTCGTCGAGCTCGTCCAGCGCGAGGTCGCCACAGGCACCCGGCCGAAGGGGCCGAGCCGCTCGGCCGGCATCGCCCAGCAGCCGACCACGGTGCGCGAGTACCTCGTGCTCGAGTACGCGCCGTCCAAGCGCGGGCAGGCCGGCGACCGGCTGTTCGTGCCGATGGACCAGCTCGACCTGCTCAGCCGCTACGTCGGCGGCGAGGCGCCGTCGCTCTCGAAGATGGGCGGCAGCGACTGGGCACAGGCCAAGGGCCGTGCGCGCAAGGCGGTGCGCGACATCGCGGTCGAGCTCGTGAAGCTCTACTCGGCGCGGATGGCCGCCAAGGGCCACGCCTTCGGCCCGGACACGCCGTGGCAGCACGAGCTGGAGGAGGCGTTCCCCTACACCGAGACCAACGACCAGTTGCAGACCATCGACGAGGTGAAGGCCGACATGGAGCGGCCGATCCCGATGGACCGACTGCTCGCGGGCGACGTCGGCTTCGGCAAGACCGAGGTGGCCGTGCGCGCGGCGTTCAAGGCGATCCAGGACGGCAAGCAGGTCGCCATGCTCGTGCCGACGACGCTGCTCGTGAAGCAGCACCTCGAGACCTTCACCGAGCGCTTCGCCGGCTTCCCGGTGCACGTGCGCGCGCTCAGCCGTTTCCAGACCGACAAGGAGGCGCGCGAGACCATCGCGGGACTCGCCGACGGCACCGTCGACCTCGTCATCGGCACCCACCGCATCCTGACCGAGAAGGTGCGGTTCAAAGACCTCGGGCTCATGATCATCGACGAGGAGCAGCGCTTCGGCGTCGAGCACAAGGACGCCCTGAAGAAGCTCAAGACCAACGTCGACATCCTCGCGATGAGCGCCACGCCCATCCCGCGCTCGCTCGAGATGGCCGTCACCGGCATCCGCGAGATGTCGACCCTCGCGACGCCGCCCGAGGACCGCCATCCGATCCTCACCTTCGTCGGCCCGTATTCCGAGCAGCAGGTGGGAGCCGCCATCCGCCGCGAGCTGCTGCGCGAGGGCCAGGTGTTCTTCGTGCACAACCGGGTCTCGTCGATCAACCGCGTCGCAGCCCAGCTCGCCGAGCTCGTGCCCGAGGCGCGCATCGCCGTCGCGCACGGCCAGCTGCCCGAGCACACGCTCGACCAGATCGTGAGCGACTTCTGGGAGCGCAAGTTCGACGTGCTCGTCTCGACGACGATCATCGAGACCGGCCTCGACATCTCGAACGCGAACACGATCATCATCGACCGCGCCGACAAGTACGGCCTCTCGCAGCTGCACCAGCTGCGCGGCCGGGTGGGGCGCGGCCGCGAGCGCGCGTACGCCTACTTCCTGTACGACCCGTCCAAGCCGCTCAGCGAGACCGCGCACGACCGGCTCTCCACGATTGCCGCGAACAACGAACTCGGCGGCGGCATGCAGATCGCGCTGAAGGACCTCGAGATCCGCGGCGCCGGCAACCTGCTCGGCGCCGAGCAGGCGGGCCACATCGCGGGCGTCGGCTTCGACCTCTACCTGCGCATGATCGGCGAGGCCGTGTCGGCGTTCCGCGGCGAGGTCGCCGAGGGCCAGACCGAGCTGCGGCTCGAGCTCCCCGTCGACGCGCACATCCCCGAGGACTACGTCGACAGCGAGCGGCTGCGGCTCGAGGCCTACCAGAAGCTCTCGGCCGCGAGCGGGCCGGCCTCGAAGGAGGGGCAGATCGACCAGGTCCTCGAGGAGCTCGTCGACCGCTACGGCACGCCGCCCGAATCGGTCGAGCACCTCGTCGCCGTGTCGCGGCTGCGCCGCCAGGCGCAGCTCGCCGGGCTCGCCGAGGTCATCGCGACCGGCTCGAAGCTGCGCATCGCGCCCGCGAAGATCCCCGACTCCCGGCGCGTGCGGCTCGAGCGGCTGTACCCGGGAGCGAAGCACTTCGCCCAGAACGACGTGATCCTCGTGCCGTTCCCAACGCCGGGCGGCGAGGCGCCGGGCGACGGCGACCTCATCGAGTGGGTGTCCCGGCTCGTGGCGAACATCTTCGAGCAGACGCCGGCGCCCACCGAGCAGGGCTGAGCAGGGCTGAGCAGCAGGGCCAGGGGGCCCACGCGGCTCGGGCCGGGAGGAGATCGTCGCCGAGGGAGGATGCCTCGAGGGATCGGGTCCTCCCGAGGTGCGAATCTCCTCCCGCGGCGGTGGCCACGCATGCAGCCGAGGAGCAGGGCTGAGCAGGCCTAGGGCTTCAGATGGCCCCACTCGGCCAGGAACTCCGCGACCGTCATGGTCTCCAGGTCGAGTCGGATCTGCTGCAGCAGCCCGTCGGCCTCGACGAGCGAACCGGCCTTCGTGCGGATGACGGGCGCCGCCGAATCGGTGCGCACCACGACGAGCTCCGCGACCGAGGGGCCGCCGAGGCTCGTCGCCTCGCCCGCGACGAGCAGCACGGTGTGCACGAGCTTGCCGAGACCCCGGAGCCGACGGGGGCGGAGCTCCGCGCGCAGGTGCGCGCTCGCCGGCTCGGCGCCGTCGGGCAGGCCGTCGTCGGGCAGCTCGGCCGCGCTCATCGGGAGAATGCTCCGCCCACGCCCGCCCGTGCGCCGCGGCGCCGGTACTGCGCCGAGCGCAGCGACACCGCGACAGCGGACACCACGATCGCGATGCCCGAGCCGAGCAGCACCGCGAGCGTGCCCTCGTCGGCGACCTCGGGCAGCCCGGCGAAGGCGAGCTCGTTCATGAGCAGCGACACCGTGAAGCCGATGCCGCCCAGCGCGCCGACCACGAGCAGATCGCCCCAGGTGAGCGGCGTGCTGTCGCGCCGGCGCGCCACGAGCGCTCCGATGCCGCCGCCGATCAGGATGCCGACAATCTTGCCGACCGGGAGGCCGACGAGGATGCCCCAGAACGCCGGGTCGAGCTGCGAGGGGCTCAGCTGCGGCACCGCGACCATCGCCGCGGACAGCGCGAAGAGCGGCAGCACCACGCCGTTCGACCAGGGCTCGAGTGTGTGCACGGCGCGGCCCCCGGGGCGACGGGCCATGACGAGGCCGAGGGCGACGCCCGCGATCGTCGCGTGCACCCCCGACTGGTACACGAAGTACCAGGCGAGCACACCGAGCAGGATCAGCACGCCCACGACGGGCCACTGCGGGCGGCGCGCGAGGATCCACGCCGACCGCGGCTTCATCATGCGGCTGACCGCGCCGAACAGGGCGATCGCGATGCCGGCGAAGCCGAGCGAGGCGAGGTCGGCGTCGCTCGTGAAGAAGAAGGCGATGATGAGGATCGCGATGAGGTCGTCGAGCACGGCGAGGGCGAGCAGGAACACCCGCACCCGGGTCGGCAGCCAGGTGCCGAACACGGCGAGCACGCCGAGCGCGAAGGCGATGTCGGTGGCGGTCGGGATGGGCCAGCCGTCGGCCGTGGGGCTGCCCGCGGTGAACGCCAGATAGATGAGGGCCGGCACGACGACGCCGCCGACCGCGGCGATCGCCGGGAGCAGGGCCTTCGACAGGCTGTTCAGCTCGCCGATCACGAGCTCGCGCTTCAGCTCGACCGCGACGATGAAGAAGAAGATCGCGAGCAGTCCGTCGCTGATCCAGTGGCCGATCGAGAGGTCCAGTCCGAGCCACGGCAGTTCGAGGTGCTCGCTCTTCAGCGCGAGGAGGCCGGGGCCCGCCGAGGTGTTCGCGAGCAGGAGGCCGAGGGCGGCGGCCACGAGCAGGAGCACGGCGGCCCAGCGCTCGGATCGGAGGAGGTTCATGCGAGCCTTTCGTACGGTCTTCGATCTCATTCGCCGACCAGACTTCCCGGCACTCCGCGAACGATCCTACCGTGCAGGGGCTGCGCGGCCCCTACGCTGGGGCGGTGACCCTCTCGCTCTGGGCGACGCTGCTCGCCGCCTGCTTCGTGATCAGCTTCACGCCGGGGGCCGGGGCGATCAACACGATGGGCAACTCGCTCACGGTCGGCTTCCGCCGCTCGATCTGGGGCATCCTCGGTCAGCAGGCCGCCCTCGTGGTGCACATCGCGATCGTCGCCGCGGGCGTCGGGGTGCTCGTCACCGGCTCGCCCGTGCTCTTCGAGATCATCCGCTACGCGGGCGCCGCCTACCTCGTGTACCTCGGCATCCGCCAGATCCTCGCGAAGCCGAGCGCGCCCGAGCCGGGCAGCGCGCCCGAGCCGGGCAGCGCGCCCGAGCCCGGTTCCGCACCGGGGGAGGCGGACGCGGAGGCGGAGGCGGATGCCTCGCCGACCGCCCCGGCACGCGGCGAGTCGCGCTGGTCGATGTTCCGGCGGGGGCTGTGGGTGAACCTGCTGAACCCGAAGGCGATCGTGTTCTTCCTGGCCTTCCTGCCGCAGTTCATCCGCCCCGGCCTGCCGCTGCTGCCGCAGTACCTCGTCGTCGGGGCGACCGTGGTGATCGTCGACGTCATCGTGATGTGGGGCTTCTTCGCGGTCGCGGCGCAGGGCCTGCGCCGGCTCACCGCCTCCGCGCGGGGCCAGCGGATCGTGAACCGGCTGTTCGGCAGCCTCTTCATCGGCGTCGGCGTGCTGCTCGCGGTCGTGCACTAGGCCCGCCCGCCGCCGGCCCGCCTAGGCTGGGCGCATGACCGCCGCCGCCCACCCCGCCCTCGACGAGCTCATCGCCACGGTCGCGTTGCTGCGCGCTCCCGGCGGCTGCCCCTGGGACGCCGAGCAGACGCACGTGTCGCTCGTGCAGTACCTCGTCGAGGAGTGCTGGGAGCTCATCGACGCGATCGAGTCGGGCGACCGCGCCGAGATGATCGAGGAGCTCGGCGACGTGCTCTACCAGGTGCTCTTCCACGCCGATCTCGCCGCGCACACCCCGGGCGAGGACTTCGACCTCGAGGACGTCGCGCGGCATATGACGGCCAAGATGGTGGCGCGGCATCCGCACGTCTTCGGCGACCGCGAGGCGGAGACCGCCGAGGACGTCGTCGGCTTCTGGGACGAGCTGAAGGCCGACGAGAAGCCGCACCGCACGAGCGTGCTCGACGGCGTGCCGATGGGCATGCCGGCGCTCGCGCTCGCCGCGAAGGTGCTGACGAAGGCCGAGAAGGCGGGCGTCGTGCCGAGCCCGCGGGCGGATGCCCCGAGCGCGCCGGTGCCGGGCGAGTCGTCCCCGGGCGAGTCGTTCCCCGGCGGCTCCTTCCCGGCCGACGAGGCCGAACTCGGCGAGGCGCTGCTTCGGCTCGTCGCCGAGGCGCGCGACCGCGGCCTGGACGCCGAGCGGGCGCTGCGCGGCGCCGTCCGGGACTTCACCGCCGAGGTGCGGGCGGCCGAGGCATCCGCGCAGACCGAACCGCGCTAGCCGCCCGGGCGACGCGGGCACCCGCCCGCGCCTGGAAGAATGGGCGCATGGCCCAGACCGTCACGCCTCCGCGCGGCATGCGCGACTTCCTGCCCGCCGAGAAGGCCCGTCGCGAGCACGCGCTCGGCGTCATCCGCGGGGTGTACGCCGCGCACGGCTTCGACGAGATCGAGACGCCGGTCATGGAGGACAGCTCGAGGCTGCACGCGGGCCTCGGCGGCGACAACGAGAAGCTCGCCTTCGCGGTGATGAAGCGCGGCCTCGGCGAGGCGGAGCTCAGTGCCGCGGCCGCCGCGGGCGACCCGCTCTCGCTCGCCGACCTCGGCCTGCGCTACGACCTCACGGTGCCGCTCGCCCGCTTCTACGCGACGCACCGGGCGGCCCTGCCGCCCGTGTTCCGCTCCATCCAGATCGCGCCGGTCTGGCGGGCCGAGCGCCCGCAGAAGGGGCGCTACCGCCAGTTCGTGCAGTGCGACATCGACATCATCGGCGACGCCACCCCGCTCGCCGAGCTCGAGCTGCTGACGGCGACGGTCGCGACGCTCGACGCACTGGGCCTGGCCGGCTGCACCATCCGCCTGAACGACCGGCGCATCCTCGCCGGCATCCTCGCCGCCTGGGGCGTGCCCGCCGAGCTGCGCGAGCGCGCGCTCATCACCGTCGACAAGCTCGACAAGATCGGGGTCGACGGCGTCGCCGCCGAACTCGTCGAGACCGGTGCGGTCGCCTCGCCCGACGCCGTCGCCGAGGCCCTGCACGGGCTCACCACCGCCGACTGGCACCTGCACGACGGCGTCGCGCCGCCGCCCGCCTGGCTCGACCTCGACGCCTACGCCGAGCTCCGCGCGCTCCGCGAGGCGCTGCCGGGCGCGGCCATCGAGTTCGACCCGACGCTCGTGCGCGGCATGGGCTACTACACGGGCACGATCTTCGAGATCGCGCACCCCGAGTTCGGCTACTCGCTCGGCGGCGGCGGACGCTACGACGGCATGATCGGCCGCTTCCTCGGCCAGGAGGTGCCGGCGTGCGGCTTCTCCATCGGCTTCGAGCGCATCGTCGACCTGCTGGAGCTCCGCGACGCCGGCCGCCCTCGCGCCGTCGTCCTCGTGCACGACGGCGCGGTGCCGGCCGAGCGGCTGCTCGCGATCAAGCGCGAGCTCGTCGCCTCCGGCGTCCGCGTCCGGCTCGAGCGCCGGGTGAAGAACTTCCGCGCGCTGCTCGACCGGGTCACCGCCGACGGCTTCGACGCCTTCGCGAGCGTGACGGCCGAGACGGCGGATGCCTCGGCGCTCGAGTTCCGGGAGCTCGGCGAGTAGCCCGTGCCCCGCGGAGTCGGCGCCCCGCGGAGTTGTGGCTCTCGCCGACGCCCCTAGACTGGGCGGCGGATCACGATGGCGTCGTCCATACCTTCCCAACCCCACGAAGCCCCCATCAGAGGAGTCCACTGTGGCATTCATCGAAGCAGTCGGCGCGCGCGAGATTCTCGACTCGCGCGGCAACCCCACCGTCGAGGTCGAGGTCCTCCTCGACGACGGATCGCTCGCCCGGGCGGCCGTGCCCTCGGGGGCGTCGACCGGGGCGTTCGAGGCGTACGAGCTGCGCGACGGCGACGCCGACCGCTACCTCGGCAAGGGCGTGCAGAAGGCCGTCGACGCCGTGCTCGACGTGCTCGGCCCGGCCATCGAGGACCTCGACGCGAGCGACCAGCGCCTCGTCGACGCCGCCCTCATCGAGGCCGACGGCACCGACAACAAGAGCCGCCTCGGCGCGAACGCCATCCTCGGCGTCTCGCTCGCCGTCGCGAAGGCCGCGGCCGACGCCGCCGACCTGCCGCTGTTCCGCTACCTCGGCGGCCCGAACGCGCACGTGCTGCCCGTGCCGATGATGAACATCATCAACGGCGGCGCGCACGCCGACACCGGCGTCGACATCCAGGAGTTCATGATCCTCCCGGTCGGCGCGCCGACCTTCTCCGAGGGCCTCCGCTGGGGCGTCGAGACCTACCACGCGCTGAAGAGCCTGCTGAAGGCGAACGGCCTGTCGACCGGCCTCGGCGACGAGGGCGGCTTCGCCCCCGACTTCGCGCACAACCGCGCCGCGCTCGACTTCATCTCCGAGGCCGTGCAGAAGGCGGGCTTCACCCTCGGCACCGACATCGCCCTCGGCCTCGACGTCGCGTCGACCGAGTTCTTCGAGAACGGCGTCTACCGCTTCGAGGGCAAGGACCGCAGCGCCGCCGAGATGAACGCGTACTACGCCGAGCTCGCCGAGGCGTACCCGCTCGTCTCGATCGAGGACCCGCTGGCCGAGGACGACTGGGCCGGCTGGGCCGAGCTCACCGCCTCGCTCGGGCAGAAGCTCCAGCTCGTCGGCGACGACCTGTTCGTGACGAACCCGAAGCGCCTCGCCGACGGCATCGCGAAGCACGCCGGCAACTCGATCCTCGTGAAGGTGAACCAGATCGGCACCCTCACCGAGACCCTCGACGCCGTGAAGCTCGCGCAGCGCGCCGGCTACACCGCGGTGCTCTCGCACCGTTCGGGTGAGACCGAGGACACGACGATCGCCGACCTCGCGGTCGCGACCGACTGCGGCCAGATCAAGACGGGCGCGCCCGCCCGTTCCGAGCGGGTCGCCAAGTACAATCAGCTTCTGAGGATCGAAGAAGAGCTCGGTGAGGCCGCGGTGTACGCCGGCCGCACGGCGTTCCCGCGCTTCACGGCGTAAGACGATCGCGGCGCGAGCCGCGACAGCAGGGGGTGGCCAGGCGGCCGCCCCCTGCTGCGTTCCCCGGGCGATCGGCCGGGAAGGAGGCGCGATGAGCGGACCGAAGCGTCCCCAGCGCCCCGGGCGGCCGCAGCCCCCGAAGCGCACGACCCCCGCGACGCCGGAGCCCGAGCCCGCGACCGCCCCGCGCGCTCCCGGCGACTCGACGGGCCCCCGCAGCGCACGGCGACGCACCGCCTCGGCGGCCACCACCGCTCCCGAGGCCGGAGCGGTGCGGCAGGGATGGCTCGGCGGCATCCGCTTCTCGGGGTTCTCGCTCATCATGATGGGCCTGCTCGTGCTCGCCGTCGTCGTGCTCGCGCCCACGGTCTCCTCCTTCGCCGCGCAGCGGCAGCAGATCGCCGAGCTGCGCGCCGAGGTCTCCCAGCAGGAGGCCGAGCTCACGAAGCTCCGCACCGAGCGCGAACGATGGAGCGACGAGACGTTCATCGTGACCCAGGCGCGCGAGCGGCTCTACTACGTGCTGCCCGGCGAGGTGAGCTACCTCGTCATCGACGACCGCAGCGACGCCGACAAGTCCGAGGCCGAGCACGCGGTCTCTGCCGATGTGACCGAGGCGGAGCACGACTGGCTCTCGAGCCTGCTCGACTCCGTCATGACCGCCGGCCTCGCGCCGGGCGCGAGCGACCCGAGCGCCCCGCCCGCCGACCCAGCAGCGACCACGCCGCCCGCCGCGGCTACCTCCGGAGGTACCCGATGACCCGCCCGCCGTTCGAGCCCGTCGCCGAGCGCGACCTCCGCATCGTCTCGGCGCAGCTCGGCCGAGAAGCGCGCAACGTCGTCGGCATCGCCGCGCGCTGCGTGTGCGGTGCCCCGACGGTCGTCGCGACCGCGCCCCGGCTCGCCGACGGCACGCCGTTCCCCACGTTCTACTACCTGAGCCACCCCGCCGCGACGGCCGCGATGAGCTTCCTCGAGGCCGCGCAGCTCATGGTCGAGTGCAACGAGCTGCTGCACGCCGACGCCGAGGTGGCCGCCGGCTACGCCCGCGCCCACGAGGACTACCTGGCCGATCGCGGGCAGTTCGGCGAGGTGGCCGAGATCGCGGGCGTCTCGGCCGGCGGCATGCCCACCCGGGTGAAGTGCCTGCACGCCGTCGCCGCGCACGCGCTCGCGGCCGGTCCGGGGGCGAACCCCATCGGCGATCTCGCGCTCGCCCGCTCGAGCTGGTCGCCCGAGGTGTGCCAGTGCGCCGACTACGGCGTGGACGAGGCCGGCGGCGCGCCGCCGGCGGCGGAGCCCGCCCGATGACCGGCCGCCGACGCGGCGGGCGCGCTTCGCGGATCGTGCGCGGGCTCGCCCTCGCCGCCGCGACCGCGGCGCTCGTCGGCGTCGGCGCGGCCCCCGCGCACGCGGACACGGTGCGCGACCTCGAGTACTGGCTGAGCGAGTACGGCTTCTCGACCGCCTGGAACACGACCAAGGGCAAGGGCGTCACGGTCGCGGTGATCGACACCGGCGTCGCCGGCACCGTCGTCGAGCTGAAGGGCGCGATCACGGGCGGCACGGATGTCTCGGGCCTCGGCTCGCCCGACGGGCAGACCCCGGTCGGCGAGAAGCCCGAGCACGGCACCATGGTCGCCTCGCTCCTCGCCGGTCGCGGCTCGACGCCCGGCAACGGCGTCATCGGCGTCGCGCCCGAGGCATCCATCCTGACCGCCTCCGTCGCCTTCGGCGAGGAGACCGGCGCCAGCGCCTCGAACGACGACCAGATCGCCGAGGCCGTCGTCTGGGCGGTCGACCACGGCGCCGACGTCATCAACATGTCGCTCACGCGCAACACCCGCGACTGGCCCGAGAGCTGGGACGCGGCGTTCCTGCACGCCTTCGAGCACGACGTCGTGATCGTCGCGGCGGCGGGCAACCGCGGCAGCGGCACCACCGAGGTCGGCGCGCCCGCGACGATCCCGGGCGTGCTCACCGTCGCCGGCGTCGACCGGGAGGGCAACGCGAGCTTCGACGCGAGCTCCCAGGGCATCACGATCGCGGTCGCGGCCCCGAGCGAGGACCTCGTCGGGGTGCGCCCCGACGGCTCCTACGTGCAGTGGAGCGGCACGAGCGCCGCTGCGCCGATCGTCTCCGGGCTCGTGGCGCTCGTGCGCGCCGAGTACCCCGATCTCGACGCGGCCAACGTCATCAACCGGGTCATCTCGACGGCCGACCCCAAGGGGCACCCGGTCGGCGGGCCGCTCTACGGCTACGGCCTCATCGACCCCGTCGCCGCCCTCACCGAGGACGTGCCCAAGGTCGACGCGAACCCGCTCGGCAGCCTCTCCGACTGGATCCGGCTGCACCGCCGGGCGAGTGGCGAGGCGCCCCCGACGGAGGCGCCCGAGGAGCAGATCGTGCCGATCGCCGACCCGCCGCTGCCCGAGTCGGCGAGCACCCAGACCCTGCTGCCCACGTCGTGGACGCTCGCATATATCACGATCCCGCTCTCACTGGTCGCGGGATTTGGTACGCTAGCAGCGCTGTTGGGCATCGGCGCCACTCGGCATATCAGGCGGAGCACCCGCGGCGGCGGGGACTGACCGCCCATCCCCACAAATCAAGGAGTCCATTCACCGTGCCCAAGATTCTCATCGTCGGTGGCGGGTATGCAGGTTTCTACACCGCGTGGAAGCTCGAGAAGTGGCTGCGTCCCGGCGAAGCCGAGGTCACCGTGGTCGACCCGCTGCCCTACATGACGTACCAGCCGTTCCTGCCCGAGGTCGCGGCCGGTTCGATCGAGGCCCGTCACGCGGTCGTCGCGCAGCGCCGCCACCTCAAGAAGACGAACGTCGTCACCGCCAAGGTCACGAAGATCGACCACGCGGCCAAGACCGCGACGATCACGCCCGCCGAGGGCGAGCCGTGGCAGTTCGACTACGACGTCGTCGTGGTCACCGGCGGCGCCGTCTCGCGCACCTTCCCGATCCCCGGCATCGCCGAGAACGCGATCGGCCTGAAGACCATCGAAGAGGCTGTGGCGATCCGCGACCGCCTGCTCTCGAACTTCGACAAGGCGTCGAACCTCCCCGCCGGTCCCGAGCGCGACCGCCTGCTCACCGTCACGGTGGTCGGCGGCGGCTTCGCCGGCATCGAGGTGTTCGCCGAGCTGCGCTCCTTCGCGAGCGCCCTGCTCGAGTACTACCCGCAGCTCAGCTTCGAGGACACGCACTTCCACCTCATCGAGGCGATGGGCCGCATCATGCCCGAGGTGTCGCTCCCCACGAGCCACTGGGTGATCAAGCACCTCGCCCAGCGCGGTGCGCAGATCCACCTCGACACGCAGCTCACGAGCGCCGTCGACGGCAAGATCGAGCTGTCGACCGGCGAGAGCTTCGAGTCCGACCTCATCGTCTGGACCGCCGGCGTCATGGCGAACCCGGCGATCGTCCGCACGAGCGACCTGCCCGTCGAGGAGCGCGGCCGCATCAAGACCCGCGCCGACCTCCGCGTCGGTGACGACGACGACATCGTGGCCGACGCCTGGGCGGCCGGCGACATCTCGGCCGTGCCCGACCTCACCGGCGGCGGCGTCGGCGGCTACTGCGTGCCGAACGCCCAGCACGCCGTGCGTCAGGGCAAGCTGCTCGCCAAGAACGTCGTCGCGGTGCTCCGCGGCGAGGAGCCCAAGAACTACGTGCACAAGAACCTCGGTGCCGTCGCGGGCCTCGGCCTCGGCTCGGGCGTGTTCCAGTCCGGCAAGCTCGCGATCAAGGGCCTGCTCGCCTGGTTCGCGCACCGCGGCTACCACGGCCTCGCGATGCCCAGCTGGGAGCGCAAGTTCCGCGTGTTCTGGGGCTGGTGGAACAACTTCTGGCTCGGCCGCGACATCGTGTCGCTGTCGGCCGTGCAGCGCCCGCGCGCCGCGTTTGAGGAGTTCGCCGCCCGCCCGAAGCCGGCCGCCGACGCCGCGCCGGCGACGACCGCCGCCCCCGCGAAGGCGGAGCCCAAGGCTGCGCCCGCGAAGGCGGAGCCCAAGGCTGCGCCCGCGAAGGCCGCGCCCGCGAAGGCTGCGGCGAAGAAGGCTCCGGCTGCGAAGAGCGAGGCCGGCGAGGCCGCGCCGAAGAAGGCTCCGGCCAAGCGCACGACCGCGAAGAAGGCCGCTCCGGCCGAGCCCGCAACCGACGCGCCCGCCGCCGAGACGAAGGCCGAGGAGGTCGTCGCCGCCAAGTAGGCGGCACGGCAGCTGACTACACTGTGACGCGGCGTCGCCCCCTGGGCGGCGCCGCGTTCGGCGTCTCGGGCGAGTGCGCCCGGCCGCCGCGCCCCCATAGCCCAACCGGCAGAGGCAGGCGGCTTAAACCCGCTCAAGTCTGGGTTCGAATCCCAGTGGGGGCACCGGGGCGGCAGGCGGCGCGGTGCTCGAGCCCGCATCACGTCTGGGTTCGAAT
Organism: Agromyces sp. NPDC060279; assembly: GCF_042726785.1. Classification (NCBI taxonomy): domain Bacteria; kingdom Bacillati; phylum Actinomycetota; class Actinomycetes; order Micrococcales; family Microbacteriaceae; genus Agromyces; species Agromyces sp. NPDC060279. The sequence goes on from NZ_JBHXBK010000002.1 coordinate 50,302, forward strand.
CCCAGTGGGGGCACCTGGGCGGCAGGCGGGCAGGCAGGCAGGCGGCGCGGTGGGCCGCGCGACCCCGCTCAGTCGAGGTGGTCGAGCCGGCGCAGGATGAGGCCCTCGCGCAATGCCCAGGGGGAGACGTCGAGCTCGTCGACGTCGAAGGCGCGCATCGCCTCCGAGAGCACGACCGCGCCGGCGACGATCTGGAAGGTGCGGTCGGCGGTGATGCCGGGCAGTGCGGGGCGCGCGTCGGCGGGGATGCGGGCGAGCCGGGGGATCCAGTCGTCGAGGCCCTTGAGCTTCAGCATGGCGCGGCCCGACGATCCCACCCCGTCCTCGGTCCAGCCCGCGAGCCGGGCGAGCGAGCGGATCGTCTTCGAGGAGCCGACGACGTGGTCCGGGCCGGCGTGGGCGCGGAAGTCGCCGAGCGCGCCCTCGATGACCCGCCGCGCGTGCTCGCGCAGGCGGCCGACCTGCTCGACCGAGGGCGGGTCGTCGGGCAGGAAGGCGATCGTCGAACGCCCCGCGCCGAGCGGGAGCGAGCGGGCCACATCGGGCACCTCGTCGCCGCCGAGCGCGATCTCGAGCGAGCCGCCGCCGATGTCGAAGAGCAGGATGCGCTCGGCCGACCAGCCGTACCACCGGCGCACCGCGAGGAAGGTGAGCCGGGCCTCGTCCTCGCCGGAGAGCACGTCGAGCCGGATGCCGGTCTCGCGCTCCACGAGGTCGAGCAGGTGCTCGCCGTTGGCGGCCTCCCGGATCGCCGAGGTGGCGAAGGCGAGCAGCTCCTCGATGCCGGCCTCGCGCGCCGCCCTGGCCGCCTCGCCGACGGCCGAGAGCACCGCCTGCACGCCCTCGGGGCTGATCGCGCCGTCGGGCTCGAGGTAGCGCATGAGGCGCAGCACGGACTTGTTCGAGGCGGTGGGGATGGGGCGTGCGCCGGGGTGGGCGTCGACCACGAGGAGGTGGACGGTGTTGGAACCGACATCGAGAACTCCGAGGCGCATGAAGCGAGCGTAGCGATCCCGGGCCGGATGCTGCATACTGAGGCGACTGGGTCAACTGTCCCAGTTCGTCGCGACGCGGTCGTCGCGACGACTCGACGGCGAGGAGGACGCGATGGCGCGGATGTCTGCCGCCGACCGCCGCTCGGCGCTCATCGAGGCCGCGCTGCGGGTCGTGTCCCGCGAGGGCCTCGCGCAGGCGACGACACGGGCGATCGTGGCCGAGGCCGGCATGAGCCTCGCAAGCTTCCACTACGCGTTCGAGTCGCGCGACGAGCTCGTCGACGAGCTCATCGGCACCGTCGTGGCGCGCGAGCGCAAGGCGGTCGCCCCCGAGGAGCTCATCGCCGCGGCCGACGAGGGCGCGAGCCTCGCCGAGCTCGTCGAGGCCGGGCTGCTGCGCTACTTCGAGCACCTCCGCGCCGATCCCGAGCACGAGCAGGCCATGCTCGAGCTCACCCAGTACGCGCTCCGTTCGCCGGAGCGGCATCCCCTCGCCGTCGCGCAGTACGAGCGCTACGCCGAGCTCGTCGTCGAGGCCCTCGACGCCGCGGCCGAGCTCACCGGCGCGCGCTGGCGACTGCCCGTCGAGCACGTCGCCCGGGTGCTCGTCGCCTTCACCGACGGCCTCACCCTCACCTGGCTGGTCGACCGCGACGACGCGGCCGCCGCCCGCGTCGCCGTCGCCGCGGCCGACGCCCTCTCGAGAATGGCGGACCCCCGATGACCCGAATCGACCCCGGCGCGCCCGACCCCGGCGCCCCCGACCCCGGCGCCGGGCCCGGCGCAGCGCCCGGCCCGCACGGCATCGGCGTGGGCACGGCGAGCGGCGCGGTCGGCGCCTTCGCCGAACCGGTCCGCCGCGTCTCGGCGGGCTGGATCGCGGCCTTCGCGACCGTCTGGTTCGGGGTGTGGATGGCGCAGCTGACCCCCGTGCAGCTGCTGCTCCCCGCGCAGATCGACGCCGAGCTGCATCCGGAGAACTGGGTCGACTCGGTCGTCGCCTTCGGCATCATCTCCGGCATCGCGGCGCTCGCGACGATCATCGCCTACCCGCTCACGGGCGCCATGAGCGACCGCACGACGAGCCGCTTCGGCCGCCGGCGGCCGTGGATCGCGATCGGCGCGCTCGTCTTCGCCCTCTCGCTCGTGCTGCTCGGCTTCCAGACCCAGATCTGGGCGATCGGTGCGGCGTGGGTCGCGGCATCCGTCGGCTTCTGCATCATGACCGCCGCGCTCACCGCGACGATCTCCGACCAGGTGCCGGTCGGCCAGCGCGGCTTCGTGTCCGGCTGGATGTCCGCCCCGCAGGCGGTCGGCATCATCGCGGGTCTGCTGCTCGTCACCGAGCTCGTCGCGGGCCAGGTGGCCGGCTACGCGGTGCTCGCCCTTCTGCTGGTGCTGCTCGCCGTGCCGTTCCTGCTGCGCCGGGACCAGCCCCTGCTCGCCGCCGACCGCGCGCGGGTGACCGCGCGAGGCGTCCTCTCCTCCCTGTGGATCAGCCCCCGCCGCTACCCCGACTTCGGCTGGACGCTGCTCAGCCGTGTGCTCGTCTCCGTCGGCAACGCGCTCGGCACGAGCCTGCTGCTGTACTTCCTGATGTTCGGTCTGAAGGACGAGCACGCCGAGGACGACCTCATCGTGCTCACGCTCATCTACATGGTGTTCGTGGTGCTCGCCTCGCTCGGCCTCGGCCGCTGGTCGGACCGCACCGGCAAGCGCCGGGTGTTCGTCTTCGTCGCCTCCGGGCTGCAGGCGCTCGCCGCGCTCCTGCTCGCCCTCGTGCCCGACCTCACCGTCGCGATGATCGCCGCGGGACTGCTCGGCGCCGGCTACGGCTGCTTCCTCTCGGTCGACCAGGCGCTCGCGACGCAGGTGCTGCCGGACGCGGCGAGCCGCGGCAAGGACCTCGGCATCATGAACATCGCCTCCGCCGTGCCGCAGGCCATCGCGCCCCTCATCGGCGCCGCCGCGGTCGTGCTCACCGGCTCCTTCGTGCTCGTGTTCGTGCTGTCCGCCGCCTTCGCCGCGGCGGGCGCGTTCGCGGTCGCCAGGGTGCGGAGCGTCGCATGAGCGCCGCGACGCGGCCGGCCGCGACGCGCGGCACGACGACGAAGAAGACCAGCACGACGAAGGAGGCCACCGGCGTGACGGCCATCGATCTCCGGCTCACGGGCCGGCCGACGGCGGATGCCGCGGTCTGGCGCGACCCGGCCGAGTACTGGGGCAGGATGACGGCCGCCACCGCCCACCTCGATGCGCCCGTCGGCGCGCTCCACCTCGGAGCGCTGCGGCACAACGCCGCCGACATGGTGCGCCGGGCGCAGGGCACGCCGATCCGGGTCGCCTCGAAGTCGATCCGCGTGCGCGGCGTCATCGAGGCGCTGCTGCGGATGCCCGGCTACCGGGGCGTGCTCGCCTACACGCTCGCCGAGGCCATCCGGCTCGCCGACACCGTCGACGACGTCGTCGTGGGCTACCCGACGGCCGAGCGCGGCAGTATCCGGCGCCTCGCCACCGACCCCGAGCTCGCCGCGAAGATCACCCTCATGGTCGACTCGCCCGCCCAGCTCGACCTCGTCGACGCCGTGCTGCCCCCGGGCGAGCGCGAGACGATCCGCGTGTGCCTCGAGCTCGACGCCTCCTGGCAGGCGCCCGTGCTCGGCCACCTCGGCGTCCGCCGCTCGCCGATCCACGAGCCCGACGACGCCGGCGCCTTCGCGGCCTACCTCGCCGCTCGGCCGGGCTTCGCGCTCGTCGGCGTCATGTCGTACGAGGCGCAGATCGCCGGCGTGCAGACCGCGCCGCCCGGCAAGCCCGTCGACGGGGTCATGAACCGGTGGATGCAGTCGCGCTCCATGCCCGAGCTGCTGGAACGCCGCGCCCGGGCGATCGCGCGCATCCGCGAGCACGCCGAGCTCGAGTTCGTGAACGGCGGCGGCACCGGCTCCCTTGAGGCGACGAGCGCCGACCCCTCGATCACCGAGATCGCCGCCGGCTCCGGCATCCTCGCCGGTCACCTCTTCGACGGCTACACGCAGTTCGCCCCGGCCCCCGCGGCCGCCTTCGCGCTCGACGTCGTGCGCCGGCCGAGCGCCGAGCACGCGACGATCCTCGGCGGCGGCTGGATCGCCTCCGGGCCGCCCGGGCCTGACCGCCTGCCGCGCATCGTCTGGCCGGAGGGGCTCGAGCTCCTGCCACGCGAGATGGCCGGCGAGGTGCAGTCGCCCGTGACCGGCCGCGCCGCGAGGCGGCTGCGGGTGGGCGAGCGGGTCTGGCTCCGGCACACGAAGTCCGGCGAGCTCGCGGAGCACCTGAACGCCTTCGCGGTCGTCGACGGCGACGCGGTCGTCGGCGAGCTGCCGACGTACCGCGGCGAGGGCTGGGCGTTCCTGTGAGGAGGGAACGGCCGTGACGGGGACGACGACGGACGGCGCGCGCGAGCGCGGAGCGGTGACGAGAGGACGGGATGCCGTGGCGGCGACGGGCGCGATCTGGCGCAACTGGGGGCGCACCGAGCAGGTGCGGCCGGTGCGGGTGGAGCGGCCCGCGAGCGCGGAGGCGGTGCAGCGCGCGGTGACCGCGGCGGCCGCCGCGGGACTCGCGATCAAGCCCGTCGGCGCCGGCCACAGCTTCACCGGCATCGCCGTCGCACCGGGCGTGCAGCTCGACCTCGACGCGATCGCGGGCGTGCTCGACGTCGACGTCGAGCACGGCCGGGTGACGCTCGGCGCGGGCACCCGCCTGCACCGGCTGCCCGCCCTGCTCGCGCCGTACGGGCTCGCGCTGCCGAACATGGGCGACATCGACCGGCAGTCGATCGCCGGCGCCACCTCGACGGGCACGCACGGCACGGGCCTCGGCTTCGGCGGGCTCGCCACCCAGATCGTCGGCGCGAAGCTCGTCACCGGAACGGGGGAGCTGCTCACCGTCGACGAGGCATCCCGCCCGGAGCTGCTGCCGGCCGTGCGCCTCGGCCTCGGCGCCCTCGGCGTGCTCGTCGAGCTCACGCTGCAGCTCGTGCCGCGGTACGTGCTGCACGCGGACGAGCACCCGGAGCCGCTCGCCGAGGTGCTGGACGGCTGGGAGGCGCGTGTGCGCGGGGCCGACCATTTCGAGTTCTACTGGTTCCCGCACACCGAGATCGCGATGACGAAGACGAACACCCGGCTGCCGGGTGACGCGCCCCGCAAGCCGCTCGGCCGGATGTCGCGCTACCTCGACGACGAGCTGCTCGCGAACGGCGTGTACCGCGGCGTCTGCGCGCTCGGCACCGCGGTGCCGCCCGTCGTGCCGTTCTTCGCCCGCCAGGTGGAGCGGCTGCAGGGCAGTCGCGACTTCGCCGACTTCTCGCCGAAGGTGTTCGTCACGAACCGCACCGTGCGCTTCCGCGAGATGGAGTACGCCGTGCCGCTCGCCGCCGTGCCCGAGGCGCTGCGCGAGGTGCAGCGGCTCATCGAGCGGCGCGGCTGGCGGATCAGCTTCCCTGTGGAGGTGCGCGCGGCCGCGGCCGACGACAACTGGCTGTCGACGGCGCACGGCCGGGAGACGGGGTACCTCGCGGTACACCGCTACTTCCGCGAGGATCCGACGGAGTACTTCCGCGCGGTCGAGGAGATCATGCTCGCCCACGAGGGGCGGCCGCACTGGGGCAAGATGCACACCCTCGACGCCGCCGCGCTGCGCGAGCGCTACCCGCGCTTCGACGACTTCCTCGCGGTGCGCGAGGAGCTCGACCCCGAGCGGCGCTTCCGCAACGACTACCTCGACCGGGTGCTCGGTGCGGAGTCCGGTGGCGCGGGTCGCCCCACGCTCGCCGGCTAGGGCGTGCGGCGGCGGAGGGTGATGGAGCCGACGACGATGGAGCCCACGATCCAGGCGCCGATGACGAGCAGCTTGCCGACCACCCACGCCGTGGACTCCGAGTCGGCGGCGACGGCCTGCAGGGCGTCGATCGCGTAGCTGAGCGGCAGCCAGTCGCTGATCGCCTCGAGCACGGCGGGCAGCTGGTCGCGGGGGATGAAGATGCCGCCGAGGAGGATCTGCGGGAACACCAGCACGGGCATGAACTGCACGACCTGGAACTCGGTGCGCGCGAAGGCGCTCGCGAGCAGCCCGAGCGCCGTGCCGAGCAGCGCGTCGGCCACCGCCACGGCGAACAGCAGCCAGATCGAGCCCGAGATCTCGAGCCCGCACACCCACACGGCGAACGAGACCGCGACGGCCGTCTGCACGACGGCGAGCAGCCCGAAGGCGAGCGCGTAGCCGAGGATGAAGTCGCCCTTGCCGAGCGGCATCGACAGCAGCCGCTCGAGCGTGCCGCTGCGCCGCTCGCGGAGGGTCGCGATGCTCGTGACGAGGAACATCACGATGAACGGGAACAGCGCGATCATCGCGGGCCCGATGCTGCTGAAGACGTCGGTGTCGGTGAAGATCCAGGCGACGAGGCCGATCAGCAGGCTCGGCACCACGACGAGCAGGCCGATGGTGCGCGGATCGTGCCGGATCTGCGCGAGCACCCGGCCCGCGGTCGCGAAGGTGCGGGTGAGGGTCATCGCGGCTCCTCCGGTGCGTGCTCCGTCGCGGGAGCGGGGGATGCCGCGTGGCGGCCGCGCCCGCCCGGCTCGGCGGCTTCGGCGGCCTCGGCGGGGGAGCGGAGGTCGGGCTCACCGCGTTCGATCAGTCGGAGGAAGGCCGCCTCGACGTCGTCGGTGCCGGTGAGCTCGAGCACCCCGTCGACGGTGTCGTCGGCGAGGAGTTCGCCGTCGCGCATGAGCAGCAGGCGGTCGCAGCGCTTCGCCTCGTCCATGACGTGGCTCGAGACGAGCAGCGTGACCCCGTCGTCAGCGAGGGCCCGGAACAGCGCCCAGAGCTCGACGCGCAGGACCGGGTCGAGGCCGACCGTCGGCTCGTCGAGCACGAGCAGCTCCGGGGAGCCGAGCAGCGCGGCGGCGAGCGAGACGCGGCCGCGCTGACCGCCGGAGAGCGTGCCGACGAGCCGCTCGGCGACCGGCCCGAGCTCGGTGCGGTCGATCACCCGTTCGACGTCGGACGCGGGGGCGCCGAGCACCCGCCGGAAGTAGCGCAGGTTCTGCCGCACGGTGAGGTCGTCGTACACGCTCGGCTGCTGCGTGACGTAGGCGACGCGGGTGCGCAGCGCGGCGCTGCCGGCGGGCAGCCCGAGCACCTCGATCTCGCCCGAACGGACGAGCTGCACGCCGACGATCGCGCGCATGAGCGTCGTCTTGCCGCTGCCGCTCGGGCCGAGGAGCCCGACGATGCGGCCGCGCGGCACGGCGAGCGAGAGCCCGTCGAGCACCTCGTTCCGGCCGCGGCGGACGTGCAACTCGCGGACCACGACGGCGGCGCCGCTCGAGGCATCCGCGTTATTCATCATGCGGGGAATTCTTCGCCGCGGGTGCGGCGCTGTCAAGACCCGCGCCGCCGTCGAGGTGGAACTGCACGACGGGCGCGAGCCGTCGCACGATCTCGCCGGGATCGAGGCTCGCGAGCGGTTCGGCGACGAGCACGTAGCGCACCATGATGAGCCCGACGATCTGGGAGACGGCGAGCTCGGCGCGCAGCTCCGCCTCGCCCTCGCCGACGCCGGCCTCGACGAGCCGGCCCGCGATGCGGTGCATGAGTTCACGGCGGAGGAACTCCCGGAGCATCCGCGAGACGGGGCCGTGCCCGACCGCGCCGCGGAGCGCCGCGAGGGCGGCCGGACGCACCGCCGGCGAGTCCCAGGCGCGCAGGACGCCGGTGACGAGCCCCGCGCCGACCGCGTCGAGCGGCCCATCGAGCGCGCCCTGGACGATGCGGTCCGGGCGGAGCGGCACCTCGACCACCGCGGCGACGAGCGCCTGCTTGTCGTCGAAGTAGTGCCGGATCAGCGCCGGGTCGACCTCCGCGCGCCGGGCGATCGAGCGGATCGACGCCGCCTCGTAGCCGCGCTCGGCGAACTCCTGCGTCGCGGCGGCGACGATGCGGCCGCGGGCCGCGCCGACCTCCGCGGCCCGCGGGCGGCCGCGGCGGCGACCGGTGGCCCGGGTGCCCTCCTGCTCCACGAGCGAGAGCCTACGCCCCGGCTGTACGCGCGCGACACGTCGGGCGCGAGCCGAGAGTGAGAAGCCTTCGAGTCTCATGGGAAACCCGGCCGACGGCAGGGCGCGCGGATAAGATGAGACGGCACCCCGATTCCCGCAGGCTAGGAGCTGATCAGCCATGGAATGGCTCATTCCCGTCATCATCGTCGTCGCGCTGGTCCTCATCATCGGCATCTACCTGTGGGCCACGTACAACTCCCTCGTCACGCTCAACGTGCGCGTCGACGAGGCGTGGAGCGACATCACGGTGCAGCTGAAGCGCCGAGCCGACCTGATCCCGAACCTCATCGAGGCGGTCAAGGGCTACGCCGCGCACGAGAAGTCCGTGTTCGAGTCGGTCACCCAGGCCCGCGCCGAGACCCTGCAGGCGCAGGGCCCCGTCGAGGCCGGCGCCGCCGAGAACCACATGCAGCAGGCGCTGAAGTCGATCTTCGCGGTCGCCGAGGCGTACCCGCAGCTGCAGGCGAGCCAGAACTTCCTCCAGCTGCAGTCCGAGCTCGTCGACACGGAAGACAAGATCCAGGCCTCGCGCCGCTTCTACAACGGCGGCGTGCGCGAGCTGAACACGAAGATCAAGGTGTTCCCGAACACCCTCTTCGTGCGGGGCCTCGGCTTCCACGAGCGCGAGTTCTTCGAGGTCGCGGAGCCGGCGGCGATCGCCGAGCCGCCGCGCGTGCAGTTCTGACGCGAGTGGAGCGCTGACGCCACCCGATGTATCGCGCAATCGCCAAGAACAAACGCAACACCGTCTTCACGATCCTGCTCTTCCTGCTGATCATCGGCGGGCTCGGCTGGCTCGCGGCCGCGATCTACGGCAACCTGACGATCGTCGTCATCACGCTCGTGGTGGCGATCGGCTACGCCCTCATCCAGTACTTCACGGCCGACCGGCAGGCGCTCGCGATGTCCGGCGCGATCGAGATCACCTCGAAGGCCGAGCATCCGAGGCTCTGGCGGGTCGTCGAGAACCTGTCCATCACGACCGGCACGCCGATGCCGCGCGTGTACGTCGTCTCCGACCCGGCGCCGAACGCGTTCGCGACCGGTCGTGACCCGCAGCACGCCTCCGTCGCCGCGACCACGGGCCTGCTCGAGCTCATGGACGACGCGGAGCTCGAGGGGGTCATGGCGCACGAGCTCGGGCACGTGCGCAACTACGACATCCGCCTCTCGATGATCGTGTTCGGCCTCGTCGTCGCCGTCGGGTTCATCTCCGACATGCTCGTGCGCATGGCGTTCTTCGGCGGCCGGGGCAACAACAACGGCAACCCCATCGTCATGATCTTCGGCATCGTCGCGATGCTGGTCGCCCCGCTCGTCGCGACCCTCGTGCAGCTCGCGGTCTCCCGCCAGCGGGAATACCTCGCCGACGCGACCGGCGCGATGACGACCCGCCACCCCGACGCGCTCGCGCGGGCGCTGCTCAAGCTCGAGGCGTACGGCCGCCCCATGCAGCGGCAGAACACCTCGATGGCGCACCTGTGGATCGCCGACCCGCTGAAGCCCGGCATCGTCGACCGCCTCTTCGCCACGCACCCGCCGATCCCCGAGCGCGTGAAGCGCCTCGAGGAGATGGGCGGCAGCTTCTAGGCTGCGCGGGACGCGAGCGGCGGCCTGCGCCGCTCACTGCTCGGCGTGCGCGCCGTGCCCGCTCACTGCTCGGCGTGCGCCTCGAGGAAGGCGTAGACCTCCGCGTCGTCGACGCCGGGGAACGTGCCGGAGGGCAGCGGCGAGAGCACGTGCGCGTGCAGCCGGGCGCTCGGCCAGGCCCGGCCCGACCAGCGCTCCGCGAGTCCGTCGGGCGCGCGGCGGCAGCAGTTCTCGTCGGGGCAGCTCGACGTCGCCCGCAGCGTCGTCTCGCGGCCGCGGAACCACTTCGCCTGGTTGAACGGCACGCCGACCGTGATCGAGAACTCCGCGGCATCCGTGCGACCCGTCTGCGTCGCGCACCAGAAGGTGCCGGCCGGGGTATCGGTGTACTGGTAGTTCTCCGTGGTGCGGTTGGTGTGCCCGAACGCGGTGCGGGCGCTCCACTTCTTGCAGACCCACTGCCCCTCGATCGACCCGGTCACATCGGTCGGCAGCGGCAGGCCGTCGTTCTCGTAGCCCTTCAGCAGCGCCCCGTCGCCCGCCACCCGGAGGAAGTGCAGCGTCATGTCGAGGTGCGAAGTGGCGAGGTTCGTGAAGCGCAGCGCGGCGGCCTCGTGGGTCACGCCGAAGGCGTCGCGGAAGTCCTCGATCGCGAGCCGCCGCTCCTTCTTCGCCTCCTGCAGGAAGGCGACGGATGCCTCCTGCGGCATCAGGCACGCGGCCGCGAAGTAGTTGATCTCGAGGCGCTGCCAGAGGAACTCGTCGTAGCTCGCCGGCGGCGTGTGGCCGAGCAGCCGGTGCGCCATCGCCTGCAGCGCCATCGAGCGCAGGCCGTGCCCGCCGGGGATCGAGGCCGGCGGCAGGTAGATGCGGCCGTTCTCGAGATCGGTGATGGAGCGCGTCGAGTCGGGCAGGTCGTCGACGTAGATGAGCTTGAAGCCGAGCCGCTCGGCCATGACGCTCACCTCGCGGTGGGTGAGGGCGCCCGAGCGGTGCCCGGAGGCGCGCACCTGCTCCTCGGCGAGCCGCTCGATGTCGGGGAGGTAGTTGGCGCGCTCGCGCATCCGCTCCCGCATCTCCGTGTTCGCGCGCCGGGCCTCCTCGGGCGTCGCGATCGCCTCGCTCGCCCGGCGCTGCAGCTCGCGATGCAGCCCGACGATCGACTCGAGCGTCTCGTCGCTGATACCGCGGCTCGCGCGGATCGGCGGCAGGCCGAGGCTCGCGTACAGCGGGCTCGCCTGCGCGCGCCCGAGTTCGAGCTCGAGGGCCGCACGCCGGCTCGGCGCCTCGCGGGAGAGCAGCTCGGCGAGTTCGACGCCGAGGGCGGCGGCGAGGGCGTCGAGGGTCGACAGCTTCGGCTCGCGCTTGCCGTTCTCGATGAGGGAGAGCTGGCTGCCCGCGAGGTCGACGAGTTCGCCGAGCTGGTCGAGCGTGAGCCCGCGTTCGCCCCGGAAGTGGCGGATGCGGTGCCCGAGCGTCGCGAGGTCTGCGGTACCGGCCTTCATGGCTTAAGGATATCGAAAGATCCGCGATTCTTTCCATCTATTTCGTCCGGATGACTGGACGGTCTTCCCGCATTCTTGAAGGACAGACCGATTCCGGTCCGGCCGAGCGGCACCGCCCGGCACCCAGCAGGAAGGCGCGACGACGATGACCCTCTCCGAGTTCTCCATCGGAACGGACTCCGACGCCCGCGAGACCCCCCGCGGCACCACCGACCCGGCCCTGCGCGCCTGGGTCGACGAGATCGCCGCCCTCACCAAGCCCGACGAGATCGTCTGGTGCGACGGCTCCAAGCAGGAGGCCGACCTCCTCACGAAGCAGCTCGTCGCCGAGGGCAAGCTGATCAAGCTCAACCCCGAGTGGCGCCCCAACAGCTACCTCGCCCGCACCGACCCCTCCGACGTCGCCCGGGTCGAGGACCGCACCTTCATCTGCTCGACCTACGAGGAAGACGCCGGCCCCACGAACAACTGGCGCGACCCGCGCGAGATGCGCGAAGAGCTCGTCGACGTCTTCGACGGCTCCATGAAGGGCCGCACGATGTACGTCGTGCCCTTCTCGATGGGCCCGCTCGGCGGCCCGATCTCGCAGCTCGGCGTCGAGATCACCGACTCGCCCTACGTCGTGCTCTCGATGGGCATCATGACTCGCATGGGCGAGCAGGTCTACCGCCTCATCGAGGCCGGCGAGCCGTGGGTGCGCACCGTGCACTCGGTCGGCTACCCGCTGGTCGACGGGGTCGGCCAGCGCCGCGACGAGATCGAGTGGCCCTCGAACCCCACCAAGTACATCGTGCAGTTCCCGGACTCGCGCGAGATCTGGTCGTTCGGCTCGGGCTACGGCGGCAACGCCCTGCTCGCGAAGAAGTGCTTCGCGCTGCGCATCGCCTCGGTGATGGCGCGCGACGAGGGCTGGCTCGCCGAGCACATGCTGCTCATCAAGGTCACCTCGCCGGCCGGCAAGGTCTACCACATCGCCGCGGCGTTCCCCTCGGCGTGCGGCAAGACGAACCTCGCCATGCTCCGCCCGACCATCCCGGGCTGGACCGTCGAGACGATCGGCGACGACATCGCCTGGATGCGTCCTGGCGACGACGGCCGCCTCTACGCGATCAACCCCGAGGCCGGCTTCTTCGGCGTCGCGCCGGGCACCGGTGAGACGACCAACCCGACCGCCGTGCAGACGCTCTGGGGCAACACGATCTTCACGAACGTGGCGCTCCGCCCCGACGGCGACGTCTGGTGGGAGGGGCTCACCGACGAGGTGCCCGAGGAGCTCACCGACTGGCAGGGCCAGCCGTGGACCCCGGCCTCCGGCCGGCCCGCGGCGCACCCGAACTCGCGCTTCACCGTCGCGGCCGCCCAGTGCCCGCAGATCTCGGACGACTGGGACGCCCACGACGGCGTGCCGATCGACGCCATCCTGTTCGGCGGTCGCCGCGCGACCAACGTGCCGCTCGTCGCGCAGGCCCGCTCGTGGAAGCACGGCGTGTTCATGGGCGCGACGATCTCGAGCGAGAAGACCGCCGCCGCCGAGGGCACCGTCGGCGAGCTGCGCCGCGACCCCTTCGCGATGCTGCCCTTCTGCGGCTACAACATGGCCGACTACTGGGGCCACTGGGTGAAGATGGGCCGCGTGCTGGGCGACCGCGCGCCGCAGATCTTCCAGGTCAACTGGTTCCGCAAGGGCGCCGACGGCTCCTTCCTGTGGCCCGGGTTCGGCGAGAACTCGCGCGTCATCGAGTGGATCGTCGGCCGCCTCGAGGGCGAGGCCGACGCCGCGGAGACGCCCATCGGCCTGCTGCCCGCCGAGGGCGCGCTGAACCTCGACGGCCTCGAGATCACGGGCGAGGAGCTCGAGCAGCTCTTCCACGTCGACCCCGCCTCGTGGCTCGCCGAGTGCGAGCTCACCGAGGAGTACTTCGCCCAGTTCGGCGACCGGGTGCCCGCCGCCCTCCGCGCCGAGCTGTCGAGCCTCCGCTACCACCTCGAGCACGGGCAGGTGCCCGTGACCGACTGAACGAGGTCCCGTCGATTGTGCGCCCCGGCCACCGGGGCGCACGATCGAGCGGAGGAGGATCGCGCCGGGGTCCCAGGTCTGGCGCGATCCTCGTCCGCTCGATCCACTCGATGACGGGAAACGGCGCGGGATGCGTCATCATGGGATGCGCAGACCGATGGATGCTGCGGGCGCTGTGGGCACGGGAAGGCGCACCGCCCGCGGCATCCATGGGTCTACGGACCCGCCGCGGGCGTTGTGGGCACGGGAAGGCGCACCGCCCGCGGCAAACACCCTCTCGAGTTGCCCAACGTTCATGAAAGTTGGGCAACTCGTGGTTTGGGCCCGGCCTGCCGACAGCGACGCCGCAGACCGCATCGCAGGCGGCCAGGGAGGTGCGGGAGGTCTGAGCGACGTATTTGCGCTGATCAGCTTCTGAGAGCCTACGCACCGATTCCGAAATCGCTCCGCTTCCGCCGGGCAGCGCGGGCACGAATCATCTTCGGCTCGGAGACGAAGACGAGGAAGTCAGCCCCGTGAGCGTCGTCCACTGGTCGCTGCCAGCCGACCAGTGTGGCCCCCCAGGCAGGAAACTCGCATCGATGGTCCGCAGCGTCAACGAGGTATGCTCCGAACACCTGCGAGACGGCTTCCTCCTCGGCTTTCGAACGACGCGGTCGTTCGGGCGGCCGATGGCCCACAACCTCGCGGAACTGCGCCCACTCCACGAGCACATCGCGGACGAGTCTTGACACCCCGACGCCTCGCTCGGCGGCTACTTCCTTGAGTACATCGTTCAAGGAGTCAGGCACACGCACGGAGAGCCGTGGGGAGTGCGATCCGTCATCGTTCAGTGACTTCCCTCCGGGCACGAGGTTCGCGTGGCGCACGTCCTCGACGATCTCCTCGACGCGCTCGTCAGTCAGCGGCTCGCCGTCGAGGATGACGTCCTCGGTCTCGACGAACTCGATCTTCGGGTTCGCCGGAAGCTCGAAACGGCTATGTGCCCTCGTGTTCATCGGTTCCTCCTGTAGCTCGTCGGCATTGCATGGATGATCGTCCAACCGTCGCGGCGGTCGTCGGGCACCACTACCACTTCCAACTCGATTCCCCGGTCATCGATTCCGATGATGCGGACCGCGTCGCCGGTCTCAGCTCGTGCCGTCTCGTTCGCGAGGGCCGCGAGCATGTGCTCGACACCGATCCGGTGCTTGCGCGCAGACCGCGCCACCCTCAGCGAATCATCCATCTTTCGAGTATGTCAGACACCACCGACACTACCTCGATCCGAGGAGATTGCAAGATGCCGCTCTATAGCTCCCCAGAGGGTCGAGCGGTCGCCAACCTGATCGAGGAGCTCGCGGCGATACGCGAATCGGGCGTACACCGACGCCGAGACGCGTATCGTGGCATGTCGAGCCTCACCGATCGGTTCGAGGCGGTGCGGGCGCTCCGCGCGAGCACGCTGAGTGCGTGCTCGCGGACCCCGCCCCGATGCTCCCCGAAGACATTGTACGTGGGGCGGGCTCAGACGAGCAGCTGGTGCTCGGCGAGTTCGCGGTAGAGCGGCACGGTGGCGACGAGCTCGGCGTGGGTGCCCTCGCCGATGATGCGGCCGCCGTCGAGCACGACGATGCGGTCCGAGTCGACGACGGTCGAGAGCCGGTGCGCGATGACGATGAGCGTGCGGCCGGCCGCGACCTCGTCGATCGCCTCGCGCATCATGCGCTCGTTCACCCCGTCGAGCGAGGACGTGGACTCGTCGAGCAGCAGGATCGGCGGCGCCGCGAGCAGCGCCCGGGCGATCGCGAGGCGCTGCCGTTCGCCGCCGGAGAGCATGATGCCGTCTTCGCCGACCTGCGCGCCGAGGCCCGCGGGGTCGCGCGAGAGCACGCCGCCGAGGTTCACGGACTGCAGCACGTGCTCGCACTCCTCGTCGCTCGCCGTCGGGTTGCCGAGCAGCAGGTTGTCGCGGAGGGTGCCGGCCAGCACCGGGGCATCCTGCTCGACGTAGCCGATCTGCGCGCGCAGCTCGGCGCGGTCGATCGAGCGCAGGTCGAGCCCGCCCATGCGCACCTCGCCGACCGAGGGGTCGTAGAAGCGCTCCACGAGCGACAGGATCGTCGACTTGCCGGCGCCCGACGGCCCGACGAGCGCGACGCGCTGGCCGCGCGGCACCGCGAAGGAGACGCCCCGGAGCACGGGCTGCCGCTCGGTGACGGAGGGCTCCGGCTCGTGCGCGTCGGCCGAGTCGTTGCCCGGGTCGGCGGGGTCCTGCGGCGAGGTCTGCGCGTAGGCGAAGTGCACGTCGTCGAACTCGATCGCCGGGGCATCCGGGCGGAGGCCCTCGTTCGCGGGTCCGACGACGACCGCGAGCGGGGCGAGCTCGCGGTCGTGCTCGTCCTCGTCGGGCAGGTCGAGGATCTCCTGGATGCGGCCGAGCGCGCCGAGGGCCTGGTTGACGGAGGTGATCGCGCCGAAGGCCTGGCCGAGCGGCAGGATCATCATGAACAGGAACAGGATGAACGCGACGAGGTTCGCGACCGTGATCGCGCCCGAGGCGACCCGGAAGCCGCCGACGCCGAGCACGACGAGGAACGACACCTGCATCGCGATGCCGGCGATCGGCACGATGAGCGCGGAGATCTTCGCGACCTTCACACCCATCCGCCAGGCGCCCTCGGCCTCGGCCTGCACGTCGGCGAGCTCGCGCTCGGTCGCGCCGGCCGCGCGGATGGTGCGCACCGAGCTGATCGCGCGCTCGACCGAGGCGGCGACGTCGCCGACCTTCGCCTGCGCCGCGTGCGAGGCCTCGCGGACGCGCGCCGAGAGCAGCGTGACGGTGGTGATGGCGACGGCGATGACGAGCACGGTGAGCCCGAGCAGCACGGGGTCGATGACGAGCATCGCGATGAGCGCGCCGACGAAGGTCACCGCACCGCCGACGGCCTCGACGAGGCCCTGGGTCAGCACCGCCCGCAGCATCGTCGTGTCGCTGCCGACGCGCGAGACGAGGTCGCCCGTGCGGCGGGTGTCGAACTCCGCGATCGGCAGGCGCAGCAGCTTCGCGACGAGCTGCTTGCGGCTGGACAGTACGACGCCCTCGCCCGTGCGCTGCAGCAGGTAGTGCTGGTAGCCGGTGATGATGCCGCTGACCACCACGAGCGCGACGAGCGCCCACACGATCCAGCCGAGCGGGTCGCCCGCCTCGACGACGGTGATGACCTGGCTGACGAGCAGCGGCTGTGCGAGGCTCGCGAGCGCGCCGACGATGGAGAGGACCGCGACCCAGACGAGCACGGGGCGGTGCTCGAACACGAAGGGCAGCAGTTGCCGGAAGGTGGCGCGCGGGCCGGGAGGCGTCTCGCGGCGGCCGAAGCGGGAACGGGCGGGAGAGGTCGGGGTGCTCATCGGTGTAGCAGCCTACGCGGTCGGCCTCGGAGAACGCTTCGGGCGCGGTCCTGGGACGGCCGAGGTACGGCACGATGGAGGGATGACCCGTCCTGCGCTCGTCGCGATCTCGCACGGCACCTCCTCGCCCGACGGCAGCGCCGCCGTCCGCGGCCTCGTCAAGGCCGTCGGCGCGCGGCTCATGCGGGGCGGCGGCATGCTCCCCGGCCCGGCCGGGCACGCGGCCTCGGGCGCGGCCGCCCTGCGCCTCGGCCACGTCGACGTCGAGCAGCCCGACGTGCCGGCGACGCTCGCGAGCCTGCCGGCCGGGATGCCCGCGGTCGTGGTGCCGCTGCTGCTCTCGGCCGGGTACCACGTGCACGTCGACCTCACCGAGGCCGTCGCCGCCGAACAGACGCGCACGGTCGAGCTCGCCGGGGCGCTCGGGCCCGACGACCGGCTCGCCCGGGTGCTCGTGCGGCGCCTGCTCGAGGCCGAGTGGCGGCCGGGCGACGCCGTCGTGCTCTCCGCTGCGGGGTCGAGCGATGCGCGCGCCGTGGCGGACTGCGCGGAGATGGGGGAGCGGCTCGCCCGCGAGCTCGGCGCCCCGGTCTCGCTCGGCTACCTCTCGGCCGCCGAGCCGACGCTCGAGGCGGCCGTGCGGCGCGCGGCCGAGGACGGCGCGGGCGCCGTCGGGGGCGGAGCGGCGGGTGCCGCCCCGCGCCGGGTCGTCGTCGCGAGTTACCTGCTCGCCCCGGGCTACTTCCAGGACCTCGCCGTCGACACCGCCCGCGCGGCGGGGGCGGCGGCCGTCACCGAGCCGCTGCTGCGCGCGGGCGTGCTGCCGCCGGACGAGCTGGCCGAACTCGTCGTCGACCGCTTCAGCGCGGCCGCCGCCCGGCTGTCAACCATGTGACGCAAAACGGCGCACCGAGACATCCCGTTTCCTCGCGTGACGACCGCGTCGTCACGAACGTGCCGCCCGATTCCCGCTCGCCTAGCGTCGCAGCCACGGCGACCACCGCCGTCCCTCCGACGGGGGTGAACAGCAAGGAGCGGGCATGACGCTGGGCGAGACGGAGACGAGGCCGACCGAGCAGGCCGCGCCGGCCCGGCGCGCCGCCGGGGTCCGCCCGGCGCGCGGCGCGAACAAGCCCAACGGGCAGTGGAAGGTCGACGGCCGCGCCCCGCTCAACGCCAACGAGGAGTGGAAGCAGCAGGACGGCGGGCTCGCCGTGCGCGAGCGCATCGAGCAGACGTACGCGGCGGGCGGCTTCGCGAGCATCGACCCGACCGACCTGCACGGCCGCTTCCGCTGGTGGGGGCTCTACACGCAGCGCAAGCCCGGCATCGACGGCGGCAAGACCGCGACCCTCGAGCCGCACGAGCTCGAGGACGAGTACTTCATGCTGCGGGTGCGCATCGACGGCGGGCAGCTCACCACCGAGCAGTTGCGCACGATCGGCGGCATCTCGACCGAGTTCGCCCGTGACACGGCCGACCTCACCGACCGCCAGAACGTGCAGCTGCACTGGGTGCGGGTCGAGGACGTGCCCGAGATCTGGCGCCGCCTCGAAGCCGTCGGCCTCTCCACGACCGAGGCGTGCGGCGACGTGCCCCGCGTGATCCTCGGCTCGCCCGTCGCGGGCATCGCCGCTGACGAGCTCATCGACCCGACGCCGCAGATCGAGGAGATCCAGCGGCGCTACCTCGGCGACCCCGAGTTCGCGAACCTGCCGCGCAAGTTCAAGAGCGCCATCACGGGGCATCCGAGCCAGGACGTCGTGCACGAGATCAACGATGTCGCCTTCGTCGCGGTCGAGCACCCCGAGCTCGGCGTCGGCTACGACCTCTGGGTCGGCGGCGGCCTCTCGACCGCCGCGCACCTCGCCGTGCGCACCGGCACCTTCGTCACCCCGGACCGGGTCGCGGAGGTGTGGGAGGGCGTCGTCTCGATCTTCCGCGACTACGGCTACCGGCGGCTGCGCAACCGTGCCCGTCTCAAGTACCTCGTCGCCGACTGGGGCGCCGAGCGCTTCCGCGAGGTGCTCGAGACGGAGTACCTCGCCACGCCGCTGCCCGACGGCCCCGCCGCACCGAAGCCGATCGCCCAGGGCGACCACGTCGGTGTGCACCGGCAGCGCGACGGCCGCTTCTACCTCGGCGCGACCCCGCTCGTCGGCCGGCTCTCCGGCTCCACCCTCACCGCGATGGCCGAGCTCCTCGAGAGCGTCGGCTCGGGGCGCCTGCGGACGACCCCGCACCAGAAGCTCGTGCTGCTCGACATCGAGGAGCGCGACGTCGAGCGGGTCGTCGCCGGGCTCGACGGGCTCGGGCTGCAGGTGCGGCCGAGCCTGATCCGGCGGGGCACGATCGCCTGCACCGGCATCGAGTACTGCAAGCTCGCGATCGTCGAGACGAAGGAGACCGCGTCGCGGGCGGTCGTGCGGCTCGAGGAGCGCCTCGCCGGGCTCGAGCTGCCACACCCGATCAGCCTGCACGTGAACGGCTGCCCGAACTCCTGCGCGCGCATCCAGACCGCCGACATCGGCCTCAAGGGCCAGCTGCTGCCCGACGGCGACGGCGGGCAGACGCCCGGTTTCCAGGTGCACCTCGGCGGCGGGCTCGCCTCCGCGCACCGCGAGGAGGCCGGCACCGGGCGCACCGTCCGCGGGCTCAAGGTCACCGCCGACGGACTCGCCGACTACGTCGAGCGCCTCGTGCGCCGCTTCCTCGCCGAGCGCGACGAGGCCGCGGCGGAGACCTTCGCCGAGTGGGCGCACCGGGCCGACGAGGAGGCGCTGCGATGAGCGTGGCGGGCGGGACGGCGCTGGCGCCCAGGCGGGCGCGGACGCGGGAGACAGATCCGGTCGGCGGGGAGGCGCGGCGGTGAGCGTGGCGGGCGGGACGGCGCTGGCGCCCAGGCGGGCGCGGACGCGGGATGCCGACGAGCTCCGTGCGCTCGCCGAGGCCGGCGCCGCCGAGCTGGCCGGCGCCGAGGGCAGCGAGGCGAGCGCGCACGCCGTCGTCGCCTGGGTCGCGCGCCACTTCGACGCCGAGCTCGCGGCCGTGGCCTGCTCGATGGCCGACGCCGTGCTGCCGCACCTCGTCGCCCAGTCGCTGCCGGGCGTCGACGTGCTCTTCCTCGACACCGGCTACCACTTCGCCGAGACGCACGAGACCCGCGAGGCCGTCGCAGCAGGGCTCGACGTCCGCCTGGTCGACGTGCGGCCCGCCCAGACCGTCGGCGAGCAGGACGCCGAGTTCGGCGTGGAGCTCTTCGCCCGCGATCCCGGGCTCTGCTGCCAGCGCCGCAAGGTGGAGCCGCTGCGGGCGGCGCTCGCCGGCTACGAGCTGTGGTTCACGGGCGTGCGCCGCGACGAGGCGCCCACCCGCACCGGCACCCCCCTCGTCGCCTGGGACGAGCGCAACGGGCTCGTGAAGGTGAACCCGCTCGCGGCCTGGACCTTCGAGGAGCTCAGCGACTACGCGGGTGCGTTCGGGGTGCCGGTGAACCCGCTCCTCGGCCGCGGCTACCCCTCGATCGGCTGCGAGCCCTGCACGAAGCCGGTCGCCGCCGGAGACGATCCGAGGTCCGGCCGCTGGGCCGGCCTCGCCAAGACGGAATGCGGGTTGCACGGATGACGACACTGTTCACGGCCGAGCCGGTGCTCGGGACCCGGACCGCGACGGACGCGCCGGGGCGGCTCGAACCGGGCCGGCTCGAGGTGCTCGACCAGCTCGAGGCCGAGGCGATCCACATCATCCGCGAGGTCGTCGCCGAGTTCGAGCGGCCCGTGCTGCTGTTCTCCGGCGGCAAGGATTCCGTCGTCGTGCTGCACCTGGCGCGGAAGGCTTTCTGGCCCGGCCGGGTGCCGTTCCCCGTGCTGCACGTCGACACGGGGCACAACTTCCCCGAGGTGCTGGCGTTCCGCGACGAGACCGTCGCGCGCCTCGGCATCCGCCTCGAGGTCGCCCGGGTGCAGGACTACCTCGACGACGGCCGGCTGCAGGAGCGCGCCGACGGCACCCGCAACCCGCTGCAGACCCAGCCGCTGCTCGACGCGATCGCCGCGGGCCGGCACGACGCCGTCTTCGGCGGCGCGCGCCGCGACGAGGACAAAGCGCGGGCGAAGGAGCGCATCCTGAGCCTCCGCGACGAGTTCGGCCAGTGGGACCCGCGCAACCAGCGCCCCGAGCTGTGGAGCCTCTACAACGGGCGGCACACCCCCGGGCAGCACGTGCGGGCGTTCCCGATCTCGAACTGGACCGAGCTCGACGTGTGGCGCTACCTCGAACGGGAGCGGATCGAGCTGCCGCCGCTCTACTTCGCGCACGAGCGGGAGGTGTTCCGCCGCGACGGCATGTGGCGGGCGGTCGGCGAGCACTCGCTGCCCCGGCCCGACGAGCCCGTCGAGCGGCGCACCGTGCGCTACCGCACCGTGGGCGACATGAGCTGCACCGGTGCCGTCGAGTCCGATGCGGCCGACCTCGCCGCCGTCACCGCGGAGGTCGCCGCCTCGACGCTCACCGAACGCGGGGCGACCCGCGCCGACGACCGGATCTCCGAGGCCGCCATGGAGGACCGCAAGAAGGACGGGTACTTCTGATGAGCACGCTGCTGCGCTTCGCCACCGCCGGCTCGGTCGACGACGGCAAGTCGACCCTCGTCGGGCGGCTGCTGCACGACGCGAAAGCCATCCTCGCCGACCAGTTCGCGCAGATCGAGTCCGCGAGCCGGGCCCGCGGCTTCGGCGGCGACGCCGGCGGTTTCGACTTCGCCCTGCTCACCGACGGGCTCCGCGCCGAGCGCGAGCAGGGCATCACGATCGACGTCGCCTACCGCTACTTCGCGACCGACCGCCGCTCGTTCATCCTCGCCGACTGCCCCGGCCACGTGCAGTACACGCGGAACATGGTGACCGGCGCGACGACCGCCGACGCGGTGGTCGTGCTCGTCGACGCGCGCAAGGGCGTGCTCGAGCAGACCCGCCGGCACCTGGCCGTGGTGCGCCTGCTGCGCGTGCCGCACGTCGTGGTCGCCGTGAACAAGATCGACCTGCTCGGCTACGACGCCGAGCCGTTCGAGCGGGTGGCCGCAGAGGTCGCGGCCGTCGCGGGCGAGCTCGGCCTCGACGGGGTGCACGTCATCCCGGTCTCCGCGCTCGCCGGCGACAACGTCGTGGAGCGCTCGGCGAACACCCCCTGGTACCGGGGGCCGGCGCTCCTCGAGCTGCTGGAGGCGCTGCCCTCGGCCGAGGAGCTCGCGGCGGCGACCGCCGACGACGGTGCGCTGTTCCGCCTCGACGTGCAGCTCGTGCTGCGCCCGCAGGGCGCACTCGCGCCCGAGCTCGCCGCGGTGCCGGGCGCCGAGGACGAGTACCGCGACTACCGGGCCTTCGCCGGCCGGATCACGGCCGGCGTCGTGCGCCCCGGCGACCGGGTGCACGTGCTCCCGGCCGGCGTCACGACCACGGTCGTTGCCGTCGACACCGCCGACGGCGAGCTCGCCGAAGCGCGGGCGCCGCGTTCGGTCGCGTTGCGACTCGCCGACGAGGTGGATGCCGCGCGCGGCGCCGTCGTCGTCGCCGCGTCGGCGGTGCCGGAGGCCGTACGCGAGCTCGAGGCGGAGCTGTTCCAGCTCGACGCCCGGCCGCTCCTGCCCGGCGCACGGGTCCTCGTGAAGGCGGGCACCGCGACGGTCCCCGCGCTCGTCGCGGAGATCACCGGCCGCCGCGACCTCGACACCCTGCGCACCGAGGCGGCCGACCGCCTCGAGACGAACGACATCGGCCGGGCCGTGCTCCGGCTCGGCGCGGCCCTGCCCGTCGAGGAGTACGCGGCGAGCCGCGCCGCCGGCGGCTTCCTCGTCATCCACCAGCAGGACGGCGCGACCCTCGCCGCCGGCACCCGCTCGAGCGCCTGACGACCGCATCGCCCCATCCCGCATCCCACCGACCATCCAGCACGACCCACCGCGATCCCCGAGGAGGCGACCACCATGCACCACCGCACCATCCGAGCCAGCCGCATCACCCGAGCGATCGCGATCATGGCGGCCGGGGCCGCGCTCATGAGCGGCTGCGCCGCGACCGCGAGCGCGGACGGGGGAGCGGATGCCTCGTCGGCCCCGGCCGCGGAGCTCCGGCTCGGCTACTTCGCGAACGTCACCCACGCGCCCGCCCTCGTCGGCCTCGAGGAGGGCTTCTTCGCCGACGCGCTCGGCGACACGAAGCTCAGCACCGAGGTGTTCAACGCCGGGCCCGCCGCCGTCGAGGCCCTTTCGGCCGGCGCGATCGACGCCGCCTACCTCGGCCCGAACCCCGCCATCAACACCTTCGTGAAATCCGGCGGCCAGTCCGCGGTGATCGTCGCCGGGGCGGCCTCCGGCGGGGCGGCCCTCGTCGTCCGCGACGGCATCGACGAGCCCGCCGACCTCGCCGGCACGACGCTCGCCACGCCGCAGCTCGGCAACACGCAGGACGTGGCGCTGCGCACCTGGCTCGCCGAGGAGGGCTTCGCCACCGACACCACGGGCGGCGGCGAGGTGCAGATCACCCCCACCGAGAACGCGCAGACGCTCACCCTGTTCCAGCAGGGGCAGCTCGACGGCGCCTGGCTGCCCGAGCCCTGGGTGTCCCGGCTCGTCCTCGAGGGCGGCGCCCACGTGCTCGTCGACGAGGCCGAGCTCTGGCCGGACGGTGACTTCCCGACGACGGTGCTGCTCGTCTCGAAGACCTTCCTCGACGAGCACCCCGAGACCGTGCGGGCGCTCGTCGAGGGGCATGCCGAGGCCGTGCGCTTCCTCGCCGACGAGCCCGAGCAGGCCGCCGCCGACCTGAACGAGAAGCTCGCCGCCGACACCGGCAAGCCGCTCGACGACGCGGTGCTCGCCCGGGCGCTCGAGCACGTCCGGTTCACCGTCGACCCCGTCGCGGGGGCGTTCGAGCAGGTGCTCGCGAACGGCGTCGCCGCCGGCACCGCGAAGGACGGGTCCATCGACGGGCTGTTCGCGCTCGGCATCCTGAACGGGGTGCTCGAGGCTCGCGGCGAGCCGCCGGTCTCGGCCGCCGGGCTCGGGACGGAGTGACCGTGACGGCGATCCGGCTCACCGGCGTCGGTAAGCGCTTCGGCGGCCCGCGCTCGCCGCAGGTGCTCGAGGGCATCGACCTCGAGGTCGCCGAGGGCGAGTTCGTGTGCCTGCTCGGCGCCTCCGGGTGCGGCAAGTCGACGCTGCTGAACCTCGTCGCCGGGCTCGAGGCGCCCACCACGGGCACCATCGAGGTGCCCGGGGACGGGGCGGCGGTGATGTTCCAGGAGTCGGCGCTGATGCCGTGGCTCACCGCCCGGCGGAACGTGGAGCTCGCCCTGCGGCTGCGCGGGGCGCCGAGGGCCGGCCGCCGGGCCGAGGGTGAACGGCTGCTCGAGCTCGTGAACCTCGCCGACGCCGCCGATCAGCGGCCGCACGAGCTGTCGGGCGGCATGCGCCAGCGCGTCGCGCTCGCCCGGGCGCTCGCGCAGGACCGCACCGTGCTGCTCATGGACGAGCCGTTCGCCGCGCTCGACGCGATCACCCGCGACCTGCTGCACGAGGAGCTCGAGCGGGTCTGGCGGGAGACCGGGCGCACCATCCTCTTCGTGACGCACAACGTGCACGAGGCGGTGCGGCTCGCGCAGCGCATCGTGCTGCTGTCGAGCCGGCCGGGCCGCATCGCCGGCGAGTGGCGCAGGGACGCCCCGGACCTCGACGCCCAGTCCGTCGCGCGGGAGATCACCGAGCGACTGCGGAAGGAGATCGCGAGCAATGCCGCCTGAACTCGTGCGCGACGCCCTCGCGGAGGAACGCCGGACCGCGGAGGAACGCCGGACGGCGGCGGAGGAGCCGGCGGCGCCGGTCCCGTCGTCCGTCCAGCCCCCGTCGAGCGAGCTGCGGGCCCTGGAGGCCGGGCTCGACCGGCTGCAGACCGCGCCCGCCGAACGGGACCCGTGGTGGCGGCGGGCCGCCCGCGGCGTCCTGCCCCCGATCGTGCTGCTCGTCGTGCTGCTCGTCGCCTGGCAGGCGTACACCGTCCTCGCGCAGCCCCGGCCCGACCTGTACCCCGGGCCGCTCGACGTGCTCGCCTCGATCGGCAGTGCCTGGGAGTCCGGGCGGCTGCAACTGGCGGTCGGCACGAGTCTCGAGCGCGGCGTCGTCGGCTTCCTGATCGCCGTCGCGATCGGCACCCCGATCGGCCTGTTGCTCGCCGAGTCCCGGCCGCTGCAGCGCGCCTTCGGCCCGTTCGTCTCCGGCCTGCAGGTACTGCCCTCGGTCGCCTGGGTGCCCGCCGCGATCATCTGGTTCGGGCTCTCCGACGCGACCGTGTACTTCGTCATCCTGATGGGAGCCGTGCCCTCGATCGTGAACGGCCTCGTCGCGGGCGTCCGCCAGGTGCCGCCGCAGCTGCGCCGCGTCGGGCGGGTGCTCGGCGCGAACCGGGCCGAGCTCGCCGCGCTCGTGGTGCTGCCCGCCGCGCTGCCCGGCTACCTCGCCGGCCTCAAGCAGGGCTGGGCGTTCTCCTGGCGGTCGCTCATGGCCGCGGAGATCATCGCGACGGGCGGCTCCATCGGCTTCGGCCTCGGCGCACTGCTCGACCAGGGGCGGCAGCTCGCCGACCTCCCGACGGTGTTCGTCGCGATCCTCGCCATCCTCTTCATCGGCATCCTCGTGGAGCTCGCCGTCTTCGCCCCGCTCGAGCGGGCGCTCCTGCGCCGGCGCGGGCTGCTGCCGGCCGGAGGCGCACGGTGAGCGGCGGGCGGCTGAGGGGCGGGCGCGGGTTCGTGCAGCTCGTCGGGGCGGGCCCCGGCGACCTCGGCCTCCTGACCGTGCGCGGCCTGCGCGCCATCGAGGCCGCCGAGGTGATCGTGGCCGACCGCCTCGGCGCCCGCGCGGTGCTCGACCAGCTCGAGGCGGAGCGCGGGCGCCCGCTCGACGCCGAGATCGTCGACGTCGGCAAGCTCCCCGGGCATCACGCCGTGCCGCAGGAGGGCATCATCGCCCTCCTCGTCGAGCTCGGCCTCGCCGGCCGCCGCGTCGTGCGGCTGAAGGGCGGCGACCCCTACGTCTTCGGCCGCGGCGGCGAGGAGCTCGCCGCGTGCCGCGCCGCGGGCGTCGACGTCGAGGTGGTGCCCGGCATCACGAGCGCGATCTCGGTGCCGGCCGTCGCCGGCATCCCGCTCACCCACCGCGGGCTCGCGACCGCGTTCACCGTCGCGACGGGGCACGACCAGATCGCCGAGCTGGGCGGCGGGCGCGACCACACCGTCGTGCTGCTGATGGGCGTCGGCACGCTCGCGAACTCGGCGACGACGCTCGCCCGGGGCGAGCGGGGCGGCGGCTGCCCCGTCGCCATCGTCGAGGACGGCTACGGCGCCGGGCAGCGGGTCACGATCGGCACCCTCGACACGATCGCGGCGCAGGCGGCGCTGCGCGGCGTCCGCTCGCCGGCCGTCGTCGTCGTGGGCGACGTCGTGCGGCTGAGCCCCTACGCCCCCGCCGAGCTCGCCGTCGACGGCCACACCGTCGCCGTCGCGCACGACCCCTTCGCGCTGCGCAGCGCGCCGGACGATCCGGCCGCGCCGCTCGCGGGCGCACCCACCGAGAAAGGCACCAGATGACCCTCCCCGCCCTCCGCGTCGCGATCGTCGGCGCCGGCCCGGCCGGCGTCTACGCGGGCAATCTGCTGCGCGCGGCCGTCGCCGAGCACGGCGGAACGGTCGCGATCGACCTGTTCGAGTCGCTGCCCGCGCCGTACGGCCTCATCCGCTACGGCGTCGCCCCGGACCATCCGCGCATCAAGGGCATCGTCGCCTCGCTGCACGAGATGCTCGACGAACCGGGGATCCGCTTCCTCGGCAACGTCGAGATCGGCCGCGACCTCGGCCTCGACGAACTGCACGCGCGCTATCACGCCGTGATCCTCGCGACGGGTGCCATCCGGGACGCCGCGCTCGAGCTGCCGGGCATCGAGCTGCCCGGCTCCTACGGCGCGGCCGACTTCGTCGCCTGGTACGACGGGCACCCCGACGTGCCGCGCGAGTGGCCGCTCGAGGCGCGCGAGGTCGCGGTGATCGGCAACGGCAACGTCGCGCTCGACGTCGCCCGCATCCTCGCGAAGCAGCCCGTGGACCTGCGCGGCACCGAGGTGCCGGACAACGTGCTCGCCGGGCTCGAGGCCTCGCCCGTGACCGACGTGCACGTCTTCGGCCGGCGCGGCCCCGCCGACGTGAAGTTCACCCCGATCGAGCTGCGCGAGCTCGGCGAGGTGCCGGGCGTCGATATCGTGCTCGACGAGGCGGACTTCGCCGCCGAGGACGCGCTCGCCGCGGCGGGCGAGGTGCCGGCTGGACGCACGAACCAGGTCAAGATCATGCTGCGCACGCTGAACTCGTGGCGCGGGCGCAGCACCGGGGCGCCGCGCCGGCTGCACCTGCACTTCCACCACGCCCCGCTCGAGGTGCTCGGCGCCGAGCGGGTCGAGGGCGTGCGCTTCGAACGCGCCGAGGTGCGCGCCGACGGCGTGGTGGCGGGTACGGGGGAGCACCGCGACGTGGCCGTACAGGCCGTGTACCGGGCCGTCGGCTACTTCGGCTCACCGATCGCGGGCGTGCCGTTCGACCAGGCGCGCGGCGTCGTGCCGAACGAGGCGGGCCGGGTGCGCGACGATGGCGGGGACGCCGTGCCGGGGCTGTACGCCACCGGCTGGATCAAGCGCGGTCCGGTCGGGCTCATCGGGCACACGAAGAGCGACGCGATGGAGACCGTCGCGAACCTCGTGGCGGACGCGGCGGCGGGCCGGCTCGCGGCGCCCGTCGTGGCGGATGCCGGGGCGGAGGTGCTGGAGCTGCTCGACGCACGCGGGGTGGAGTTCACGACGTGGACCGGATGGCTCGCGCTCGACGCGCACGAGCGCGGCCTCGGCGAGGCCGACCGGTACCCGCGCGAGCGAGTCAAGCTCGTGCCGCGCGAGGCGCAGGTGCGGGTGTCCCGCGAGGGCGCGCTCGCCGCGCGCTGAGCGCACCCGCGCTGCGGCGGCCCGCGCTGCGGGGCTCAGCCGCGCCCGTACTTCTTGTGCACGGCCTGCTTGCTGACCTCGAGCGCGAGGGCGATGAGCTGCCAGCTCGCGCCCTGCGCCCGGGCGCGCCGCACCGCGAGCGCCTCGGCCCGGTCGAGCTCGCGGGTGAGCTCGATCCGGGCCCGGTGCAGCTCGCGCAGCGCGCGGTAGGGGTCGTCGCCGTCGGCTGCGGCGATCGCGGTGGAGAGTCCGGTCACGTCCATGCCGTCAATCATCGTTGACGGCATGGACGTTGTCAATCGGGGTTGATGAACGCCGGCCGTGCTCAGAGCACCGCGGAGGACTCGAGGCCCGCCTCGTCGAAGTCGACGTCGCGGGTCTCCTTCGAGACGAGCAGCGCGACGAGCGTCAGCACGCCCATGACCGACAGGTAGATGCCCACCCAGAACGGGCTGCCGCCGCCGGCCTGCCACAGCGCCACCGCGATGAACGGCGCGACGGCGGCGCCCAGGATCGACGACACGTTGTACGAGATGCCCGAGCCCGTGTACCGCACGTTCGTCGGGAACAGCTCGGGCAGCAGCGCGCCCATCGGGCCGAACGTCATGCCCATCAGCGCGAAGCCCACGACGAGCCAGGCCATCACGCCCGCGAAGCCGGCGGAGAGCATCGGCACCCAGACGAGGCCGAAGACGATGATGCCGATCGTCACCCAGATGAGCGTGCGGCGCCGGCCCCAGCGGTCGGCCCAGGGGCCCGAGAGCAGGGTGAAGACGCCGAAGAAGAGCACGCCGCCGATGAGCATCAGCACGAAGGTGTTGTACGAGTAGCCGAGGCCGGGCAGGGCGCCGTCGGCGGCCTCGACGGGCGCGCGGCCGTAGCTCAGCGAGAACGTCGTCATCAGGTAGAAGAGCACGTACGTCGCGAGCATGAAGAAGGTGCCGAGGATGAGCTGGCGCCAGTACTTGCGGAAGACCGTCGCGAGCGGCAGGCGCTGGATGCGGCCCTGCTTCGACGCCGTCGAGAACGCGGTCGACTCGACGAGGCGCAGGCGCACCCAGAGGCCGACGGCGACCATGACGATCGAGAACAGGAACGGGATGCGCCAGCCCCAGTCGAGGAAGGCCTGCGAGGGCATCGAGGGGTCGTCGGAGGGCAGCGCGGCGGCGATGATCAGGAACAGCCCGTTCGCGATGATGAAGCCGATCGGCGCGCCCAGCTGTGGGAAGGTGCCGTACCAGGCCCGCTTGCCCTTCGGCGCGTTCTCGGTCGCGACGAGCGCGGCGCCCGACCACTCGCCGCCGAGGGCGAAGCCCTGCGCGATGCGCAGAACGACGAGCAGCAGCGGGGCGAACCAGCCCACCGCGAGGTAGGTCGGCAGCACGCCGATGAGGAAGGTCGCGATGCCCATCGTGAGCAGCGCGCCGACGAGCGTGGCCTTGCGGCCGATCTTGTCGCCGAGGTGCCCGAAGACGACGGCGCCGAGCGGGCGGGCGACCATCGCCGCGCCGAACACGGCGAACGAGGACAGCAGCGCCGTGGTCGCGTCGCCGGTCGGGAAGAACAGGTGCGGGAAGACGAGGACCGCCGCGGTCGCGTAGACGTAGAAGTCGTAGAACTCGATCGTCGTGCCGATGAGGCTGGCGAGGATGACCCGGCTGCGCGGATTGGCCGGCGCGGCGGGGGCGGTCGATGGGGCTGACATGCTGCAGAGACTCCGTGCGGTTCGAGGCCCCGGCGGACTGGCGTCGGTCTGGCGTCGGTTCCGCTGGTGGCGGGATGATCTGCTGCTTGTGGCAACCCGCCAACCTTACGCGCGGTGGCGTCGCGCGGCGGCTCCGCTGCGACGAGCGGTCGCATCCGGGCGACGAACGGCGACCGGCGGGTCAATCGAAGGTTCGAAGCGACGGATCGCCCCGCTGGTTAGGCTGGGGGCATGGACACCATCTTCACCGTTCTGCACGTCGTCACCGCGGTCTTCATCGTCGGGCCGATGGCGATCATCCCGATGACGGCGATGCGGGCGGTGCGCGCGGGCAACGCGGCGCAGGTCCGCGTGCTCGCGAAGTCGACCACGGTCTTCAGCTGGCTGTCGCTCATCGTCTTCGTGCTCGGCTTCGGCGTCATGGGCATGGCCGACAAGGAGTACGGCCTGAGCTTCACGACGCCGTGGATCCTCTGGTCGATCATCCTCTACGTCGTCGCCTTCGCCCTCAGCGTCTTCGTCGTGGTGCCCGCGATGAACAAGGCGGCCGACGCGCTCGAGGCGAGCGTGACCGCGAGCGCCGGCGGCGCCGTGGCCGCCGAGAAGTCCGGCTACCCGGCGATCGCCGCGGGCAGCGGCATCGTCTCGCTGCTCCTCGTCGCCGTCGTCGTGCTCATGGTCTGGAAGCCGTAGCGGCTAGGCGCCGGCGAGCCCGCGCAGCACGCGCGCGGTCGCGATCGCGGCCTCTGCGGCCTCGCGTCCCTTGTCTTCCTTCGAGCCGGGAAGCCCGGCCCGGTCGAGACCCTGGCGTTCGTCGTCGAGGGTGAGCACGCCGAAGCCGACGGGCTTGCCCGTGTCGAGCGCGACCCGCGTGAGGCCGTCGGTCGCCGCCGCCGAGACGTACTCGAAGTGCGGGGTGCCGCCGCGGATGATGACGCCGAGGGCGACCACCGCGTCGGCGCCGGCCTCGAGCGCCGCCTTCGCGACGACCGGCAGCTCGAAGCTGCCGGGCACCCGCACCAGGCGGTGCGCGGCGCCCGCCGCGTCGAGGGTGCGCGTCGCGCCGGCGATCAGCCCGTCGGTGATCTCGTCGTGCCAGCTTCCGGCGACGACGACCACGTCGAGGCCGGAGCCGTCGAGGTCGAGGCTCGAGCTGTCGAGGTTGGGGGAGCCGGCTCCGCTCATGATGCATGTCCTTCCAGGAGTGCTTCAGCCGCGGCATCCGCGAGCTGCTGTTCGTCGATCTGGTGCCCCATCCGGGCGGCCTTGGTCTCGAGGTAGCGCTGGTTGCCGCGACCGACCCCGACGACGAGCGGCAGCCGCTCGGCGACGTCGACGCCGTGCTCGGCGAGCTGGCGCACCTTCTCGGGGTTGTTCGTCAGCAGGCGCACGCGCGTGACGCCGAGCTCGGCGAGGATGGCGCTCGCCGCGCCGTAGTCGCGGGCATCGGCCGGCAGGCCGAGCGCCACGTTCGCGTCGAGGGTGTCGAGGCCGTCCTCCTGCAGCCGGTACGCCCGCAGCTTGTTGATGAGGCCGATGCCGCGCCCCTCGTGCCCGCGCAGGTAGATGACGACGCCGCCCTCGCGCTGGACGATCTCGAGCGCCGCGTCGAGCTGCGGCCCGCACTCGCACTTCAGCGAGCCGAGCGCCTCGCCCGTCAGGCACTCGGAGTGCACCCGGACGATGGCGCCGCCCGCGGTCGCGGCAGGGTCGCCGGACAGGATCGCGAGGTGGTCCGCACCGGTCTTGCGGTCGCGGTACGCCCGCACCCGGAAGTCCCCGAAGCTCGTCGGCAGCAGCGTCTCGACCTCGAAGTCGACCCGCGCCGACTCGGCGATCGCGGCGGCGCCCGAGGCGTCTGCGCCGACCGCGGCATCCCCGTGCTCGTGGAGCCAGTCCACGAGGGCGGCGACCGTCGTGACGGGCAGCCCCTCCTCCTCGCCGAGCTCGATGAGGCCGGGCAGGCGCATCATCTCGCCGTCGTCGGCCACGAGCTCGCCGATCACGCCGACGGGGGACAGCCCCGCGAGCCGCATCAGGTCGACCGCGGCCTCGGTGTGGCCGGCACGTTCGCGCACCCCGCCGTCGACGGCGCGGAGCGGCAGGATGTGCCCGGGCCGGATCAGCCGCTCGGGCGTCGCCTCGGGGTCGGCGAGCACGCGCAGCGTGTGCGCGCGGTCGGCCGCCGAGATGCCGGTCGAGGTGCGGTCGGCCGCGTCGACCGAGATCGTGTAGGCGGTGCCGCGCACGTCCTCGTTTCGGGCCACCATGGGCGGCAGCTGCAGCCGGTCGGCGAAGCCGTTCGGCATGGGCGCGCAGAGGAAGCCGCTGGTGCGGCGCACCATCCAGGCGATCCACTCCTGCGTCGCGAACTCGGCCGCCATGATGGCGTCGCCCTCGTTCTCGCGCGCCTCGTCGTCGGCGACGATCACGGGCTTGCCCGCGCGCAGCGCGTCGAGGACTTCGGGGATGGTGGCGAGGCTCATGCCCGCACCTCCTGCTCGTCGGCGAGGGAGCTCGGCAGTTCGCGCCCCTCGAAGCGGTGCAGCCTCGCGACGTGGCGCGCGAGGATGTCGGTCTCGATGTTCACGAGCTCGCCCGGCCGCCGCTCGCCGAGGGTCGTCGCCTGCAGCGTCTCGGGGATGAGCGACACCTCGAACCAGTGCCCCGCATCGGCGCCGGTGCCGGTCGTGCCGACCTCGCTCACGGTGAGCGAGACGCCGTCGACGGCGATCGAGCCCTTGTCGACCACGAGCGGGGCGTGCGCCTCGTCGAGGGAGAAGCGCACGACGCGCCAGCCGTCCTCCTGGCGCACCTCCAGCACCGTCGCGGTGCCGTCGACGTGACCCTGCACGATGTGCCCGCCGAGGCGGTCGCCGACGCGGGCGGCGCGCTCGAGGTTCACCGCGAGGCCCGCTCGGGCGCCGTCGAGGGTCGAGACGGCGAGCGTCTGGCCCATGACGTCGGCGGTGAAGCGCTCCGCGTCGAAGTCGACGACCGTGAGGCAGACCCCCGAGACGGCGATCGAGTCGCCGTGCGCGACGCCCTCGACCGCGAGCGGCCCGCGGACGGTGAGCCGGGCGGCGTCGGCGCCGCGCTCGACGCGCTCGATGCGGCCGAGCTCTTCGATGATGCCGGTGAACATGTCAGTTCCCTTCGGTGGGGGTGGTCGGTGCGGCCCGGTGGGCGACGAGGAGCACGTCGTCGCCGAGGCGTTCGACGGCGGAGAACGCGAAGCGCGGGGCCGCGGCGATGGTGGGCACGCCGAGCTCGCCGAGGGCGAGGCCCGGCCCGCCGAGCAGGGTCGGGGCGAGGTAGACGAGGAGCTCGTCGGCGAGGCCGGCGGCGAGGAACGCGGAGGCGAGCGTCGGCCCGCCCTCGACGAAGAGCGAGCGGATGCCTCGCGCCGCGAGCTCCTCGAGGGCGGCGGCGAGCTCGCGGCCGTCGTACTGCAGCAGTTCCTGCGGGTGGCGGCGCAGGGCGGCGCCCGCGGGCACCTCGCGGCGGCCGAAGACGACGGGCACCGGCTGGTGTGCGAGCAGGCCGCCCTCGGCGTCGCGGGCGGTGAGCGCGGGATCGTCGGCGAGGACGGTGCCGGTGCCGACGGCGATGGCGTCGGCGGCGGCGCGCCGGCGGTGCACGTCGGCGCGGGCGGCCGGGCCCGTGATCCACTGACTCGTGCCGTCCGCGGCGGCGGCGCGGCCGTCGAGGCTCGACGCCCATTTCACCGTCACCCGCGGGCGGCGGGCGCGGGCGGTGAACAGCCAGTCACCGATCGCGGCCTCCACCTCGTCGGCGAGCAGGCCCCGCTCGACCGCGACGCCGGCGGCGCGCAACCGCTCGGCGCCGCCGCTCGAGGCGCGGCCGGGGTCGGCGACGGCGTAGACGACGCGGGCGACCCCCGCCTCGATGAGGGCTTCGGCGCAGGGCCCGGTGCGGCCGGTGTGGTTGCAGGGCTCGAGCGTCACGACGGCGGTGGTGCCGCGCGCCGCGCCCGCGGGGAGCTTCGCGAGGGCGTCGACCTCGGCGTGCGCGGTGCCGGCGCCGCGGTGCCAGCCCTCGGCGAGCGTCTCGCCGTCGGGGGAGAGCAGCACGCAGCCGACCTGCGGGTTCGCGCCCGTGGCGGGACCGCGGTGGGCGAGCTCGATCGCCCGTCGCATCGCGCGGAGCTCCGCGTCGTGGCCTGCCGTCATGTCCGTCCTCGTGATCGAGGCTCCGGGGTGCGCGGCGCGCCGCAGTTCGGCCGCATGCGCGAACGCACCTCGGCCGACACGTGCCGCCTCCCATCCGGACTCTCACCGTCGGTACCGGAGTTCCACCGGTTCAACCGCTCGCTCCCCGAAGGGCGCTCGCGGCTCGCGGACTGTCACCGCCGGTTCGGAATTGCACCGACCCCGGAGCACGTTGTCGTGTTCGATTCTAGGTCAACGCGCCGGGCGCCGGACTATTCCCGTGGTCACGGGGCGACACAGCGTGGCTACGCGTGCTCGACGAGCGCCCGGGCCGTGCCCTCGTCGGTGATGAGGTCGGTGATGAGCCCTGCGGCGATCGCCCCGCGCAGGCTCGGCAGCTTCGCGCGCCCCGACACGACGCAGATGCGACGCGGGGCGCGGCGCAGCACGCCGAAGTCGGGGCCGGTGGCCCGCTCGTTCAGCGGGATGCCGTCGCTCGAGCCATCCGCCCGGTAGAACACGGTGGCGACGTCGCCGACGACGCCGTCCGCGCTGAGCGCGGCGTAGTCGTCGCGCTCGAGGTACCCGCCCTGGTAGACGCGGCTCGCGACCTCGGCGAAGGGCGAGCCGACGCCGAAGAGGGCGACGTCGAGGCGCTCCTGCAACTCGAGCAGCCGCTTCGTGCTGCGCTCGCGCCAGAACGCCTCCTTCGTGGCGGGGTCGTCGAA
Organism: Agromyces sp. NPDC060279; assembly: GCF_042726785.1. Classification (NCBI taxonomy): domain Bacteria; kingdom Bacillati; phylum Actinomycetota; class Actinomycetes; order Micrococcales; family Microbacteriaceae; genus Agromyces; species Agromyces sp. NPDC060279. The sequence continues at coordinate 84,537 of NZ_JBHXBK010000002.1, forward strand.
GAAGGCGGGCACGGGGAACTGCTGCACCTTCGCGCCGAAGGCGTCGCCGAAGCGGCGCAGCAGCTCGCTCGCGTAGAGGATGCCGGTGGTGCGGAGGTTGCCCGCCCCGTTGAGCTGCACGATCTCGCTGTTGTGGGTCGACTTGGGCACGAGGTGCCGACTGACCGCGCTCATGGTCGAGCCCCAGGCGACTCCGACGAGCTGGTTCGAGTCGATGAAGCGGCCGAGAATCCGTGCAGCCGAGAGCGCGACCCGGTCGAGCCGATCGACGTCGCTCGCCTGATCGGGCACGGGCACGACGTGCGCGGCGATCTCGTGGCGTTCGAGGATCTCCTGCTCGAGCCGGCTCGGCAGATCGAGCGGGGAGTGGATGGAGATCTCGACGAGCCCGCTCGCCCTGGCGTGGCTCAACAGGCGCGAGACCGAGGAACGGGAGGTGTGCAGCTCCGCGGCGATGGCGTCCATCGTGAGGTCCTGCATGTAGTACAGGTGCGCCGCGCGCAGCGCGTCGCGCGTCTTGCCGGCCGGCACCTCGGGGCTGCGGTCGGGGTCGTCCTGCGGGGTCCAGGTCATCGCCGGTCTCCTTGCACGTTTGTGCACGCGAGTTGAAAGAAGGTTCGCGTGCGTTCACGATGTATTCATCCACAGACGGGACGCTTCTGGCAAGCCCGTCGGCACCGTCGAAAGGACCGGGATGAGCCACACGTCGACGTCGACGCATCCGACCGCCGCGGAGCGGCCCGAGATCGCCGAGCTGCGCGCCCGGCCGACGGCGCAGGTCGTCGTGATCGGCGGCGGCATCAACGGCATCGCGACCTTCCGCGATCTCGCCCTGCAGGGCGTGGACGTCGTGCTCGTCGAGCGCGACGACTTCGTCTCGGGCGCCTCCTCCGCGTCCTCGCACATGATCCACGGCGGTATCCGCTACCTCGAGAACGGCGAGTTCCGGCTCGTGCAGGAGTCGGTCACCGAGCGCAACGCGCTCATCCGCCTCGCGCCGCACTACGTCAAGCCGCTGCAGACGACCGTGCCGATCTTCTCGACCTTCTCGGGCATCCTCTCGGCGCCGCTGCGCTTCCTCACCCACCGCTCGGGCAAGCCGACCGAGCGCGGGGCGCTGCTCATCAAGACCGGCCTCACGATCTACGACTCCTTCTCGCGCGACGGCGGCAGCGTGCCGCGCCACCGATTCCTGGGGCGCACGCGCACCCTCGCCGAGCTGCCTAGGCTGAACCCCGGCGTGAAGTACACCGCCACCTACTACGACGCGAGCATGCACGACCCCGAGCGGCTCGCCCTCGACGTGCTGCACGACGGGCTCGCCGCGGGGTCCCATGCCCGCGCCGCGAACCACCTGGAGGCCGTCGGCCTGGGCGCCGGCGGCGTGCGCGTGCGCGACCGGTTGAGCGGGGCCGAGTTCGAGCTCGCCGCCGACGTCGTCGTGAACACCTCGGGGCCCTGGACCGACCTCACGAACGAGGCGCTCGGTCAGGAGACCCGCTTCATGGGCGGCACCAAGGGTTCGCACATCGTGCTCGACCACCCCGAGCTGCTCGAGGCCACCGGCGGCCGCGAGATCTTCTTCGAGCACGAGGACGGCCGCATCGTGCTGATCTACCCGCTCAAGGGCCGGGTGATGGTCGGCACCACCGACCTCGAGCACGACATGCGCGAGCCCGCCGTGTGCACCGAGGAGGAGATCGACTACTTCTTCGAACTCGTCGCGCACGTTTTCCCGGACATCGAGGTGGACCGCTCGCAGATCGTCTACCGCTTCTCGGGCGTGCGCCCGCTGCCCCGCCACGACGAGACCCAGCCGGGTTTCGTCTCGCGCGACTACCGCATCGAGCGGGCCGAGGCGCCGGGCCGCCGCGGCACGACCGTGCTGAGCCTCGTCGGCGGCAAGTGGACCACATTCCGCGCGCTCGCCGAGCACCTGTCGAACGAGGTGCTCGAGCTCCTCGGCACCGAGCGCCGGCGCAGCACCGCCGGGCTCGCGATCGGCGGCGGCGCGGGCTACCCGACCACGCCGGACGCCCGCCGGGTCTGGCTCGTGTCGCACGGCGACGAACTCGGCGCCGTGCGCGCCGAGGAACTGCTCGAGCGCTACGGCACCCGCGCCGAAGCGCTCATCGACGAGCTCGAGCCCGCCGAGGACCTCGTGCTCACGAACCACCCCGGGTACAGCCGGCAGGAGATCGCCTGGCTCGTGCGCCACGAGCGCGTCGCCCGGCTCGACGACCTCGTGCTGCGCCGCACCAGCATCGCCTTCACCGGCACCGCCACCCTGCCGCTCCTCGAGGAGCTCGCGGCCATCGCGGGCGAGGTGCTCGGCTGGAGCGCCGAGCGGCGGACGGCGGAGGTCCAGGCGACCCGCGCGCTCCTCGCGGAGCGGCACGGCGTGCAGCTGCCGGAGCTCGAGGCCGCCGCCGCCCAGTAGCGCGCACCGGGTGCACATCTGCACGGATGTGCACCCGAAAACGCTCCGCACCGGGTACTTCCCCGGATAGCGTGCAGCAGGGCCCCTCGGCCCGATGTCACACCGGGGGCGGCGACCCGTGCCGCCCCACCCATTGAAAGAAGGTCAACGTGGACAATCTCGGCGTCCTGTTCCTCGCGGAACTCGTCGGCACCGCCCTGCTCGTGCTGCTCGGCACGGGCGTCGTCGCCAATGTCGCGCTCGTGCGCAACAAGGGCTTCAACGGCGGCTTCCTCATGGTCAACATCGGCTGGGGCCTCGCGGTCTTCGCGGGTGTCGTGGTCTCCTACGCCTCCGGCGCGCACCTGAACCCGGCGGTCACGCTCGGGCTCGTCGCGAACGGCGCGGAGCAGTTCGGCAACGGCGATCTCGGCACCACCGTTCCCGTCTCGTTCGTCTCGGTGCTCACCTACCTCGGCGCGCAGATGCTCGGCGCGTTCCTCGGCGCCGTCGTCACCTGGCTCGCCTACAAGCAGCACTTCGACGCGGAGCCCGAGGCGGCGAACAAGCTCGGCGTGTTCTCGACCGGCCCGGCGATCCGCTCCTACGGCTGGAACCTCGTGACCGAGATCATCGGCACCTTCGTGCTGGTCTTCGTCGTGATCGGCTTCGGCCGCAACGGCGACACCTCGGGGCTCGCCGCGCTCGGCGCTTTGCCCGTCGCCCTGCTCGTGATCGGGATCGGCGCCTCGCTCGGTGGCCCGACCGGCTACGCGATCAACCCGGCTCGTGACCTCGGCCCGCGCATCGCGCACGCCATCCTGCCCATCAAGGGCAAGGGCTCGAGCGACTGGGGCTACTCCTGGGTGCCCGTGCTCGGCCCGATCATCGGCGGCGTCCTCGCCGGCCTCGCGGCGATCCCGCTGCTGCCGGTCCTCGGCTGAGCCGAACCGATTCCCACCCACCACCCGCACTGACAGCAACGGAGTTCTCAGATGGCTGACTACGTCCTCGCGATCGACCAGGGCACGACCTCGTCGCGCGCGATCATCTTCGACAAGTCCGGTTCGATCGTCTCGACCGGGCAGCTCGAGCACGAGCAGATCTTCCCGAAGGCCGGCTGGGTCGAGCACGACCCGAAGGAGATCTGGAACAACACCCGCGAGGTCATCGGCCAGGCCCTGGCCAAGGCCGACCTGACCCGCCACGACATCGCCGCGGTCGGCATCACCAACCAGCGCGAGACCGCCGTCGTCTGGGACAAGACGACCGGCGAGCCCGTGTACAACGCGATCGTCTGGCAGGACACCCGCACCCAGGACATCGTCGACCGCCTCGCCGCGGACGGCGGTGTCGAGCGGTTCAAGGCCAAGGTCGGCCTGCCCCTCGCGACGTACTTCTCCGGCACGAAGATCGTCTGGATCCTCGAGAACGTCGAGGGTGCGCGCGAGAAAGCCGAGGCGGGGGACCTGCTGTTCGGCACCACCGACTGCTGGGTGCTGTGGAACCTCACCGGCGGGGTCGACGGCGGCGTGCACGCCACCGACGTCACCAACGCGAGCCGCACGATGTTCATGGACCTCGAGACCCTCGCCTGGGACGACGAGATCCTCGCGGCCTTCGGCGTGCCCCGCTCGATGCTGCCCGAGATCAAGAGCTCGTCCGAGGTCTACGGCGTCGCCGAGGCATCCAGCCTGCTGCGCGAGACGCCGATCGCCGGCATCCTCGGCGACCAGCAGGCGGCGACGTTCGGCCAGGCCGCGTTCGAGGCCGGCGAGGCGAAGAACACCTACGGCACGGGCAACTTCCTGATCTTCAACACCGGCACGGACATCGTGCACTCGAAGAACGGGCTGCTCACCACCGTCGGCTACAAGCTCGGCGACGCCCCCGTGCACTACGCGCTCGAGGGTTCGATCGCGGTCACCGGCTCGCTCATCCAGTGGCTGCGCGACAACCTCGGCCTCATCTCGAGCGCCGCGGAGGTCGAGGAGCTCGCGAAGGGCGTGGAGGACAACGGCGGCGCGTACTTCGTGCCGGCGTTCTCGGGCCTGTTCGCGCCGTACTGGCGCCCGGACGCGCGCGGCGCGCTCGTCGGCCTCACCCGCTACGTGAACAAGGGCCACATCGCCCGCGCCGCGCTGGAGGCGATCGCCTTCCAGACCCGCGACGTGATCGAGGCCGTGAACGCCGACGCCGGGGTGGACCTCACCGAGCTCCGCGTCGACGGCGGGGCGACGGCGAACGACACCCTGCTGCAGTTCCAGGCCGACATCCTCGGCGTGCCGGTCGTGCGACCGGTCGTCGCGGAGACGACGGCGCTCGGCGCGGCCTATGCCGCGGGCCTCGCGGTCGGCTTCTGGTCGGGCCTCGACGAGCTCAGCGCCAACTGGCAGGAAGACACGCGCTGGACCCCGTCGATGGACGAGGCCGAGCGTGCACGTCTCGACCGCAACTGGAAGAAGGCCGTCACGAAGACCCTCGACTGGGTCGACGACGACGTGCGCTGATCGGCGCGGCGGGGCCCTCGGCCCCGCCCGCCGATCGGGCGCACGGGTCCTGGGGAGGACCCGAAGGGGAGGACGGGCCGGATGCCGAGGCATCCGGCCCGTCCGCGTTCCCGGCTCGGTGTGCTCAGCCGAGCCGACTGACGAGCAGAGCGGATGCCTCGTCGAGCGTCGTCGCCTCGAGCACGCCGAGCTCCCGGGCGAGGGCGGCCTCGGCAGGATCGGGCGTCGCGTCGACGCGGTTCAGCCAGACGCCGAGGAGGCCGGCCTCGGCCGCACCGATCGCGTCGGTGCGGAGCCGGTCGCCGACGTACGCGACGGGCCCGAGCGGACCGGTCTCGGCGAAGCGTTCGACCGCGGCGAGGAAGATCGCCGGGTCGGGCTTGGCGAAGCCGAGCGCGCCGGAGGCGACGACGTGCTCGAACCGCTCGGTGAGGCCGAGCCGGTCGAGCTTCGCGAGCTGGAAGTCGAGCTCGCCGTTCGTGATGACCCCGAAGCGCACGCCGGGCAGACCCGCCTCGAGGGCCGCGAAGCTGCGAGCGACGTCGGCGTGCACGCGCCACGAGGCGCGGTAGTGCGCGAAGTACTCGTCGAACCAGGCGCCGGCCGCCGGGTCGTCGAGGGACTCGCCGTGGGCGAGGGCGAAGTCGCGCGCTCTGGCCCGCCGCTGCCCCTCGAACGTCAGCTCGCCCGCGAGGTACGCGTGGTAGTGCCGCTCCTCGAGCTCGTGCCAGAGCACGGGCACGTCGAGCCCGGCGACCGGGTCGTATGCCCGGATGCGCATGTGCTGCTCGATGCCGAGCTGCACGGCCTCGCGGTGCGCCATCAGCGTGTCGTCGAGGTCGAAGAGCACGACGGGCGCAGGGCGGCCCGGCGCTGAGCGGTGCGTCGGCACGGCCGCGCCGGTCACGGCGTCGCCGGGCCTAGCGGCGGCGGAGGAAGCCGACACGCTCGTACACCTGGGCGAGCACGCGCTCGGCGCGCTCGGAGGCCTTGTCGGCGCCGATCGCGAGGAGCCGGTCGAGCTCGGCCGGGTCGTCGAGCAGTTCGAAGGTGCGCGCGCGGAACGGCTCGAGCCGTTCGACGACGAGCTCGGCGAGCTCCTTCTTCAGGTCGCCGTAGCCGCGACCCTCGTAGCGGGCCGCGATGGTCTCGATCGACTCGCCGCTCGCCGCGGCGTAGATGTCGAGCAGGTTCGAGATGCCGGGCTTCGCCTGCCGGTCGTAGCGGATCTCGCGCTCGGCGTCGGTGACCGCGCTCTTGATCTTCTTCGCGGTGATCTTCGGGTCGTCGAGGAGCTTCACGAGGCCGGCCTCGGAGGCGGCCGACTTGGACATCTTCGCCGAGGGGTCCTGCAGGTCGTAGATGCGCGCGGAGGCCTCGGGGATGTACGCCTCGGGGATGACGAACGTCTCGCCGTAGCGGGAGTTGAAGCGGCCGGCGAGGTCGCGGGTGAGCTCGAGGTGCTGCCGCTGGTCGTCGCCGACGGGCACGAGGTTCGTCTCGTACAAGAGGATGTCGGCGGCCATCAGCACCGGGTAGGTGAAGAGGCCGACCGTCGTGGACTCGGCGCCGTAGCGCTGCGACTTGTCTTTGAACTGCGTCATGCGCCCGGCCTCGCCGAAGCCGGTGATGGTGCCGAGCACCCAGGCGAGCTCGGCGTGCGCGGGCACCTGCGACTGCACGAAGAGCGTGGATCGCTCAGGGTCGATGCCGGCGGCGAGATACTGCGCGGCGGTGCGCCGCGAGCTCTCGCGGAGCTTGGCCGGGTCCTGCGCCACGGTGATGGCGTGCAGGTCGACGACGCAGTAGATCGGGTCGACGGTGTCTTGCAGCGCGACCCAGTTGACGAGCGCGCCGAGGTAGTTGCCGAGATGGAGGGAGTCGCTCGACGGCTGCATGCCGGAGAAGACGACGGGTCGTTCGGTGCTCATGGTGTCCTCGATGAAGTTCGGATGACGCACGGTCGGGGCGGCCGGAGGCCGGGGATCGCGGGGTCGCGGGGTCGCGAGTCGCGGGTCGGGGCGGGCGTCAGATCGCGTAGTCGACCACGACGGGCGCGTGGTCGGACCATCGCTCGTCGTAGGCCGCGGCGCGGTCGACCACGTAGTTCTGCACCGTCGCGGCGAGCTGCGGGGTGGCCAGGTGGTAGTCGATGCGCCAGCCGGTGTCGGTGTCGAACGCCTTGCCGCGCTGCGACCACCAGGTGTACGGCCCGGGGACCTCGCCCGCGTGCCGGCGGCCGACGTCGATCCAGCCGAGGCCGGCGCCGTCGTTGTAGCCGGGCTCGCCCTCGGCGCCGAGGAAGCGGTCGAAGTACGCGCGCTCTTCGGGCAGGAAGCCGGCGCGCTTGACGTTGCCCTTCCAGTTCTTGATGTCGAGGGTGCGGTGCCCCACGTTCAGGTCGCCCATGATGACGGCGTACTCGGAGTGCGCGGCGAGCTGGGGGAGGCGCTCGACCATCGCGTCGAGGAACTTGTACTTCTCGACCTGCTTGGGGGTGTCGACCTCGCCGGAGTGCACGTAGGTACTGACGACGGTGATGACCTTGTCGCCGACCTCGTAGTCGGCCTCGAGCCAGCGCCCCGCGCTGTCGAAGTCGGCCGGGCCGAGCTCGACGCGGTGGATGCTCGCCCGGTGCCGGCTGGCGAGCGCGACGCCCGCGCGGCCCTTCGCCGTGGCGGGGTCGTGCAGCACGTCCCACTCGTCGCCGAGGAGGCCGACGAGGTCGTCGGTGGAGGCCCGAACCTCTTGCAGCGCGAGGATGTCGACGTCGCGGGCGGCGAGCCAGTCGCCCATGCCCTTGCGGAACGCGGCGCGCACTCCGTTGACGTTGACACTGGCGATGCGGAGGGGCTGAGCGGGCATGGAACGATCCTACGGGAGCCCGCCGACACCGCCGCGCCCGGCGGAATCGCGGGTCACGGGCGCTCGGCCGGGCCCGGCCCGCCCCGCTCGATCTCCTCCAGCTCGAGCCGCGCCCGCTCGAGCCGGCGGCGGGCGGGGAAGCGGGCGAACCATCCCGCCTCGCCGAGCTCGTGCTCGGCCTCGCGCACCCGCACCCGCGCCGCCGTGACGAGCGCCCGGTGCTCCTCGGCGAGCCGCTCGGCCTCGAGCTGCTCCGGCGTCACCATGCGCAGGGACTCGTGCGCGTCGCCGGCCTCGACCGCGATCCACGCCGAGGCGACGAGGATCACGATGCTCGTCAGCCGGAACCAGAGCAGCAGACCGATGAACACGGTGAAGGTCGCGAGCAGCGGGTTCCTCGAGGTGCTCGACAGCAGCAGGCTGCTGAACAGCTGCAGCACCGAGAGTCCCGCCGAGCCGAGCAGCGAGCCGATCCACATCCGCCGCCAGGGCATCGCCGCACCGGACAGGAAGCGGAACAGCACCGCGAGCGCGAGGGTGTCGATGAGGAAGACCGCCACGAGTGAGCCGAGCTGCACGAAGAAGGTGAACCATCCCGACTCGCTGCTCCAGCCGAGCAGGGAGAAGACCCAGCTCACGAACGAGGTCGCGGCGAGCGAGAGCACGGAGGCGAGGAGGAGGACGAGCCCGAAGCCGAGCCCGGCGAGCAGGTCGCGCGCCTTGAGGAGGAGGTAGGCGCGCGTGTCCTTGGGCAGGCCGAAGATCGAGCGCACGGCGGTGCGGGTGTAGGTGATCCAGCCGATCGCGGTCCAGATCAGGCCGGCGAGGGCGACGGCGCCGGTCCAGCCGAAGAGGCTCGTGCTGGAGCGTGCGATCTCGGTGACGTCCTGCTCGGAGATGACGCCCGCGCTGCCGTTCTCGCCGACGAGCCCTGGGGCGAGGGTGTTGATGAGCCCGAGCAGCGCGTTCAGGGCGTCCGGGTTGTTCGTGAGCCAGAGGCCCGCGATCGCGAAGACCACGTAGAGCGCCGCGAACACCGCGAAGAGGGCCTGGTAGCTGAGCCCCGCGGCGAGGATGAAGCCGTTGCGGTCGAGGAAGCGCCGCCAGACCCGCACCGGGAAGAGCGCGAGCGTGCGCTCGGTGATCGCCGTCACCCGCTTGATCGGCTCGTCGAAGCGCTGCCGGATGGGCTGCTCGGCGGTCTCGAGCCGCTGCTTCGCCTCCTGGCCGGCGACCGACAGCTCGGCGCGGATCCGCGCGGTGCGCGACGTCGAGGGCGTCGGCTCGGATGCCTCGTCGCCGGCCGTCGCCGGCGCGGGCGTCGGCCCGGGCGCGCCCGCGCGCCGCGTCGGCCCCGAGGCATCCCGTCCGCTCACGCTCTCACCATACCGACGGGCCCCGTCCGGCGGTGCGCCCGCTCGGGCGCGCCCGGCGGACGGACCCGGGTGCGCACGGTCCCCGGCTCGGGGGTCGCCCTGAGCCCCACTCGGGGGACACCCCGCTTTCGGGGGGTGGAAGATGAGGAATCCTTGCGGATGGCGCCGAAGTGTGGCAGAACTGGCGCCAGCTGACCCGAAGTTCGAGCCGGCTCCAACCCGATGAAATACAGGAGCTGTCATGCACGCACTCAGTCGTGGGCGCTTCAGCGCGCCCGCACGATCCGGACCGAGGCGGCGACCCGCCGTCGCACTCGTGTCCATGCTCGCGATTCCCGCACTCGTCCTCCTCGGGGCGCCGACGCTCGCCGCCGCCGAGGAGCTGCCCGACTCGGCGGCGAGCGCCGACACGCTCGTCGCCGACCCGGCGGCCGGCGAGGGCACCGACGCCGCGGCGACGACGCCGCCGGCGCCGGACCCCGCGACGCCGCCCGCGGAGGAGGTGCCGCCGCCCGCCGAGGAGCCCGCGCCACCGGCCGAGGAGCCCGCTCCGCCGGCCGAGGAGGTGCCGCCCCCCGCCCCAGTAGACCCCCCGGACGCAGCCGTAGAACCCGAAACGGATGCCCCGGCGGCGCCTGACCCGCAGGCGCCGGCCACGGTGCCGGAGGCGGACGCGCCTCCGGCACCCATCGACTGCATGACGATCCCGATCGCCAACGACGACCGCAGCGAACGGGACGCCTGTCTCGCGGCCCAGCAGGGCTCGATGCGCTCGTTGGCGGCGCAGGCCGTCGTGGACCCCGCCCCGAACCCCGACCTGCCCGATGTGTGCGGCCTCGACATGGCCTTCATCCTCGACAAGTCGGGCTCCATCGGCGGTGCGGGCATCGCGAACCTGAAGGCCGCGGCCGACGCGTTCTCCGGCGCCCTCGTCGACACCGGATCCGAGGTCTCGGTGACCTCCTTCGATCAGGATGCCGCGGTGCTGCTCGGCGCGACCGAGCTCTCGAGCGGCAACGTCGGCACGGTGCAGGGCTCGTACGCCGGCCTCAGCTCCGACGGCTGGACGAACTGGAAGCGCGGGCTCGAAGTCGGCCACGGCACCTTCGGCGGCTTCAGCGACGGGCCGGTCGAGCTCACGATCGTCATCACCGACGGCAACCCGAACACGGTCGATCCGAACAACGGCGGGGAGTTCCCCGACGGTTCGCCCGGTGCGCTGAACCCGGCGATCGAGCAGGCCAACGCCATCAAGGCCGACGGCTCGCACGTGCTCGTCATCGCGGTCGGCAGCAGCGTCACGCTCGGCCCGATCGAGGCGATCTCCGGCCCCGAGGCGTTCGACGGCACGAACATCACGACCGCCGACTACCTCACCACCACCGATTACTCGACCCTCGCGGACTCCCTGAAGGAGGTCGCGATCGCCCTCTGCGGCGGCTCGGTGGTCATCGACAAGACGGTGAACGGGCAGCCCGCCGAGGGCTGGGAGTTCTCGACGAGCGACGCCGACGTCACGCCGGCCTCGCAGGAGACCGCCGCCGACGGCATGACCGACCCGTACGACGTCTCCGGCTACGGCGACGCGGACAGCCGGGCGATCACCTTCACCGAGGAGGACCGCCCCTATTGGGAGATGGCGGCCGTCAGCTGCGAGGTCGGCGGGGACGACCGGCCGGTCACGCTCGTCGGCGACCACGGCTGGACCGTCGACGTCGGCAAGTTCGAGATCGTGCACTGCAGCGTCACGAACCGGGAGAACGAACCGGTCTGGGGCGTGACGAAGTCGAGCGATCCGCCGAGCGGCACCTCCGTGGAGCGCGGCGACACGATCGACTACACGCTCTCGGTGCAGCACGTCTCCGGTCCCGGAGTGAGCGACATCGAGATCGAGGACGACATCTCGCAGCTCGCGCCCTACGTCGACTTCGAGGGCTTCGTCGGCACGCAGCCGGCGGCGTTCAGCTGGGACGACGACGAGCCAGGCAAGCTCTGGCTGAAGGTCGCCCAGCTCGACCCGGGCGAGACGCTCGACCTCGTGTACCGCGTGACGGTGCGCGACGACGCCGATCCCGGCGCCGTGCTGCGCAACCACGTGCTCACGAACTGCCCGCCCGCGCAGCCGCCGGTGACGGTCGCCGCTGTGCCGGACGCCGAGCCCGACCCGTGCGTCACCGAGCACCCGACGCCCGGCTGGGAGCTGTGGAAGACGGCCGACCCGGCTTCGGGCAGCACCGTCTACCCGGGCCACGACGTGGTCTACACCCTGCACGCGTACAACTTCTCGCAGGCGGAGGTGTCGGGCGCGACCGCGGTCGACGACCTCTCCGACGTGCTGGACGACGACGCGAGCCTCGTGGAGCCGCTCGACCCGCAGCTGGAGCTCGACGGTACGGACCTCACCTGGTCCATCCCCGACCTCGCACCCGGTGAAGAGGCGGCGATCTCCTTCACGGTGACCGTCGCGGACGACGCCTGGGGCGAGACGCTGCACAACGTCGTCACGCCGGACGGCGTGGGGGAGTGCCCGCCCGAGGGCGGCGACGATCTCGCGCCGCTCGAGCAGAGCGAGGAACTCGTGCTCGCCTCCTGCGAGACCGACCACGAGGTGGCCGAGCCCGACGTGCGGATCGAGAAGCTGTGGTCGCACGACGACGGTGAGCACCCCGTCGACTCCGGCGACGCCCCGCCCGACGTCATCAGCTACACGCTCAACGTGTGGAACGACGGCGATGCGGTCGTGGACCCGGTGGTGACGGACACCCTGCCCGAGGGCGTGACCTTCGTGCCCGGCAGCGAGGTGCTGCCGGCGGGCTGGACGCTCGACGACTCGGTCGAGGGGGAGCTCACCTTCTCCTACCTGGGGAAGTTCGCGAGCATGGCGTACCCCGGGGTGACGATCACCTTCGACGTCGAGGTGGGCGAGCTCGCCCAGCCCGACCCGACGGTGCCGATCCCGGACCTCGTCAACACCGCCTGCGTGGCGGCCGAGGTGCCGCCGGCCGAGGAGGAGTCGCCGCCGGAGCTGGCCCCGGCCTCGCTCGCCGAGATCTTCGCGGCGGCCGCGGCCGAGGAGCCGGACCCGGAGGGCCCGCTCGCCGACTGCGCCGAGGCGGAGACGCCGGTGAAGTCGATCGCCCTCGACGGCTTCGCGCAGTGCCTGAACGACACCCCGTGGTTCAGCTACGCGATCACACCATCGAACCTCGACACGCTGCCCGACGTCGCGCTGATCTGGTGGACGCCCGACGCCTTCGCGGGGCACGACCCGTCGATCCCGGCCGGCGACGAAGCGGCGATCCTCGCCGACGGCGCCTCCCAGGTCGACTACGTGACCGTGCCTCCCGGCTGGCAGCCGGGCGACACCATCTCGGGAGCCCAGCTCTGGCCGGGCGCCGAGGTGGACGCCGAGGGCAACCCGACGGACTGGCCGGGCTGGACCCTGCTGCCGAACGGCACCTGGGTGCTCGACCCGTCCGCACCGTTCTACGACCTCCGCAACGAGGCGGTCGTGGAGATCCGGGTGAACCCGTCGACGGACACGATCACGGCGTACCCGCCGGCGACGCCCGATTGCAACGCGGCGCCGACGAACTCGCCGAAGCCGCCGAAGCCGACGCCCTCGGGCATGGCCTCGACCGGCTTCGACCAGGGCTGGCTGCTGCCGCTCGCGGCGGGCCTGCTCGCCGTCGGAGCGCTCGGCGTCTGGTTCGTCGCCCGCCGTCAACGACGGGACGACGCGGGCTGAGCCCGCGCGCCGTCGCGCCGTGAGCAGCGCGACGGCGCCCCGCCCGGTCGGGGCGGGTCGGGTCGGGGGACCCCGATCCGCGCCGACCCTGGAAAACGGATGCCCCGGCGTGCGCGCCGGGGCATCCGCCGTGCCTGTCGGGCATCCGCCGTGCCTGCGATCCGGCCGCGACTTTTCCCCGGAATCGGGCGAATGCCCAGGTGCGGTGCGAAAAGGGGGCGCTTCGGGCGGCGCGGGGGCCAGGCATCCGTCAGTTGCCCCCCGTTTTGGTGGTGGTGCCAGTATTCCGAACGACCCTCATCTCTGCCACGCTACGAAGGACTCACGTTCTGCGTGGGTTGCAAACCCGAAACCCGAATGACGCGCAACCCGAAATTTCGCGTCGAACCCGAAGGCGTGCAGCCATGCTTACCCGAACCCGTGTTTCGTCGACCCCTCGGCACCGCGACACCCTACCCAAGGGCCGCCTGAAGAAGGCGCTCTCGGTCCTCGCGAGCGGTGCGCTCATCATCGGCATGGGGGTGAGCGGCGCACTCTTCGCCGCGGCGCCAGCCCAGGCACTCGATGTCGATCTCGGCTCGATCAGCGCGAGGGTGAGCGATCAGCGCACCACGAACGCGAGCGGCAGCCAGGACGGCACGACCAGCAACAACTGCTTCAAGTACTCGCCCGAGGCGAGCTCTTCGAGCACCGACTGGGTCTCATCGACCGGGAGCTGGGCCCGCGCCGCGCACGGCACCAGCGGCAGCTGTCCGAACAACCTGAGCACCTCCAGCCAGAGCGTGATCAGCGTGCAGCCGGCCGCCGGCGGCAACATCACCCTCGGCTCCGAGTTCCTGCTCGGCTCGATGTCGCACATCAACAACCCGATCAACGGCGTCACCTCGGACTACTTCAAGGGCAAGCTCGACTACCGCCTGAACGGCATCAGCGGCGCCCCCGTGCTGAGCTTCCCCTGGTGGCTCTGGGAGAGCCCGAATGACCTGACCGGCAGCAACTGTCCGACCGGGCGTGAGAACAACGGCTGCAACGACCAGGTGAAGTTCACCTCGCAGGCCTCCGACCAGGCCATCACCATCGGCGGCCAGGACTACAAGCTCGTCATCACCGGTTTCATCCGCGTCGGCACCGGCAACCAGAGCTCGACCGAGGCGATCACCTGCCCGGCGACCGCGACCGGCACGCCTGTGAACTCCTTCAACACCGTCGAGAGCCGGACGACGAAGGCCTGCCTCTACGGCAAGCTCGCGCAGGTTCGGGACATCACCGTCAAGAAGGTCGTCGTGGGCAGTGGCGCCCCCGACACCACGTTCAACTTCGCCCCCACCTCCAGCCTCGACGGCTCGCCGTGGAAGGACAGCTTCACGCTGAAGGGCGGCCAGTCCAAGACGGCGCAGGCTCTGCAGGGCGAGACCATCACGATCGCCGAGAACGCCGTCGCCGACGCGCAGTGGTCGCTCACCGGCGTCGCCTGCGTCGACAGCGCGAACCAGCCGATCGGCACGCCGAACCTCGGCAGCCGGAACGTGACCCTCACGAACATCCCGGCGAGCGCCAACTCCGACATCACCTGCACGTTCACGAACACCTACGCCACGAAGGCGAAGCTGACGCTCAAGAAGGTCGTCGCCTCCGGCACCGCGAACAAGAACGCCTGGACCCTCTCCGCGAACACCGGCGGCGGCGCCGCCGAGCTCTCCGGCAACGACCAGGGCTCGGGCGTCAGCAACGCGAACCTCTCGGCCGGCACCTACGTGCTCGCCGAGTCCGGCGGCCCGGGCGGCTACACGCAGCAGGGCAACTGGGTGTGCACCAACGACGGCAACGGCTCGAGCGTGACCGTGACCAACGGCAGCGTCGACCTCGTGGACAAGGCCTCGGTCACCTGCACCGTCACGAACCGGTACCAGACCGGCTCGCTCGAGGTGAAGAAGGTCATCACGGATGCCTCGGGCTTCTCGGGCACCGCCTCGACGCCGTTCACCGGCACCTGGAGCTGCACCGTCGCCGGCCAGGGCGTCGTGCAGAGCGGCAACTACACCGTCTCGACCGGCACCGCGCAGACCGTGAGCACGACACTCCCCGCCGGCGCCGAGTGCACCGTCACGGAGAACGGGCCGAGCGGCAACCTGAAGAACGGCTCCTACGAGTGGGTGCAGTACGCCACCGACGGGCCGAAGACGATCGTCGACAACCAGAAGACCACCATCACGGTCACCAACTCGACGAAGCAGAACACCGGCACGTTCACGGTCGAGAAGAAGGTCTCGCCGGCCGACGCGAGCACCCCCGCCGGCGGCTACACCGGCGGCACCGGCCGGCAGTTCACCGTGCACTACGTCTGCACGCTCGGCGGCCAGACCATCTCCGAGGGCGACCTGCAGGTGACGCCGGGCACGCCGGTCTCCGGGCCGACGCTGCCGACGAGCACGAGCTGCGCGCTCACCGAGCCCGCCTTCTCGGCCAAGGCCGGCGACTTCGCGGACGCCTCGTACGAGTGGGCCGGCCGCACCGTGCTGCCGAACGTCGTCACGATCCCGAAGGGCGTCGACGCGACCGTCGACTCGACGGTCACGAACACCTTCGTGCGCAACTTCACGAAGCTCGACGTCAAGAAGGTCGTCACGGGCGACGGCTACACCTCGACCGGTGACGACTTCAACGTCAACGTCGTCTGCGGTTCGACCACGACGCCGCTCACGCTGAAGAACGGCGAGACCGAGACCGTCCAGAACATCCCGGTCGGCAGCCTCTGCACCGTCCAGGAGGTCACCCCGATCACGGCGCCGCTCGACGCGGGCCACGAGTGGGGCGCCCCGACGTACGCGCCGGGCACGCAGGTCACGGTCGCGAAGAACGAGACCAAGCTCGTCACCGTCACCAACACGACGGTGCCGGTCTACGGCCAGGTCTCGGTGACCAAGGCGACCCAGGGCGGCGGCATCGCGGCCGACACGGCCTTCGACATCACGATCACCTGTGGTGCGAAGACCTACACCGCCGCCATCAAGGCGGGCGAGACGTACACCACCCCGGCCGGCGAGCTGCTCGCCGGCACCGAGTGCACCGTGCACGAGGGGGCGGTCTCCGGCGGCCTCGTCGACGACTCCTACGCCTGGGCCGCGACCCCCGTCGCGAACGACGTGAAGGTCACCGTCGCGAAGAACGAGACGAAGAACGTCGTCATCACGAACACGACGAAGCGCGCCTACGGTGCGCTCGTGATCACGAAGGACCTCGTCGACCCCGACGGCGTCTACAACGGACCCGGCTTCTCCGGCACGTACAGCTGCACCGACGGCAAGAGCGGCAACTGGGGCCCGCTGGCCGACGGCGGTCAGGCGACCGTCACCGGCATCCTGCTCGGCTCGAGCTGCACCGTGACGGAGACGGCGCCCGCCGCTCCCGCCTCGGGCGACGGCTCGTACGTCTGGGCCGGCATCGACTACGCGCCCGGCACCCAGGTGACCCTCAGCGCCGCCACGCCGAACCCCGGCGTCACGGTGACGAACACCATCGTGCGCCAGTCCGGCTCCTTCGCGGTCTCGAAGACCGTGCAGGGCGACGCCGCCGGCTACGACCCCGACGTGCCCTTCGGCTTCGACTGGGTCTGCACCGACGACAGCAACCAGGAGTACAGCGGCAGCTTCGACGTGCTCGCCGGTGCTGCCGGCGGGCCGGGCGAGCCCATCCCCGCGGGCAGCGACTGCACCGTCACCGAGCACGACGCCCCGGCGCCCGCCTCGGGCTACACCTGGGACGGCGTGACCCTCACGGCGACCCCGGGCGGCAGCCCGCAGGACGGCCGCTCGGTCTCCTTCACCATCCCGGCCCCGCAGAACGGCGACCCGGTCACCGTGCAGGTCTCGGCGATCAACGCCCTGTCGAAGAAGTACGGCTCGGTCGAGATCACCAAGGTGGTCGAGGGCGACGGCTACACCGGCGGCGCCGACATGGAGTTCGAGGCATCCGTCGCCTGCGGCGTGAACGGCACCGAGCAGGTGACCTTCACGACCGGCGGCAGCGACGCCCTCGAGCTGCCCCTCGGCTCCGAGTGCACCGTGACCGAGGTCACGCCGGTCGGCGGGCTCGCCGACGGCAGCTGGGCCTGGGACGGCGTGACCGTCTCGCCCGAGACCTTCACCATCACGGAGCCCGGCCAGCAGATCGACGTCACGATCACGAACACGCTGAAGCGGGTCTACGGCTCGGTCACCCTCGAGAAGACCCTCAGCGGTCCGAGCGGCGTGGTCGACCCCGACCGCGAGTACTCCGGCACCTGGCAGTGCACCCACGACGGTGACGCCCCGGTGAACGGCGACTGGACGACCACCGCCGGTGCGAGCGCCATCACGCTGAGCGACGAGGTGCTCGTCGACTCCGACTGCGTGGTGCTCGGCGAGGACCTCTCGCAGGCGCCGACGAACGACCCCTCCTACACCTGGGGCGACCCGAAGTTCACGGGCGACACGGTCGGCGCGGCCGAGCCCGCGCTGCTGGTGGTCGGCAACTCGTTCAGCCGCGAGACCGGCAAGATCGAGGTCCTGAAGGCCGTCACCGGCGACACCGAGGGCTACGTCGCCCAGGCCGCGGGCGGCACGGACTTCCCGATCAACTACGACTGCTCCGTGGACGGCGTCGCCGGCCACCTGAAGGGCACCGTGAACGTCGCGGACGGCCAGAAGACCGTCCTCGTCGACGGGGTGCCGCTCGGCTGGAGCTGCGAGCTCAGCGAGGGTCAGATCGACCCCGACACGCTGAAGGACGCCTCGTACAGCTGGGGCCAGGCGACCGTGTCGCCCAGCTCGGTCACCCTCGGCTCCGACGGTGAGACGAAGCTCGTGAACGTCACGAACCCGATCTCGCAGGCCTTCGGCACCTTCACCGTGACGAAGCAGCTCGACCAGGTTCCCGGCAAGGTCGTCGCCGACGGCACCGCCTACACCGGCACCTGGAGCTGCAGCTACGACGGCGACGTCGTGGCGTCCGGCGACTGGCAGATCGACGACGCGACGGGCGGCACCACCGAGGCCTTCGGGCCGGTCCCGCTGACGAGCGAGTGCTCGATCACCGAGGACGCGCCGAGCGACGGCGACCTCGCGACCGGCTGGTCGTGGAACACCCCGGCCATCGCCGACCCGGTCGAGATCGTCTCGCCCGACGTCGTGCCGACGGCCGAGGTCACCAACTCGGTGTCTCAGCTGTGGGGCGCGCTCGAGCTGACCAAGGTCGCCGAAGGCGAGACGGCCGGCATCCCGGCGGGTCTCGACGTCACCGGCTCGTGGACCTGCGACTGGGTCGACGGCGAGGGCGAGGACGCGCAGGCCGGCGGTCAGTGGACCGTCCCGGCCACGGGCGGCACCGTCTCCCTCTTCACCGCCGCGCAGAAAAAGGTGCCGGTCGGCGCCGACTGCCAGGTGCAGGAGGACACGCTCGACAACGGCGAGCTGAAGGACCCGTCGTACGCCTGGGCCGCCCCGGACAACGGCGAGACCGTCACCCTGGTCGACGGCCAGACCGCGGGCATCACCGTGACCAACACGGTGGAGCGCGTGCGCGGCACGGTCATCATCGACAAGGTCGTCACCGGCCCGGCGAAGGATCTCGTCGACGGCGCCACGCCGTTCACGGGCACCCTGAGCTGCGTCTACGGCGACGACCCGGCGGTCGAGTACGAGTGGACCGCGACCCCCGACGGCAACGCGACCGTGACCGGTGTGCTCGCGACGAGCGACTGCACCGCCGTGGAGACCGCGCCGGCCGCCGGTCCGGTCCCGACCGACCCGTCGTACCAGTGGGTCGAGGTCGTCGGCTACGACGGCAACCCGGCCACCGTCCCCGCTGCGGGCGACGACTGGCCCGTCATCACGGTCACGAACGACACCTTCCGCCTGAAGGGCGACTTCACGATCGAGAAGGTCGTCGCCGGCACCGATGCGGCGCTCGAGGGCGTCGACCCGGATGCCTCGTACACCTTCGAGTACTCCTGCGTGCTGCCCGAGGGCGGCGACCCGGTGACGGGTGAGCTCACCGCCACGGCGACGAGCCCCGCGAACCTCCCGAAGGGCGTGGACCTCCCCGCCGGCACCGAGTGCACCGTGACCGAGCCGGTCGACGGGCTCCCGGGCCTGAAGGACGACGCGTACTCGTGGGGCGACGTGAGCTACACCTCGACCGACGCGGGAGCGTCGACTGAGGGCCGCAGCATCACCTTCACGATCGCCGGGAAGGGCGCCGAGGAGCTCGGACACGTGCTCGTCACCGCGACCAACCCGATCACGAAGACCCCGGGCGCCTTCACCACCTCGAAGACGTCGAACCCGGTGAGCGGCAGCACGGTGAAGCCGGGCGACACCATCACCTACACGGTGACGGTCACCCCGACCGGTCAGGTGACCGTCCACGACATCGTCGCGGTCGACGACCTGAGCGGCGTGCTCGGCAAGGCGGTCCTCGACGAGGACGGCATCACCGCGAGCGTGGGCACCTTCGCCTTCGACGACGCGACGCAGAAGCTCACCTGGAACGTCGGCGACCTCGCCGCGAACGCCGGGCCGCAGACGCTCGTCTACTCGGTCAAGGTGAACGCGGACGCCTGGGACGCCACGATCGGCAACTCGGTCACCGCCGGCGGCGACGTGCCGTCCGACGAGTGCACCCCCGAGGAGCCGTGCACGACGGACCACCACACCGACCCCGAGCCCGCCCACCTCACCCTGGTGAAGGAGGTCGACAACTCGGCCTTCGAGGGCAAGCTCGGCGAGGGCCAGGTGCCCGGCAAGCCCGCCGACTGGCGCCTGCGCCTGCTCGGCGACGGCTCGTCGGTCTTCCACGGGCTCGGCGGCTCGGCCGACCTCCTCGACCGCGAGGTCAAGCCGGGCGCGTACACGCTGCTCGAGACGCTCGAGAACGAGACGAACCCGCTGCTCGGCTTCTACAGCCCGGGCGAGTGGAGCTGCGTCGGCGAGGGCGTCTCGCTCAGCGAGGGCGTGCTGACGCTCGACCCGGGCGCCGACGGCACCTGCACGATCCTGAACACCGCCAAGACGGTCGACCTGTCGATCGACAAGCACCACGTCGAGCAGAACGACGGCGGTGACTGGCTCGTGCCGACCGACGAGGACGCCAGCTACCCCTACTCGATCACCGTGAAGAACAACACGCCGAAGCTGGTCGTGCCGAACGTGGTCGTGAAGGACGAGCTGCCCGCCACCCTGAAGGCCGCCCCGGTGGCCGAGTGGACGGTGCCGGCCGGCTGGACCGCGACGCTCACGGGCGCCTCGGCCGACGGCTTCGGCGGCACGGCGACCTTCACGAAGAACGCCTCGTGGACGCCGGAGGAGGCGCAGAGCGCCGAGTTCGGCTTCCAGGTGACGACGGCCGCGACCCTCCCGCGGGAAGGCGGCAGCGACACCGGCAAGATCCTCGACATCGTCAACACCGCGACGGTGACGAGCGGCGGCGTCGAGGGCACCCCGGACGACAACACGTCGACCGAGGAGACGCCGGTGAAGTCGATCGAGGTCAACGCGCTCGCGATGTGCATCGCGAACGCCCCGTGGGTCACCTACGACCTGACGCCGTACAACATCGAGAACGTCGAGCTGCCGCGGATCGTGATGATCTGGTGGACGCCGGAGGCCTACGCCGCCCGCAACCCCGACATCCCCGCGAGCGACATCGACGGCATCCTCGCCGACGGCGCCGCGAAGGTCGATGAGATCGTGCCCCCGGCCGACGCGCAGAGCGGCGTGACCATCACCGGTCAGAAGCTCTGGCCCGGCGCGGCGGTCGACTCGGCCGGCAACGGCATCGCCTGGCCCGGCTGGCGCCTGCTGCCGAACGGCCGCTGGGTGCTCGACCCGAGCGCACCGTTCTACGAGCTGCGCGGGAACGCGGTCGTCGAGATCCGCATGAACCCGAGCACCGACGCGGTCGAGGCGTACCCGCCTGCAACGCCCGACTGCAACGCCGCTCCGACCCAGCCGAAGCCGAACACTCCTGGCGGCATGGCCAGCACCGGCTTCGACCCGAGCTGGGGCATCTGGGGCGCCGCGATCCTCGTGATCGGAGGTGTCGGGCTGCTGCTGATCATCCGCCGCCGCCGCACCGCGGAGTAAGACCCCGGCGGCCGTCGTCGCCGCCGAGGCTGGAGCCTTCTTCGCTCCAGCGGGTCCGGAGTCCATCCCGAGCTCCGGGCCCGTTCCCCATAACACCCACCCGGGTCGCTTTCCCCCGAGAGCGGCCCGGGTGAGTGCATTCCGGGTGAGTGCATCCCAGGTGAGTGCATCCCGGGCTGGAGCGTGCCGAGCACACGCTGACACGAAAACGGCGGATGCCGCGGCGATCGAATCGCCGCGGCATCCGCCGTCCGTGCTGGAGCCGCTAGGGGCGGCCGCGCATGATCGCCTGCTTGACCTCGGCGATCGCCTTCGTCACCTCGATGCCGCGGGGGCACGCCTCGGTGCAGTTGAAGGTCGTGCGGCAGCGCCACACGCCCTCCTTGTCGTTCAGGATGTCGAGGCGCACCTTCGCCTCGTCGTCGCGCGAGTCGAAGATGAAGCGGTGCGCGTTCACGATCGCCGCGGGGCCGAAGTACTGGCCGTCGGTCCAGAACACCGGGCAGCTCGACGTGCACGCGGCGCAGAGGATGCACTTCGTGGTGTCGTCGAAGATCGCCCGCTGAGCGACCGACTGCACGCGCTCCTTGCCGGGCTCCGGGGTGGAGTTGGCCTGCAGGAACGGCTGCACCTCGCGGTAGCTCGCGAAGAACGGCTCCATGTCGACGATCAGGTCCTTCTCGAGGGGGAGGCCCTTGATCGCCTCGACGTAGATCGGCTTCGAGATGTCGAGGTCCTTGATCAGCGTCTTGCAGGCGAGGCGGTTGCGGCCGTTGATGCGCATGGCGTCGGAGCCGCAGATGCCGTGGGCGCACGAGCGGCGGAACGTCAGCGAGCCGTCCTGCTCCCACTTGATCTTGTGCAGGGCGTCGAGCACGCGGTCGGTGGCGTACATCTCGACGTCGAAGTCCTGCCAGCGCGGCTCGGTGTCCACGTCGGGGTCGAATCGACGGATCAGGAAGGTCACCGTGAACGACTGGATGGCGTCGGCCTCGGCCGGCGGGTGCTCGAGCGTAGCGGTGCTCACCTCAGTACTTCCTCTCCATCGGCTGGTAACGAGTGACGACGACCGGCTTCCAATCGAGCCGGATGTGGTCGCTCGCGTCGGACGAGTGCGCGTCGCCCGACAGATAGGCCATCGTGTGCTGCATGAAGTTCTCGTCGTCGCGCTTCGGGTAGTCGTCGCGCATGTGACCGCCGCGGCTCTCCTTGCGGTTGCGGGCGCTCGTGACGACGACCTCGGCGAGGTCGAGCAGGAAGCCGAGCTCGACGGCCTCGAGCAGATCGGTGTTGAACCGCTTGCCCTTGTCCTGCACGGCGACGTGCTTGTAGCGCTCGCGGAGCTCGGCGACGACGCCGGCAGCGTGGGTCAGCGACTCCTCGGTGCGGAACACCTGGGCGTTGCGGTCCATCTCGTCCTGCAGCTCCTTGCGGATCGCCGCGATGCGCTCGGTGCCCGTCGAATCGCGCAGACCCGTGAGCATCTCGCGGACGCCGGCGGCCGGGTCCTCAGGGAGCGGGGTGAAGTCGACCGTCTTCACGTACTCGACCGCGTTGCGACCGGCGCGCTTGCCGAAGACGTTGATGTCGAGCAGCGAGTTGGTGCCGAGGCGGTTCGAGCCGTGCACCGAGACGCAGGCGCATTCGCCGGCGGCGTAGAGGCCGGGCACGACGGTGGTGTTGTCGCGCAGCACCTCGGCGTCGGTGTTGGTCGGGATGCCGCCCATCGCGTAGTGCGCCGTCGGCATCACGGGGACCGGCTCGTAGACCGGGTCGACGCCGAGATAGGTGCGGGCGAACTCCGTGATGTCGGGCAGCTTCGTCTCGAGCACCTCGGCGCCGAGGTGGGTGCAGTCGAGCAGCACGTAGTCCTTGTGCGGGCCCGCGCCACGTCCCTCGGCGACCTCCTGGACCATGCAGCGCGCGACGATGTCGCGGGGCGCGAGGTCCTTGATGGTCGGGGCGTAGCGCTCCATGAACCGCTCGCCGGAGGCGTTGCGGAGGATCGCGCCCTCGCCTCGGGCGCCCTCGGTGAGGAGGATGCCGAGGCCGGCGAGGCCCGTCGGGTGGAACTGGAAGAACTCCATGTCCTCGAGCGGCAGGCCCTTGCGCCAGATGATGCCGACGCCGTCGCCCGTGAGGGTGTGGGCGTTCGACGTGGTCTTGAAGATCTTGCCGAAGCCGCCCGTCGCGAAGATGATCGCCTTCGCCTGGAAGACGTGCAGCTCACCGGTCGCGAGCTCGTACGCGACGACGCCGGAGGGCTGGGGCACCCCGTCGACCTCGGTCATGATGACGTCGAGCGCGTAGTACTCGTTGTAGAACTCGATGCCGAGCTTCACGCAGTTCTGGAACAGCGTCTGCAGGATCATGTGGCCGGTGCGGTCGGCGGCGTAGCAGGCCCGGCGCACCGGGGCCTTGCCGTGGTCGCGGGTGTGCCCGCCGAAGCGGCGCTGGTCGATCTTGCCGTCGGGCGTGCGGTTGAACGGCAGGCCCATGTTCTCGAGGTCGATGACGGCGTCGATCGCCTCCTTGGCGAGGATCTCGGCCGCGTCCTGGTCGACGAGGTAGTCGCCGCCCTTGACCGTGTCGAAGGTGTGCCACTCCCACGAGTCCTCCTCGACGTTCGCGAGCGCCGCGGCCATGCCGCCCTGCGCCGCGCCCGTGTGGGAGCGAGTGGGGTAGAGCTTCGAGATGACGGCCGTCTTCGCACCCGGGCCGGCCTCGATGGCCGCCCGCATGCCGGCGCCGCCGGCACCGACGATGACGATGTCGTACTGGTGGTAGTGAACGCCGTCGACGACCTTGGTCTCGGCGTGGGTCTCGCTGGTCACGTGTCTCCTAGGCGGCGCAGAACGAGGGGAGGAGGTCCGCCGGGGCGCCGGCGGGGCACGGGTCGAAGGTGAAGACCACGAGGGTGCCGAGCACGATGAGCACGGCGGCGGCAAGGAACAGCGCGAGCTTCAGCAGCTTCTGCGCCGTGCCCGGCTTGGTGTAGTCGTTCACGATGGTGCGCATGCCGTTCGCGCCGTGGATGAGCGCGAGCCAGAGCATCGCGACGTCCCACCACTGCCAGAACGGGTCGGCCCACTTGCCGCCGACGAAGCCGAAGTCGATTGCCTTGACGCCGTCGCCGAGCATGAGGTTGACGAACAGGTGGGTGAAGATCAGCACGATGAGCACGACGCCCGAGACGCGCATGTAGATCCAGCCCCACTTCTCGAGGTTCACGCCGCGCTTGGGGGCGGGGCGGACCGGGGTGCGGGGTGCTTCGATGGTGGTCACGCTCGCACTCCTCAGTGGCTGAAGACGTTGATCAGGTGGCGCGGGGTGAAGGCGAGCATCGTCACGACCCAGAGGGCGATGACGATCCAGAACAGCACCTTCTGGTGGCGCGTGGCCCAGGTCCAGAAGTCGACCAGGATGATGCGCAGGCCGTTCAGGGCGTGGAACACGATCGCGCCGACGAGGGCGACCTCGCCGAGGCCCATGATCGGGGTCTGGTACGTGCCGATCACCGCGTTGTACGCCTCGGGGGAGACCCGGACGAGCGCGGTGTCGAGGATGTGCACCAGCAGGAAGAAGAAAATGGCGACACCCGTGATGCGGTGCAGCACCCAAGACCACATTCCCTCGCGGCCGCGATACAGCGTGCCGCCCGGCTTCTGCTTCGCCGGCTTTTCGGGTGCGGTCAGGGTTCCTGCCGAGGACTCTGGCATGAACAACCCTCCCTGGCTGTGTGACGATCGGCCCGTGACGAGCGGGCGCGTCGAGGCGCAGTGCGCCCTGTGCCGAGTCTAGACCCGTGCCGCTCGACACGCGGGTTAGGGGAGCCTTAGCCGTTCGCCGCCGCGGCGAGCGCTCCGGCTATCCTGGGCTGATGTCAGCGAAGCTCGACCGGTTCTACGCGGTGATCCCCGCCGGGGGCATCGGCTCCCGTCTGTGGCCGCTCTCCCGCGCCGATGCGCCGAAGTTCCTGCACGACCTCACCGGTTCCGGGCAGACCCTGCTGAAGGACACCTGGGACCGGCTCGCGCCGCTCGCGGGCGAGCAGCGGGTCATGGTCGTGACGGGCCGCGCGCACCGGGCCGCCGTCGAGGCGCAACTGCCGCAGCTCGCCGACGAGAACGTCGTGCTCGAGAGCGAGCCGCGCGACTCCACCGCAGCGATCGGCCTCGCCGCGGCCATCCTCGAACGGCGCGAGCCGGGCGTCATCGTCGGCTCCTTCGCCGCCGACCACGTCATCTCGGGCGACGCCCTCTTCCAGCACGCCGTCGCGCAGGCGGTCGCCGCCGCCGACGCGGGCTACATCGCCACGATCGGCATCACGCCGACCGAGCCGGCGGTCGGCTTCGGCTACATCGAGTGCGGCGACCGACTCGAGGTGTCGGGCGCCGACGACGTCGAGGCCGTGTCGAGCTTCGTCGAGAAGCCCGACCTCGCGACGGCGAAACGCTACCTCGCGGGCGGCAAGCACCTCTGGAACGCGGGCATGTTCATCGCCCGAGCCGACCAGCTGCTCGCCGAGATCGAGCGCAACAAGCCCGAGCTGCACGCCGGGCTCGTCGAGCTCGCCGCCGCGTGGGACGACCCCGCGACCCGCGGGCCCGCCGTCGACCGCATCTGGCCGAACCTCGAGAAGATCGCGATCGACTACTCGGTCGCCGAGCCCGCCGCCGAGGCGGGACGGCTCGCCGTCGTGCGCGGGCACTTCCAGTGGGACGACGTGGGCGACTTCGCCTCGCTCGCGAAGCTGAACACCGCCGGTCGCTCCGGCGAGCTCGCGATCCTCGGCGAGGGCGCGCGGGTGCTCGCCGACGCCTCGAGCGGCATCGTCGTGAGCCGCTCCAAGCGCGTCATCAGCCTCATCGGCGTGCACGATATCGTCGTCGTGGACACCCCCGACGCGCTGCTCGTCACCACGAGCGAGCACGCCCAGCGGGTGAAAGCGGTCGTCGACGCCCTGCGGCTCGGCGGCTCGAGCGACGTGCTCTAGCCCGTCCGGGCAGGGCAGCCGGGCCCCTCGGGGCGCGAAAGAAGGGGAGGCGGGCGGATGACCCGACGCACTCGGTTCGGATTCGGCGCCGTGCTGGCCGCGGCATCCATCGCCCTCGTGGCGTGCGCGCCCGCGCCCGCCGGCGACGGCGCCACGCAGAGCGAGGCGTGCGTGCGCATGGTGACGAACTCCGGGGGGCTGGAGGACCGCTCGTTCAACCAGTCGAGCTGGGAGGGGCTGCAGCAGGCGGAGTCCGAGTACGGCATCGACGCCGAGGCGATCGTCTCGACCGGCGAGACCGACCTCGCCCCGAACGTGCAGCAGGCGGTCGACAGCGGCTGCGGCCTCGTCGTGACGGTCGGCTGGGAGCTCGCCGAGGCCACGACGGACCAGGCCGGCAAGAACCCCGACCTCGCCTTCGCGATCGTCGACGAGACCGTCGAGGGCGAGAACATCAAGCCCGTCGTGTTCGACACTGCGCAGGCCGCCTACCTCGCCGGCTACCTCGCGGCCGGGGTCTCGAAGACCGGGGTGGTCGCGACCTTCGGCGGTGGCAACCAGCCGCCCGTGACGCTGTTCATGGACGGCTTCGCCGACGGCGTCGCCAAGTACAACGAGGTGCACGGCGCGACGGTGCGGCTGCTCGGCTGGGACAAGGCGGCGCAGGACGGCGCGTTCACCGGCGACTTCGAGGACATCAACAAGGGCAAGGCGCTCACCGAGGGCTTCATCGACCAGGGCGCCGACGTGATCCTCCCGGTTGCCGGCCAGGTCGGCGAGGGCGCCACCGCGGCCGCCGTCGAGCGCGAGGGGATCTCCGTGATCTGGGTGGACAGCGACGGCTACGAGACGCTCGCCGCGCAGTACCGGCCGGTCATCCTCACGAGCGTGCTGAAGAACACCCAGGACGCCATGGTGCAGATCGTCGGCGAGGTGCTCGACGACTCGTTCACGAACGAGCCGTACATCGGCACGCTCGAGAACGGCGGGGTCGAGATCGCGCCGTACCACGACCTCGCGCCGCTCGTGAGCGCGGAACTGGACGCCGAGATCGACGGGCTGCGCCAGCAGGTCATCTCCGGCGAGCTCGAGATCACCTCGCCGAGCGCCCCCTGAGCTGGTCCCCTGAGCTTGTCGAAGGGAGCCTGTCGAAGGGCTTGGCCCCC
The DNA here is from genome assembly GCF_042726785.1 of Agromyces sp. NPDC060279. Taxonomy (NCBI): domain Bacteria; kingdom Bacillati; phylum Actinomycetota; class Actinomycetes; order Micrococcales; family Microbacteriaceae; genus Agromyces; species Agromyces sp. NPDC060279. The sequence goes on from NZ_JBHXBK010000002.1 coordinate 111,737, forward strand.
TGAGCTTGTCGAAGGGATGGTCTCCTGAGCTTGTCGAAGGGCTTGGTCCCCTGAGCTCGTCGAAGGGGCTGGTCCCCTGAGCTTGTCGAAGGGGCTGGTTCCCTGAGCTTGTCGAAGGGGCTGGTTCCCTGAGCTTGTCGAAGGGTGCCCGTCCTCCCCAGAGGCCGTCCGAGACTCGTTGTTCCCCAACTTCGCTCATCCGCTACCGCAACGTCCCCGCTCCCGGCCACGATCGACGCATGCCTTGGATGTACATCGTCCGCTGCACCGGCGGCGCCTTCTACACGGGCTCGACCAACGGCGATGTCGAGTTCCGCGTTGCCGAGCACAACGCCGGCCTCGGGGCGAACTTCACCCGCCGTCATCGACCGGTCACGCTCGTCTACTGCGAGGAATGGCCGACCGTCGCGCAGGCCTACGAGCGGGAGAAGCAGGTGCAGGGGTGGGGGAGGGCGAAGAAGCTCGCGCTCATCGAGGGGCGCGGTGCGGAACTTCCGGGGTTGGCACGTGGGCGCCAGAGGGAGGACGCGGGGTGAGATCACTGGGGTTCCCCTTCGACAGGCTCAGGGGGCCGCTCCCCTCGACGGGCTCCCCTTCGACGGGCTCAGGGGACCACTCCCTTCGACAGGCTCAGGGGACCAATCCCGTTCGAGAGCCGTGCTCATATGAGCAGAATGTCGCGTCTTGATAACCATTGACGCTGCGGCTCTTCGCGCCCGAGGCATCCGGCGCAACATTCGGTAACGTAACGACGATCAGCCCCCTGCGAGAAGGCGGGGGCCTCTCACGTCTTTGGAGGACACTGTGAAGGTCACGACCAAGAAGGCCGCGCTCGGCGGCCTCGCGCTGCTCAGCAGCGCGGCGCTGCTCGCCGGCTGCGCCTCGGCCCCCGACGAGGGCGGTTCGAGCAGCGGCGAGGCGATCGACTTCCTGCCCTGCATGGTCTCGGACGCCGGCGGCTTCGACGACAAGTCCTTCAACCAGCTCGGCTTCGAGGGCATCACCAAGGCGGCCGACGAGCTCGGCGTCGAGGTCAAGACGGTCGAGTCGAAGGACGAGACCGAGTACGCGCCGAACCTGACGAGCCTCGTCGACCAGGGCTGCGACCTCATCGTCACGGTCGGCTTCGCGCTCTCCGCGGCGACCGTCGAGTCGGCCACCGCGAACCCCGATGTCGAGTACGTCATCATCGACGACGCGGCCGACAACGACTTCGACGGCAAGACCGACGCCGAGAACATCAAGCCGATCCTCTTCGACACCGCGCAGGCAGCGTTCCTCGCGGGCTACGCCTCGGCCGACTACACGAAGACGAACGTCGTCGGCACCTACGGCGGCATGAACTTCCCCACCGTCTCGATCTTCATGGACGGCTTCGCCCAGGGCGTCGACTACTACGCCAAGGAGAAGGGCAAGGCCGTCAAGGTCGTCGGCTGGGACCGCGCCGCACAGGACGGCTCCTTCACCGGCGGCTTCGAGGCGAACGACACCGCTCGCCAGACCGCGCAGGCGCTGATCGACCAGAACATCGACGTGCTGCTGCCCGTCGGCGGCCCGATCTACCAGTCGGGCGCCGCGGCGGTGCGCGACTCCGGTCGTGACATCGCGATGGTGGGCGTCGACGCCGACCTCACCCAGACCGACCCCTCGGTCGCCGACCTCATCCTCACCTCGATCCTCAAGGGCATCGACGTCGCGACGTACGACTCGGTCCTCGCCGCGGGCAAGGGTGACTTCGACGCGACCCCGTACGTCGGCACGCTGGAGAACGACGGCGTCGGCATGGCGCCGTTCCACGACTTCGAGTCGAAGGTCTCGTCCTCGCTGCAGGGCGAGCTCGACGACCTGAAGGCGAAGATCATCTCGGGCGACGTCAAGGTCGAGTCCTACCTCGCCGGCTAAGTCGAGGCAGCCATGATCGGGGAGGTCGGTACGCCGGCCTCCCCGATCTGCTTCCCGCGCTGCGCGCGAGGGCGCGCGCGCCGCAACATTTGAGCGGCCCCCTTCCCCCCGCCCCAACATCGGCGCAGCATCTGCTGCAGATGCTGCCCGCTCACTAGGATCAAGGACATGAAGCTCGAACTTCGCGGAATCACGAAGCGGTTCGGCAGCCTGGTCGCGAACGACCACATCGACCTCACCGTGGAGGCCGGCGAGATCCATTGCCTGCTCGGTGAGAACGGTGCAGGCAAGTCGACGCTGATGAACGTGCTCTACGGCCTGTACCAGGCCGACGAGGGCGAGATCCTGCTCGACGACGTCGTCCAGCACTTCTCGGGCCCCGGCGACGCCATGGCCGCCGGCATCGGCATGGTGCACCAGCACTTCATGCTCATCCCCGTCTTCACCGTCGCCGAGAACGTCATGCTCGGCAACGAGGCGACCAAGGGCGGGGTGTTCCTCGACCTGAATGCGGCCCGCGCGAAGGTGCGCGAGATCAGCCAGCGCTTCGGGTTCGACGTCGACCCCGACGCCCTCGTCGACGAGCTCCCGGTCGGCGTGCAGCAGCGCGTGGAGATCATCAAGGCCCTCTCGCGCGACGCCCGCGTGCTCGTGTTCGACGAGCCGACCGCCGTGCTCACCCCGCAGGAGACCGACGAGCTGATGCAGATCATGCGTCAGCTGCGCGACGCGGGCACCTCCATCGTCTTCATCACCCACAAGCTCCGCGAGGTGCGCGAGGTCGCCGACCGCATCACGGTCATCCGCCTCGGCAAGGTCGTCGGCGAGGCATCCCCGACCGCGTCGAACACCGAGCTGGCCTCGCTCATGGTCGGCCGCGCGGTCGAGCTGACCGTGCACAAGAACCCGCCGCAGCTCGGCGACGAGGCGCTCGTCGTCGAGGGCCTCACCGTCGTCGACCACATCGGCCAGCTCGTCGTCAACGACGTCAGCTTCGAGGTGCGCAAGGGCGAGATCCTCGCGATCGCAGGCGTGCAGGGCAACGGCCAGACCGAGCTCACCGAAGCGCTCGTGGGCCTCCAGCCCCGGGTGCACGGATCGATCCGCCTGAACGGCGAGGAGCTCACGACCGCGAGCGTCCAGCGGATCCTCGACGAAGGCGTCGGCTTCGTCCCCGAGGACCGCAACGAGGACGGCCTGGTCGGCGCGTTCACGATCGCCGAGAATCTCATGCTCGACCGCTCCGCCGGCGCCCCCTTCGTGAAGGCGGGCACCATTCAGCGCGGCACGCTCGCCGAGTTCGCGCGCGAGAAGGTCAAGGAGTTCGACGTCCGCACCCAGGGCATCGACGAGCAGGTGCGCCAGCTCTCCGGCGGCAACGCGCAGAAGGTCGTCCTGGCGCGCGAGCTCAGCCGCGAGCTCTCGCTGCTGGTCGCCGCCCAGCCGACCCGCGGCGTCGACGTCGGCTCGATCGAGTTCATCCACAAGCGGATCGTCGAGACGCGCGACAGCGGGGTCCCCGTCGTCGTCGTGTCGACCGAGCTCGACGAGGTCGTCGCGCTCGCCGACCGCATCATGGTGATGTACCGCGGTCGCGTGGTCGGCATCGTGCCCGGCACCACCCCCCGTGACGTGCTCGGCCTCATGATGGCCGGCGAACAGCCCGAAGGAGCCGCAGCGTGAGCGAGCCCCAGCCCCAGACCAGCACGACGCCGAGGGACACCACGACGGTGCCCGCGCAGGCGCCGGAGCCCTCGCGCTGGCACCAGACGTTCCAGAAGATCACCACCGGCAACGCGCTCATCTCGGTGCTCTCGGTGCTGCTCGCCCTCGTCGTCGGCGCGATCATGATCGCGTTCACCGACGAGGACGTGCAGAAGGCGGCCGGCTACTTCTTCGCCCGCCCGGGCGACACCTTCGCCGCCATCTGGCAGTCGGTGTCGGGCGCGTACTCGGCACTCTTCCAGGGCTCGATCTACAACTTCCGCCGCGACAGCTTCGCTGCCGGCATCAAGCCGCTGACGGAGACCCTGACCTTCGCGACGCCGCTGATCGCCGGCGGCCTCGGCGTGGGCCTCGCCTTCCGCGTCGGCATGTTCAACATCGGCGGCCGCGGCCAGATGCTGATCGCCGCCTCGGTCGCCGGATGGCTCGCCTTCGGCTTCGAGTTGCCGTGGGGCCTGCACATGCTCGTCGCCCTCGTCGGCGGCCTGCTCGGCGGTGCGCTCTGGGGCGGCATCGCCGGTCTGCTGAAGGCCAAGACGGGCGCGCACGAGGTCATCGTGACGATCATGCTGAACTTCGTCGCCTTCTACCTGGTGTCGTGGCTGCTGCGCACGCCCGGCCTGCTGCAGGCGCCCGGCTCCTCCAACCCGAAGACACCGCCGATGAAGGACACGGCGATCTTCTGGAACCTGAAGGAGTACGGCTACAACCTGCACCTCGGCTTCGTCATCGTCCTCGCCGCGACCGTGCTCGTCTGGTGGATCCTCAGCCGCTCGAGCCTCGGCTTCCGCTTCCGCGCGGTCGGCGAGAACCCGAACGCGGCGCGCGTGGCCGGCATCAACGTGCCCTCGATCTACGTCTACGCGATGCTCATCTCGGGGGCGCTGCTCGGCCTCGCCGGCGTGAACCAGGTGCTCGGCACCGTGACGACTGGCTTCACCGCCGGCATCGACGCGGGCGTGGGCTTCGACGCGATCACCGTGGCGCTCCTCGGCCGCTCCACCCCGTGGGGCATCTTCGCCGCGGGCCTGCTGTTCGGCGCCTTCAAGGCCGGCGGCTACTCGATGCAGGCCGCCGAGGGCGTGCCGGTCGACATCGTGCTCGTCGTCCAGTCCCTCATCGTGCTGTTCATCGCGGCGCCGCCGCTCGTCCGCACGATCTTCCGCCTGCCCGACCCGAGCCGAGGTCCGAAGCGACCCCGGCCGATCGTGACGAAGGAGGTGACGGCGAAGTGACCACCGTGACCGAACACCACCAGGTCTCACCGCAGCCCGACGCACTGGCCACCACGGTCGTCACGAGCTGGAAGGCGCCCATCGCCTTCGCCGTGTTCACGCTGGCCGCGCTCGCGCTCGCCGTCTTCGCCCCGCGCGAGGGCGACACGACGTACCGGCTGAACGCCTCCGACAAGGACGCGATCATCATCGCGAACATCTCGGTGCCGGCGATGCCGGCCCTGTGGGTCGTCGTGGTGCTGCTGCTGCTCGCGACGGCGTTCTCCGTCTGGCTCGTCACGCAGAAGCGCCGGGTGCCGCTCTGGCTCATCGTCGTCTTCGCGATCGTGTTCCTGTTCGGCTTCCTGACCTGGGCCGGCGCCGGGGCGATGCTGCCGATGATCAACCTGCTCTACGGCTCGCTGAGCCTCGCGGTGCCGCTGATCTTCGGTGCGCTGACCGGCGTCATCGGCGAGCGGGTCGGCGTCATCAACATCGGCATCGAGGGGCAGCTGCTCGCCGGCGCGTTCACCTCGGCGGTCACCGCCTCCGTGGTGATGAGCTCGACGGGGTCCATGGGCCTCGCGCTCCTCGCGGGCGTCATCGGCGCGATGATCGCCGGCGCGCTCGTCGGCATGGTGCTCGCGGCCTTCGCCATCAAGTACTTCGTCGACCAGGTCATCGTCGGTGTCGTGCTGAACGTGCTCGTCACGGGCCTCACGAGCTTCTTCTTCTCGCAGGTGCTCGCCCCGAACGCGGCCGTGCTGAACTCCCCGCCCCGGTTCCCGCGGCTGCCGATCCCGCTGCTCAGCGAGATCCCGATCATCGGGCCGGTGCTGTTCCGCCAGACGCTCATCGTCTACCTGATGTACGTCGCGGTGATCGTCGTCTTCATCGGGCTCTTCAAGACCCGCTGGGGCCTGCGGCTCCGCGCGGTCGGCGAGCACCCGCAGGCGGCCGACACGGTGGGCATCAACGTGAACCGCACCCGGTTCTGGAACGTCGCCCTCGCCGGCACCATCGCCGGCCTCGGCGGCACGTTCTTCACGATCGGCTCCGGCATCGCCTTCAACAAGGAGATGACGGCGGGCGCGGGCTTCATCGCTCTCGCCGCGGTGATCTTCGGTGGCTGGGACCCGATCAGGGCGACGCTCGCGGCGCTGCTGTTCGGCTTCGCGTCGAACCTGCAGAACACGCTCTCGGTGATCGGCTCGCCGGTGCCGAGCGAGTTCATGCTGATGCTGCCGTACCTCGTCACGATCATCGCCGTCGCCGGTCTCGTCGGGAAGGTGCGCGGGCCGGCCGCAGCGGGCAAACCCTACATAAAGTCCTGAGCGACGCATCCGGAGGCCTCGTGCGGCCAGCCCGCGCGGGGCCTCCGGCGTTCCATCCGGCCGGCGCGCGTCGCCGCATCCCTCCGGCCGTTCCAACCGCCAAGCACTGCCCGGAAAGGGGAGCACCATGACCCGAACCGACGAGATCGACTGGGGGCTCCTGCGGGAGCGGGCCCGCGACGCGATGGCGAAGGCGTACGTGCCGTACTCGCAGTACCCCGTGGGCGCCGCCGCGATCGTCGACGACGGCCGGGTGGTCTCCGGCTGCAACGTGGAGAACGCCTCCTACGGCGTCACGCTCTGCGCCGAGTGCTCGCTCGTCTCCGCCCTCGTCATGTCGGGCGGCGGCAAGCTCGTCGCCTTCGCGTGCGTCGACGGGCACGGCGAGACGCTGATGCCGTGCGGCCGCTGCCGCCAGCTGCTCTTCGAGCACTCGGCGGAGGGGATGGTGCTCGACACCGTCTCCGGTTTCAAGACCATCGACGAGGTGCTGCCGGACGCGTTCGGTCCGCGCACCCTCGCCGTCTACCGGGGCGAGGCGGACCAGTCCGCGGACCCGAGCAAGGGAGCATGACCATGGCCGCAGTCGAGGTCTTCGACGCCGTCGACCTGATCCGGGCGAAGCGCGATCGGCGCGAGCTCACGACCACCGAGATCGAGTGGCTCGTCGAGGCGTACACGCGCGGTTACGTCGCCGACGAGCAGATGTCGGCGATGACGATGGCGATCTTCCTGAACGGGATGAGCCGTCGCGAGATCCGCGACCTCACGATGGCGATGATCGCCTCGGGGGAGCGGATGGACTTCTCGGGGCTCGGCAAGCCCACGAGCGACAAGCACTCCACCGGCGGCGTCGGCGACAAGATCACCCTGCCGCTCATGCCCCTGGTCGCGACCTTCGGCGTCGCGGTGCCGCAGCTCTCGGGCCGCGGTCTCGGCCACACCGGCGGCACCCTCGACAAGCTCGAATCGATCCCGGGCTGGCGCGCCGAGATCACGAACGACGAGATGTTCGCGCAGCTGCGCGACGTGGGCGGCGTGATCTGCGCCGCCGGCGCCGGGCTCGCCCCCGCCGACAAGAAGCTGTACGCGCTGCGCGACATCACCGGCACCGTCGAGGCGATCCCGCTCATCGCCTCCTCGATCATGTCGAAGAAGATCGCGGAGGGCACGAGCGCGCTCGTGCTCGACGTGAAGTTCGGCTCCGGCGCGTTCCTGCAGGACATCGAGCGCTCCCGGGAGCTCGCCCGCACCATGGTCGAGCTCGGCGAGGACGCCGGCGTCGCGACGAGCGCCCTGCTCACCAACATGAACGTGCCGCTCGGCCGCACGATCGGCAACGCGAACGAGGTGCGCGAGTCGGTCGAGGTGCTCGCCGGCGGCGGCCCCGCCGACGTGCGGGAGCTCACGATCGCGCTCGCCCGCGAGATGCTCGCCCTGGCCGGGCGCGACGGCGAGGACGTCGAAGGCGCCCTGGACGACGGCCGGGCCATGGACACCTGGCGTCGCGCGATCGCGGCGCAGGGCGGCGACCCGGATGCCGAGCTGCCCGTCGCCCGCGAGCACCACGTCGTCACGGCCGACCGCGATGGCGTCCTCGTGGAGCAGCACGCGCTGCCCTTCGGCATCGCCGCGTGGCGGCTCGGCGCGGGACGCGCCCGCAAGCAGGACCCCGTGCAGCACGCCGCGGGCATCGAGCTGCACGCGAAGCCCGGCGACGAGGTGCGCGCCGGACAGCCGCTGTTCACCCTCTCGGCCGACGAGCCGGAGCGCTTCGCCCGGGCCCTCGAGGCGGTCGAGGGCGCCTGGCGGATCGGCGACGCGGGCGAGCCCGTGCAGGACGGCGGTCCGCTGATCGCCGACCGCGTCGGCCGCTGACGCCGCGCCGCTTCGCACAACTCAGGAACGTCGCGCGCGGCATCCCCGGGAATCGAGGGATGCCGCGACGCGGCGTTCGCCGTATTCGGCAGATGTTCCTGAGTTGCGACCGGCTATCGTTGTCACGTGGACACGACTGAGTACCGCCTCGAGGGCGACGGCATCGAGCTGCGGCGCCTGCCCAAGGTCAGCCTGCACGATCATCTCGACGGAGGACTGCGCCCGCAGAGCCTCATCGAGCTCGCCGAGGAGATCGACCTCGACGTGCCCGCCACCGACGCGGACGGTCTCGCCGAGTGGTTCTCCACCCAGTCGAACTCCGGCTCGCTCGTCGAGTACCTGAAGACCTTCGAGCTCACCACGGCGGTCATGCAGACCCGCGAGGGCCTCACGCGCGTCGCCCGCGAGTCCGTGCAGGACCTCGCCGCCGACGGCGTCATCTACGGTGAGCTGCGCTGGGCGCCCGAGCAGCACCTCACGAGGGGCCTCACCCTCGACGAGGCGGTCGAGGCCGTGCAGGCGGGCATCGAGCAGGGCATCGACGACGCCAGGCACCAGGGCCGGGGCATCCGCATCGGCCAGCTCATCACCGCGATGCGCCACGCCGACCGCGGCCTCGAGATCGCCGAGCTCGCCGTGCGCCACCGCGACCGCGGCGTCGTCGGCTTCGACATCGCGGGCGCCGAGGCGGGCTTCCTGCCGAGCCGGCACCGCACCGCCTTCGACTACCTCGCCGGGCAGTTCCTGCCGGTGACGGTGCACGCGGGCGAGGCCGACGGCCTCGACTCCATCCGCAGCGCCCTCGTCGACGGCCGCGCGCTCCGGCTCGGGCACGGCGTGCGCCTCGCGGAAGACCTCGTCATCGAGCGGCAGGACGACGAGAACACCTACGTCTCGCTCGGCCAGCTCGCCCAGTGGGTGCGCGATCGCGAGATCGCCCTCGAGACGAGCCCGTCCTCGAACCTGCAGACCGGCGCGATCGCGGCGTGGGGCGACGAGCTCGTCGACCACCCCTTCGACCTGTTGTACCAGCTCGGCTTCCGGGTCACCGTGAACACCGACAACCGGCTGCAGTCGGGCACCTCGCTCACGCGAGAGCTCGCCCTGCTCTCCGACGCCTTCGGCTACGACCTCGACGACCTCGAGGCGTTCCAGCTGAACGCGGCGGCCGCCGCCTTCCTCCCGCTCGACGACCGCGAAGAGCTCGCCGAGCTGATCGAAGACGGGTTCGACGAGGCCTGACCGGCCGCGACGACCCCGTCGCAACCCGCCCGCCGCGCCACGAACGCCCCGGGCTGTGAAACGGAACCGCCAGTGACCCTCCCGCCGCTCCCCGACGAGGCCGTCGCTCTCGGCGCGCACGCCGCCGACTGGCGCGCCGCCGTGCGCGAGGCCGGCCGTGCGCTCACCCGAGCCGGCGCGGTGCGCATCGAGTACGCCGAGCGGATGATCTCGGTGATCGACGAGTTCGGCGCGTACGTCGTGATCGCGCCGGGCCTCGCGCTCGCCCACGCCCGGCCGGGCCCCGACGTGCTGCACGAGGGGCTCGCCGTCGTCACCCTCGCCGAGCCGGTCGCGTTCGGGCACCCGCACAACGACCCGGTGCGCGTGATCGTCGGCCTCGCCGTCGCGAACGCCGAGGAGCACGTCGCGAGCGTCGCCGCCCTCGCGAACGCCTTCAACGACCCCGAGGCGATCGATCGGCTCGTCGCGGCGGAACGCGCCGACGAGGTGCGGGCCATCCTCGGGCTGGAGGCCCGGCGATGAGGATCGTCGCGGTCTGCGGCGCCGGGATCGGCACCTCGGCGATCCTCAAGGTCAACGCCGAGCGCGTGCTCGAGCGGCTCGGCATCGACGCCGAGGTGAGCGCGAGCGACCTCGACGGGGTCGCCCGCGCGGCGAGCGACGCGCAGGTCATCCTGACGTCCACCGAACTCGCAGCGGCGGTGCGCCGGGCGATCGGGCGCAACTACGCCGAGATCGTCGAGGTGCGCAACTTCCTCGACCTCGACGAGCTCGCCGTGCTGCTCGAGCGCTCGCTCGGCTGAGCCGACGCGATCGCCCGAGCGAGCCGGCGACCGGTCGCCCGCGCGACCGGTCGCTCGCGCGACCGGTCGTTCAGGCGACGAGCTCGCGCATGCCCGCCTCGAGCGCGGCCGCGGCGGCCGTCGCCGCGGCGCGGCGCTCGGCGACGGTGCCCTCGTCGGAGACGGCGTCGATGTAGACCTTCAGCTTCGGCTCGGTGCCGCTCGGCCGGACCATCACGCGGCCGCCGCCGGCCAGCACGATGCGCAGCACGTCCGAGGGCGGCAGCTCGCCGCCCTCGGCGAGGTCCTCGATGCGCTCGACGCGGATGCCGCCGACCTCAGCCGGCGGGTTCGCGCGGAGCCGGGCCATGACCTCGCCGATGCGGGCGAGGTCGGTGACGCGGATCGAGACCTGCGCGGAGGCGAAGCAGCCGAAGCGCTCGACGAAGTCGTCGAGGTGGTCGGCGACCGTGCGGCCGGCGGCCTTCAGCTCGGCGGCGAGGGCGAGGAAGGCGACCGCGGCGGAGATGCCGTCCTTGTCGCGCACCGTGCCGGGGTTCACGAGGTAGCCGAGGGCCTCCTCGAAACCGAACACGAGATGCGGGGCGCGGGAGATCCACTTGAATCCCGTGAGCGTGGCCCGGAACTCCAGGCCGTGGTGGCGCGCCACCGCCTCCAGGCCGGGGGAGGAGACGATCGAGCAGGCGAGGGTGCCTTCGGGGCCGCCGTCTCCCGTCGCCGCGGCGACGGCGCGCTCAGCGGCTTGCCAGCCGAGCAGGAGGCCCACCTCGTTGCCGGTGAGCCGGCGGTAGCCTTCGGCGGCGGTCTCGTCGGGGATCGCGACGGCGAGGCGGTCGGCGTCCGGGTCGTTCGCGACGATCAGTTCCGCCCCGGTCTCGCGGGCCGTGGCGAACGCGAGGTCCATGGCGCCCGGCTCCTCAGGGTTCGGGAACGCCACCGTCGGGAACGCCGGGTCGGGCTCGATCTGCGCGGCGACGAGCGTCGGGCGGTCGAACCCGGCGGTCGCGAGCACCTTGGCCGTCGTCTCCCAGCCCACGCCGTGCATCGCCGTGTACACGACCTTGGGCTGCGCCGCGGGCGCGCCTCCGGCCGCCTGGGCCGTCGCCGCCACGTAGGCCTCGACCACCGACTCGTCGGCGGTCTCGTACGGGCCGCGCGGCAGCTCGGGCACGAGTGCGGTCTCGGCGACGCGCAGGATGTGCGCCGCGATCTCGGCGTCGGCCGGCGAGACGATCTGCGAGCCGCCGTGCTCGCCGCCGAGGTACACCTTGTAGCCGTTGTCGTTCGGCGGGTTGTGGCTCGCCGTCACCATGACCCCGGCGCTGAGACCCAGGTGCCGCACCGCGAACGCCGTCACCGGCGTCGGCAGGAGCCGGGGCAGCAGCACGGCGCGGACGCCGGCGCCCGACATGATCTCCGCCGAGTCCCGGGCGAACACCGCCGAGTTCTTGCGGCCGTCGTAGCCGATCACCACGGAGGGCGTCTCACCGGGCGCCGCCTGCTCGAGCAGGTACGCCGCGAGCCCGGCCGCCGCCTGCGACACGAGCACCCGGTTCATCCGGTTCGGCCCGGCGGCGATCTCGCCGCGGAGCCCCGCTGTGCCGAACGCGAGCCGGGCGTCGAAGCGGTCGGCGAGCTCGGCCGCCGCCGCGCCGTCGCCCGCGCGGACGGCGTCGAGGATGCCGCTCAGCTCCTCGCGCGTCTCGGGGTCGGGGTCCTGGGCCAGCCAGGCCTCGGCGAGGGCGACGCGGGCGTCGTCGGTGGGGTGCTGCTCGGGCATCCGATGGTCCTTTCGGGGTCGGCGAAACGCCGGAGCCGCCAACAGGGCGGCGCTGGGCTCAGATCGCGGCGACGATGTCCGCGAGGAGCTTGGAGATCACGGGCTCGGCCTCGCGGCCCGCCTCGATGACCTCCTCGTGGCTGAGCGGGGTGGTCTGGATGCCGGCGGCGAGGTTGGTGATGAGGCTCATGCCGAGCACCTCCATGCCGGACTGGCGTGCGGCGATGGCCTCGAGCGCGGTCGACATGCCGACGATGTGGCCGCCGATGGTCTTCGCCATCTGCACCTCGGCCGGCGTCTCGTAGTGCGGACCGCGGAACTGGCAGTACACGCCCTCGTCGAGCTCGGGCGAGATCGAACGGGCGAGCTCGCGCAGGCGCGTCGAGTACAGATCGGTGAGGTCGATGAACGTCGCGCCCTCGAGCGGTGAGTCGGCGGTGAGGTTGATGTGGTCGCTGATCAGCACGGGCGTGCCCGGCTTCCAGTGCGACTTGATGCCGCCGGCGCCGTTCGTGAGGATCATCGTCTTCGCCCCGGTCGCCGCGGCGGTGCGCACCGAGTGCACGACCCGGCGCACGCCGTGGTTCTCGTAGTAGTGGGTGCGCGCGCCGATCACGAGGGCCCGCTTGCCGTTCGGCAGCAGCACCGAGCGGAGCGTGCCGACGTGGCCCTCGAGCGCGGGCTTCGAGAAGCCGGGCACCTCGGTCGCCGGGATGGTGTGCGTCGTCTCGCCGATGATCTCGGCGGCCTTGCCCCAGCCGGAGCCGAGGGTGAGGGCCAGGTCGTGCCGGGCGACCCCGGTGAGCTCGGCGATGCGGTCGGCCGCCTGCTGGGCCACCACGAAGGGGTCGGCGGCGGGATCGTCGAGGGGGTTCTGCTCGGTCATCCCACCATGCTAATCAGCGCGGGCGGGCCGTGGCATCCGCCTGCTCGTTTGCTGCCCTTTCGCGGCCTGCGCCAGAATATTGAGCATGGCCTATGAATTCGAGCGCACCCAGAGAATCGCTGTCCTCGGCGGCGGTCCCGGCGGGTACGAGGCGGCGCTCGCCGCGGCGCAGCTCGGCGCCGAAGTCACGCTCATCGAACGGGCCGGCGTCGGCGGCTCGGCCGTGCTCACCGACGTGGTCCCCTCGAAGTCGCTCATCGCGACCGCCGAGGCCTCGAACGCCGTGAAGGAGGCCGCCGACCTCGGCGTGCAGTTCTATGCGAAGGGCGAGTCCGAGAAGGCCGTGAAGCCCAAGGTCGCCATCAACCTCGCCGCCGTGAACAAGCGCCTGCTCGGGCTCGCCGCCCAGCAGTCGGAGGACATGCGCTCGAACCTCATCGAGGCGGGCGTGCACCTCGTGCAGGGCGAGGGGCGGCTCGACGGCGCCAACGCCGTCATCGTCTCGACCTCGAAGGGTGGCACCGACTTCGACCGCATCGAGGCCGACACCCTCGTCATCTCGGTCGGCGCCACGCCGCGCGTGCTGCCGACCGCCGTGCCGGACGGCGAGCGCATCCTCACCTGGACGCAGCTGTACCACCTGCAGCAGATCCCCGAACACCTCATCGTCGTCGGCTCGGGCGTCACGGGGGCGGAGTTCGCCTCGGCGTACCGCGCGCTCGGCGCGAAAGTGACGCTCATCTCGAGCCGCGACCAGGTGCTGCCGGGCGAGGACGCCGACGCGGCGGCGGTCATCGAGAAGGTCTTCACCCGCAACGGCATGAAGGTCATGAACAAGTCCCGCGCCGAGTCCGTGGTGCGCGACGGCGACTCCGTCGTCGCGACGCTCACCGACGGGCGCGAGGTGCGCGGCTCGCACTGCCTGATGGCGGTCGGCTCGGTGCCGAACACGCAGGGCATCGGCCTGGAGGAGGCCGGCGTGCAGCTCACCGAGTCCGGGCACATCCGGGTGAACCGGGTCGCCCGCACCTCGATGCCGAACATCTACGCGGCGGGCGACTGCACGACGTTCCTGCCGCTCGCCTCGGTCGCTTCGATGCAGGGCCGCACGGCCGTGTTCCACGCGATGGGCGACGTCGTGAACCCGCCCGAGAACCGCAACATCACCTCGAACATCTTCACTCAGCCCGAGATCGCGACCGTCGGCTGGACGCAGAAGGAGATCGAGGAGGGCGTCGTGCCCGGCACGGTCTACAAGCTGCCGCTCGCCTCGAACCCCCGGGCGAAGATGATGGGCATCCGCGACGGCTTCGTGAAGCTCTTCGCCTCGGCCGGCTCCGGCGCGATCATCGGCGGCGTCATCGTCGCCCCGAAGGCGTCCGAGCTGATCTTCCCGCTCGCGCTCGCCGTGGAGCACCGCCTCACGGTCGACCAGTTCGCCGAGGCCTTCCCGGTCTACCCCTCGCTCTCGGGCTCACTCACCGACGCGGCCCGCGCCATGCACGTCGTGCGCTGACCCTCCACAACTCAGGAACATCCGGCGGTTATGCGGGCCGTGGATTCGCGCGCGGCCCGGGAATCCGCCGATCGTGCGGGAGCGTTCCTGAGTTTGCGATGGCTCTCCTCCACATCGTGCGGGAGCTGCGAGCCATCCGCAGCTTCGTCGAACCGCCGATCGCGATGCGTAGTGCACAGCCAGCATGTGAGGCGTGGAACGTCTCGTCGCAGTGGTCACGGCGCTCGGGGGACTCGCGTGCCGCGGTGAGCTCCTCGATCGCGGCTTCCGCGACGGGCAGCTCGCGGCCGGCGTGCGCAGTGGAGCCATCCTCCGCGTCCGGCGCGGGCACTTCGCGGTGCCCGGTGCTCCGCTCGACGCGCGGGTCGCTGTGCGGCTCGGCGGCCGGGTCGGCTGCCTCAGCGCGCTCCGCAGCTATGGGCTCTGGGGCGGGTTTCGGGATGACGCCACGCACATCACGCTCCCGCGCAACGCGGCGCGGCTCCGCTGGCGGGTCGACGACGACGGCGGCCTGCGAGCGGACCGCTACCCTGCCCGCGCGTGCGTGGTGCACTGGCGCGATGTGCCGGTCCGGCGACGTTCGCCGCGGGCGTCGAGCTGGCGGGTGAGTCTGCGCGAGGCGTTGGCGGAGGTCGCGTCGTGCGCTCCGCGCGCCGATGTCCGAGCCGCGTTCGAGTCGAGCATCGAGGCCGGAGTCCTGCGGCTCCCCGAAGCGCAGACGCTGCTCGACGCGGTGTGGTCCGGTGAGCGCGCACCGATGACGCTGCAGGGCGGATCAGGCTCGGGCGCCGAATCGCACCTCGTCGAGATCCTGCTCGGCCTCGGCGCCGCGTTCGTGCAGCAGGCCGAGTTCGCCGGCGTCGGCCGAGTCGACGCGCTCGTGGAGCAGCGCCTCGTCATCGAGGTCGACGGGTATCGGTATCACTCCGCCGAGGCCCAGTTCGAGGCGGACCGGCGACGGGACGCGCAGTTGCTCGCCCTGGGCTACCCGGTGCTGCGACTGTCCGCGCGGACCGTCATCGAGCAGCCGGAGCTCGCCGCCCGCCTCATTTCCGAGGCGCTTGCGACGGTCCGGCGGGGCCGGCTCCCGCGCCGCTAAGGGCGCCGTCGCGCGCACAACTCAGGAACACGCTCCGACCGGCCCGTGAAATCACGGGCCGGGCGGAATACGTCGCGGTCCATAACCGCCGGATGTTCCTGAGTTGTGAGGGGAGGCAGGCTAGGGGCGGTCGGGGTCGACGGCGGGGATCGAGCCGGTGGGCACGATCTTCACCTCGGCGCCGTCCTTGTCGATGAGCTTGCCGCCGACGTAGTAGTCGCCCTCCTCGAGCGCGGTGAGCGCCTCCTCGGGCACCAGGCGCGTCGGCGCCGCCACGAAGGTCGAGCGATCGCCGCGCGAGTTCGAGCGCCGCACGACGTGGTTGAACAGCACGTTGAGCAGCACGGCCATGATCGTCGCCGAGCTGATGCCGGAGTGGAAGATGATCTGGAACCAGCTCGGGAACGCGTCGTAGATGGCGGGCAGCACGACTGGCAGCATGCCGAAGGCGAGCGAGATCGCGACGATGATGAGGTTCAGGTTGTTGCGGTAGTCGACCTTCGACAGCGTCGCGATGCCGCTCGCGGCCACCGTGCCGAACAGGGCCACGCCGACCCCGCCGAGCACGGGCGTCGGGATGGCCGCGACGATCCGCCCGAGCACGGGCAGCACGCCGAGCAGCACGAGCACGACGCCGCCCGCGGCGACGACGTAGCGGCTCTTCACCTTGGTGATGGCGACGAGACCGACGTTCTGCGCGAACGCGCTCTGCGTGAACGAGTTGAAGACCGGCGAGACCGCGCTGGAGAGCATGTCGGCGCGCAGGCCGGCCGCGATCCGCTTGGAATCCACCTTCGTGCCGACGACCTCGCCGACCGCGAGGATGTCGGCGGTCGTCTCCGTGAAGGTGACGAGCACGACGATCAGCATCGAGATGATCGCCGCGGGTTCGAAGGTGGGCAGCCCGAACTGGAAGGGCGTCGGCACGGCGAAGATCGGGCCCTCGAGGGCGCCCGCGAAGTCGACGCGGCCGAAGAACGCGGCGACGACGGTCGCGAGCACGAGGGAGAGCAGGATGGCGAGGCGAGCCAGCGCCGGGGTGCCGAACTTCGTCAGCAGCACCATGATGAGCAGCGCCACACCGGCGAGCCCGAGGTTCGCCGGATCGCCGAAGTCGGGCGCGCCGGCCCCGCCCATCGCCCAGGTCCCCGCGACCGGGATCAGCGTCAGGCCGATCGAGGTGATCACGACGCCGGTCACGACGGGTGGGAAGAACTTCACGATCATGGCGAAGAACGGGGCGATGAGGATGCCGATCACCGCGGAGGCGAGGATGGCGCCGAACACCGCCGGCAGCCCGCCGCCGCCGGAGAGGATGGCGAGCATCGTCGCGACGCCCGCGAACGAGACGCCCTGCACGAGCGGCAGCTGGGAGCCGAAGAAGGGGATGCCGATGGTCTGCAGGATGGTGGCGAGGCCGCCGATGAACAGCGCGCTCGCGATGAGTACGCCGATCTCCAGCTGGCTGAGGCCGGCGGCCTGGCCGATGACGAGGGGCGGCGCGATGATGCCGCCGTACATCGTGAGCACGTGCTGCAGGCCGTAGGCGAAGGTCGGGCCGAGGCCGAGCTTCGTGTCTTCGGGCCTCGTGGGGGTGGCCTTCGCGGCGCTTCGTGTGCGTCCCATGGTTCCTCTGCTGTCGGTTGCGGTTGATGCGATATCGCATGTGTCTTCACCGGGGGCCGTGTGGGGAACGGACCGAGGTGGCGGGGCGCACCGACGCGAGCCGGCGACCCTGCCGGAGAATTCAGCTTCCGCTATTTGGAAACTGGATTCCAATGAGTGAGAAGAGTGAAGCATTCGACTCGGCGGCTGTCAAGGGCTGGCGAGGAGCCATCGAGCGACGGCGGCGGACGCTCCGCTCGCGCTGATGTGAGACTGGACGGCATGGCCCCGGCAGCGCGCGAGTACCACGAGTTCTACCGAGGCATCCGCCATTCCGGTCTGCGCGGCGCCGTCGCCGCCGTCGCGATCCTCGCGATCTACTTCGGCCTCGCGGCCGTGATGGGCGGCTGGGTCGTGCCCGCGATCGTCGCCGCGGGTTTCCCTGAGGCCCGGCTGCCGCTCTCGTTCCTCACGATCGCGGCGGTGCTGCCGTTCGTCTTCCTCGTGCAGCGCATCGCCTTCGGCGTCCGCGGGCGCTGGCTGCACGCCGTGACGGGACGGTTCCGCTGGGGCGTCGCGGGTCGGGCCGCACTGCTCGTCGCTCCCGCGTTTGCACTGCTCGGCGCCCTCGACTGGATGCTCGACGGCGCCCCGTCGCCGCCGGCGGTGTCGGCCGCGATGGCGGCGGCGATCCTGCTCGCCCTCCTCCTCGCGCCGCTGCAGTCCATGGCCGAGGAGTACCTGTTCCGGGGCTTGCTGACGCGCTCCGTGGCCACTTGGTTCGGCCCGAGCATCGTGAGCCTCGCGATGAGCCTGCTCATCACGGCGGTGCTCTTCGCGGCGTTCCACGGCACCGCGGACCCCTGGCGGCTCGCGTTCTACCTCGCCTTCGGCGTCGCGGCATCGCTCGTGACCTGGCGAACCGGCGGGCTGGAGTCGGCGAGCGTGATGCACGCCGCCAACAATCTCGCCGCGATCGTCGTCACGGTGTGGCTCGGTGGCGACCACCGCGTCGCCGACCCCGAGGCCGCGGGCTCGCCGCGTCAGCTGCTCGGCATCGCGGTCTGTGCGATCGTCACCGCGGGGATCTGGGTCGTCTCCTCGCGCGCGGGCGATCAGCGCCGGACGGACGAGCGCGCCGTGTAGGTGCGCGGCGGCCGCCCGGCAGTGCTTGCTACACTTTCCCATATCGGCATATGATGTGGCCATGGCCCGTGCAGCGACGACCTCCGACGTCTTCAACGCGATCGCCGAGCCGCAGCGACGAGACATCCTGCTGCTGCTCCGCGCCGGCGAGCGCCCCGCGACCTCCATCGCCGAGGAGCTCGGCCTGAGCCAGCCGGGGGCGTCGAAGCACCTGCGCGTGCTGCGGGAGGTCGGGCTCGTGCACGACCGGCGCAACGGCAGGCAGCGCGTGTACCGGCTCGACGCGCGCGGCCTCGAGCCGGTGCACGAATGGGCCGGCGGCTTCGAGCGGTTCTGGAACGAGAGCTTCGACCGCCTCGACGCGTACGTGCAGGACCTCGAGCAGAAACGGAGTGCAGAATGACGGACAGCCACGCGACGAGCGGAGCGGAATCGGCCACGGCCGACCGCGAGATCGTGATCACCCGGGTGATCGCGGCCCCGAGGGCCCTCGTGTTCGAGGCCTTCACCGAGGTGCGGCACCTGTCGCAGTGGTGGGGGCCGCACGGCTTCACGACGACCACCCGCGCCTTCGAGTTCCGCGAGGGCGGGGTCTGGGAGTTCGTGATGCACGGGCCGGACGGCACGAAGTACCCCGAGTGGATCAGCTGGACCGAGATCGTCCCGCCCGAACGGATCGCGATGCTCCACGGCGAGCATCGCGACGACCCCGACGCCTTCGAGTCCGTGCTGAGCTTCGAGGAGCGCGGGGAGTCGACCGAGGTCCGCATGCTGACCGTGTTCCCGAGCCGGGAACTGCGGGATGCCGCCATCGAACGGCACGGCGCGGTCGAGGGCGGCCGGCAGACGCTCGCCGAACTCGCCGCCTACGTCGAAGGCGCGAGCCGGACGCCGGAGGCGCACTGATGGCCGGCACCGTGTTCTTCAGCGTCTCGATGTCGCTGGACGGCTTCATCGCCCCGGCCTCCGCGGACGAGCTGATGGGGCGGCAGTGGATGCAGCTGCAGCAGTGGGTGTTCCGGCAGAAGCACTTCCGGGAGAACCTGCAGCTCGGCACCGGCGGTGAGGAGGGGCCCGACAACGATCTCGTCCGCGCCACCTTCGAGCGCACCGGGGCGAGCGTCATGGGCCGGCGCATGTTCGACGCCGGCGAGGCCATGTGGCCGGAGGAGCCGCCGTTCCACACCCCGGTGTTCGTGGTGACCCATGCGCCGCGCGAGCCGTGGGTGCGCGCCGGCGGCACCACTTTCTTCTTCGTCACCGACGGCATCGAGTCCGCGGTCGAGCAGGCTCGTGCGGCCGCCGGCGCGCGCGACGTCCGGGTCGCCGGCGGCGCGGACACGATCGTGCAGGCGTTGAACGCGGGGGTCGTCGACGAGTTCCACCTCGCCGTCTCGCCGGTGCTCTTCGGCGCCGGGGTGCGCCTCTTCGACCGGATCGACGCCGCGAGGATCGGGATCGAGCAGGTGAGCGCCGAGTCCTCGCCGCTCACCACGCACCTCCGCTACCGGGTGCGCGTCGGGGAGGCGGCGCGATAGGTTTCGGTCATCGGAAAGGACCCGACGATGACTGAGCTCCACCTGCCGCCGAGCGGGTTCCCCGCGCTCGACTGGGCCGCACGCTCCATGCCGGTGCTCGCCGCGACGATGCGCGAGCACGCCGGGGCCTTCGCCGGCCGCCACGTCGGCATCTGCCTGCACACCGAGCCGAAGACGGGCGTGCTCGTGCAGTGGCTGCTCCGGGTCGGCGCGCGCGTCACGATCACCGGCAATCTCGGCACCACCGTGCCCGAGACGGCGGCGGCGCTCGCCGAGCTCGGCGCGACGGTCGTGGGGGAGCGGACGGATGACCCGGCCGAGCACTCCCGCAACGTCGCGCAGGTCGTGGCCGCCGAGCCGGAGCTGCTGCTCGACAACGGCGGCGAGATGATCGAGCTCGTGCTGCGCGGCGGCCCGCGCGCCGCCGGCTTCCTCGGCGCGACCGAGGAGACGACGACCGGTGGGCGGCGGCTGCGGCAGCTCGACGTCGCCGCGGACTTCCCGGTCGTCGTGATCAACGACAGCCGGCTGAAGCTCCTCGTCGAGAACGAGTTCGGCGTGGGCCAGAGCATCGTGCAGGGCTTCATGAACGCGACGAACGCGATGCTGCCGGGCACGAGGGCCACCGTCGTCGGCTATGGACCTTGCGGCAAGGGCGTCGCCGACACGCTGCAGCGGCTCGGCGCCCGGGTGAGCGTCGTGGACCCCGACCCGTACCGGGCGCTCGAAGCGATCATGCACGGCCACCGGGTGGGCCCGCTCGCCGAGCTGCTGCCGGGTTCGGACGCCCTCTTCCTCGCGACGGGACATCCCGACGTCGTGCCCGCCGAGGCATTCCCGCTCCTGCCCGACGGCCTCATCATCGCCGGGGTCGGGCACGAACCGTACGAACTCGACCTCGCCGCGCTCGCCGAGGCGGCCGTCGAGCAGCGCTCGTTGTCGGTGCCGGGCGGCGACGCGTCGGCGCGCAGCCTCTACCGGATGCCGGACGGACGCGAGATCGTCGTGCTGCACGGCACCCGCATGCTCAACCTCGTCGCCGCGAGCGGGAACCCCATCCAGGCGATGGACCTCGGCCTCGCGCTGCAGGCGGCGAGCCTCGCCGCGATCGCCACTGGGCGCGCGGCGTTCACCGGTCCGCATGGAGTGCCGGCCGACGTCGACCGCGCGCTCGCGGCGCGGCTCGTGGAGACGTGGCGCTGAGGCGACGGCTTGACCTCGAGCGCGCTTGAGGTTCGAGACTGGGAGGCGAGGTGAGGAGCCCGCATGAACCCAGCAGTCCTGCAGTGCGCCGTCTGCGGCGTCGAGTACGACCCCGAGGCGCTGCCGGAGATCTGTCCGATCTGCGCCGATGAACGCCAGTACCTGGCGGCGGACCGACGGCAGCACTGGGTGGACCCGGCCGACTTCGCCGGCGGCATCGCGGTCTTCGAGACCGAGCCCGGGCTGTGGTCGATCGCGGTCGACGGTGGACCCGGCATCGACCAGCAGGCGAAGGTCATCGTCACCGAGGCGGGCAACGTGATGGTGGAGGTGCCGGCGTCGAGCACCGAGCGCGCCGTCGAGGCGGTTCGCGCGCTCGGCCCGCTCGCCGCGATCATCGCCTCGCACCCGCACATGTACGGGCTGCAGTCGCAGTGGTCGCGGGCGCTCGGCGGGGCGACCGTGTACGTCTCGAACGTGGACCGCGAGTGGCTCGGCGTCACGCCGGATCCGGTCGTGTACTGGGACGGCGAGATCGAGCTGGTGCACGGCGTGGTCGCCTCGCAGCCCGGCGGGCACTTCCCTGGCAGCTGCGTCGTGCACTGGGCCGGGCGCGACGGCGCCGGCGTGCTGCTGACCGGCGACACGATCGGGGTCAACCCCGACGGGGAGTCGCTCGCCTTCATGCGTTCGTACCCGAACCGGATCCCGCTCTCGGCCGGTGTCGTGCTGCGGATCGCCGATCACGTCGAGCGATACGAGTTCGACCGCATCTACGGCAACTTCGGCGGCGCCATCCGCTCCGAGGGGAAAGCTCGACTGCGTGCCTCGGCGGACCGGCACGCGGCCTGGGCACGCGGCGACTTCGATCACCTCACCGGGCCGGGCTGACGGTCGAGGGCGGCGTCGCCGCGGCCGCTCGGAACCCGGCAGGATGGGATGGTGACCACGTCTCACTCGCTTCGCCGCGCCATCCGCCCGCTGCTCGCCGCGACGCTCCTCGCGGGCCTGCTCGCCGGGTGCGCGAGCGGGCCGGCCGACGGAGCCGCGCCGACCGGGGCGGCGTCGGCCCCGGCGTCGTCAGCGCCCGCCTCCGCGAGCCCCACCGCGACGGAGACCCCTGAGCAGAGCTTCCGCACCTGGCTCGCGGCGAGCCGGGAGCCGGACGTCGAGCTGGCCTGCTCCTACCTCAGCGAGGAGCTGGTCGCGAAGATGCTGGCGGAGCTCGCGGCGGGCGGGGTCTCGCTCGGCGGCTGCGCCGAGCTGATCGCCACGACGGCGCAGCTGTACGCCGCGCTCGGCGCGACGGCGGATGCCGAGGTCGAGACGATCGAGGAGGCGGCCGGCCGCGCCGAGCTCTTCGTCACCTACGGCTCCGGCGACTGCGGCACGGTCGCGCTCGTGCCCGAGGGCGGCCGCTGGATCCTGACCGAGCACTCTCAAGAGGTCTGCTGAGGGAGGCTACGCGCCGCCGGGGTGCTCGGCCGCGTCGAGGATCGTGTCGAGGAGTCCGGGGAAGCGGGCGTCGAGGTCCTCGCGGCGCAGGGTGAGGAGGCGGCCGCGCCCGTTCGGCTCGTTGCGGATGACGCCGGCCTCGCGGAGCACCTTCATGAGGTGCGACTTCGTCGATTTCGGCACGTTCGGGTCGCTCAGGTGGCACGCGGCCATGTCGAGCGGGCCGTCGTGGAGCTGCTGCGCGATCGCGAGCCGCTCGGGATCGCTCAGCGCGAAGAGCACGGCGCCGAGAGTGAGTTCTGACCGCTCGGGGTGCGGGAGCTCGACCGGGGCGGGCATGGTTCGAGAATAGTTGAATAATGCGCGGATGGCGAGTACTGTCCAATCGTTCGAGATTTTTGGAACAGACAGGATGCTTCATGCGCACTCGTCCCACCGGACCCGGATTCGCCCTCGCGGTCGCCGGCGTCACCGTGATGATGGCCGGGGCGAGCGCCCCATCGCCGTTCTACCCCGTGCTGCAGGCCGAACTCGGCATCGATTCGGGCACCATCACCGCGGTGTTCGCCGTCTACGCGATCACGCTGCTCGGCGCGCTGCTCACGACCGGCTCGCTCTCGGATCACCTCGGCCGCAGGCCCGTCGTCAGCGCCGGGTTCCTGCTGCTCGCGCTGAGCGTGCTCCTCTTCTGGCATGCGGATGCCACGGCGACCCTGTTCGCGGCCCGGGCCGTGCAGGGGGCGGCGAGCGGACTCCTGCTCTCCGCCCTCTCCGCGAGCATCGCCGACCTCGAGCCGGCCGGTCGCCCCGGCTCCGCCGCCCTCTGGAACGCGGTCGCGCCGATGGCGGGGCTCGCGCTCGGGGCGCTCGCCGCGGGCGCGGTGCTCGACATCGCGCCCGAGCCGCTCGCCGCCGTGTTCCTCCCGCTCACGGTCGTCTTCCTCGCGATGTCTTTGCTCGCCTGGGTCGCGCCCGAGACCTCCCCGCGGCACCCCGGCTGGCTGGCCTCGCTCCGCCCGCGGCTGGGGGTTCCTGGGCACGTGCGCGGCCTGTTCGTGAAGAGCACCCCCGTCGTGCTCGCCGGCTGGGCGACCGGCGGACTGTTCCTCTCGCTCGGGGCGAGCATCGTGCACCGCGAGCTCGGCGCCGAGCTGCACCTCTGGCAGGGGCTCGCGGTCGCCGCGCTCGCCGGCTCCGGGGCGGTGTCGGCGGCGCTCATCCGCTCGCGCACTCCGCGCTTCATCACGATCTACGGCGCCGCCGCGCTCGCCATGGGTACGGCGCTCAGCCTGCTCGCGCTCGGCGCGCACTCGCTCGCCGCGTACTTCGCCGCGGTCGTCGTCGCCGGTTCGGGATTCGGCACCGCCTTCATGGGTGTGCTGCGCTCGATCATCCCCGCCGTGGCACCGTCGGAGCGGGCCGCCACCTTCGCCGCGCTCTACACCGTCTCCTACCTCGCCTTCGGCATCCCGGCCGTCATCGCGGGCCTGCTCGCCCCCGCGATCTCGCTCGGTGCGACGACGTACGGGTACGGCGCAGCGGTCGTCCTGCTGGCCGCGCTCGCCGCCGCGCTCCGGTGGCGGGCGCCGGGGCGACCCGGCTACTGAGCGGCGACCGGCGGCGCGGCGGCGACGTCCGGCTCGAGCGGGGGAGTGCGCTCGCTCACTCCTTCGAGCAACGCGATGAGCGCTCCGCCGAGCGCCGGGCTCTAGGCGTCCGCGATCGACAGCAGCAGGTGCCCGCTCGACACCGTGACGCCGGGCTCGGCGTTCACGACGCCGACGATGCCGTCCTTGTGCGCGATGATCGGCTGCTCCATCTTCATCGCCTCGAGCACGAGCACGAGGTCGCCCTTGACGACCTTGTCGCCCTCGGCGACGGCGACCTTCACGACGGTCGCCTGCATGGGGGCCTTCACGGCGTCGCCGGTGGCGGTGTCGACCGCCCCGCCCGCGGCGCGGCGGCGGGGAGCCGGGGCGCCGGCGGAGGCGCCGCCGTTGGAGCCTGCGGTGCCGACGAGCTTCTTCGGCAGGGAGACCTCGATGCGGCGGCCGTCGACCTCGACGACGACGCTCGCGCGCGCGGCCGGGCCGCGCACCTCCTCGAGCTCGCCCGACCAGGGCTCGAGCGTGTTCTCGTACTCGGTCTCGATCCAGCGCGTGTAGATCGAGAACGGCTGCTCGCCCTCGGGGGCGAACGCGGGGTTCGTCACGATGTCGCGATGGAACGGCAGCACCGTGGGCAGACCGGCGACCTCGACCTCGTCGAGGGCGCGGCGGGCGCGCGAGAGCGCCTCCTGGCGGTCCTTGCCGGTCACGATGAGCTTCGCGAGCAGCGAGTCGAAGGCGCCCGAGATCTCGTCGCCGCTCGTCACGCCGGAGTCGACGCGGATGCCGGGGCCGCCGGGGAAGCGGAGCTGGTGGATCGGGCCGGGCGCGGGCAGGAAGTTGCGGCCCGGGTCCTCGCCGTTGATGCGGAACTCGATCGAGTGGCCGCTCGCCTCGGGGTCGTCGTAGTCGAGGACGCCGCCCTCGGCGAGGCGGAACTGCTCGCGGACGAGGTCGAGGCCGGTGACCTCCTCGGACACGGGGTGCTCCACCTGGAGGCGGGTGTTCACCTCGAGGAACGAGACGGTGCCGTCCTGGCCGATCAGGAACTCGCAGGTGCCGGCGCCGACGTAGCCGACCTCCTTGAGGATGGCCTTCGAGGCCGAGTAGAGGGCGTCGATCTGTACCTGGCTGAGGAACGGTGCGGGCGCCTCCTCGACGAGCTTCTGGTGGCGGCGCTGCAGCGAGCAGTCGCGGGTCGAGACGACCACGACGTTGCCGTGCTGGTCGGCGAGGCACTGGGTCTCGACGTGGCGCGGCTTGTCGAGGTACTTCTCGACGAAGCACTCGCCGCGGCCGAAGGCGGCGACCGCCTCGCGGGTGGCCGAGTCGAAGAGCTCGGACACCTCTTCGCGGGTGCGGGCGACCTTGAGGCCGCGCCCGCCGCCGCCGAACGCCGCCTTGATGGCGACGGGCAGGCCGTGCTGGTCGACGAACTCGAGCACTTCCTCGGCGCCCGCGACCGGGTTCAGGGTGCCGGGGGCGAGCGGCGCGCCGACCTTCTCGGCCACGTGCCGCGCGGAGACCTTGTCGCCGAGGCGTTCGATGGCCTCGGGGGAGGGGCCGATCCAGACGAGGCCGGCGGCGATGACCGCGCGGGCGAAGTCGGGGTTCTCGGCGAGGAAGCCGTAGCCCGGGTGCACCGCGTCCGCACCGGAGCGGCGGGCCACGGAGAGCAGCTTGTCGATGACGAGGTAGGTGTCGGCGCTCGTGGCGCCGTCGAGGGCGTACGCCTCGTCGGCGAGCTTCACGTGGCGCGCGTCGCGGTCCTGGTCGGCGTAGACGGCGACCGAGCCGATTCCGGCGTCGCGAGCGGCCCGGATGACGCGGACGGCGATCTCGCCACGGTTGGCGATGAGGACCTTGGTGATGCGCGGCATAGTTCTCAACTCTATTGCTCGGGACCCCCTCGGCTTTGAAGGGCTCCCACAAAAAGACGCGGTTCCAGGCTGCGGCAGCTCACAACTGCGGCGTCAGTCCGCCGAAGTTGCCAATCGGATCGGCGATTTCGGGGTTCAGCGGATCCAGAGCCCGGTCCACGGCACGCCGAGCTCGCGCACCAGCTCGCGGAGCGTGGAGAGCGAGAGGCCCACCACGGTCGACGGGTCGCCCTCGACCGAGCGGATGAACGGACCGCCCAGGCTGTCGACGGTGAACGCCCCCGCCACGGCCAACGGCTCGCCCGTCGCGATGTACGCGTCGATCTCGGCTTCATCCAGGGTCGCGAAGCGCACGGTCGCGACATCCGCCCGCCCCACCGCCCGGTTCACCCGGCCGCCGCGGTGATCGATGAGCCAGTGCCCGGACCACAGCGCCCCGCTGCCGCCGTTCTGCGCGAGCCAGCGCTCCTTGGCGACCTCGGGCGTGTGCGGCTTGCCGTGGATGCGGCCGTCGACGAGGAACGCCGAGTCCCCACCGAAGATCAGCCCGTCGATCGGCTCGCCACCGGGGGTCGTGCCGAGCAGCGCCTCCGCCTTCGCCTGCGCGAGCAGCTGCACCATCCGCTCCACCGGCAGCGGTCCGTGCTGGCCCTCGTACGCCTCGACGACCGCGCGCTCGTCCACCCCCGGGGCGACCGCGATCGGCTCGATGCCCGCGGCCCGCAGCGTCTGCAGCCGGGCGGGGGAGGTGGAGGCGAGGTAGAGGCGCATGCGTCCATCTTGCCGCGCGGCGGCCGCCCTGCGCTGCTGTGGGATGCTCGATGCATGCTCGGATCCCTGCTCGACCTCCAGGTCGACCGCATCGCCCACGGCGGCGTCGCGGTCGCCCGCCACGACGGCCGCGTCGTCTTCGTCGCCGACGCCATCCCCGGCGAGCGGGTGCGGGCACGGGTGACGGATGCCTCGAAGGACCGCTTCTGGCGGGCCGACACCGTCGAGGTGCTCGACGCCTCGCCCGACCGCCGCGAGCACGTCTGGGCCGAGGCCTCCGTCGATCGCGACCCGGCCGAGCGCGCCGGCGGCGCCGAGTTCGGGCACATCCGCATCGAGCGCCAGCGCGCGCTGAAGGGCGAGGTCCTGGCCGATGCCCTCGCCCGCATGGGCGGCGTCGAGCTCGCCCCCGAGGTCGCGGCCGTGGCCGCAGTGCTCGCGCCGGGCGTCGACGCCGACGACGGCACCGGCTGGCGCACCCGGGTGCGCCTGCACGTCGACGCGGAGGGCCGGGTCGGGCCGTACGCCGCGCGCAGCCGCCGGGTCGTCCCGGTCGCCTCGCTCCCGCTCGCGGCCGCCGAGCTCACGGCCCTCGCCCCGCTCGACGCGCGGATGCCCGGTGTCGGGGCGATCGACCTCGTGCTGCCGAGCGCCGGCGAGGCCCAGCTCGTGACCGTCGAAGCCGACGCCGAGCCGCGCCAGCGCGGACCGCGCGCCCAGCGCGGCCGTCGCGGCGGGCCGCGCCGCTCGCAGGCCGCGCGCCCGGCCGTGCCCCGCGACACCGTCATCGTCGAGGAGCTCGTCGCCGGGCGCCGGTTCCAGGTCGACCGCGGGGGATTCTGGCAGGTGCACCGGGGCGCCGCCGCGACCCTGCACGCCGCCGTCCAGCGCGCGATCGACGCCGAGCGCTTCGACCCTCGCGCCGCGAACCTCGACCTCTATGGCGGCGTCGGCCTGCTCGCCGCCGCGGTCGGCGACCGCTTCGGCGACACGACCCGCATCACGACCGTCGAGGCCGATCCGCGCGCCACGCTGCACGCGGGGGAGAACCTCGCCGAGTGGGTCGGCGCGCAGGCCGTGACCGCCCGCGTCGACCGCTACCTCGCCGAGCTCGCGGCCGGTGCGGGCGCCGCCGAGCGCGCGGGCCTCGCGGGCGGCACCGTCGTGCTCGACCCGCCGCGCGCGGGCGCCGGCCGCGAGGTCGTCGACCGGATCGCCGGCCTCGGGCCCGCCCAGATCGTCTACGTCGCGTGCGATCCGGTGGCGCTCGCGCGCGACGTGGCCCTCTTCCGGGGGCACGGCTACGAGCTGGAGGCGGTCGAGGCCTTCGATCTGTTCCCGAACACGCACCACCTCGAAGCAGTGGCGCGTCTCGCCCGCTAGGGTGGCAGCTGAGGAAACGGGGGGTGCTGTGAGCGACGAGCGCGACAGCGACGCACGCCAGGCGACGGTCGCGATCGTCGACGATCACGAGGCGGTCCGGCTCGGGCTGCGCGCGGCCTGCCAGGACGCGGGCTACGACGTCATCGCCGACACGGCCGACGTGCCCCAGCTGCTCGCCGCGCTCGACGGCGGCAGCTGCGACGTCGTCGTGCTCGACCTCTCGCTCGGCGACGGCTCGAGCGTCACCGACAATGTGCGCCAGGTGCTCGCCACCGGCAGCCACGTGCTCGTGCACTCCATCGCCGACCGCGTCGCCGCGGTGCGCGAGGCGCTCGCCGCGGGTGCGGCGGGCGTCATCCCGAAGGCCTCGCCGATGGCCGCCGTGATCGGCGCCATCTCCACCGTCGCCCGCGGCGACGTGCTGAACAACGTCGAGTGGGCGAGCGCGATCGAGGCCGACCGCGACTTCGCCAGGGCTCAGCTCGGCCGCCGCGAGCGCGACGTGCTGCACCTCTACGCCTCCGGCCTGCCGCTGAAGCTCGTCGCCGCCCAGCTCGGCATCGCGCACTCGACCGCCCGCGAGTACCTCGACCGCATCCGCGCGAAGTACGTCGAGGTCGGCCGCCCCGCGCCGACCAAGGTCGACCTGCTGCGCCGCGCGGTCGAAGACGGCATCCTCCCGGGCCTCGACGGCGAAGCAGGCGATGCCCTCCGCTGAGTGGCGCGTCGCCCGACCCACCGCCCGGCGGAGGATGTCGGTCAGCCGGAGCCAGGTCGAGACAATCTCCGCTCGCGCCGTCGGGATCGCGGGCCTCGTCTTCGCCGCCCAGACGGTGCCCTCCGCCCTCGCCGAGGCCGCGGTCCTGCGCCCAGGCGCCGGAGCCGCGCTCATGGCCGTCGTGTACGGCGCGATCGTGGCGCTCGCCGTGGCCACGCTCTCGAAGGTCGCGATCCGCGCCGCGTGCCTCGCCTTCGCCATCCTCTACCTGCTCGCCCTGCTCTCGTGGCCCACCCTCGTCGAGGACTTCGGCGCGATGGCCGGGCAGGTGCCCTGGCTGTACTTCCTCTGCACCGTCGCGACGACCGCCGCGGTCGTCGCGCTGCCGAGCTGGTGGGCGGCGGCGTACACCGTCGTCGTGCCGATCGTCTACGGCATCGTCCGCGTCTCCCCGTCGGGCGGCTCGGCCGAGCCGCTGCTCGCCGTGCTCGACGCCACCTACGCGCTCATCCTTGGCATCGTGGTGCTCGTCATCATCACGATGCTCCGGCAGGCGGCGATCGGCGTCGACCAGGCCCAGGAGGCGGCCCTGCAGCGCTATGACCTCGCCGCCCGCCTGCACGCGAACGAGCTCGAGCGCGTCAAGGTCGACGCCCTCGTGCACGACAGCGTGCTGACGACGCTGCTCTCGGCCGCCGCGGCCACCCGGCCCGAGCAGCAGGCGCTCGCCGCACGCATGGCGAAGGACGCGATCGCGCGGCTCGACGAGGCCGGCGCGGCCGGCCCTCGCTCGCTCGACCGGGTGTCGCTCGGCGTGCTCGTGCGGCGGCTGCGCACCGCGATCGGCACGTTCAATGCGAGCTTCGCGGTGCGCGTCGTGAACGCGGGCGGCGTGGAGTTGCCCGTCGAAGCCGTCGAGGCGCTCTACTCGGCGGCGGTGCAGGCGATGGTGAACAGCCTCCAGCACGCCGACGAGCCGGGCCGGGTGACCCGGCGCGAGCTCCGCGTGCGCGGCGTGCGGGCCAACGGCTGCGTCATCGAGGTCGCCGACAACGGGGTGGGCTTCGACCCGATCACGGTGCCGCACGAGCGGCTCGGCGTACGCGTCTCCATCGAGGAGCGGATGACGAACGCGGGCGGCCTCGCGAAGATCGAGTCGCTCGCGGGGCACGGCACGACGGTCATCCTCGCCTGGCCTACCGGCGCGATCGGGGGCGACGCATGATCTCCGTCCCGCGGTGGCTGCTGCTCGTGCTCGCGGCGCTCTTCTCGACGTACCACGTCATCCTCGGCGTGTACTCGCTCGCCGTGCCCGCGAGCCCCTGGCCCGCGATCGTCGCCCTCGCCTGCTACGCCTTCGCGACGGTGCTGAGCCTCTGGCCCTCTTCCCGGGCGCGGATGCCCGACTGGCTCGCCGCCTTCGACCTCGCGGTCAGCATCGCGCTGCCGCTGCTCGCCACGAGCCAGCTCGACGCCTCGGGCGACAACGGCTACGCCACCTGGTACGTCGCGGCCGTGGGCACGCTGATGACGATCGCCGCGGCCCGCCGCCAGCTCGTCGTCGCCTGGCTCGGCGTGATCGCGCTCGCGGTGCAGACGATGGTGTGGGCGGGGCCGCTCGCACTCGGCTCGCTCGGCGTGATCGGCAGCGTCGTCTGGGTGGCCATCGCGCACGCGCTCACCTCCGCCCTCGCGAACTCGGCCCGGGAGACCCGGCGCTACGCGCAGGCGGAGCGCGAGGCGGCGGCGTGGCAGGCGGCGCAGGACGCGTACCTCTTCGAGGGGCGGATGCGCCTCGCGCACACGAACCGGGTCGCCGCACCCATGCTCCGCCGCATCATCGACCGCGAGGGCGTGCTCAGCGAGTCGCAGCGCGAGGAGTGCCGCCGGCTCGAGGCGGCCATCCGCGACGAGATCCGCGGCCGGATGCTGCTCACCGACGCCGTCCGCGTCGAGGTGCAGCGCGCCCGCGAACGCGGCATGACCGTGACGCTCCTCGACGAGGGCGGCATCGACGACCTCGACGAGGTGGCGCGGGACCGCGTGCTCTCGCAGCTCGCCGAGGCGATCGCGGGCTCGAACGCCGATCGCATCATCGCCAGGACCGCCGCGGAGGGCTCGGCCGCCGCCGTGACGGTCGTGGGCCTGCGCACCTCGGCGGTACCGGGCGACGACGGCGACGACGCCGAGGTGGAACTGTGGCTCGAGATCCCGCGAGCGCCGGAGGACGAGGCGGAGCGGGCCGCCGCGGCCGGCGAGACCGAGCCCGCCGAGGACTGAGCCGGGCGCACCGCGCCCGAGGAGCAGCTGCGCCGTCTGCGCTGCCTGACAGCACTGCCGGTGAAATGAGGAGGGGGCCGGTCGATGACCGGCCCCCTCACAGCCCGAGCCACGGCGACAACCCGAATATCGCCCTGGCTCGCCCCCAACAATCACCGGTTACCCGACCGGTGATGATGGCGACTCCTCTGGAGCCTGCACATCAATAGTGCAACAGGGGCAAGGTTCGCAATAGTCAGCATTTGTGAGGACAACGGGTCCTCATCGGGTCCCCCTAGCGGAGGGCCCGCTGCCAGCGCCCCTGACCGGTCTCGATCGGCCGGCGCAGCGCTGCGCCCGAGCGCACCCATTCGTCCCGTCCGGCGGGCGGAGCGGATGCCTCGGGGGTGTGCTCCTCGAGCACGGCGGTGACGACGGCGATGACGGCCGCCGTCTCGGCGGGCGTCATCGGCCAGCGGTCGACGAAGCGGAGGTCGACGACGGGCTGGGCGTCCTGATCGGTCACAGCGGCTCCTTACAGGGGGATGTTGCCGTGCTTCTTCGGCGGCAGGCTCGCGCGCTTCGTGCGCAGCGTGCGGAGCGCCTTGGCGATGGCGACCCGGGTGGCCGCGGGCTCGATGACGCCGTCGAGCTCGCCGCGCTCGGCGGCGAGGAACGGGGAGGCCACGTTGTAGGTGTACTCGTTCGCGAGCTGGGTGCGCACGGCGGCGACGTCCTCGCCGGCCTCCTCGGCGCGCTTGATCTCGGCGCGGTAGAGGATGTTGACGGCGCCCTGCCCGCCCATGACGGCGATCTCCGCGGTCGGCCAGGCGAGGTTGATGTCCGCGCCGAGCTGCTTCGAGCCCATCACGATGTACGCGCCGCCGTACGCCTTGCGCGTGATGACCGTGACGAGCGGCACCGTCGCCTCGGCGTAGGCGTAGAGCAGCTTCGCGCCGCGGCGGATGACGCCGGTCCACTCCTGGTCGGTGCCGGGCAGGTAGCCGGGCACGTCGACGAGGGTCAGGATCGGGATGGAGAAGGCGTCGCAGAAGCGCACGAAGCGGCTGGCCTTCTCGCCCGCGGCGATGTTCAGGGTGCCGGCCATCTGGCTCGGCTGGTTCGCGATGATGCCGACCGAGCGGCCCTCGATGCGCGCGAAGCCGATGACGATGTTCGGCGCGTAGAGCGGCTGCACCTCGAGGAAGTCCGCGTGGTCGACGAGCCCCTCGATGACCGTGCGCATGTCGTACGGCTGGTTGGGGGAGTCCGGGATGACGGAGTTCAGGCGCCGGTCCTCGTCGGTGATCTCGAGCTCGATCTCCGACTCGTAGACGACCGGGTCGGCCATGTTGTTGTCCGGCAGGAACGAGACGAGGGTGCGCGCGTAGTCGAGCGCGTCGTCCTCGTCGCTCGCGAGGTAGTGCGCCACGCCGGAGACGGTGTTGTGGGTGAGGGCGCCGCCGAGCTCCTCGAAGCCGACCTCCTCGCCCGTGACGGTCTTGATGACGTCGGGGCCCGTGACGAACATGTGGCTCGACTTGTCGACCATGATCACGAAGTCGGTGAGGGCGGGGGAGTAGACCGCGCCGCCCGCCGCCGGCCCCATGATGATGGAGATCTGCGGGATGACGCCCGAGGCCGCGGTGTTCCGGCGGAAGATCTCGCCGTACTTGCCGAGCGCGACGACGCCCTCCTGGATCCGCGCGCCGCCCGAGTCCAGGATGCCGATGATCGGCACGCCGATCTTCAGCGCGAGCTCCATCACCTTGATGATCTTCTCGCCGGCGACCTCGCCGAGCGAGCCGCCGAAGATCGTGAAGTCCTGCGAGTACACCGCGACCTGGCGGCCGTGGATGGTGCCGGTGCCGGTCACGACGGCGTCGCCGTAGGGGCGCTTGGACTCCATGCCGAAGGCGTGGGTGCGGTGCCGCACGAACTCGTCGAGCTCGACGAAGGAGCCCGGGTCGAGCAGGCCCTCGATGCGCTCGCGGGCGGTCATCTTGCCCTTGGCGTGCTGCTTCTCGATGGCGGCCTGCCCGGAGGCGGTCACCGCCTCGTGGTAGCGCGCCTTGAGGTCGGCGAGCTTGCCCGCGGTGGTCGAGAGGTCGGGGCCGTCGTTCGTCGCTTCGGTCACCGGATCACTCTACCGGTGAGCACTCCGGCCGGATCGTTGACGGAACCCTACAAATCTGGGGCGCTCCTTTCCCGCCTCCCGCCACCGCGGCGTCCCTCCGCCGCGACGGCCCTCGGTAGGGTGATGGCCATGGATTGGGAGCGCTCGCGGGCCGCCGTGCCCCGGTTCGAGTTCCTCGAACAGGCCGGATCGACGAACGACGAGCTGCGGATCGCGGCCACGGGGGCGGAGGCCTCGGCCTGGCCGCACGGCGCGGTCGTGGTCACGGACGAGCAGACCGCCGGGCGCGGCCGGCTCGGCCGGAGCTGGCTCGCCCCGAGCGGGAAGACGCTCGCGATCTCGATGCTGCTGCGCCCGGGCGACGGGCGCGGCCCCGCGCTCCCGCTCGAGGCCTACGGCTGGATCCCGCTCCTCGCGGGCGCCGCGATGACCGAGGCGGTGCGGCGGGAGCTCGAGCGCGCCCGGACCGCGCGCCTCGAGGACGCGCCGGACGGCGGCGACGCCGACGGCCCCGGGCTCCTGGACGTGGAGCTCAAGTGGCCGAACGACGTGCTCGTGTCGGGCTACAAGCTCTGCGGCATCCTCTCCGAACTGCTGCCGCCCGAACCCGGCGAGGCGGTGCCCGCCGGCGTCGTCGTGGGGGCCGGCTTGAACCTCACCCTCGACGAGCACGACCTGCCGACGCTCACCTCGACCTCGCTGCTGCTCGCGAGCGGGCGCCGCCCCGACGCCGACGCCGTGCTCGCCGACTACCTCGCGGGCTTCCTCGCGCTCTTCGACGCCTACCGGACGGCGGGCGGCGACGCGGTCGCGTCCGGCGTCGCCGAGCGCGTCGCGGCCCTCTGCGGGACGATCGGCGAGGAGGTGCGCGTCGAGCTGCCCGGCGGGCGGATGCTGCTCGGCACCGCCGAAGGTCTCGACCCCGACGGCCGCCTGCTGGTGCTCGACCGCGAGTCGGACGAATCGCAGGCGGTCGCCGCGGGCGATGTGACGCACCTGCGGTATGAATGACCGTATGAGGCCACCCGAGACCGAGCAGCGCCAGGCGACCCCCGAACGCGTGGTCGCGCGCCTCCGCCGGCACGGGAGACGGCTGATCCTGCCCGCGATCGTGCTGATCGGCGTCGCCGGCGGCGCGGCCTACGCGAGCGGCATCCTGCTCGAGGACTGGCAGCGCTGGGCGCTCCTCGGCGGCTCGGTCCTCCTCGTGCTGCTCGCCTGCCTGCTCCCGTTCCTGTCCTGGCTCGCCGGCCGGGTGACGATCACCGACCGCCGCGTCATCGTCACGAGCGGGGTGTTCGTCCGGGTCCGCCGCGAGCTCCCGCTGCGCCGCGGCTACGACGTCACCGTGCGGCGGACGCCCGGCCAGCGGATGGCCGGTTCGGGCGACGTGCGCATCGACGTCGGCCGCGAGCGGCCGTTCGTGCTGAAGGACCTCCCCGGACCCGAGCTCGCGCAGCAGGCGCTCCACGAGCTCATCGCGGGCGCGCCCTCGGTGACGCCGCTGCAGCCGAGCCAGTCGGACGCCGACACCGTCATGTGGGGCCAGCGCTGACGCAGCCCGCGACCTCGCCGCATCTGGCGACGGAGGCCTCCGCGCACGCGTAAAGTAGACGGGCGGTTCCCGCGCGCCCCCGGCGCGGGACGCAGAGGAAAGGTGCCTGTTGGCCGACGAATGCATCCACGGTTTCGACGACGGCCTCTGCGCCATCTGCTTCCCGCCGAAGGCCCCTGAGCCCGCGCCGCAGCCCGAACCGGCGGCTCGAGCGAGCCGGGTCCCCGGCCGGCGGCCGAGCGCCGCGTCGCTGCGCACGCCGGCCGCGAAGGCCCCCCGGGCGAAGGCCGGTGCCGGGGCGCTCAGCGCGCCGCCCATCGACGCCGGAGCGGTGCGCATCTACCACGTGACGCACCTCGACAACCTCGCGCGGATCCTCGGCGCCGGCGCCCTCGTGCCGGACGCGGCCGGGGCCGCGCCAGTGGTCGACCTGTCGGCCCCCGCGGTGCGCGAGTTCCGCCGGGCTCGGGCGGTCGAGGGCACCGATGCGGTCATCGCGGACTACGTGCCGTTCCTGCTCACCCCCGACGCGCTCGTCTGGAACGCGGTGCGCGAGGGCACCCCCGACCCGCGGCTCACCCCCGAGGCTGTCGAGCGCCCCGCGTCCGATCACGTCATGCTCGTGAGCTCGGTCGCCGCCGCGCGCGGCGCCGCCACGGCCGACGGCGCCGTCGTCGTGAGCGAGGTGGACACCGCCCTGCCCGGTGCGGAGCTCGCCGTCGCTTGGCCGGCGGTCGAGCGGATGCTCCGGCTGCTCGCGCACGAGCAGGAGACCGCGCGCCTGCGCACCGCCGAGTTCCTCGTGCGCGGGGAGGTGCCGCTCGAGCGGATCGCACTCATCGCCGTCGGCAACGAACGCGTCCGCGACCGCGTGCGCGCCGCGCTCTCCGCGGTGGGTGCGAAGACGCGGATCGCGGTCTACCCGCCCTGGTTCCTGCCCGCAGAGGACTGAGCCGGCTCCTCGAAGAGCGCGCGCTGGGCCTCCTCCGCGCGGGCGAGCTGCGACAGCCCGTCCGCGCGGTGATGCCCGTACACCCAGTAGCGGTAGAGCACGAAGCGGAACAGCGTGCCGAGGCCCAGACCGATCACGTTCGAGGCGAGGTTGTCGGCGACGAGGCTCGTGAGGCCGAGGGCGTGGTGGCTGATCCAGAGGCAGCCGAGCGCGATCGCCATCCCGCCGAGCGAGACGACGACGTACTCGGCGAACTCGCGCAGGTAGTTCTTCCTGCGGTGGCTGCGGAAGGTCCAGTAGCGGTTGCCCAGCCAGTTGAACACGATCGCGACGCTCGTCGAGATCGTCTTCGCGCCGAGGGCGGACTGCGCCCAGCCGTCCGCTCCGAACGCACCGAGCCGCAGCGCATTGAACAGTGCGACGTCGATCGCGAGGCCGATCAGGCCGACGACGCCGAACTTCAGCGCGTACGCCACCACGCCGCGCCACAGCCGGCGTGCGAGATCGCCGGCCCGGGAGCCGGTCGCCGCTCCCGTCGCGAGATCGCGCGTCGTCACCCGGCACATCTTAGCCACAGGCACCGCCCGTAGACTGGGGGAATCGGATCCGGCCGTTCGGCCGGGCGGCGACGTTCTCGGGCGTCGCGAGGCGGAGCAGAGGAAGAGGTCGGTCGGGTGCGGGTCGGAGTGATCGGTGGCGGGCAGCTCGCGAGGATGATGATCCCTGCGGCGATCGAGCTCGGCATCGAGCTCCGGGTGCTGGCCGAGGCCGAGGGGATGGCCGCCGAGCTCGCCGCGACCGCGGTGGGCGACTACCTCGACGCCGAGACCGTCCTGGCCTTCGCGCGCGACGTCGACGTCATCACTTTCGATCACGAGCACGTCCCGCAGGACGTGCTGCACGCCCTCGTCGACGCCGGCGTCCCCGTGCGCCCGGGGCCCGATGCGCTCCGCTTCGCTCAGGACAAGCTGCTCATGCGCGAGCGCCTCTCCGAGCTCGGCCTGCCGGTGCCCGACTGGGCGCGCGTCGAGACCGCCGAGGAGCTCGACCGCTTCATCGAGGCGCACGGCGGCGCGGCCGTCGTGAAGACCCCGCGCGGCGGCTACGACGGCAAGGGTGTCCGCGTCGTGCACGGCTCCGCGGAGGTCGCCGAGTGGTTCGCCGCGCTCGCCGAGGACGGCCGCCCCGGTGCCCTGCTCGTCGAGGAGCTCGTGGAGTTCCGCCGCGAGCTCGCGCAGCTCGTGGCCCGACGCCCCTCGGGGGAGCTCGCCGCGTGGCCGGTCGTCGAGACCGTCCAGGTCGGCGGCGTCTGCAGCGAGGTGATCGCGCCGGCCCCGCGCTCGGCGG
Source organism: Agromyces sp. NPDC060279 (assembly GCF_042726785.1). Taxonomy (NCBI): domain Bacteria; kingdom Bacillati; phylum Actinomycetota; class Actinomycetes; order Micrococcales; family Microbacteriaceae; genus Agromyces; species Agromyces sp. NPDC060279. Next base: position 148,675 of record NZ_JBHXBK010000002.1, read on the forward strand.
GTCGCCTCGCCGACGTGGCGGCCGACGTGGCCATCGCGATCGCCGAGGGCCTCGGCGTGACGGGCGTGCTCGCGGTCGAGCTCTTCGAGACGCACGACGACCGGGTGCTCGTGAACGAGCTCGCCATGCGCCCGCACAACAGCGGCCACTGGTCGATGGACGGCGCCACGACCGGGCAGTTCGAGCAGCACCTCCGCGCCGTGCTCGACCTGCCGCTCGGTGGCACCGGCACGCACGACGACTGGTCCGTCATGGTGAATATCCTCGGCGGCCCTGCCGAGGGCTCGCTCGCCGACCGGTACCCCGAGGCGCTCGCCGGTCACCCCACGGTGAAGGTGCACAACTACGGCAAGGCCCCCAGGCCCGGGCGCAAGATCGGGCACGTGACCGCGGTGGGGGCCGATCTCGACGATGTGGTCTACCAGGCCCGAGCCGCCGCGGCGGTGTTCCAGGACTGATGTCCGGCGCGATGACCGCATCGCTGGATTCGACGGCGCTGTCGTCGGCCCGATCCGTCGCGCCCGCCGGCGGGGGAACCGCGACGGGGCGCGGCCGCTTCCTCGCGCTCGACGGGCTGCGGGGCCTCGCCGCGCTCGTCGTGCTCATCCACCACGCGCTGCTGCTGAACCCCTCGATCTCCTCCCTCTACGTCGAGGGCGGCTCCGCACCCGAACCCGGCACCGCCCTCTGGTGGCTGACGTACAGTCCCCTCAAGCTCACCAACGCCGGCCACGAGGCCGTGACCGTGTTCTTCGTGCTGAGCGGCTTCGTGCTCACGCTGCCGGTGCTGCGCGGCGGCTTCGACTGGGTCTCGTACTTCCCGCGGCGGGTCGTGCGCCTCGGGCTGCCCGTCGCGGGCGCCGTCGCCTTCTCCGCGTTCCTCATCGCCGTCGTCCCGCGGCCGTCGGTCGAGCGGTTCTCGCCGTGGGTCGAGGAGCGCACCGCGAAGGAGCTCGACTGGCACCTCGTGCTGAACGCGCTGAACCTCTTCAACGGCTCCTACGACCTGGACAACCCGCTGTGGTCGATCCAGTGGGAGATGATCTTCTCCGTCACGCTCCCGGTCTTCGTGGTGCTCGCGCTCGCGCTCGCGCTGCGGCGCTGGTGGCCGCTCGGGCTCCTCGCGGCTCTCGCGGGCGTCTGGATCGGCTCGGAGACCGGCACCGGCGCACTCGAGTACCTGCCGGTCTTCCTCGTCGGCGTGATCCTCGCGGCGAAGCTCGAGCTGCTCGAACGGGCGTCCGCGACGATCAATCGCTCCCGCTGGGCGCCGCTCGCCTGGACGGGCTTGTTCGTCCTCGGGCTCGTGCTCCTGGTGCTGCGATGGGAGCTCGGCGCCTTCGGCTCGATCGCGCCGATCGCGGCGCCGCTGAAGGTCGTCGTCGTGGTCGGCGCCGTCCTGCTCGTCTTCTGCTGCCTCGGCTCGCGCGGGGCGGCCCGACCGCTCGGCTCCCGCCCGGTGCAGTTCCTCGCCCGCATCTCGTTCAGCCTGTACCTCGTGCACGTCCCGGTGATCGTGGCGCTGCGCTTCGCGCTGCCGGAGCTGCCCGCGCACTGGATCATGGCGCTCGGCATCCCGCTCTCGTTGCTCGTCGGCACGGTCTTCTACCGGATCGTGGAGGCGCCGTCGCATCGGGCGTCCGGCTGGGTGGGCCGTCGCGCCTCGGCGCTGACCGCGAGCCTCGGCTCGCGTACCCGGGGCTGACGCGCGGCGTCGTTGCGGGCATCTCCCAGCCCTCGCCCCTACACTCGTTCGAGTGACTGAGACCTCCCCTGCTCCGCTCGTCGGCGTCGTCATGGGTTCCGACTCCGATTGGAACGTCATGCGCGAGGCGTCGGAGCTGCTCGACGAGTTCGGCATCCCGCACGAGGTCGAGGTCGTCTCGGCCCATCGCACGCCCGAGAAGATGATCGCCTACGGCAAGCAGGCCGCGGGCCGCGGGCTCAAGGTCATCATCGCCGGGGCCGGGGGAGCGGCGCATCTGCCCGGCATGCTCGCCTCCGTCACGACGCTGCCCGTCGTCGGCGTCCCGGTGCCCCTGTCCCGCCTCGACGGGCTCGACTCGCTGCTCTCCATCGTCCAGATGCCGGCCGGCGTGCCGGTCGCCACGGTCTCGATCGGCGGGGCGAAGAACGCCGGGCTCATCGCGGCCAAGATCCTCGCGACCGCCGACCCGACGCTGAGCGAGGCGCTCGGCGCCTACGCGACGGCGCTCGCCGAGCTCGTCGAGGAGAAGAACGAGCGGCTGAAGCAGTCCCGATGAGCCTCGCCGCCAGCCCGATCCGCTACCCGGACGTCGCGTCGCGCCCGTTGATGACGAAGCGCGGCTGGTGGCTCGTCGCGCTCAACTTCCTGATCCCCGGCTCGCCGCAGGTACTCGCCGGCAATCGGCGGCTCGGCCGCTTCGGGCTCGGCGCCACGCTCGTGCTGTGGCTGCTGCTGCTCGCGGCGATCGTGTCGTGGTTCCTCTGGCCGACCGCCGTCTTCAGCGCGGTCTCGATGTCGTGGTCGCTCTGGAGCATCGCGGCGGTGCTCGTCTTCTACGCGGTGCTCTGGGTCATCCTGACCTTCGACACGCTGCGCATCGTCCGGCTCGTGAAGACCGCGCCCTCGGCCCGCGCCTGGATCGCCGGCCTCACCACCGTGCTGATGGTCGTGCTCTCCGGCGGCGCCTCGTACGGCGCGTACCTCGCCTTCACCGCGAGCGGGTTCCTGAACTCCGTGTTCATCGCGGGCCCCACCGAGCCGCCGGACGAGAACGGCCGCTACAACATCCTGCTGCTCGGCGGCGACTCCGGCCCCGACCGCGAGGGCCTGCGCCCCGACAGCATGTCGGTCGTGTCGGTCGACGCCGACACCGGCCAGGCCGTGATCATCGGCCTGCCCCGAGATCTCGAGGACGTGCCCTTCCCAGAGGACTCGCCGCTCGCCCAGGTGTACCCCGACGGGTACGGGGCGATCGACGGCTGCGAGGTCGACGTCTGCCTGCTGAACTCGATCTACACCGAGGTCGAGCTGAAGAGCCCCGAGATGTACCCCGACGCGGTCTCGCGCGGCAGCGAGCCCGGCATCGAGGGCATGCGTGACGCGGCCGAGGGCGTGACGGGCCTCGACATCCAGTACTACGTGCTCATCGACATGCAGGGCTTCGAGCAGCTCATCAACGCGCTCGGCGGGGTCGACATCAACGTCGAGACCCGCATCCCCATCGGCGGCGACGAGGACAACGACGGCGTCGACGGCTGGATCGAGCCGGGCCAGCAGCACCTCGACGGGTATCACGCGCTCTGGTACGGGCGCGCGCGCTACGGCGTGGCCGGCGGCGACTACGAGCGGATGGCCCGGCAGCGCGTGCTGCAGGAGGCGATCCTGCACCAGTTCACCCCGGGCAACGTGCTCGCGAAGTTCCAGGACGTCGCCTCCGCCGGGGCCGACACGGTGAAGACCGACATCCCGCAGTCCATGCTCGGCTACTTCGCGAACCTCGCGATGAAGACGAAGGAGCTGCCGATCGGCCAGCTCGAACTGGTGCCGGACAACGGCGTCGACCCCATGGACCCCGACTTCGAGCAGATCCGCGCCATGATCGACGAGGCGCTGTTCCCGCCGAGCCCGGACCCGACGGCGGAACCGGCGGAGTAGCACCGCCCGCATCGCGGTCGTGGCGGTGGCGCCGGCGGGCCCGCGAGGGAGGCGTGCTCGTGCGGCCGGCTCAGAGGTCCGCGTGCAGCTGCCAGACCCGCTCGCCGGCGTCCTGCCAGCTGAACGCCCGCGCGCGGTCGGCCGCCGTGATGGCGAGGCGTGCGGCGAGTTCGCGGTCCTCGGCGACGCGCGTGATCGCCGCGGCGAGCCGATCGGCGAAGCCCTCCGAGCCGCCGACGCCGACGGCGACGGACAGTCCCGCCCCCGCGGCGATCTCCTGGTGCGCCGGGGCGTCGGAGTGGATGACCGGGACGCCGAGGCTGAACGCCTCGATCAGCCAGGTGCCGCTCGCCTCGTCGTGTGCGGGGGCGACGACGGCCGTGGCCCGGGCGATGACCACCGCGAGGTCGGCGGCTTCGAGCTCGTCGAGGCGGTGCAGTCGCCCGGCCGCGAGGCCGTGCTCCTCCGCGACGGTCACGAGGTGCTGGTCGCCCCAGCTCTCCGGCCCGAGCACGACGAGTGGGAGCTCGGGGACCCCGGTGCGGCCGAGCGCGGCGAGCACGTCGACGAGGCCCTTGCGGGGCTCGAGGGTGCCCTGTACGAGCAGGTACTCCGCGGGCAGCCCGAGCCGCTCGGCGCGCGCGTCGGCGTCGGGCCCCAGTACCAGGCCGGTGCGCGGCGCGGTGCCGATGACGCGCAGCCGATCGCCGAAGTCGACGATCATCGACAGCCGCTCGGCGAGCGCGTGCGTCGGCACGACGACCGCGTCGGCGTGCTTGCGCGCCCGCTTCAGCATGCCCTTCTGCCAGGCGACCGCGGTCGAGCTGAGCGCTTCGGGGTTCGTCCAGGCGAGCACGTCGTGGACGGTGACGACCGTCTGATCGCCCGTGCCGCGCTCGTGCTTGCGGAGCGGCGCGAACAGCCCGGGGGCGTGGATCATGCCGCCGCCCGGCGACGTCGTCAGTCCGAGCTGCCACGCGGCCGCGAGCTCGCGCCTCGCGAGGCTGGTCTTGTAGAGGTCCGCGAGCCCGGGCAGCGTCTCGAGCACGCGCGCGTAGTCGTCTTCTGGAGAGGAGGAGACGATGCCCTCCACTGCGCAGCCCTCCGGCGCGGTGCGGATGATCGCCCGGCTCAGCTCCTCCGTGTACCGCCCGAGCGCGCCCGGCACGGGAGCGACGAGCTGATCGACGACGACACGCAGCGTGATCGGCATCCGGCTTCCTCCTCGCGGCGCCCCCCTGGCGCTCGTACGAATCTACCGGTCCCAGACTGCGAATCCGGCGTGCGTCCGCCGGGGCGGGCGCGGCCCGTCGCGGGACGTCGGGCAGAATAGACAGGACCGAGAGCGAGACCCCGACACATGACCGTATCCAGTGCGCCGCCGCGCGTCGTCGCCGTCGTCGTCGCCTACAACCGCCGCGACCTGCTCGTCGAGGTGCTCGAGGCGCTGTCGGCCCAGGAGACCCCGCTCGCGAAGGTCGTCGTCGTCGACAACGCCTCCACCGACGACTCCGCGGCCGTGGCACTGGCGCACGGCGAGCTCGTCGATCTCGTGCGGCTCGAGCGCAACACCGGCGGCGCCGGCGGCTTCGCCGCGGGCATGGCCGTGGCGCTCGACGAGCACGCGCCCGACTGGCTCTGGCTCATGGACGACGACACGGTCCCGACGCCGAGCGCGCTCCGGGAGCTGCTCGGCGCGGTCGACGGCTCGGAGTACGTCGTCGCGGGCTCGCGCGTCGTCTGGACGGACGGCACCGACCACCCGATGAACACGCCGCGGCAGAACCCCTTCGCCGGCGGCGCCGAGCGCCGCGCCGCGGCGGAGCACGGCGGCCTCGCCATCCGCAGCACCTCCTTCGTCTCGATGCTCGTCCGCGCCGACGTCGTGCGGGCGATCGGTCTGCCCATCGCGGACTACTTCATCTGGAACGACGATTTCGAGTACTCGACGCGCGCCCTCCGCGGGCGGCGCGGCCTGCACGTGCCGGCCTCGGTGGTCGTGCACAAGACCAAGGTGCTCGGCGCCTCGGACGCCGATCCGGGCCCCCGCTTCTACTACGAGGTGCGCAACAAGCTGTGGATGCTGCGCCGCTCGGCCAGCCTCTCCCCGGTCGAGAAGGCCGTCTACGGGGCGTCGAGCGTGCGGCGGTGGCTCCGTACCTTCCTGCGCTCGGGCGACCGCGCCGTCCTCCGCGACGGCTGGCGGCGCGGCTACCGCGACGGCACGCGCACCCGGCCGCGCCCGAACCGCATGTCCCTCGCCGGGCTCGGCCGGGCGAGCGCGGCGATCGAGCGCCTGGAGCCGGACTCGTGAGCTCGCCCTTCTCGCTGCTGCTTCCGGTGTACCGGGGCGACGACGCCGCCCACTTCCTGAAGGCCGTCGCGTCGAGCACCGCCGAGCAGACCGTTCGCCCGGCGCAGCTCGTGCTGGTGCAGGACGGCCCGGTGGGCGAGGAGCTCGCCGCGGCGATCGAGCGGGCGGCGGCGCAGAGCCCGGTGCCCGTCACCAGGCACGTCTTCGACGAGAACGTCGGGCTCGCCACGGCCCTCGAGCACGGGCTCACCCTCTGTGCCCACGACATCGTGGCGCGGATGGACGCCGACGACATCTCCCTGCCCGAGCGCTTCGCCAAGCAGCTGCCCGTCATCGAGGCCGGGGCCGACCTCGTCGGCACCGGCATGTTCGAGTTCCTCGACGACGACGGCTCGATCGTCGCCCGGCGCACCCCGCGCACCGGGCACGAGGAGATCTCCCGCTACGCCCGGTTCCACGATCCGTTCAGCCACCCGACGGTGATGTACCGGCGCTCCGCGGTCGCGCGGGCGGGCGGCTACCGGCCGCTCGGGCTGATGGAGGACTACTGGCTGTTCGCGCGGATGATCCACGCGGGAGCCCGGGTGGAGAACCTCGTCGACCCCCTCGTCATGTACCGCGTCGGCGCCGGGGCGTACGCCCGGCGCGGCGGACGCGCGCAGTGGCGCAGCGAGCTCGCCCTGCAGCGCGCGCTCCGGTCGATCGGGTTCACGACGCGCTGGGAGTACCTGCGCAACGTCGCCGTGCGCGGCGCGTACCGCTTCGTCCCCGAGCCGGTGCGGAAGATCGCCTACCGGCGGCTCATCGCGAACGGGGGAGCGGCGGGCGCGTCGACGGGCTGACGGGATTCCTGCCTCCGCCTCGCGCCACACCGATGCGAAAGCATCGGTGACCCCCGTCCTTCCGTAGCATGAGGGGGCCGCGGTCCCCCCTACCCGCGGCGTTCGGGGGTTTTACCGTGAGACGACGACTTCGCCAGCTGACCGTGGGCCTGCTGGCCGCGATCATCGTGGCGTCGGGGCTGACGATCGCGCCGGCGACCGTCGCCCCCGATACCAGCGCGAGCGCCGCCGACGGTTCGAAGTTCGACCCCGGCATGATCATCAGCGACGCGGTCTTCTACGACAGCAAGACCATGACGGCCGCGCAGATCCAGAGCTTCCTGAACGCTCGGGTGCCGAATTGCCGCAGCGGCTACGTCTGCCTCAAGGACTACCGGCAGAACACGACGAACCAGCCGGCCCGCTCCGAGGGCTGCGCCGCCTACGCGGGCAGAGCGAACGAGACGGCGGCGCAGATCATCTCGAAGGTGGCCACCGCCTGCGGCATCAACCCGCGCGCGCTCATCGTGCTGCTCGAGAAGGAGCAGGGCCTCGTGAGCGACGAATGGCCCACCACCCGGCAGTACCGCTCGGCGACGGGCTACGGCTGCCCGGACACGGCGGACTGCGACGCGAACTACTACGGCTTCTTCAACCAGGTCTACCACGCCTCATGGCAGTTCAAGAAGTACCGGGCGAACCCCGGCATCCGGCAGTACCAGGCCGGGCGGAACAACACGATCCAATGGCACCCGAACGCGTCCTGCGGCTCCTCGACCGTCTACATCAAGAACCAGGCCACGGCCGGGCTGTACATCTACACCCCCTACCGCCCGAACGCCGCCGCGCTGCGGAACGTCTACGGCACCGGCGACGCCTGCTCGAGCTACGGCAACCGGAACTTCTGGCGGATGTTCACCGACTGGTTCGGCTCCACGAGCACGCCGGCCGAGGTCGACGTCGAGACGAACGAGATCCCGCTCGTCTACGGAGTCGATGCCGCGGGTGATCTGTGGATGTACCCGGGTTCGGGGGCCGGCGGCTGGCGGCAGAACACCAAGATCGGCAAGGGGTGGTCCTCCTTCAAGCACGTCATCGGCGCCGGGGACCTGAACGGCGACGGCAACCGTGACGTGCTCGCCGTGGACGCCGCCGGCACGCTCTGGATCTACCCGATGAACGGCAAGGGCAAGTTCCTGGATCGCATCAAGGTGGGCGACGGCTACGGCGACGTCACCGCGATCGTCGACGCCGGGGACTTCAACTCCGACGGCACGCCCGACTTCTTCAGCCGGCTGCCGAACGGCGAGCTGCGCTTGCATGCCGGGAACGGCCTCGGTCAGTTCGCCCCGCCGAAGCGCGTGGGAACCGGCTGGACCGGCATGACCGCGTTGATCGGCGGGATCGACTTCGACGGCGACGGCCGCACCGATCTCCTCGCGCGGACCGCCGGCGGAGAACTGCGGATCTACCCGGGCAACGGCCGCAGCGGCTGGGGCGCCCAGCGCGTGATCGGGCGCGGCTGGACCGGCATGACCGCGATGCTCACCCCAGGGGACTTCGACGGTGACGGGAACGCGGATGTGCTGGCCCGGGACGGGGGTGGCGCCCTGTGGCTCTATCCCGGGAACGGCGCCGGAGGCTGGAAAGCCGCCAAGAAGGTCGGCTCCGGCTGGAACGCGATGAAGATCATCGCCGGTCCCGGTGGTGAGGCGAGCGCGCGCTTCGTGCCGTTCGGCGGTATGGGCGACCTCTCGGGGGACGGTCCGGCCGACATCCTGGCGCGGCGGGCGAGCGACGGTCAGACGTTCGTCTACGGCGGGAACGGGCGAGGCGGATTCGTCACGAGTGCCGCCCTGCCCGTGAAGTGGGGCCGCGTCACCGCGCTCGTCGGTGCCGGGGATCTCGATCGAGACGGTCTTCGTGACTTGCTGCTCCGAGACGAGAACGGAGTGCTCTGGCGGTATCCGGCGAACGGCTCGGGCGGGTTCCGGGACCGCATCCAGATCGGCAGCGGCTGGAACGGCTTCACGGCGATCGTCGGCGGCTCCGACTTCTCCGGCGACGGCTACCTCGATCTCGTCGCACGGAACGCCGCCGGCGAGCTCTGGATCTACCGGGGCGACGGTCGCGGCAACTTCCCGTCGAAGGCGATGATCGGCAGCGGGTGGGGATCGATGTCCTGGATCATGGCGCCCGGCGATTTCGACGGCGATGGCAAACCCGACCTCCTGGCGGTCCTGCCGAGCGGTGAGCTGCGGCTCTACCGCGGCAATGGCGCCGGCGGGTTCTCGAGCGTGGCGGTCATCGGCAGCGGGTGGCAGTCGATGACCTGGGTCGCGACCCCGGGCGACTTCGACGGCGACGGCATCCCGGATGTCGTCGCGCGCAACGCCGCCGGCGAGCTGATCCTCTACCCGGGGAACGGGCGGGGCGGTTGGAAGTCCTCGAGCAAGATCGGTTCCGGCTGGAACGGGATGGATCTGATCGGATGACCACGTCTCGCGGGAGCCGCTCAGAAGGGGCGAAGTAAGCTGTCAGCCGTGTCCACCCTCATCACCGGCGGCGCCGGCTACATCGGCGCGCATGTGCTTCGACTTCTTCAGGAACGCGGCGACCGCGTGGTCGTCGTCGACGACCTCTCCAGCGGTGACGAATCCCGCGCGTCGGGAGCGACCGTCGTGCGCATCGATCTCGCCTCGGACGGCGCCCGGGGAGCCCTGTCCCGGGTGATGGCGGAGCACGGTGTGGACCGCATCGTGCATTTCGCCGCGCGGAAGCAGGTCGGTGAATCCGTGGCGCACCCCGAGGTGTACTACCGCGACAACATCGCGAGCCTGGCTGCGGTGCTCGGCGCTTCGGCGGACGTCGGCGTCCACCGGTTCGTCTTCTCCTCCTCCGCCGCGGTGTACGGCACGCCGGCCTCGTCACCGGTCTCGGAAGACGCCGCCACGAACCCCATCAACCCATATGGGGAGACGAAGCTCGCGGGTGAGTGGCTCGTGCGCGGCGCGGCAGCCGCACACGGCCTGGACGCCGTGAGCCTCAGGTACTTCAACGTGGCCGGCGCCGGGTGGGACGATCTCGGCGACCCGTCGCCGCTCAACCTGGTCACCATCGCGATCGACCGGATCCGGCGCGGGCTGCCGCCCATCATCCTGGGCGACGACTACGACACGGTCGACGGCACCGGCGTCCGCGACTACATCCACGTGCTCGACCTGGCCGAGGCGCACCTGGCCGCGCTCGACGGCCTCGGCACGAACCCCGGCAGGGCCCGCGTGTACAACGTCGGGACCGGCCGCGGAGCGAGCGTCCGCGAGGTCCTCGATCGGCTCGAACTCGCCGCCGGCAGCGGTCTGACTCCGCTCGTGGAGCCGCGCCGCGCGGGAGACCCGGCCGAGGTCGTGGCGAATCCGGCGCTGATCGAGGCTGAGCTGGGATGGCGAGCGTCTCGCGGCCTCGATGAAATGGTCGATTCGGCCTGGCGCGCGAGCGAGCATCGCGCCGCAGCCGCCCGATGAGCTGGGCGCAGTTCCTGCTGCCGTTGGCAGTCGCCGCGGCCGTCCTCTTCGTGCCGGGCCTGTTGGTCGCGGCGGCGGCGGGCGCGAGGCGGCTGCTGCTCTGGGCGATCGCACCGGCCATCTCGGTGGCGATGCTCTCGGTCATCGCCATCGTCTACGGGCGGGCGGGCATCCGTTGGAGCCCGCTCGCGGTCGCTGGGGGCGTCATTGCCGTCGCGGTGGTGGTCGGCGTCGCGCGGCTCCTCGCTCGTCGTCGATTCCCCCTTCGGGCCGAACAGCGGACGGGCACCACGTCCTGGTGGACGATCGGCGGACTCGCCATCGCCGCCGCGATCATCGGTACGCAGCTCGTCATCGGCATCCAAGCCCCCGACCGCATCTCGCAGACGTTCGACGCGTTCTTCCATCTGAACGGCATCCGGTACATCCTGGAGACCGGGAGCGCCTCCTCCTTCGATCTGCAGGGCCTCGTGCTTCCTGCTGGGCAGCACGCCTTCTACCCGGCCGGATGGCATGCCGCAGCCTCGCTCGTCGCCGCGGCGGGTGTAGACATCCCGGTCGCCGTGAACGCCGTGAGCTTCGTCATCGCGGCGCTCGTGTGGCCGGCCGGCGTGCTGTATCTCGTCCGTTCGCTGATGCCCGCGCGCCGCGGCGCGGCGCTCGTCGCCGGGGTGCTCGCCGCGGCCTTCCCCGCCTTCCCCTTGCTGATGCTGACCTTCGGCGTGCTCTACCCGTACTGTCTCGCACTCGCGATGCTGCCAGCGGCGCTGGGGCTCGGCTTCACCCTGGGGCAGGCGCCGGCGTGGCGGGGGAACGCCTTGGTGCTTCGGAGCGCGCTGCTCGCGCTCGCGCTCCTGGGCATCGCCTTCGCGCAGTCCTCGGTCGCGTTCGCGTGGGCCGCGCTCGTACTGCCGCTCGCGCTCTGGCGTGCGGTGCCGTTCGCGCGGCGACTCAGCGGCGCACGGCGTGCGCTCGCCTGGGCGGGCCTCGTCGTCGTGGTGCTCGCGTTCGGCGCGGCGTGGATCTGGTTCGGCCGCATCGGTGCGACGACGCCGTGGGTCGCCTACACGAACCTGCTGGGGGCGCTCGGCGAGGCGCTGTTCCACGGCTTCAAGTTCACGTTCCCCTCCATCGTCGCCACCGTGCTCGCGCTCATCGGCGTCATCGACCTCATCCGTCGACGCGAGAAGCTGTGGTTCGTCGTCTCCTGGGCGGTCACGATCGTGCTGTTCACGGTCGCCGCGGGCGGCCCCTCGTGGCGGCTCCGCGCGTGGTTCGCCGGGCTCTTCTACCGGGACCCGCCGCGCCTCAGCGCCCTCCTCGTCATGATCGCCGTGCCGATGGCGGTCTTCGGCGCGATGGCACTGTGGCGCCTCGTGCGACGGTTCCTCGACTCCCGGTCGGCCGCGCCGCGCCGCGCCGCGGTCGTCCTCGCAGCTGCGGCGCTCGCGGTGCTGACGGCGGCGACCCAGCTGAGTCCCGCGATGTGGTCGCAGCTCGCACTCACGGAGCGTGCGTACACCAACGCCGAGGACGCGCCGATCCTCTCCCAGAGCGAGCGCACCCTCATCGAACGGATGCCCGAGCATGTGCCCGCTGACGCGGTCGTCGCGGGCAACCCGTGGACCGGGGCGCCGTTCGCCTACGCGCTCACCGGCATCCACATGCTGAACCCGCACTTCAACTCCTACGTCTCCCCGCAGGCCCCGCTGATCAACGAGCACTTGAACGAGGCACTCGACGACCCGGCGGTCTGCGAGGCCGTTCGGGAGGCGGGCGTCTCATACGTGCTCGACTTCGGCGGCTACTTCAAGGACGCGGGCGAGACCGGTCTCGAGATCGACGGGACCACGCCGTTCCGGGGGCTGCGGGACCTCGCGGAGGCCGGCGTCGCCGAGGAGGTCGACCGGGAGGGCGACTCCGTGCTGTACCGGATCACGGCCTGCGGCTGATCATCGGGCCGCCCGCCGCGGTGCGGCGCGTGCGGCGTCCGGGTAGGCGGTGCGGCCCTAGAAGATGCGCCGCAGCAGCGGGACCTTCAGCGCGCCGATCGTGATCGCGAATGACGCCACGGTCACGATGACGAACAGCAGCACCGTCTGCCCGAGCGACGTGCCGCTCGTGAACGCCGGGAAGAGCGCGCGGAGGATCGCGAGCACGAGCAGGTGTACCAAGAAGACGCCGAATGCGGCGTTCGACAGCACGACGATGGCCCGGCGCGCCCGGTCGCCGAATCGCACGCGGTCGAGCGTTCCGATGACGAAGACGAAGACCGCGAGGCTCATGGCGGTCACGATCGGCGCGTAGTAGCTGACCGGTGAGAGCGCGTTGAGGACGCCGAACGACGCCGGCGAGGCGTACTGGAGCACCGTGTACGCGATGCTCCCGAGCGCGAGCACACCGGCGACCGCCACGAGCCAAGCGGGCAGCCGCCGCAGACTGAGCGCGTAGCCTGCGGCGAAGTAGCCGAGGTACGGCACCCAGAAGGTCAGCAGGGTCACGGCGAACGGCCGAGGCATCCCGGCGGCCGCCGTCAGCGGTGGGACCGCGAAGACGAGCACGCACCACGCGACGGCGATCGTCGCGAACACCGCCGGGCGGTGCGGTGAGCCTTGGTTGACGAAGCCGCTGATGATCGGGGCGACGAGGTACAGCCCGAGGATGATCCAGAAGAAGTAGAGCTGCGTGTAGACCTTGCCGTCGATGACGAGGAGCGCGAACTCTCGCAGGGACGGCCGCTCCGACTGGAGCCACAGTCGGACGACGAGGAAGTAGATCAGGTGCCAGGCGATCAGAGCCGGGACCAGCCGCAGCGCCCGTTTGCGGTAGAACGCGCCGAGGCCGTCGGCGAGCGCCGAGGGCAGGAGTACGAGGGCCCCCGACAGCATGACGAACACCGGCACCGCCCAGACGAAGCCGAGGTCGAGGACGATGGCCACGAACCGTTGCCAGGTGCCCGCGTTCTCGGGATTCGTCACCACCAGGCTGAACGTGTGGATGGCCACCACCCCGACGATCGAGACGACACGGAGCACGTCGAGGCTGAGCCTCCGGCCGGCGGTGGGGGCCGGGGGAGGCGGTGCTGCTGACTCAGCCGTCACTCGCCGGAGCCCGGCTGGGGGCCGGGGGCCTCGGCGTCCGCCTCGATGGCGTCCACGGCGTCCTCGGCCACGCTGCGGGCCCCCTCGGCTTCGCTGCGGGCATCCTCGGCCTCGGCGCGGGCGAGGGCGATCTGCCGGGCGAGCAGCGTGATCCGTCGGTTCATCTGCACGTTTCGCCGGTAGGTGGTCGCGACGAAGACGAGGAAGGCGAGGATGAGCGCGTACAGCATCAGATCGGCGCCGCGGCCGACGCCGATCAGATTCGCGATCCAGCTCAGCCACTGCGGGAACAGGATCGAGAGGATCGCCACGAGCACGAAGGCGGCCATGAAGAGTCGGCGGAGGGCGAGGTGGTTGTCACCGCCCGTGGGCCGGGCGAGGAAGAGGCCGATGAGGATGACCCCGACGACGAGGAGGATCTGGATCCACATGCCGCTCACCTCACCAGCAGATCGACGAGGATGTTGACCGAGTTCAAGAGGGACTGCCCCTTCGCCTTCGAGTAGTCCGTGTACAGCACCTCGACGGGGAACTCGCGCCACGGCAGCTTCGTGCGGCCGAGCTTCAGCACGATCTCGGAGGCGTGCGCCATCCGATCCTGTTCGAGGTGGATCTGCGCGGCGGCGTCGGTGCGGATGACGCGCAAGCCGTTGTGCGCGTCCGTGAGCTGGAGGCCCGTCGTTTTGTTCGTGACCCAGACCGCGGTCTTCAGCACGATGCGCTTCAGCACGCCGGGGTTGGTGCGGTCGTCGAGGAAGCGTGAGCCGAAGACGATCGCCACGTCGTCGTGCTTCGCGAGGTCGAGCATGAGCATCGCGTCCTCGATGCGGTGCTGCCCGTCGGCGTCGAAGGTCACGATGTAGCGTGCCCCCGGCTGATTCACGGCATATTCGAAGCCGGTCTGCAACGCGGCCCCCTGGCCGAGGTTCACGGGGTGCCGGATGATGCGGGCGCCGGCCGCCGAGGCCGCGGCGATCGAGGCATCCGTGCTGCCGTCGTCGACGCAGACGACGTGCTCGAAGTGGGCACGGAGTTCGTCGACGACCCGGCCGATGACGGTCTCCTCGTTGTAGAGGGGGATCACGATCCACGTGTCGTCGGAATGCCGCCGGGGGTCATCCAGGGCGGAACTGTCCATCAGGCCATTGTTGCAGAAGGCGCTAGGCTATCCGCGCAGCCGAGGCTGCTTCGATCGGCACGAGGAGCCCAGCATTGTCCACACCTTCGAGCGTCCGCATCGTCGACTCCGCAGACGTCTCGCCCGACGCCGCCATCGGTGACGGCAGCTCGGTCTGGCACCTCGCGCAGGTGCGCGAGCAGGCGGTGCTCGGCGAGAACTGCGTGATCGGCCGCGGCGCCTACATCGGCACCGGTGTCCGCCTCGGCGACAACTGCAAGGTGCAGAACTACGCGCTCGTCTACGAGCCCGCCGTTCTCGCGGACGGGGTCTTCATCGGGCCCGCGGTGGTGCTGACGAACGACACCTACCCGCGCGCGGTGAACCCCGACGGCTCGCTGAAGAGCGCCCACGATTGGGAGCCGGTCGGGGTGACCATCCGCGAGGGTGCGGCCGTCGGCGCCCGGGCGGTGTGCGTCGCTCCGGTTACCATCGGTGCATGGTCCACGATCGCCGCCGGCGCGGTCGTGACGAAGGACGTCCCCGACTTCGCGCTGATGGCGGGCGTGCCCGCTCGGCGCATCGGCTGGGTCGGCCGTGCCGGACACCGGCTCGTCGCGGATGGCGACGGCTGGCGCTGCCCGGAGACCGGCACCCGATACATCGAGACCGACGGAGTCTTGAGAGAGATGAGTGAGAACGTATGACTGAGTCGTTCATCCCGCCCGCGAAGCCGATCATCGGCGACGAGGAGCGTGCGGCCGTCGACCGCGTCCTGCAGTCCGGCATGGTCGCGCAGGGTCCCGAGGTCGCCGCCTTCGAGCGGGAGTTCGCCGAGGTGCTCGTCGACGGCCGCGAATCGGTCGCGGTGAACTCCGGCACCTCCGGCCTCCACCTCGGGCTGCTCGCCGCCGGGATCGGTCCGGGCGACGAGGTGATCGTCCCGTCGTTCACCTTCGCGGCGACCGCCAACTCGGTGGCGCTCACCGGGGCGACTCCCGTCTTCGCCGACATCGAGCCCGAGCAGTTCACCCTCGACCCGGCTTCGGTCGAGGCCGCAGTGACCGAGCGCACCGCGGCGATCATGCCCGTGCACCTCTACGGCCACCCGGCGCACATGACCGAGCTGCAGGCCGTGGCCGACCGGCACGGGCTCGCGCTCTTCGAAGACGCCGCACAGGCGCACGGCGCCTCGCTCGGCGGGCGCAAGGTCGGCACCTTCGGCCGCTTCGCCATGTTCAGCCTCTACCCGACGAAGAACATGACGAGCGGCGAGGGCGGGATGGTCACGTGTGAGACCGCCGAGCTCGTGCGCAACGTGAAGCTCCTGCGCAACCAGGGCATGGAGGCGCAGTACCAGAACGAGGTCGTCGGCTTCAACGCGCGCATGACGGACATCCACGCCGCCATCGGCCGGGTGCAGCTCACGAAGGTCGGCGCATGGACCGAGGCCCGACAGGCGAACGCGGCCATCCTCGACCGCGAGCTGCGCGGCGTGGTCGTCCCCCCGGTCGCCGACGGCGCGGTGCACGTCTACCACCAGTACACGGTGCGCGTGCCCGAGGACCGCGACGGCTTCGTCGCGGCCCTGAAGAACGAGCACCAGGTGGGCAGCGGCGTCTACTACCCCGTGCCGAATCACCGGCTGGCCTCCCTCACGAAGTACGCGCCCGGCCTGCACCTGGAGCAGACCGAGCGCGCCGCCGCCGAGGTCGTCTCGCTGCCCGTGCACCCCTCGCTCAGCGCCCGCGACCTCGAGCGCATCATCGAGGCCGTGAACGCCGTCGCCGGAGCCGGCGCCTGATGGCCGGCACCCTGCGGGCCGGCCTCATCGGCGTGGGCATGATGGGGCGCCACCACGCCCGAGTGCTCCGCGAGCTCCCCGGCGTCGAGCTCGTCGCCATCGCCGACCCCGGCGGCGACCCGCACGGCGTCGCGGGCGAGCTCGAAGTGCTGCCCGACGTGGAGTCGATGATCGCCGTCGGGCTCGACCTCGCCGTCGTCGCCATTCCGACCCGCTTCCACTACGACGCCGCCATGAAGCTCGCGGAAGCCGGCGTGCACACGCTCGTCGAGAAGCCGATCGCGCAGACCGTCGAGCAGGGCCGGGAGATGACCGCGGCCTTCGCCGAGCGCGGCCTCGTCGGCGCCGTCGGCCACATCGAGCGCTTCAACCCCGCCCTGCAGGAGATGCGCAAGCGCATCGCCGCCGGCGACCTCGGCGAGGTCTACCAGGTGGCCACCCGTCGCCAGGGCCCCTTCCCGGCGCGGATCGCGGACGTCGGCGTGGTGAAGGACCTCGGCTCGCACGACATCGATCTCACCGCCTGGGTGGCGCAGAGCGAGTACGCCTCCATCTCCGGCCGCACGCTGCACAAGAGCGGCCGCGAGTATGAGGACATGGTGCTGGCCACGGGCATGCTCCGCAGCGGTGTCCTCGTGAACCACATCGTAAACTGGCTGAGCCCCATGAAGGAGCGGGTCACCATCGTCACCGGCGAGCTCGGCGCCCTCGTCGCCGACACTTCGACCGGCGATCTCACCCTGTTCCGGAACGGCACCGTGCCCACCGAGTGGGAAGCGGTCTCCGCCTTCCGCGGGGTGAGCGAGGGCGACATGATCCGCTTCGCGTTCCCCAAGCGGGAGCCGCTGCGCGTCGAGCACGAGGCGTTCCGCGACGCAGTGCTCGGCGAGCGCCAGGAGGTCGTCACGATGGAAGAGGGCCTGCGCACGCTCGAAGTCGTCGAGGGCGTCATCGCCTCGGCCGCGACGGGCGCGGTCGTCGAGTTCTGAGTCCGGCGGTCCGCTGATGCGCGTCACGATCACCAGTCGGATCTTCGCCCCGGAACCGGCGGCGGCGGCGTATCGCCTCTCCGCCTTGGCGACCGCGCTCGCCGATGCCGGGCACGAGGTGACGGTGCTGACGACGCGGACGCCCGCGGCCCTCGGGCGAGCCGAGGCCGCCCGGGTGCGTGGATCCGGTCGCGTGCGCGTCCGCCGGGCGCCGGTGCTGCGCGACGCGGCAGGGCAGGTGCGCGGGTACGTGCCGTACCTCTCCTTCGATGTGCCCCTCTTCTTCCGGTTGCTGTTTGCCCCGCGGGCGGACCGGATCGTGACCGAGCCGCCGCCCACCACGGGCTTCGTCGTCCGGCTCGCCGCAGCGCTTCGGCGCACGCCGTACGTGTACTACGCGGCCGACGTCTGGTCGGACGCCGCGGAGTCGACCGGCGCGCCTCGACCCGTCGTGCGCTTCGTCCGCTGGCTCGAGCGTCGCGCCCTGCGAGGCGCAGCGGAGGTCATCGCCGTGACCGACGGGGTCGCGGAGCGGGTGCGCGAGCTGGGCGGGCACGACCGGGTGGCGCTCGTGCCGAACGGCGTCGACACCGAGATCTTCACCCCGGACGGGCCCCGGCTCTCCGGCCCGCCCACGGCGGTGTACGCCGGCACCACCTCCGAATGGCAGGGCGCCGATGTGTTCGTCCGGGCGATGCCGGCGGTGCTCGCCGCAATTCCGGACGCCCGACTCGTCTTCGTCGGGCAGGGCAGCGCGCGGGCCGAGCTCGAGCGGCTCGCGTCCGGCCTCGCTCGTGAGGCGATCGAGTTCCGCGACCCCGTGCCGGCGGCCGAGGCCGCGACCGCGCTGCGCTCGGCCCGGGTCGGGCTCGTCAGCCTGCAGCCGGGCATCGGCTACGACTTCGCCGTGCCGACGAAGCTCTTCGCGGCCGCCGCATGCGGGACGCCCGTGCTGTTCGCCGGGACGGGAGCCTCGGTGGCGGTCATCGAGTCGGGCGGGATCGGGCGCGCGGTCGACCACGACGTCGCCGACGTCGCGGGCGCGCTCATGGCGGCGCTCGCGAGCGAGCCCTCGCCGCTCGAGCGCCGGCGCACCGCGGAGTGGGTCCGCCAGCACGCTTCCATCGCCGCGACCGGCGCGAAGGCGGCGCTGATCGTCGAGCGCGCGCAATGATCGGCTCGCTCCGCGCGGCCGCGAACCGTCTGGCCGGCCGGCTGCCTCCGCTCGTCGCGGACCGGGTGCTGCCCGGGCGTCGCCGGCGCATCAAAGCCGAGGGGACGACGCAGGTCGCTCGAGCTCGTCACCGCCTGTTCATCGGCCCGGTCAACTCGGCGGGACAGGGCTACGCCTGGGCGCGCGCCGCCGAGCGTCTCCCGGACGTCGCGGCGGCCGACTTCATGTATCGCAATGCGCACGATCCCTTCGCATTCCCGGCCGACCACGCCGTCCCGACGACGTTCTTCGTCGCGAGCGCGGGGTGGCAGCGCGATCAGCGCCGCGCCGTGGCACGGCGCTTCAGCCACGTGCTGCTGGAGTCCGGACGTCATCTCTTCGGCACTGAGGGCGGCGTGCTCGAGCAGATCGAGTGGCTTCAGGACCGCGGGGTCCGCGTCGCGCTGCTCTGGCACGGCAGCGACATCCGGCTGCCGAGCGGGCACGCCCGTCTGGAGCCCGATTCGCCCTTCCACGGTGGCGCCTACCACGAGACCGAGCGACTGGAAGAGATCGCGACCAGGAACCGCCGGCTGGTCGCCGAGAGCGGGGTGCCCAGTTTCGTCTCCACGCCGGATCTGCTGGAGTTCGTCCCGGACGCCACGTGGCTGCCGGTCGTCGTCGAACTCGACCGGTGGCGTGCTGCCGCACCGGATGCGCCGCTCGCGCGGCGCCGTCCCGTCGTCGTCCACGCGCCGAGCAACGCCGGACTGAAGGGCAGCGAGCTCATCGCACCGACGCTCGCGCGCCTGCACGAGGAAGGCGTGGTGGACTACCGTCCCGTGTCCGGTGTGCCGTCCGCCGAGATGCCCGCGATCTTCGGGGCCGCCGACATCGTGCTCGATCAGTTCTCGCTCGGCATCTCCGGTGTCGCGACGTGCGAGGCGCTCGCCGCCGGGCGCGTGGTCGTGAGCCATGTGGGGGACGGCGCCCGCGCGCACATCCGTCGCGCGAGCGGACTCGAGCTGCCGGTCGTCGAAGCGAGGGCGCACGAGCTCGAGGCGACGCTGCGCGAGATCGTGCGGGAGCGCGAGCGGTTCGCGTCCATCGCGGCCGACGGGCCCGTCTTCGTCGAGGCGCTCCACGACGGCCGCCGCTCGGCGGCGGCCCTCGCCCCGTTCCTCGGCGTGAGCCCGTCGCCGGTCCGTTGAGCCGACCGCCAGCATCCGCATGGGAGACTACTGATCATGCCGATTGACCGTCCGAGTGGAGCATCCGACGCATGAAACTCGTGTGGCGCACGTTCCGTGATCTCCTGCCCTGGCTCCCGGGCAACGCCCAGTCCTACCTGTGGCGCTACGTCGTCATCTCCTGCCTGCTGGCCGTGCTCGACATCGCGGCGATCATGCTGCTCGCGCTGAGCCTCGCCCCGATGCTCTCCGGCGCGTCGATGACCTTCCCCGTGATCGGGACGATCGGTCCGGACCAGTACATCTGGATCGTGAGCGCGGTCGCCGGGCTGATCCTCGCCAAATCGATCCTCGCCATGGTGCAGCAGTGGTTCGCCACCCGCCGCTTCGCAGGCTTCGAGCTGGAGATCGGGCGACGGCTCTTCGACGCCTACATCAAGGCTCCGTGGACGCACCGGATCGCCCGCAACACCGCGGAGATCGTGCGCATCGCCGACGTCGGCATCGCGAACGCGACGAGCGGCTTCCTGCTGCCGATCATCCAGCTGCCTGCGCTCGTCGTGAGCTTCGTCACGATCCTGCTCATCATCGTCGTCGCCCAGCCGCTCATGGCGCTCATCACCGTGGTGTACCTCGGCGGCATCATGGCGCTCCTGTACTGGGTGGTCTCGGGCAAGTCGGTGCAGGCGGGACGCGTCTCCCGCGACTACTCGTTCCGCGTCGCCACCCTGATGACCGAGATGATGCAGGCGCTGAAGGAGATCACCCTCCGCGACAAGACGGGGGAGGTCGCCGACGTCGTGCAGCGCAACCGGGTCCACAGCACCCGCGCCCGGGCCAACATGAACTTCCTCAGCTCGCTCCCCGTGTTCGTGCTGAACGCGGCGCTCGTCGGCGGGTTCATCCTCGTCGGCGGCATCGGCTTCGCCACCGGCGGCCTGGAGGCGGCGCTCGCCTCGGTCGCGCTCTTCGCCGTCGCCGGCTTCCGTCTGATCCCGTCGCTGACCGGGTTCCAGGGCATCGTCACGACCACGACGGCGAACGTCCCCCACGTGCAGGCCGTCATCTTCGACATCAAGACCTCGCAGCTCTACATCGACGTCGCCGAGAAACTCGGCCGCGAGCCGATCGAGGGCACCCCGCGAATGCTCCGGCTCCAGGGGGTGAGCTACGGATACCCCGGGCACGAGGACACCCCGGCGGTGCACGACATCGACCTCGAGGTCCCGATGGGCAGCTCGCTCGCACTCGTCGGGACCTCCGGGGCGGGCAAGTCGACGATGATCGACATCCTGCTCGGTCTGCTCGTGCCGCAGGTCGGCTCGATCACACTCGACGGCGTCGAGCTCGAACGCGTCCTCGCCGCCTGGCGTTCACGTGTGGGCTACGTGCCGCAGGACGTCGCGCTGTTCGACGGCACGGTCGCGCAGAACGTCGCGCTCGCGTGGGACGATGACGAGATCGACTTCGACAAGGTGCGCGAATCGCTCGAGCGGGCGCAGCTCTGGCAGACGATTGAGGCGCGCACCGGCGGAATGCGTGGCAAGATCGGCGAGCGCGGCATGTCGCTCTCGGGCGGTCAGCGCCAGCGGCTCGGAATCGCCCGCGCGTTGTACAGCGATCCTCTCGTGCTCGTCCTCGACGAAGCGACGAGCGCCCTCGACACGAAGACCGAGTCGCTCGTCACTGCCGCGATCCGGGGGCTCAAGGGCGAAGTCACCATCGTCTCGGTCGCCCACCGCCTGTCGACCATCCGGGACAGCGATGTGATCTGCTTCATGCAGGACGGCACGATCGCCGCCCGCGGCACTTTCGAAGAACTCGTGGCGACGGTGCCGAACTTCGCCGAGCAGGCGCAGCTGTCGGGACTCGCATGAGCGGTCCGCTCGTCGAGCTGGTCATCGCCTGCCACGATGCGCGGCGACCGATCGAACGCGCCGTCGCCTCCGTGTTCCAGGACGCGGACGTCCGCGAGCTGGTGCGGGTCACCGTCGTCGCGCACGGCCTCGAAGCAGAACTGCTCACCGACCGACTCGCCGGGGTCGTCGGGGACTGGCGCGTCGTCCCGTTCGTCGACGGTGTCCGCAGCGCGGCCGGTCCGTACAATCACGGCCTCGCGCAGGTGACTGCCGATTACTGCGGCGTGATGGGCTCGGACGACTTCCTCGAACCCGGGGCGATGCGTTCCTGGATCGCGCACGTTCGCGAAGCGCGTCCGGCGGCCGCGATCGCGAGAATCCGGCTGCAGGGGCAGGGCGTCATGCCGAACCCGCTGGTGCGGCTCGGCCGCCGCGACCGGCTCGATGCGGCGAAGGACCGCCTGTTCTACCGCACGGCGCCGCTCGGTCTCGTCGAGACGGCGGAGATGCGCCGCCTCGGCCTGCACATGACCGAGGGGCTCCGCGTGGGCGAGGACTTCGAGTTCGGCATCCGACTGTGGGCCCTCGGGCGCCGCGTCGACTTCCTCGGCGGCTCGCCCTGCTACGTCATCGGCACGGATGCCGCCGAGCGCACCACCTACGGTGCGATGTCGCTGCGGGAGTGGATGGCTCCGGTGACGGGGTTGCTCGAGCGCGGTGTGCCCGCCGAACTCACCCCGGCGCACCGTCGCTCGCTCGCGATCAAACTCGTGCGGATCAGCGTGCTCGGCGGGGCGCAGGCGCGTCGGACGCCGGCCGATTGGCTGGAGGGTGACGACGACGTGCGCTTCCTCGCCGAGGTGCTGCGGGATCTTCTCGCGCTCGCCCCGCGAGTGCGCTCACCCTTCGACCGGCGGGATCGCCGGATCCTCGACGGCCTGCTGGCGGAGCCGACCACCGCACGGGTCACGGCGGATGTCGCGGCGTCGGCCGGGGCCGGCCGACGTGAGCGCTGGCTCACGAAGAACCCGCTGCTGAGCCTCGGTCGCGAAACCACCCTTCGGCGCTACCTGCTCTATTACCTCAAGCGCGAACGAAAGGCCCCGATCACATGACCGGCCGACCGACGATGCTCATCCTGTCCTACTCGCCGATCGCTCGCGACGCGCGGGTGCTGAAGCAGGTGGCTCGCTTCACCCAGGACTTCGACGTCACCACGTGCGGCTACGGCCCCGCTCCCGCCGGGGTCGTGGAGCACATCTCGATCCCCGACGATCAGCGCTACAACGACCTCGACGGCAAACTGATCACGCTGAAGCGCTACCGCAAGGCGTATTGGCGGTTGTCCGCCGTGCGCTGGTCACGCGAACACCTCCGCGGTCGCAGGTTCGACGTCGCGATCGCGAACGACGTCGAGGCGGTGCCGGTCGCGGTCAAGCTGAAGCCCAGGCACGGAGTGCTCGCGGACCTCCACGAGTACAGCCCTCGACTGCACGACGACCACCAGAAGTGGTTCGAACGAATCACCCCGTGGTTCGAGTGGGTCGTGCGCCGCTACGTCACCAAGGCGACCTCGTGGTCCACCGTCAGCCGCGGGATCGTCGAGGAGTACGAGCGCCAGTTCGGCTTCCACGCCGAACTCGTCACCAACGCCGCGCCGTACCACGAGCTCCAGCCCACCCCGGTCGGGCGACCCATCCGACTCGTCCACAGCGGCGCATGCCTTCGGAATCGCCAGCTGCATCTCATGGCGGAAGCCGTCGCCACCGCCCAGAACGACGTCACGCTCGATTTCTACCTGACGGCGAATCACCCGGACTACCTCGAGCAGTTGAAGGAGTTCGCAGCGACCACCGACCGCGTCCGGGTGCTCGATCCTGTGCCGTACTCGGAGCTCATCCGCACCCTCAACGACTACGACGTCGGCGTGTTCGTGCTGCCCCCGATCACCTTCAACTACCGCTACGCCCTGCCCAACAAGCTCTTCGATTTCATCCAGGCCAGGCTCGGCCTCGTCATCGGTCCGTCGGCGGAGATGCAGTACTACGTCGATCACTACGGGCTCGGGCTCGTCGCTGAGGACTTCACCGTCGAGGCCATGCGCGGGGCGATCGAACAACTGACCGTCGAGTCCGTCACGGCGTACAAGGCGAACGCGCACGCGCGCGCCGCGGAAGTCGACGGCGACCTCGAGGTGGACAAATGGGCGCGCCTGATCGACGAGCAGATGCGGGGCATCCGGCGGTGACGCGGGAACGGGTGCTGCTGATCTCCTTCTCGCCGATCGCCGCTGATGCGCGCGTGCTGAAGCAGGTGCGCCGGTTCGCCGACGAGTATGAGCTCTTCACCCTCGGCTACGGCCCGGCGCCCGACGGCGTGGCGGGGCACTTCCAGGTGCCCGACGAGTTCCCGGTCTGGCGTTACGACCGCCGGGCGGTCGCGCTCCGGCGGTACGAGCGCGCCTACTGGTCGAACGCAGCCATCGCCTGGTCGGTGCGGGCGCTGCAGGGCAGCCGGTGGGACGCGGTGCTCGCGAACGACGTCGACGCCGTCGGGCTCGCGCTCTCGCTCGACGTCCGCGCAGGCGTCCACGCGGACCTGCACGAGTACGCGCCGCGGCAGAAGGAGGATCTCCTGCGTTGGCGGCTCTTCGTCGGCCCCTTCATCAGCTGGATGTGCCGACGGTTCGTCACCCGGGCGGCCTCGGTCACGACGGTCGGGCAGGGAATCGCCGAGGAGTATGCGGCCAAGTACGGCATCACGGCGCGAGTCGTCACGAACGCCGCGCCCTACTCAGCACTCGTTCCCGGCGAGGTGCAGCGCCCGATCCGGCTGGTGCACTCCGGGGCCGCGCTGCGCGACCGCAACATCTCGGCGATCCTCGACGCCGTCGAGGCGACGAGCGCGCCGGTCGAGCTCGCGCTCTACCTCACCCCGAACGATCCCGGCTTCCTCGCGGAGCTCCGGTCGCGAGCGGAGCGCAGCGGCCGGATCACCCTGCACGACCCCGTCCCGTACGACGAGCTCTCCCGCACGCTGAACGCGCACGACGTCGGCATCCACATCCTGCCGCCGGTGAACTTCAACAATCGCTGGGCGCTGCCGAACAAGTTCTTCGACTACGTGCAGGCGCGCCTCGGGGTGATCATCGGGCCGTCTCCGGAGATGGCGCGAGTGCTCGAACAGCACGGCTTCGGCGCGGTCGCCGCAGGCTTCTCCGCCGGGGACCTGGCCGGCGTGCTCGATCGGCTGGATCCGGCGACCGTGACCGGATGGAAGCGCGCCGCCGACGCGGCGGCACCCGCGCTCTCGAGCGAGGCGCAGGTCGAGATCTGGGCGGACGCATTGTCGAGCCTGCTGGATGCGCCGCGATGAGCCGGCTGCTGCTCTTCACGAACGACTTCCCCTATCGCACGGGAGACGCGGTGTTCGTCGGCAAGGAGATCGACGCGCTCGCCGCAGCCTTCGACGACGTCGTGGTCTTCTGCCACGCCAGGGACACCTCGGCCGGGCTCGTCGAGCTCCCGGCGAACGTCCGGCTCGGCGGGAACCTGTTCGACCCGGCTCCCGAGGATCGACCACGTGCGCTGCTCAGCCCGCGGAACCTCGCCGATCTCGCGTCGGCGGCCTGGCGCGAACTCATGGCCGGCCGCCTCGTCCGGCACCTGCGTCTGTTCCTCATGGGTGCGCGCGTCGGGCTCACGCAGGCGAACCGGCGCGCGGTGCGTGAAGCCGTCTCGGGCGACCCCGACACCGTCGCCTACGCGTTCTGGGGCATGGGCGGCGGGCTCGGGCTCGCCTGGCTCCGCGGCGTGCGCGCCCGCGCGGTGCGGCTGCACCGCTACGACCTCTACGAGGAGCTCGCGCCGGGCGGCTATCTGCCGTTCCGACCGTGGCTGTTCCGTCGCGCCGACCGGGTGCTCGCGATCTCCGACGACGCCGCCGACTACCTGCACCGCCGGTACCGGAGCGGCCGGCTCGACGCGAAGACCGTCGTCAGCCGGCTCGGTGTGTTCGGCCCGGAGACGTTGGAGCGGCCGGCGCCAGGTCGGGAGCGGTTGCTCGTCTCCTGCTCCTCGGTCACGCCCGTGAAGCGGGTCGACCTGCTGCTCGAGGCGGTGCGCTCGCTCCCCGGCGTCAGCGAGGAGACCCCGCTGCGGTGGGTGCATTTCGGGGACGGCCCGCTCATGCCCGAGCTCCGAGCGGCGGCTGCGGCCTCCCGGCCGGGGCTGTCGATCGAGCTGCGCGGGCAGACGGCCAACGAGGAGCTCCTCGCGTTCTATCGGACGAACCGCGTCGACGCCTTCGTGAACGTGAGTTCGAGTGAGGGCATCCCGGTGAGCATCATGGAGGCCATCGCGCACGATATCCCGGTGGTCGCGACGGCGGTCGGCGGAACTCCGGAGATCGTCGGCAGTGCGCTCGGCACGGGCGAGCTGGTGGACGCGGATGCCTCGCCGGTGCGCATCGCCGAGGCGATCGAGACGGTCGTCGGCGCGCCCGCGGGCCGGTACGCGCCCCGAGCGCGGTGGCGCCGGGACTACGACGCCACGATCACCGGGGCGCGCGCCGCCGAACTCGTCCGGTCACTGCTCGACTGAGCCGCCAGCACGTCAGCGGCGCGCCGACTTCGCGAGTTCCGCGATGACGCGTTCCGCCGCGCGTCCGTCGCCGTAGGGCGCCGCGTCGGTGGCCTGGGGCGCCGGGCGCTGCACCGCGGCGGCGATCTCCTCGGCGGTGTTCGCGAGCACGTTCCAGCCGAGCTCCACCGTCTCCACCCACTCCGTCTCGGGGCGGACGGTGGTGCAGGGGACACCGAGCAGGAAGGCCTCCTTCTGCAGCCCGCCCGAATCGGTGACCACGCCGCGGCTCGCGAGCACGGCGGCGATCAGCTCAGGGTAGGCGAGGGGAGCGTGGGCGATCAGAGAACCCTGCGTGAGCTCGATCCCGTGCGCCGCCGCCTTCGCGACCACGCGGGGGTGCGCCAGCAGCACGACCGGGGCGTCGAGCGAGCCGAGCGCGCTCGCGATCTCCGCGAGGCGCGCGGGGTCGTCGGTGTTCTCCGCGCGGTGGATGGTGGCGACGAAGAAGCCACCCGGCTCGAGCCCGAGTTCCTCCGTGAGGCTCGAGGCCGATCCGGCCACGGCGTCCCGGACCTGGAACAGCACGTCGGTCATGACGTCGCCGACGAGCACCGAGCGCTCCGCGAGCCCCTCGTTCGCGAGGTGCCCCATGGCGACCTCGGTGGGCGCCAGGCAGAGGTCGGCGGCGTGATCGGTGAGGACGCGGTTGTGCTCCTCCGGCATCCGCCGGTTGAAGGAGCGCAGGCCCGCCTCGAGATGGGCGAGGGGATAGTGGAGCTTCACCGCGCTGACCGCGGCGGCGAGGGTCGAGTTCGTGTCGCCGTAGACGAGGACCCAGTCGGGGTCGTGCTCGTCGAACACGGCGTCCATCGCGCCCAGCATGGCCCCCGTCTGCACCCCGTGGCTGCCGGAGCCGACGCCGAGATGCACGTCAGGGGCGGGGATGCCGAGGTCCTCGAAGAAGACGTCCGAGAGCATCGGGTCGTAGTGCTGACCGGTGTGCACGATGACGTGCTCGACGCCGGCGGCGGCCGCGGCCTTCGCGATCGGCGCGAGCTTGACGAACTGCGGGCGCGCGCCCACGACGCTGATGACCTTCACGGGGCACGAGTCTAGGCGACGCGGCTGGGCCGCCGCGTGCGCGGCTGCTAGCGTCGAACGCGTGAGAGTGCTCGTGGTCACGACGTGGCTGCCGACGGAGTCGGCCCCCGAGAGCGGCATCTTCGTCCGTCGCGACATCGAGTTACTGGCGCGCGACCACGAGGTCGAGGTGGTGCACCTGTCCTCGACCGGGGGGACCCTGGCCTTCGACGGGCCCGTCGCCATCTCGACCGTCTCGATGAGCCCGTCCGATCCGAGGAGTGTCGCCGCCGCGCGTCGCGCGGTCGGCGAGCGGCTCGCCCACGTCGAGCTGGTGCACAGCATGGCCGCTTCCGCGCTGCTCCCGTTCCGAGGTCTCACGGTCCCGGCGCCG
This sequence comes from Agromyces sp. NPDC060279, assembly GCF_042726785.1. Taxonomy (NCBI): domain Bacteria; kingdom Bacillati; phylum Actinomycetota; class Actinomycetes; order Micrococcales; family Microbacteriaceae; genus Agromyces; species Agromyces sp. NPDC060279. The sequence goes on from NZ_JBHXBK010000002.1 coordinate 176,247, forward strand.
TGGGTGCACACCGAGCACTGGTCCGGCCTGGTCGCACCCCGCACCGTGCCTCTCGCCGCACGGCTCGTCCTGCCGCTCATCGATCGGCTCCTGGCCCGGCCCGACCTCGTCGTCGCGGTGGGCTCGCGGCTCGCCGCCCGCGTCCGGCGGGTGCGGCGCGGCCCGATCGTCGTGATCCCGAACGCCGTCACCATGGCCGCCGTGCCGCCGCCCCGTCGTCAGGGACGGGGCGTGCGACTGCTCGGCGTCGGCGGACTCCTCGGTGCGAAGGGGCCGGATCTCGCGGTCGGCGCCGTCGCCGAACTGCATGCGCGCGGCCACGACGTCAGGCTGGACTGGCTCGGCGAAGGGCCGATGCGGGCGGAGCTCGAGCGTCGGGCCACGCAACTCGGGGTCGCCGATCGCGTCGTGCTGCACGGTCGGGTCGAGCCCGAGCAGGTCGGTGCGGCACTCGCCGACGCCGATGTGTTCGTCCTCCCGACTCGGAGCGAGACCTTCGGCGTCGCGATCGCCGAGGCGCTCGCGGCCGGTCGCCCCGTCGTGGTCGGGGCCGAGGGGGAGCAGTCGAGTTTCGTCGCGCCGCCGGACGGCGTCCTCGTCGTCGAGCGCGATCCGGTCGCGTACGCGGACGGCGTGGAGGCCGTTCTCCTGGCCAACCGCGAGCGGAGTGCGGCGGAGATCGCCGCCGCCGCCCGCCGCCGGTTCACGGAGGATTCCCGCCGGGCCTCGTACGCGGATGCCTATTCCGAGGCGTCGGAGGCCCATCGTGCCGCTCGCTGAAGTCGATCTCGTCATCGCCGTCCACGACCCGCGCCGCGACATCCGGCGCGCCGTGGGCTCCGTGCTCAGCTCCCGCCGGGCGGTTCGCGCCGTCGTCGTCTGCCACAACACACCGGCCGAGGGCATCGCCGAGCGGCTCGGCGACCTCGCCGACGATCCTCGGGTGCGCCTGGAGCAGCTCGACGACGGCATCCCGAGTCCGGCCGGCCCGTTCAATCGCGGGCTCGACGAGGTGCGCGCACCGTACTTCGGCATCATGGGATCCGATGACGAGCTGGCTCCGGGGGCGATCGACCGCTGGCTCGAGCTCGCCGAACGCACGGGGGCCGATGTCGTGCTGCCCGTGCTGCGCTATGCGGGCGGCCGCCGGGTTCCGACGCCGCCGACTCGGCCGGGGCGCGCTGTCGGCCTCGATCCCGTGCGGGACCGTCTCGCCTACCGCACCGCTCCGCTCGGCCTCGTCTCGAGCGCGCGCTTCGGCGCCCTCCGCTTCACCGAGGGCCTCCCCACCGGGGAGGATCTGCGGTTCTCCAGCGAGCTCTGGTTTTCCGGGGCGAAGATCGCGCAGATGCGCCGCGGCGCCGAGTACCTCGTCCACGACGACGCGGTGCGGATCACCTTCGCCAAGCGAGCCGTCGCGGACGACCTCGCAGCGGTATCGCTGCTGACGCGGGACGCGTGGGCCCTCGGGCTCGACGAAGGGCAGCGCATCGCGCTCACGGCGAAGCTCTGGCGTCTCCCGGTGTTCGGCGCGGTCCATTACCGCACGGGCGCGTGGAGCGCCGCAGACCGCCTCGCCCTCCGTGACGTCGGCGTGCTCGTCGACGGCTTCGCGCCGGCGGCGCGCGGCATGCTGTCGCGCGCCGACGACGCGCTCATCGACGCCATCCTCGATCCCGCCGTGCCGGATGCGGAGCTCGACGCCAGGTCGCAGGCGCGGCGCAGATTCGCCACGCCCGCCGCACTGCTTCCGCGCCGGCTGCGTGCGATCGCGGCCCGCGAGGCACCGATCCGCTTCGCTGCGGCGAGCTGGTTCGCCGGTCGAGGCTGAGTCGGTCCGGCGTCCAGGATCCCCACGATAAACTCGACCCCATGCGTATCGCCGTCGTGGCCCTCGGAAAGATCGGCCTCCCTCTCGCTGTGCAGTTCGCCGACCAAGGCCACGAGGTCGTCGGCGTCGACGTGAACCAGGCGGTGGTCGACCTCGTCAACGCGGGCACCGAGCCGTTCCCCGGTGAGGCGCAGCTGCAGGAGAAGCTCTCCGAGCTCGTGCCGGCGGGCCGCCTCCGCGCCACGACCGACTACGCCGAGGCGATCCCCGGCGCCGACGCGGTCGTGCTCGTCGTCCCGCTCTTCGTGAACGACGAGAGCTGGGAGCCGGACTTCGGCTGGATGGATGCCGCGACGCGCTCGCTCGCCGAGCACCTCACCCCCGGCACCCTCGTCTCCTACGAGACGACGCTCCCCGTCGGCACGACGCGCGGCCGCTGGAAGCCGATGCTCGAAGAAGTCTCCGGCCTCACCGAGGGCACCGACTTCCACCTCGTCTTCTCGCCCGAGCGAGTGCTCACCGGTCGCGTCTTCGCCGACCTCAAGAAGTACCCCAAGCTCGTCGGTGCGATGAGCCCGGAGGGCACCCGGCGCGCGATCGAGTTCTACGAGGCGGTGCTCACCTTCGACGAGCGCCCCGACCTCGCCCGGCCCAACGGCGTGTGGGACATGGGCTCACCCGAGGCATCCGAGATGGCCAAGCTCGCCGAGACGACCTACCGCGACGTGAACATCGGCCTCGCGAACCAGTTCGCGCTGTACGCCGACGAGATCGGCGTCGACGTCTACCAGGTGATCGAGGCGTGCAACTCGCAGCCGTTCAGCCACATCCACCGGCCCGGCATCGCGGTCGGCGGCCACTGCATCCCCGTCTACCCGCGCCTGTACCTCTCGACCGACCGCGACGCGGAGATCGTGCGCACCGCGCGACTGCTGAACGCCTCGATGCCGGAGCGGCTCGTGGAGCAGGCCGCTGGCGTGCTCGGCGACCTCAGCGGCCTGACGGCGGTCGTGCTCGGGGCGGCCTATCGTGGCGGAGTGAAGGAGACGGCGTTCTCCGGCGTGTTCGCGACGGTCGACGCGCTTCGCGCCCGCGGCGCCGAGGTGCGCGTGCACGACCCGCTCTACGACGACGAGGAGCTCCGCCGCTACGGCTGGGAGCCGTACCACCTGGGCGAGCCGGCCGACCTCGTCGTCGTGCAGGCCGATCACGCCGACTACCGTTCGATCGGCGCGAGCGACCTCCCCGGCGTGCGCCTGCTCGTCGACGGCCGTAACGTCACCGCGGCCGAGCAGTGGGTCGGCACGCCCCGGCTCGTCATCGGCGCAGGGGGTGCGCGATGACCGACCTCGTCGTCGTCGGCTCGGGCTTCTTCGGGCTCACCATCGCCGAGCGCGCGGCCACGGAGCTCGGCCTCCGCGTCCAGGTCATCGACCGGCGCGACCACATCGGCGGCAACGCGTACAGCGAGGCCGACCCGGCCACCGGCATCGAGGTGCACCGCTACGGCGCGCACCTCTTCCACACCTCCAACGAGAAGGTGTGGGAGTACGTCAACCGGTTCACGGCCTTCACGAGCTACGTGCACAAGGTGTACACGAACCACCACGGCGTCGTGTACCCCCTGCCGGTGAACCTCGGCACCATCAACCAGTTCTTCGGGGCCGCCTACTCGCCGGCCGAGGCACGGGCGCTCATCTCCTCGCAGGCGGAGGAGTTCGACACGAAGTCCGCCGCGAACCTCGAGGAGAAGGCGATCTCGCTCATCGGACGCCCGCTCTACGAGGCGTTCATCCGCGACTACACCGCCAAGCAGTGGCAGACCGACCCCACGGAGCTCCCCGCCGAGGTGATCAGCCGTCTGCCGGTGCGGTACACCTACGACAACCGCTACTTCAACGACACCCACGAGGGGCTCCCGGTCGACGGGTACACAGCGTGGATCGAGCGGATGGCCGACCACCCGAACATCGACGTCAAGCTCAGCACCGACTTCTTCGATGCGAGCCAGCCGATCAACAAGGCCGCCGTGGTCGGCAACGTCCCGGTCGTGTACACGGGGCCGGTCGACCGCTACTTCGACTCCTCGGCCGGGCACCTGTCCTGGCGCACGCTCGACTTCGAGCGGGAGGTGCTGCCGGTCGGCGATTTCCAAGGCACCTCGGTGATGAACTACGCCGATGCCGACGTGCCCTACACGCGCATCCACGAGTTCCGCCACTTCCACCCCGAGCGCGAGTACCCGGGCGACCGCACGATCATCATGCGCGAGTTCTCCCGCTTCGCCGAGCAGGGCGACGAGCCGTACTACCCGGTGAACACCCCGGAGGACCGCGCCGCCCTGCTCGCGTACCGCGAGCTGCAGGACGGCGAGCCCGACGTCTACTTCGGCGGCCGCCTCGGCACCTACCAGTACCTCGACATGCACATGGCGATCGGCTCCGCGCTCAGCATGTACCAGAACCGGCTGCGCGAGCGCTTCGGCGCCGGCGACTGAGCGCCTTCGCATCCGAAACAGCGAACGGCCCGGCTCCGCGAGGAGCCGGGCCGTTGCGCGTCGTCGGTTACTCGCCGTCGAAGGTCTTCCGCCAGGCGGCGGGCGACGTGATCTCGGGCAGCGCGTCGCGGTACTGCTTGGACAGCTCGGGCCAGCGGCGGCGGAGTTCGCGGTGCAGCCGGCGGCTCTCGCGGATCATCCGGCGAAAGCGCGCCGGATCGCGGGTGTATCGCACCTTGCCGGTGCCGTCGGCCGTCGAGACGAGCGCGCTGTCGTAGTAGGGCAGCCGGAACCACGATCCGTCGCGCTTCGCGAGCTCCACCTGCGGCGCGGCGACGTTCCGCGCGGCCGGCTTCGTGAGTGCTTGTCGCAGCGACATGCGCGCCGTGAAGATCGCCAGCCGGATGCCGCGGGGGCCCTTCGCCGGCTTGCCGTCGAGCGGGAGCGGGAAGACCTTCTTGCCCTCGACGGTCGCCGGGATGTCCCCGTCGTGCAGGACCGTCTTCTCCGGGAACTCCTTCGCCATGGCGCGAAGCGAGCCGAGGATGGTCGGCAGCTCCTGCTGCAGGTGCGCCGGCCCGCGCAGGATGTCGCGGAGCGCCCGGTGCCGGAGCGTGATGGGGTAGTACTGCATCGCGAGGAGGTGGCGGACGTCCCAGCGGAAGCTGTCGTCGGTGATGCGCCCGCCGTCGGGGAACGGGGAGTGCAGCAGGGCGGCGACGAAGCGGTTGCGGGCGTGGAAGTAGGCCTGCCAGTCGATCGAGTCGTCCTTGTCGAGCCAGGACACGTGCCAGAGCGCCGCCCCGGGCAGGGTGACCGTGGGGAAGCCGTGCGCGCCGGCACGGAGGCAGTACTCGGCGTCGTCCCACTTGATGAAGGCCGGCAGGGAGAGTCCGACCTCGCGGATCGCCGCGACGGGGATGAGGCAGAACCACCAGCCGTTGTAGTCGGCGTCCATCCTGGCGTGCATCCACTTGGTCTGCCGCAGATTGCCGAAGCGGAAGTCGTGCGGCACCTCGTCGTGCGGCTGCGCGTGCCACATGAAGGGGGAGAGGTCGACGGTCTCCGCGAAGGCGTGCATCACCGGTCGGTTCAACAGGTCGAACATGTGCCCGCCCACGAGGACCGGCTTCTTGGCGAAGCGGGAGAAGCGGATGCTCCGGGCGATGCTCTCGGGCTCGATCGTCACGTCGTCGTCGAGCAGGATGAGGTACTCGGCGTCGCCGGCTTCGAGGGTCTCGTACATCGAGCGCGCGAAGCCGCCCGAGCCGCCGAGGTTCGCCTGCTGGATGAGCTGCAGGCGTTCGCCGAGACGAGCGGACACCTCGGGGTACTCGGGCTCGTCGGCGACGAGGCTCGTGCCCTGATCGACGACGTAGACGCGGCTGACGAGGTCATCGAGGTCCGCGTCGTCGGCGATGGCCTCGAGCGTGCGCGTGCAGTAGTCGGGCTTGTTCATCGTCGTGATGCCGATCGAGGCCGTGCCACGACTCACGGGTGCGACATCCGTCTCCCAGACCGCGTCCGACACGACGATGTCGTCGCGGCCGGCGACGACGTCGAACCAGTACCAGCCGCCGTCGCCGAAGGTGGTGACGGGCAGCTCGACCGTGGCCTCGGCTCCGGTCTCGAGCGCTTCAGTCGTCACCCGCTGCTGCACGCCCTGGGCGGTGGAGCGGTAGACGAGCAGCGTGCCGCTGCCGGTCGCCGACACCCGGAGCCGAATGCGGTCGACGACCGTCCAGTGCTGCCAGTACGAGGCGGGGAACGCGTTGAAGTACGCGGCGAACGAGGCGCGCTCGCCGGCGGCCACCCGGAAGGACCGGCGGCCGAGCACATCGTCGATGTGGGCCCGGTCGCTGACGCGCACCTCACGGCCGCCGAAGCGCGCCCACACGTCGGTGTCGACGTAGAGGGGCAGCACGTCGGGGTCGCCGTCCTGCGGGAAGACGACGCGCTGGAGTTCGGTCCATTCAGTTGCCACGGTGGTTCTCTCCGAGTGGTCGGTGCTCCCCGGGGTCGGCCGGGGCGCCTACGAGCCTAACCTGCGGAGCTGCGAAGCCGCGGTGCGAGCCGGAGGAGCTGGAGACCGAGCACGCAGAGCTCGGCGGCGGCGAGCCCCCAGGCGACCCCCGGAACGCCGAGGAGCAGCATGAGCGGGATCATGCACACGGTGCCGACGATGGCGCCGGCGACCGTGCTGCTCGCCAGCACGCGCTCGAGACCGAGCGCCGTGAGGCACGCGAAGCCGGTCAGCTGGGAGGCCAGGATGGCGAAGAGGTTGATGGCCATCGGGATGGCGAGGGCGCTCGTGATCTCGAGCGAGCCCCCCGAGAGCACGCTGCCGATCCACGGCCCCGCGAGGGCGTAGCAGAGACCGCCGAGCGCGCCGAGCGCGAGGGCGACGAGGGTCACCGTGCGGGCGCGCTGCGCCGTCCGCACCGGATCCCCGGTCGGCACCCAGCCCTGCGCGACCTGCACGATGGGCCGCGTCGCGTACAGGGCGAGTCGGACGATGCGCTCCGCGAGGGCGTAGACCGCCGTCGCCTGGGGGATGAAGAGCTCCACCAGCACGATCGGCACGTTCAGGTAGACCGAGGAGGTCGCCGACATGGTCACGGGCGCGGCCTGGCCGGCGAGGTTGCGGACGGCCCGAGCCGGCGAGAGGGTGAACGGCCCGGCGGGATAGCGCCGCATGATGTTCCAGCTGCTCGCGATCGCCGCGATGACGACGCCGACGAGCTGGAGGCCGGCGAACCAGATGGCGTTGCCGGTGAAGCCGAGCACGACCGCCCCGGCGATGGTGCCGAGCAGCCGCGGCATCGTGTCGAGGAGGAGGAAGCGGAGCGGGCTCGCCTCGCCGACGAAGAACCACCCCGCGCCGAGCCCGACGAGCGTGCCCGCGGCGACCGTCAGCGCCGCCAGGAGCTGAGCGTCGGGAACGAGGACCACGGCGATCACCACCGCGGCCGGCACGATCACCGCTGCGAGCCACAGCCGGCTCAGCAGGGAGTCGGCGAAGTACGTGCCGCGACCCGCCCGGTCGAGTTCGGCGACCCTGGTCGGCCCGACCACGCCCCAGCCGTACACCGCGAACACCGCGGCGAAGCCGGCGACGGCCTGCGCGACCGCGATCGCCGCCCACGCGGCGTCGCCGGCCGCGATGATGACGGTCGGGATCACCGCCAGGCTCACGATCCCGCTCAGCACGACGGACAGGCCGTAGCCCCCGGCGAACCGCGCTGCGGTGCTCTTCTTCATCCGGCGGGGGCTCCTCGGGCAGGGTCGCTGCCCGGGGGGAGGGGCAGTCGATCCATTCTGCCCCACCGGGGAGCCCGCATCCGGGAGGCGGCGCGAATGCTTGTGCATAGACTGGGGGTGCGGGAGACGGCGAACGGCCGACGGGGGCATGGAGGTGCGATGTCTACTCAGCCGATGCCCCGCGCGCTCCCGCGCCCGCTGACTGCGAGGCGTCGCTGGATCGAGTGGCCCGCTGAGGCCGGGGAGCGCGAGCTCGACGTCGACGTCGAGATCGGCGGCATCCGGCTCTGGTCGGGCAAGACCGAGCGGCCCGGGCCACGCACGCATCGGATCCCGTGGCCGCGCGCCCTGCACCCCTATCTGAGCGGCAGCGGTGTCGTCGCGGTGCGCTCGGCCCAGGGGGCGGTGCTCGCCACCGGGCGCTACTCGCTCGGCGAGCCGCGACTCGGTCGCGATCTCCGCTCGCTGGGGCAGGCGGGGCTCGTCGTCGACAAGTGGGGCAAACTCGCGAGCGCGCCGAGCCGGGACCTGCACGCGCTGCTCATCGACGGCCTCGAACAGGTCGTCGAGGTGCTGGAGCGCGGCGGGTACACGGTCAGCATCACCGGCGGGACCCTGCTCGGCGCCATCCGCTCAGGTGAGATCATCGAGCGCGACGACGACGTCGACGTCTTCGTCTATCTCGGCGAGCTCGGGCCGACCGACGTGTCGCTCGCCTCCTACCGCATCCAGCGCACACTCGAGTCCGCGTCGCACCGGGTCGTGCGCCACAGCGATGCGCACCTGCAGGTGATCATCACGGGGGAGCGGGGCACCGCCCACGTCGACGTGTTCCTCGGCTTTCACCACGACGGCACGTACCATCAGCCGATCGCCGTGCGCGGCGAGCTGCCGGTCGAGGCGATCCTCCCGCTCGGCACCGTCCGGCTCGCCGGGCGGGAGTTCCCGGCCGTCGCCGATCCCGAACGCTGGCTCGCCCTCTGCTACGGGCCCGGCTGGCGCACTCCCGACCCCTCGTTCCGATTCCGCACGCCGTCGTCGACGCGGCGCCGCTTCGAGAACTGGTTCGGCGTCTACGACCTCAATCGTCACTTCTGGGAGGACTGGATCGGCCGGGCCGCGGCCGGCTGGTACGCCGATGCGGAGCAGCTCGACCGGCTGGTGCCCCGGGGTGCCCGGATCATCGACCTCGGCAGCGGGATCGGCGAGAACTCCCGGCTGCTCGCCGAGCGCGGGCACCGGGTGCTGGCCGCCGACTACGCGCTCGGCGCCGTGACGGCCGCCGAACAGCTCTCCGGCGGTCGCTTCGAAGTCCGTCGGGTGAACGCCGCCGACCGGCGCGAGCTCCTCGCGCTGGCTGCCGAGGAGCTCGAGTCGGGGGCGGCGCCGAACGTGCTGCTGAGCGACGTCCTCGCCTACCTCACCCGCCAGACGCGGGCGAACGTATTCCGGTTCCTGCAGCTCGTGCTGGGCGCATCGGGGCGTGCCGTGGCGTCCTTCCCGGTGAACCCCTCGCTGCACTACGAGCACGTGCGGCCCGACACCTGGCATCTGCCCCTGGAGTGGCTCGCCCAGGAGATCGCCCCGTTCGGACTGTCGTTCCGCGTCCTCGGTACGGGGTATCGTCGGACGAGCGCCGGCATGCGGCGGTTCACCACGGTCGAGCTCGGAGCGGCAGCTTCGTCGAGCGAGGGCACGAGGCCCCGGAAGGAAGTGCGATGAGCAGGATCCGTCGAGCGATGTCCAGGCTCGCAGGGCGACCGCGTCAGACCCGGCCGACGTCGTCGCCCGAGGTCGCGCGACTCGAGGGCGAGATCGCCGAGCTGCGGCGCGAACTCGACGAACTCCGCTCGGAGGCGCGGCGGGCGGCCGAGCTGTACGACCTCGTGTTCGAGGGGCTTCGGCGGGAGGACGCCGCGCGCTGAGCCGCGCTCGGCGCTCACTCCGTCAGCGCTTGGACGCCTTGAGCGTCTCGATCGCCGTGGCGATCTCGCCGTCGAAGACCATCCGGCCCCGCCGCAGCACGATGCCCCGGCTGCACAGGTCGGAGACCATGCCGAGATCGTGGCTCACGATGAAGAGCGTCTTCTCGGCCGCGACGAGCTCGCGGATCTTCGCCTTGCACTTCTCTCGGAACGGCGCATCGCCGACCGCGAGCACCTCGTCGACGAGCAGGATGTCGAGCGAGGTGTGGATGGCCACCGAGAAGGCGAGCCGCACGAACATGCCCGAGGAGTAGTGCTTCACCTCGGTGTCGATGAACTCCCCGATCTCGGAGAACTCGACGATCTCGTCGAACTTCGCGTCGATCTCGTCCTTCGACATGCCGAGGATCGCCGCGTTCAGGTAGACGTTCTCACGCCCGCTGAGGTCGGGGTGGAAGCCGGCGCCGACCTCGATGAGCCCGGCGACGCGACCCCGGGTGAGAACACGGCCGGCATCGGGCCGCAGCACGCCAGAGACGAGCTTCAGGAGCGTGGACTTGCCGGAGCCGTTGTAGCCGAGCAGCGCGATGGATTCGCCCTCGCCGACCGTGATGTCGATCTCGTCGAGCGCCTCGAAGCTCGTCGAGATCCGCTTGCGCTGAATCCAGGCGACGAAGGTCTCCTTGAAGGACTGCGTGTGCTGCAGGCGGTACGTCTTGCGCACGCCCTCGATGATGATGCGGGGCCGGGGGTCAGAGGTCCTGGGCAAAACGCCCCTCCAGCTTCCGGAACGTGAGCTGCCCGAGGAGCAGCAGCACCAGGGCGATGACGACCGCGGTGCCGGCGAAGAGCCACAGGTGCTCTGGCCGCTCGGCGAGCTCGGAGGTCGTCGGGTACCAGAACGCCGAGTGGAACAGCTCGACCGCGGCGGTCAGCGGGTTGGCCATGTAGAGGTCGAACAGCCAGCCGGGCGCCTTGTCGCGCACCATGGTGAACGAGTAGAGCACGGGCGAGGTCCAGGTCGCGAAGAGCAGGATGAGCTCGACGAGGTTCTGGGCGTCGCGGTACGAGACGTTGACGGCGCCGAAGATCATGCCGAGCCCGGTCGCGAGCAGCAGCACGATGAGGATCGCGAGCAGCGCTCCGGCGAGCTGGACGACCGTCGGCACCCAGCCCGCGAAGAGGCAGACGACGAGAAGGATGCTCAGCTGCGGCAGGAAGTGCACGAAGGCGATGAAGACGTCGGCGATCGGGAAGAGCTCACGCGGGAGGTAGATCTTCTTCACGAGCGCCTTGTTGTTCACGACCGACTTCGTCGCGTTGCCGAACGCCTCGTTGAAGAGGTTCACGACCACGATGCCCGAGAACAGGTAGATGGGGAACGCCTCGATGCCCCGGTTGAGGTTGAGGAAGACGCCCATGACGACGTAGTAAATGAAGAACTGGGCGGTCGGCTTCACGTACGACCAGGCCCAACCGAGGACCGAGCCGTGGTAGCGCGTCAGCACGCCCTTGCGGACCAGGAGCCGCAGCAGATAGCGGTAGCGGAACACGTCCGCGATGCCGCGACTGGTGCCGGGGACGACGAAGCCCGACAGGTCGGCGGGGGACTGCGGTGCGGACATCCCGATGATTCTAGTCCGCTGCGCTCAACGTGCGCTCACGGCGAGCGCGTCCCGCCAGCTCATGTCCCTGGCGGCCTTCACCGCGCAGACGACGAGCAGCATCCAGCCGCCCTCGAGCAGTGCGAAGCTCTCGGCGAAGCTCGTGACCGCGATCACCACGAGCATCATGGCGGGCCAGGCGTAGACGACGCTGCGGCGGTTCGAGGCGAGCAGCCAGGCGCGCACCAGGGCGACGCCGACGAGCGCGACGAGCAGCAGCGCGCCGATGACGCCCACCTGGAAGTAGGCGTCCATATACGCGTTCAGGGCGGACTCGTGCGGGCGGCCGGTGGCCACCTCGATCCACGTGTACGGGATGCGGTCGGGCCACGGCCCGACGAACCCCCAGCCCTGCAACGGGTTCGTGTTGAGGTACCGGGAGAGCTCTCGCCAGACGTCGAGCCGTACGTCGAACTCTCCGCGGGCGTCGAGTGCCTCGATGATCTGCACCCGGAACGCCCAGCCGAGCACCACGGCGACGATGCCGGTGCTGATCAGGGCGAGCTGCCAGTTCCGGCGCGTCGCCGGCCGGGCCCGGCGCAGGCCGTAGAGCGCGAGGGTCGCGACGAGCGCTGCGCCGAGGGCGATCCAGGTGGTGGGGGAGCCGGAGAGGACGAGGCATCCGGCCGCCAGGACGAACGAGGCGATCGCGCGACCGCGCAGCACGCTCTTGGTGCGCCACTCGATGACGAAGGTCAGCAGCGCGATGAGGGCCACGAAGCCGAGCAGATTGCGGGAGCCGAAGAGCCCCTGGATGGGGCCGAGGGAGGCGAGGTCGCCCTTGATGCCGAGGAAGACGATCGGCAGGTCGAGCAGCAGACCGGACAGCACCTCGAGCACCAGCGAGACCGACAGCAGCAGCCGCAGCACGTCGCCGAAGGCCCGGACGATCTGGATCGTGTCGCGCATGAGCGCGACGTAGACGCCGAGCACGGTGAAGGCGACGAGGTACGCCACCCCCGCGGCGCTCCGTGCGGGGGTGGCGCTCCAGATGACCGAGGCCGCGCACCAGCCGACGAAGACGAGGATGGTGAGCGGGAGGATGCCGTACCACTCGACCGCGCGCCACCTGGCGACGAGTGAGACGCCGCAGAGGGCGATGAGGGCCGTCAGCGCGGCGAGCAGTCCCGGCCAGCCGATGAGGCTCCGGATCGCGTGCGTCGAGAACGCGAGCCCGATCGCGATCAGCGTGAGGGCCTGGGCGAAGCGCGCGGACCCGGCGAACTCGCGCAGGGCCGCGACGGCCGTGCGTTCGGTCATCGGCGAACGCTCCGGATCATGCGTCCGCCTGCGGCGGCAGCCGGTGGGCTGGGACGGGCGGCGCCTCTGCGGGCATCGGCTCCGGCTGCCACTGGCCGCGCTTCGTCGACCAGGCGATGACGACGAGGAGCGCGAGGCCGCCCTCGACGAGCAGCCGGCTCTCGGCGAAGCTCTGGCCGATCAAGGCGACGAGCAGCAGGAGCGGCGCGAGCGAGGCGGCGGTGTGCCGGAGCCGGCCGCCCATCGCATCCATCGGCGGGTCGACCGCGAGGAACCAGCTGCGCCAGAGCGCGCCGATCACGATGGCGGCGAAGGCGAGCAGGCCGAGCACGCCAAGCTGCATCCACACATCGAGCCAGGCGTCGTGCGCCTGCAGATAGGTGACCCCCTTCCGCACGGCGAGATCCTCGAACTCGGGCACCCAGGGGGCCCAGTAGCCGATCCAGCCCCAGCCGGACCACGGCCGCTCGAGCGCCATGCCGAGGACGGCGTTCCAGATGTCGAGGCGCCCGGTGAGGTCCTCGCCCTTGCCGAAGAGGCGCAGCAGGACGTCCCAGCCGGCGATCAGGGCGGTCGCGCCGGCGACGAGCGCCGCGAGCGCCGTCGCGTAGACTCGTCGGCGCCGCTCCGGCCCGACCCGGCGGGCCCACAGCGCGAAGCCGAGGGCGACGGCGACGAGGGCGCCCGCGAGGATCACCGTCGCCGAGCGGGTCAGCGCGAGGGTGAGCAGGGCGACGACGAGCCAGGCGATGCCGGGGCCGCGGCGCACGCTGCCGGCCGCGAGCATCGTGGCGAACAGGATGACGGCGAGCAGCGCGACCATCGCGAGCAGGTTGCGGCTCGCGACGATGCCCTCGATCGGGCCGCCGCCGAGCAGGAGCCCACGCGACCAATAGAACGCCATCGGCAGCTTCTCGCCCGTCACCTCGAAATCGGGGAAGTTCGGCAGCAGCGGCGCTCGCACGAAGACCGCCACCCACAGCTCGAAGAGGAGGGAGAGGGCGAGGATCCACTTCAGGGCGCCGGCGAGGGCGCGAGCGAGGCGGTTCCAGCTCAGCGAGACGGCGAGGGCCACGCCGACGAAGATCGTGACGAGGGCGAGCGCGACCCCGAGTACCGAGGAGGCCGGGTAGGCCGACCAGGCGATCGACGCCGTCGCGATGAGCGCGAAGACCAGGGTCGACTTCGGCACGCGCCGCCAGCTCCAGGCGGGGCGCACCGTGAGGACGAGCCACACACCGCCGGCGATCACGAGGAGCGCGACGGCCCCGAAGCCCCACCAGCCGAGCAGATTCCGCCAGAACTGGCCGGCGAACAGCGTGAAGAAGGCGAAGGTCGCGTACGCGCCCACGAGCGTGTCGCGCCGGGCCGGGGTCATGCGGTCAAGCGTAGCGCGGCGGCTCAGCTCCCCGTGGTGCGGCGCACGGGCGGCGTGGCCGGCTGCACGCGCACGTCGACCACCTGACCGGTGAGCCCGGAGTCGAGCACGGCCAGCGAGACCCGGGCCACCTCGTCGGGGTCGAGCAGGGTCGCGGGCGGCTCCTCCCCGAACGCCTGCACCCGCATCGGGGTGCGGGTGCGCTGCGGATTGATGCAATTGACCGCGACCCCGGCATCGGCCCACTCGTCGGCGAGGGCCTGCGTGAGGTTGACCACGCCGGCCTTGGTCGCCGAGTACATGCTGTAGCCGGCGCGGCCCCGCGTGTAGGAGCTGGACGTGAAGAGCAGCAGCTGCCCGCCGGAGGCCTCGAGGTAGGGGTAGGCCTCTTGGGCGACCTTGGCCGGCCCGACGAGGTTGGTCTCCACCGTCCGCCGCAGGCGCTTCTTCGACGTGCGGGTGAGCTCGGACATCGTGAGCACGCCCGCCGTGACGACGACGTAGTCGATCGGGCCCGACTCGGCGGCTGCGGCGAGCGCCCGCCGCACGGCCTTGCGCGAGCTGATGTCGGTGCCCGTGATGCTGCGGCTGAAGGCGTGCACGGTCGCCCCGGCGGTGCGGGCCTGCTCGGCGATCGCGGCGCCGATGCCGTAGCTGCCGCCGAACACGACGACGGAGCGCCCCTCGAGGCTCGGCAGCTCGGCGTCGCTCGCCTGCGCGGCGAAGGAGGCGGACTGCAGCTGGAAGATCTTGTCCGCGATGTGCAGGTCGAGCGGCTCGGTGACCTTCATGTTCTCGGCCGTGCCCTCGATCACCTTGATGCGCACCTCGGGCAGATACGTGAACACGACACCGCAGTCGTCGGTCGCCGCGAAGGCGGGATCGTCGGCCGCGAGCTCGTAGGCGCGGCGGATGACCGGGAGGCGGAAGCCCTGCGGCGTCTGTCCCCGACGCAGGGCCGCCCGCTTCGGGATGCCGGCGATCACGGAGTGCTCGTCGACCTCGATGATCGTGTCGGCGGAGGGGATCGCGGTGTCGACCGCGTCGTACTCGTCGAGCGCGGCGACGCAGTCGTCGATGATGCGGTCGTCGAGGAACGGCCGGACCGCGTCGTGGAAGAGCACCTTGCCCTCGGCGGGGAGCACGGCGAGGGCGGCCTTCGTGCTGTCGTTGCGGGTCTCGCCGCCGGGGATGATGTCGACGAGCTTCGTGAACCGCGCGTCGTCGCGCAGATGGTCGAGCTCGTGGATCGCGCTGGCGTTCATCACGACGAGCACCGCGTCGATGGCCGGGTTCGCATCGAGCCGCTCCAGCGTGTGCTCGACGATCGCCTTGCCGGCGATGCGGATCAGCTGTTTCGGCATGCCGAGGCCGACACGGGTGCCGACCCCTCCGGCCAGGACGACGGCGGTCGTTTTCAGTGGGACTCACTCCTTCGGGCATGCGGCGTCAGGCGCGGGTTTCGGCCTGCATGAACACACGTGCGGGTTGGCGCAGCGCATGCTCCTTCGATGGTAGCGGGCATCGATGGTGGAGCCTAATCTCCGAATGTGATTTGGGATACTAGGATCTGTTTCCGGCCGCAGTGCGGCTCGTCCGGCGGGATGCGCCCGGGCGGTGGGGCACGCGGCGGGTCGCTGCGGTGAGTGGAAGGCGCGGAATCGCGTGGGAGATGCGGTACGGGACAGGCAAATCTGGCTCTTCAATGCGGCGGACTTCTCGGGGAACCCGAAGTGGCTGTTCCACTTCGTGAGCCGCTTCCGCGATGACCTCGACGCGTACTGGATCGCCGATTCGCCCGCGGTCGTCCGCCGCATCCGGTCGCTGGGCTACCAGGCGATCCCGTTCACCGGTGCCGGGAGCCTCCGGATCCAGCGCGCGGCCGGGGTCTTCGTCGTCAATCAGGTGAAGGAGCGGATCCCCGCGGCCATGCGCGGGATCGTGCTGCTGAACCTCTGGCACGGCGTCGGCGTCAAGCGCGTCGAGCGGGCGATGACGACCGGCATGCTTCTGCCGCGGATCGCGGCGAAGTACATCCGCAACAACAAGGCCTACCGCGATACGCAGCTGTTCCTCGTGACCTCGCCGATGATGGAGACGCACTTCCGCGAGCAGATCGGCTTCGACGAGTCGCAGGTGATCCGCGCCGGGTATCCGCAGAACACCCTGCCTCGGACCCGCATCCCGATGACGACGTTCGAGCACGAACTCCGAACGGGCAGGGGGCTGTCAGCGCAGACGAACGTGGTGCTGTACGCGCCGACCTATCGCTTGAGCGGCAACGCCGGCTTCCTGACCCGAGCGCTGCCCGATTTCGACGCGCTCGTCCGGGTGCTCGAGGAGAACGATCAGCTCCTGATCCTGAAGATGCACCCGCAACTCGTTGGCGACCGCGCGTATCGCGAGCTCGAGCGGCGCTACGGGCAGCACCCGCGGCTGCTGTTCTGGGACAACGCCCACGACGTCTACGAGGTGTTCGACCAGATCGACACGGCGATCGTCGACTACTCCTCGATCCACTACGACCTCATCGCCGCCGGGGTGACCTCGTTCATCCGCTACGTGTACGACCTCGACGCACCGACGGCGCTGGAGCCGGGTCTCGACTACCTCGAGCTCTCCCGCGGCACCATCGCGACGGATTTCCCGGCGCTCCTGACCGCGCTGAGCGGCGACAACCGCGTGGCCGAGCCGGAGCTCGACGAGTTGCGCGAACGATTCTGGTCCTATGACGACGACGCCTCCATCGAGCGCATCATCGAGCATGCGCTGCAGTACGTGGTGCGCGATGTCGAACTGCCGACGCTGTACAGCTTCGACGTCTTCGACACGGTCATGCACCGCCGCGCCGTGCGGCCGGTCTCGATCTTCCTCGCGGTCCGTCGCGAGATCGCCCGAGCCGGCGACGAGTTCCCCCAGTTCCTCGCGCAGCGGTTCGTCGAGGTGCGCCAGCAGAGCGAGGCCGCCGTCCGCGAAGGACTGCGGAAGGACCCGCGCCGCGCAGCCGGGGCCGAGTTCGAGATCACTTTCGACTCGATCTACGAGCGGATCGGGCGGCTCTTCGATCTCGATCGGACCCAGCTCGACCGGATCAAGGCGTGGGAGGTCGAGTACGAACTCCGCGACGTGGTGCCGGATGCCGAGATCGTCGCCAGGGTGCGTGAACTGCACGAGGCGGGGGAGCGGGTCATCCTGATCAGCGACATGTACCTCCCTCGTCCGGTCATCGCGCGCATGCTGGAGCGCGCCGATCCGCTGCTCGCGGAGCTGCCGCTCTACCTGTCGAGCGAGCTCGGCGTGCAGAAGTCGACGAAGCAGCTCTACCTCCGGGCGTTCGTGGACGTCGGCTACGACTTCGAGCGATGGGTGCACACGGGCGACAACGCGCACGCCGACATCCGGATGGCCGCAGAACTCGGCATCACGACCGTGAAGCTCGCGACGCCGGTGTTCGACGCCTACGAGCAGGCGATGGCGAACACCATCGGCTCGTACGACGGGTACCTGCTCGCGGGCATGCTCCGCGAGCAGCGCTTCGGCGAGCTGTCGCAGGAGGAGCTCTTCGCCTACCGCACTGCCGCGCTCTACCTCGTCCCCTACGTGCTCTGGGCGGTCCAGGACGCCGTCGGCCGCGGATACGAGACGCTCTACTTCATCTCCCGAGACGGACACCTGCTCCATCGCATCGCGGAGCGCTGCATCGAGGAGCTGGGACTTCCGCTGAAGACCCGCTACATCTACGGATCGAGGCGGGCGTGGCGGCTGGCGTCGCAGCTCGACGGGATCGACGACGACACCTTCGCCCCGCACGGGAGCTTCGGCGGCATCCGCAGCTTCGCCGGCCTCGTCGAGGCCTCCCGGCTCGACGAGCGCGAACTGCTCGCGCTCTTCCCCGAGTTCGCGAAGTTCCGCGCCGCGGGCAGCTTCAACGCGCACGAGGCCGCCGGCATCGTCGAGACGATGCGGGCCTCGCACGCGTACCGCGGCCGGCTCGCCGAGATCGCGAACGCCGATCGAGCGCTGACGACGGCCTACCTGGCTCAGGAGATCGACTTCGGCGAGCGGTTCGCCTTCGTCGAGTACTGGGGCCGCGGTTACACCCAGGACTGCCTGGTCCGGCTCTTCGAGTCGATGGGGATCGGCACGGGCGCACCCTTCTACTACGCGCGGAGCATCTACCCGTCGGCCACCTCGGCCGAACGGCACAACTACACCTCGGCGTCCTACTCGCTGCTGCTCATCGAGGCGATCTTCGCGAACCTGCCCTACGGCACGACCGAAGGGTACGAGCGCATCGACGATCGCCTGGTGCCGCGCATCTCGCCGCGGGCGCACAACCCGGAACTGCTCGACGCCATGGAGCGACTGATGCCGGCGTTCGCGGCCGACTTCCTCGCCCTGCCCGCGTTCGATCATGCGCAGCTCGCTCGCGACGCCTTCCGCTTCGGCTTCGAGCACTTCCGCACGCAGCCGGGCTTCACCGACTACGTGGAATTGATCGCCCCGCTGCGCGACGCCGTAGAACTCGGGGGACTCGAACGGGAGTTCGCGCCCGCGCTCCGGCTGCGCGACCTCGTCGCGTTCCTCAGAGGCAAGCCGATTAGCGAGATCACGAGATCGTTCCCGATCAGTATGAAACGCTCGCGGGGCCTCGCCCCGAGGCTGTTCCGGCTGCAGCGGGAGGTCGGCTTCCGTCGCGTGCTGAAGCGGCTTCGGCAGCGCATCGGCGGCGTGGTGCCCCGGCGACGCAATCGTCCCGAGCCCGCTGCCCCCGGTGCGAATCCGCCGAGCGCGGCCGGCCGGCCGACCGCGTAGCGGTCCCGCCGCTCAGGCGTCGCCGCGAGGGACGAACACCGCATCGACGAGGCGGGCCGCCGCGCGGCCGTCCTCGAGTTCGAGGTACTCCTCCCGGAACCGTTGGACGGCGCCGGCATACTCCGCGCGAACCGCGCCGAGGTCGGCCAGCTTGCTCGCCACCTCGTGGAAGGTGCCGACCCACGGGCCGGGCGCGGTGGCTGCGTACGGCACCATCGGCGGCCGACCCTCGAAGTACTCGTCGAGATCCGGGACGTGGAACAGCATCGGCTTGCCGGTGAGCGCGTAGTCGAAGCGCAATGAGGAGTAGTCGAGGATGGCCGCGTCCGAGGCAAGCGTCAAGTCGGTGATCGACGGGTGGTCGGTCACGTCGATGATGTTCGGGCCGGCGACGGAGTACCCGACTCGGGAGTTCATGACGTGTCCACGCACCAGCAGCACGTGCGTGTCGGCGAATTTCCGAGCGAGTCGGGTGAGGTCGAGCGAGGCGATCGGCCGAGCGCGGAACTCGTCGAGGGAGAGGTAGTCGCGGTAGGTCGGCGCATAGAGCACCGCCGTCCGATCGTCGGGGATCCCGAGTTCAGCACGAACGCGCTGGCGGATCTGCTCGCCGCCCGGTCGGAGGAGCACGTCGTTCCGCGGATAGCCGAGCTCGAGCATCCGCCCCCGCCATTCGTCGCGGGGCAGGAACTCCTCCAGCAGCGGGGTCGCATACGCTGCAGGGGAGACGAAGTAGTCCCACTCGGCGGCCCGGGCCTCGAACGAGGCGATTCGCGCGGGCGGCAGCCCGCTCGCCTCCCAGTGCCGACGGCCCGCGAGCTTGAACGGGTAGCCGTGCATGGTCTGGATGACGACCTGCTCCGGCCCGCGGACGAACCAATCGGGCTGGTGCACGTTGAAGACGAGGTACTTCGAGCCGTTGATGGCCCGATAGAAGTCCTCCGACTGCTCCAGGACGCGGGTCCCACCCTCGGGAACCGGGACGCCGTGGTCCTTGGTCGACCAGATCAGCTCGAGGTCGCTGCCGCGACGTCGGAGCTCATGGTGGACCGCCTCTGCGGAATCGCCGGTGACCTCGCCGTACAGGCAGCGGAAGAAGACCGCGGGCCGGGCCGGTCGATCCGCCGCGGTGAGCGAGCTCGCCTCCCGCATCCGCCGCTGCCAGTATCGGCTGCGCTCCTGCTGATCGAGCGGTGGGGCGATCTCGACTCGCAGGTGCCCTGCGGGGTTCTGCTGCACCCACAACCGGGCGTCCGGGCGAGCGAACTCGAGCGGGAGCTGGGCGGCGAACGCGCCGGCGTCGACGGGCACGATGCTCGTTCCGCCCCATTCGATGCGCAGGCGGTAGGTGCCGCTGGGGGCGATCCGTGGCGGTCGACCCCACATCGAGAACTTCAGCGGAAAACATGCGACGAGCTCACCGTCGACGGAGCTGAGCTCTTCGCTCCGGATCTCGTGCTTCGCCGAACGCAGCACCGCCGTGGCACCGGCCGCCGGGAGGCCGATTGCGGTGAACCGTGCAACGAGCGCGTCCTCGACGAGCTCGAACGACTGCAGTTCGGCGCTGCGGGTCCGTGCAATCACGAGCGCGGCGTGCCCCGGGTAGTAGATCCGCGTCGGATCTGCGGGTTCGATCCGGGGCTGCACGAGCGATCCGCTGGGGCGCCGCTCGACCCGGACCGGTCCGTCGCCGGGGGCGCCGCGAAGGGGAATGACCGGATCTGCGATGACGGCGGCCCAGTCGCCTCCCGCCTTCCGGGCCTCGAGACGCCAGACCTGCTGGTTCCGCGGCGAGCGCGGCGCCGTCTTCGCCGCGGGCAGCTCGAGTTCGACGGCGTAGTCGCGGTCACCCGGCTGCACTTTGGCGACGACCGAGGGGATCGCGAACCGGTCGTCCGCCGGCACGAGCGCGATCGCGGTCACCGCTTCAGCGGCTCGGCCGCGGATCCGCAGCCGATCGCCGTCGAGTTCGGCGTTCGAGAGGGTCACGGTCGGTCGGCTCGCACGCAGCACGAGGTATCCGCGGTGATCGGTAACGGCGTCGACGACCACGCCATGGGGGAGCAGCCGTGCGGGTGCGTCCCCGCTCGAGCGGCGATCCTGCAGGCGCCCGCTTCGCGAGATCCCGCCGGAGGTGAGCGTCAGCTCGATCGCCCAGTCCCCGGGTTCCACGCCGGCGGCGACCGGATCGACGACGAGGCGGAAGTGCGCCTTTGTGCCGTCGGTGTTCGGGGTGGCGAACGACGCCGTACGGAGCTCGTCTTCCGCCCAGCCGATCTCGATTGGGACTCGGGTCTGGTCGAGGACGAGCTGCGCGGAGATGTCGACGTCGTGGGTGGCCGGGTCCAGCCCGGTGATGGCAGCGTGCCCGTGCAGTTCGAGCCGCCCGTCGTCCAGCCACCGGATGCGCTGGGTACGGCTGCGCAACCGCGTCTGGAACTCGCTGAGCCGGAAGGCCTCGGGGGCGACCCCGGCGAGGTGCTCGGTGAGGCGGCCGAAGTCGGCTTCGATGGTCCCGCCCACCACGCGCGATTCGAGCTGATCGGCCTGCCAGCCGCCGCCCAGCAGGAACGCCGTGAGGTCGTCGCGGCGATCCGCCGTGATCAATGAGAAGGCGACCTTGTTGCGGGCCGGGACGCTCTCCCAGATCTCGGGCTCGTCGCCCACCTCCTCCACGAGCGTGCGCAGCGCGGAGACGAATTCGTCCCACTGCTCGGCGCTCGCGTCGGGGAGCATCGGGATCATGTGCGAATAGTCGTTCGAGAGGAGCTGCTCGAGCCGGGCTCGGCGCGCCGCCGTCAGCCCGTTCGCCGCGAGGAAGCCGAGCGAGTCGAGGGCGACCCGCAGGTGGTCCCTCGTGTTCCGCACGTTCAGCACGGCCTGTGAGATCGAGGACCCGTCATCCCGCACCCGCCAGTTGATCGCTGGGTGCGTGAGGACGTCGAACCGGTCCGCGAGTGCGTACGCGCGCGTCGAGACGGGCTGATCCTCGTAGAGGATTCCCTCGGGGAAGCTCAGCCCGTGCGCGCGCCAGAAGCTCGTGCGGTAGACCTTGCTCCAGGCGACGGCGTTCACCTGGATGGACGGGTCGTCCGACAGCCGGGCGCCCAAGCGCTCCTCGGCGTGCGCTTCGGCGATCCACGGTCCGGCGGGGTGCTCGGCGTTGCGCACCAGGCGGCGGTACGGCATGACCGCGAAGTCGGATCCGGTGCGCCGCAGCGTCGAGATCGTGTATCGGTAGGCGTGCCGGTCGACGGTGTCGTCGCTGTCGACGAACGCGAGGAACTCGCCCCGGGCGGCACGTGCCCCGGTGTTGCGCGCCGCACCGAGGCCGGCGTTCTCCTGCCGGATGATGCGCACCCGCGGGTCCAGGCGGCGGAATCTCCTCGCGATCCGATTGCTGCCATCCGTGCTCCCGTCATCGACGATCACGACGTCGAGGGCCCGGTAGCGCTGCCGGAGGAGAGATCGGAGCATGGTCTCGAGATACGCCTCGACGTTGTAGACGGGCACCACCACCGTGAGGACACCCGCCGCGGCGCGATCCGGGGCAACGGCCGAGAGGATCCGTCGCCGAACGCCGTAGCTCCGCCCGAGGACGTCCCGGGCGGCCTCTCGCACCGGGAGGAGGCGAGGTGCGCCCAACGTGCGGTACAGCGATGACTTCAGATTCATGGGGACCCCGCGGTTCAGAACGAGGCGAGCAGCTCGCGCACCGCGGCGATCTGCTCTGGCACGGGGTAGTGGTGGTTCCCGATGAACAGACCGTCGGTGTGGATCTCGTCCGCGGCGCGCAGCTCTCCGTCGACGCGGGCGTCGAGGTGGTGCATGACGGGGTTCCGGGCGAAGTTGCCGGCGACGACCGGGCGGGATTCGATGCCCGCTCGAGTCAGGACCTGCACCAGTTCGGTGCGGCGTCCTGCGAGCTGACCGGTGAGCACCATCGAGAATCCGAACCAGCTCGACTCGGCGTCGGCAGCCACGCGCTGGATCCGGATTCCGGGCAGATCCTGGAACTCGGCCACGAACGTTCGAGCGTTCTCCTGACGCCCGGCGATGAGCGAGGGCAGCTTGGCGAGCTGTTCGATGCCCAAGGCGCCCGAGAGCTCGAGCGGACGCAGGTTGTACCCCGGGAGCACGAACCGGAAGAGGTCGTCGAACTGGTCGCCGGATTTGGGGTGGATCAGGTTGTCCGCGGGCAGCTCGCGGGTCCAGCCGTGCGCGCGCATGGAGAGCATGGCCTGGTAGAGGTACTCGTCGTCCGTGACGACGAGGCCGCCCTCCATCGTCGAGATGTGGTGCGAGAAGAACGAACTGTAGGTGCCGAAGAGGCCGAACGTCCCGGTCTGGCGCCCGCCGAGCGTCGCCCCGAGCGACTCGCAGTTGTCCTCGAAGAGCAGAAGCCCGTGCTCGGCGCAGATCGCCTGCAGGTCCACGAGCTCCGCCGGGTTGCCGAGCAGGTTCACGGCGAAGACCGCTCGGGTCCGCGGGGTGATGGCCGCTCGCACGCGGTCGGGATCGATGTTGAGCGTGTCGGGATCGACGTCGACGAGGACGGGGACGAATCCCAGCTGGCTGATCGGATAGTAGGTGGTGGCCCAGGACACCGCGGGCACGATGATCTCGTCGCCGCGCTGGAGACCGAGATGCGGGCTGTACGCGGCGGCGGCGATGCCGAGGAGGTTGGCGCTGCTGCCCGAGTTCACCATCACCGCGTAGCGGCTCCCGGTGAAGCGCGCGAACTCCTCCTCGAAGCGACGGACCTTCGGGCCCATCGTGAATCGGCCCCCCGCGATCACCTCCTGCATGGCGGCGTACTCGGCGTCGTCCCAGGTGGTGGTGGCCAATGGGTACCAGGGCTGCTCGCTCGTCACTGCGCGGTCTCCGTCCGGTGGTCGGGGGTGGTCGCGGAACCCAGGAAGGCGGCGTACGCCGCCGCCATTCCGGTGCGGATGTCGGTGGGCGGGGCCCACCCGAAGGATGCCGCGAGCGACGAGTCCATGAGCTTCTGGTGCATTCCAGCCGGCTTGGAAGGATCGAAGCTGAGCTCGCACTCGTAGCCGACCGTCTCGAGGGCGAACTCGTAGAACTCGCGGATGGAGTGGTCGCGGCCGAGGCCGACGTTCAGCAGCGGCGGCCAATCGGCCAGCCCGTGAGCGGCCCGAGCCACCCACTCCGCCACGTCTTCGACGTAGGTGAACTCGCGGCGCGCGGTGCCGTCGCCCCAGACGTCGAGGTGGTCCGCGCCCGTCTCACGGGCCACGTGCGCCTTCCAGATCGTCGCGGCGACGAGGTGGCTCGCCTCGCTGCCGTAGTGGTCGTTCGGTCCGTACAGATTCGAGGGGATCACCACCCGGTAGTTCAGGCCGTACTGCCGCGACGCGTATTCGCAGTACTTGGCGCCGGTGATCTTCGCGAGCGCGTAGCCCTCGTTCGTCGGTTCGAGCGGCGCCTGCAGGACATCGGTCTCGACGAGGGGCTGGCGGTAGTCGCGCGGGTACATGCAGGAGCTGCCGAAGTAGATCAGGTCGCGCACGCCCAGTTCGCGAGCCGTCTCGAGGACGCTGGTATCGAGCGCGAGGTTGTCGGCGAGGAACTCCGTCGGCGAGGCGACATTCGCACTGATGCCGCCGACCTTGGCTGCGGCGTGCAGCACGAGGTCGGGCGAGATCCGTTCGAAGAGCCGGCGTGTGGCGGTCCGATCCCGGAGGTCGGCGTCGTCCCGCGTGACGGCATGGACCTCGTCATCGGGGTGGGCGCGCTCCCACGCGCGCACCAGCGCGCTGCCGAGCATGCCGCGACCGCCCGTGACGACGACCTTCATCGCAGCGCCTCGGCCCACGGGGCCGACTCGGGGGTGTCGACCCAGTGGGCGGTGCCGGCCTCGAGGGCGGCGATGTCGGCGTCGACCATGATGCGGGCGAGCGCCGCTCCATCGACGGACGGCTCCCATCCCAGTCGCTCGCGCGCCTTGGCGGGATCGCCGATCAGTGCGTCGACCTCGGAGGGACGGAGGTAGCGCTCGTCGAACCTGACGAACTCGTTCCAATCGAGGTCGGCGTGGCCGAACGCGATGTCGAGGAAGTCGCGGATGGTGTACCCCACGCCGGTCGCGAGGACGAAGTCGTCGGGCTCGTCCGCCTGGAGCATCTGCCACATGCCGAGCGCATACTCGGGTGCGTAGCCCCAGTCGCGCACTGCGTCGAGATTGCCGAGGTAGAGCTCGGACTGGAGCCCGGCCTTGATCCTCGCGACGGCGCGCGTGATCTTGCGGGTGACGAAGGTCTCGCCGCGGCGGGGCGACTCGTGGTTGAAGAGGATCCCGTTCACCGCGAAGAGGCCGTACGCCTCGCGGTAGTTCTTCGTGATCCAGTAGCTGTAGAGCTTGGCGGCCGCGTACGGCGAGCGCGGGTGGAACGGGGTGGTCTCGCTCTGCGGGGGCGGGGTCGACCCGTACAGCTCTGAGGAGGAGGCCTGGTAGAACCGGGTTCGGATGCCGGAGAGCCGCACCGCTTCGAGCAGACGCACCGTGCCGGTTCCGGTGGTGTCCGCGGTGTGCTCCGGCTCGTCGAATGACACCCGCACGTGGGACTGCGCGGCGAGGTTGTAGACCTCGTCGGGGTCGATCTGCGCCATGAGCGTCACGAGTCGGGCTCCGTCGCTGAGGTCGCCGTAGTGCAGGAAGAGCTTCGCGTCGCGCTCGTGCGGGTCCACGAACAGGTGGTCGATACGCGCGGTGTTGAAGGTCGAGGCACGCCTGATCAGCCCGTGCACCTCGTACCCCTTGGCGAGCAGGAGCTCGGCGAGGTATGACCCGTCTTGACCCGTGATTCCAGTGATCAACGCCCGCTTGCTCAAGTTCGTCCTCGCCTCGGTTTCGGCGCGCTCCAGCGGCGCACCCCTGACAGCGTACCCGGAGCGCCGATTCGATAAGCGATACCGGTACCCTGGCACGGTGCCGCTCGCCGTGGCGGAGCCGGCCTCGGAACCGGCGCGGCCGGGCAGCGGGGTCCGACGAGCCACGATGAAGGGGGACGGATGCACGGGACGACGGTGCAGGTGTTGGGCGAGGACTACGTCTCGAAGCTCGGGCTCCGCCTCGAACGCGACTTCTCCGTGGTCTCCCGGATCAGCGGCGTCTCCCCGTTCACGATCGCCGCCCCGCGGGACGCCGAGCTGCAGAGCCCCGACGGCGATGCGAAGAGCACGCCGCGGAGTCGCCTCGATCACGGCAAAGCCCTCGCATCCGCGCTCGAGAACGTCCACGCCGATCTGCTCGTCGTCGACCTCACCGGCGCATCCCTCCAGATCGTCGAGCTGGGTGACAGCTGGTACACGTCGGCGAGCTCGGAGGACTCCTGGCTCGCTCGGCGGGTCGAGGCGGAGGTCGAGCGGGGCAGGGCGGTCCGACCCGCGCTGCGCGCGCTGTCGGAACGCGAGCTCGCATACTTCGACGCGTTCGCCGGCATCGTGCGCGAGGTCTACGGGCCGGATCGCATCATCCTCGTGGAGTCCGCCGTTCACGAGTTCTTCTGGGACGGGGCGCAGGTACGACCGCGCGGGCGGGTCGCCGAGCTTCGGGCGCACCGCGAGCTGCTCGAGGGGCTCGATGCGCGATTCGCGGAGCTGACGGGGTGCGGCCGCATCGACCTCGCCCGGCGATTCCTGCCCCGGGTCGACGGACCGCCGGGCGACCTCCGGCTCGGTCCGGACTTCGAGGCGGCCCTCGAGCGGGAGCTCGTCTCCGCCGTGCGCGGAGGGGGGTCCGTGCGCACATCGGCGGGGCGCTCTCGAAGCTCCGGCCCGTCCGCCTTCGGTGCGTGGGTGCATCGCCAGCTCAGCCGCGGTCGACGGGTCCAGCAGGGCGCGGTGCGCCGCCGTATCTCCGCGCAGGCGTCCGTTTCGCACTCCGACGCCGTGGCGCTCGCCGCCCTCGTCGGCGCTGAGCCGCACGCGGACTGGCTCGAGGTCGCACGACTCGTCTGCGCCATCCCCGACTCGGCCCCGGTGATTGAGGCTCGTCGACGTTTCGACCGCAACGTGGAGACCCTCCGCGCGTACCCGCACGTCTACGTCGACGGCGGTCTCGACGTGTCGTTCGAGGCGCACGGCTCGGTGCCCATCGCCGACGACGTCCGCCTCATCGTCGACCCGGCGGCCGAACGGCCCATGGCCGTCGAACGGACGACGCGGACCGGCGACTGGGATGCTTCCCGATTCGTCGAGGGCGGGTACTCGCTCGGGCTGCACGAACTCGACCACGTGCTCGAGAGCTGGTGGATGTACTTCGAGCGCGCCAGGCGGGGCGACACGCAGCCGTTCCGGCTCGAGTTCGCCGACCGCGCCGCCTTCACCAGGTCGCTGTCGGCCGTCGACTACGCCGAGGTGCTCGAGAACGAACGGCTCTGCCTCACGGTGGATGGGCAACTCCCCGACGACGTGGAGTGGGCGCCCGCCGTCGACCTCGGGTTCCTGTTCGACCCGTCGGCGCGGGTGTGCGGTCTGCGGAGCGGCTTCGGCGACCAGCTCTATTACTACGTGCACGCTCGCGCGCTCAGCACGAAGCACGGCCTCCGGTTGTATCTCGACGATCTCCTCTACGACAACGACGAGATGATCGCGCACACCCCGCACATCCGTCCTGACGTCCTACCCTTCACCGAGGCGGACGGCGTGTTCTCGGAGCTCGTCTCCCGGCGGCTGCGCATTGCACGGGTCCGCGACCTGAAGGAGCGCCGCGACAATCGCAGCGAGTATCACCGGATGGGCTTGCGCGAGATGGTCCTCGCCACCGACCGCATGCACCTGAAGGCGTGCTACGACCGCCGGGAGTACCCCTCGGCGCTGACGGTGCAGGTCATCGATCTGGACGGCTACGAGCGGTTGATGACGAATCCGCCGGGCTCGCTCTACCTCGACGTCCTCGCGAAGCACGAACTCCTCGGCTATCGCCTCCTCGAACAGAAGCCGACCTGGGAACGAGCGATCCGTCTGGCGCCGTTCGAGTCCGAGGCATCCAAGTCCGTGGAGGCGAAGATGCTGGAGACGGACGCCGTCGTCGTGCACATCAGGCGCGGCGACCGGGTGGCCCTCGGCATCGCGGACGGCGACGCCTACTACCGCGACTTCGTCGTGCGGACCGCCGAGCTCGACCACCTGCCGAACAAGCACTGGTTCGTCTTCTCGGACGACCTCGACTACTGCCGG
Organism: Agromyces sp. NPDC060279; assembly: GCF_042726785.1. Classification (NCBI taxonomy): domain Bacteria; kingdom Bacillati; phylum Actinomycetota; class Actinomycetes; order Micrococcales; family Microbacteriaceae; genus Agromyces; species Agromyces sp. NPDC060279. The sequence goes on from NZ_JBHXBK010000002.1 coordinate 204,085, forward strand.
AGCCACCGTGAAGAGCTCGGCCTCGACATCGCGGGCGACCGCATCACCTTCGTGGAAGGGAACCACCACTATGCGTCGATCGACGACTTCCACCTGATGGCGCTCGGCAAGGTCGTGGTCTGCGGCAAGAGCGGCTTCAGCGCGTCGGCCGCGATGATCAGCACCCGGGTCGAGCACATCTTCGGCACCGGGTACTCCCTGACGCCGGGCGGCGACTCGTGGAGCCGGGCGGAACAGGCCCAGGAGGCGAGCGCATGAGCGAGGCCGGAGCGGGCGTCGGCCGCAACGGCGGCGCGCCGCGTCGCGCGGTCGTGCTCGGGGACATCGGACGCCCGGGGCATTACCACCTCGGCGACGAAGCGATGACGGAAGTCGCGATCGAGCAGTTGCGCGCACGCGGCGTCCACGACCTGACGCTCGCCGCGGTCGACCCGGAGACCGCGCAGGCGTTCTACGGCGTCGCCGCCGTGCGGCAGTTCGGCTTCGTCTGGAACTGGTCGCGTCAGAAGCACGAAGCGGCGCTCGCCGGGCTGACGGAGGCGCTGCGCGACGGCACCGCGACCGGACCGCTCGTCGAGGCGGTGCGGACGGCGGATCTCGCCGTGATCGCCGGTGGTGGCAATCTCACGAGCGAATACCCGCTCCACGTGTACGAGCGGGTCGCATTCGCTCGGATCGCCGCGCACTTCGGCGTCCCGCTGTACATCACCAGCCAGACGGTCGGCCCGGTGCTCCGAGCTCGCGAGCGCGAGCTCGTGAAGGAGATCGTCGACACCGCCGAGTGCTTCGGCGCCCGGGAACGGTTCTCCGCCGCGCTCGTGCGCGAGCTCGCCGCCGCCCCCGATCGGGTTCGGCACACCCTCGACGACGGCATCCTCCTCCGAGCGGACGAGTCCGGCCGACTCGACGCGACCGAGCTCGGGCTCGGCGGTCGGGTCATCGTCGCCTCCTTCGCCGCGGACCAGGGGGCGACCGGCTGGTCGCGGGAGGCGTACGTGGCGAAGGTCGCGCGCGCGCTCGACGAGTTGGCCGTCGCGCTCGACGCCCGCGTGGTGCTCGCTCCGCATACCGGCGGGCTGGAGCCCGCCGCGGCGTCGCGGGACCACGAGATCGGTCTGGAGATCGCCGCGGCCGGTTCCGAGGCGATCATCGCGCTGCCCGTGCTGCCGGCTCGTGAGTATCTCGCGATCCTCGAGTCGGCGGTGCTGTCGATCTCGACGAGATATCACCCGACCGTCTTCGCCCCCGCGCTCGGCATCCCGACGGTGGGGGTCTCGACGTCCTCCTACTCTTCCGTGCGGATGCGCGGGGCCCTGGGCAACGTCGGCCTCGAACGCTTCGTCGTGCCGGCTGCCGCCTGGGAGCAGCTCGTGCCCGCCGCCCTGGCAGCGGTCGCGAACGGCGCGCCCGCCGCAGCGCACATTCGCTCGGCCGTGGACTTCCAAGGTCGGTGGTGGGACGCGCTCGTGCGTGGCGCCGGCACCGGAAGCTGGGTCGCACCGGACGCGTACTCGGCCCCGGAGCAGGTCGACCCCGACGGTGCGTGGAGCGAGCTCAGCGAGGCGGTCGCTCCGGTGTTCGACGCGTTGACCGCCGAGCGCGTCGTCGTGAGGCTCGAGCGGGAGGACGGGGCGGCGGCTCTGGCCGCTGCCGAGGGTCGGGCGCGCGAGGAGCGTCTCCGAGCCGAGGACCTCGAACGCCGGCTCTCGAAGCTGCAGGCGGAACGGGATGCGCTGGCCGGGCAGCTGGCAGCCGCCCGTGAACGCCGCGTCGTGCGGTTCGCGGATGCCGCGGGCGACGTCGTGCGTCGGGTGCGCCGGCGCGCCTGAGACCGGGCGGCCGGCGGCGGCCTACACGAACGCCGCTTCCCCGGTCACGGTGCGGCCGACGATGAGGGTGTTCATCTCGCGGGTGCCCTCGTAGGAGTAGAGCGCCTCGGCGTCGGCGAAGTAGCGGGCCACCCCGTAGTCGAGCACGATGCCGTTGCCGCCGAGCGTCTCGCGCGCCCAGGCGACCGTCTCGCGCATCCGGGCCGTGGCGTACGCCTTCGCGAGGGCGGAGTGCTCGTCGCGCTGGGTGCCGGCGTCGAGCATCTGCGACACCCGCACCACCATGGCGAGCGAGGCGGTGATGTTGCCCAGGCTGTTCACGAGGTGCTCCTGGATGAGCTGGTGGGCGGCGATCGGCTTGCCGAACTGCTCGCGCTCCGTCGCGTACGCGACGGCCGCCTCGTAGGCGCCGATCGCGGTGCCGACGGCGGCCCAGGCGACCTCGGCGCGGGTCTGGCGGAGGATGGCGGCGGTGTCACGGAACGAGTTCGCGTTCTGCAGGCGCAGGGCCTCCGGCACGCGGACGTCGCGCAGCTCGATGTCGGCGTTCTGCACGGGGCGCAGGCTGATCTTGCCCTCGATCTTCGTCGCCGTGTAGCCGGGGGTCGAGGTCGGCACGATGAAGCCCTTGACCTGGCCGTCGGCTTCGTCCTTCGCCCAGATGATCGTCACGTCGGAGAAGGTCGCGTTGCCGATCCAGCGCTTCTGCCCGTTCAGCACCCACTCGTCGCCCTCGCGGCGGGCGGTCGTGCGCAGGCCTCTTGCGGAGTCGGAGCCGGAGAGCGGCTCGGTGAGCCCGAAGGCGCCGATGACCTCGGCGGAGGCGAGCTTCGGCAGCCACTCGGCGCGCTGCTCGGCGGAGCCCGCGAGGGCGATCGAGCCGGCGGCCAGGCCGTTCTGCACGCCGACGAAGGTGCTGACCGAGGCATCGATGCGGGCGAGCTCGAGGGCCACGAAGCCGCGGAACACGGCCGAGTTCTCGAAGGGCTTCGTCTCGTCCCAGGCGAACGACAGCACGCCGAGTTCGGCGAGCGGCTGCACGATCCCGGTGGGGAACTCGGCGCGCTCCCAGTAGCCGCCGATGACGGGCTTCACCTCGCGCTCGCCCCAGGCGCGGATGGCCATGACGGCCTCCTGCTCGCGATCGCCGAGGAGGGCCTCGGCGTAGCCGTAGAAGTCGCTCGAGAGGGGCGCGAAGGTCATGACTGCTCCAATGCGGGTCGGATGCCCCGAGCCTAGGACGCCGGCTCGGGGCATCCGAAGCCGTTGGTAGTTTGGAGCCAAGCCGCGAAAGGAACTGCGCCGAGATGTTCGTCAGGATCGACAACGAGCCCAGGGACTACGCCTGGGGCGACCGCGGGCTGATCGCGGCCTTCCGCGGCCGGGAGGCGAGCGGCGCGCCCGAGGCGGAGCTCTGGCTCGGCGCGCACCCCGGCTCGCCGTCCCGCATCGTCGGCGCCGAGGTCCCGTTCGACGACCTCGCGGCCTGGGTCGCCGCCGAGCCCGAGCGGGCGCTCGGGGCCGAGGTCGCGTCGCGCTTCGCCGACGAGGGGATGCCCCGGCTGCCGTTCCTGCTGAAGCTGCTCGCCGCCGGCGGCCCCCTGTCGCTGCAGGCGCACCCCACGACGGAGCGCGCGCGGCTCGGGTTCGCCAAGGAGGAGGCCGAGGGCGTGCCCGTCGACGCCTACGACCGCAACTACCGCGACCGCTTCCACAAGCCGGAGCTCGTCGTCGCGCTCAGCGAGACCTTCGACGCGCTGTCCGGCTTCCGGCCCCTCGACGAGGTCGCCGAGGTGCTCGAGGTCCTGCGCGCCGCCGATGCCGCCTCGGCCGAGCCCCAGCCCGGCGCGATCGAGCTGCTCGCCGCGCGCCTGGGCGCCGAGGGGCTCGAAGGCGCGGTCGAGTGGCTGCTCACCGATGGCCGCGGCGGGGACACGGGGGAGTCCGCGTGGCTCGTCGAGCGCGTCGTCGCGCTCGCCGCCGAGCCGATCGCGCTCGCCTCGCCGGCCGCCGCGTCGTTCCGCACGGTCACGGCGCTCGCCGAGGCGTATCCGGGCGATCCGGGCATCGTCATCTCGCTGCTGCTGAACCGGGTGCGCCTGGCGCGGGGCGAGTCGCTGTTCCTCGCCGCAGGCAACATCCACGCCTACCTCGGCGGCCTCGGCATCGAGCTCATGGCTGCGAGCGACAACGTGCTGCGCGGCGGGCTGACCCCGAAGCACATCGACGTCGCCGAACTCGTCGAGGTGCTCGACTTCACCCCGATGCCGCCGCCCCGGCTCGAGCCGGAGCATCCGGCGCCCGGGGTGCTGAGCTTCCGGCCGCCGGTGCCCGACTTCGTGCTGTACCGGCTCGAGGCTGGCGAGGGGCGGTCCGCCCTCCCCGAGGTGCCGATCGAGGGGCCGGCGATCGCGATCGCCGAGGCCGGGCCGGCCCGCCTCGCCGGCGCGCTCGGCGCGATCGAGCTCGGCCGCGGCGAGGCGGTGTTCGTCACGCCGGACGAGGGCCGCCTGCGCCTCGAGGGTGCGGGCACGGTCTGGCTGGCGACGACCGGCTGAGCCGAGGCATCCGCCCGCTCAGCCGGCGAGCGCGGCCGTGTCGCGCCGTCCGAAGAGCCGGCGGTAGGCGGTCGGCGTCGTCTGCAGCACCTTCACGAAGTGGTGCCGCATCACGGCCGCCGCGCCGAAGCCGCACTCGCGCGCGATCTCCTCGAGGCTCAGATCGGTCTCCTCGAGGAGCTGCTGCGCGCGCAGCAGACGCTGCCGGTTGAGCCAGGCGTTCGGCGTGGTGCCGGTCTCGGCCCGGAAGCGCCGCGCGAAGGTGCGCGGCGACATGAGCGCCTTCCTCGCGAGCCGGTCGACGGTGAGCTCCTCGTCGAGGTGCTCGAGCATCCACGCCGTGACGGTCGCGAAGGAGTCGCTCTTGCACTCGACGACGGGCGTCTGGATGAACTGCGACTGGCCGCCGTCGCGCTGCGGGGGGACGACCATGCGGCGGGCGACGATGTTCGCGGCGCTCGCGCCGAGTTCGGTGCGCACGATGTGCAGCGCGGCGTCGATGCCGGCGGCGGTACCGGCGCCGGTGACGACGAGGCCGTCCTGCACGAACAGCACGTCGGGGTCGACCTCGGTGGCGGGGAAGGCGGCGGCGAGGCGGTCGGTGTACATCCAGTGCGTCGTCGAGCGGCGGCCGTCGAGGACGCCGGCCTGGCCGAGGATGAACGCGCCGGAGCAGACGGAGAGCACCCAGGCGCCCCGGTCGACCGCCTCGCGGATGACCTCGAGCACCCGCTCGTCGGCGTCCTGATCGATGAGCGCGGCGGGCACGGCGACGAGGTCGGCGGTGCGGGCCGCGTCGAGCCCCTCGTGCACGACGACATCGAAGCCGAGCTTCGTCGGGATCGGGCCGGGCTCGGCCGCGACGACGCGGAAGTCGAAGGTGGGCCCGCCGTGCTCGCGCCGGTCGATGCCGAAGACCTCGCAGATGACGCCGAACTCGAACGGCGCCATGTGCGGCACGGCGATGCAGGCGATGGAACGGAGCATGGGCACCTCGCGTGGCAGGAACTGATGGATTCGTGGCAATGCTGCCACTGTCGGCAGAATCTCACAAGTCATAGATTTCCTGCCATGATCACGATTCTGCTCCTGATCCTCGCGGGCCTCGCCGTCTGGGGCGTGGTGGCGACCCTGCTCCGGCTCGACTCCGACGGCTACGGCCGACCGGAGATCCGAGACCGGGTCCGGCACGCCCAGCACGAGCCGATCTCCAGCCGTTAGCATCGTCGAGGCGGCGGCCGCCCCGGCCGCCGCGTCGAGGTGTTGCGGAGGGAACGACGGATGAGCTGGATGGTCACCGGGGGAGCGGGCTACATCGGAGCGCACGTCGTGCGGGCGTTCCAGGCCAAGGGCATCGACGTCGTCGTGCTCGACGACCTCTCCTCCGGGCGGCGCGGCTTCGTCACCGACGGCGTGGACTTCGTGCACGGCTCGATCCTCGACGGCGCCCTGCTCGAGAGCGTCTTCGCCCGGCACGACGTGCGCGGTGTCGTGCACCTCGCCGGGTACAAGTACGCGGGCGTTTCCGTGCAGCGGCCGCTGCACACCTACCAGCAGAACGTCACCGGCACCGCGACGCTGCTCGCCGCGATGGAGGCGGCGAAGGTCTCCCGCATCGTCTTCTCGTCGAGCGCCGCCGTCTACGGCACGCCGGACGTCGACCTCGTCACCGAGGAGACGGCGAAGCACCCGCAGTCGCCGTACGGCGAGTCGAAGCTGATCGGCGAGTGGCTCCTCGCCGACCAGGCCGTGGCGACCGGCCTGGCCCACACGAGCCTGCGCTACTTCAACGTGGTCGGCTCGGGCACGCCCGAGATCTTCGACCCGAGCCCGCACAACCTCTTCCCGTTGATCTTCGACGCGCTGCTGGACGGCCGGACCCCGAAGATCTACGGCGACGACTACGCGACGCCCGACGGCACCTGCGTGCGCGACTACATCCACGTGGCCGACCTCGCGGCGGCGCACGTCGTGGCGGCCGAGCGGCTCGAGGCGGGGCAGCCGGTCGCGCCCGTCTACAACCTCGGTTCGGGCGACGGCGTCTCGGTCGCCGAGATCATGTCCGCGGTCGCGGCCGTCACCGGCATCGACTTCACTCCGGAGCACGCGCCGCGCCGGGCCGGGGACCCCCCGCGGATCGTGGCCTCGGGCGAGCTTGCCGCGCGCGACCTCGATTGGCGCATGCGGCACTCGCTCGAAGACATGGTCCGCAGCGCCTGGGAGGCCCGCCGCGCCGCCGGCTGAGCATCGCGAGCGGGTGCGCCGTGTCCCCAGAGCGGGGGACGGGATCACAACTCCGGAACGACTCCGGCGTGTCGCGGCGAGGCGGAAGCTTCGATCCCTGCCTGAGGGTTTACGATCTGCGACTTGACTCACTCGAATTACACCGCTGTAATTGGTCGTGACGCGGCATCCGGATCCTCGGGAGCGGCGGGCGGTACAACTGGGTGGGAGACGATATGGCAATTCCTGAATATCGTTCTGGAGTACCTGACGACTGGTTCATCGATCCGGTGCGGCTGGGTGTCCCGGGGGTGCGTCCAACGACGGACGACGACGACAACCCCCTGGCATGGCAGAGCGACGCGCTGTGCGCGCAGACCGACCCGGAGGCGTTCTTCCCCGAGAAGGGCGGATCGACCCGGGACGCGAAGAAGATCTGCACCGGCTGCGAGGTTCGTGCGCAGTGCCTCGAGTACGCGCTGTCGAACGACGAGCGGTTCGGGATCTGGGGCGGGCTCTCCGAACGAGAACGACGAAAGCTCCGCAAACGAGCGGTGTAGCAAGATCCGGCAAGACGAACGAGGGCCCGTGCGATGCACGGGCCTTCGTCGTTCGTCCGCGGATCGGCGGCACGCCCGCCGATGGCGACGGCTCGCAGCGAGCCGGTGCTTAGGCTGACTGCGATGTCCCCCAGAGTGACCGCCATCCTCGTCGTGCACCACGGCGGCGAACGCCTGACCCGTGCCCTCGACGCCATCCGCGCGCAATCGCGCCGGCCCGAGCGCCTGATCGTCGCGCTGGTCCAGGCGAACGCGGAGACCCGCGCCGCCGCGGCCGAGGCCGCGCCCGACGGGATCATCCAGATCGAGGAGCGCGTCGCCTTCGGCGAGGCGGTGCGGCGGGCCGAGCAGACGCTACCGCCGCCGCAGGACGACGAGGACGCCGTCTGGCTGCTCTCCGAGGACACCGAGCCGGAGGCCCGGGCTCTCGCCGCGCTCGAGACCACCCTCGAGACCGCGCGGTCCGTCGCCATCGCCGGCCCCAAGCTGCTCGAGGCGGAGCGGCCGGATCGCATCGCGAGCCTCGGCCGTTCGATGACCCGGTTCGGCGCCGCCGTGCCGCTCGTGACGGGCGAGCTCGACCAGGGCCAGCACGACGGGCTCAGCGACGTGCTCGGGGTGGATCCCGGCGGCATCCTGGTCCGGCGCGCCGTCTGGCGTTCGCTCGAGGGCTTCGATCCCGCCCTGCCGGTCGTCGACGACGGGCTCGACCTCGCTGTCCGGGCTCGCCTCGGCGGGCACCGCGTCGCCGTGGTGCCGACCGCGCACGTCCGCTTCGCCGCCGGCGGCCTGATCGGCCCGGCCGCCGGGCACCGCGCGGGCGCCGTGCGCCGCAGGGCCGCGGCGACGAGGCGCGCCGCCCTGCACCGGCGGATGAGCTACGCGCCCGCCGCGGTGACCCCGCTGCACTGGCTGAGCCTGCTGCCGCTCGCGGTGCTGCGCTCGATCGTGCTGCTCGTGACGAAGGCCCCCGGCCGGATCGTCGGCGAGTTCGGCGCGGCGCTTCGCACGATGTTCTCCTTCGGCGCCATCGCCCGCTCGCGGCGCGTGCTCCGCGGCGCCCGCTCGGTCGGCTGGTCGGCGATCGCGCCGCTGCGGATGCAGCCGGACGAGATGCGCCGCCGCCGCCGGCTCGAGGCCGAAGAGCGGCGGGCCAGGGCCAGAGGGCGGGTCGACGGCGTCGACTTCCTCGCCACCGGCGGAGGCTGGGTGCTGCTCGTCTCGGTCGTCGTGTCGATCGCCGTCATGTTCCCCCTGCTCGGCGCCGCCGGCGTCTCCGGCGCAGGGCTGCTGCCGCTGTCCCCGGCCGTCGACGAGCTCTGGCGCAACGCGAGCTACGGCTGGCGCGACGTCAGCACGGGCTTCGTCGGGGCAGCGGACCCGTTCCAGGCCGTGCTCGCGGTGCTCGGCTCGCTCGCGTTCTGGTCGCCCTCCTGGGCGCTCGTCGCGCTCTGGCTGCTCGCCATCCCGGTCTCCGCGCTCGGCGCCTGGTTCGCGGCGGCGCGCCTCACCGAGCGCGGCGCCCTGCGCGCGCTCGCGGCGGTGCTCTGGATGCTCGCGCCCCCGCTGCTGTCCGCCCTCGCCGACGGGCGTCCCGGTGCGGTGCTGGCGCATGTGCTCCTCGCCTGGCTGCTGTACGCGGCGCTCGGCGCGGCGACGAGCTGGGCGACGGCCGCGACCGCGTCGCTGCTGTTCGCGGCCGTCGTCGCCGCGGCGCCCAGCCTCGCCCCGGCGCTGCTCGTCGCGTGGATCGTCGGCATGGCGGTCTCCGGCCGCGGGGCGGCGCGGCTCGCGCTGCTGCCCGTGCCCGCCGCGGTGCTCGCCGCACCGCTGATCTGGGCCCAGCTGGCTGCGGGCAACCCGCTCGCGCTGCTCGCCGATCCGGGCGTCCCAGTGCCTGCCGCGGTGCCGGGAACCGGGGTGCTCGCGCTCGGCTTCACCGACCCGGAGCTCGGCGGCTGGCAGCAGGTGCTCGCCGCGCTGCAGGCGAGCATCGACCCCCGCTGGGTCGTCGCCGCACTGCTGCTGCCGCTCGCGCTCGCCGCGCTCGCCGCCTTCGCGACCGGTCGGCTCCGCGCGGCCGCCTTCGCCCTCGCCGGCGCCGCCCTCGGCTTCGCCACGGCCGTTGCCGCGGCGCAGCTGTCGCTCGCGATCGTCGGCGCCTCGGCGGTCCCGGTCGCCTCCGCCCCGGGCCAGAGCATGATGTGGCTGGGGCTCGTGCTCGCCGCCGTCGTCGCGCTCGACGGCCTGCGGCGCGCTTCGGCCTGGCTCGCGGCGCTGCTCACCGTCACGACGGCGGGGGCCGTGCTGCCGCTCGCCGTCAGCATCGCCACCGGACGCGCGGAGGTCGCTCCCGCGCCGCAGCGTTCGCTGCCCGCCTTCGTCACCGCCGAGGCGGAGAACGACCCCAGGGTGACCACCCTGCGGCTCGTCCCGCAGGCCGACGGCGGCCTCCGAGCCACCCTCGAACACGGCGCGGGCGCCACGCTCGACGAGCAGTCCACCTTCGCGCAGACCCGCGTCACGATGGACGCCGGCGAGCTCGCGCTCGCGGCGATCGCCGGCAACCTGGCCTCGCGCGGCGGGTTCGACGCCGACCGCGCGATCGAGGAGTTCGGCATCTCCTACGTGCTCCTGGGTCAAGCCGATGCGGACGCCCCGCGGGCCGAGACGCAGACCGCCGATCGGTCCCGGGCCGCCCTCGACGCCAACGCCGCCCTCGTGCCGGTGGGCGAGACCGATTTCGGCATCCTCTGGCGGTTCGCCGACGCCGAGCCCGACGCGCCGGCCGCGCAGATCCCGCCGCACGCGGGAGCACCGCTCGCCGGCTGGATCGCGACCGTGCAACTGATCGTCTTCGGTGCCGTGCTGCTGCTGTCGATCCCCGCGGGGGTCGGCCGCGAGGAGCCCGCGCGCCGCCCGAAGCGGCCGCGTCCGGACCGCGTGCGGCGGCGCAGCGCGAAGGCGGCGCCGGCCGAGCCTGCGGCCCCCGTCGAGACCGCCGAGCCGGACTCCGACGCCGAGGCGGTCGCGACGGAGGCGCCGGACGGCGCCGAGGACCGCACGGCCGTCGACACGGGGGTCGCGGTCGACGCGGGCCCCGCCGAGCCCGAGCCGCCGGCTCCGCTCGCGGAGCCCGCGCAGGAGGGCGGTTCGACGGATGCCGGCGAAGTGAAGCCCGACGAGCGGGAGGGAGAGCACGATGCCCGATAGTCGCACCCTGTTGCGGGCCGGTGGACGCGGCGTCGCCGTGCTCGGCGCCGCCGTGCTCACGGTGGCCGCGTTCGGGGCGGCGGCGATCGTGCCGTGGCCCGAGCACCGCGCCGAGCCGCTCGCCCGCTCCATCCAGCCCGCCGAGAGCCGGACGCTGCGCGTCTGCCCCGGCCCGATGCTGGAGCTCGGCGACGACGCCGAGAGCGTGTCCACCCTGGGCTCCGCCCGCATCGTGACCGCCACGCAGCCGGCGGATGCCGGGGCCGAGCGGGTCGTGCTCGCGCCGCCGCGCGGCACCGAGGACGACGTCGCCGTCTCGCTCGTGACCGACCCGGGGGCCGTCGACGCCGGGATGCTGGCCGGTGCCCAGTCGCAACGGCTCACGACCGAGACCGCGGCCGGGTTCCTCGCCGCGGGCTGCGCGGAGCCGCTCGCCGACGCCTGGCTCGCCGGCGGCAGCACGGAGCTCGGCCGCTCGACGATGCTGCTGCTCGCGAATCCGGGCGAGGTGGCGGCGACCGTCGACGTCCGCGTGCACTCGGAGACCGGGCCCGTGGAGGCCCCGTCCGGCCTCGGCCTCATCGTCCAGCCGGGCGGGCAGCGCGTCATCTCGATCGCGGGCCTCGCGCCGGGGGCGGCGGCGCCCGTCGTGCACGTCACGAGCACTGGGGGCACGGTCGCCGCGACGCTCGAGCAGACCTCGATCGACGTGCTGACCCCGACGGGTGCCGAGCTGATCGGCACGACCGCACCGCCTGCGAAGCGGCAGACCATCACCGGCGTCGTCGTACCCCAGGCCGGCGGGATCGCCGTCGACGAGGATCACGCCGAGGGCGACGCGCATCCGAGCCTGCGGCTGCTGGCGCCCGGCACGGACGCCGTGGAGGCCGCGGTCTCCGTCGTGCCCGAGGCCGGTGGCGAGGGCTCCGTCTTCAACGTGGTGCTGCAGCCCGGCCAGGTCAGCGACATCCCGCTCGGCGAACTCGCCGCGGGCGAGTACACGGTCCGCATCGACGCCGACGGCGAATTCGTCGCCGCCGCGCGGACCGCGACCACGGCCGGCGGCGACGAGCCTCCGAGCGACTTCGCCTGGTTCCCGGCCTCGCTGCCGCTCCTCGAGGAGACGCTCATCGCGGTGCCCCGCGGCCCCGGGGCGAAGCTGCACTTCGCCAACACGGGTGACGCGGACGTCGAGGCGAGCGTGACCACCGACGACGACGGCGAGCGCCGGGTGACCGTGCCGGCCGGCGGCGCGGTCTCCGTGCCGATGCCGGGCGGCGGCGGAAGCGCATTCGTGGCGGACGGCGCCGGGCTCTTCGCCTCGCTCAGCTTCGCGGGTGACCGTCAGCTCGCCGGCGTCGCCGTGCAGCCGCCCGGCCCGCTCGACTCGCCGATCGTGGTCTACCCGCGCTGACCCGCGGCGCGCTCGGCCGTCACGGTCAGAAGTGCCGGTAGCGGCCGGGCGCGAGCTCCCACGGGTCGCGTCCGATGAGCTCGCCGACCGCTCGGAAGACGCAGCTCTCGATGAGGAGCTTCTCGTCCTTGTCCTCGCCCTCCTGCAGGCGCAGGAACCGGACGATCGGCAGGCGGAAGAAGACGATCCGGCGCTCGTCGTGGAAGACGTGCCAGCGGTCGACGTGGTCGTCGTGGATGGCTTCCGCCGGCGCCTGCGAGACCTCGAACACGGCGCCGTCGAGCTCCGGCCACAGCCCGCGCAGGTACGACGCCGTCGCGGCGATCGTCATCTCGAACTCGTCGATGCGGGTGCTGAGCAGCGGCAGGTGCGGGCCGGTGACGGGGGAGCGGAGGCCGCGGCCGTGGCGGTCCCTCGCGAGCCGCCGCGGCGAGTGCGGGACTCGGGCGACACGACGAGGACGGGGCATGCCCTCCATCGTAATGTCCGTGCGGCTCGCTACGCTGGTCGAGCCATGAGACGTTGTTCGCGCACCGCATGCACCGCTGAGGCGGTGGCGACGCTGAGCTACGACTACGCCGACTCCATGATCGTCGTGGGGCCGCTCTCGCCCGTCCGCGAGCCGCACGGCTACGACCTCTGCGCCAAGCATTCCGAGCGCACGAGTGCGCCGCGCGGCTGGCAGGTCGTGCGCCACAAGCCGATGGGTGAGGTAGGTTTCAAGGCGTGATCGCCCCCGCCGACCCGTCCGGTTCCCTCGCCAGCCTGTCCGCCGTCGTCAAGGCGTACGACATCCGCGGCCTCGTCGGCGATCAGCTCACCGAGCCGATCGTCGAGGCCCTCGCCGCGGCCTTCGTCGACGAGGTCGACGCGGCCGGCGGCACCGTGGTCGTCGGGCACGACATGCGCGACTCCTCGCCGGGCTTCGCGGCGGCGTTCGCCCGTGGCGCGGCGGCGCGCGGCGCCTCGGTCACCGAGATCGGGCTCTGCTCCACCGACGAGAACTACTACGCCTCCGGCGCCCTCGCCGCTCCGGCCGCGATGTTCACCGCGAGCCACAACCCGGCGGCGTACAACGGCATCAAGCTGTCCCGCGCCGGCGCCCAGGGCATCTCGCTCGACACCGGTCTCGCGGCGATCCGCGACCGCGCCGCGGACTACCTCGAGCACGGCATCCCGCCCGTCGCCGAGCCCGGGGCGATCGCGGCCCGCGACGTCCTGGCCGAATACGCGGCCTACCTGCGCGGCCTCGTCGACCTCTCCGGCATCCGGCCGCTCAAGATCGTCGTCGACGCCGGCAACGGCATGGCCGGGCTCACCGTGCCCGCCGTGCTCGGCGACGCGGCGGGGCTGCCGCGACTGCCGCTCGAGATCGTGCCGCTGTACTTCGAGCTCGACGGCACCTTCCCGAACCACGAGGCCAACCCGCTCGAGCCCGCGAACCTCGTCGACCTGCAGCGCGCGGTCGTCGAGCACGGCGCCGATCTCGGTCTCGCCTTCGACGGCGACGCCGACCGCTGCTTCGTCGTCGACGAGCGCGGCGCGGCCGTCACCCCCTCCGCAGTCGCCGCGATCGTGGCGCTGCGCGAGATCGCCCGGGTCCGCGCCGCCGGCGAGACCGGCGAGATCGCCGTCATCCACAACCTCATCACCTCGCGCGTCGTCCCCGAGACGATCGAGCGCGCCGGCGCCGTGCCGGTGCGCACCCGCGTCGGTCACTCGCTGATCAAGGACCGCATGCGCGAGACCGGCGCCGTGTTCGGCGGCGAGCACTCCGCGCACTACTACTTCCGCGACTTCTGGGGCGCCGACAACGGCATGCTCGCCGCGATGCACCTGCTCGCCGAGTTCGGGGCGCAGACCGGGCCGCTCTCCGAGCTGTCCGCACGCTTCACGCCCTACGCCCTCTCGGGCGAGGTGAACTCGACCGTCGACGACGTGCCGGCCGCCTACGCCCGCATCTTCGAGGCCTTCACGGGCCGCGCGGAGTTCGACGAGCTCGACGGCCTCACCGTCGAGGGCATCACGGCGATCGACGAGCCGTTCTGGTGGTTCAACGTCCGCCCCTCGAACACCGAGCCGCTGCTGCGGTTGAACGTCGAGGGCGCCGATGAGGCCACGATGATCCGCATCCGCGACGAGGTGCTCGCGCTCATCCGCGCCTGAACGGCCCGGCGGAGCCGGGGCGGGCGGCGCTGCGGCGTCACACTCAGGCCCCGAGTTCCCGATTCTCCCGCCGAGGCCGGAGAATGGATGCCATGAGCTCCCAGCCCCTCACCACCGCCCTGCCGTTCAAGGTCGCCGACCTCTCGCTCGCCGAGGCGGGCCGCCACCAGCTCCGGCTCGCCGAGAACGAGATGCCGGGGCTCATGGCGCTCCGCGCCGAGTTCGGCGCGGCGCAGCCCCTGGCCGGCGCCCGCATCGCCGGCAGCCTGCACATGACGGTGCAGACCGCGGTGCTCATCGAGACCCTCGTCGCCCTCGGTGCGCAGGTGCGCTGGGCGAGCTGCAACATCTTCTCCACGCAGGACGAGGCCGCCGCCGCGGTCGTCGTCGGCCCGAACGGCACCGTCGAGGAGCCCGCCGGCGTGCCGGTGTTCGCCTGGAAGGGCGAGTCGCTCGAGGAGTACTGGTGGTGCACCGACCGCATCTTCGATTGGTCGGCCGAGGCCGAGGCCGCCGGGGCGGACTGGATCGGGCCGAACATGATCCTCGACGACGGCGGCGACGCCACCCTGCTCGTGCACCAGGGCCGCGAGTACGAGCTCGCCGGTGCCGTGCCGGCGGCCGCCGCCGACGACAGCGCCGAGTTCCGGGTCGTGCTCGACACGCTGCGCCGTTCGCTCGAGCGCTCGAGCGACCGCTGGACGCGCATCGCCGAGGAGCTCCGGGGCGTGACCGAAGAGACCACGACCGGCGTGCACCGCCTCTACGAGCTGCACGCCCGCGGCGAGCTGCGCTTCCCGGCGATCAACGTCAACGACTCCGTCACGAAGTCGAAGTTCGACAACAAGTACGGCATCCGCCACTCGCTGCCCGACGGCCTGAACCGCGCCACCGACGTGCTCATGGGCGGCAAGGTCGCCTTCGTCGCCGGCTACGGCGACGTCGGCAAGGGGGCGGCCGAGGCGCTGCGCGGCCAGGGCGCCCGCGTCATCGTCTCCGAGATCGACCCGATCAACGCGCTGCAGGCGGCGATGGACGGCTACCAGGTCGCGCGCCTGGAGTCCGTGATCGGCGACATCGACATCCTCGTCACCGGCACGGGCAACAAGGACGTCGTGCGCCTCGAGCACCTGCTCGGGCTGAAGCACCTCGCCGTCGTCGCGAACGTGGGCCACTTCGACAACGAGATCGACATGGCCGCCCTCGAGGCGCTGCCGGGCGCGGAGCGCGTCGAGATCAAGCCGCAGGTGCACGAGTGGCGGCTGCCGAACGGGCGCAGCGTGCTCGTGCTGAGCGAGGGCCGGCTGATGAACCTCGGCAACGCGACCGGGCACCCCTCCTTCGTGATGAGCAACTCGTTCACGAACCAGGTGCTCGCGCAGATCGAGCTCTTCACCCGCCCGGAGGCGTACCCCACCGGCGTGTACGTGCTGCCGAAGCACCTCGACGAGAAGGTCGCCCGGCTCCACCTCGACGCGCTCGGCGTCGAGCTGACGGAGCTCACCCCCGAGCAGGCCGCCTACATCGGCGTCCCGGTCGAGGGGCCCTACAAGGTGGAGCACTACCGCTACTGACGGATGCCGCGGCGGCGCGCCTGCGCCGCCGCGGTGATCGCGGCGGGGCGTGCGCGGGGGCTCAGCGCTCGGGGAAGCCGTTCGGACGCGCGGTGAGCACCGGCTCGAGCGAGCGCATCCGGGCGGCCTCGAGCTCGAGCGCGGTGGTGTCGCGCTCCCGGCGCAGGGCGATGACGCCAGCGAGGAACAGCTCGGCCGGGGCATCCGGGATCGGTGAGACGTACGGCGCGGCCTCCTGCGCGAGCGCCGCGGCGAAGCCGGCGCGCCGCTCGGGCACGAGGTGGGCGGCGTTCCGGAAGAACGCGGAGATGCGCCGCTCGAGCGGCGCCGGCAGGCGGCCGACGTCGGCCGTCGCGGCCCACGCGGTGAGCGGCGTCGGCACGCCGAAGGGATCGATCTCGAGCTTCGGCACCCGCTCCATCTGCGCGTGGGTGCCGGCGAGCAGGTCGCCCAGCCGCTTCGAGGACGGGTTCAGGAATCCGACCAGCAGCGCCAGCCCGCCGAGCGTGAAGTAGATCTCCAGCACGCCGGTCAGCGCGCGGATGAACGCGTGCCGGAACCCGATCGCGCCGCCGTCGTCGCGCACGACGCGCAGGCCCACGGCGAGCTTGCCGAGCGAGCGGCCCCGGCTCGCCGTCTCGACCGTCGTCGGCACGACGACGAGGCAGACGACGAGCGCCGCGATCGCGACGGCGCGGAACGCGGCCTCGTCGAGGCGGAGGCTCGAGGCCAGCCAGACCAGGGCGGCGCCCAAGAGGAGCGTCACGAACACGTCGATCCCGGCCCCGGCGGCCCGCAGCACGGCGCCGGCCGGGCGCACGTCGAGCTGCACCGCCTCGCCGGTCAGCACGCCGTCCTCGGCCGTGGTGGATCGGCGCTCGGGCGCTGCGACGGTCATGGGTAGTATTCAAGCAGATGGATCTCGACGCTCTCGCCGCAGCCCGTGCCGACGACTGGCAGCGCCTCGACGCGCTCACCAAGCAGCGACGACTCGACGGCCGTGAGACCGACGAACTCATCGAGCGCTACCAGTCGGCCGCCTCCGACCTCTCGACCGTGACGACGACGGCCGGTTCGACCGCCCTCGGCGAGCGACTGTCGATCCTGCTCGCGCGAGCCCGGCTCCGCTTCACCGGGGTGCCCGAGAATCCGCTGCGCCAGCTCACCCGGTTCTGGCTCGTCTCGCTGCCCGCCGCCCTGTACCGGGTGCGCTGGATCACGCTGGCGGTGGCCGTCGCGACCGTCGTCGTCGCCGGGCTCTTCGCGTCCTGGGTGCTCTCCGACCCGCGCGTGATCGCGAACCTCGGCAGCGAAGCCGAGCTCAAGCAGATCGCCGACGAGGGCTTCGTCGCCTACTACTCCGAGCACCCCGCCGCTTCTTTCGCCGGATCCGTCTGGACCAACAACGCCTGGATCGCCGCGCAGTGCGTCGCCTTCGGCATCGTCGGTGTCTGGGTGCCGTGGGTGCTCCTGCAGAACGCGCAGAACCTCGGGGTCACCGCCGGCATCATGCTGCACTTCGACGAGGCCGATACCTTCTTCCTCTACCTCGCGCCGCACGGCCTGCTGGAGCTCACCTGCGTCTTCGTGGCCGCCGCCGCCGGACTGCGCATCTTCTGGGCGTGGATCGCGCCGGGTCCGCGAGGGCGCGCCTCGGCGCTCGCCTCGGAGGCCAGGGCGCTGTTCACGATCGCCATCGGACTCGTCTTCTGGCTGTTCGTCTCGGGCCTCATCGAGGGCTTCGTCACCCCGCAGCCCTGGCCGTCGGCGGTGAAGATCGCGATCGGCGCGCTCGCGCTGGCCGCCTTCCTGTTCACGATGCTCGGCCTCGGCCGGCGCGCCGCGAAGGCGGGCGAGACGGGCGATCTCGCCGAGTTCGACTCGGGCGAGCGCCGCCTCGTCGCGGGCTGAGCCGGCCGCTTCGTCGGCGCTCGGCCGGACCGAGCCGGGCTGGACCGCCCCGGAGACGCCGATGGCGGATGCCCCGTCGGGACATCCGCCATCGTGGTCGCGAGGCTCAGGCGCTGAGCTTCGCCGCGCGGTCGAAGACCAGCTTGTACAGCACGCCCGCGATGAGGCCGCCGACGATCGGCGCGACGATCGAGGCCCAGAGCTGCCCGAGGGCGTCGCCGCCGCCGAAGATCGCCGTCGCGATCGAGCGGGCCGGGTTGAACGAACCGTTGGTGATCGGGCCGGCGACGAGCACCAGCACGGTCAGCGTGAGACCGATGGCGAGCGGGGCGAAGTTCGCCGCCGCGCGGCCGGCGGAGGTCACGCCCAGGATGACGAAGAGGAACACCGCGGTGGCGACGATCTCGGCGATGAAGAACGCCCCGATGCCGAAGCCGGCGGGGGAGAGCTCGTCGTAGCCGGTCGAGGCCGCGCGGAACGTCGCGACGACGTCGGCGCCCGGGGCGCTCGCGACGATGCCGAGCAGCACCACGGCGCCGAGGATGCCGCCGACGATCTGCGCGACGAGGTACCCGGCGACGTCCTTCCACGCGAAGCGGCCGGCGACCGCGAGGCCGAGCGTCACGGCCGGGTTGAAGTGCCCGCCCGAGATCGGTCCGAAGGCGTAGGCGGCGACGAGCACGCTGAGGCCGAGCGCGAAGGCGACGCCGAGGAGGGTGGCGTTGGCGGAGGAGAAGATCGCCGCGCCGATGACGCCGAAGACGAGGATGAAGGTGCCGAGGAGTTCGGCGGTGAGCTTCTGCCCCGTCGAGGGGGCGGCCGTTCCGGCCATGCTGGTGTCCTTTCCTAGGGAGACGAATCGCCTCCTGCGGAGGCGACGAAACGGCGCGGGACCCCTCCGCGCCGGGCATGAGCCTATCGACAAGCGGGATCGCCGCCGCGGCGAGGCGTGCCGGTGTGTCGCGCCGCGACGTCGGATGACGGCCGGCGACGTCGCGTGCAACACCGTGGCGCCCGGGGGCCGCGGTTAGAGGCGCCCGGCGGCCTTCAGCGCCAGGTACCGGTCGGCGAGGGCCGGTGGGAGCTCCTGCGGCGGGGCGCTCACCGTCTCGGCGCCGAGGCGGCGGATGGCCGCCTCGACCCGGGCGCCGTCGAGTAGGCCCCGCTCGGCGGCGGCAGCGCGGTAAACCTCGTCGAGGTCTTCGGTGCCGCGGCTCGCGGCGACCGCGTCGGGATCGGCGACGGAGGCGACGATCACGAGGTGGCGGGAGGTGAGCTGCGGGAGCATGGCGAGCAGTCCCGCCGCGTTCGCGGGGGAGTCGACGCCGGTGAGGAGGACGACGAGTGCGCGCCGGCTCGTGAGCCGGCGCACCTGCGCGGGCACCGCCGCCCAGTCGGTCTCGATGAGCTCGGGGTCGATGGTCGACATGACGTCGACGAGTTTCGCCAGCAGCTCGGCGCCGTTCGCGCCGTGCACTCGGCCGCGGACGCGGCGGTCCCAGGCGAGCCAGTCGACCCGGTCGCCCGCGTGCGAGGCGAGGGCCGACAGCAGCAGCGACGCCTCGAACGCGGTGTCGAGCCTGGGCTCGTCGGCGATCCGTGCGGCGGCGGTGCGCGAGGTGTCGGTGACGATGACGATGCGCCGGTCGCGCTCGGGACGCCAGGTGCGCACCATCAGCCGGGTGCCGCCGGGCGCCTCGGGATCGGTGCGCCGCGCGGTCGCCCGCCAATCGATCGAGCGGACGTCGTCGCCGCGGACGTACTCGCGGATGGAGTCGAACTCGGTTCCCTGTCCGCGGATCAGGATCGGCGTGCGCCCGTCGAGCTCCCGGAGTCTCGTCAGCCGCGACGGCAGGTGCACCCGCGAGGCGAACGGCGGCAGCACGCGCAGCACGCCGGGCGCTGAGAGCGTCGCCTGCCGGGACCACAGGCCGAGCGGACCGGCGCTGCGGATGGTGACCTGCCCGACCCGGCGGTCGCCGCGACGCCGGGGCACGAGCACGAGGGACACCCGACGCCGCTCGCCGGCCGGGATCCGGAGCCGTGAGCGATTCGGCCCGACGACCCCCGCGGAGGGCTGCCAGCCGTCGCGGACGACCGCACGCAGCGCCCGTCCGCCGAGGTTCTGCACGATGAGGTGCGACTCCGCCGCCTCACCGAGCCGGACCCGTGGCGGCAGCTCCCGCTCCAGCGCGACACGTCGAGGGGAGCCCGCCAGGGAGAGGTCGATCGCCCCGAGGCCGGCGCAGAGCGCCGCCCAGGCGAGCAGCGCGAGCCACGCCGTCTGGCCCCCCGCGGCCGCCACGGCGGCCGGCGTCTGAGCGCCGGAGGCGGCGCCGGCGAGCGCGCCCGCGACGACGATCGGCACCACGCCGAGCGCGAGGAGCAGCACGAACCTCCCAGAGATCGTCATCTCAGAGCGGGACCCGGACCTGCTGGACGATGCCGCGCAGCACCTGGTCGACGGCGACGCCCTCGAGCTCGGCCTCGGGCCGCAGCTGCACGCGGTGACGCCAGACGGGCAGCAGCATGGCCTGCACATGGTCGGGGGTCAGCCGGTCGTAGCCGGTCAACCAGGCCCAGGCCTTCGCCGCGGCGAGCAGGGCGGTCGCCGCCCGCGGGCTGACCCCGAGCCGGAGCGAGGGGGCGCGGCGGGTCGCCCGGGCGAGGTCGACCAGGTACGCGAGCACGTCGTTGGAGGCGCCGACCCGGCCGGCCGCGGCGCGCGCGGCCGTGAGCTCGCCCGCCGAGAGCACGGGCTGCACGCCGGCCGCCTCCAAGTCGTGCGGGGAGAAGCCATCGGCGTGACGGCGGAGCATCGCGAACTCCGCGTCGCGCTCGGGCACCTCGAGCACGAGCTTCATGAGGAAGCGGTCGAGCTGCGCCTCGGGGAGGGAGTAGGTGCCCTCGTACTCGATGGGGTTCTGCGTGGCCGCCACGAGGAACGGGTTCGGCAGCGCACGGGTGACGCCGTCGGCGGAGACCTGCCGCTCCTCCATCGCCTCGAGCAGCGCCGACTGGGTCTTCGGCGGGGTGCGGTTGATCTCGTCGGCGAGGAGGAGATTGGTGAAGATCGGGCCCTCTCGGAACGCGAACTCCCCGGACCTCGGGTCGTAGGCGAGCGAGCCCGTCACGTCGCCCGGCATGAGATCGGGAGTGAATTGCAGGCGACGGGTCTCGAGCCGGAGGGTGCGGCTCAGCGTGCGGACGAGCAGCGTCTTCGCGACGCCGGGAACGCCCTCGAGGAGGACGTGGCCGTCGGCGAGCAGCGCGATGATGAGGCCGGTGATCGCGCCGTCCTGGCCGACGACGGCCTTGCCCACTTCGGCGCGGACGCGGTTGAGGGCGTCGCGCAGCTCGGCGTCCGTCTGCATGGGGTCGGTCATGAGGGCCTTCCTGGTCGTTCGGTGGTCTGCGTGGGGTCGGCGTCGGGCCGGAGGGTGCGGCGCACCTCGGCCTCGAGCTCGTGGATGGCGGCGGCGAGCTCCACGAGCCGCCGGTCGTCGGCCGGCTCCTCGTCGACGAGCAGCCGCTCGGTGGCGTAGGGATCCCGACCGGTCGCGAGCGCGGCGGCGTGGGCGATCTCGCGGACATCCGCGGAGCGGGGCAGCTTCAGGACGCCGAGCAGGCGGCCGAGCGCACCGATGCGGAGCTGATCGAGCGCGTGGGTGCGCACCGAGCTGCGCTCGTAGAGGCGGGCGCGGCCCTCGCGGGTCTCGGCGACGGGGACGTCGACGACCAGGTCTTCGGCGACGAGCGGTCCGAAGCGGCGGCCGCGCCAGACCGCCGCCACGACGACGAGCGCGATGAGCAGGAGGATGACAGGCGTCACCCATCCCGGGGTGAGCTCGCCGAGCGTCGGGGCGGTCGCGGCATCCACGTCCTCGATGCCCGGGACGTACCAGGCGAGCGTGTCCGTCTCGCCGAGGAGTCCGAGCGCGAGCGCCGCGTTGCCGGCCTCGTCGATCGTCTCGTTCGCGAACGCCGTCGAGGCGGCGACGACCGTGATCCGGCCGCCGCCGCTCGGGCCCTCGGCGAGGGCGAAGCCGAACTCGCCGTCCGGGAAGCAGCCCTGCCAGCCCGCGGCCCGGGCGTCGTCGTCGATCCGCAGCAGCCCCTGCCCGTCGGAGAGCGTGCCCGCCCGCTCGGCGGCGGGGAGCTCGCAGGCGGCGCCATCGAGCGCGCCGCTCGCGGTGCCGGCCAGACGCACGCCCTCGGCGAGCGCGTCGAGCGAGGCGAAGTCGGGTGCGACGACGACGAGCCGCTCTGCGGTGTCCGCGAGCTCGGCGAGCCGTTCCGGATCGAGGAAGCCCTCGACGTCCGCGACGACGACGGTCGCGCCGCCGCGGGCAGCGCTGCGTGCGTCGTCGAAGGCGGCGACCTCGTCGACCTCGACGCCCTGCCCGCGGAGCACCTCGACGACGGCCTTCGCGCCCGCCGGGGCGGGGTTGTCGGCGCCGAGGGGTGGGCCCCCGCCGCGGATGCCGCCCTGCAGCACGAGCAGCGCGACGGCGCCGAGGATCGCGACGGCGCCGATGGCGATCCAGGTGCGGGCGCGGCGCAGGCCGCCGCGCAGCGTGGGGGTGAGGGGCGTCGCCTGCTGGGGGCCGCCCGGGGTCGCGGGCGGCTCCGCCGCGCGTGCCGCTGCCGGGGGTGCCGGCGCGCTCGTGCCGCTCACGCCGTTCATGCGGGCACCGCCGGACGGCCGAGCGACGCGTCGTCCGGCGTGGTGGTCGCGAGCGCCGTCTCGAGCGCGGTCAGCTGCTCGTACTCGGCCGCACCGCCGCTGCGTCCCAGGTACCTGACCTCGTCGAACGCCCGCGCGGCCTGCTGCAACGCGGTGGCGTGGCCGGGGAACGGGATCGTCGCGGCCGCGGCGATCGCGTGGGCCGTCGTGCCGGGGTGGATGCGCACGAGCTCGCGCTCGACGAGTCCGCGGGCGAGCGCGCGGAACCGCTCCTCGATCGCGAGCGGCCAGTCGCCGCGCTGCGCGGCGAGCGCCGCGGCCCGGCGCAGCTCCTCGAGTCCGCGGATGTCGCCGTCCTCGAAGAGGGGCACCTGGGCGGCTCGGCGCCGCCGGAGCCGCGGCACCCCGAAGACCAGCAGCCCGATGACGACGAGCGCGATCACGATGAGCACCACGATGCCGATCACGAAGGGCTGCGGCACGCCGCCCGCTCCTGAGAAGAGCTCGCCCAGCCACTCGCCGATGGCCTGCATCAGCCGGTCGAACCAGCTCGGCTCCGCCGCCCGGTACTCGGGCTTCGAGAGCTCGTCGACGAGCCAGCGTCGGGCCTCCTCGGCATCCGGGTCGACCGGGATCTCGATGCGCACGGCCGCTCAGGCCCAGTTCGGCGCGGTCGCGGTGGGCGCCGCCGACGGCGCGAACGGGTCCCCGACGGGGACGCCGGCCTCGCGGAGCTCGACGTGCCGCTGCAGGACGAGGTCGAGGCCCTCCTTGCGCATGCGGAGATCGACGTAGACGACCGCGACGACGGCGGACTGCACGACGGCCGTGACCGCGCCGAGGACGAGCGAGAGCACCGTCGACACGGCGTAGAGCGCGATGATCGCCCCGACGCCGCTGCCGGAACCGGTCGGGTCGACGAGGCCGACCACGATGCCGCCGATGACGGAGACCGGCGTGCTCACGAGCTGCGCGGCGAAGTACAGGATCACGGCCACCAGCGCCTCGACGCCGAAGGTGCGCCAGAAGACGCCGTTCGTGAGCTGCCAGGACCTCGCGATCGCACGCCCGACGCCCGCCTGCTCCAGGACGATGACGCTCGGTACGAGGGACAGCTTCACGGCGAGCCAGACCCCGACGGCGCCCACGCCGAGCGCGACGAAGCCGATGATGAGCACCGTCGCGACGATGCCGCCGACCCCGCCGTCGGTGGCCGCGGCGAAGCCGAAGCCGATGAGGACGCCGAGCACGACGACCACGAGGATGGCGAGCACGACGGCGACCGCGACGAGCAGGGTCCAGCCGATGAGGGGCCAGATGCGCCGCGCGGTGCGACGCCACAGCTCGCCGAAGCGGAGCCGTTCGCCGAGTGTGCCGCTCGCGACTTCGACGACCATGATGCCCTGCAGGAACGCGCTGCCCACGACGGAGAGCGCCAGCGGGATCAGCATGAGCAGGAGGAAGCCGCCGACGGCGCCGGCCGCGATCGCGCTCTGGTCGGCGACGCTCGCCGACCCCGCTCGGGCCGTCACGGCGAAGAAGAACGGCACGAACGCGCCGACGGTGGCGAGCGCGATGACGAGTTGCACGATGAGCCCGCTGCCGAGCACCGGCCCGGGGTTGCGCCGCAGCGTGCGGAACGGCGCCCACATCAGCGTGCCGAAGCCGAGGGGGCGCAACGGCAGCAGGCCGGGCTTCGGCGGCGGGGTCCATCCCGCGTGCGGCGCACCGTACTGCGGCTGGGGCGCACCGTACTGCGGCTGGGGCGCGCCATATGCTGGCTGGCCGTATCCCGGCTGGCCGTACCCCTGCTGGGGCGCCGGTGCCGGCCAGCCGCCCGGGGCGCCGCCGTTCGCCGGCGGCGGCCACGCGCCCGATTCGGGCGCCTGCCACTGCGGATCGGTCACGAACGGGCTCCTTCCGGTGGTCTCCCCATGCTTTCACATCCCGCCGGGAACGCGTCGTCGTCGTCCACAGCGCGCCCCCGGCTCCGGGATCCCGCTCCCTCGGCCGTCGAACGGCTACGCTGGGACGACCGGCCACGTCGCAGAAGCCCCGGCCCGAGCGGAGATGTGAATCGATGTCCCAACGCATCCTGGTCGTCGACGACGACACGGCCCTCGCCGAGATGATCGGCATCGTGCTGCGTTCCGAGGGATTCGAGCCGCTGTTCTGCGCCGACGGCGCCCAGGCCGTCGAGGCCTTCCGCGAGGCCCGGCCTGATCTGGTGCTCCTCGACCTCATGCTGCCCGGCATGGACGGCATCGAGGTGTGCGGGCGCATCCGCGCGGAGTCGGGCACCCCGATCATCATGCTGACCGCGAAGAGCGACACCGCGGACGTCGTCCGCGGGCTCGAGTCCGGCGCCGACGACTACATCGTGAAGCCCTTCAACCCGAAGGAGCTCATCGCACGCATCCGCACCCGGCTCCGCCCGGCCCCCGAGCAGGCGCCGGAGACCCTCGGCGTCGGCGACCTCGTGATCGACGTCGCCGGGCACGAGGTGCGCCGAGGCGACGAGCGCATCAACCTGACGCCGCTCGAGTTCGACCTGCTGCACACCCTCGCGGCCAAGCCGCAGCAGGTCTTCACGCGGGAGATGCTGCTCGAGCAGGTCTGGGGGTACCACTACAAGGCGGACACGCGCCTCGTGAACGTGCACGTGCAGCGCCTGCGGGCGAAGGTCGAGCACGACCCCGACAACCCCCGCATCGTCATGACCGTGCGCGGCGTGGGCTACCGCGCCGGCGCCACCACCTAGCGCATGAGCACGACCGAGGCGGCGCCGCTGACGCTGCGGATCGGTCGCTGGCGGGGCGTCCCTCGGCGGCTGGCGACCCTCTGGCGCCACTCGCTGCAGTTCCGCACCGTGCTCATCACGCTGGCGCTCTCGGGGCTCGCGATCCTCGTCATCGGCCTCTACATCAGCTTCAGCGTCGCCTCCAACCTCTTCAAGACGCAGCTCGACCAGGTGCTCGCCTCGTCGAACAACGCCACCGCGGCGGCGCAGCGCATCCTGAGCCCCTCCGACGCCTCGGACCAGGCGGCGATGCAGTCCCTCATGGACTCCACCGTGAAGATCGTGCAGTCGAGTTCGGGCAGCTCGCTGATCGGCGTCTACCGCGCGCCCGAGCAGGACCCGTCGACCATCGCCCCCCTCGGCAGCATCGCCCCGGGGCTCGAGGCGGTGCTCACCGACGAGCTGCGCGAACGGGTGCAGGAGAACCCCGGCGGGCAGTTCTGGCAGTCCGTCGCCCTCGACGACGGCGACGGGGGCACCGATCCCGGCGTCGTCGTCGGCTCCGACCTCCAGGTGCCGGGCGCGGGGCGGTACGAGCTGTACATCGGCTACGACTTCGCGGACGCCCAGCAGACGCTCGACCAGATGCAGGCGACCGGCGTCGTCGGCGCCATCGCGCTGCTCGCGCTGCTGGCCGTCGTCACGCTCCTCGTCGTGCGCTGGGTGATCGAACCGATCCGCACCGCGGCGGTGACGAGCCGCCGGCTCGCGGCGGGAGATCTCGGGGTGCGGATGCCGGAGAAGGGCGAGGACGAGCTCGCCACCCTCGCGGCGTCCTTCAACGGCATGGCCGACAGCCTGCAGGCGCGCATCCGCGAGCTCGCCGAGCTCTCGGTGGTGCAGCAGCGCTTCGTGTCCGACGTCTCCCACGAGCTGCGGACCCCGCTGACCACGATCCGGCTCGCCGGCGACGTGCTCTACGGGCAGCGCGACGACTTCCCCGGCCCGACCGCGCGGACCGTGGAGCTCCTGCACACCCAGACGGACCGGTTCGAGCAGCTCCTCGCCGACCTCCTGGAGATCAGCCGCTACGACGCCGGATCCGTCGAGCTCGCCACGGAGCCGACGAACCTCGTGCACCTCGCGGGCGACGCCATCGAGTCGATGCACGAGCTCGCGGAGGAGCGCGGCAGCGAGCTCCGCCTCGATGCACCGGGCGGGCACCTCGACGCGCACGTCGACCCGCGACGCATCCGCCGCATCGTGCGCAACCTCCTCGGCAACGCCATCGAGCACGGCGAGGGCCGACCCATCGTGATCGCCGTCGACTCCAACGAGCAGGCGGTCTCGTTGAGCGTGCGCGACTACGGCCTCGGCATGAGCGAGGAGGAGCAGGCGCACGTGTTCGACCGCTTCTGGCGCGCCGACCCGAGCCGCACCCGCACCATCGGCGGCACCGGCCTCGGACTCGCCATCTCGCTCGAGGACGCGGTCGCGCACGGCGGTGCGCTCGACGTCTGGTCGCGGCCAGGCGTGGGGACCGTGTTCCGGCTGACGGTGCCGCGGGCAGCCGGCGGGGAGTTCGGCGAGCCGCCGCTGCCGCTCGTGCCGCTCGACCCGGAGGCCGACGGCCCGGGCGCGCCGAACACCGTCACGACCGACACGAAGAGCCTGGGGGTGCCCGATGCGTAGGGGGATCGCGCTCGCCGCGGCGGCGATCGCCGCGTTCCTGCTCGCGAGCTGCGCCTCGCTGCCGAGCTCGGGCGGGGTGAACGCGGGCAGCCCCGGATCGGGCGACGAAGCGCTCGAGCTCGATCTGCAGGCGCCCGCGCCGACCGACGGGGCCAGCCAGGAGGAGATCCTGCGCGGCTTCATCAACGCGGCCACCAGCCCGCGCAGCAACTACGCGGTCGCCAGGCAGTACCTCGCCCCGGGATTCGCCGACCAGTGGCAGCCGGGGGAGGGGGCCACCGTCGACCGCTTCGCCGACCGCGACACGGTCCGCATCGACGACACGCACCTGCAGATCGACGCCGTGCCGGCCGCGGAGCTCGCGGCGAACGGCCAGTACCAGGCAGCGCAGTCGCAGGCGCCGATCCAGCTCGACTACCGCTTCGTGAAGGTGGGCGACGAGTGGCGGATCAGCGAAGCCCCGGCGGGCGTGCTCATGGACGAGTCGAACTTTTCCCGCGTCTACCGCACCCACACCCTCTATTTCTACGATCGCGACTTCCGCTTCGCGGTGCCCGATGTGCGCTGGTTCGCCGGGCGGGAGTCGGTGCAGACGAGCATCGTGCGGGCGCTGCTGGCCGGACCGGCCGACTGGCTCGACGCCGGCGTGGTGTCGGCGTTCCCGGAGGGAGTCCAGCTCGACCCGGACGCGGTGCCGATCGACGGCGGCGTGGCCGACGTCTCGCTCGAGGGCGCGACGGCCGACGACGAGCTCGCCTCGCAGCGGATGCGATTCCAGTTGAAGGAGAGCCTCGCCTCGGTGCCGAACGTCGACGACGTGCAGCTCTCGCTCGACGGCACCGTGCAGGGCGGTGCACTGACGTTCTCGGCCGTGACGGACCCGGTCGGCGACTCCCGGCCCGTCGTCTACGACGGCACCGTCTTCGGTCACCTCGCGGCGACCGGCGACGGCGTCGAGCCGATCCCGGGCCTCTCGGACCAGGTCGCGGCGCTGCTGCCGACGGCGGCGGCGGTCGCGGCCGACGCGCAGTCGGCCGCGGTGCGCTCGGTGGAGGGCGACGTCTACCGGGTCCTGCCCGACGAGCAGCCGGTGCGCGTGGACGATCGTGCCGGGCTCATCCCGCCGGCGATCGACGCGCACGGGTACATCTGGACGGTCCCGGCGGGCTCGGCGAGGCAGCTCCGTGCGACCGGCCCGGACGGCAGCGCCATCGCGATCACGCCGCCGTGGACCAGCGCCGGCATCGCGTCGCTCGAGCTCTCGCCGGACGGGACGAGGCTCATCGCCCTCCTCGACGACGGGGGCGCGAGCCGCTTCGTCGCGGTGGCCGTGGCGCGCACGGCCGACGGCGCGCCCCAGTCGCTCGGCTCCGTGCAGCTCGTGCTGGCCGGCGACTCCGGAGCGGCCGAGGATGTGAGCTGGCTCGATCAGACGACCGTCGTCGCCCTGAGCTCGACGGACGGCGGCAGCGTCATCGTCAGCCAGGTGCTCGGCGGGCTCGCGACCCGACGCGACGGCCCGGGCGGCGGGGTGCAGCTGGATGCCGCGGCGAGCCCGCGCGAGTACCGGGTGCTCACCGCGGACGGCGATCTCGAGACCGTCAGCGGCGTCGGCTGGCAGGTCCGCGCGAGCGGGCTGCGCTTCCTCGGCACGCAGCTCGCGGGCTGAGGGCCGCTCCTCCTCCCCAGCGGCCCCCGGACGTCGCGCCTCCCCGGTTCGGCGCGCGGGGCGCCTGGCCGGATGCCGCGCCGGCATCCTTGCCGCATGGCCGGCCGAGTGGTGCGCGACGCGCTCGCCGCGGCGCTCGCGCTCGCGCTGCCCGTGTCCTGCGCCGGCTGCGGGGCGTTCGACCGGGTCGTCTGCCCGGCCTGCGCGCGCGAACTCGCGCCCGTACCGCGCCTCGTCGCCAGAGCACCGCTCGGAGCGCGCGACGTCTGGGCCGGGCTCCGCTATCGCGGGGCCGTCCGTCCCGTGCTCCGGGCCTACAAGGATGCCGGCCGCACCGATGCCGCGGCCGCGCTCGCGCCCGCCCTCGGCGCCGCAGTCGAGGCGGCGCTGCTGGCGCTGCCGCAGGGCGGCGGCGAGCCCCTCGAACTCTGCACGATCCCCTCCACGCCGGCGGCGCTCCGGGCGCGGGGCTACCGGCCGGTCGAGCGGCTCCTCGCCCGGCTCGGGCTGCGCGCGGCCCCGGTGCTGCGGCCGGTCGCCGGGCACCTCGACCAGGCGGGGCTCGACGCGGAGGCCAGG
Organism: Agromyces sp. NPDC060279; assembly: GCF_042726785.1. Taxonomy (NCBI): domain Bacteria; kingdom Bacillati; phylum Actinomycetota; class Actinomycetes; order Micrococcales; family Microbacteriaceae; genus Agromyces; species Agromyces sp. NPDC060279. Next base: position 232,900 of record NZ_JBHXBK010000002.1, read on the forward strand.
CGGCGGAACTCCTCCGGCTGGCTCCGGGCGCAGCGGGCGCATGGGAGGCGGTTCCTCCTCGTCGACGACGTGCTCACCACTGGCTCGACGCTCGCCGCCGCGGCGGCCGCGATCGAGTCCGGCGGCGGCCGGGTCGCGGGCTTCGCCGTGCTCGCCGAGACCCCGCGCCGCACGGATGAACATCGCAGGGGATCTTGGGGGAACTCTCCGTGACAAGCGGGCCGAAGCGGGCTACGGTGGCAGCACAGGCGTGGTCCAACCACCCTTCAGAACCGGGTGACACGCCGGGAGATGGAGGCCGTAATGGAACTGAACATCGTCGGACGCAACCTTGGGGTCACCGATCGATTCCGTGCCTACGTCACTGAGAAGGCCGAGAAGGTCTCGCACCTGGCCGAGCGGGCCATCGCGCTCGATGTGAAGCTCGTGCGCCACAGCGAGAAGAACGGGAACCCGGGTCCCGACCGCGTCGAGCTCACGCTCGTCGGCCGCGGCCCCGTCGTCCGGGCGGAGGCGGACGGCAGCGACAAGTACGCCGCGTTCGACGTGGCGCTCGGGCGATTGCTCGAACGGATCAGGCGGGCGAAGGACCGCAAGAAGGTGCACCGCGGGGGCGGCCACCGGCACACCTCGCTGCGCGAGGCCGCCGACGCCGGGTTCACCGGGGTCGGGGTGCAGGCCGCGGGCGCCGAGGTCCTCGAGCGGGTGCGCACCGGGAGCATCCCGGTCGTCGACGATCACGAGGAGCACGGCGAGGACGAGGTGTACACGCCGGTCGTCATCCGCCGGAAGGTGTTCGCGTCCGCGCCGATGACCGTCGACGAGGCCCTCTACTTCATGGAGCTCGTCGGGCACGACTTCTACCTCTTCGTCGACTCCGAGTCGGGCCGGCCGAGCGTGGTCTACCGCCGCAAGGGCTGGGACTACGGGGTGATCGGGATCGACGAGCAGGCCGGCGCCGTCGACGACCCCGTCACGAAGGGTCGCGAGGCGGTCGCCTCCTAGACGCAGGAATCGCGCGGGGCATCCGGTCGAGGGCCGGATGCCCCGCGGTCCGCCACGGGGCCGGCCGGGGCACCGGCGCCGCTCGGCCGGCATCCGGCTCGTGTCCAGGTCGCTGCCCACTAGCATGGCTATGATGACCGTCTGCACAGGCGGCAGCGGGCGTGCCCTCCACCCGATCGGGTGCGGCCGACGACACTGGGAGAGCATTTCGTGGCTTCGATTCTGGAAAAGGTCCTGCGCGTCGGCGAGGGCCGCACCCTCAAGCGCCTCGAGAACTACGCGAAGGCGATCAACGCCCTCGAGGACGACTTCAAGGACCTCAGCGACGAGGAACTGAAGCACGAGACCGTCGAGCTGCGCGAGCGATACTCGAACGGCGAGTCCCTCGACGACCTGCTGCCCGAGGCGTTCGCCGCCGTCCGCGAGGCGTCGCGGCGCACCCTCGGCCTCCGCCACTTCGACGTCCAGCTCATGGGCGGCGCCGCGCTGCACCTCGGCAACATCGCCGAGATGAAGACCGGTGAGGGCAAGACGCTCGTCGCGACGACGGCGGCGTACCTCAATGCGCTCACGAGCCGCGGCGTGCACATCGTCACGGTGAACGACTTCCTCGCCTCGTACCAGTCCGAGCTGATGGGCCGCGTCTTCCGCGCCCTCGGCATGACGACCGGCTGCATCCTCTCCGGGCAGACCCCGCAGCAGCGCCGCGAGCAGTACGCCGCCGACATCACCTACGGCACGAACAACGAGTTCGGCTTCGACTACCTCCGCGACAACATGGCCTGGCAGGCGTCCGACATGGTGCAGAGAGGGCACTACTTCGCCATCGTCGACGAGGTCGACTCCATCCTCATCGACGAGGCGCGCACGCCGCTCATCATCTCGGGCCCCGCCTCCGGTGAGGCGAACCGCTGGTTCACCGAGTTCGCCCGCCTCGCCGAGCGACTCGTCCCCGGCGAGGACTTCGAGGTCGACGAGAAGAAGCGCACCGTCGGCGTGCTCGAGCCCGGCATCGAGAAGGTCGAGGACTACCTCGGCATCGACAACCTCTACGAGTCGGCGAACACCCCGCTCATCTCCTTCCTGAACAACTCGATCAAGGCCCGGGCCCTGTTCAAGAAGGACAAGGACTACGTGGTGATGAACGGCGAGGTGCTCATCGTCGACGAGCACACCGGCCGCATCCTCGTCGGCCGCCGCTACAACGAGGGCATCCATCAGGCGATCGAGGCGAAGGAGGGCGTGCAGGTCAAGGCCGAGAACCAGACCCTCGCGACCGTCACGCTGCAGAACTACTTCCGCCTCTACTCGAAGCTCTCCGGCATGACCGGTACCGCCGAGACCGAGGCCGCCGAGTTCATGTCGACGTACAAGCTCGGCGTTGTGCCGATCCCCACGAACAAGCCGATGCAGCGCATCGACCAGCCCGACCTCGTCTACAAGAACGAGGAGTCGAAGTTCGCCCAGGTCGTCGAGGACATCGTCGAGCGGCACAAGAAGGGCCAGCCGGTCCTCGTCGGCACGACGAGCGTCGAGAAGAGCGAGTACCTCTCGCGGCTGCTCGCGAAGAAGGGCGTGCGGCACGAGGTCCTGAACGCGAAGAACCACGCGCGGGAGGCCGCGATCATCGCCCAGGCCGGCCGCCACGGCGCCGTCACCGTCGCCACGAACATGGCCGGTCGAGGCACCGACATCATGCTCGGCGGCAACGCCGAGTTCATCGCCGTCCAGCGCATGCACGAGAAGGGCCTGTCGCCCGTCGACACCCCGGAGGAGTACGAGGCCGCCTGGGACGACGTCTTCGCCGAGGTCAAGCGCGAGGTCGAGGTCGAGGGCGAGAAGGTGCTCGAGGCGGGCGGTCTCTACGTGCTCGGCACCGAGCGGCACGAGTCGCGCCGCATCGACAACCAGCTCCGCGGCCGCTCGGGGCGTCAGGGCGACCCCGGCGAGAGCCGGTTCTACCTCTCGCTCACGGACGATCTGATGCGGCTCTTCAACGCCGGCGCGGCCGAGAGCATCATGGCGCGCGGGGTGCCCGACGACGTCGCCATCGAGTCGAAGGTCGTCTCCCGGGCCATCCGTTCGGCGCAGTCGCAGGTCGAGGCGCGGAACGCCGAGATCCGCAAGAACGTGCTGAAGTACGACGACGTACTCAACCGGCAGCGCGAGGCGATCTACTCGGACCGCCGGCACATCCTCGAGGGCGACGACCTGCACGAGCGCACGCAGGCCTTCCTCGAGAACGTCATCGACGAGGTGCTCGACCAGCACACCGCCGAAGGCAACCCCGACGAGTGGGACCTCGACGCCCTCTGGACCGAGCTGAAGACGCTCTACCCGATCGACATCACCATCGACGAGGTCGTCGCCGAGGCGGGCGAGAAGGGGCGGGTCAACCGCGACTTCATCCGCCGCGAGATCCTCTCCGACGCGAAGCTCGCCTACCAGCGCCGCGAGGAGCAGCTCGGCAGCCCGGCGATGCGCGAGCTCGAGCGCCGCGTCGTGCTCTCGGTGATCGACCGCCGCTGGCGCGACCACCTGTACGAGATGGACTACCTGAAGGACGGCATCGGCCTGCGCGCCATGGCGCAGCGCGACCCGCTGGTCGAGTACCAGCGCGAGGGCTACGCGATGTTCCAGCAGATGATGGGCTCGATCCGCGAGGAGACCGTCGGCTTCCTGTTCAACCTCGAGGTCGAGGTGGCGCAGCAGGGCGGCGTCGCCGGGCCGAACATCGAGGCGAAGGGGCTCGGCCGTCCGGCGACCCCCACGGAGAAGCTCAGCTACACCGCGCCGAGCGACTCGGGCGAGGCCGAGGTGCGCAACCAGCGCGGACAGCTGCAGCAGGCGGCGACGCAGCGGCTGCGTCGTGCCGTCGCCGAGTCGCAGAGCGAGGGCGCCGGGGCGGCGCCCGCGCAGGGCGCGCGTGGCGCGTTCGGGCAGGCCACCGGCGAGGCGGCCCCGCAGAACCGGGCCGAGCGTCGCGCTCAGGACCGCAAGGGCCGCTAGCGATCACGAGACGAGGGCCGCGCATCCGAGGGGTGCGCGGCCCTCGTCGTGTTCGTCGCGGCCCGCTCGCGTGGGGCGGCCGAAGGCGGCCGGCGGGGTTCAGAGCACGCCGAGCACCGATGCCCGCCAGCGCGCGTCGAATCCCTCGAGCCGGATGACGATGGCGCGGGTGCGCGGCCGCTGGTGCACGAGCACGACCGCTTCGATCACCCCGTCGGCCGGCTCGCTGATCCGGACCGTGCCGATCGCGAAGACCGGCCGCTGCGGGCGGGCGCCGCGCACCCGGCGGGCCCGGGCGGCGAGGGCCACCCGCTTCTCGAGCCCGCGGTAGACGTCGTCCGTGACCCAGCGCGCGAGTTGCTCGAGGTCCCGCGCACCGGCGAGCGCCTCGACGACGCAGTGCGCGAGGTTGCGCAGCACGGGCATCGGCTCGGGAAGCTCGGCCCGCCCGACCGGCTGCGGACCGAAGAAATCGTCGCGGTCGAGCGGCGTGGGGTCGTGGACGGGGTCACCGGTCTGCGCCGGTTCGAAGAGGGGGGCCATCGTGCTCCTGGATCGTGGCGATCGCCGGGCGCAGCCCGGCGGCCGGATCACCCCCGAACGGGGGAGGAGGGGGACCCGTGCTTGAACGCTAGACGGCCCCTGGAATCCCTGTCAAGAAATCCTGCCGCCTGTGGAGAGCGTCGAGCGGTCGGGACTCGGTCTGGATTAGGGTCGCCCGCATGCGATTCGAGCGCCTCATCGACGACCTCTCGGCGCAGATGGAGCACGAGCAGCGAGAGGAGGAGCGCTCCCTCGCGCTCGAGGAGGAGCGGCATCGCCTCGGTCGGCTGTCCGTGCGGGAACGGGCGCGAGCGCTGCACGAGCTCGGTCGGCCGCTGCGGTGCGAACTCGTCGACGGCCGCACCATGACGCTGGCGCTCGAGTCGTTCGGCCGGGACTGGCTGGCGGCGCGCACCGGCCCGCCGTCCGGCGGCCTGCTGATCGTGCGGATCCCCGCGATCGAGGCGATCCTGGGGGATCGGGAGGAGCTGCAGGCGAGTCTCACTCCGCTTCCGGAGTCGCCGACGGCGCTCGCCGCGCGCATCGGATTCGGGTTCGTGCTCCGCGACCTCGCCCGCCGGCGTGCGGCGGTGCTCGTGCACGGCGTCAGCGGTGCGAGCTGGCCGGGCACGATCGACCGGGTCGGCGGCGATCATCTCGAACTCGCGCTGCATTCGGCGGGGACGCCGCGGCGCGAGGCCGAGGTGCGCGGCTACCGGCTCGTGCCGTTCGATCGGGTCTCGACGGTCGAGATGTGAGGGGCCGACGCGACGCGGAGCGTGGTGTCGCAGTGGAATCCCGAACGGATGACGACGAGGTGCGCCGAGTAGTCGGGATGCGAAGACCGTGCTCAGTCGACGGGGCGCACGCCACCGCGGCGGACGCCGGAGAGCTCGGAGATGGTGGCGAACTCGCCCTGGTTCCAGGCGGCGTGACGGCGGGCCGACTCGTACTGCTCGTCGATCCAGACCTCGAGCTGGGCGCGCTCGACGCGCCACGGGCCGTGCTCGCCGATGCGGATGGCGGGCAGCTCGCCCGAACGGATGAGCCCGTCGACCGTGCCCACGTCGACGGCGAGCAGCTCCGCGGTATCGGCGAGGGACAGGAAGCGCCCGAGCTCGCCGCTCGGTCCAGGTGAGGTCATGCCCTCGATTATCGACCCGGCGGACGAGGACGGCAGGGTCTGTGGATAACTCCGGACGCGTGGCTCGCGCCCCCGGGACGATGGACGGGCCGAGGAGCTCGGCGAGAGCAGGCGGGAGCGCGAATGGGCTGGCGGGCGAGGTCGGGCAGGGCGGTCGATCTTCGACTGGTGGTCGGGCTGGTGCTCGTCGCCGGATCGGTGCTCGGTGTGTGGGCGCTCGTGGGCGGACTCGATCGCTCGGTTCGGGTCTACGCGGCTCGCGACACGATCACCGCGGGCTCGCGCCTCGAGGCGCACGACCTCGAAGCGGTGCGGGTCGTGCTGGGCGAGCGGGCCGCGCAGTACCTCTCGGCCGAGACGGCGCTGCGGCCGGGAGCGGTGCTCGCACGCACGGTCGGGCCGGGGGAGCTGCTCCCGCGCGACGCGGTCGCCGACGCGTCCGACACCGCCTTCGCGGCCGTCGTCGTGCCGAGTCGCGGGGCGCTTCCCGAGTCGGTCGCTCCCGGGAGCGCGGTCGACGTCTGGGCCGGCGATGCGGTCGAGCGGGGGTTCGAGGCGCCCGCGGTGCTCGTCCCCGCCGCCGAGGTCGTCTCCGTGCGAGCAGCCGACTCGCCGGGCGCCGACGGGCCGCTCGTGGAGCTGCGGCTCGATCGCGAACGCCTGCCCCTCCTGCTCGAGGCGCTCGCCTCCGGCGACGCGATCGACCTCGTGCCCGCTCGGTCGGTCGGCTGATGGTCCGCATCGCCATGCTGCTCGGGCCCGAGCTGGAACGTCGCCTGCTGCCCGAGGCGGTCGAGCACGGGCACCGGGTCGTGCGGGCCGCCACCTGGTCGGAGCTCCGCGGCGGGCTCGCGGAGCACCGGGCGGAGCACCGGCCGGAGCTGCTGCTCGTCGGGGCGGGCGTGCTCGCCGTCGATCGCGACGTGCTCGCGGTGTGCGACGCCGTCGGCGTCCGGGTCGTCGCCATCGCCGACGACGATCGCCAGCGCGCCGCGGCTCGGGCGGCAGGCCTGCACGAGGTCTTCGGGCCCGTCGCGGCGTGGGCCGAGCTCGAGCCGGTCGTCACGGGCCGCGTCGCGCTCGTGCCGCAGGCGCCGCCCGCGCTCGAGGCGCGGACCGTCGCGGTCTGGGGGCCCACCGGGGCGCCCGGTCGCACGACGGTCGCCGTCAACGTCGCCGCCGAGCTCGCGGCCGGCGGGCGACGCGTCGCCCTCGTCGACGCCGACCCGTACGGGGGAGCCGTGGCGCTCGCCCTCGGGCTGCTCGACGAGACGCCCGGCTTCGCCGCCGCGTGCCGGCTCGCCGGCATGAACGCGCTCGATCGGGCGGAACTCGAACGGCTCGCGCAGCGCTGCACGACGAGCGGAGCGGAGTTCGAGGTGTTCACCGGGCTCATCGGGCCGGGGCGCTGGCCCGAGCTCGGCGCGGACCGGGTGACGGCCGCCCTCGAGGCGATCGCCGCCGGGGTCGACGTCGTCGTCATCGATACGGGGTTCAGCCTCGAGCGCGACGAGGAGCTCACGAGCGACCAGTTCGCCCCGCGTCGCAACGCCGCGACCTTCGCCGCGCTCGAGGCGGCCGATCGCGTGATCGCCGTCGGGCTCGCCGACCCCACGGGGCTCGGCCGCCTCCTCCGCGGCTGCGCGGAACTCGCGGAGCACGTCGATCCCGGACAGATCGACGTGCTGGTGAACCGGGTGCGCCCGAGCGTGCTCGGCATCGACGCCTACGCGCAGGTGCGGGCGACGCTGCAGCGGCTCGGCGGCATCGAGCGGTCCTGGCTCCTGCCACACGACGGGCGCGGCGCCGACGCCGCGGTCCTCCGGGCGCGAGCGCTGCGCGACGCCGCACCGCGCTCAGCCCTGGCGCTGGCCCTCCGGGAGTACGCGGCCGAGCGCTTCCCGCGCTCGGGCGCCCCGGACGCGGGCGGGCCCCGCTCGAGCAGACGCGGCGCGAGCGTCCGCGGAACACGACTTCTGGATCGCGTGCGACGCCGTGCGCCGCACTACGCTTGAGCTGTGTCGACCCTCAGTGAACTCGTCCTCGCCCAGGGCCGCAGCAGTCAGGCCGACGTCGACTGGCTGCACATGCTCGTCGGCGACCTGCAGCTGCTCGCCGATCTCGCCTTCGCCGACATCGTGCTGTGGGTGCCCTCCGGTGACGACGACTTCGTCGCGGTCGCGCACGCGCGGCCCTCGAGCGCGGCGACGCTCTTCTACCGGGACTTCGTCGGCCAGCCCATCAAGCCGCAGTGGCGCGAGCTCGTCACCCAGGCGTACACGAGCGCTGAGATCATCGACTCCTCCGCGCCCGACTGGTACGAGGAGATGCCGACCCGCGTGCGCGCCGTGCCGGTCATGCGGCGGCTCGCCGAGGCGAGCACCGCGGTCGCGCCCGAGCCGGTCGCCGTGATCACGAGGCACACGAACCTCGGCGCGACGCGCACGCCGAGCCGACAGGAGCTCACCTTCAACGACTGCGCCGGCGAGCTGTTCCAGATGATCGCCTCCGGCGACTTCCCCGATCTCGGCGCCCCGACCGGGCCTCGCCGAGGCGCCCCGCGCGCCTCCGACGGCCTCATCCGGCTCGACGTCGACGGCATCACGACCTTCGCGAGCCCGAACGCCCTCTCGGCCTTCAACCGGATGGGCTTCGACGACGAGCTCGAGGGGGAGTCCCTCGCCGATGTGACCACCCGGCTGCTCGGCGGCAAGCTCGTCGTCGACGAGTCGCTGCCGCTCGTCGTGACCGGGCGGGCGCCCTGGCGCACCGACGTGGAGTCCCGCGGGGTCACGGTGTCGCTCCGGGCCATCCCGATCCGCCGCAAGGGGGCGCGCATCGGCGCGATCGTGCTCACCCGGGACGTCACCGAGCTCCGTCACCAGGAGCAGGAGCTCATCACGAAGGACGCCACGATCCGGGAGATCCACCACCGGGTCAAGAACAACCTGCAGACCGTCGCGTCGCTGCTGCGCATCCAGGCGCGCCGCACCCACTCCGACGAGGCGCGCGAGGCGCTCACCCAGGCCATGCGCCGCGTCGGGGCGATCGCGGTCGTGCACGACACGCTGTCGACGGGCCTCTCCCAGAACGTGGACTTCGACGAGGTCTTCGACCGGGCGCTGCTGCTCGTCGCCGAGGTCGCCGCCGCCCACAACACCACGGCGCACCCGAAGCGCTCCGGAAGCTTCGGCGTGCTCCCGAGCGAGTACGCGACGCCGCTCGCGCTCGCGCTCACCGAGCTCGTCACCAACGCGGTCGAGCACGGCCTCGCCGGTCAGGTGGGCGAGGTCGAGGTGGTCGCCGACCGCACCGAGCAGCTGCTCACCGTGCAGGTGCGCGACACCGGATCCGGGCTCCCCGAGGGACGCGTGGGCGAGGGGCTCGGCACGCAGATCGTGCGCACGCTGATCCAGGGCGAACTCGGTGGCACGATCGACTGGCACACGGTCGTCGGCACGGGCACCGAGGTGACCATCGAGGTGCCGCTGCGCTGGATCGCGCCGGCCTGAGCGGGCGCGCGGCGCCGGCGCCGGGCATCGCCTCACGGGACGGGCGCCGCGGAGGCGGCCTACCATGGTCGATATGAACGATGCACGACTCGCCCCCGGCGATCTCGCCCCCGACTTCACGCTCGACGACCAGGACGGCACCCCGGTGACGCTCTCGTCGCTCCGCGGCGGCAAGGTGGTGCTGTACTTCTACCCCGAGGCGATGACCCCGGGCTGCACGACCGAGGCGTGCGACTTCCGCGACAGCCTCAACTCCTTCAAGTCCGCGGGCATCCGCGTCCTGGGCGTGTCCAAGGACGAAGTCGAGAAGCTGAAGCGCTTCGCGGAGCGCGACCGGCTGAACTTCACCCTCCTCGCGGACCCCGACCTCGCAGTCCAGCAGGCGTACGGCGTCTGGGGCGAGAAGTCGCTCTACGGCAAGATCGTCGTCGGCTCCATCCGCTCGACCTTCGTGATCGACGAGGAGGGCCGCATCGCGAAGGCCTTCTACAACGTGAAGGCCACCGGGCACGTCGCGCGCATCCGGCGCGAGCTCGGCCTCGACGGCTGACCCCTTCGACGCACCCCGCCGGGGCGGTGCCGGGCGCTCAGTGCTCCGGTGCCGCCCCGGCGTTGCCGTAGGCGCGGCGCACCGACGGAGCGAGCATGAGCACGACCACGACGATCGCCGGGATGAGCAGGGCCCAACCGATGTCCGGGCGGGCGAAGAGCCCCTGGAACGCCCCCGCGGCGACCGAGACCTGCAGCACCTGCCACACGATGGCGCCGGCGCGCGACCACCCGGCTCGGCGGATCGAGGCGACGGCGACGGCGGCGGTGAACACGGCGCCGATCGCGACGAGCACGATGAGTGCCACCGCGGTCGCGTACGACGACGGGGCGAGCGTCAGCAGGTCGACGACGAGCCAGACCAGCACGCCCGCGACGGCGAGCGCCTCGAGGACGAGCAGCACGTTCACGATCGCGAGCGCCGCGCGAGGGACCCCCTGATCAGCGGGCGGTTCCTCTGCTGAGGCGGGGCGGTCGGAGCTCTGATTCACAGCGATATCCCATACACGGCTATTGATTCGACCCCGTCGCTATGCCACGATTTACAAGGCCGAGTTGATGCTCACAGGGTGGTGAGCCGATCAATCATGATCCTACTTCCCGAGACTTGGCTTTCCCCCCGCAACACCGCTACCGAATTCGTGCGCACGCGAGTACGCACGAACGAAATGGCCGCGCGAAAGCGCGCGAGTGTGACTGCGACGAGTAGCAACAAGGAGCATCTCCATGGATTGGCGCGACAAAGCCGCCTGCCTCACCGCCGACCCCGAACTGTTCTTCCCGGTGGGGAACACTGGTCCGGCCGTCGACCAGATCGAGAAGGCCAAGGCGGTCTGCGCCCGTTGCACGGTCACCGAGATCTGCCTGCAGTACGCCCTCGAGACCGGTCAGGACTCGGGCGTCTGGGGCGGTCTCAGCGAAGACGAGCGTCGCGCCCTGAAGCGCCGCGCCGCTCGCGCCCGCCGCGCCGGCTGAGCGCCGCGACACGACCTCCATCGAGCCGAGGCCGGACGACACCACCCCGTCCGGTGCTCGGCTCGATCAGTGTCCGCCGCGATCAGTGTCCGCCGCGATCGGCGCCGCCCGGCGCCGTCGAGAACGTCTCGAGCAGCCGCTGCAGCGAGTCCAGCCGGGCCCGGCCCGTCTCGTCGAGCTCCCCGTCGGCCGCCGCCTCGTTGAGCGCGCAGTCGGGCGCGTCGGGCAAGTGGGTGCAGCCCCTCGGGCAGCGCTCCGCGATCTCGGCGAGCTCGGTGAACGAGCGCAGGATGTTCGCGGGGTCGACGTGCCCCAGGCCGAAGGAGCGCACGCCGGGCGTGTCGATCACCCAGCCGTCGCCGTCCGCCGCTTCGAGGCGCAGGGAGACCGTCGAGGACGAGGTGTGCCGACCGCGACCGGTGACGTCGTTCACCCGGCCGGTGGCGCGCTCCGCGCTCGGCACCAGCGCGTTCACGAGCGTCGACTTGCCGACGCCGGAGTGCCCGACGAAGACCGTGCGGTGGCCCACGAGGGCGGCGCGGATCTCGTCGAGCGGCATGTCCTCGGCGGCGGAGCGGAACACCGGCAGCTCGAGGCCGGAGAAGCTCTGCAGGAACGGTTCGGGATCGGCGAGATCGGTCTTCGTGATGCAGAGCAGCGGCGTGATGCCCGCGTCGTAGGCGGCGACCAGATAGCGGTCGACGAGTCTGGTGCGCGGCTCGGGGTTCGCGGCGGCGACGACGACGAGCATCTGATCGGCGTTGGCCACGATGATGCGCTCCACGGCGTCGGTGTCGTCGGCGCTCCGGCGCAGCAGGCTCGTGCGCTCGCCGATCCGCACGATCCGGGCGAGCGTGCCCTCGTCGCCCGTCGTGTCGCCGACGACGTCGACGAGATCGCCGGTCACGACGGACTTGCGCTTGAGCTCGCGGGCCCGGGCGGCGGTCACCTCGCGCTCGTCGGCACCGCCCTCGTCGAGCAGGACCGCGTAGCGGCCGCGGTCGACCCCGAGCACGCGGCCCTGCACGGCGTCGGCGTGCTCCGGGCGCTGCTTCGTGCGCGGCCGGCTGCCGCGGCGGCTCGGACGCACCCGGACGTCGGACTCGTCGAACTCGGGCTCGTCGTCCTCGTCGTCGGCGTCCCACCAGCTCATCGCAGCAGCCCGCCCCAGAGCTCGGGGAACTGCGGCAGCGTCTTGCCCGTCGAGGCGATGTCGTCGATCACGACCCCGGGAACCGCGAGACCCACGATCGCGCCGCTCGTCGCCATCCGGTGGTCGGCGTAGGCGCGCCAGGCGCCCTCGTGCAGCGGCGCCGGCTCGACGCGCAGGCCGTCCTCGAGCTCGGTGACCCGGCCGCCGAGGCCGTTGAGCTCGGCCGCGAGCGCAGCGAGCCGGTCGGTCTCGTGGTGGCGGATGTGGCCGATCCCCGTGAACGTCGACGGGCCGTCGGCGAAGGCGGCGATCGCGACGAGGTTCGGCACGAGTTCGCCCGCCTCGCCGAGGTCGAGCTCCACGGCGCGGATGCCGCCCGCCGCCGCGCCCGGGGCACGGACGGTGAGCCGGTCGCCGGTGCGCTCGACCTCGGCGCCGAAGCGGGGCAGCAGGGTCTCGAGCTGGGCGCCGACCTGCGTGGTGGCGTCGGGCCATCCCGTGATCGTCACCTCGCCGCCCGCGACGAGCGCGGCGGCCAGGAACGGCGCGGCGTTCGAGAGGTCGGGCTCGATGTCGACGTCGACGGCGGCGATGGGGCCGGGCGCCACGATCCAGCGGCCGGGCTCCGGCGACTCGACCACGACGCCCCGACGGGCGAGGGCCGCGACGGTCATCTCGATGTGCGGCATGCTCGGCAGCCGCTCGCCGGTGTGCCGGAGGTCGAGCCCCTGCTCGAAGCGCGGGGCCGACAGCAGCAGCCCGGAGACGAACTGGCTCGACGCGGAGGCGTCGATCTCGAGGGCGCCGCCCGCGATGCGGCCGGTGCCGTGCACGGTGAACGGCAGCGTGCCGCGTCGGTCGTCGTCGAGGTCGACGCCGAGGCCCTTCAGGCCGTCGATGACGCCGGACATGGGGCGTCGCCTCGCGGCCTCGTCGCCGTCGAAGGTGGTGGGCCCGAGGCCGAGGGCGGCCACCGGCGGCACGAAGCGCATGACGGTGCCGGCGAGGCCGCAGTCGACGGTGGTGGAGCCGAGCAGCTCCTCGGCGGGCGTCACCCGCAGATCGTCGCCGAAGCCGCCGCGGCCGGGCAGCCGTTCGAAGCCCACGCCGAGCGCCGAGAGCGCCTCGATCATCAGTTCGCTGTCGCGCGACCAGAGCGGCGCCCGGAGCACCGACGGGCCCTCGGCGAGGGCGGCGAGCACGAGCTCGCGGTTCGTCAGCGACTTCGAGCCCGGCACGGCCAGCGTCGCCTGCAGCGGCCGGCTCGCGGTGGGCGCGAGCCAGCCCGGGTCGGGCTCGGTGCGGCGCGCGTCGCCGTACGGGTCGAACTCGGGCTCGGAATATGGCGTGATCTGCATCGGTTATCAACAGTAGCGTCCGTGCGGGCGCGGGAGGAGAGGGTGCAGGTGAGCCTCGCACTGCTGGAACGGACGGCGGCCGAGCGGGTCGACGATCTAGGATGGCCGGTGATGACCGGTGATGAGATCGACGAGCCCATGGTCGAGGCCGAGCGCCCGCTGGGCGAGCTGTTCGAGGAGCAGGCGCTGCCCTTCATCGATCAGCTGTACGCCGCCGCGCTGCGGATGACGAAGAACCCCGCCGACGCGCAGGACCTCGTGCAGGAGACCTTCGTCAAGGCCTACGCCGCCTTCGCGCAGTTCAAGCAGGGCACGAACCTGAAGGCCTGGCTGTACCGCATCCTCACGAACACCTTCATCAACACCTACCGCAAGAAGCAGCGGGAGCCCTACCAGGGCACGATCGACGAGCTCGAGGACTGGCAGCTCGGCGGCGCCGAGTCGACGACCGCCGCGACGAGCCGCTCCGCCGAGGCGGAGGCGATCGACCACCTGCCCGACAGCGCCGTGAAGGACGCGCTGCAGGCGCTCCCCGAGGACTTCCGACTCGCCGTGTACTTCGCGGACGTCGAGGGCTTCTCCTACCAGGAGATCGCCGACATGATGAACACCCCGATCGGGACCGTGATGAGCCGCCTGCACCGTGGCCGGCGGATGCTTCGCGAGTCCCTCGCCGACTACGCCCTCGAGCAGGGCATCCAGTCGGCGGCCAACCCCACCAGGAGCAAGAAATGAACGACTGCGGCTGCGACAAGGCGCGGGCCGAGCTCGAGGAGTACCTGCACAACGAGCTCTGCAGCGAGGATGCCGCCGACATCCGCGCGCACATGGAGAACTGCCCCGAGTGCTCCGGCGAGCTGAAGGTCGGCATCACCATCACCGAGGTCGTGCAGCGGGCCTGCCGCGAGAGCGCCCCTGACGAGCTCCGCACCGTCGTGCTCACGCGGATCCGCGAGATCCAGACGCACGCCGTCCTCGCCGACTGAACCGAGGGGCCTGCCCGCGGCCAATCTTTCGATGGACGCGCTCCAGGGTGCGCCCGGCCTAACGTCGAGAGCATCATGAACGATGCAGAGCTTCGACCCGTCCGCTCCGGAGTGCCCCGCTGGCTCCGCGTGCTGCTGCCCGCCGTCCTGATCCTGCTGTGGACGGCGGCGTTCGGCGTCGGCGGCGCCTCCTTCGGCACCATCTCCGAGGTGCAGACGAACGACCAGACCCAGTTCCTGCCCTCGAGCGCCGAGGCGACCGAGGTGCAGTCGCTCCAGGAGGGCTTCCGCACGGGCGACGAGGTGCCCGCGATCGTCGTCTACGCGAGCGACGACGGCTCGAAGCTGGATGCCTCAGCCCTCGCCGACGTCGACGAGGTCCGCGGGCTCGTGGCCGGCGTCGACGGCGCGGGGGAGACCTCACCGGTCATCCCCTCGGAGGACGGCGCTGCGGCGCAGTTCGTCGTGCCGGTCGACTCGGGCGCCGAGGGCGGGGTCGACGAGGTCGTCGGCGAGGTGCGCGAGCTCGTCGCCGATCACGAGCTGGACGGCGTCACGAGCGCCGTCACAGGACCCGCCGGCTTCACCGCCGACCTCGTCGCCGCCTTCGCCGGCATCGACGGCCTGCTGCTCGCCGTCGCCCTCGCCGCGGTGTTCGTCATCCTCGTGATCGTCTACCGCTCGCTCCTGCTGCCGTTCATCGTGCTGTTCACGAGCCTGTCGGCGCTCTGCGCCTCGGTGTTCGCCGTCGTCTCGCTCGCGCGCAGCGGCGCGCTGCTGCTGAGCGGCCAGACCCAGGGCATCCTCTTCATCCTCGTGATCGGCGCGGCCACCGACTACGCGCTGCTCTACACCGCGCGGTACCGCGAGGCGCTCGAGTCCGCGCCCGGCAAATGGGCGGCGACGATGACGGCGCTCCGCCGCGCGTGGGAGCCGATCGTCGCCTCGGGCGGCACGGTCATCGCCGGACTCCTCATCCTGCTCTTCAGCGAGCTCAACTCGAACAAGGCGCTCGGGCCCGTCGCGGCCATCGGTATCGTCGCGGCGCTCCTCGCCGCCCTCACGCTGCTGCCGGCGCTCCTGCTCTGGGCGGGCCGGGCGGCCTTCTGGCCGCGCAAGCTGCACCGGCCGGATGCCTCGGCGCCCGGCGCTGCCGCGGAGCCCGAGCTGCCCGCCACGGGGCTCTGGGCCGGTCTCGCGCGCCTCGTCTCACGCCGGCCGCGCCTCGTCTGGGTGCTCTCCGTGCTGCTCCTCGCCGGCATGTCGCTCGGCCTGGCCCGGCTCGACGCCGACGGGGTGCCGTCGAGCGAGTTCGTGCTGGGGCACTCCGAGGCGCGCGACGGGCAGGCGCTGCTCGCCGAGCACTTCCCGGGCGGCTCCGGAGCGCCGGCGGCGATCGTCGGGCCGGAGGACGAGCTGCAGGCGATGGCCGACACCGCCCTCGCGACGGACGGCGTGGCGAGTGTCGCGGTCGTCTCGGCCGATTCGCCCTCGGGCACCGCACCCGTCACGGCCGACGGCATCGGCGCGTTCGGCCCGCCCGGCACCCCGGCGCCGGAGCCCACGGTCGTCGACGGGCGCGTGCTGCTGCAGGCGACCCTCGACGACGCCCCGGACTCCGCGGCCGCCGAGCAGACCGTGCGGGAGCTGCGCGACGCGCTCGACGACGTGTCGTCCGACGCGCTCGTCGGCGGCCCGACCGCGGTCGCCCTCGACACGAACGACGCGGCGATCGCCGACCGGACGCTCATCATCCCGCTCGTGCTCGCCGCGATCCTCCTGATCCTGATGCTCCTGCTGCGCGCGATCGTGGCGCCGCTCCTGCTCATCGCGAGCGTCGTGCTCTCGTACACGGCGGCGCTCGGCGTCTCCGCCTGGGTGTTCGAGGGGATCTTCCACTTCCCGGGCGCCGACCCGAGCGTGCCGCTGTTCGGCTTCGTGTTCCTCGTCGCCCTCGGGGTGGACTACAACATCTTCCTGATGACCCGGGTGCGCGAGGAGTCGCTTCGCTTCGGGGCGCGGGAGGGCGTGCTGCGCGGCCTCCGGCTCACGGGCGGGGTGATCACCTCGGCCGGCCTGGTGCTCGCGGCGACGTTCGCGGCGCTCGGGGTGCTGCCGATCCTCTTCCTCGCGCAGATCTCCTTCATCGTCGCGTTCGGCGTGCTGCTCGACACCTTCCTGGTGCGCACCCTGCTCGTGCCCGCCCTGGCGTACGACCTGGGCCGGTCGATCTGGTGGCCGTCGAAGCTCGCCCGCGGGGCGCGCTGAGCCTGCGCCCCCGGGCGCCGGGACGCGGAAGGGGCGCGGATGCCGAGGCATCCGCGCCTCTCCGGCGCTTCGGTCGTGAGCTACACGCTCAGTGCGCGACGCACGAGCTCGCTCTGCTCGGCGGCGTGCCGCTTCGCGGAGCCGGTCGCGGGGGAGGCCGCGGCCGCACGCGAGATGACCCGCACCTCGCGCGGCCCGAGCTTGTTCGTCTCGATGATGAAGTACGGCCAGGCGCCCTGGTTCTCCGGCTCGTCCTGCGCCCACACCAGCTCGGCGTTCGGGTAGGAGTCGGTGACCGCCTTCAGCTCGCCGGCGGGCAGCGGGTAGAGCTGCTCGAGGCGGACGAGGGCGATCTCGGGGTTGGGTGACTTCTCGAGCTCCGCCGCGAGGTCGTAGTAGAGCTTGCCCGACAGGAACACGACCCGCTTGACGGCGGCCTTGTCGGTGATGCGCGCGTCGTCGATCACCGGCTCGAAGCGGCCCTGCGTGAAGTCGGCCACCTCGCTCGTGGCCCCGCGCAGGCGCAGCATCGCCTTCGGGGTGAAGACCACGAGCGGCTTGCGCGGCCGCGCGTACGCCTGGCGGCGCAGCAGGTGGAAGTAGGACGCCGGCGTCGAGGGACGGGCGACCGTCATGTTGTTCTCGGCGCAGAGCTGGAGGTACCGCTCGATGCGGGCGCTCGAGTGGTCGGGGCCCTGGCCCTCGTAGCCGTGCGGGAGCAGGAGCACGACGCTCGAGCGCTGGCCCCACTTCTGCTCGGCCGAGGAGATGAACTCGTCGATGATGGTCTGCGCACCGTTCGCGAAGTCGCCGAACTGCGCCTCCCACGCCACGAGGGTGTCGGGGCGCTCCACCGAGTAGCCGTACTCGAAGCCCATCGCCGCGTACTCGCTGAGCAGCGAGTCGTAGACGTAGAAGCGGCCCTGGTTCTCGGCCAGGTTCATGAGCGGCAGCCACTCCTGGCCGTTCACCCGGTCGTGCATGACCGCGTGCCGCTGCACGAAGGTGCCGCGGCGCGCGTCCTGACCGGCGAGGCGCACGGGGGTGCCCTCGAGCAGGAGCGAACCGAAGGCGAGCAGCTCGCCGAAGCCCCAGTCGATCTTGCCGTTGCGGCTCATGTCGACGCGCTTCGTGAGCAGCTGCTGGATCTTCGGGTGCACGGTGAAGCCGTCGGGCTTGTTGCCGAAGGCGTCGCCGACGGCGTGCACGACCTCGAGGGCGACGCCGGTCGTCTCGAGCTCGCCGCTGGCGGGCTCGGGCTCGGCGACCGACTCGGTCGCGCCGATCACCGGGATCGCCCCGGTCTGCGCCGCGTGCGTCTCCGCGAAGGCGCGCTCGAGGCGGTCCTGGAAGTCGCGGTGCGCGTTCTCGTACTCCTCCTCGGTGATGTCGCCGCGGCCGACGAGCGCCTCCGTGTAGAGCTTGCGCACGCTGCGCTTGGCCTCGATGAGGTTGTACATGAGCGGCTGCGTCATCGAGGGGTCGTCGCCCTCGTTGTGCCCGCGCCGGCGGTAGCAGATGAGGTCGATGACGACGTCGCGCTTGAACTCCTGGCGGTAGCGGAACGCGAGCTCCGCGACTCGCACGACCGCCTCGGGGTCGTCGCCGTTCACGTGGAAGATCGGCGCCTGGATCGTCTTCGCCACGTCGGTCGAGTAGATCGACGAGCGGGCGTCGCCCGGCACGGTGGTGAAGCCGACCTGGTTGTTGATGTTCACGTGGATCGTGCCGCCCGTGCGGTAGCCGCGCAGCTGCGACATCTGCATGGTCTCGACGACCACGCCCTGGCCGGCCATCGCCGCGTCGCCGTGGACCAGGATCGGCAGGGTCGAGAAGGTGCCGATGGGCTTGCGGTCCTGCTTCGCGCGGACGATGCCCTCGAGCACGCCGTCGACGGCCTCGAGGTGCGAGGGGTTGGCAGCGAGCGAGACCGGGATCTGCTGGCCGTCGTCGGCGGTGAAGGTGCCCTCGGTGCCGAGGTGGTACTTCACGTCGCCGGAGCCCTGGCCGGCGGTCGCGCCCTCGAACTCGCGGAACACCTGGCCGTAGGTCTTGCCGGCGATGTTCGTGAGCACGTTGAGCCGGCCGCGGTGGGCCATGCCGATCGCGACCTCGTCCAGGCCGGCCTTCGCCGCGCCCTGGAGGATCTCGTCGAGCAGGGCGATCACCGACTCGCCGCCCTCGAGGCTGAAGCGCTTCTGGCCGACGTACTTCGTCTGCAGGAAGGTCTCGAACGCCTCGGCCTCGTTCAGCTTGCCGAGGATGCGCATCTGCTCGTCGTGCGTCGGCTTCTCGTAGGGCCGCTCGACCTCGTTCTGGATCCAGGCGCGCTGCACGGGGTCCTGGATGTGCATGAACTCGATGCCGATGGTGCGGCAGTAGGAGTCGCGCAGGACGCCCAGGATGTCGCGGAGCAGCGCCTTGCGCCGGTCTCCGAAGCCGCCGGTGACGAACTCGCGGTCGAGGTCCCAGAAGGTGAGGCCGTGGCTCGCGATGTCGAGGTCGGGGTGCGAGCGCTGCACGTACTCGAGCGGGTCCGTGTCGGCCATCATGTGGCCGCGCACGCGGAACGCGTTGATGAGTTCCTGCACGCGGGCGGTCTTGTCGATCGCGCTCGCGACGTCGACCGCGATGTCGGGCGCCCACTGGATGGGCTCGTACGGCAGCCGGAGGGCGGCGAAGATGCCCTCGTAGAAGCCGCGCTGGCCGATCAGCAGCTCGTGCACCTTCTTGAGGAACTCGCCCGAGCCGGCCCCCTGGATGACCCGGTGGTCGTAGGTCGAGGTGAGCGTGATCGTCTTGCCGATCGCGAGGTTCGCGAGCGTCTTCTCGCTCGCGCCCTGGAACTCGGCGGGGTACTCGAGGGCCCCGGCGCCGATGATGCAGCCCTGGCCCTTCATGAGCCGCGGCACCGAGTGCACGGTGCCGATGCCGCCGGGGTTCGTCAGGGAGATCGTGCCGCCCTGGAAGTCGTCGGCCTTCAGCTTGTTCTGGCGGGCCCGCGAGACGAGGTCCTCGTAGGCGGCGAGGTACTCGTTGAAGGTCATCGTCTCGGCGCGCTTGATGGCGGGGACGAGCAGGGCCCGGGTGCCGTCGGGCTTCGGGATGTCGATGGCGATGCCGAGGCCCACGTGGGCGGGCTTCACGAGGGAGGGCTTGCCGTCAACCTCTGCGTAGTAGACGTTCTGGCTCGGGAACTCCTTGAGCGCCTGGATCAGCGCCCAGCCGATGAGGTGGGTGAAGCTGATCTTGCCGCCCCGGGTGCGCCGCAGGTGGTTGTTGATCACGATGCGGTTGTCGATCATGAGCTTCGCCGGGACGGTGCGCACGCTCGTCGCGGTGGGAACGGTGAGCGAGGCGTCCATGTTGGCCGCGAGGGTCTTCGGCATGCCCTTGAGGGTCACGACCTCGTCTTCCCGCTCGGAGGCGACGACGGGCTGCGGGCTCGTGACGGGCACGTCGGCCGGGACCGGCTCGGAGCGCGGCGCCCGGGAGGTGGTGCGCGCCGCCGGGGTCTGCCCGATGACGGGCGTCGGCGTGGTCGGCGTGGGCACGGCGCCGTTCGCCGAGCCGTTCGCGGAACCGTTGGCTGGTTGCGGAGCCGCCGGTGCGGCTTGCGCGGCCGGCGCCGGCGGTGCGGCGGAGGCCTCGGCCGCGGGGGCCGGGGCGGCGGCGGCGCTCTCGGCCGTCTTCGAGCGGTGGTAGTGCTCCAGCACCGGCCGCCAGGTCTCGTCGACGGAATCAGGGTCGGCGAGGTACTTCTCGTACATCTCGTCGACGAGCCATTCGTTGGCTCCGAACTCGCCCGACGCCGTCTCTTCGGCACCCGCCCCGGTCAATTGGCTCGACACAGCCTCTCGCCCACTCTCTCCGTTGATGAAAGGATTCCGCGGAGATCGGACCGGCCGCGCTCGCGACCGCGCCCCGATCACCCACCCAAGCCTAAACCCGTTGCGACCCGGCCGAGGACCCCGCGCCTGGCAGTACCGTGGGAGCCATGGAGTTCTACCGCACGGCGCCGACGCACGACCTGACGTACTCCGACGTCTTCCTCGTCCCGAGCCGCTCCGGAGTGCCGAGCCGGCTCGACGTCTCGCTCGCCCCCGACGACGGATCGGGCGGCTCGATCCCCATCGTCTCGGCGAACATGAACTCCATCACGGGTCCGCGCCTCGCCGCGACGCTCGCCCGCCGCGGCGGCATCGGCGTGCTCCCGCAGGATCTGCACCTGCAGGACCTTGCAGAATCCATCCGCTGGGTCAAGGCCCAATCGGCGAGCTTCGACATCCCGCACCGCTTCTCGCCGGACCAGACCGTCGCCGACGCCCTCGTGGCCCTGCCTGCCGCCGCCGGCCACGGCCTCGTGCTCGAGGACGAGCAGGGCGAGTTCCGCGGCTGCATCCCGGCCGAACGCCTCGCGACGGCGCTCCCCGACGCTCGGCTCGGCGACCTCGTGCACGGCGGCAGCGCGGCGCTCGACGCCGAGGACGTCGGCACGGCGCGCCGCGCCTTCGACCTCATGGTGGAGGCCGAGCTCGACTTCGCGCCCGTGCTCCGGCACGGCAAGGTGGTCGGCACGCTCAGCCGGCGCAGCGCGCTCCGCGGCACGATCTACGACGCGAACGTGGACGGCGACGGCCGGCTCCGCGTCGCGGCGGCGGTCGGCATCAACGGCGACGTCGAGGCCAAGGCCCGCGCGCTCGCCGCGGCCGGCGTCGACATGCTCGTGCTCGACACGGCCCACGGCCACCAGGAGGGCATGGTCGACGCGGTGCGCCGCGTGCGCGATCTCGAGCTGGGGCTGCCGATCGTCGCGGGCAACGTCGTGACCGAGCAGGCGGTCGGCGATCTCGTCGAGGCGGGCGCCGACGTGCTGAAGGTCGGGGTCGGTCCGGGGGCGATGTGCACGACGCGCATGATGACCGCCGTCGGCCGCCCGCAGTTCTCCGCCGTGCTGGAGACCGCCGAGGCGGCGGCGAGCCTCGGGGCGAAGGTCTGGGCCGACGGCGGCGTGCGCTACCCGCGCGACGTCGCGCTCGCGCTCGCCGCGGGGGCGGCCTCGGTGATGATCGGCTCCTGGTTCGCCGGCACGATCGAGGCGCCCGGCGTGCTGCGGACCGACGCCGACGGTCGGCTCTACAAGGAGAGCTGGGGGATGGCCTCCACCAAGGCCGTGCGCGAGCGCTTCGACCGCCTCTCGCCCTACGAGCTCGCCCGCAAGGAGCTCTTCGCCGAGGGCATCTCCTCCTCGGCGATCTACCTCGACCCGCTCCGGCCCTCGCTCGAGGACCTGCTCGACATGATCACCTCCGGCGTGCGCAGCTCCTTCACCTACGCGGGCGCGCGTTCGCTCGCCGAGTTCCGCGACCGTGCGCTCGTCGGCATCCAGTCCGCGGCGGGCTACGAGGAGGGCAAGGCGCTGCCGGTCAGCTGGTGACGGATGCGGCGGCTTCCCAGTCTCGGAGCGGGACGCCGCCGATATACTGGCCGCACCATGGACGAACCTCCTTCTGCGACTCCGCCCGGCCATAGACCCTCGCCCGTGACGCGTCGGGGAGGTGCCCGTGTCTGAGTGGATCCTGCTCGGTATCGGTGTGCTTCTCACGATCGGCACGGGCTTGTTCGTTGCGAGCGAGTTCGCGCTCGTCAACCTCGATCGCGCCGACCTCGAGGCGCGTCGCGCCAGGGGCGAGACCCGCTTGGGCCTCACCATCCAGGCGCTGAAGATCACCTCCACCCACCTCTCGAGCGCCCAGCTCGGCATCACGCTGACGACGCTGCTCACCGGCTACACGATGGAGCCCGCGATCTCCTCGCTGCTGGCGGGGCCGCTCACCGCGATCGGGCTCCCGGAGGAGCTCGTGCGGCCCGTCGGGGCGACGACGGCCGTCGTCATCGCGACGCTGCTGTCGATGCTCGTCGGCGAGCTCGTGCCGAAGAACTTCGCGCTCGCGCTCCCGCTCGCGACGGCGAAGCTCGTCATCCCGTTCCAGACCGCCTTCACCTGGGTCTTCCGGCCCGCGATCGCGGTGCTGAACGGCAGCGCGAACGCCGTCATCCGCTCCTTCGGCATCGAGCCGAAGGAGGAACTGTCGGGTGCTCGCTCCGCCGAGGAGCTGAGCTCGCTCGTGCGCCGCTCCGCGAGCGCCGGGGTGCTCGAGCAGGACACGGCGACGCTGCTCGGCCGAACGCTGCGCTTCTCGGGCCACGACGCCTCCGACGTGATGACGCCGCGCCCGCGGCTCGCCGCGGTGCAGCGCCTGGAACCGGCCGAGGCCGTCATCGAGCTGGCCCGCCAGACCGGCTACTCGCGCTTCCCGGTGTACGACGAGAACCTCGACGACATCGTCGGCGTCGTGCACGTGAAGCAGGCGGTGGCCGTGCCGCGGGAGCGCCGCGGCGAGGTGCCGACCTCGGCGCTGCAGTCCGACGCGCTCCGCGTGCCGGAGACCATGAAGCTCGACTCGCTCCTCGGCGAGCTGCGGGCTCGCGGCTTCCAGATGGCGGTGATCGTCGACGAGTACGGCGGCACCGCCGGGGTCGCGACGCTCGAGGACCTCGTGGAGGAGCTCGTCGGCGAGGTCGCCGACGAGCACGACCGCACGCGCGCGGGCATCGTGCGCCGCGGCGACGAGATCAGCTTCCCCGGCATCCTGCGCCCCGACGAGCTCGAGGAGCGCACCGGCATCCGCGTTCCCGAGAACGGCGACTACGAGACCGTGGCCGGCTTCATCACCGCCTCGCTCGGGCGGCTGCCCGTCGTCGGCGACGAGGTCGAGATCGACGAGGGCCGGCTCGAGGTGCGCCGGCTCGACGGCCGCCGGGTCGACCGGGTGAGGTTCATCCCGACCCCGCTCCCGACGGCCGATGAGGAAGGGGGCGAGCGATGAGCGACTGGGCCGGACTCGCCTGGCTGTTCGTGCTGCTGCTCGCGAACGCCTTCTTCGTGGGCGCCGAATTCGCCGTCATCTCGGCGCGGCGCTCGCAGATCGAACCGCTCGCCGAACAGGGCAAGCGCAGCGCCAAGACCGCCCTCTGGGCGATGGAGCACGCGACGCTCATGCTCGCGATGAGCCAGTTGGGCATCACGATCTGCTCGCTGCTGATCCTGAACGTCTCGGAGCCGGCGATCCACCACCTGCTCGAGATCCCGTTGGCCCTCACCGGCTGGAGCGAAGAGGTGATCGGCACGGTCGCGTTCATCATCACGCTCGTGCTCGTGAGCTACCTGCACGTGGTGTTCGGCGAGATGGTGCCGAAGAACCTCTCGTTCTCGGTGCCCGACCGCGCGGTGCTGCTGCTCGCCCCGCCGCTCGTGTTCATCGCGCGCCTGCTGAAGTTCGCGATCGTGGCGCTGAACGCGACGGCGAACGGGGTGCTGCGGCTCTTCGGCGTCGAGCCGAAGAACGAGGCGAACTCGACGTTCACGCTCGACGAGGTGCAGACCATCGTCGACCAGTCCCGCCGCGAGGGGGTGCTGGACGACGCGAGCGGCACGCTGAGCGCGGCGTTCGAGTTCACGACGAAGCGCGTCTCCGACGTCGCCGTGCCGATGGACTCGCTCGTCAGCCTGCCGCCGGGGGCCACCCCGCGCGACGTCGAGCGCGCGGTCGCCAAGCACGGCTTCTCGCGCTACGTCATCCTCGGCGAGGACGGCGAGCCCGACGGCTACGTGCACCTGAAGGACGTCATCGACCTCGACGACGGCGAGTTCGACGACCCGCTGCCCGCGAAGCGGGTGCGCAGGCTCGTGTCGGTCTTCGACGGCACCGAGGTCGAGGATGCGCTGTCGACGATGCGCCGGCTCGGCACGCACGTCGCCCGCGCCTTCGACCGCGAGGGCGCGACGACGGGCGTGGTGTTCCTCGAGGACATCATCGAGGAGCTCGTCGGCGAGGTGCACGACGCGACCAGGCGGGGCTGACGCCACCGCGATCGAAGGGCGGTCCCGCGCAGGCGGGGCCGCCCTTCCGCGTCAGCGGCGGCTGCGGATTCTGGCGTAGACTGAGCGCGACCCGAGGAATCGAGGTTCACTCATGTTCGAGACGATCCTGGCGACGGCGGTCCTGCCGGCGCACGACCTCGACCGCGCGAGGCAGTGGTGGGCGCAGGTGCTCGGCCGCGAGCCCATCGGCGGTGAGCCGGAGGGCGAGACGCTGTTCTACGAGATCGGCGGCCTGCCCGTCATGGTGTACCGCACCGGCTTCGCCGGCACCGCGCAGAGTACCGCCTTCAACCTGCTCACCGACGACCTCGACCGTGACATGGCGACCCTCCGCGCAGCGGGCGTGACCTTCCACGAGTACGACCTCCCGGGCCTCAGCACGGTCGACGGCGTCGCCGAGCTCGGCGACGAGCGTGCGGCCTGGTTCAGCGACAGCGAGGGCAACATCTTCTCGCTGAGCCAGCCGGCGGAGGAGTCGGCGGCGCTCGTCGAGCGGCTGCGCGCCCGGAACACGGCCGCCGGCTGACCCGGGGTCAGGCCGCGCGCTCGCGGAGCCAGCGCTCGAGGCCCGCGGCGTCGGTGAAGACGTGCCCGTCCCCGCCGACCGCCCGGGCGCCTGCGACGTTCTCGGCACGGTTGTCGACGAAGAGGAACTCCTCGGGCGCGATGCCCAGCTCGGCGATGACGTGCTCGTAGATGTCGGCGTTCGGCTTCACGAGCCCGAGCTCGCCGCTCACGAAGACCCGCTCGAACAGCGGGCCGAAGGAGCCGTGCCGCAACCAGCCCGAGAAGTCGGCGCCCGCGTTCGACAGCAGCGCCAGGCGCGTGCCGCCCGCCTGCAGCGCATGGAGCACCGTGAGCGTGCCCGGGTCGACGCTGAGCCAGCCGCGGTGATCGATCGACCACAGCTCGTGCACGTCGATCGGGGAGAACTCGGTGCCGAGGCCCGCGGCGACCGCCGACCAGTAGCCGGCGATGGAGACGGTGCCCTGGTCGAGGCCCTCGCGGTGCGCCCAGTACTCGCGCCAGAACGCGGCCTCCTGCTCGGGGGCGATGCGAGCCCGGGCGACGAGGGCGGCGCGGTCGGCGGGCGCGGGCGAGCGGGAGATCACCTCGCCGTAGTCGAACACGACGACGGCGGGGGAGAGGGCGATGGGGGCGAGGGCTGTCGGAGTCATCCCGGCCAACCTATCGTTGGAGCATGAGCGCTGGCGGATGGCAGGAATGGCAGGCCGGGGACGCGGCGGAGTGGCTGCGGCCGCCCACGGCGGACGACGACAAGTACTCCCGCGGCGTGCTCGGCGTCGTCACCGGCTCCCACGAGTACCCCGGGGCGGCGCTGCTCGGGGTCGAGGCGGCCACGCGCAGCGGGGTCGGCATGGTGCGCTACACGGGGCCGCGCCCCGTGCGGGCGCTCGTGCTGGCGCGCGCACCCGAGGCGGTCACGACCTCGGGCCGGGTGCAGGCCTGGCTGCTCGGTTCGGGCATGGATCCCTCGCGCCGCTCCTTCGTGCTCATCGGCGAGCTCGAGCACGCGCTCGCCTCCGGCGTGCCGGTCGTGCTCGACGCGGGCGCCCTCGACCTCGTCGGCGCGCACTCGGCGCCGACCGTCATCACCCCGCACGCTCGTGAGCTCGCCACCCTGCTCGCCGATCGGGAGGTGCGCACGAGCGTCGAGGAGGTGCGCCGTGACCCCGCCGTGTGGGCGGCGCGCGCCGCGCGCGAGATCGGCGTCGTCGTCCTGCTGAAGGGCGCGGTGACGCACATCGCCGATCCGGACGGCGCGGCGATCGCCGTCACCGCGCCGACGCATCGGCTCGCCACCGCCGGCTCGGGCGACGTGCTGGGCGGCATCCTCGGCGCGCTCGTCGCCGGCTCCCACGAGCGGCTCGCGAGCGACGCGCACGCGCTCGCGCCGATCGCCGCGACCGCGGTGCTGGTGCACGGGCTCGCGGCCGAGCGCGCCGTCGCCGCGGTCGACGGCGGCCCGATCGTCGCCTCCGACATCACCGCGCAGGTGCAGCGGGTGCTGGGGCAGCTCGCGGGCTGAGCGCCGCGCCGAACCGTCGTCGGGAGCCGCCGCGCGTCAGCCGGGCAGCACGCGGGCGAGGAACTCGCGGGTGCGCTCCTCGCGCGGAGCGGCGAAGAACTCCCGCGACGGCCCCTGCTCCACGATGCGGCCGCCGTCGAGGAACACCACCCGGTCGGCGACGTCGCGTGCGAACGCCATCTCGTGCGTCGCCATCAGGATGGTCGTGCCGCCGTCGGCCAGGGAGCGGACGAGCGCGAGCACCTCGCCGACGAGCTCGGGGTCGAGGGCGCTCGTCACCTCGTCGAGCAGGAGCAGCTCGGGACCGGTCGCGATGGCCCGCACGATCGCGACGCGCTGCTGCTGCCCGCCCGAGAGTCGGTCGGGGTAGGCCCGGGCGAAGTCGGCCAGGCCGATCGAGGCGAGCAGCTCCTGCCCGCGACGCTCGGCGTCGGCCTTCGGCGTGCGGTGCACCAGGCGCGAGGCGAGCGTCACGTTGTCGAGCACGCTCAGGTGCGGGAACAGGTTGTAGTGCTGGAAGACGGCCCCGATCCGCGCGCGGACCGTGTCGGCATCCACCCGCGGATCGCTGATGTCGCGACCCGCGAGCCGGATGACGCCGTCGTCGATGGGCTCGAGGAGGTTCGCGGTGCGCAGCAGCGTCGACTTGCCCGAGCCGGAGGCGCCGATGAGGGCGACGACCTCGTGCGCGCGCACCTCGAGGTCGACCCCGTCGAGGACGACGTGCTCGCCGTACGCGCGGCGGACGCCCGTGAGGGCGAGCACCGGCTCCCGCTCGCCCGTGGCCCCGGCGGGCGGCTGCGCCTCGGCGGCTGCGCGGCTCATACGATGCTCCCGATCTGCTCGCGCCCCCGCATCCGCGCCGTCACCCAGTCGGTGAGCCGGACCATCGGCAGTGCGAGGAGGACGAACAGCAGCCCGGCGACGACGTAGGGCGTGAAGTTGAAGTAGTGCGCCGTCTCGATCTGCGCCGCCCGCACGGCGTCGACCGCGCCGAGCACCGAGATCAGCCCGACGTCCTTCTGCATCGCGACGAAGTCGTTCATGAGCGCCGGGGTCACCTTGCGGATCGCCTGCGGCAGCACGACCCGGCGCATCGTCTGCGCGTGGCTCAGGCCGAGCGAGCGCGCGGCGAGCCGCTGCGAGGGATGCACCGCCTCGATGCCGGCCCGGAAGACCTCGGCGACGTACGCCGAGTACACGAGGATGATCGCGATCGTGCCCCAGACCGCGACCGGCAGCCGCGGGAAGAACTCGAGCGCCGGCACCCCGTAGCCGACGAGGTAGAGCACGATGAGCAGCGGCACCCCGCGGAACAGGTCGGTGTAGCCGGCCGCGATCGCCCGCAGCGGGAAGAACACCGGGCCGCGGAGGGTGCGCAGGGTCGCCAGGGTGATCGCGACGAGCAGCACGCCGATCGCCGCGAAGACGAGCACCTGGAGGTTGAGCAGCAGCCCCTCGGCGATGCGCGGGAGGGAGGCGATCGCCACCTGGGGGTCGAAGAACGTCTCCGCGACCCGCGCCCAGCCCGGCGAGCCCAGCACCGCCCAGGCGAGCAGCCCGGCGAAGACGAGCGTGCTCAGCGCGCTCACGAGCACCGATCGCCAGGTCTGCCGACGACGGAACGCCCGGCGGCCGAGCTCGAGTTCGCTCGGCCGCCAGGCGCCGTCGGAGGATGCTGCGCTCATGCGTCCGCCGGAGCGGAACCGGCCGGAGCGGCCACGCGGGTCACTTGAGGACGGGCGCCGTGTCGTCGCCGCCGAGCCACTTCGCCGCGAGCTCGTCGAGCGTGCCGTTCTCGCGCAGTGCATCGACCGCGGCGGTGACCTTCTCGGTGAGCGGGGAGTCCTTCGCGAGCACGAGGCCGAACTGGTCGCCGCCGCCCGTCGACGGCAGCTGGCCGATGATCTTGCCGCCGTCGAGCTCCGCGCCCGTCAGGTAGAACGCGGTCGGCAGATCGACGACGATCGCGTCGACGGTGCCGCTCTGCAGCGCGAGCTTCGCGTCGTCGTTCGTGTTGAAGATCTGCGCACCGCCGTCGGGGGCGATCGTCTGCTCGACCGCGTCGAGGCTCGTCGTGCCGGTCTGGGCGCCGATCTTGAACGGCTTCAGCTCGGCGATCGTGGTCGCGCCGGCCGCGGGCGAGGCGTCGACCGTGACGACCACCTGCGTGGTCTCGTAGTACGGCGAGGAGAAGTCGACGGCCTGCTTGCGCTCGTCGGTGATGGAGAACTGCTGGAGGTTGAAGTCGAAGTCCTTCGGCCCCGGTGCGATGGCCTGCTCGAAGGTGGAGCGCACCCAGACGACGTCGTCCTTCGCGAAGCCGAGCTCGTCGGCGACCGCGTAGGCGACGGCCGATTCGAAGCCCTCGCCGGACTCGGGGGCGTCGTCGATCACCCAGGGGAAGTACGCGGGCTGGCCCGTGCCGATCGTGAGCTTGCCGTCGGTCACGTAGCCCTCGGCGCTCGGGCCGGCGGCCTGGCCGTCACCGCCCGCGGTGCAGCCGGCGAGGGCGAGGGCCGCTGCGGCGGCGAGGGCGACGGCAGTGAGCGTGCGACGGGTCATGGCGGGGCCTTCCGATCGGGATGACTCCAGCTTGGCCGAACTCGGCGCAATCCGCAGCCCGCATGGCGTCGTATGACGGCCGCGCACGGCTAGGCTCTGAGCCATGCCGGATCGGGGGATGGGGGATCGTCGATCGAGCCGCGGCATCCGCCGTCTCCTCGCCGGCCGGGGCGCGATCTGGATCGCCTTCGCGCTCGTCCACGCCGCGCTCGTCGCGCTCAACCTCTTCGCGCCGGGACTGCCGCTCGGCGACGTGACCGGGGTGTACCGGATCTGGGCCGAGAACGCGGCGCACGGCTACGCGCGGATGGGCATCGACCTGCCGTGGGTGTACCCGATCCTCGCCTTCGCGCCGATGGCGGCGTCCCTCGCGTTCGGCGGCGAGTGGTTCGGCGAGACGTGGCTCGCCCTCGTCACCGTGCTGAACGGGATCACCCTCTCGGTGCTGCTCGGGCGGGCGACGTTCTCCAGGCACCGCCGGCTCGCCGCGTGGTGGTGGCTCGGCTTCCTCGCGCTGCTCGGACCCATCGCGCTCGGGCGGATCGACGCCGTCACGGTGCCCTTCGCGATGCTCGGGCTGCTCTGGGCCGCCGGCCGACCCCGCGTCGCCGCCGTGCTGCTCACGATCGGCGCCTGGATCAAGGTCTGGCCGGCCGCGCTCGTCGCCGCCCTCGTCGTCGCGCTCCGCCGCAGGGCCGAGGTCGTCATGATCGCGCTCGCGCTGAGCTTCGGCATCCTGGCGGTGAGCGTCGTCGCCGGAGCGGGCGTCAACGCGATCGGCTTCATCGGCGAGCAGGCGGGCCGCGGGCTCCAGGTCGAGGCGCCGCTCGCGGTGCCCTGGCTGTGGGCGATCGTCGCGGGCGCCTCCGGGGTGCACATCGCGTACGACCGCGAGATCCTGACCTACCAGGTGTACGGACCCGGCGTCGAGACCGCCGCCTGGCTCACCACGCCGCTGCTCGCCGTCGGCGTCGCGGCCGTGCTCGCGGTCGGCATCCGCGCGGCGCGACGTGGCGCTCCGCTCGGCCGGCTGCTGCCGCCGCTCGCGCTCGCCTTCGTCGTCGTGCTGCTACTCGGCAACAAGGTCGGCTCGCCGCAGTTCGTCACCTGGCTCGCCGCCCCGGTCGTGCTGGGCCTCGTGCTGCGCCCGGCGCGCTTCGCGGTGCCCGCGCTGCTCGCGGCCGGCGCGGCGCTGCTCACCCACGTCATCTACCCGTACTGGTACGGCTGGCTGCTCGTCGCCGACCCCGCCTTCGTGCTGCTGCTGACGGGCAAGGTCGCGCTGCTCGCGCTGCTGCTCGCGTGGGCGCTGCGACGGCTGTGGCAGGCTGGAAGCCGGGCCGCGCTCCCGGCGCACGAGCTCGCCTCGCGGCCCGGCTAGGAGGACCCCATGCTGGTGGCATTCTCAGTCGCGCCGAGCGGCACGGGACGGAGCGACGGATCGGTGCACGACGCCGTCGCGGCGGCGGTGAGGGTCGTGCGGGAGTCCGGGCTGCCGAACCGCACCACCTCGATGTTCACCGAGATCGAGGGGGAGTGGGACGAGGTCTTCGACGTGGTCCGGCGGGCGACCGAAGCGGTCGGCGCGTACGGCTCGCGCGTCTCGCTCGTGCTGAAGGCCGACATCCGCCCGGGCTACGCCGGCGAGCTCGACGCGAAGGTCGAGCGGCTGGAGCAGGCGATCGACGATGAGCGGGCCTGAACCCGAGTCCGACCTCGACTTCGATTTCGGCGCGGAAGCGAACGCACTGCTCGACGCTCTGGACGCCGCCCTTCATGAGGAAGGCTGGGCCGCGCACTACTCGACTCGACGAGGGCTCAGCACATGGTTCGACGTCGCGCGGCAGCGTTGGGCGGGCTCCGACACCGTCGACGACTACACCAATGACCTGTGTGCTCGGGATGCGCTCGAGCTTGCCCTCGAACGGACCACCGGTGCGTTGCACGAGCGCCTCGCCGCGCTCGTCGAGCATGCCGACCGAGAGTTCCTCGCCTCCACAGAGCCGGATTCCGCGACGTTGCTGGGGAGGTACTTCCGAGTGGACTCGCGGTCCGGCTGGTGGTGGCGCCGCATCCCCTCGACCGGAGGAGTCAGCGAGCAGCTTCGCGCCGAACGGTGAGTCCAGTCGGCGCTGTCGCGCGGGCGCACGACGGCGGATGACGCCATCCGCTTGTCGAATCGATTCGAGGCGTGACAGAATCGCCGAGTGATCCCCGACTCCTCCGGGCCGACGACGCTGTCGCCGGCCCGTCTTCGTTTCGCGCTGCTGGCGCTCGCCCTCGGCGGCTTCGGCATCGGCGCCACCGAGTTCGTCGCGATGGGCCTGCTGCCCGACATCGCGGGCGATCTGCTGCCGAGCCTCGCCACCACTTCGCCCGACGAGGCGAACGCGCAGGCCGGCTGGCTCATCTCGGCGTACGCGCTCGGCGTCGTCGTCGGGGCGCCCACCATCGCCGCGGCGGCGGCGAAGTGGCCGCGCAAGCGGTTGCTGCTCGCCCTCGCCGCCTGGTTCGCCCTCGGCACGCTCGCCTCGGCCCTGCTGCCGAGCTTCGGCCTCGTGCTCGTCGCCCGCTTCGTCGCCGCCCTGCCGCACGGGGCGTACTTCGGCATCGCCTCGCTCGTCGCGGCGAGCCTGATGGGGCCGGGCAAGCGCGCCCGCGGCGTCGCGCTCGTGCTCTCCGGGCTCACCATCGCAAACGTCGTCGGCGTGCCGAGCATCACCTGGCTCGGCCAGCTCGCGGGCTGGCGCGTCGCCTACCTCGCCGTCGCCGTGATCTTCGTGCTCACCTTCCTCGCGATCGCGGCGGCCGTGCCGTGGCAGGCGGGCGACCCGGCGGCGAGCATCCGCCGCGAGCTCGGCGCCTTCCGCCGCTCGCAGGTCTGGTTCGCGATCGCGATCGGCGCGATCGGCTTCGGCGGCTTCTTCGCGATGTACAGCTACATCGCGCCGCTCGCCACCGAGGTGACGGGGCTCGAGGCCGCCTTCGTGCCCTTCGTGCTCGTCGCGACCGGCCTCGGCATGACCGTCGGCAACCTCATCGGCGGCCGGCTCGCCGACTGGAGCGTGCGCCGCACGATGTACCTGTTCTTCGTCGCCCTCGCGGCGGCACTGCTGCTGCTCGCCCTCACGGCGAGCCATCCGCTCGGCCTCTTCGGCGGGGTCTTCCTCGTGGGCGTCACGTCCTCGGCGCTCGCGCCGACGATCCAGACCCGCCTCATGGACGTCGCCCGCGACAGCCAGTCGATCGCCGCCGCGCTGAACCACTCGGCGCTGAACGTCGGCAACAGCATGGGGGCCGTGCTCGGCGGCCTCGTCATCGCCGGCGGCCTCGGCTACCTCGCCCCGATCTGGGTCGGCTTCGCGCTGACGCTCGCGGGCATCGGGCTCGCGTTCGCGAGCTTCGCGCTCGACCGCCGGCGGATCGGCCGCGGCGTCGACGTGCCGTACGCGACCGGAGCGGTCGCGGCGGCCGAACGGGACTGAAGCGGCGGGCGCGCGCCGGGCGCTCGCCCCTCGGGCGGTCCCGGCGCCGCGGCCGGCCGTGTCAGTCGGTCTGCAGCAGGATGCCGTCGGCGATGGCACGCTTGCGGAGCGCGACCTTCGTGCCGACGTCATAGCCGGCGACGCGGTACTTCTCGCGGATGCGCTTGAGGTAGCTCTTCGCGGTCTCCTCGGAGATGCCGAGCTGGAACGCGACCGCCTTCACCGGCTGCCCGGCGCCGTAGAGCGCCATGACGCGCCGCTCCTGCGCCGACAGCTTCGGCGCCTGCACCGCGTCGGCGTCGGCGAGCGTCGTCTCGAGCTCGGGCGTGATGTACGAGTCGCCGAGCCGCGCCGCCCGGATCGCCTCGACGATCGTCTCGACCGGCTCCGACTTCACGAGGTAGCCGAGCGCGCCCGCGTTCAGCGCCTCGCGGACGACCGCGGGCTCCGAGTAGGTGCTCATCAGCATCGTCTGCACGCCGGCCGACTTCAGCATCGACAGCTTGAGCGAGACCGGGATGTTGTCGCGCAGGTCGAGGTCGAGGAGCACGACGTCGGCCGGGAACTCCGGATGCGCGAGCAGCTCAGACCAGGACGGCACCGCGGCGACGAGCTGGATGTCGGGCGCAGCACCCCGCAGCCACTCGGATAGGGCGCCGAGCAGCATGCGGTGATCGTCGACGATCGCCAGGCGGATCGGTGCGGCCGGTTCAGGCATTCATCTTCCCCTCGTTCGGGCGCTCCGAGGCGCCGAAGCGGCTGCCGGGGCGTTCGGGTCGACCGGGCAGACGAGTTCGATCCTGATCGAATCCGACGCGGACACGACCTCGTGACTTCCGAGACTACCGAGTGCATCCCAGATGGCGGGGTCCAGATGACGCCGCGCCACGCCGGAGACCTCGATCTCGATCGCGAGCGGACCCCGTTCGTCGTCGTCGAACGGCTCGCTGCGCACCCGCACGACGACCCTCGCGCCCGCGGCCCGACGCGGCCGGCGCTCGCCCGCGATCAGCCAGAGCGTGAGCAGCAGGCCGTCGCGCTGGGCCGGGGCGAGGACGCCCGCGTCGCCGTCGGGGTCGTCGATCGTGACGCGGCGGCTGAGGTACGCGGATTCCGTCACGGCGTGCTTCAGCCAGGTGTCGCTGCGGCCCTCGATGAGGCGGACGCGGAGCTTCGCCGCGAGCGCGCCGGCCCGCAGGGCCGCGTCGGTCGGCAGCGGGATCGGCAGCCGGCCGGAGCCGACGTCCTCGAGCAGCGACTCGGCGTCGAAGTCGAGCCGCGCCAGCTCCTCGGAGGCGCGCATGCCGACCGCGCTGCGCGGCGTCTGCACCGTGCTCTGCACGAGCGAGAGGTCGAGCTCGCGTCCGACGAGCCGGCGGAACCCCACGATCGCGAGCGCGGCGACGACGACGGGCAGCACGGCGGACGCGGCGACCGCGACGCCGACGACGACGAGGGGACCGGCCGCGGGCAGCTGCACGAGGGAGGCGATCGCGATCGCCGCGCCGATGACGCCGGCGACCACGACGGGCACACGGCGGCCGCGCAGCGTCGTCACGGGCATCAGCACGACGGCGGAGGCCGCGGCGGCCGTCGGCGTGACGCCGAGGTGCAGCAGGCCCCGGGTCGCGACGAGGTCGAGACCCACGGGCACGGCGAGCGCGGTGAACAGTGCGAGGTAGACCCAGGCCGGCATCCGCGGCGAGAACAGCCGGGAGACGACCCCGCCGGCGAGGACGATCGCGAGCGCGATCCACGCCGCCCAGGGATCGTGGCCGGCCGGATACGCGCCGACCGTGGCGAGGAGGTGCACGAAGTGCCCGGCGACGAGCACCGCCGCGGCGATCGTGATGCCCGCCGACATCCGCCGCCCGCCGTGCCGCTCGCGCATGTCGACGGCGGCGCGCGCCGAGCGCGCCGGTCGCCGGAACGAGCGTTCGATGGTCGAGTGCAGTCCGCTCACGGCTTCGGCACCTCGAGCATGACGGTCGTTCCGGCGCCGGGGGAGGAGAAGACTCTGGCGCGCCCGCCGACGGCGTGCAGGCGGCCGACGACGGACTCGGCGAAGCCGAGCCGGCCGGGCTCGACGGCATCGGTCTGGAAACCGGTGCCGGCGTCGGTGATCATCGCGCGCACCGCGCGTTCGTCGTCGGTGACCGTGACGTCCGCCTCGTTCACGCCGGAGTGCCGGCGCACGTTCTCGAGGCACTCCCCGAGGGCGCCGAGCAGCGCATCGAGGCTGTCCCGAGGCAGCAGCAGCTGGCCGGCGCCGTGCCAGTTCACGTCCAGGCCCATCCGGGCGAAGCGCTGGCGCACCGACTCGAAGGTCGAGCCGAGCGCGTCCTCGTCGGCCTCCGGCGCGTACATCGGATGCGAGCCGACCTCGAGCGGCACGCCGAGGCGCAACTGGCGCAGCAGGCGGGCGTCGTCGCGGGCCTGGTCGCGCAGGGCGGCCTGGCCAACGCCCACGCCGGAGTGGGCCAGGAGGCTGAGGGTCGCGAGCACGGTGTCGTGCAGCAGGCGGGCGTCCTGGCGCTGCTGGGACTCCGCCTCGCTCGCGAGGCGCTCCGCCTCGTGCGCCCGGCCGACCTCCGAGATGCGGTCCGCCGCCCGGTCGATCGCGCGCGCCGTCCAGGTGGCGAGCAGGCCGCAGGCCGCCCAGCCGGCGATCGCGGCGACGATGGGGAGCAGGGAGCCGCGGCCGGCGACCGCGCCGATCCAGACGGCGATGACGACGAGGACGGCGAGGCTCGCGACGACGAGCTGGCCGTGGCGCCGCGGGACGAGGGTCAGCGCGAGCGCGGCCGTCGCGGCGCCCGCGATCGCGGCGATGGCGGTCGATCCGGCCGGGCCCGGCGTGTCGAGGCCGACGAGGAGGATGGCGGCGACGCCCGGGGCCGCCGCGCCGAGCGCGGGGCCGAGCTCGCCGCGCTCGGTGTGCAGCACGATCGCCCCGGCGACGAGCAGGGTGAGCACGATGGCGACGATGCGGCCGACGAGGCCGGTCGAATCGGGGACGAGCAGGCACAGCACCGCCCCGGCGCACCCGGACAGCCCGGTCAGCCGCGCGATCCGGGCGAGGAGCCGGTCGCGTTCGTTGTGGATGCGATGCACGATCTTCCTCAGCCGAACAAGGGCGCCCGCGACGGAAGCCCGATAGTCGAACCCTAGTGCAGAGCGGGCCGGCGGCGCTCGTTCGAGCGGCGAAGCGCGCCGGCCGGCGGCTCAGGCGGCGAGCAGCGCCGCGATCGCGCGGCCCACCGCGTCGGACTCGATGAGGAAGGCGTCGTGCCCGTACTCGGAGTCGAGGACGACCGGATCCGGGCCGTGCACGCTGCCCCGCAACTGCGCCGCGATCTCGCGCTGCCCGGCGAGCGGGAAGTACCGGTCGCTCTCGATGCCGAGCACGAGGCTCTTCGCCTCGATGCCGGCGAGCGCCGCCGCCGTGCCGCCGCGTCCGCGGCCGACGTCGTGCGAGTTCATCGCCTCGGTGAGCACGAGGTAGCTGTTCGCGTCGAAGCGGCGGGTGAACTTGTTGCCGTGGAAGTCGAGGTACGACTCGACGGCGAAGCGGCCGCCGCCGCCGAGGGGGTCGAGCCCCGACTGCCAGCTGCGCGCGAAGCGGTCGTTGAGCTCGGTCGCCGTGCGGTAGTTCAGCATCGCCATCCGTCGGGCGAGCGCGAGGCCCCGACTCGGGCCCTCGCCGTCGGCCGCGTCGTAGTAGGCGCCGCCGGCGAAGGCGGGGTCCGAGCGGATGGCCTCGAGCTGCACCGAGTTCAGGGCGATCTGGTCGGCGGTCGCTGCGGGCGGACCGGCGAGCACGGCGATCCGCTCGACCCGCTCGGGAGCCGTGATCGCCCACTCGAGCACGTGCATCGCGCCCATCGAGCCGCCGACGACGGCGGCGAAGCGGTCGAGGCCGAGTTCGTCGGCGAGGGCCTGCTGCGCGGCGACCTGGTCGCGGATCGTCAGGAACGGGAAGCGCCCGCCCCACTCCACCCCGTCGGGCGCGAGCGAGGCCGGGCCGGTCGAGCCCTGGCAGCCGCCGAGCACGTTCGGGGCGATGACGAACCAGCGCTCGGTGTCGATCGCACGGCCCGGGCCCACGACGTCCTCCCACCAGCCCGCGCTCGGGTGCCCGGGTCCGGCGGAGCCCAGCACGTGGCTGTCGCCGGTGA
Organism: Agromyces sp. NPDC060279; assembly: GCF_042726785.1. Lineage (NCBI taxonomy): Bacteria > Bacillati > Actinomycetota > Actinomycetes > Micrococcales > Microbacteriaceae > Agromyces > Agromyces sp. NPDC060279. The sequence continues at coordinate 269,625 of NZ_JBHXBK010000002.1, forward strand.
GCGCGTGCAGCACGAGCACGGCGTTGTCGCGCGCGGGGGAGAGCTCGCCCCAGGTCTCGTAGGCGATCGTGACCTCGGGCAGCGTCTCGCCGGACTCGAGCCGGACTGTGCCGATCTCGGCGAAGCGGCGGTCGCCGACCGGGTCGCCGATGCGCCAGGCGCCGGTCGCCGGGGCCCGGCCGAGCAGGCTGTGCGCGCGCGCCTCCGGCACGATGCTCGCCGGGACGACGTCCGCCTGCCGCTGCCAGTCCATGCCTTCGATTCTCCCCGAGCGGGCGGGGCGCGCGGGCATTGTTACGGTCGCGGCATCCGGTGGGCGCGGACCCGCGCAGACGACGGATGCCGCAGGCGCTGGCCTGCGGCATCCGGGTCGTGCTGGGCTTCGCGTTACGCGCGCAGCGCCTCCGAGGCGGCGCGGGCGGCGGCGAGGCCGGCCTCGAGGTCCGCCTTCAGGTCGTCGATGTTCTCGATGCCGACCGAGAGGCGCACGAGGCCGGGCGTCACGCCGCTCGTGAGCTGCTGCTCGGGCGTGAGCTGCGAGTGGGTCGTCGAGGCCGGGTGGATGACGAGCGAGCGCACGTCGCCGATGTTCGCGAGGTGCGAGAACAGCGAGAGGTTGTCGACGAGCGCGCGGCCCGCGTCGACGCCGCCCTTCAGCTCGAAGGACAGCACCGCGCCGACGCCCTTCGGGGCGTAGCTGTTCGCCGCCGCGTACCAGGGGCTCGAGGGCAGGCCGGAGTAGTTCACGCTCGCGACGTCCGGGTGGTCGTCGAGCCACTCGGCGATCTCCTGCGCGTTCTGCACGTGACGCTCGATGCGCAGCGACAGCGTCTCGATGCCCTGGATGAGCAGCCAGGCGCTGTTCGGCGAGATCGCCGCGCCGAGGTCGCGCAGCAGCTGCACGCGGGCCTTGATGATGTAGGCGAGTCCGTCGCCGACCGCGGCGGTGTAGCTCGCGCCGTGGTACGAGGGGTCGGGCTCGGTGAGGCCGGGGAACTTCTCGACGTTCTTCGACCACTCGAACTTCCCGCCGTCGACGATGATGCCGCCGATGGTGGTTCCGTGGCCGCCGAGGAACTTCGTCGCCGAGTGGATGACGATGTCCGCGCCGTGCTCGAACGGGCGGATGAGGTACGGCGTCGCGATCGTGTTGTCGACGACGAGCGGGATGCCGGCGTCGTGCGCGATGCCCGAGACGAGGCCGATGTCGAGCACGTTGATCTTCGGGTTGCCGATGGTCTCGGCGAAGAAGAGCTTCGTGTTCGGGCGCACCGCGCGGCGCCACTCCTCGGCGTCGTCCTGGTTCTCGACGAAAGTGGTCTCGATGCCGAGCTTCGCGAGGGTGTACTTGAAGAGGTTGTAGGTGCCGCCGTAGATCGAGCTCGACGAGACGATGTGGTCGCCCGCCTGCGCGATGTTCAGCACCGAGAAGGTCGCCGCCGACTGGCCGGAGGCGAGCAGCAGCGCGCCGGTGCCGCCCTCGAGCGCGGCGACGCGCTCCTCGACGACCGCCTGGGTCGGGTTCTGGATGCGGGTGTAGATGTTGCCGAACTCGGCGAGCGCGAAGAGGTTCTGCGCGTGCTCGGCGTTGTCGAAGACGTACGAGGTCGTCTGGTAGATCGGGGTCGCGCGGGCCTTCGTGATCGGGTCGGGGGCGGCGCCGGAGTGGACCTGCTTGGTCTCGAAGCGCCAGTCGGCTGCGTTGCTCATCGAGCTCTCCTTCGGTTCGGCCGGCTCGGGTGGCCCGGCCGTGTTGCGACCACGCTAGGCGGGGCGCGCAGGCCGGGCAACGCGGCCCGACACACGGCGTAACCGCTGGGCGGTCCGCTCAGTCGCGCGGCGCGGGCGGGCCCGTGGGCGGCGCCGTGCCGGCCGGGCCGGGCGGGAGCGCCTCCGGGGGCAGCACGATCGTGCCGGTCGCCGTCGAGGGTTCCGGGCGGAACAGCCACCTGGCGCGCGGCTCGACGAGCGGGCGGAAGACCCGGCGCACGGGCTTCAGCGACAGCACGATCGAGATGCCGACGCAGAAGACGATCATCGCGGGCAGCACCCAGAACGGCTGATCGCCCTCCAGCACCCCCGACTCGCGGAACGGGTAGAGCACGAAGCTGTGCAGCAGGTAGATGTACATGGTCGCCGCGCCGAAGGGCGTGAACCAGTGCGCGCCGCGCGGCATGAGCGTGAGGAAGGCGACCGCGAGCACCATGGCGGTGACGAGCAGCCCGAGCCGGATGGCACCCGTCCACGGCTCGTCGTAGCCGAGGTCGGGGTAGGACTCGTCGTAGAGCAGGAATCGGCGCAGCTTCATATCGCGCCACCACTCGATCGCGGTCGGCATGGCGATGAGGACCGCGGCGAACAGGGCGATCGCCCCCGCCCGCCAGCGCCAGGCCACCCGCGCGGGCAGCGCCAGCCAACGGCCGGTGATGCGCCACTGACGCAGCTTCCAGCCGAAGACGAAGAACGGCAGCATGCCGAAGGTGCGGCTGAGGGCGAGCGTCGAGTCGATCGTCTCCGAGTAGCCGGCGGCGACGGAGATCGCGATCGCGATGAGCAGGGGCGCCCGCAGCATGACCAGGTAGGGCAGCACGACGCGCCACACCGCGAGCGCGATGAGGAACCAGAGGGTCCAGGAGGGCGTCGCGTAGTCGAGCCCGACCCCAGTGCCCAGGAGGAAGCGCAGCACCGTCCAGATCGTCTCGAAGATCAGGTACGGCAGCACGATGTCGGTGATCACCTGCCGGATGGACCGCGCCGTCGGCGGCCCCGACTTCGCGAAGTAGCCCGAGACGGTGACGAACACCGCGACGTGGAACGAGTAGATGAACAGGTAGACGCTGTAGGCCGAGTTGGACTCGCCGATGAGCGGCAGGATGCCGTGGCCGACGACGACGAGGACGATCGCGATCCACCTCGCGTTGTCCCACAGCGGCACCCGTTTCTTCTGGTGCGGCTGGGACTTCGTCGGCGTCGTCGGCGTGGAAGGCATCGCCCCATTGTTCCAGCACGGGCAGAATAGGCGCATGAACGGCAGACGGGCAGTGGTCACCGGGGCGAGCTCGGGCATCGGCGAAGCCACGGTGCGGGCGCTCCGCGCCGAGGGCTGGGAGGTGGTCGCCGTCGCGCGGCGCGAGGATCGGCTGCGCGCGCTCGCCGAGGAGACGGGCGCCGCGTTCATGGTCTGCGACGTCACCAGGCAGGACGACGTCGACGCCCTCGCCGCCGAGCTCGCCCGGGGCGGGCCCGTGCACGGGCTCGTGAACAACGCGGGCGGGGCCAAGGGGGTCGCCTCCGTCGAGGCATCCGATCCCGAGGACTGGCGCTGGATGTTCGAGGTGAACGTGCTCGGGCTGCAGCGCGTCACCGCGGCGCTCCTGCCGCTGCTGCGGCAGGGGGCGGCCGAGCGCGGCGTCGCCGACCTCGTCAACGTGACCTCGGTCGCCGGGCACGTGCCGTACGCGGGCGGCGGCGGGTACAACGCCGCGAAGTCGGCCGCCCACGCCGTCACCGCGGTGCTCCGGCTGGAGCTGAACGGCGAGCCGATCCGCGTCGTGGAGGTCGCGCCCGGGATGGTGCGCACCGAGGAGTTCTCGCTCGTGCGGTACGGCGGTGACCGGGAGAAGGCGGATGCCGTCTACGCCGGTGTGGCGGAGCCGCTCGCCGCCGAGGACGTCGCCGCGGTCATCGCCGACGCGATGGGCAAACCGCGGCACGTCGATCTCGACCTCATCGTCGTGAAGCCCGTGGCGCAGGCCGCCCCGCACCTGCTGGCGCGGGGCCCGCTCGAGGTGCGGACCGGGCGATGAGCGCGACGGGCGGGGGTGCGCGCGATCGTGAGACCGCCCGCCGCCGCGCCTGGGAGGACCGCACGACCGGGCCGCTCGTCGTGCTCGGGATCGGGTTCCTCGTCGCCTACGCGACCCTCGTGCTCACGGAGGCGCTGCCGCCCTGGCTCGTGCTGACGCTGCAACTGCTCCTCATCCTCTCCTGGGCGACCTTCGTCGTCGACGTCGTCGTGCGCTGCGCGCTGACCCCGCGCGGGCACCGGATCGCCTTCCTCGTGCACCACCCGCTCGACGTGCTCTCGGCGGTGCTGCCGGTGTTCCGCGCGCTGCGGGTGGTGAGTCTCGTGCACCGGGTGCGCTACTTCCGGGGGCGCGGCGGCGACGCCTTCCGCGCGCGGGTCGTCTCCACGATGCTCGTCTACGCTGTCGTCTTCATCGTCTTCATCGCGCTCGCCACGCTGAACGCCGAGCGGGACGCTCCGGGCGCGACGATCCAGAGCTTCGGCGACGCGATCTGGTGGGCCTGCGTCACGATCGCCACTGTCGGCTACGGGGACATGTACCCCGTGACGGTCGCCGGCCGCATCTTCGCGGTGATGCTGATGATCGGCGGGATCGCGATCGTCGGCACCGCCTCGGCCACGATCGTGTCGCTGTTCACCGAGCGCCTCGGCCAGCTCCGCGAGCACCCGCGCGAGGAGCGCGAGCGCCCGGGCGAGCGGCGGCCCGCGGATGCCGGGGCGGCCCCCGACGCCGTACCCTTGCAGGATGACCTTCGACGCGAATGACGCGGCCATCGGCGAACCCGATGTGCGTCGCGAGATCCTCGGCTGGGACCAGTTCGGCGAGGCGGCGAGAACCCTCGCCGCGGACGTGCTCGGGTCGGGGTTCCGCCCCGACGTCGTCATCGCGATCGCCCGCGGCGGGCTGCTGCTCGCCGGCGCGATCTCGTACGCGCTCGGCACCAAGCAGTGCGGCTCCATCAACGTGGAGTTCTACACCGACATCGAGCAGGTCCTGCCCGAGCCGATCGTGCACCCGCCGATGCTCGACGCGCCGGCGCTCGCCGGCCTGAAGGTGCTGCTCGTCGACGACGTCTCCGACTCGGGCCGCACGCTCGCGAAGGTGCTCGAGCTGCTCACCGACGTCGGCTCGGAGGTGCGCACGGCGACGCTCTACACGAAGTCGCGCACGGTGCTGGTGCCGGACTACAGCTACCGGGCGACGGACGACTGGATCGTCTTCCCCTGGTCGGCGCAGCCGCCGGTGCAGGTCACCGCGTGAGCGTCCACCTGCTGGGCGGTGGCGCGCTGGAGCCGGCGGACGCCCCGCTGTACGCCCCGTTCCTCGCCGAGGCGGCGGCGCGCGCCCGGGCGGCCGGCCGCACCGCGCCCCGCGTCGCGATCGTGTCGATCCACCCGGGCGGTCCGGACCGCGCCGAGGTGCTGCGCGGGGTGCTCGCCGCGGCCGGCGCGGTCGAGGCGCACGTGACGAGCTCGCCGGGCGGCGAGCCGCTCGCGCTGACCGCGATCGCGGACGTCGACGGCATCCTCGTCGGCGGCGGCATCGTGGAGCAGGTGCGCGCCGGGCTCGAGCCGCTCTTCGGCGAGCTGCGGCGTCAGGTCGCGGGCGGCGTGCCCTACCTCGGCGTCTCGGCCGGTGCGATGATCGCGGCCGAAGGCGCGCTCGGCGGCGGCTCGCGCATCGACGGCGTGCTCGTCGCGCCCGAGGACCCGGCCGAACCCGGCCCCGAGTTCGAGGTGGAGGCCGGCATCGGCCTCGTCGACGTCGCGATCGACGCGCACGTCGCGCAGCGCGGCACCCTCTCCCGGCTCGTGGCCGCCGTGGAGTCCGGGCTCATCGACGGCGCCCTCGGCATCGACGAGCGCACGGTGCTCATCGTCGGCGAGGGCGGGCTGCGCGTCGAGGGCGAGGGCAGCGTGTGGCGCGTGCTGCCCGGCGACGGCGGCGTGCTCGTCTCGACGATCGCCGCCTGATGGCCCCCGCGAAGACCCTGCCGGAGCTCGCCGAGGCCGGGCTCATCGACCCGGGCTGGGCGGCCGCGCTCGAGCCGGTCGCCCCGCGCATCGCGGAGCTCGGCGAGTTCCTGCGCGCCGAGCAGGCCGCCGGTCGCGGCTACCTGCCGGCGGGCGACCGCGTGCTGCGCGCCTTCTCGCAGCCGATCGACGACGTCCGGGTGCTCATTGTCGGGCAGGACCCGTACCCGACGCCGGGGCATCCGATCGGGCTGAGCTTCGCCGTCGAGGCGCACGTGCGACCGGTGCCGCGGAGCCTCGGCAACATCTACAAAGAGCTGCGCGACGACCTCGGCGTCGAGCCCCCGGCCCACGGCGACCTCGGCGCCTGGAGCCGCAACGGCGTCATGCTGCTGAACCGGGTGCTGACCGTGCGCCCCGGCACGCCGGCCTCGCACCGCGGCAAGGGCTGGGAGGCCGTCACCGACCACGCCATCCGCACGCTCGTGGCCCGCGGCACGCCGCTCGTCGCGATCCTCTGGGGGCGCGACGCGCAGTCGCTGAAGCCGCTGCTCGGTGAGACGCCGACGATCGAGTCGGTGCATCCCAGCCCGCTCTCCGCCTCACGCGGCTTCTTCGGCTCGAAGCCGTTCAGCCGGGCGAACGCGCTGCTCGAGGCCCAGGGCGGCACCCCGGTCGACTGGTCGCTGCCCGCCTGAGCCGCGCCGCCGCCCCGGCCGCATCCGCCGCCGAAACGCGCCCGCAACACCGACCGCGTAGGCTGACCGCCATGCTCGAGGAGGAATACCAGCAGCGGCGCGTGCCGCCGCCCCACCTGCGTCAGGTGGAGCCCGCCGAGCCGCCGTTCGAGTTCGTCATCCGGCCGGCGACGCCCGCCGACCTGCCGAGCGTGCGCGAGATCTACAACTACTACGTGGCGAACTCGACCGTGACGTTCGACGAGGACGCCATGACCCTGCGCGAGTGGCGGCAGAAGTACGCGATGCTCGACAAGCTCGGGCTGCCGTTCCTCGTCGCCGAGTCCCCGTCCGGTCAGCTGCTCGGCTACGCGCTCGCCGCGCCCTGGCGGCAGCGGCGCGCGTACCGGTACACGGTCGAGAACTCGATCTATCTCGGCCCCGCGGCATCCGGCAAGGGCCTCGGCCGGGCGCTGCTCACCGCCCTCATCGACGCCGCGACGGCGGCGGGGCTGCGCGAGATGATCGCGGTCATCGCCGACCAGGGCGCCGAGGCCTCGCTCGCGCTGCACGAGAAGTTCGGCTTCGTCGAGATTGGCAGGATGGGCCGGGTCGGCTTCAAGTTCGACCGCTGGCTCGGCACGGTGCTGCTGCAGAAGAACCTGCGCTGAGCGCGGGCGCCGCCGACGGTCGTAGGCTCGACGGATGAGCGATCCGGTGGAACTGCACGAAGCGACCGCCCTCGAGCTGCACCAGCTGCTGCAGCGCGGGGCGGTCTCGCCGAGCGAACTCGCCGCCCACTTCCTCGCGCGCATCGAGCGGCTGGGCTCCGAGCTCGGCGCGTTCGCCCACGTCGACGCGGAGGGCGCGCTCGAGCGTGCGCGCCACGTCGAGCGGGAGGTGCCGAAGACGGCGCCGCTCTGGGGGATGCCGCTCGCGGACAAGGACCTGCAGCTGCGCGCGGGGATGCCGGCCCGCTTCGGCTCTCGGGCCTTCGCCGACTTCGTGCCCGCCGAGTCCGACGCGCTCGTGCGCGACGTCGATCGGGCCGGCGCCGTGAGCCTCGGCAAGACCGCGACGCCCGAGTTCGGGTTGCCGTCGTACACCGAGGGGCTCGCCTTCCCGCCCGCGCGCACGCCCTGGGACCTCGCGCGCGGCGCCGGCGGCTCGAGCGGCGGCGCCGCGGCGGCGGTGGCGGCCGGGCTCCTGCCGTTCGCCCCCGGCTCGGACGGCGGCGGCTCGATCCGCATCCCGGCCGCCTCCTGCGGGCTCGTCGGGCTGAAGCCCTCGCGCGGGCGCGTCCCGGGCAGCTCGGGGATCGGCAGCCTCGCCGGGCTCGGCGTGGCCGGCCCGATCGCGCGCACGGTCGCGGACGCCGCCCTGCTGCTCGACGGGATGGTGGCCCCGGCGGGCTACCCGGGGGAGCATCCCTTCGCGCTCCGTGCGCCCGGCTCCGACGGCCCCTTCCTCGGGGCGGCCATCCGCGGCGAGGGGCGCTACCAGCTCGGCGTGATGACCGAGACGCCGTGGGACGACTTCACCGAGATCGTCGTCGAGCCCGAGGCGCACGCCGCCCTCGAGCGCGGCATCGAGCTCGCCGACCGGCTCGGACACGGGGTCGAGGCCGTGCCGCCGGCGCCCGAGCCCGGCTATGCCGACGCCTTCCGGGCCGTCTGGCAGGCGGGCGCGGGCGGCATCCCCGTGCAGGGCGAGGGGGAGGAGCTGCTCGAGCCGCTCACCCGCTGGCTGCTCCGCCGTGGCCGCGCGCTGCCGGCGACCGAACTCGTCGCGGCGCTGTCGTGGCTGTCGGACTACGAGCAGCGCGTCATCCGCCGTCTCGCGAGCTACGACGCGGTGCTCACCCCCGCGCTGGCCATGACGCCGCGTCCCGTCGGTTGGTACGACGCGGAGGACGGCGAGCGCAACTTCGCCCAGCAGGTCGCGTTCACGCCGTTCACCTCCTTCGTGAACGTCACCGGGCTGCCCGCGATCACGGTGCCGGTGACGTTCACCGAGGGCGGGCTGCCGATGGGGGTCCAGCTGATCGGGCGGCCGGGCGGCGAGGCCGTGCTGCTGTCGATCGCGGCGCAGTTCGAGCGCCGTGCCGGCGTCGTGGGGCGGCGTCCGCCGGTCTGGTGATCGGGGCACTGCGCGCGGTTCGCGGAATTGGCTCTTCGCCCCGGCGGAGCGATGTGTAAGACTTAGGTAATGCTTACCTCAGTAGCGGAGCCGATCGTCCGCCCTCGGCCGGCGTACCGCAGCTTCTCCGCCGCCGTCGCGCGGGCCGAGCGACTGTCGCCCCACTTCGTCAGGGTGACGTTCGCGGGCGAGGAGCTCGCCGACTTCGGCACCGCCGGCCTCGACCAGCGCGTGAAGCTCGTCTTCCCGATCGAGGGCCGCGGCTTCGCCGACTTCCCGGAGGGGGAGGACTGGTACCGCGCGTGGCGGGAACTGCCCGCCGAACGGCGCAACGTGTTCCGCACCTACACGGTGCGTGCCGTGCGCCCGCACCGCTGCGAGGTCGACGTCGACTTCGCGCTGCACGGCGACCTCGGGCCCGCCTCCGCCTGGGCCGCCCGGGCGAGCGCCGGCGACGAGCTCATCATCATCGGCCCCGACGAGCGCAGCCCGGAGCGCACCGTCGGCATCGACTTCCGCCCCGGCGCGGTCGACACCGTGCTGCTCGCGGGCGACGAGACCGCGGCGCCCGCGATCTGCGCGATCCTCGAGCAACTCCCCGCCGACGCCTCGGGCGCCGCCCTCATCGAGGTGCCGAGTGCCGAGGACGTGCTCCCGGTCGCCGCACCCGCCGGCGTCGAGGTGCGCTGGCTCGCCCGCTCCGCGGCCGACGCCGTGCACGGGGAGCGCCTGATTCCCGCCGTGCGCGACTGGGTCGTGCGGGCGACGACGGCGAACGGCTCGGGCGAGGCGGACGCCACCGCGGATGCCTCGGGCGCCGCCGCCCTCGCCGCGGCCGAGCGGGCCGACGGCGACGACGTGCCGCTCTGGGACGTGCCGGAGGGGCGGAGCCTCGACGGGGCCTGCTACGCCTGGCTCGCCGGCGAGGCATCCGTCATCACGGCGCTGCGCCGCTTCCTCGTGCGCGACGCCGGCCTCGACCGGCGCCAGGTCGCGTTCATGGGCTATTGGCGGCGCGGTCGCGCCGAGCTGGAGTGATGCGCGCCGTCGGTACCGTCACCACGGGCCAGCACGCGCCCTCCGCGCCCGCCCCGCGCCGGCCGGCCCGCTCGCGGCCCGGACGGGTCGTGCTCGTCTTCGGCCTCGCGGCCCTGGTGCTCGTGCTCATGGTGCTCGCGAGCCTCGCCTTCGGCGTCCGGGCGATGGACCCCGCGCAGGTCTGGCGGGCGATCTTCTCGCCCGACACGGCCGACCCGGACCAGTTCGTCGTGCTCCAGCTGCGCGTGCCGCGCACGGTCATCGGGCTCGCCGCGGGCGTCGCGCTCGGCCTCGCCGGCACGGTGATCCAGGGCGTCACCCGGAACCCGATCGCCGATCCGGGCCTGCTCGGCATCAACGCCGGCGCCTCGCTGGCGGTCGTACTGGGCATCTCCTTCGTCGGCATCGTCGACCCGCTCGGCTACATCTGGCTCGCCTTCGCCGGCGCCGGGCTCGCGGCCGTCGCGGTGTTCTCGATCGGCCGCGGGGAACCCGTGCGGCTCGCACTCGTCGGGGCGGCCGTCACGGCGTTCATCACCCCGCTCATCGCGCTCGTGCTGCTGCAGGACACCGAGGCGTTCAATCAGTACCGCTTCTGGGCGGTGGGCTCGCTGACGGGACGTGACCTCGCGACCGTGGGCGTGCTCTGGCCGTTCCTGCTCGTCGGCGCCGTGCTCGCGTTCTTCCTCGCGCACCGGCTCAACCTCCTCGCCCTCGGCGAGGACGTCGCGAGCGCCCTGGGCCAGCGCGTCGGGGTCACTCGCGGGCTCGCGGGCGTCGCGATCGTGCTGCTCTGCGGCACCGCGACGGCCCTCGCCGGCCCGATCGCCCTCGTCGGGCTCGTCGTGCCGCACGCGGCGCGCCGCCTGATCGGCAGCGACTACCGCCTCGTCATGCCGCTCGCGCTCCTCCTCGGGCCCATCATGCTGCTCGCGGCCGACGTCCTCGGCCGGCTCGTCGTGCCGAACTCCGAGCTCGAGGCGGGCGTCGTCGCGGCCTTCCTCGGCGCGCCCGTGCTCATCGCCGTCGCGCGCAGCCGGAAGGTGGCCGGGCTGTGACCGCCCTGGGGGTGCGGCCCGGCCGCGCGGACGCGCCGACGGGCGTCGGACTGCTGCACGAGGTGCGCCGCCGTCGCCGCCGTCGCGGGCTCGCGGTCGTGCTCGTCGTCGCCGCGCTCGGGCTCGCCGTCGCGCTCGTGGCTGCCTCCCTCGGCGCGGCGGCCGTCTCGCCCGACCGGGTGCTCGCGGTGCTGTTCGGGCAAGGAGAGAAGGTCGAGCGCTTCGTCGTGCTCGAACTCCGCCTCCCGCGGATCGTGGCGGCCCTCGTCGTCGGCTGGGCGTTCGGGCTCGCCGGTTCGGTGTTCCAGGCGGTGCTGCGCAACCCGCTCGCGAGCCCCGACATCCTCGGCATCTCGTCCGGGGCGAGCCTCGGCGCCGTCTGGGCGATGCTCGGCCTCGGCCTCGCCGGCATCTGGGTCACGGGCTTCGCCTTCGCGGGCGGGCTCCTCGTCGCCGTGATCATCTGGGCCGTCGCCTGGCGGCAGGGGCTGCACGGCATCCGCTTCGTGCTCGTCGGCGTGGGCCTCGCCTACGTCTGCGGCTCCACGGTCAGCTGGCTGCTCGCCCGCGGCGACGTCCGGCAGGCGCAGCAGGCGCTGCACTGGACGGTCGGCAGCGTCGCTGACGTCCGCGGCGACGACCTCGCGGGCCTGCTCCTCGGGGTCGCGGTGATGTCGCTCGTCGTCGCGCTCGCCTCGCGCCTGCTCGCGGTGCTCGCGCTCGGCGACGACCACGCCGCGTCGCTCGGCGCCCGGGCGCACGCGGGACGCGTCGTGCTGCTCGCGGCGGCCGTCGGACTCGTCGCCGTCGCCGCCGCGATCGCGGGGCCCATCGCCTTCGTCGCGCTCATCGCGCCCGCCATCGCTCGCCGGCTCGTCGGCAGCGGCGGCGCGGCGCTGCTCGCCTCGGCCGTCGTCGGCGGCGTGCTGACGCTCGCCGCCGACGTCGTCGGCCAGTTCGCGATCCCGGGGCTGATGGCCCCGGTCGGCATCGTCACCGGCCTGATCGGCGCCCCCTATCTGCTCTGGCTGCTCGCCCGCACCGAGAGGACCCGCGCATGACCCCCCGCGCACGCACCGTCGACCCCGCCGTGGAGGTCGCCTCGCTTCGAGCCGACGCCGGGCCCGTCCCGACCGAGGCATCCGCGCTCCGCCCGTCCGCCGACCACCCCGTCGGCCTCGCCGCCGAGGGCGTGAGCCTCGGCTACGACGGCCGTCGCATCGTCGAGGACCTCTCCCTGCGGCTGCCGGCGGGACGGATCACGGCGATCGTCGGCCCGAACGCGTGCGGCAAGTCGACGCTGCTGCGCGGCCTCGCGCGACTGCATCCGCTGGAGGCCGGTCGCGTCACGCTCGACGGCCACGACGTCGGACGGATGCCCCGTCGCGAGCTCGCCCGCCGGCTCGGCGTGCTGCCGCAGTCCTCGGTCGCGCCGGACGGCGTGCGCGTCGCCGACCTCGTGGGGCGCGGGCGCTATCCGCACCAGGGCTGGTTCGGCCGGCACTCGAGCGGCGACGACCTGGCGGTGGCCGAGGCGCTCGAGGCGACCGGGATGGCGGAGCTCGCCGACCGGCCGATCGACGAGCTCTCCGGCGGGCAGCGCCAGCGGGTCTGGATCGCGATGGTGCTGGCGCAACAGCCCGAGGTGATGCTGCTCGACGAGCCCACCACCTACCTCGACCTCGCCCACCAGCTCGAGCTCCTGGACCTGCTCACCGCGCTGAACCGCGAGCGCGGCACGACGATCGTGATGGTGCTGCACGAGCTCAACCTGGCGGCGCGCTACGCCGACCATCTCGTCGTCATGGCGGGCGGTCGCGTGGTCGCCGAGGGGGAGCCCGCCCGGGTGCTCGACCGCGAAACGGTGCACGGCGCGTTCGGGCTCTCGGCCGAGGTGATCGACGACCCGGTCTCCGGCGGTCCGCTCATCGTGCCGATCGGGCGGTTCCACTCGGCGCAGGCCGTCACGGAGCGCAACGCGGGTTCCGAATCCACCCTCGGTTAGGTTAGCCTGTCCTTATCATCCCCCGATCGACTCGAGGAGTCCCTGTGCGTCTTCGCCGTTCCCTGATCGCCGTGGCCGGTGCCGCCGTCGCCGCGATCGCCCTGTCCGCCTGCGCCGGCGGGAGCACCGAGCCCGCCGCGAGCGACGCGCCCGTCACCGGCGGGGGCTTCCCGATCACCATGGAGCACGCCCTCGGCGAGACCGTGATCGACCAGGCGCCCGAGCGCGTCGCCACCTGGGGCTGGGGGTCGACCGAGGCGGCCATCGCCCTCGGCGTCTACCCCGTCGCGATCGGCGAGCAGATCTGGACCGTCGGCGCCGGCAACTACCTGCCCTGGGTCGAGGCCGCCTACGAGGACGCCGGCGTCGAGCTGCCCGCCCTGCTGAGCGACCCCGAGGGCGGCGCGACGGTGCCCTACGAGGAGTTCATCGAGGCCGACCCCGACCTGATCCTGGCGCCCTACTCCGGGCTCACGCAGGAGCAGTACGACACGCTCTCCGAGATCGCGCCGGTCGTGGCCTACCCCGAGGCGCCGTGGACCACCCCGTGGGACGAGGAGATCCGCATCACCGCCGAGGCGCTCGGCCTCGCCGAGCAGGGCGACGAGCTGCTCGCCTCGATCTCCGATCAGCTCGCCGAGACCGCCGCGGCGCACCCCGAGTTCGCCGGCAAGACCTTCGCCGGCGTCTGGGACGGCGACGGCTTCGTCTCGGTCTACACCGCGGCCGACTCGCGCATCGAGGTGCTCACCGAGCTCGGCCTCGAGGTCGCGCCGAGCGTGTCGAAGCTCGACACGAGCGAGGGCGGCTTCTACTACGAGCTCAGCTACGAGCAGCTCGACCAGCTCGACGCCGACTTCATCGTGAGCTACCACAACTCCAAGGAGGACGCGGCCGCCTTCCTCACCAAGCCCGAGCTGCAGGCCATCCCCGCGGTCGGCGCGGGCCGGGTCGCCCAGGTCTCCGACCCGGTCACCGTCTCCTCGGTGTCGCCGCCCACCGCGCTCAGCTTCGACTGGGAGGGCGGCCTGCCCGCGCTCGTCGACGAGATCGCGGCGGCGCTCGCCGAGTAGTCGGCTCGGTCGAACGGCCCGGATGCCTCGACGCATCCGGGCCGTTCCGCGTCCGCGCCCCGTTCAGAACTCAGGAACACCCCGATCGGCATCCCTGCGAATCCGGGCATCGCGCAGCGGCACGCCGCGCAGAACGGCCACATGTTCCTGAGTTGTCAGGGGCGGCGGCGGGGGAGATAGCCGCCGTCCTCGAGACCGGCCTCGATCTCGAAGCGGTTCTTCAACGGATCGCGGCCCGCGAGGAAGTACAGCAGCGGGAAGAGCATGCCGTACTTCCGCCACTGCTGCCGGTGCACGGCTTCGTGCACGAGCACCCGCGGCCCGACGTTGCGATCGGTGAGGTAGCAGCCGCCGACGCAGGAGCCGCCGCGGCCGAAGGTCCACTTCGGCATCCCCTGGAAGATCCAGAGCCCGTCGCGCCGCTCGATGCGCCCGGTGCTCCACAGCGAGCCCCAGACGAAGCCGACGGCCGTCGCCCACCAGTAGCCGGCGCGGCTGAGCGGCGAGTCGGTGAGGCGCAGCACGACGCGGCGCGGCTCCCGGGCGGGGATGCCGCGGGCGCCGCCCGTCACGCCTCGCCCCGCTCGGCCGAGGTGAGCGCGGCGACGAGGCGGAGGATCGTCGGCAGGTCGTCCTCCGCGGCGAGCGGGGAGCCGGGGGCGAAGCCGGCGATCGCGGCGCCCGCGATCGGGAAGCGCGCGACGACCGCACGGAGGGTGGCGGCGAGCGTCGCGGCGTCGACGCCGAAGGGCATCGGGTAGGAGAGCCCGGCGAGCGCGGAGGGGTCGAGCACGTCGAGGTCGATGTGCACGAACACGCGGCTCGCGCCCGTCGCCTCGAGGGCGCCGACGACGACGGTCGGGTCAGAGAGGTCCTCGACGGTGAGCGTCTGCACGCCGTGCTCGTCGATGTAGCGGCGCTCCTCGTCGTCGAAGGCCCGGGCGCCGCCGAGCACGATGCGCTCTGGCGGCACGCGCTGCGACTCGTCGAGCCGGAGCCCGTCCGCACCCTCGCCGGCGATGGCGCGGAGCGTCATGCCCCCGAACCCGCCCGAGGGCGAGCTGTCGGGCGTGTTCAGATCGGGGTGGGCATCGAGCCACAGCACCGCGAGCTCGCCCGTGCCGCGCGCCGAGGCGTGGCCGACCGCGGCGAGCGAGGCCCCGCAGTCGCCGCCGATCGTGAGCGCCCAGTCGGGGACCTGCTCGAGCACCAGCGCGGCGGCCTCGCGCACGCGGCGGATCGTGCTGTACCGCTGGACGCCGGTGCCGAGTGCCTCGCCGGCCTCGACGGGCACCTCGACGGTGAGCGTCGCGGCGGAGGGCAGATCGCCGCGGATCGCCTCCGCTCCGTCGACGTGGCTCATCGCGCGAGCGGAGACGGAGCCCTGCCAGAGGGGGACGACGACGAAGGTGGCCGGCATGGTCTCCAGTATCGCCCCTCGACGGGGGATCGGGGGAGAACGGCGGATGCCCCGAGCTTCCGCCCGGGGCATCCGACTCGTACGCGCGCGGATCAGCCGCCGATCGCGCCCTGGCCGCCGCCGGCCTTCAGCGCGGCGAGCCGCGCGTCGACCTCGGTGAGCTCGCCGAGGTCGTCGAGCTCGTTGAACTGGGCGTCGAGGCTCGACGCGGCGATCTCGGCCTGGCCCCGGACGAGCGCCTCCTCGCGGCGGATCTTCTGCTCGAAGCGGCCGAGGTCGCTCGTCGGGTCGAGGATGTCGATCGACTTGACCGCGTCCTGCACCTGGCGCTGCGCCTGGGCGGTCTTCGCCCGGGCGACGAGCTCGTTGCGCTTGTTCTGCAGCTCGACGAGCTTCTGCTTCATGCCGTTCAGGCCGGCCTTCAGCTTGTCGACGACCTCGGTCTGCGCGGCGATCTGCGGCTCGGCGGCCTTCGCCTCGTTCTCGGACGAGATCTGGCGGCTGAGCGCGACCTTCGCGAGGTTGTCGAACTTGTCGGCGCCGGCGGCGTCGCCGGCGCTGCGGAGCTCGTCGGCCTTTCGGCTCGCGGCGAGGGCCTTGTCGCCCCACTCCTTGGCCGCGTCGACGTCCTCGCGGTGGTCGTCCTCGAGCAGGCGCAGGTTGCCGATGGTCTCCGCGATGGCGGCCTCGGCGTCGGCGATGGAGTTCGTGTAGTCGCGCACCATCTGATCGAGCATCTTCTGCGGGTCTTCGGCCTCGTCGAGGAGCGCGTTGATGTTCGCGCGGACGAGCTGCGAGATGCGACCGAAGATGGACTGTTTGGCCATGGCGGTTCCTTTCCTGTGGCGGGTCAGCGGATGCCGTCGGCATCCGTCGGGTCGTCGGGCCGGCCGGTGCCGGCGGGTCTGGGGCGGGCTGGGCGGATCAGAATCGGCCTCCGCTCCCGCGGCGGGATCGCGTGCCTGAGCCGCCGAAGCTGCCGGCGGAGCGGCGCCCGGAGCTGCCGCCGCCGAATCCGCCGAAGCCGCCCGAGGAGCTGGAGCCACCGCCCCAGCCGCCGCTCGAGCGACGGCCGCCGCCGCCTCCGCCGCCGAGCAGGTTGTCGATGAGGATGCCGCCGAGCACCGCGCCGAAGAGGTCGCCGCCGGAACTGCGGCCGGCCGGGGCCCCGCCGCCGTACCCGGAGCCGTACCCGCCGCCGCCGAAGCCGCCGACGTCGGTGCGCGCGAGCGAGATCGCCTCGTCGGCCAGGCGTTCGGCCTGCTGCGCGGTGGCGAGCGCCGCGACGGGGTCGCTCGCCGCCTGGATGCCCGCCTCCGAGACGAGCCGGCGCGCCTCGGCGACCCTCGTGCGGGCCTCCGGGCCGATGGCGCCGCGGCGGGCGACGATGTAGTCCTCGGCGGTCTGCGCCTTGGCCGAGGCGGCGGCGAGCGTGCGCTGCAGCTGGGCCGCGGCGCGCTGGGCGCGTTCTGCCGCATCGCGCGCGCCCGCGATCGCCTGATCGATGGCGGCGTTCGCCTGGGCGAGCCGCGCCTGCAGGGCGAGCGGATCGCGCGGGGTGGCCGCGAGGGCGCTGCGGAGCGCGGCGGCCTCGGCGGCGGTCTGCTCCGCGAGCGCGGCGAGCCCGTCGCCCGGCATGCCGCGGGCGGTCTGCACGTCCTGCTCGAGGTCGGCGGCGCCCGCGGCGATCGCCGCATCCGCGGCGGCGAGCTCGGCCGCGAGCCGCTCCACGGCCGCCGCGAGCAGCTTCGCCTGGTCGACGGCCTCTTCTGCGGCGCGGATCTCGACGGCGGCCGGGCCCTGCTCGCCGCGGGCGAGGGCCGCCTCGGCCTCGGCCATCGCCTCTCGCGCGAAGTCGAGGCGGGCGCGCGCCTGCGCCGGGTTGTCGGCGATCGCGGCGAGGGCGGGGGCCGCGTACTGCGCCTGCAGGGAGGCGAGCCGGGCCGCCGCCGGCGATGCGTTGGTCTCGACGGCGTCCGCCGCCTGCCGCACCCGGGCGAGCGCCTCCGGGGCGGTGCGTTCGAGCTCGCGCAGGGCGTCGAAGCGCTCCGCTTGCGCGTCGAGCAGCGCGTCGGCTTCGCCGGTCACGCGGATGATCGTCGTGTACCACTCGCGGCGCTGCTCGTCGGTGTCGGGGATCTCGTCGTCGAGCTGCTGCTGGATCGCGAACGCCTCGCGCACCTTGCCCTTGGCGGCGGCGAGCGCCTCGCGGAACGGCGCGGTGGCCTCCTCGCCGTACGAGGCGACGGCGAAGCCGAGCTCCTCCTCGCTGGTCTTCAGCGCGTCGTCGATCTGCACGAGGGCGCCGCCGGCCGTGCGGCGCAGCTCCTCGAGCGACGGCGGCGGGGGAGCGCCCGGCGCAGCGGTCCCGCCGCCACGCCGGCGGCGGGAGCGGACGACGAGCACGATCACGATCACGATGCCCGCCAGGACGAGGAGAGCGAGGAGCCAGCCCCACCATCCGCCCGCCGCGCCGTCGCCGCCGGCGATCGCGTCGGCCGCCGCGGTCGCGGCGCCGGCCCAGTCGCCGTCGCGGAGCCGGGGTTCGACGATCTCCGAGCTGATCCGGTCGAGCTCGGCGTCGGAGAGCGAGGCGCTCTGGTCGGCCGAGAGGTAGTAGGCGCGGCCGTCGACCGCGACGGCGAGGAGGTAGTCCTCGGCGCCCATGTTGGCGCCGACGGCGGTGTCCGCGGCCCACTCGACGGCGGAGGACGGGTTCGTGAACTCGTCGACGTAGGCCACGTAGAGCTGGCGGCCGCTGCGCTCGCCGGCGTCGACGAGCGCCTGCTCGACGGAGCCGAGCTGATCGCCCAGCACACCGGCCTGATCGACGACGGGGGAGCTGCCGAACGAGACCGGATCCTCCGCGTGCGCGATGCCCGCGGGCGCGGTCACCGCAGCGAGGACGGCGCCGAGCGCCAGCAGCATCGAACCCAGACGTCGCTTCGACATGTACCAGCAGCCCTCCGCCCCGGGACCAGACGCTCCAGAGTCTATGTCCCGCCCCCGAACTGGCGCCACCGGAGAGCGCGGCGCTCAGCGGACCGTCAGCTGCACCGGCTCGGAGACGAGGGGGACGCCGAGCGCGGCCCCTGAGGCGGCGAGCGCGACGGCGGCGCTCAGCGCGTAGGAGCCGGGCGCGAGCGCGGGGAGGGCGCTGGGGTCCGTGAGGGCCGCCTCGTCGTCGCAGCGCACGGCGCGCACCGGGGCGGTGAGCTCGATGCCCTCGCCGGGCTCGAGCGCGAGCGGCGTCCGCACCGCCTCGAGTCCGCTCGTGTGCCACCGCGTCACCTCGTCGGCGACGGTGAGCGCCGGCCCGGCGAACAGCTCGCCGCGGTACGGGGCGTCGCCCGTGTTCGTGAGCGTCACGGTCGCCTGCGCGCTGCCCCCGGCGTCGAGCGGGGGAAGCGCCGTGATCGCGATCGCGAGACCGTCGGCGGTGGGCGTGTTCGCCGCGGCGGGCGGCGTCCCGCACGGATTCAGCCGGTCGATCGGCCGCAGTGCGAGCTCCTCCTGCGGCGGCTCGTCCGCCGGGGCGACGCCCGTCGCAGGCGCCCCGGCGGCGTCGCCGTCGGCCTCGGTCGAACTGCTCGCCGGAGCGTCGGCCGTGGTCGACCCCGCGTTCATGCCGAGGCCGCCGGAGAGCACGACGCCGCCGATCGCGAGCACCGCGACCGCGCTCGCCGCCCCGCTCACGACGGCGGTGCGGCGTCGTCGGCGTTCGCGCCGGCTGCGCGTGAGCACGCCGTCGAGGTCGAGCCGGGCGCCGTCGGCGCCCTCGGCATCCGCGTGCAGGGCGCGACGCAGCGCCTCAGGGTCAGGGCGTTCCATCTCCGCCTCCCGTTCCGACGGCCGGATCGGCCGCGATCATGCTGGAGGAGAGCGCCCGCAGCCCGTCGCTCAGATAGCGCTTCACGGAGCCCTGGGCGATGCCGAGGACGCGGGCGATCTCGGCGACCGGCAGGTCCTCGTAGTACCGCAGCACCAGGCACGCCGACTGCCGCGGCGAGAGCGCGCGCAGCCGCTCGGCGAGATCGATCCGCTCGTCCACCGCCTCGGCGGCGCCGGCCGTCCGCTCGGGCTCGACGGCGAGGTGCCTGACCCGGCGCCAGGTGTCCCGCCGCCTCGAGCGGTCGATGACGAGGTTGAGGATGGCCCGGCGCACGTACGCCTCGGCGCGCGGCAGCTCGAGCGAGCGGCGGGGCTTCCCGAAGGTGCGGACGAGGGCGTCCTGCACGAGGTCGGCGGCCTCGTCCCGATCGCCGCAGAGCAGGTAGGCGTAGCGCACGAGGGCGTCGCCGCGCTCGGCGACGAGCCGCTCCGCGACCCGGTCCCATGCGCTCGCCACGTTCGTTCCTCCCGACGGCGGACGATCCGCCGTCACGTGAAGAGACGAGTGAGTCGGCGAATCGGTTGGGGCGGAAACGCGAATGACGCGGGACTCGTGTCCCGCGTCATTCGAACTCGTGCCCCCGGAGGGATTCGAACCCCCGACCTACGGTACCGGAAACCGGCGCTCTATCCCCTGAGCTACGGAGGCGCACAGCTGTCAACAGTAGCACCCCGCGAGGGGCGCGCCGAACGCGCGGCTCAGTGCACGACGAGGCTCGCGACGGTGTCGAGCAGGTCCTCGCGCACCTTCGCGCGCAGGTACGTGCGGCCGCCGCGGAGCACCGGCACGTCGCGCACCTCCGTCGCCACGACCTCCGGGTACCAGCGGCTGATCCGGCGGATCGCCGCCTGCACGACGGCCGCGAGCTCGTCGCCGCCGATCGCCGCGACCGGGCCGGCCAGCACGAGCTGTCGCGGGTCGAGGGTGGCGAGGAGCGGCAGGACGGCGTGCGCCACGCGCTCGCCGAACTCGGCGGTGAAGCGGGCGCGCACCTCGGGTCCGGCGGCGGCGAGCGCGGCGAGGGCCGTCGGGTGGTCGACGGCGGGCAGCCCCTCGGCCCGGACGAAGCGCTCGACCGCGCGGCCGCCGACGAGGTCCTGCACCGTCTGGGCGTCGGGGTCCATCGCGCGCGCCTCCGCGGAGAGCGGCAGGAAGCCGATCTCGCCGGCGCCGCCGAAGCTGCCGCGGTGCAGGTCGCCCGCCACGTCGAAGGAGGCGCCGACGCCGTTGCCGAGCCAGACGAGCGCGAACACCTCGCCGTCGACCCCGGCGCCCGAGTCGCGCTCCGCGACGGCGGCGAGGTTCACGTCGTTCTCGATGAACACCGTGCGGCCGAGGGCCGCCTCGAGCGTCTGCCGCACGCGCAGCACCGGCCAGCCGGGCAGCGTCTCGGTGAACAGCTCGCCCTCCTCGCCGGGGTCGACGTAGCCGGCGGTGCCGATCACGACGGTGTGCACCGCGTCGGGGTCGGTGCCGGCCGCCGCGCTCGCGTCGGCGATGGCGCGGCGGATCTCCGCGACCGCGTCGCGGTCGGCGGCCGCGGCGGGCAGCGGGAACCGGGCGACCGGATGCTCCGTGCCGACCGCGTCGACGACGGTCGCCCGGAGCTCGGCGGCGTCGACGTCGACCGCCACGCCGAGCGGGCGGTCGATGCGCGCCGCGTACAGCGCGGCGTTCCGGCCGGGGGAGCCCGCGACCGTGCCGCGCTCCTCGATGACCCCTGCGGCGAGCAGCCGGGTCATCATCAGCGACGCCGTGGGCTTCGAGACGCCGACGATCTCGCAGATCCGGTTGCGGGTGAGCGGGCCGTGGTCGAGCAGCGCCGAGAGTCCGACCCGGTCGTTGACCGCGCCGAGCCACGATGGCGTGCCCTTGGCAGATCGCGCAGCCATCCTCGCTCCTTCCCGTTCCGCCTGGCCGTGGCCCGACGTCACGCCGGCAGGTTCGACAGCACCGCCTCGACGAGCTGCTGGGCGTCGCCCGGCTCGAAGAGGGCGTTCGAGTCGATGACGATCCAGTAGCCGCTCTCGGTGAAGATCTGTGCCTCGCCCGAATTGCCGGACTGGCGGAAGTAGCCCTCGACCGCCGGCGGCGTGCCGTACGTGGGCACCGCGCTCGAACCGGATGCCGCCTGGTTGCGGGCGGCGTCGAGCGCCGGGCCGGCCGGGGTCGCGACGCCGAGCTGGATGACCTCGCCGCTCGTCTGGTTGAGCCAGCCGCAGGCGGTGCCGCCGGCCGCGACGGTGGCCGCGACGTCGGTGGAGCTCGGCTCGAAGCCCTCCTCGAGGCCGAAGTTCGCGTTGAACTCGTAGATCTGGTCGGGGGTGATCAGGGTGTCGCAGTCGGCGCTGAACGGCGTCGAGGTCGGCTCCGGAGTGGCGCTCGGCGTCTCGCTCGGCGCGGGCGCGGAGCTGGAGGGCGACGGCGATGCGCTCGGCGTCGAGCTCGGGGCCGGCGACTCGGCCGCGCAGCCCGCGAAGGCGGCGGTCGCTGCGACGGCGACGAGGAATGCCGCCGCGGCCTTGGCGGACCGGACGGCGGGGGAGCGGTGCATGCGCGACATGGGAGGAACCCTATCAATCGCGAACGATAGGATTCGTGCGTGACTCCAGCCGATCTTTCGCATGCCCTGTCCGACCTCGTCGCCGCCCTCGTGGAGCGACGTCGCGCGGCGGGCGCGGAGCTCGAGCTGAGCATCACCCCCGAGCAGATCGTGCTCGAGCGGCCGAAGCTGCGCGAGCACGGCGACTGGGCCTCGAGCGTGGCGCTGCGCATCGCGAAGCCGCTCGGCGCGAACCCGCGCGAGATCGCCGCGGAGCTCGCCACCGGCCTCGCCGAGCTCGACGGCGTCGCGAGCGCCGAGGTCGCCGGCCCCGGCTTCATCAACATCCGCCTCGACGCGGCGGCGGCCGGCGCGCTCGCGAAGACGATCGTCGACGCGGGCGCCGACTACGGGCACGGCACCACCCAGGCGGGCCGGGTGATCAACATGGAGTTCGTCTCGGCGAACCCCACCGGCCCGCTGCACATCGGCCACACCCGCTGGGCGGCGCTCGGCGACTCGATCAGCCGGGTGCTGCGCGCCGCGGGCGCCGAGGTCGCGAACGAGTACTACATCAACGACGCCGGCAACCAGATGGACACCTTCGGCGCCTCGGTGCTCGCGGCGGCGAAGGGCGAGCCGACGCCGGAGGGCGGCTACCCCGGCCAGTACATCGCCGACCTCGCGAAGATCGTGCTCGAGCGCGAGCCCAAGCTCGGCGAGCTCGACGACGCGACCGCGCTGCACACCGCGCGCGAGATCGCCTACGAGCACCAGCTGGCCGAGATCCGGGCCTCGCTCGACCGCTTCAACGTGCACTTCGACGTGTGGACGAGCGAGCGCCGGCTGCACCAGAAGGACGAGCACGGCGTCTCCGCGATCGACGCGGCGCTCGAGCGGCTGCGCGCCCAGGGCCACGTCTACGAGGCCGAGGACGCGATCTGGGTGAAGACGACCGACTTCGGCGACGACAAGGACCGCGTGTTCTGCCGGTCGAACGGGGTGCCCACCTACTTCGCCGCCGATGCGGCCTACTATCTCGACAAGGGCGACCGCGGCTTCGAGCACAAGATGTACCTGCTCGGCGCCGACCACCACGGCTACGTGCACCGGCTGAAGGCCGTCGCGGGCGCCGCGGGCGAGGATCCCGAGCGCGACATCGAGATCCTCATCGGTCAGCTCGTCTCGGTCAACGGCGCGCGGCTGTCCAAGCGCGCGGGCAACATCATCGAGCTCGACGACCTGCAGGCGTGGCTCGGCACCGACGCGCTCCGGTACACGCTCGCGCGCTACCCGGCCGACTCGCCCATCGCGATCGACCCGGAGGTGCTGAAGCGGCGCACCAACGACAACCCCGTCTTCTACGTGCAGTACGCGCACGCCCGCACCGCGGCCGTCGCCCGGAACGCGGCGGCCTCCGGCGTCGACCGCTCGGAGTTCGCCCCGGAGCTGCTCGAGCACGAGACGGAGTCGGCGCTGCTCGGCGCCCTGCAGGAGTTCCCGCGCGTCGTGGCGCAGGCCGCGGAGCTGCGCGAGCCGCACCGCGTCGCCCGCTATCTCGAGGAGCTCGCCGGGCTCTACCACCGCTGGTACGACAACTGCCGCGTGCTGCCGCTCGGCGAGGAGCCCGTCGGCCCGCTGCACCGCACCCGGCTCTGGCTGAACGACGCCGCCGGCCAGGTGCTCCGCAACGGCCTCGACCTCCTCGGCGTCTCGGCGCCCGAGCGGATGTGACGGGGGCACGATGAGCGAGGCCGCGACCGTGCCGATCGACCCGGCTCCCGGAGCCCGGGAACCGAAGCCGAAGCGGCGCGGGCTGCGCGCCCTCGTCATCGTGCTCGTGGTGGTCGTCGTGCTCGGCGTGGCCGCGGTCGTCGCCGACGGCATCGCCCGCGGCATCGCGCAGCAGCAGGTGGCCGCCAAGATCCAGGAGAAGCTCCCCGAGGACGTGCAGGGCGACGTCGACGTCCGCATCGGCGGCTTCTCCGTCATCGCCCAGTACCTCTCCGGACGCATGGACGAGGTCGAGCTCTCAGCACCCGAGCTCGAGGTGCGCGGCGCGCCCGTGGCCGTCGACGTCACGCTGCACGGCGTGCCCGTCGACCTCGCCGAACCGGTCGGCCGGCTCTCCGCCCGCGTCACGATCGAGCAGGACGCGCTGAACACCCTCATCGCCGAAGCCGGCACCGCCGCGGCGGTGGGCACGGTCGAGCTCGGCGACGGCACGGTCGGCTACGCGGGGCAGGCCGAATTGCTCGGCCTGACCGTCGACTACACCGCCAGCGCACGCCCGGAGGCGGCCGGCGACGAGGTGCTGCTCACCCCGGTCGACGTCTCCGTGGGCGCCCTCGGCGGCAGCGTCGACGTCTCCGGGCTCGTCGAGCGGCTGCTCGGCGAGGAGCCGATCGCCGTCTGCGTCGCGCAGTACCTGCCCGAGGGGCTCCGGGCCGAGCGCGTGCAGGTCGAGCCCGGCACGGCGACGGCGTGGCTCGGGGCGGAGCGCTTCACGCTCGACGGCGCGAGCCTGTCGACGACCGGCAACTGCGACTGACCCCAAGGTTTCGGGGCGTCGTCATGAATTTCAGCGGCTCCCGCTCCGTCGATAGACTCGCGATGATCCGCCGAGGCGGATGACGCCGACTGGCTTCAGGGACCAATCCGGGTTCGCTCGCCGCGCAGCACCCCCAGCTCCCGCATCCCGTGAGGTTCGTACGTGGCAGGACACGCAGCAGACCGCGGCACCCTCGAGGTGCCCGCCGACCCCAATGCGCTCGTCGAGGGCGTCTGGCCCGCGAGC
Source organism: Agromyces sp. NPDC060279 (assembly GCF_042726785.1). Classification (NCBI taxonomy): domain Bacteria; kingdom Bacillati; phylum Actinomycetota; class Actinomycetes; order Micrococcales; family Microbacteriaceae; genus Agromyces; species Agromyces sp. NPDC060279. Next base: position 294,048 of record NZ_JBHXBK010000002.1, read on the forward strand.
GCGACCCGTGACGAGGCCGGCCGGCTCGTCGTCGGCGGCGTCGATGCGGAGACCCTCGCGGCCCGGTTCGGCACCCCGCTCTACGTGCTCGACGAGGGGGAGGTGCGCGCCAGAGCCGCCCGCACCCGCACCGCGTTCGAGACCGCCGCGCGCCGCATCGACACCGAGGCGACCGTCTACTACGCGGGCAAGGCGTTCCTCTCCACCGCGATCGTCCGCTGGGTGACCGAGTCGGGTCTCGCCGTCGACGTCTGCTCGGGCGGGGAGCTCGCCGTCGCGCTCGCGGCGGGGGCCGAGCCCGCGCGCCTGGGCTTCCATGGCAACAACAAGTCGGAGGCGGAGATCGCCGCCGCGGTCGAGGCCGGCGTCGGCGCCCTCATCATCGACAGCGAGATCGAGATCGAGCGGGTCGCCCGGGCGGCGGCGGCCGCCGGCCGCGTGCAGCGCGTGCGGCTCCGGGTGAACAGCGGTGTGCACGCCTCGACCCACGAGTTCCTCGCCACCGCGCACGAGGACCAGAAGTTCGGCGTGACGCTCGGCCGCGCCGTCGAGCTCGGCGAGCGCATCCGCTCGCACCCCTCGCTCGAGTTCCTCGGGCTGCACTGCCACATCGGCTCGCAGATCTTCGACGCGGCCGGCTTCGCCGAGTCGGCGGCGCGCCTGCTGGCCGAGCACGCCGCGCTGCTCGCCACGGGCCCCGTGCCCGAGCTGAACCTCGGCGGCGGCTTCGGCATCGCCTACACCGCCGCCGACGATCCGGCGCCCATCGAGCGCATCGCCGACGGCATCGCCGACGCGGTGGCCGACGGCTGCCGCGCCCTCGGCATCCCCGTCCCGAAGCTCGCCTTCGAGCCCGGCCGCACGATCGTGGGTCCCGCGGGCGTCACGCTCTACCGCGTCGGCACGGTGAAGCCGGTGCCGACCGAGGAGGGCTGGCGGCACTACGTCTCCGTCGACGGCGGCATGAGCGACAACGCGCGCTTCGCCCTGTACGGGGCCGACTACTCGGCCCGGCTGGCCTCCCGCAGCTCGGCGGAGCCCGCCGCGCTCGTCCGCATCGCGGGCAAGCACTGCGAGGCCGGCGACATCGTGGTCGACCGCGAGTACCTGCCGCACGACGTCGGGCCGGGCGACCTCGTCGCCGTCGCCACGACTGGTGCCTACTGCTGGTCGCTGTCGAGCAACTACAACCACGTGCCCCGCCCGGCCGTCGTCGCCGTCGACCGAGGGGCCGCGCGGGTCATCGTCCGCGGCGAGACCATCGCCGATCTCCTCGCCCGCGATGTCGGGCACGAGGCATCCGGAACCTCGGACGCCGTCTCCACCCCAGCCGAAGGGACCTCAGAATGATCGAGTACCGCTCCATCCGCGTCGCACTCCTGGGCGCCGGGTCGGTCGGATCGCAGGTCGCGAGGCTCCTCCTCGAGCACGGCGACGAGCTGGCCCAGCGCATCGGCGCGCGGCTCGAGCTCGTCGGCGTCGCGGTCCGCGACGTCGACGCCCGGCGCGACGTCGAGCTGCCGCGCGAGCTCCTCACGACCGACGCGGAGACGCTCATCCTCGGCGCCGACGTCGTCATCGAGCTGATGGGCGGCATCGAGCCGGCGCGCACGCTCGTGCTGCAGGCGATCGGCTCCGGCGCCGACGTCGTGACGGGCAACAAGGCGCTCATCGCCGCGCACGGCCCCGAGCTCTTCGCCGCGGCCGAGCAGGTCGGCGCGCAGCTCTCCTACGAGGCGGCCGTCGGCGGGGCGATCCCGATCATCCGCCCGCTGCGCGACTCGCTCGCCGGCGACCGGGTCGAGCGCATCCTCGGCATCGTGAACGGCACCACGAACTTCATCCTCGACCGCATGGACACCACGGGCGCCTCCCTCGAGGACGCGCTCGCGACCGCGACCGAGCTCGGCTACGCCGAGGCCGACCCGACCGCCGACATCGGCGGCTACGACGCCGCGCAGAAGGCCGCGATCCTCGCGAGCCTCGCGTTCCACACGAACGTCCCGATCGAGGACGTGCACCGTGAGGGCATCACGCAGGTGAGCGCGGAGCAGGTCGAGTCCGCCAGGAAGGCCGGCTACGTCGTCAAGCTGCTCGCGATCTGCGAGCGGATCGCGGATGCCGCGAGCGGCGAGGAGGGCGTCTCGGCCCGCGTCTACCCGGCGCTCGTGCCGCGCAGCCACCCGCTCGCCGCCGTGCACGGCGCGAACAACGCGGTCTTCGTCGAGGCCGCCGCCGCCGGCCCGCTGATGTTCTACGGCGCCGGCGCCGGCGGCGTGCAGACGGCCTCGGCCGTGCTCGGCGACCTCGTCGCGATCGCCCGCCGGCACGTCATCGGCGGCCCGGGCACCGCGGAGTCGACGCACGCCGCGCTGCCGGTGCTGCCGATCGACCGCATCACGACCCGGTACGCCATCACGCTCGAGGTCGCCGACGAGCCGGGCGTGCTCGCCACCATCGCGCACGTCTTCGCCGACCACGGCGTCTCGGTCGAGCAGCTCGAGCAGACCGTGGACGAGGTCTCCGGCCGGGCTACGCTGGTCATCGGCACGCACGAGGCCAGTGAGGGCGCCCTCGCCCAGACCGTCGCCGCGCTCGCGGCGAGCCCGGTCGTCGTGTCGGTCGCGTCCGTCCTCCGAGTCGAAGGAGCCCAGTGAACCAGCCCACCCCCAAGCCGGGTTCGCGCCAGTGGCGCGGCGTCATCCGCGAGTACGCCTCGAGGCTCGACGTCACCGACGCCACCCCGATCGTCACGCTCGGCGAGGGCGGCACGCCGCTCCTGCCGGCCCCGGCGCTCGGCCGTCGCACCGGCGCCGACGTCTGGGTGAAGTTCGAGGGCATGAACCCGACCGGCTCGTTCAAGGACCGCGGCATGACCATGGCCGTCACGAAGGCGGTCGAGCGCGGCGCCGAGGTCGTCATCTGCGCCTCGACGGGCAACACCTCGGCCTCGGCGGCCGCCTACGCGGCGCACGCCGGCATCACGGCCGCGGTGCTCGTGCCCGAGGGCAAGGTCGCGATGGGCAAGCTCAGCCAGGCCGTCGCGCACGGCGCGCGGATCATCCAGCTGCAGGGCACCTTCGACGACTGCCTCGACATCGCCCGCGAGCTCGCCGACGTGCACCCGGTGCACCTCGTCAACTCGGTGAACAACGACCGCATCGAGGGGCAGAAGACGGCGGCCTTCGAGGTCGTCGAGGTGCTCGGCGACGCGCCCGACTTCCACTTCGTGCCGGTCGGCAACGCCGGCAACTACACGGCCTACACGCGCGGCTACCGCGAGGACATCCAGGCGGGCAACGCGACGCGGATGCCTCGCATGTTCGGCTTCCAGGCGGCCGGCTCCGCCCCGATCGTCCGCGGCGAGCCCGTGCGCGACCCCGAGACGATCGCGAGCGCCATCCGCATCGGCAACCCCGCCTCGTGGGAGCTCGCGCTCTCCGCGCGCGACGAGACCGACGGCTACTTCGGCGCGATCGCCGACGAGCGCATCCTCGAGGCGCAGCGCATCCTCTCGGCCGAGGTCGGTATCTTCGTCGAGCCCGCCTCGGCGATCTCGGTCGCCGGCCTGCTCGAGCGCGCCGAGGCGGGGCAGATCCCCGCCGGCGCGCGCGTCGTGCTCACGGTCACCGGCCACGGGCTGAAGGACCCGCAGTGGGCGGTCCGCCGGGCCGACGGCACGGAGGAGCAGCCGGTCGTCGTCCCCGTCGACACGGCGCAGGTCGCCTCCCTGCTGGGGCTCGGCGCGTGAGCGGCGGGATGGCCGGCGCGACGCCGGCGCAGGAGCTCGCACAGGCCCCCGGCATCGCGGGGCGCTCGATCCTCGTGAAGGTGCCCGCCACCTCCGCGAACCTCGGCCCCGGCTTCGACACGCTCGGGCTCGCGCTCGCGCAGTACGACGAGCTCGAGGTCACCGTGATCGAGGCGGGGCTCGAGATCGAGGTGCACGGCGTCGGTGCCGGCGAGGTGCCGCTCGACGACTCGCACCTCGTCGTGCGCGCCGCGGCGCACAGCTTCGCCCGCGTGGGCTACGCCCTGCCGCCGATCCGGCTCGTGGCGCGCAACACGATCCCGCACGGCCGGGGGCTCGGTTCCTCGGGGGCCGCGATCGTCGCCGGCGTGATGATCGCGAAGGGCCTGCTCGAGGGCATCGTCGACTTCGACGCCGACCGCCTGCTCGAGCTCGCGACCGAGCTCGAGGGTCACCCCGACAATGTCGCCCCCGCGCTCTTCGGCGGGCTCACGATCGCGTGGACCACGCCCGAGGGGCCGCGGCACAAGAAGCTCATCGTGCACCGCGGCGTCTCGCCCCTCGTGCTCGTGCCCGAGCACGAGATGTCGACGGCGCTCGCCCGTTCGCTGCAGCCCGAGCAGGTGCCGCACGAGGACGCGGTGTTCAACGTCTCGCGTTCGGCGCTGCTCGTCGCCGCGCTGATCCAGAGCCCCGAGCTGCTGCTGGCGGCGACCGAGGACAAGCTGCACCAGAACTACCGGGCGCAGGCGATGCCCGAGACCGACGCCCTGATCCGGGCGCTCCGCGCCGCGGGGCATCCGGCCGTCGTCTCGGGCGCCGGGCCCTCGATCCTCGTCCTCGCGAGCGACCCGGCCGAGCGCGCGGAGGCCGCCGCGCTCGTCGCCGAGCGCTCGGAGACGGCCTGGCAGGCGCTGCCGCTCGCGGTCGACTTCAAGGGCGCGACGGTCCAGGCGGGCTGACCCGGCGCGCCGGCGGACACGTCCGTACGGATTGGCGCGTCGCGGTTCGTCGCCGGGCGGGGTCGGGTGCTAGACTCGACCCCGCACCCGACGACCGACACGCGGTTCGCGTCCGTCGCCGCATGGTGCGATTCCCGGCAATTCATTGCTCTCGCTCTTGCGCAGATCTGCGCCTCCGCGCGCATCGATCGCCCGCTGTCGAGCGACCAGCCCTTCCGAGCCCGCGAATCTCGCGGCCGGGGGAAAGGAACATACCCCAGTGACCAACGGAACCGACCGCGTCCAGAACGCGGCCAGCACCGCAGAACTCAAGAGCCTCAAGGTGGCCGAGCTCGTCGAGCTCGCCGGCTCCCTCGGCATCGCCGGCGCCTCGAAGCGCCGCAAGGGCGAGCTGATCGAGCTCATCGAGGCCCAGCAGGCAGCCGGCAACGTCGAGCTCGACGTCCCGAGCGCCGAGGCCGACACGGCTGCTCCGGCCGAGGCGGCACCCGCCGTCGCGAGCGAGGTGCCGGCGACGGAGGCCCCGGCCGCCGAGGCATCCGCTCCGGCCGAGGCGCCCGCTCCGGCCGAGGCGCCCGTCGCCGAGGCGCCGGCGCAGAGCGAGGCGCCCGCCCGTCGCGGCCGTCAGTCGCGTCGCGTGACGAGCAGCGGCACCGCTGCCGTGCAGCACGTGAACGGCGGCGGCGCAGGCGTGCCGCTCGTCCCCGGCGACGACGAGGCCGCCCGCGAGGCCGCCCGTGCCGCCGTGCGCGAGGAGCTCGCGGCAGCCACCGGCGAGGCCGGCCAGCGTCCGGCCACCGCCGAGGGCGAGTCGGGCGAGGCGCCCGAGCCCCGGCAGGGTCGTCGCCGCGGCCGCCGCGGCGGCGAGCGCAACGCCGACGACAAGCAGCAGAACGGCCGGGAGTCCCAGGCCGACGGCGAGAAGTCGCAGGGCGGTCGGAACGGCGACGCCCGCAACGCCGAGCGCAAGAACGACAAGCACGACGGCGACAAGGCGGCCGACGGCGACAAGGCCGGCGAGAAGCAGGGCCAGGGCCGCGACAAGCAGGGCCAGCAGAACCAGCAGGGCGGCCAGCAGAACCAGCAGCAGGACGGCGAGGGCGGCCGCCGCAGCCGCTACCGCGACCGCAAGCGCCGCGGCCAGGGGGGTCAGGGCGACGAGGTCGAGCCCGAGATCCTCGACGACGACGTGCTCATCCCCGTCGCCGGCATCCTCGACGTGCTCGACAACTACGCCTTCGTGCGCACCACCGGCTACCTGCCCGGCCCGAGCGATGTCTACGTCTCGCTCGGACAGGTGAAGAAGTACCACCTGCGCAAGGGCGACGCCGTCGTCGGCGCCATCAAGCAGCCGCGCGAGGGCGAGGGCAGCAGCCGCCAGAAGTACAACGCGCTCGTGAAGGTCGACTCGATCAACGGGCAGACCGCGGAGGAGGCGGCGGCCCGCGTCGACTTCCAGAAGCTGACGCCGCTGTACCCGCAGGACCGCCTGCGCCTCGAGACCGAGCCGACGAAGCTCACCCAGCGCATCATCGACCTCGTCGCCCCGATCGGCAAGGGCCAGCGCGGGCTCATCGTCGCGCCGCCGAAGGCCGGCAAGACGATCGTCCTGCAGCAGATCGCGAACGCGATCTCGCAGAACAACCCCGAGGTCCACCTCATGGTCGTGCTCGTCGACGAGCGCCCCGAAGAGGTCACCGACATGGAGCGCACGGTGAAGGGCGAGGTCATCGCCTCGACGTTCGACCGTCCCGCCGAGGACCACACCACGGTCGCCGAACTCGCCATCGAGCGCGCCAAGCGCCTGGTGGAGCTCGGCCACGACGTCGTCGTGCTGCTCGACTCGATCACCCGTCTCGGCCGTGCGTACAACCTCGCCGCGCCGACCTCGGGCCGCGTGCTCTCCGGCGGCGTCGACGCCTCGGCGCTGTACCCGCCGAAGCGCTTCTTCGGCGCCGCGCGCAACATCGAGAACGGCGGCTCGCTCACCATCCTCGCCACCGCGCTCGTCGAGACCGGGTCGAAGATGGACGAGGTCATCTTCGAGGAGTTCAAGGGCACCGGCAACAGCGAGCTGCGCCTCAGCCGCCAGCTGGCCGACAAGCGCATCTTCCCGGCGGTCGACGTGAACGCGTCGTCCACCCGCCGCGAGGAGATGCTGCTCAGCCCCGACGAGGTGAAGATCACCTGGAAGCTCCGTCGCGCCCTCGCCGGCCTCGAGCCGCAGCAGGCGCTGGAGGCCGTTCTCGGGCGGCTCAAGGAGACCCAGTCGAACACCGAGTTCCTGCTCCTCATGCAGAAGTCGGCACCGGTCGGCGGGCACTCGAACGAGTCCGACCACCGCTGATCCGCCGATGTTCGAAACCGTCCGACCGCTGATCGCCGAGTACGGCGAGCTCCAGCAGGAGCTCGCCGACCCGGCGCTGCACGCCGACCCCGCTCGCGCGAAGAAGGCGAACCGGCGGTACGCGGAGCTCTCGAAGATCGTCGCCGCGCACGGCGCCTGGGTGCAGGCCGGCGACGATCTCGAGGCCGCCCGCGAGCTGGCGAAGGAGGACGAGGCGTTCGCCGAGGAGGTGCCCGCGCTCGAGGCCTCCCTCGCCGAGGCGCAGGAGAAGCTGCGGCGGCTCCTCATCCCGCGCGACCCCGACGACGGGCGCGACGTGATCATGGAGATCAAGGGCGGCGAGGGCGGCGCCGAGAGCGCCCTGTTCGCCGCCGACCTGCTGCGCATGTACATCCAGTACGCGCAGTCCAAGGGCTGGAAGACCGAACTGCTCGAGCGCAACGAGTCCGACCTCGGCGGCTACAAGGACGTGCAGCTCGCGATCAAGTCGAACGCGAGCGACCCCTCGCAGGGCGTGTGGGCGCACCTCAAGTACGAGGGCGGCGTGCACCGCGTGCAGCGCGTCCCCGTGACCGAGACGCAGGGGCGCATCCACACCTCGACGACGGGTGTGCTCGTCTTCCCCGAGGTCGACGAGCCCGAAGAGGTCGACCTCAACCAGAACGACCTCAAGATCGACGTCTACCGTTCGAGCGGGCCCGGCGGCCAGTCGGTCAACACGACCGACTCCGCCGTGCGGATCACGCACCTGCCGACCGGCATCGTCGTGTCGATGCAGAACGAGAAGTCGCAGCTGCAGAACCGCGAGGCGGCCATGCGGGTGCTGCGCGCGCGGCTCCTCGCCCGCCAGCAGGAGGAGCTCGCCGCGGCGGCCTCCGACGCCCGCCGCTCGCAGATCCGCTCGATGGACCGTTCCGAGCGCATCCGCACGTACAACTTCCCCGAGAACCGCATCGCCGATCACCGCACCGGCTACAAGGCGTACAACCTCGACCAGGTGATGAACGGCGCGCTCGACCCCATCATCGAGTCGGCGATCCGCGCCGACGAGGAGTCGCAGCTCGCCGCCTCCGGCGACGACTGAGCCGCTCGGGCGCGGTCCCGGTGCTCCGGCGCCTGCAGGAGGACGCTGCCCGGTCTGCGGCTGCATGGAGCGCTGCTGACGCGGCGCTGACGCAGCGCGCGCGCCACTTCGTGCTCGTTGCGCCACGTTGGGTGGCGCGTGGCGGGCGAAGTGGCGCGGATGCCTCGGCTGGGCGTGTGCGGGCCTCTCCTCCACATCGCACCGCGCCGCGGCGTCCTCCACGGAAGCGCTCCGAGCGCCAGGCCAGCAGCCCGCGCCGCTCGATGCTGGGGCGGTGACCAGCCATCCTGATGACGCACCGCCCCTGCCGATCGATCGCCATCGGCTCATCCTCGCGTCCGCGGTGCTCCAGACGGGCCAGCAGGCCCAGCTCAACCGGGCGGTGCGCGCCGGCGAGGTGCAGCGGGTTCGGCGCGGCGTCTACACACCGGTCGGCGCCGACCCGCCGCTGCGCGGAGCCGGCCGTCACGTCCTGACCGCGTTCGCCGCCGCCGCGCAGCGCGACGACCCGGTCTTCGCGGGCTACACCGCCGCGCTGTTGCACGGCATGCCGGCGGTCGGTGCCATCCCCGCGCAGGTGACCTTTCTCGCGGGAGGTGCCTCCGGGCGCATCCGCAACGGCGTCATCGAGCTCGGGCGCCGGGCCGACACCGTCGTCGAGACGATTGGCGGCCTCCGGCTCACCTCGCTCGCCGAGGCGGTGCTCGAGGTCGGCCGTCGATCACCGCTCGTGACCGCGCTCGCGATGGTGGATGCGGCGATCGGCCGCCGCGCCGAGGACGACCGCCGTCGCAGCTGTACGCTCGACGAACTCGTCGCGCTGCTCGACCGTCGGCGCCCGTTCCGCGGGAGCCGCCGGGTCGCCGCCGCCCTCGCTCGCGCCGATCCCTTCGCCGAGAGCCCCCTGGAGTCGGTGAGCAGGCTTCGCTTCGAGGAGTACGGCTTCCCGCCGCCGCGCTCGCAGTTCGAGGTCCGTCTCACTGACGGCCGGACAGCGCGGCTCGACTTCGCGTGGCCCGCCCTGGGGGTCTGGGGCGAAGCCGACGGTCTGGGCAAGTACGGCGGCGGGGGCCCGCTCGCGGCGGCGACCGTCATCGAAGAGAAACGGAGAGAAGATGCGATCCGAGCGATCACCGGGTGGCGCTGCGTGCGCTGGGGATGGCGGGACGCGTGGCGGGGCGTCCCGCTCGCGCGCCTGCTCCTCGACGCTGGGCTCCCCACGAGCGGACGCTCCCGACGGCGGTGAACCGGCGCGGTTCCCGGCGCGGGCGTCGCGTCAGATCTGCCAGTGCCAGTCGTGCACGCCGCGCGCGGCATCGGCTGCGGCGTTCGAGAGCGGGCGCACGGTCGCGGGGACGCCCACGACCAGCGAGTGCGGCGGGGCGTCCTTCGTGACGACCGCATTCGCGCCCACGGCGCTCCAGGCGCCGATCGTGATGTCGCCGAGCACCTTGGCGCCCGCGCCCACGGTCACGCCGTCCTCGAGGGTCGGGTGCCGCTTGGTGCCCGGCGGAGTGTTGCGGGGCGCCTTCCCGCCGAGCGTCACGCCGTGGTACAGCATCACGTCGTCGCCGATGACGGTGGTCTCGCCGATCACGACGCCCATGCCGTGGTCGATGAAGAAGCGCCGGCCGATGGTCGCCCCGGGGTGGATCTCGATCCCCGTGAGGAAGCGCGCGAGCTGCGAGACGAGCCGGGCGAGGAAGCGCCAGCGGCGGCGCCACATCCGGTGCGTCAGCCGGTACGTCCAGATGGCGTGCAGCCCCGAATACACGAGGAAGACCTCGAGACCGCCCCGTGCGGCGGGATCGTGCGCACGGGCGGTCGCGAGGTCTTCCTTCAGGCGCGAGAAGATCGTCACCCGATCAGTCAAGCAGACCTTCGTACAGCACCGTCGACAGGTAGCGCTCGCCGTAGCTGGCCACGATGACGACGATGGTCTTGCCGGCGTTCTCGGGGCGCTTCGCGAGCTCCAGCGCGGCGTAGACCGTCGCGCCCGAGGAGATGCCGCCGAGGATGCCCTCCTCCTGGCCGAGCCGGCGCGCGGTGGCGACGGCCTGGTCGATGTTGACGTCGATGATCTCGTCGTAGATCTCGCGGTCGAGCACTGCGGGCACGAAGTTCGCCCCGATGCCCTGGATCTTGTGCGGGCCGGGCTCCCCGCCGTTCAGGATCGGCGACTCGGCGGGCTCGACGCCCACGATCTTCACCTCGGGCTTGCGCTCCTTCAGCACCTGGCCGGTGCCCGTGAGCGTGCCGCCCGTGCCGATGCCGGAGACGAAGATGTCGACGCCGCCGTCGGTGTCGGCCCAGACCTCCTCGGCCGTCGTCTTGCGGTGGATCTCGACGTTCGCCTCGTTCTCGAACTGGCGCGCGAGGATCGCGCCCGGCGTCGAGGCGGCGATCTCCTCGGCCTTCGCGACGGCGCCGCGCATGCCCTCGGAGCCCGGCGTGAGCACGAGCTCGGCGCCGTAGGCCTTCAGCAGCGCCTTGCGCTCGGCCGACATGGTCTCGGGCATCGCGAGGATGACCCGGTAGCCGCGGGCCGCGCCGATCAGGGCGAGCGCGATGCCGGTGTTGCCGCTCGTGCCCTCGACGATGGTTCCGCCGGGCTGCAGCTGGCCGGACGCCTCGGCGGCGTCGACGATGCCGACGCCCAGACGGTCCTTCACGCTGGCCGAGGGGTTGTAGAACTCGAGCTTCGCGAGCACGGTGGCGCCCGCGCCCTCGGTGAGGCGGTTCAGGCGCACGAGCGGGGTGCCGCCGAACGTCCGGGTGATGTCGTCGTAGATCTTGGCCATCTGGAGCCCCTCTCGGAGAGCAACGGGTCGGGCGCTGCGGAGCGCAACTGGGTCGGGCGCTGCCAGACTACGGCGGGAGTCTCACAGCCGGGTGTGCGTTACATTCCATTGCGTGGATTCGTTCGACCCGCCCGCCCGTCCCCTGCGTCAATTGCGAGAGGAGACGGTGGCTCGACTCGCGGCCGCGGGGGTGCCCGATCCGGAGGTCGACGCCGAGCTGCTGCTCGGCCACGTCCTGGGGCTCAGCCGCGGGGGAGTGCAGGCGAAACTCGTCGTGGGCGCCGAGGTCCCCGATGCGCAGCTCGCGACGCTCGACGGGCTCGTGGCCCGCCGGGTGCGGCGCGAGCCGCTGCAGCACCTCACCGGGCGCGCCGCGTTCCGGTCACTCGAACTGCACGTCGGGCCGGGCGTCTTCGTGCCTCGCCCCGAGACCGAGCAGGTCACGGAGCTCGCCGTCGAGGCGCTGCGCGCCGTGGCGGCGCCAGAGCCCGTCGCGGTCGATCTCGGCAGCGGCAGCGGGGCGATCGCGATCGCCCTCGCCACCGAGGTGCCGCACGCGCGGGTGTACGCCGTCGAGAAGTCCGACGACGCGATCGACTGGACGCGCCGCAACGTCGACGAGCTCGCGGGCCCCAACCTGACGCTCGTGCACGGCGACCTGGCCGACGCGCTGCCGGAGCTCGACGGCGCGGTCGACCTCGTGATCTCGAATCCGCCGTACGTGCCGGACGAGGCGGTGCCGCGGGATCCGGAGGTGTGGCTGCACGATCCGGCGATGGCGCTCTACGGCGGGGCGGACGGGCTCGACGTGGTGCGCGTGCTGTCGCAGCGCGCGCTCCGGCTGCTCCGCCCGGGCGGCCTGCTCGTGATCGAGCACGGCGAGCTGCAGGCGGCGCCGATCGCGGCGCTCCTCGCCGGCGACGGCTGGCGGGGCATCTCGCACCACCGCGATCTCACCGCCCGCGACCGGGCGACGACCGCGCTGCGCTGAGCCCCCGGCGGTCAGCTCTGGCGCGCCGCCTTCTCGCGGGCGTGCTGCTCCTTCTCGCGGGCGTGCTGCTCCTTCTCGCGCGCCTGTTTGACGGCCTCGCGCTCGCGTTTGCGGGCCTCGCGCAGCGCCTTCTCGGCCTCGCGCACCTTCTGCTCGGCCTCCTTGCGCGCCTTCGCCGCTTCGCGCACCTTCGGTTCGCGGGGGAGCACGAGCATCGGGTCCGGCTCGCTCTGCGGCCCCGTGGCGGTCGCGTCGACGCCAGCCCCCGCTCCGGCCGAGCCCGACGCCGTGGCCGCCTCGGCGGTGCGATCGAGGTGGTACTGGAGCCCGTCGAGGATCCGCTCGAGGCCGAAGGTGAAGTCCGTGTCCGCGTCCTCCTCGGATTCCTCGGGCGGTGGCACGTAGCCGCCGGCCGCGAACAGCGGACTGAGCGCGGGGAAGCGCTCGGGGGTCACGAGCTCGGCGAGCGCGGCGAACGCGGCGGAGCCCGAGGCATCCGCCCCGCCGGCCGCCGCCGCGCTGAGGTCGCGCTCCTGCGCGCTCGTGGCGCGGACGTAGGCGGTGAGCAGCAGGAGCGCCGACATCTTCTCGCCGTCGCTCAGGGGGAGCTCCCGCACCTCGTGCAGGAACCAGTCGACGATCTGCAGGCTGTTCGGCGTGATCGGCGCCCCCGACACGGGGATGTCGACGAGCCAGGGGTGCTCCCGGTACGTCGAACGGATGCCGAGCGCCCACGCCGTGACGCCGGCGCGCCAGTCCCGCTCGATTGATTCGCTCGGCTGCACGGGCAGGCTCGCGCCCTCCTGCATCAGGAGCACGAGGTCGTCCTTGCTCGTGACGTAGCGGTACAGCGACATCGTGGTGAAGCCGAGCGCCGTGGCGACCTTGCTCATCGAGACCGCGGCGAGCCCCTCGGCGTCGGCGATCTCGATGGCCGTCTCGACGATGCGCTCGATCGACAGCTCCCGTTTCGGCCCGCGCTGGGGGTGCGCGGCGATGCCCCAGGCCAGCGCCACCCCGCGGGGCAGCTCGGGGTCGGTGGGCGGCGCGGGCTGATTCACTCGGCACTCCTCGATTCGGCTTGACCACAGTCTAGAACTGTGTATTACTTAAACAACTGTAGGCGACATAAACAGTTTGCGTGATACGCAGACGCTCGACGAAGGGACCCACCCGTGGAACTCGCCATCCAAGCCCGCGGACTCCGCAAGCGCTTCGGCAGCACCGAGGTGCTCGCCGGGCTCGACCTCGCCGTCCCGGCGGGCAGCATCTTCGCCCTGCTCGGCCCGAACGGCGCGGGCAAGACGACCACCATCGGCATCCTCACGACGCTCGTCCGGCCCGATGCAGGTGAGGCGAGCGTCGTCGGCGCCGATGTCCGCACCGCGCCCGCTGAGGTGCAGCGGCGCATCGCGCTGACCGGCCAGTCGGCCGCGGTCGACGGCGAGCTCACCGCGGTCGAGAACCTGGTGATGCTCGGGCGGCTGTCCGGGCTCGGCCGGCGGCAGGCCCGCGCGAAGGCGGCCGAGCTGCTCGCCCGCTTCGAACTCGAGGGCGCCGCGAAACGGCGCATCAGCACCTTCTCCGGCGGCATGCGTCGTCGGCTCGATCTCTCGCTGAGCCTCGTGGTCGACGTGCCGGTGCTCTTCCTCGACGAGCCGACGACCGGCCTCGACACCCGCAGCAGGCAGGAGCTCTGGGCCATCATCCGCTCGCTCGCCGACGCCGGTACGACGGTGTTCCTCACCACCCAGTACCTCGAGGAGGCCGACCGGCTCGCCGACCGCATCGCGGTGCTCGATCGCGGCACGATCGCGGCCGAAGGCACCGCGGCCGAGCTCAAGGCACGTGTCGGCGGCGAGGTCGTCGAGCTTCGCGACGCCGACGGGGAGCTCCTGCGGGAGATCCCGACCGACGGCAGCGTGCACGCCCTGCGCAGCGCCATCGACGAGCTCGACCGCAGCGAGCTCGGCGCCGTGCCCGGCGCGCGCATCGGCATCCGCCGGCCCAGCCTCGACGACGTGTTCCTCGCGATCACCGGGGGAGGCGCGCCCGGCTCCGCCGGGCCGTCGGCCGCGCGATCCGGCGAGCTGCTCGAGACGAAGTGACACGTGACGAACCGCGCACGTGACGAAGCGACTGTGAAGGGACGACCATGACCACCAACGCCACCACCCTGCCCCCGCGCACCGTGCCGGCCGGGCCGCCGCGCGCGCTCCGCCCGCGCATCCGCGGCACCGTCGCCGAACGGGTCTTCGTGACCCGGAGCCTGCTCCAGGAACTTCGCGACCCCGAGGCGATGCTCATGGCCGTCGTGCTGCCGGTGATGCTCATGCTGATGTTCACGTTCATCTTCGGCGAGGCGATCGACCCGAGTGGGGGCTACGTCGACTACGTCGTGCCCGGCATCATCCTGCTCTGCGCGGGATTCGGCGCCTCCTCGACCGCGGTGTCGGTCTCGCGCGACATGACGACGGGCATCATCGAACGCTTCCGCACCATGCCGCTGCGCAGCGGCGCCGTGCTCACCGGCCACGTTGTCGTGAGCGTCATCCGGAACCTCTTCGCCACCGCCGTCGTCATCGGCGTCGCGCTCCTCGTCGGGTTCCGGCCGAACGCCACCGCGCTCGACTGGCTTGCCATGTTCGGCGTCGTCGCGCTGTACATCCTCGCGATCACCTATCTGTTCGCGGCGATCGGCCTGGCCGCCTCGAGCCCGGAGGCGGCGAACGGCTACGGCTTCATCCTGCTGTTCCTGCCGTACGTCTCGAGCGCCTTCGTGCCGGTGGAGACCATGCCCGACTGGCTGCGGCCGATCGCCGAGCACCAGCCGATCACCCCGGTGATCGAGACGATCCGCTCGTTCCTCGTCGGCACGCCGCTCGGCAGCTCCGGCTGGATCGCGCTCGCCTGGTGCCTCGGCATCGTGGTCGTCGCGGCCGTGTGGGGCGCCTGGCTCTTCCGGCGCAAGGCCGGTCGCCGCTGAATCCGAGGAGGGCGGATGCCTCGGGCGCGCGTCGCCCGAGGCATCCGCCGCGCCCCGGCCGGAGGCCATCGGCGCTCCGGGGCCCGGACTAGAATCGGCAGGTCATGACTGCCATCTACGACTGCTCGGTCGACTCCCAGCTGCTCACCGGAATGCGTCTCGCCAGGGGCGCGATCGGCCGGGGCGAGCTCGTCGTGCTGCCGACCGACACCGTCTACGGGCTCGCGGCCGACGCCTTCACGCCCGCCGCCGTGCAGCGACTGCTCGACGCCAAGGGGCGCGGGCGCACCTCGCCACCGCCCGTGCTCGTCCCCGGGGTCCCCACGCTCGACGCCCTCGCCGCCGAGGTGCCCGATGCGGTGCGCGAGCTCGTCGCGGCGTTCTGGCCGGGCGGGCTCACCGTCATCCTCCACGCTCAGCCCTCGCTGCAGTGGGACCTGGGGGAGACCCGCGGCACGGTCGCGCTCCGCATGCCCTCGCACCCGATCGCGCTCGAGCTGCTGAGCGAGACGGGCCCGCTCGCCGTCTCGTCCGCGAACCTCTCCGGCCGCCCGAGCGCGACGACCGCCGCCGAGGCCGAGGCGATGCTCGGCGACTCGGTCGCCGTCTACCTCGAGGCCGGGCCGAGCGGCAGCGGCTACGAGGCCGTCGGGGAGCGGCCGGGCGACCTCTCGTCGACCATCGTGGACGCCACGGCGCTCGGCTCGGGCGGGCTGCTGCGCATCGTCCGCGCCGGCGTCATCACCCGCGAGCGCATCGCCGAGGTGGTGGGGGAGGAGCTCCTGGCTCCGGTCGCGGAGCCGGCGCAGGCGGACGCCCCGACCGAGCGCACCCCCGACGGGACGGACGCCGCCCGCTCATGACCCTGTTCGTCGCCCTCGCGCTGCTCGCCGCCCTCGTCACCTTCGGGTGCGCGGTCGTCGTCTGGCGTCTCAGCCTGAAGTTCCGGCTGTACCCGAAGATCCGAGAGCGCGACGTGCACACCCGGCCCACGCCGCGGCTCGGCGGGATCGCGATGTTCATCGGCGTGCTCGCCGCCTTCGGCGCGGCCTGGTTCGTGTCCTCGCTCGGCTCGACCCGATTCGCGAACGTCGCCATCATCTTCCAGAACCCCGGCCAGGTGCTCGCCATCCTCGGGGCGGCCCTGCTCATCGTGCTCATCGGCGTCGCCGACGACCTCTGGGACCTCGACTGGATGACGAAGCTCGCCGGCCAGTTCATCGCCGCCGGCCTCGTCACCTGGCAGGGCGTCTCGATCGTCTCGCTGCCGATCGGCGGCATCACCGTCGGCTCGTCGTGGATGTCCGCCGCGGTGACGGTCTTCGCGATCGTGCTCGTGATGAACGCGGTCAACTTCATCGACGGGCTCGACGGGCTGGTCGCCGGCGTCTCGCTCATCGCCAACGGCGTGTTCTTCGTCTACACCTACCTGCTCGTGCAGCAGACCTCGCCGACCAATTACTTCAACCTCGCCTCGATCATCGCCGTCGTGCTCGTCGGCGCCTGCGCGGGGTTCCTGCCGCTGAACTGGCGGCCCGCGAAGCTGTTCATGGGCGACGCCGGCGCGCTCCTCGTGGGGCTGCTGATGGCGACGTCGGCGATCTCGGTCACGGGCCAGCTGAACCCGGGCAGCGTGGGCTTCGAGCAGCTCTTCGCGGCGTTCATCCCGATCCTGCTGCCCTTCATCGTGCTGCTCATCCCGCTGCTCGACTTCGGCCTCGCGATCGTCCGGCGCCTGCGCGCCGGCAAGTCGCCGTTCGCCGCCGACCGCAAGCACCTGCACCACCGGCTGCTCGACATGGGGCACAGCCACCTGAACGCGGTGCTCATCTTCTACGGCTGGACCGCGGTGGCGTCCGTCGGATGCCTCCTCACCTACGTGTTCCCGCTGTACTTCGGCATCGACGTGCTGTGGGCCTTCGTCTTCCTCGGCGTCGGCTTCGTCGTCTGCACGGTGCTGACCCTCGCTCCGCTCGGCCGGCGCAAGCGCCAGACCGTCGCGGCCGAGGAGCGCCCGGTCGAGGGGCCGGTGAACGCCGTGGACGGCGAGCCGGAGGAGCCGGTGCACGCCGACGGGCTCGACGAACTCGCAGCGAGGCCCTCGGTAGAATCGGGCGACCCCGGAACAGGAGCCCGATGAACGACGTCGCCCCCGCAGACCGCACGCCCACCTCGAACCCGGTGCTCCGCCGGGCGCTCACCTGGGGCGGCCTCCTCGCGGCCGTGATCCTGGTGGTGAGCTCGGTGCTCGGGCTGATCTTCGCCGGGGTGCCCGGCCTCGTGAGCGCGCTCATCGGCACGGTGATGGCCGTCGTCTTCATGGGCATCACCTCGGCGAGCATCCTCCTCGCCAACCGCTACGCGAACAGCGACCTCTTCGTCGGCATCTTCTTCGGCGTCGTGCTCGGCGGCTGGATCGTGAAGTTCATCGTCTTCATCGTGCTCGTCGTCGTCCTGCGCGGCGTCGACTGGCTCGATCCGACGGTGCTCTTCCTCAGCATCGTGGCCGGCGTGCTCGCCTCGCTCGTCGTCGATGTGCTCGTCGTGGCCAAGTCCCGGCTGCCCTACGCGAGCGATGTCGAGCTCCCCAAGGCGCCCTCCGAGGACTGATCCCGCCGAAACTCCCGGCTACGGCGAATTCGTCTCGATGTAGAAGTATTGCTAGAGTAGACCCCGATCCCCTACGGTTGGCGCCGCTCGCGCGTGTGCGAAACCGTATCCGATGTTCGTCGTCGCGAGAGCCCCGCTCCACGCCCCGAAACAGGAGAACGCGCTGCTAGCACACGCTGTGAACCTGCTGGTTCCGATGTCAACCGATGATGGTGAATTCCACGGCCCGTCGATCGGCGAATTCTTCCCGGGTCCGCTCCTGTTCGAGGACACGCCCTTCGAGATCAACCGCATCATGCTGGTGCGTTTCGTCGCCGTCGCCGCGCTCCTCCTGCTGTTCTGGCTCGGCACCCGCCGCATGCGCGTCGTACCGGGCCGCTTCCAGAGCCTCGTCGAGATGGGCCTCGACGTCGTTCGCGTGAACATCGCCGAGGACCTGCTCGGCAAGAAGGACGGCAAGCGCTTCCTGCCGATCCTCACCACCATCTTCTTCATGGTGCTGTTCATGAACATCACGGGCGTCATCCCGTTCCTGAACATCGCCGGCACCTCCGTGATCGGCGTGCCGCTGGTGCTCGCGATCGTCTCCTACATCACCTTCATCTACGCCGGTGTGCGCAAGAGCCCGAAGAACTTCTTCAAGAACGCGCTCTTCCCCTCGGGCGTGCCGTGGCCGGTGTACATCATCGTCACGCCGATCGAGTTCATCTCGACCTTCATCATCCGCCCCGTCACGCTGACGCTGCGACTCATGATGAACATGATCGTCGGCCACCTGCTGCTCGTGCTCTTCTTCTCGGCCACGCAGTTCTTCTTCTTCGCGGCGCCCGGGCTGTTCAAGCTCATGGGCGTGGGCAGCCTCGCCTTCGGCCTGGCCTTCACCCTCTTCGAGATCCTCGTCGCCGTCCTGCAGGCCTACGTCTTCGCTCTTCTCACCGCGGTCTACATCCAGCTCGCGGTCGCGGAAGAGCACTGAGCCGGGCAACCGCCCACACCAATCCCTAAGAAAGGAAACCCCAACGTGGACGCAACCACCGTTCTCGCTGAGATCAACGGCAACATCGCGACGGTCGGCTACGGCCTCGCCGCCATCGGCCCGGCCATCGGCGTGGGCATCGTCGTCGGCAAGACGATCGAGGGCGTGGCTCGCCAGCCCGAGCTCGCCGGCCGCCTGCAGGTGCTGATGTGGATCGGTATCGCCTTCACCGAGGCGCTGGCCTTCATCGGTATCGCCACCTACTTCATCTTCACCAACTAGTCCCCTTCCGCAGCGAGTTAGGAGGCCACTGTGCTTCACGCAGTACTCAAGGCTGCGACTGAGGAGTCGACGCAGAACCCGGTGATCCCGGAGTGGTACGACATCATCTGGTCGTCGGTCTGCTTCGTCATCATCCTCGTCTTCTTCTGGAAGTACGTGCTGCCGCGCGTCCAGAAGATGCTCGACGAGCGCGGAGAGGCCATCGAAGGCAACATCGCGAAGGCCGACGAGGCTCAGCGCAAGGCCGAAGCGGCCCTCGAGGAGTACACCGCTCAGCTCGCCGACGCGCGCGCCGAGGCCGGCCGTATCCGCGAGACCGCCCGCGAGGACGGCAAGCAGATCGTCGCCGAGGCCAAGGACACCGCGGTCGCCGAGGCCGCTCGCGTCACCGCGAGCGCGCAGGCGCAGATCGAGGCCGAGCGGCAGTCCGCGCTCGTCTCGCTGCGCAGCGAGGTCGGCACCATCGCGATCGACCTCGCCTCGGGCGTGGTCGGCGAGACGCTGTCCGACGACGCGAAGGCGAAGGCGGTCGTCGACCGTTTCCTCGCCGATCTCGAGGCCGACTCGGCCACCGCCGGAGGGAAGAACTAGCCCATGGGGAGCGCCACGACCCAGGCCCTGGCCGCCACGCGCGCCGCACTCGGTGCGCTCGGCCCGGCCGAGCTGTCGGTCGCGAGCGAACTGCTCGCCGCCGTTCGCGTGATCGGTGCCACGCCGCAGCTGCGCACCGCACTCACCGACAACGAGGCGGATGCCGCGCAGAAGCGCGCGCTCGTCGAGTCGGTCTTCGGCGGCAAGATCTCGGCCGGCGCGGCCTCGCTCCTCGTGAGCGCCGCGTCGAGCCGCTGGTCGAGCGCCGCGGACTTCCTCGCGGGTGCCGAGGAGCTCGGCATCCGGGTCGCCGCCCGTGCGTCGGGCGACGCCGAGGTCGACGCCGAGCTCTTCGCCTTCGACCGGACGGTCGCCGGCGACTCCGAGCTCGAGCTCGCGCTCGGCTCGAAGCTCGGCGGCCCCGAGCCGAAGGCGGCGCTCGTCGACCGTCTGCTCGGCGGAAAGGCCTCACCCGCGACGGTCGCCATCGTGCGTCACCTGGTGCAGCAGCCGCGCGGCCGCCGCATCGGCGAGATGCTGCGCGGCGCCGCGGCCGTGGTCGCCGACGAGCGCGGCTTCGAGGTCGCGACCGTGACGACCGCCGTCCCGCTCACCGCCGAGCAGCTCGCCCGGCTCGAGCGCGGCCTCGCCGCACAGGCCGGCCGTGCCATCCGCTTCGACACCATCGTCGACCCCGCCGTCGTCGGCGGAGTCCGCGTGCAGATCGGCGACGAGGTCATCGACGGCAGCGTCGCCAGCCGCCTCAACGAGCTGCGGCAGAAGCTTGCCGGCTGACGCCGGACGACAACGACCGGCGTCCTGCGCCGCGACACATCAGTAGCTGTACCGCGGTACAGGCCAGCCCAGGAAAAGGAAAAGGCAATGGCAGAACTCTCCATCAGCCCCGATGAGATCCGTTCGGCTCTCTCGGAGTTCGCTCAGGCGTACGAGCCTGGCGCGGCGCAGAAGACCGAGGTCGGGTACGTGACCGACGCGGCCGACGGCATCGCCCACGTCGAGGGCCTGCCCTCGGTCATGGCGAACGAGCTCGTCCGCTTCGCCGACGGCACCCTGGGCCTGGCGCAGAACCTCGACGAGGACGAGATCGGTGTCGTCGTGCTCGGCGAGTTCACCGGCATCGAGGAGGGCATGGAGGTCACCCGCACGGGTGAGGTCCTGTCCGTCCCGGTGGGCGAGGGCTTCCTCGGCCGCGTCGTCGACCCGCTCGGCAACCCGATCGACGGCCTCGGCGAGATCACCGGCATCGAGGGCCGTCGCGCCCTCGAGCTCCAGGCGCCCGGCGTCATGCAGCGCAAGAGCGTGCACGAGCCGATGCAGACCGGCATCAAGGCGATCGACGCCATGATCCCCGTCGGCCGCGGCCAGCGCCAGCTGATCATCGGCGACCGTCAGACCGGCAAGACCGCGATCGCGATCGACACGATCATCAACCAGAAGGCGAACTGGGAGTCGGGCGACCCGACCAAGCAGGTCCGCTGCATCTACGTCGCGATCGGCCAGAAGGGCTCGACCATCGCGAGCGTGAAGGGCGCCCTCGAGGACGCCGGCGCGATGGAGTACACCACCATCGTCGCCGCGCCGGCCTCCGACCCGGCGGGCTTCAAGTACCTCGCCCCGTACACCGGCTCGGCCATCGGCCAGCAGTGGATGTACGCCGGCAAGCACGTCCTCATCGTGTTCGACGACCTGTCCAAGCAGGCCGAGGCCTACCGCGCCGTGTCGCTGCTCCTCCGCCGTCCGCCGGGCCGCGAGGCCTACCCGGGCGACGTCTTCTACCTGCACTCGCGTCTGCTCGAGCGTTGCGCCAAGCTCTCCGACGAGCTGGGCGCCGGTTCGATGACCGGCCTGCCGATCATCGAGACCAAGGCGAACGACGTCTCCGCGTACATCCCGACCAACGTGATCTCGATCACCGACGGCCAGATCTTCCTGCAGTCCGACCTCTTCAACGCCAACCAGCGTCCGGCGGTCGACGTGGGCATCTCGGTCTCGCGAGTCGGCGGTGACGCGCAGGTCAAGTCGATCAAGTCGGTCTCCGGCACGCTCAAGCTCGAGCTCGCCCAGTACCGCTCGCTCGAGGCGTTCGCGATGTTCGCGTCGGACCTCGACGCGGCCAGCCGTCGCCAGCTCGCCCGCGGTGCGCGCCTGACCGAGCTGCTGAAGCAGCCGCAGTACTCGCCGTACCCCGTCGAGGACCAGGTCGTCTCGATCTGGGCCGGCACCAAGGGCCACCTGGACGAGGTCCCGGTCGAGGACATCCTGCGCTTCGAGTCGGAGTTCCTCGACTACCTGCGCCGCAACTCGGACGCCCTCACGGTGCTCCGCGAGTCCAACAAGCTCGAGGACGAGACCATCGCCAAGCTCGAGTCGGCGATCTCGACCTTCAAGAGCGAGTTCCAGACCGGAGAGGGCAAGCCCCTCGCCTCGGTCGGCAGCGAGCAGTTCGAGGCCATCGCCGAGGAAGACGTCAACCAGGAGAAGATCGTCAAGGGTCGCCGCTGAGGCATCCGGCGATCTAGCCAGGTCACCAGGGATACAGGAGAGACATGGGAGCGCAACTTCGGGTCTACCGGCAGAAGATCAAGTCTGCCCAGACGACGAAGAAGATCACCAAGGCGATGGAGCTCATCGCCGCCTCGCGCATCCAGAAGGCGCAGGCCCGAGTGACGGCGTCGACGCCGTACTCGCGGGCCATCACCCGTGCCGTCTCGGCCGTGGCGACGTACTCCAACGTCGACCACGTGCTGACGACCGAGCCCGAGAAGATCGAGCGTGCGGCCGTCGTGATCCTCACGAGCGACCGCGGCCTCGCCGGTGCCTTCAATTCGCAGGTCCTGCGTGAGGCGGAGGAGCTCGCCGAGCTCCTCCGCTCGCAGGGCAAAGAGGTGGTGTACTTCCTCGTCGGACGCAAGGCGGTCGGGTACTTCCAGTTCCGTCACCGCGGGTTCGAGCAGCAGTGGACCGGCAGCTCGGAGAACCCCGAGTTCGAGCTGGCGAAGGAGATCGCCGACGCCGTGCTCGAGGCCTTCCTCCGCGACGCCTCCGACGGCGGCGTCGACGAGATCCACGTCGTCTACAACACCTTCGTGAGCATGATGACGCAGACCCCGACGGTCGTGCGCCTGCTGCCGCTCGAGGTGGTCGAGGGCGTCGAGGAGCCGGATGCCACGGTGCAGCCGCTCTACGAGTTCGAGCCCGACGTCGAGACGGTGCTCGACGCGCTGCTCCCGGTGTACATCGAGAGCCGCATCTTCAACGCGCTCCTGCAGTCGGCTGCCGCCAAGCACGCCGCGACGCAGAAGGCGATGAAGTCGGCCTCCGACAACGCCGACAAGCTGATCACCGACTACACCCGCCTCGCGAACAATGCTCGCCAGGCCGAGATCACGCAGCAGATCTCCGAGATCGTGGGCGGCGCGGACGCGCTCGTCGTCGCCAAGTAGCAATCCAGAAAGAGTGAGCAGAATGACTGACACCATCGACATGGTCGCTGACCAGGCCGTCGCGGTCGGCCGGATCGCCCGCGTGACGGGCCCGGTCGTCGACATCGAGTTCCCGCACGACTCGATCCCCGACATCTACAACGCCCTGACCACCGAGATCACCATCGGCGAGCAGACCTCGACCCTGACGCTCGAGGTCGCCCAGCACCTCGGCGACGACGTGGTCCGGGCCATCGCCCTGAAGCCGACCGACGGCCTCGTCCGCGGCCAGGAGGTCAAGGACACCGGCGCGCCGATCTCGGTGCCCGTCGGCGACGTCACCAAGGGCAAGGTCTTCAACGTGATCGGCGAGGTGCTGAACCTCGAGCCCGGGCAGACCATCGAGGTCACCGAGCGCTGGCCGATCCACCGCAAGCCCCCGGCCTTCGACCAGCTCGAGTCGAAGACGCAGCTCTTCGAGACCGGCATCAAGTCGATCGACCTCCTCACCCCGTACGTGCAGGGTGGAAAGATCGGCCTCTTCGGTGGTGCGGGCGTCGGCAAGACGGTCCTCATCCAGGAGATGATCCAGCGCGTCGCGCAGGACCACGGCGGTGTCTCCGTGTTCGCCGGCGTCGGCGAGCGCACCCGTGAGGGCAACGACCTCATCCACGAGATGGAGGAGGCGGGCGTCTTCGACAAGACCGCCCTCGTCTTCGGCCAGATGGACGAGCCGCCGGGCACGCGTCTGCGCGTCGCGCTGTCGGCCCTGACGATGGCCGAGTACTTCCGTGATGTCCAGAAGCAGGACGTGCTCCTCTTCATCGACAACATCTTCCGCTTCACGCAGGCGGGCTCGGAGGTCTCGACCCTGCTCGGCCGCATGCCGTCCGCGGTGGGGTACCAGCCCAACCTGGCCGACGAGATGGGCATCCTGCAGGAGCGCATCACCTCGACCCGTGGCCACTCGATCACCTCGCTGCAGGCGATCTACGTGCCGGCCGACGACTACACCGACCCGGCCCCGGCCACCACGTTCGCGCACCTCGACGCGACCACCGAGCTCTCCCGTGAGATCGCCTCGAAGGGTCTGTACCCGGCGATCGACCCGCTGACCTCGACGTCGCGCATCATGGACCCGCGGTACCTGGGCGCCGACCACTACCGCGTCGCCACCACGGTGAAGCAGATCCTCCAGAAGAACAAGGAGCTCCAGGAGATCATCGCGATCCTCGGTGTCGACGAGCTCTCCGAGGAAGACAAGATCACCGTGGCCCGCGCGCGCCGCATCCAGCAGTTCCTCTCGCAGAACACCTACATGGCGAAGAAGTTCACGGGTGTCGAGGGCTCGACGGTTCCGCTGAAGGACACCATCGAGTCGTTCGACGCCATCGCCCGCGGTGACTTCGACCACGTCGCCGAGCAGGCCTTCTTCAACGTCGGCCCGATCTCGGACGTGGAAGAGAAGTGGGCGCAGATCCAGAAGGAGAACGGCTGATCATGGCCGCCCTCAACGTGAGCGTCGTCTCGGCCGACCAGGAAGTCTGGTCGGGCGAGGCGGCGATGGTGGTCGCGAGGACCGTCGAAGGCGAGATCGGCATCCTGCCGGGTCACGAGCCCATGCTCGCGATCCTCGCCGGCGGCGAGGTCCGAGTGACGCTCGACGGAGGGGAGAAGCTCACCGCGAACGCGGAGGACGGCTTCCTCTCGGTCCAGCAGAACTCGGTCCAGATCGTGGCGTCTCGCGCCGCGCTCGTCTGAGCGATCCACCCAGCTGAGAAGGAGTTCGCGGATGCCTGGGGAGCAGCCGTTCGACCGCCAGTTCGGTGACCTCTCGGTCACCCAGCTCATCGTCATGGCGGGGCTGCCGGGTGCGGGGAAGTCGACGATCGGTGAGATCGTCGGCGCCCGCCTCGGCGCCACCGTCGTGTCGGTCGATCCGATCGAATCTGCCGTGCTGCGTGCCGGCATCGACGCGGATCAGCCCACCGGCCTCGCGGCCTACCTCGTCGCCGAGGAGATCGCGCGCAAGGAACTCGAGGCCGGTCGCACCGTGATCGTCGACGCGGTGAACGCCGCGGAGGCCGCGCGTCTGCAGTGGCGGGATCTCGCCGAGCGCACCGACGCCCGGCTCCGGGTCATCGAGGTCGTCTGCTCGGACGAGGACGTGCATCGTTCCCGTCTCGAGAAGCGCGAGCGCAAGCTGCCGCACCTCGACGAGACGACGTGGCGCGCCGTGGAGCAGAGCCTCGAGGGCTACGCCGCCTGGAACGGCCCGTCGGCGGCGCTCCCGCGCGTGACGATCGACTCGGTCCGCTCGCTCGGCGAGAACGTCGACGCGGCGCTCGCGTTCATCGCCTCGTAGTGCTGCTCGTCCTTCCGCCCTCGGAGACGAAGCGCACCGGCGGCGCACTGCCGCCCCTTCGTCTCGACGCGTTGTCGTACCCCTCGCTCGAACCGGTCCGCGCCGAGCTCGTTGCCTCCGTGGTGGAGCTCGCCGCCGATCAGGATGCCGCGATGCGCGCCCTGAAACTGGGACCCCGTTCGGCGGCCGAGGTCGAGCACGACCGGCTGCTCGCGAGCTCCCCGACGATGCCGGCACTCGATCGCTACACGGGGGTGCTGTACGACGCCCTCGACGCGCCGAGTCTCGACGACGAGGCGCGCGCCTACGCCGGCCGGCATGTCGTCGTGCACTCGGCGCTGTTCGGTCTCGTGGGAGCGCTCGATCCGATCCCGGCCTACCGGCTCTCGCACGATTCGCGTGTGCCCGGCCACCGGCTGAAGCAGCTCTGGCGGGAGCCGCTCGCGGCCGTGCTCGCGGCGCACGACGGCCTCGTCGTCGATCTTCGTTCCGAGGGCTACGTGGAACTCGGGCCGGCGCCGCCCGGATCCGTGTTCGTGCGCGTCGTCGCGGTGGATGGCGACGGACGGAAGCGCGCCCTCAATCACTTCAACAAGCGCGCGAAGGGCGAGTTCACCCGGGCGCTGCTCACTGCGCGCCCCGAGGCCCTCGACGACGTGGACGCCCTGATCGCGTGGGCGCGCTCGGCCGGCTTCGAGCTCAGCCTCAGCGCCGGCGCGACGGCCGATGGGACGAACCCGGCCGTGCGCGAATTGGAGCTGCTCGCAGCCTGAACGGCGGGGATTCGCGCCGCGCGACCGTTCGCCGATCAGCTTCCGAGCCCGGAGGTGCGCGCTGTGGAACGGAAGCAGCCGACCAGATGATCGTCGACCATTCCTGACGCCTGCATGAGCGCGTACATCGTGGTCGGCCCGACGAAGCGGAAGCCGAGGCTGCGGAGCTCCTTGCTCATCGCGGCGGACTCGGGGGTCGTCGCGGGCACCTCCGCGAAGCTCGTGAACGGTGTTTCGCGGGGCGGTGGCGCGAACGACCAGAGCAGTTCGTCGATCGGAACGTCGAGCGCGAGCGTCGCCCGCGCATTCTGAATCGTCGCCTCGATCTTGCCGCGGTGCCTGATGATCCGTGCGTCGCCGAGCAGTCGCTCGACGTCGCGCTCGTCCATCTCGGCGACTCGGACCGGATCGAACCCGTGGAAGACCTCGCGGAACACCGGGCGCCGCCGCAGGATGGTGATCCAAGAGAGTCCGGCCTGGAAGCCCTCGAGACAGAGCTTCTCGAACAGTCGGACGGGGTCGTGCATCGGGGTACCCCACTCCTCGTCGTGGTAGCGGGAGTACTCCGCGTCACCGGCGCCCCACGCGCAGCGGGCGATCGCGTCGTCGCCCACGACGAGGTCGGGGCGTTCCGCGCTCACGCGGCGAAGCCGATCTGCTCGTGACCGAGCAGCCACAGTTTGGTGGGGATGCCCCGCCCGCCCGAGTAGCCGGTGATGCGGCCGTCGGAGGCGAGCACCCGGTGGCACCCGATCACGATGGGGATCGGGTTGGCGCCGACGGCGCCACCGATGGCCCTCGCGGAACCCGGGCGGCCGACGGCCTGCGCCAGCGCGCCGTAGGAGGTCGCCTCGCCCCAGTGCAGCCGCGCGAGTTCGGCCCACACGGCACGCTGGAAGTCGCTGCCGCCCGTGGGCCGCACCGGGATCTCGAAGTCGGTGCGCGTCCCGGCGAAGTATTCGGACAGCTGCTCGCGGGCGAGTTCGAGGACGGCGTTGGGGCGCTCGGGCTCGTCGTCGTGCGGCAACGAGCCGTCGGCGTCCTCGATGGTCAGCGCGACGAGGTGCTCGTCGTCGCCGACGAGCTCGATGCGCCCGACGGGGGAATCGATTCGGAGGAGGAAGACGTTGCTCATGCTTCGAGCGTATCCTCGCCCGCAGACACGGGCTCGCGGGAATCGGACACCTGTGGACGCCCGATTTCGCACGGCTGATGTGGGGGAGGGGAGGCGGCCGCGTCCCCGGTGCATCGGCGATCCCTCCTCCCCACCCGTCGTCCGGAGCGCTGCCTCCACAGAACCCCCTCGCTGCGGCGCCGATGGCCGGCACGCTTCGGATGCTGGGGGCCATGTCGAAACAGATCACCGTCCGCGCCGCGGGCGGACACGAGTTCCTCGCCCTCCTCCCGCAGCTCGCCGGCGTCCCGCTCCGGCGATCGCTCGTCTGCGTCGCGTTCCGAGGCAGTACGGTCATCGGCGTGCTCCGGCACGATCTCCCGCGTCGCGTCGCCGACCATCCGGTGCTCGTCTCGGCCGTCGTGGGAGCGGTGTGCCGGATCGAGGGTGCCGAGGGCATCATCGTCACGGTGTACACCGAGCGCGAGTACCCGCGGACCGCGGCCGCCGCGGAACGTCGCCTCATCGATCGCCTGGCTGCGAGGCTCGAAGACGCGGGCTTCGAGGTGCGTGACGGCTTCGTCGTGGCGTCGACCGGCTGGGGCTCGGTCGCCGATCCGCTCGTGCCCGCCGGAGGGCGCGAGCTCGCACTCATCGACTCGGCGGCCGCCGAGCTCCCGGTGCTCGGCGAGCTCCCAGCGGATCCGTCGCCGATCACGGACCGCGCACGGGCCGCACGCCTGCGTCGACGCCTCGTGGCGCTGCGCGAGCAGGGCTCGCTCGAATGGCTCCAGCGCGAGCTCGGTCCGCAGATCGACCCGATCGAACTCGTGGAAGGCGTGCTGTGCGAGCCGGTGTCGACGGCGGCGCAGGGCGCCTGGTTCGCCGAGCTCTCCGCATCGGCGGTGTTCCGGGACGCGATCGTGCTGCAGATCGCATTCGGGGCTGCGGTGGGGGAGATCGCACTCCAGGGCGCTGCAGGCCGCTGCGAGCCCTTCGACGACGGCCCCGACGGACCGATGTGCGATGCGGAGTCGGAGGGAAGCGAGGAGTTCGTCTCGGAGCTCTACCTCGGCCGCACCCGGCTCAGGCCGCAGACGAAACGTGTCGAGGCCGGCATCGGGTTCGTGGAGCAGCTGCTGGTCGATCTCCCGCGAGCCCACCGCCCAGGGGTGCACTGCGTCGCCGGATGGCTGCACTGGGCGCTCGGGCGCGGCAGCCGCGCCGGCAGCCACCTCGATCGGGCCCTCGAGATCGATCCCGATCACGCGATGGCGCGTCTGCTCGACACCTACCTGGGTTCCGGGGCGCTGCCCGAGTGGGCGTTCGTCCGGGAGGACGAGCACCGGGCGCTCCAGGGCGGGCGGTGACCGCTGCGCCGTTCGACGCGCGTCGTGGTGCAGGCAGCGTCGGCGGAGGCAGCGTCGGTGCTCGGGGACGGCGAAGGCCCCGGATGGCACGCATCCGGGGCCCTCCCGATCTGAGCGGTTCAGTGCGTCCGCGAGTCGATCCGTGCGCGAACGCGTGCGATCACAGGCGGTTCGACGCCTCGGTCAGCACGCTGCGCAGGATCTGCTCGATCTCCTGGAACTCGGGCACGCCGATGGTGAGCGGCGGCGAGAGCTGGATCACGGGGTCGCCGCGGTCGTCGGCACGGCAGTAGAGGCCCGCGTCGAACAGCGCCGTCGAGAGGAAGCCGCGCAGCAGACGCTCCGACTCCTCCTCGTTGAAGGTCTCGCGCGTGGCCTTGTCCTTCACGAGCTCCACGGCGAAGAAGTACCCCTCGCCGCGGACGTCGCCCACGATCGGCAGGTCGTTCAGCTTCTCGAGCTCGGCGCGGAACAGCGGGCTGTTCTCGCGGACGTGCTCGTTGAGCTTCTCCTCCTCGAAGATGTCGAGGTTCTCGAGCGCGACCGCGGCCGAGACCGGGTGACCGGCCCAGGTGTAGCCGTGGTAGAAGGTCGTGTCGCCCTTCTTGAACGGCTCGTAGATCTTCTCGCTGACGATGGTGGCGCCCATCGGGGCGTAGCCCGAGGTCATCGCCTTCGCGCAGGTGATCATGTCGGGCACGTAGCCGAGCTGGTTGCACGCGAAGTAGTCACCGATGCGGCCGAAGGCGCAGATGACCTCGTCGGAGACGAGCAGCACGTCGTACTTGTCGCAGATCTCGCGCACCCGCTGGAAGTAGCCGGGGGGCGGCGGGAAGCAGCCGCCCGAGTTCTGCACCGGCTCGAGGAAGACGGCGGCGACCGTGTCCGGGTCCTCCATCAGGATCTGCTCTTCGATGCGGTTCGCCGCCCAGAGGCCGAAGGCCTCGAGGTCGTCGGCCGGCGCGCCCATCTCCGCAGCGCGGTAGAAGTTGGTGTTGGGCACGCGAAGGCCACCGGGGGTGATCGGCTCGAACGGTGCCTTGATCGGCAGGCCGGTCACGGCGAGGGCGCCCTGCGGGGTGCCGTGGTACGCCAGGGCGCGCGAGATGACCTTGTACTTGGTCGGCTTGCCCATCAGCTTCCAGTAGTTCTTCGCGAGCTTGTAGGCGGTCTCGACCGCCTCGCCGCCGCCGGTCGAGAAGAACACGTGGTTCAGGTCGCCGGGGGCGTACTCCGCGAGCCGGTCGGCGAGCTCGATCGCCTTGGGGTGCGCGTAGGACCAGATCGGGAAGAACGCGAGCTCCTCGGCCTGCTTCGCGCCCGCCTGGGCGATGCGCGAGCGGCCGTGGCCGGCGTTCACGACGAAGAGGCCGGCGAGCCCGTCGATGTAGCTCTTGCCGTTGATGTCGTAGATGCGGTGGCCCTCGCCGCGAGTGATGATGGGCACACCCTGCTCCATCGTCGACTGGCGCGCGAAGTGCATCCAGAGGTGATCCTTCGCCTGCTTCTGCAGCGTCGCATTGTCGTAGCGGACATCGGTCATGGTCATCGGTTCCTCACGGTTCCCCAGTTGTAATGCTGCTTCTGCAGCCTCAGGTAGACGAAGGTCTCGGTCTGCTGGACACCGTCGAGCGAGCGGATGCGAGCGTTGAGGAGATCGATGAGCTCCTCGTCGTTCTCGCACACGACCTCGGCGAGCAGATCGAAACTGCCGGCGGTGAGCACCACGTAGTCGATCTCGGGGATCGCGGAGAGCTGCTCGGCGAGCAGCCGGGTGTCGCCTTCGGCGCGGATGCCGATCATCGCCTGTCGCGTGAACCCGAGCTGCATCGGGTCGGTGACGGCGACGATCTGCATGACGCCGGCCTCCTGCAGTCGCTGCACGCGCTGGCGCACCGCGGCTTCGGAGAGGCCGACGGCCTTACCGATATCGGCATAGGAACGCCGGCCGTCGGTCTGGAGCTGCTCGATGATCGCCTTCGACACATCGTCGAGTTGCACCGGACGCGACGTGAGTCGTCCCGTGTTCGTCATGGCTCGATCATGACAGTGAAGAGGTGCAGAAGCAAGGGAATCAGTCGAATAGGCGCCGTTTCACAACTGATTCCATGGATGCGGGGGGTGAATCGGTTCCAGACCGCCACGTGCTCCCGGCGCGTTGCCCGCAGCCGGGCGGCGGTTCGAAGCGCTACGATCGACGGGTTCCCCTCACATCCTGACGCGTCCCCCCGCAGACAGGCGAGATCCGTGACCCAGATCGGCATCGGCAATCCGCGCCATCGTGTCGTGCTGCCCGGCGGCACCGAGATCGGGATCGCGTGGTCGGCGATGACCGACACCGGCCTCCGACGCGAGGTGAACGAGGACAGCTTCCTCGCCCAGCCGCCGATCTTCGCGGTCGCCGACGGGATGGGCGGGCACGCGGCCGGCGACTTCGCGAGCGCCGCGGTCGTCACCCGGCTCGCGGAGTACGGCGGTCGAACCGTCGTGGGCACCCCCGACATCGATCAGGCGCTGCGCTCCGCTGTTCAGGACATGGGCCGCGGCCGGGGCGTGACTGACGAGGGCAGCGGCACCACCGTGACGGGCGTCGCGCTCGGCTCGATCTCGGGCGAGCCGGCCTGGATCGTCTTCAACATCGGCGATTCCAGGGTCTACCGGCTCATCGGCGGCGTGCTCGAACAGCTCACCGTCGATCACTCGATCGTGCAGGAGCTTGTCGACGCCGGCCAGATCACGCGGGAGGAGGCCGAGACGCACCCGCACTCGAACGTGATCACCCGTGCGGTCGGCTTCCACGAGGCACCGCTGCCCGACTACCGGGCCATCGCCATCGAGCCGGGCATGCGCCTGCTGATCTGCTCCGACGGGCTCACGAAGGAACTCACCGCCTACGGGCTCCGGCACTTCCTCGCGTCCAATCCGACGGCGGATGCCGCGGCCAGGCATCTCATGGATGCGGCGCTCGGCAACGGCGGCCGTGACAACGTCACCGTCGTCGTGGTCGACGTCCTCGATGTGGTCCGGCCGGCCGAGACCGACTGACGCGCCCGGCCGGCGACACGGGCGGCGTCCGCCTGCGCCCGCCCGGCGCATCCGCCGCTACGCTGGAAGCGGAGATGAGGAGCGTGCACGTGAACTGCCGGATCTGCGGTGCTGACCTGCCCGATGGGGCGATGTTCTGCGGTGAGTGCGGAAGCTCGACGAGTGCGACGCCGGAGTCCAGGCGCAAGCCCGACCCGAGGCCGGGCGACACGACCATCGTCCACCCGCTTCCGCGCCGCAACAGCGGCGTCATCAGCATCCCGGTCGGCGGGTTCCTCGCCCCGAGCGCTGACGCCCAGGGAGGCGACCTCGCCGGGACGGCGGGCCAGACGCCTCCGGAAGCCGCGGACGGCGCAGCGCCCGCCGCGACGAGCGCTCCGGGGGAGTCGGACCGGTTCCGTCTGCGGTTCAGCACGGGGGAGACCCGCATCGTGTTCGGCACCGGCCTCATCGGGCGCAAGCCCCTGCCGCAGCCGGGCGAGCGGTTCGACCATCTCGTGCAGATCGCCGACCGCACGCTCTCCGTCTCGAAGACGCATCTCGAGTTCGGCTCCCACGACGGTGTGCTGTGGATCGCCGACCGCTTCTCCGGCAACGGGACCCTGGTGCGCCGCCCGGACGACGGGGCCGTGCGCTGCGAGCCCGGTCGCCGATACCAGGTGCCGAGGGGCAGCACGATCGAGCTCGCGCAGCAGCAGATCGTCGTCGACTAGCGAATCGCTCGTTCGTCCTCCACAGCGGGCGCGGCCGCGCTCGCCTCCACCGATCGCCGGCTCCGACCGTGCCGGGCGGTCCGCGGCTGCTGAGCTTCTGGCATGGACGTCCCGACCGATCGGCAGCCACGGCTCCGGTTGCCGCATCCGCCGAGCACCCGGCAGAGGCCTCCCTTCCCGCTCCTCGCGACGCTCGCGCCGATCGCCACCGCGGGCGTGCTGTTCGCGCTGACGCGGTCCCCGCTCGCGCTCGTCTTCGCCGCGATCGGACCGGTGGTCGGCCTCGCGGCCGTCTTCGACGGCCGGCGCAGTGCACGGCGCCAGCTCAAGCGGGAGCGGCTCGAACGGATCGAGGCGCGGCGGGTGCTCACCGAGGAGATCGGGGCGCGCCACGCGGTGGAACGCGATGAGGCGTGGCGTCGCGCCGGTGAACTCGACGCGCTCCTCTCCGAGCCTGCGGGCTCGCGATGGCGGGGTGCCGAGAGCTCGGGGCTGGTGCTCGGGCGCGGCGTCGTGCCCAGCCTGCTCCGCATCGAGGGCGAGGCCTTCGACGACGACGACCGGGCGCTGCTCGCCCAGGCGTGGGCGCTCCCCGGCGCGCCGATCCGTGCCGATCCCGCCGCGGGCATCGGCTTCGTCGGTCCGATGCCCGTGGTTCGGGCGGCGGCCCGCGCTTCGGTGGTCAGATGGGCGTCCACCGTGCGGCCCGGCGCGGGCGGGCTGCGCGTCCCGCCCTCGGAGGAGTGGGCGTGGGCCGAACGCCTGCCGCAGTTTCGCGGTTCGCCCTCGCTCACGGTCGTCGAGGGGGAGCAGCCGGCCGACCCGCACGGGGTCATCGCGTGCGCGAGCGAGCGCGCAACGCTGCCGCCCGGGCTCGGCACGGTGGTCGAGTTCGACTCCCCGCGTCGCGCGCGGATCGAGGTGCTCGACTCTCCCGAACGCAGCGGGTCCTTCGTCCCGGAGCTGCTCAGCCGGAGGCAGGCCGACGCCGCTGCGGAGCGGCTGGCCGAGGTGGCCGCACGAAGCGGCCTCGACGCGAAGCCACTGCCCCCTCGCGTCGACCTCGCCGCCGTGACTCAGCCGCGCTCCGGCGGTCGCGAACGCCTCGCGGCGGCGGTGGGGACGGCGTCCGGCGGGGGCGCGCTCGAACTCGACCTGGTGCAGCAGGGACCGCATGCACTCATCGGCGGCACGACGGGAAGCGGCAAGAGCGAGTTCCTGCTCGCCTGGCTCGCCGCGCTCGCGACGACGCATTCGCCCGCGGCCCTCGCGATGCTGCTCGTCGACTTCAAGGGCGGCGCAGCGTTCCGGCCGATCGCGGAGCTGCCCCACGTCGTCGGCGTCGTCACCGATCTCGACGAGGCGGAAGCGCTCCGCGCCGTCGAGAGCCTCCGTGCGGAGATCCGGCAGCGAGAACGGCGGCTGCGGCAGAGCGGCGCTCGCGACTTCGTCGAGCTCGATCGCTCGGTCGGTCTTCCACGGCTCCTCATCGTCGTCGACGAGTACCAGGCGCTCCTCGAACGCTTCGACGAATTGGGCCGGGTGTTCGCCGATCTCGCGGCCCGTGGGCGTTCGCTCGGCATGCACCTCATCCTCTCCACACAGCGTCCGAACGGAACCGTTCGCGAGCAGATCACCGCGAACTGCCGACTGCGCGTCTGCCTGCGGGTGCTGCACCCGAGCGACAGCCGTGCCGTCGTCGGCGTCGACGACGCGGCCCTGATCCCTCCCGACCGACCGGGTCGAGCGATCGTCGACGACGGCACCGGGCCGCCGCGCACGTTCCAGTCGGCGATCGCGGATCCCCTGCACCTCGAACTGCTGCAGGCCGGTCGGTCCGGCGAGCCCCAGGCCAGGCGCCCGTGGCTCGATCCGCTTCCCTCCCGACTGCGTCTGGGGGAGCTCGATCCGAGTCCCGACGGCGTCGTGTTCGGGCTGCTCGACGCGCCCGAGCAGCAGCGCCGCATGAACGCGGTCTGGCGGCCGGCATCCGACGGCGCCCTGCTCGTCTGCGGGGCGCCCGGCAGCGGTCGGCGCACCACCCTCGACACGATCGCGGCCGCGTTCGCCGCGCGGCACGGTTCCGATCGCGTCCTCCGGCTTCCCGAGCAGCGCTCGCGGGCCTGGGACCTGCTGACGGAGCTCGCCCGGCAAGCGGAGTCGGGCCGCCTCGGCGCCGGCGGGGCACCCAGGCTCCTGCTCGTGGACGCCGCCGACGTGCGCTTCCGCTCCTGGCCCGACGAGTACCGGCTCGCGGCGGCCGATGCACTCGCCACGATGCTCGACGACCCGAGCGGCAGCCTGCACCTCGCAGCCTCGACGACCCGCCCGACGGGGCTGCCCGCCGAGATCCGCGACGGATTCCGCGCGCTGCTGCTGCTTCGCCACCCCTCGCGCGGCGAACTGGCGCAGCTCGGCGGCGACCCCGCATTGTGGCGCGCCGACGATCCGCCCGGGGCCGAGCAGTGGGGCGGCAAGCGGCTGCAGGTGGCGCTCGCCGATGCGACCGGCTCGGGCGGCACGCCCGCCGGGAGCCCGCCGCTCGCCACCGGGACGAATCCCGTTCCCGTGCTCGAGTTCCGCGGCGGCGGCCGGTACGCGGTCATCGCGCGGAACGTCCCCCTCGCGCTCGCGCGACTCGCGGAGATCGAGGGGATCCGGGTCCGGACGCTGACTGCGGCCGGCGCGGTCGAGCACCAGCCCGCTCCGGTCGAGGAACCGGGACGGGCCGACGCCCTCGTCGGCGATATGGACGCGTGGGCGGCCGCGTGGCGGGTGTGGGCGGAGCTCAGACAGACCTCCGTGGTGCTCGTCGACGGCGGTCTCGCCGAGTTCCGCACGCTGTATCGGGGACGCGAGCTGCCGCCGCTGCTCGACCGGGGCGTCGGGCAAGGGTGGCGGGTGGCCCCCGACGGGGGCATCGCGCGTTTCATCTGGCCGGACCGGCGGTTTCAACGGATTCATCCGTCGAAACCGGCGACCGCAACCGGAACCATCGCGTCCGACGCGGAATCGTAACGAATCGGACATCGACCCGTGATTCCGGCCGTGCACTGTGGCAGGATCAAGCCACCCCGCAGTGCTGCGAACCCGAGAGGAAGCCCGTGACTCGGCAACCCCCGACGGATCCACGAATCCGTTCCCTCATCGATCTCGCACGCCGCCAGCAGTTGAGTCGCAGAACCTTGCTCGCCGGTGCCGGCGCCGGGGCCACCGCGCTCGCGCTCGCCGCGTGCCAGAGCGGGCCCCGCCCGAAGCCGACGCCGGCCGCCGACCGATCCGACGGCGATCCCACGGTCCGCTGGGCCAACTGGGCGGCCTACATCGACGAGGACGACGACGGCAACTATCCGACCCTGCAGGCGTTCACCGAGGCCACCGGCATCTCGGTCGACTATCAGGTCGCCGTCGACGACAACAACACCTACTACGGCAAGGTGAAGGACCAGCTCGCGCTCGGCCAGGACATCGGCTCCGACACGGTCTGCCTCACCGACTGGATGGTGGCCCGCTGGATCCGCTTCGGCTACACGCAGGAGCTCGACCACGCCAACATGCCGAACCTCGCGAACCTCAATCCCGCGCTCCGCGACCCCGACTTCGACCCCGGCCGCACCTACTCCGTGCCGTGGCAGGGCGGCTTCGGCGGCATCTGCTGGAACAAGGAGGCGATCCCAGGCGGCATTACGCGGGTCTCCGACCTGTGGGACCCCTCGCTCAAGGGCCGGGTCGGCGTGCTCTCCGAGATGCGGGACACGATGGGATGCATCATGCAGGACCTCGGCACCGACATCGCCGGCGATTGGGGCGACGACGACTTCACCGCCGCCATCGACGTCTTCCGCGAACAGGTCGACCGCGGCCAGGTGCGCAACATCAAGGGCAACGCCTACCTCGAGGACCTGAAGTCCGGCGACACCCTGGCGGCGATCTGCTGGTCCGGCGACATCACCGTGATCAACGCCGAGGCCGGCGACAAGTGGGAGTTCGCCCTTCCTGTCGGCGGCGGCACGCTGTGGAACGACAACTTCCTCGTCCCGGTTGGCTCGCCGCGCAAGTCGAACGCCGAGCGGCTCATCGACTTCTACTACCAGCCCGAGATCGCCGCGGAGGTCGCGGCGTGGGTGAACTACATCACGCCCGTCGAGGGTGCGAAGGAGGCCGCGATGGCCATCGACCCCGAGCTCGCCGAGAACCAGCTCATCTTCCCGAACGCCGACACGCTCGAGCAGGCCCACGTCTTCCGCGGGCTCACGGCGCGCGAGGAGCAGAAGTACCAGACCCAGTTCCAGTCGATCCTGTTGGGAGTGTGACCATGGCGATGCGCGAATTCGCCGAGCGCGGCGCGGACCTCGAGCTCGTCGGCATCCACAAGCGATTCCCCGGCTTCACCGCCATCGAGGAACTCGATCTCACCATCCCCGCGGGATCCTTCTTCGCCCTGCTCGGGCCGTCCGGCTGCGGCAAGACGACCACCCTCCGCCTCGTCGCCGGGCTCGATGAGCCGACGAACGGGCGCATCCTCATCGGCGGCACGGATGTCACGGCCACCCGCTCGCACGAACGGCCGGTCAACACCGTCTTCCAGAGCTACGCGCTCTTCCCGCACATGACGATCCTCGAGAACGTCGCGTTCGGGCTCCGCCGTCGCCGCATCGACGATCCGGCGGGCAAGGCGCACGAGGCGCTCCGGCTCGTCGAGCTCGACCACCTCGCCCAGCGCCGTCCGCAGCAGCTGTCCGGTGGGCAGCAGCAGCGCGTCGCGCTCGCCAGGGCGATCGTGAACCGGCCCGCCCTCCTGCTGCTCGACGAGCCGCTCGGCGCGCTCGATCTGAAACTCAGACGGCAGATGCAGCTGGAGCTCAAGGCGATCCAGGAAGAGGTGGGGCTGACCTTCCTGCACGTCACCCACGACCAGGAGGAGGCCATGACCATGGCCGACACCGTCGCGGTCATGAACAAGGGACGCATCGAGCAGATGGGTGCCCCTGAAGAGCTCTACGAACTGCCGAGGACGGCCTTCGTGGCGAACTTCCTGGGGCAGTCGAACCTGTTCACGGGCGACGTCGTGGGAGCCACGGACACGGCGATCGCGGTCGACGCCGCCGGCTCGCGCATCGTCGTGCCGACGGCACGTGCGCAGCGCCACTCAGGGCAGGTCACGGTCGGCGTCCGCCCTGAGAAGGTCGAACTGCACCGCGAACAGCCCGCCGCCGAGGCGGCTCGCAACCTCATCGGCCCGGGCGTGGTGACCGACGTCTCGTTCTCGGGGGTGAGCACCCAGTACCTCGTCGAGATCCCCGGAGCCGGGCGGGTGCTGGTGTTCGCGCAGAACATCTCCTTCGGCCCGGCGGCCGCGGAGGGCGACCGCGTCTGGGTCAGTTGGGCCGTCGAGCACGGGTTCGGGCTCGAGGACACCCCGGACGAAACGCGGTTCCAGGCGGATGCCTCGACGAGCGCCATCGCGGCCCAGCACCGCGACGCGCTCGTGGCGGAGCTCGAGGAGCACTGAGGTGGCCTTCGCAGCCTTCGCCACGGCCGAAGCGCAGCCCCAGGCGCCGAGGAAGCGCAGCGCGATCGCCCTCGTGCTGCTGGCCCCCGGAATCGCCTACCTGGTGCTGTTCTTCCTGACACCGCTCGTCTCGCTCCTGCTCACCTCGCTGCAGGTGCAGAGCGAGTTCGGCGACATCGGTGAGTTCGACTACGCCTTCAACTGGCAGAACTACGTCGACGTCGTCAGCTCGTACTGGCCGCACATCCTGCGCTCCTTCGGGTACGCGCTCGTGGCGACCGTGCTCGCCCTCGTGATCAGCTATCCGATCGCGTACTTCATCGGCGTGAAGGCCCGCAGCAAGCCATTGCTGCAGGGCATCCTGCTCGTGCTCGTCATCGCCCCCTTCTTCATCTCCTTCCTGCTGCGCACCCTGGCGTGGAAGCAGGTGCTCTCCGACGAGTCGTTCATCATCACCTCGCTGAAGGCGCTCTCGCTGATGGCACCGGACGCGCACTTCACCGGCACGCCGTTCGCGGTCATCTTCGGTCTGACGTACAACTTCATCCCGTTCATGACCCTGCCGCTCTACACCACGCTCGAGCGGCTCGATCTGCGCTATCTGGAGGCGGGCGGCGACCTGTACGCGAGCCCGGCGACGGTCTTCCGCAAGGTCACCGTCCCGCTGTCCATGCCGGGCATCGTGGCGGGCACGCTGCTCACCTTCATCCCCGCGGCCGGAGACTATGTCAACGCGAGCCGCGACTTCCTCGGCGGCCCGGGCACGCAGATGATGGGCAACGTGATCGAGGCGAACTTCCTCGTGCTGCTGAACTATCCAGCGGCCGCGGCACTCTCCATCATCCTGATGGCGGCGATCCTCATCCTCGTCGGCATCTACGTCAAGCGGAGCGGAACGGAGGACCTGCTGTGAGCGGTGAAGGACAGGCCGGAGCGGTCCTCGGGGGACTCGCCGAGAGCGAGCAGCTCGAGCAGCGCCCGCAGCCAACGCGAGACCGACCCCGACGCGGGCTCGGCCGCTGGCTGCTGCCCACCTACGTGACGATCGCCTTCGCGTTCCTCATGATCCCGATCGTGTACACCTTCGTGTTCAGCTTCAACGACTCGGTGAAGTCGAACATCGCGTGGCGCGGGTTCACGTTCGACAAGTGGCTGAACGTCTGCAACGTCGAGGGCGGTGCGGTCTGCCAGGCGTTCGGCAACAGCATCGTGATCGGGCTCGTCGCGACCGTCCTGGCCACCACGCTCGGCACGATGATCGCGATCGCCCTCGTGCGATACCGGTTCCGCGCCCGTTCGGCGATCAGCCTGCTGCTGTTCCTGCCGATGGCGACCCCGGAGGTGGTGCTCGGTGCGGGCCTCGCCGCGCAGTTCCTCGCGGTCGGCGTGCCGAAGGACATGGTGACGATCATCCTGGCGCACACGATGTTCTGCATCAGCTTCGTCGTCGTCACGGTGAAGGCGCGGGTCGCGAGCCTCGATCCGGCGCTCGAGGAGGCTGGCCGCGACCTCTACGGCTCGCCGTCGCAGGTGTTCTGGCGGGTGACGTTCCCGCTGCTGCTGCCCGGCATCCTCGCGGCCGCGCTGCTCTCCTTCGCGCTCAGCTTCGACGACTTCATCATCACGAACTTCAACTCCGGTTCGGTGTCGACGTTCCCGAAGTACATCTACATCTCGGCGGCGCGAGGCATCCCGGCCGAGGCGAACGTGATCGCCTCCGCCGTGTTCCTGTTCGCGATGATCCTCGTGATCACCGTGCAGGTGTCGCGCGCGGCGCGCGAGAAGCGGCTCGCCAAGCTCGGCTGAGGCGGTGGGGGGGGGGGGGGGGGGGGACGCACCCAGGTCCCCCTCGGGGGGAGCGGGAGGGGGGCGTGAGAAAGGGGGAAAAGGACTCACAAACAAGAGGGTGT
>NZ_JBHXBK010000002.1:333683-509320 GCF_042726785.1 Agromyces sp. NPDC060279
GGTGTGGGGGGGGAGGGGGGGGGGGGGGGGGAGAGGGAGGAAAAAGGGCGCCGGAAGGGGGGGGGGGGGGGGGGGGGGGTTTGGGGGCGCCCCCCCGCACCGGTTCCGCCTGAGGGCGGCGCGAGCGGCGGCCGTCAGACGGTCGCCCGGATCTC
The DNA here is from genome assembly GCF_042726785.1 of Agromyces sp. NPDC060279. NCBI lineage: Bacteria > Bacillati > Actinomycetota > Actinomycetes > Micrococcales > Microbacteriaceae > Agromyces > Agromyces sp. NPDC060279. The sequence continues at coordinate 333,839 of NZ_JBHXBK010000002.1, forward strand.
GCCGACCGGGCGGTCGCCGCCCATGACCCAGAGATCGAGCTCCGCGCGGGCGAGATCGACGTCGTCATGGTCGAGCGCCTTCGCGTCGGCGAGCAGCCGCAGGGCGACGATCGTCGACGCGCGCGAAGAGCCGTCGAGCACCTTCAGCGCGACCGTCGTGCCGTTCGGCGCCGTCATCACCATGACGCCCTCCGCGCCGAACTTCGCGAACACGCCGAGCCGTTCGATCGCCACCGTATCGGGCTGCCCGGGACCTGCGACCGCCCACGGGTGCGCCCGCGCGGCCTCGGCCAGCTCCGCGGCCCCGCGGTAGAGCGCGAACGGCGAGCTCGTCTGGGCGGTGGTGACCTTCTGCACGCCGCGCGCGAGCCCGGTGAGGCTGATCGCGTGCACCGGCGCCCCGCAGCCGTCGACCGCGCTCGCCGCCGGGCGCTCGCCGGTCAGTCGCTCGAGCACGTCGAGGATCTTCTTCTGCAGCGGGTGCTCGGGGGAGAGGTAGCCCTCGACGGGCCAGCCGTTCTGCACGCAGGCGAGCAGCATGGCCGCGTGCTTGCCCGAGCAGGTCATGAAGATGCGCTCGGCCGAGCCGCCGGAGCGCAGCAGCTGCTCGCGCGCCGTGCGATCGCCGGGCAGCGCCGGCGGGCAGCCGAGCGCGGAACCGCTCAGGCCCTCCCGGTCGAGCAGCCCCCTCACGAGCGCCACGTGGGCGGCCGTGCCGGAGTGGCTCGCCATCGCGATGGCCGCGTCCTCGCCGCGCAGGACGACCCCGGAGGTCATCACGGCCACGGCCTGGAACGGCTTCAGCGCCGAGCGCGGGAAGACCGGCGTGCGAACGTCGCCGAGGCTGCGCAGCACCTCGCCCTCGGGGGTGAGCACGATGGCGGAACCGGCGTGCCTGGACTCGATGAAACCATTGCGTTCGACCACTGCGAGTTCGACGGAATCGGCGATGCTGAAGGTGCCGGCCATCAGCCGAGCGTCGCGAGGCCGGACTCGAGCACGCCGAGCGCGTCCTCGATGAGCTCGTCGGTCACGGCGAGGCTCGGCAGGAAGCGCAGCACGTTGCCGTAGGTGCCCGCGCTCAGCAGCAGCACGCCCTGCTGGGCGGCGTGGGCGATGAGCGCCCCGACCGCCTCGGGGTACGGCTCCTTCGTCGTGTCGCGGGTTCCGGGCCGGACGAGCTCGATCGCGATCATCGCGCCCTTGCCGCGGATGTCGCCGATGACGTCGAAGCGCTCGGCGAGCGAGCGGAGCCCCGCCGTGAGGCTCGACTCGATCCGGCGGGCCTCCGCCAGGAGGTCGTCCTCCTCGATCGCCTCGAACACGGCGACGGCCGCCGCGCAGGCGACCGGGTTGCCGCCGAAGGTGCCGCCGAGGCCGCCGGGCTGCGCCGCGTCCATGATCTCGGCGCGGCCGGTGACGGCGGCGAGCGGGAGCCCGCCGGCGATGCCCTTCGCGGAGAGCACGAGGTCGGGCTCCCAGCCGAACTGCTCGCTCGCGAAGTAGCTGCCGCTGCGGGCCATGCCCGACTGGATCTCGTCGGCGATCATGACGACGCCGTGCTCGGTGCACCAGGCCTGCAGCGCGGGGAGGAAGCCCTCGGCGGGCACCATGAAGCCGCCCTCGCCCTGGATCGGCTCGACGACGAGGCACGCCAGGTCCTCGGCGCCGACGACTTTCTCGAGATAGGCGATCGTGCGCGCAGCGGCCTGCTCGCCGCTCAGCCCGTCCCGGTACGGGTAGGAGTTCGGCGCGTGGTAGACGTCTCCCGCGAGCGGACCGAAGCCGGAGGCGTACGGGTGCGCCTTGTAGTTCATGGCCATGGTGAGGTTGGTGCGACCGTGGTAGGCGTGGTCGAGCACCGCGACGCCGCGGCGACGGGTGAACTTGCGCGCGATCTTCACGCCGTTCTCGACGGCCTCGGCGCCGGAGTTCACGAGCACGGACTTCTTCGCCCAGTCGCCCGGCGTGTGCTGGGCGAGGAGCTCGGCGACGCGCACGTACTCCTCGTACGGGGTGACGGTGAACAGGGTGTGGGTGACGTCGTGCAGCTGCGCGGTGGCCGCCTCGACGACGTGCCGCTCGGTGTGGCCGACGGTGGTGACGCCGATGCCGCCGCCGAAGTCGACGAAGCGGTTGCCGTCGACGTCGACGAGGATCGCGCCGTTGGCGCGCTCGATGTAGACCGGCAGGGCGCTCGAGACGCCCGCGGAGACGACGGCGGTGCGTCGCTCGTGCAGCGCGATCGACTTCGGGCCGGGGACGGCCGTGACGAGCTGGCGCTGCTGCGGCACCGTGTGCGAGGGTGCGATCTGGGTCTCAGTCATGATGCGCCCAAGCTTATCCCCGAGGCAGAATCGTGTGGGCGGTCCATTCGACCGCCCGACCGGGCCGCGGTCGCGCGCCCCGGTGAAGACGCGGCCGGACGGAGTCGGGATGCTGGGCGAACACCACTACGAGGTCGCGGTCGAGTGGACCGGCAACCTTGGCACCGGCACGAGCGGCTACCGCGCCTACTCGCGCCGCCACGTCGTCCGCGGCGCGGGCAAGGAGCACGAGCTCGCCGGTTCCGCCGACCGCACCTTCCACGGCGACCGCGAGCGCTGGAACCCCGAGGAGCTCCTGCTCGCCGCACTCAGCCAGTGCCACATGCTGTCGTACCTGCACGTGGCGACGAATCACGGCGTCGTCGTGCTCGGCTACGAGGACGCCGCGTCGGGCACCATGAGCGAGGACGGTCGGGGCGGTGGGGCGTTCGTCGCCGCGACGCTGCGGCCGCGGGTGACCGTCGCCGATCCCGCCATGGCCGAGCTCGCCCAGCGCCTGCACGCCGAGGCCGCGGAGAAGTGCTTCATCGCGGCATCCGTCGCCTTCCCGGTGAGCCACGAGTCGACGGTCGAGGTCGCGGGAACCGACTGAGCGCGATCGAGCGCGCTGCGCGGGAAGGCTCGAGCCGGTGTCAGTCCTCGTGCGGCGGCGCGGTCGGGATGCCGGGGGGCGGGCAGACCTGCCCGTCGACGAGCCGGCTGCACGGCGGCAGGAAGCCCGGGTAGCGCTCGCTCGTGGGGTCGCCGAACCACCGGTTCCACAGCAGCCAGAAGTTCAGGTTGCCCCAGGCCGAGCAGCCGTCGCCGCCCGCGTCGGCCGAGACGAGTGCGGCCTCGTTCGGCTGGTAGGGCGTGTAGTTGTAGAGGTTCGCGGTCGCCTGGTTCCGGATGAGCACGGTGCTGCCGCCGCACGCGGCGTCGGGGTTGTAGGAGACCGGCACCGCCCCGATCCGGTACTGCCGGTCCGGCTGCTGGGTGTACTGCCGGAACTGCCACGCCGCGTTGTAGACCTGGTTGAAGAAGCCGAAGTACTTGACGTCGCAGTCGGCGGTGTCCGGGCAGGCGTAGCCCGTCGCCCGCAGGTAGCCGTGCTCGCTCGGCCGGGTGAGCAGCGACTGCTCTTTCTGCAGCAGCACGAGCAGCGTCTTCGGGCTCACCCCGCAGGCGACGGCGGTCTTCGCGATGATGCGGCTCGCGCGCTCCTTCACCGCGCCGCGGTACTCGGCGCAGTGCCCGGGACCGGCGGCCGGCTGCGTCTGGGTCGTCTGCCGATAGTCGGCCAGGCAGGTGACGCCGGCGTCGGGGCGGCAGGGGAGCGCTTCGAGGAAGTCCTGGATCTGCTCCTCGTCGAGCGCGGTCGAGTCGAAGAAGCTGTCGTCGCTGACGATCAGGCCGGGGTCGAAGCCGGACGTGTCGACCTCGTCGATCTGCTCGGGGTTCGCCCGGACGGTGGCCGCCGGGTCGACCGTCGGGGCGCAGGCGGCGAGCAGCACGACGACGCCGGCGGCGAGCGCGGCGAGGGCGGAGAGCGGTCGGAGCCTGGTCACCCGCTCGACGCTAGCGGGTGCCGGTGCCAAGCGGCTGAGAAGCGGCGGCACGTCGCGAGCCAGGTGTTCGGAGCTCAGACCCGTTCGCGCGGGACGACCCGGTCGGCGATACGGGCGATCGCGCTCTGCGGGGGCGTCTCGTTGTAGCGGCCGGCGAGCTCCTGGCCGCTCAGGGCGTGGATCGCGGCCATGATCTCGTCGGTCGCCGCCCGCCGGGCCTTGCCGGACTCGGCGCTGCCGTGCACGGAGAGGTCGAGCGGCTCGCCGAAGCGCACCTGCACGGGCCGGATGCGCGGGAACTTGGCGCCGACCGGCTGGATCTCCTGGGTGCCGATGAGTCCGACCGGCACGACGGTCGCTCCGGTCGTGAGGGCGAGCCAGGCGACACCGGTGCGGCCCTTGTAGAGGCGGCCGTCGAGCGAGCGGGTGCCCTCCGGGTAGAGCGCGAAGGCGTTGCCGCCCTCGAGGATCCGCCGGCCGAGGTCGAGGGCCTCCTGCGCTTGAGATCCGGCGCCGCGCTCGACGCTCACGGCCCCGATCGAGCCGAAGAAGGTGCGCGAGACCCACCCCTTCACGCCCTTGCCGGTGAAGTAGTGCGACTTCGCGAGGAACTGCACGGGCCGGGGCGCGGCGAGCGGGATCACGATGCTGTCGATGAACGAGAGGTGATTGGAGGCCAGGATGACCGGACCGCGTCGGGGCACGTGCTCGCGGCCCGTGATCTTCGGCCGGTAGACGATCGCCACCAGGGGACGGAGGATGCCTCGCACGATCGTGTAGAGGGGGCCAGGGCGCTTCGGCGCAGCAGGGACGGCTTCGGCCTCGATCTCGCTCACCAGACGAGCGTAGGGCCAGCCGTATGCGGCTGTCGGCATACCCGGAACCCGGGCGGCGGCGCGTCGTCGGCCCTAGGGTGGAGGCGTGCGCAGCGTGATCATCCTCGGCTCATCCGGTTCCATCGGCACCCAGGCGCTCGACGTCATCCGCGCCAATCCCCGCCGCTTCGAGGTCGTCGGCCTCGCGGTCGGCTCCGATCGGGCGACCCTCGAACGGCAGGCCGCGGAGTTCGGGGTCGAGCACACCGCGGTCGGCATCGAGGAGGCCGTGCAGCTCGTGCGAGACGTCGACGCCGACGTCGTGCTGAACGGCATCACCGGCTCCGTCGGCCTGGGCCCGACGCTCGCGACGCTCCGGCGCGGCACGACGCTCGCGCTCGCGAACAAGGAGTCCCTCATCGTGGGCGGCGACCTCGTGACCGGGCTCGCGGCCCCCGGCCAGATCGTGCCGGTCGACTCCGAGCACTCCGCGATCGCGCAGGCGCTGCGCTCCGGTACCGACGACGAGGTGCGCCGGCTCGTGCTCACCGCGTCCGGCGGGCCGTTCCGCGGCCGGACGCGCGAGCAGCTCGAGGCGGTCACGCCCGCCGAAGCGCTCGCGCACCCGACCTGGGACATGGGGCTCGTCGTCACGACGAACTCCGCGACGCTCGTGAACAAGGGCCTCGAAGTCATCGAGGCGCATCTGCTCTTCGACGTCGACTACGAGCGGATCGACGTCGTGGTGCACCCGCAGTCCATCGTGCACTCGATGGTCGAGTTCATCGACGGCTCGACGATCGCGCAGGCCTCGCCGCCCGACATGCGGCTGCCGATCTCCCTCGGGCTCGACTGGCCGAACCGGGTGGGGGCCGTCGGCCGCCCGCTCGACTGGACGCAGGCGCAGAGCTGGACCTTCGAACCGCTCGACGACGCGGCGTTCCCCGCCGTGCGCCTCGCGAAGCAGGTGGGCCGGGCCGGAGGCGAGTACCCGGCCGTGTACAACGCCGCCAACGAACAGGCGGTGGCGGCGTTCCACGCCGGACGCATCGGCTTCCTCGACATCGTCGACACCGTGCGCGAGGTCGTCGAGCAGCACGAGGCCGCCGGCACGCTGACCCTCGAATCGCTCGCCGCGGCCGAGGCATCCGCCCGCCGCTCGGCCGACGCGAGGATCGCGCGCCGCTCAGCGGATCGATAGCCGCCGCCCAGCGGCCTCCGAGCGGATCGCAGTACGCTTCACCCCGTGGAATCCGTGCTCGCCTTCGTCATCGGCGTCGTCATCATCGTGATCGGCCTCGGCCTGTCGATCGGCCTGCACGAGATCGGGCACCTCGTGCCCGCGAAGCTCTTCAAGGTCAAGGTGACGCAGTACATGATCGGCTTCGGGCCGACCATCTTCTCCCGGCGCAAGGGCGAGACCGAGTACGGCGTGAAGGCGATCCCGCTCGGCGGCTACATCTCCATGATCGGCATGTTCCCGCCCGGCAAGAGCGGGCAGACGAAGGCGGATTCCACCGGCTTCTTCCGCGGCCTCGTGCAGGACGCCCGCGATTCCAGCGCCGAGTCGATCACCCCGGGCGACGAGGACCGCGCCTTCTACCGGCTGCCGGTGTGGAAGCGCATCATCGTCATGTTCGGCGGCCCGTTCATGAACCTGCTGCTCGCGGTGCTGTTCTTCGGCATCCTCTTCATGGGGCTCGGGATGCCGCAGCCCTCGACGACCATCGGCAGCGTGAACGCCTGCGCGCTCCCCGCCACGAGCGAGCGGCAGACGTGCGAGAGCGGCGACCCGCAGGCGCCCGGCGCCGAAGCGGGGCTGAAGCCCGGCGACCGGCTCGTGTCGATCGACGGCACCCCGATCACCAGCTGGGCCCAGTCGACGGCGCTCATCCGGGAGCACCCGAACGAGGCGATGACCTTCGTCGTCGAGCGCGACGGCGCCGAGCGCGAGCTCACCGTCACCCCCATGCTGAGCGAGCGCTACGTGCTCGACGAGCGCGGCGAGGTCGTCACCGGGGCGAACGGGCAGCCGGAGACGATCTCGGCCGGCTTCGTCGGCATTGGCGCCGCGAACCACCGCGTCGCCCAGTCGCCCGGCACGACCCTCGAAGCGGTCGGCCAGCAGATCTCCGGCGTCGCCGGCATCATCGTGAACCTGCCGCAGCGCATGATCGACGTTGCGAACGCGGCGTTCGGGCCGGGCGAGCGCGACCCCAACGGGCCGATCTCGGTCGTCGGCGTCGGCCGCGTCGCCGGCGAGATCGCGACCATCGACACCATTCCGCTCGTGGACAAGGCGGCCGGCATGATCGGCATCCTCGGTTCCCTCAACGTCGCGCTCTTCGTCTTCAACCTCATCCCGCTCCTCCCGCTCGACGGCGGGCACATCGCGGGCGCCCTGTGGGAGGCGATCCGGCGCGGCTTCGCGAAGCTCTTCCGCCGCCCCGACCCGGGCCCCGTCGACCTCGCGAAGCTCATGCCGCTCACCCTCGGCGTCGTGGTCGTCGTCGGGGCCATGAGCGCGCTGCTCATCTACGCCGACCTCGTGAAGCCGGTGACGCTGCTCTGAGCCGGCGGCAGGACGGCGCGACACGTCCGGGCCGGGCCCGGGGGTCGCGACGGCTACGCCGGCGGGAGTACGGCGGCCGTCTCCCGTGGGCGGATCCGGGCGGGACGCCACGGGGCTACCATCGGGACATGCCCATGCCCCCGTGGGACGAAGCGGCCGCGCGGCCGGGCCCGCCGCCCGCCGTCGTGCTGCTCCTGCCCGTCGTGCTCAGTCTGCTCGTGCAGGTGCCGGCGGCGATCGGCATCGCCGTCTGGACGGCCGCGCCGCCGGCGCTCGCCGCCCTGCAGATCGGCCTCGCCGCAGCCGGCGGGCTCGCCCTGCTCGGCGCCCGGCGCTGGCCCGGCCCGACGGTCGTCCTCGTCGCGCTGCTCGCGCTCGCCGCGGTGCTCACGGGGCCCGACGTCGGGCCTCCGTACCTCGCGCTCGCCTTCGCCATCGTGCTCGCGATCGTGCGCGGCGCGGCGGTCTGGGCCGCGAGCGCGGTCGGCGTCGCCTGGGTGGCCGCGGTCGCCCTGGGGCCGGTGACGGGGCACGGCTGGTCCCCGTTCCGCGTCGCCGCGACCACCGCCGGGCTCGGGCTCTGCTTCGCGATCGGCTGGTTCGCGCGCCGCCGACGGGAACGGGCGAGCGCGTTCCGCGAGGCGGTGGCCCGACGCCGGCGGACCGCGGAGGAGCGCGAGCGCGTGCGGATCGCGCGCGAGCTGCACGACGTGCTCGGCCACGCGCTCTCGCAGATCAACGTGCAGGCGAGCGTGGGACTGCACCTCATGGACCGCGACCCGGAACAGGCGCGCACCGCGCTCGCGAGCATCAAGGGCGCCTCGAAGACCGCGCTCGAGGAGGTGCGCAGCGTGCTCGGCGTGCTCCGCGAGGGCGAGGCGCCGCTCGCGCCGCAGGCGGAGCTCGCCCAGCTGCCGCGCCTCGTCGCGGAGTTCGCCGTGCCAGGCCTCGCCGCCCGGCTCGACGATCGGCTCGCGGGCGAGGTGCCGGCCCGACCCACGCAGTTCGCCGCGTACCGCATCGCGCAGGAGGCGCTCACGAACGTCGCGCGGCACGCCGAGGCGAGTCGCGTCGAACTGCGCCTCGAACGGGACGGGGACGCCTTCGTGCTCACGGTTGACGACGACGGCGTCGGGCTGCCCGCCGCGACCGTTGCGGCGACGACCGGCGCCATCGCGCTCGGCGACGGTCCGGAGGCGGGCCGGGGCATCCTCGGCATGCGCGAGCGGGCCGCGCTGCTCGGCGGCACCGTCGACTTCACGACCGCGCCGCTCGGCGGCACCCGGATCACCGCCCGCCTGCCCTGGGGAGCGCCGCGATGAGCGCGACCGTGGACGGCGAGGGGGCGCCCCCGGTGATCCGCGTCGCGCTCGCGGACGACCAGCTGCTCGTGCGCGCCGGCTTCCGCGCGCTCCTCGACGCCGAACCCGGCGTGGAGGTCGTCGCGGAGGCCGCCGGCGGCCGGGAGCTCCTCGAGCGCATCCGCGAGCGGCCGGTCGACGTCGTGCTGATGGACATCCGGATGCCGGACGGCGACGGCCTCTGGGCGACGGAGCAGATCGCCGCCGACCCGGCGCTCGCGGGCGTGCGGGTCGTCATCGTCACGACCTTCGAACTCGACGAGTACGTGGCGCGGGCGGTGCGGGCCGGGGCGAGCGGCTTCCTGGTGAAGGACACCGAGCCGGTCGACCTCATCCGCGCCGTGCGCGTCGTCGCCGCGGGCGAGGGGCTGCTCTCGCCGGGGGTGACGCGTCGGCTGCTCGAGCGGCTCTCCACGGGCCTCCGCGAGTCCCCGCGCCGGGCGGAGCTCGAGGTGCTCACCGAACGCGAGCGCGAGGTGCTGCGCCTCGTCGGGCTCGGCCTCACGAACGAGGAGATCGCGGCACGGCTCGTGCTCAGCCCGCTGACCGCGAAGACGCACGTCTCCCGCATCATGTCGAAGGTCCACGCCCGGGACCGGGTGCACCTCGTGGTGCTCGCCTACGAGACCGGGCTCGTCGCGCCGGGCTGGCAGGACCCGGCGAGCTGATCCGCCGCCGATCGGCGGAACTCGGCCGCGAGTGACTGCTCCCGGAGGAGCAGTCGAGGTGTCTCCCACCGGCGGATTCGCGGGACGCCGCCGACGAGGAGGCTCGAATCGGAGCGGCCCGCACGGGGCCGACCGGATCGCAAAGGACCCACACCATGCTCACCACCACCCTCGCAGCGGCCGTGGCCGCGCACGCCGGCCCCTGGGCCGCCGGATTCGGCTGGGTGTTCTTCCTCATCCCGCTGTTCTGGATCCTCGTCTTCGTGCTCCTGTTCGGGCTGCTCGGCCGTCGCTGGCGCCGCGCCGCCTGGGCGCAGGACGGCGGCTACGGGCCGCCCTGGGCGCGCGGGGCGAGCGCCGAGCAGACCCTCGCCGAGCGCTTCGCCAAGGGCGACATCGACGAGCAGGAGTATCGCGCCCGGCTCGAGGTGCTGCGCGCGAACCGGCCGAACGGCTGAGCACACGGATGGCGGGCGCCGCGGGCGCCCGTCGTCCGCCGCCGCGTCGGCGTCCGCTTCAGCGCTCGAGGATCTCCTCGAGCGCGCGCTGCTGGTGGCGATGGCCGACGGTCTCGTAGCCGACCACGACGACGAGCGGGGCGAGCGCCGTGATCAGGATGCCGACGGGCAGGCTCGCTCCCGTCGCGACGGCGACGGCGGCGAGCGCGAGCATCGCGAGGCTGCCGAGGTACAGGCCGACGTGGAACGGATCGAAGCGGCCGAGCAGGAACGAGTACAGGGCGAAGAGCATCGTCAGGAACACCGCGACCGGGATCACGACGGTCCCGAGCGCGGCGAGCTCGGAGATGGCGACCTCGTCGGCGATCGCGTTGGCGGCGACGTGCAGGCCCGCGCCGGTCGCCGCGAGTGCGCCGAACACGAGCATGTGCCCGTATCCCCACACGAAGGAGCGTCGCGGGAACACGGCGAGCAGTGTGCCCGACGGCATCGTGAAGTAGCTCCACCAGAGCCCGAACGCGAGCAGCACCCCGCCGAAGGCGACGATCACGGCGTCGGCCGACCAGCCCTGCTCCTCGACGACGGCGGAGATCGCGAGGATCGTGCCGAGCACGATCTCGCCGAGCGTGATGATGACGAGCAGCGAGTAGCGCTCGGCGATGTGGTGCGGATGCCACGGGGTGCTGCCACCGCCGCGCTCGGCCAGCAGCGGCACGAGCATCTCGGCGACGCCGAAGAGCACCATGAGCCAGATCGCCACCCCGAACGGCGGGTACACGAGGATCTGCACGATCCAGGCGATCTGCACGACGCCGAGGAGCCCCGCGTAGCGGAGCGCCGTGCGCCGGTACCGCGGGTCGTGCCGGGCGACGCGCAGCCAGAGGGCGATCGTGGAGACCCGCATCACGACGTAGCCCGCGATCATGATCCCGTTCTCGACGTGCGCGCCCTCCTCGATGGAGTGGAAGAACGGCGGCAGGCCGAGCGCGAGCACCAGCACGCCGAGCATCTGCACCATCGTGGCGACGCGCACGAACACGTCGTCGTTGTCGAAGGCGCTGGCGAGCCAGGAGTAGTTGATCCAGGCCCAGCAGATGGCGAAGATCGCGAGGCCGAAGGCCAGCAGGGCCGGGCCGAAGCTGCCGATGCCGAGCAGGTGCGCCGCCTGGGTGCCGGCCTGGCTGAACGCGACGACGAGGGTGAGGTCGTAGAGCAGCTCGAGCGGCGTCGCCGCCCGGTGCTGCTCCTCGGGGTCGCGGCCGACCATCCGGCGCAGCCGGTGGTCGAGCGGCGGGTGGGCGGTCGAGGTCATGCGCACATCGTCGCACGGCGGGCGGGAACGGCGACAGCCCCCGGATCGGCGGCGATCCGGGGGCTGTCGGGGTGGTCGGACGGTCAGCGGGACAGCAGCAGCGCCTCGCCCTGGCCGCCGCCGCCGCAGAGGGCGACCGCGGCCCGGCCGCCGCCTCGGCGCGAGAGCTCGAGCGCGGCGTGCAGCGCGAGCCTGGCGCCGGAGGCGCCGATCGGGTGGCCGAGGGCGATGGCGCCGCCGTGCACGTTCACCCGCTCGTGGTCGAGGCCGAGGTCGCGGGCGGACTGCAGGGAGACGGCGGCGAAGGCCTCGTTGATCTCGACGAGGTCGAGCTCCTCGGCCGTCCAGCCCTCGCGTGTGAGCGCCGCCTGGATCGCGTTCGACGGCTGGGAGTGCAGCGAGTTGTCGGGGCCGGCGACCTGTCCGGCGGCGCCGATCACGGCGAGCCAGCTGAGCCCGCGCTCCTCGGCCCAGCTGCGGCGCGCGACGACGACCGCCGCCGCGCCGTCGGACAGCGGCGAGGAGTTTCCGGCGGTGATCGTGCCCTCGGCGGCGAAGGCGGGGCGGAGCTTCGCGAGCACCTCGACGGAGGAATCCGGGCGGACGCCCTCGTCGGCGGACACGGTGACCGGCTCGCCCTTGCGCTGCGGGATCTCGACGGGCACGATCTCGTCGGTGAACACGCCCTCGCCCTGGGCGCGGCCGGCCCGCACGTGGGAGGCGGCGGCGATCTCGTCCTGCTCGGGGCGACCGATGCCGTAGCGGCCGTTGACCCGCTCGGTGGAGGCGCCCATCGACTCGTGGTCGAAGGCGTCGGTGAGCCCGTCGTGCGCGGCATGGTCGATGAGCTCGATGCTGCCGTACGTGTGCCCGGCGCGGGAGCCCGGGAGCAGGTGCGGCGCCTTCGTCATGGACTCCTGGCCGCCGGCGACGACGACGCTCGCCTCGCCGAGGCGGATCAGGCGCGCCGCGTCGGTGATCGCGACGAGGCCGGACAGGCACACCTTGTTCAGGGTCGTCGCCGGCACGTTCCACGGGATGCCCGCGGCGACGGCGGACTGCCGGGCGGGGTTCTGCCCGGCGCCGGCCTGCAGCACCTGGCCCATGATGACGGCGTCGACGTCCTCGGGGGCGACGCCGGCGCGTTCGAGCGCCCCGCGGATCGCGACCGTGCCGAGTTCGACGGCCGTGCGGCTCGCGAGGTTGCCGTTGATGCGGGCGAACGGGGTGCGGGCGCCGGCGATGATGACGACGTCTTCGGTGCTCATGGTGGGTGGACTCCTTCGTCGGGGCGCGGGCTTGCGCGACCTCACCATTCTACGGTTCAGTTAACGGTGATTCACCGGATTCGCGGCGGACGGCCCGATTCCCGGCGGTCGACGTGACGAGGAGGTCGCGACATGACGCTCGACAAGACCGTGCCCGATGCCGCGTCCGCGGTCGCCGACATCCCCGACGGCGCCTCGCTCGCCGTCGGCGGCTTCGGCCTCTGCGGCATCCCGATGGTGCTCATCGACGCGCTGCTCGCGCGCGGCTCCCGCGGGCTCGCCGTGGTGTCGAACAATTGCGGCGTCGACGACTGGGGGCTCGGCGTGCTGCTCGCCGCCGGTCGCATCCGCAAGATGACGTCCTCGTACGTGGGCGAGAACAAGGAGTTCGAACGGCAGTACCTGTCCGGTGAGCTGGAGCTCGAGCTCACCCCGCAGGGCACCCTGGCCGAGAAGCTCCGCGCCGGGGGAGCCGGCATCGCCGCCTTCTTCACGCAGACGGGGGTCGGTACACAGGTCGCCGAGGGCGGGCTGCCGCAGCGGTACGCCGCGGACGGCGGCATCGCCGTGGCCTCCGCTCCCAAGCCGGTGCAGCGCTTCGAGGTGCGCGGCGAGCCGCGCGACTTCGTGCTCGAGGAGGCCATCACGACCGACTTCGCCCTCGTGCACGCGCAGCGGGGCGACCGGCACGGCAACCTCGTCTTCGACAAGTCCGCGCGCAACTTCTCGCCGCTGGCCGCGATGGCCGGGCGGATCTGCATCGCCGAGGTCGAGGAGCTCGTCGAGCCCGGTGAGATCGACCCGGACACGGTGCACCTGCCGGGGATCTTCGTCGACCGGGTCGTCGAGGTCGGCGCCGACGTCGAGAAGCGCATCGAACGGCGCACCGTGCGAGAGGAGCACTGAGATGGCGCTCACCCGGTTGGAGATGGCCGCGCGGGCCGCGCGGGAGCTCGCCGACGGCTCCTACGTGAACCTCGGCATCGGGCTGCCGACCCTCGTGCCGAACTACGTGCCCGACGGTGTCACCGTGGTGCTGCAGTCCGAGAACGGCATCCTCGGCGTCGGCCCCTACCCGCGCGAGGACGAGGTCGACCCCGACCTCATCAACGCCGGCAAGGAGACGGTGACGGTGCTGCCCGGCGCCGCCTTCTTCGACTCGGCGACGAGCTTCGGCATGATCCGCGGCGGCAAGGTCGACGCCGCGATCCTCGGCGCGATGCAGGTGTCCGCGACGGGCGATCTCGCGAACTGGATGATCCCCGGCAAGATGGTGAAGGGCCCGGGCGGCGCGATGGACCTCGTGCACGGCGCGCGTCGGCGGATCGTGCTCATGGAGCACGTCGCGAAGGACGGCTCGCCCAAGATCGTGCGCGAGTGCTCGCTGCCGCTCACGGGGCGCGGCGTGGTCGACCGGATCATCACCGACCTCGCCGTCATCGACGTCACCCCGGCGGGCCTGCGGCTCGTGGAGCTCGCACCGGGGGTCACTGCCGAGGAGGTCGTCGCCGCGACGGAGCCGCCGCTCGACGTCACCGCCGTCGCGCACTAGCGCGGATCGGGCGCCGACGGAAGGGGCTGCGGCATCCCGCCGGGTTCCGCCAGAATCGCAGGGTGAAACGCCCAGCATCGCCCGTGCAGCTGAGCCGCGCCGCGTGGTGGGTCGCCGCCCGCCGTACGGCCCGCACCTTCTTCGAGGGCAACGGCATCGACCGCGCCGCCGCGCTCGCCTTCTTCAGCGTGCTCGCGCTCTTCCCCGCGCTGCTCGTGACCGCGTCGATCCTCGCGCTCGCCGGGCAGGAGGGCCGTGCGCTCGGCGCGGCGATCGACCTGGCGGGCGACGTGCTGCCGCGCGAGACGGTGGAGTTCCTCAGAGAGCGGCTCGGCGAGTTCGCGGTCTCGCCGGCGGCGACGCTCGGCGTGGTCACCGGCGCGGTCGTGGCGCTCTGGACCGCCTCCGCGTACGTGACGGCGTTCGGTCGAGCCATGAACGACGTGTACGGCGTCGAGGAGGGACGGCCGATCTGGAAGCTGCGCGGACTGCAGCTGCTCGTCACGGCGGGGCTCCTGGCGCTCGTCTCGGTCATCGTGCTGCTGCTCCTGCTCGGCGGCGGGATCGCCAAGGCGGTCGCCGAGGCGGTCGCCGAGCAGCTCGGCGCGGGCGACGCGGTCCAGCTCACCTGGGCGATCGTGCGCTGGCCGCTCATGTTCGCGGTGCTCGTCTGCCTCATCGCGCTGCTGTACCGGGCGACGCCGAACGTTCGGCAGCCGAGGTTCCGCTGGCTGAGCGTCGGCGCCGTCGTGGCGATCGTGGTGGTCGCGGGGGCCTCGGCGGCCTTCGCCTGGTATCTCACGGCGTTCGCCGACTACGACCGGGTCTACGGCTCGCTCGCCGGTGCCGTGGTGTTCCTGGTGTGGCTGTGGCTGGTGAACGGCGGCCTGCTCATCGGTGCCGCCTTCGACGCCGAACTCGAGCGCGCCCGCGAACTGCAGGCCGGCGCGCACGCGGAGGACCGCATCCTCCTGGAGCCGCGCGACACGAGCCGGATCGCGCGCAACGCCGAGCGGATCGCCGCCGAGCGGGAACGGGCTCGGCGGCTGCGGCGCGACGCTCCGTGAGCCGTTACCGGATCGTGCTCTCCGCTCGCTGTCCAGGGGGGATGCATCCAGCAGAATGTGATCGACGGGCGGGGGATGCCCGGAGAGGCATGGTGGGGGATGCGCCGGACACGCGCAGGAATCTTCGGGGCCGTCGTGGCGGCCGTGCTCGTGCTGGCGGGGTGCGCGGCGGAGCCGAAGCCCACGCCGATCCCGAGTCCCTCGACGACGCCGGTCGAGTCGCCGGCTCCGAGCACGACGCCGCCGCCGACGCCGAGTGCGGACCCGCTCGCCTCCGTCGACGCGCTCGTGGTGCGGCCGACGGTGCTCGAACTCCGTGCCGGCGAGCAGGTGGTCGAGACGCTCGACTACATGTCCGACCCTGGCGAGGCCGTCGCGATCCTCACCGCGCTGTTCGGCGCGCCGCCGGTCGACGAGGCCTACGACGGCGGCAACCATCGGCCCGACGGCATTTACCACGAGTGGGGCGACTTCGTCTTGGACGAGCGCTTCTACGACGAAGAGCGCCGGCAGCGTGACGGCTACGACTGGCTCGTCTGGCCGCGCTTCGCGGTGTACTTCGACGGGCCGGCCGCCGAGGGGATCGCGCTCCGTGCGCACGACGGCTCGCAGGCGGGCGAAGCGTGGGCGGCGCTCGCCGAGCGACCGTCGTTCGACCCCGAGCTCTGGGTCTGCGTCGGCACCTCGATCGAGGCGGAGACGATCGAGGTGCCCGGCGACCGAGCGGATCGCGTGAACGTCGTCGCGACGGAGAACGAGGACGACGGCACCGTGCGCTGGATCGGCGCCCCCGAGATGGAAGCGGAGGGCTGCGCCTAGTGCGACGACCGTGACGCGTCGGGAGTTCGCCGCGCTCGGCCGCGACCCAGCCGGGCGGAACTAGACTGCAAGACGTGCCTGCAGTGAATCTCGGAATGCCGAAGGTCCCCGAAGTCCTGGCCCCGCGACGCAAGTCCCGCCAGATCAAGGTGGGCAAGGTGCTCGTCGGCGGCAACGCCCCGGTGAGCGTGCAGTCGATGACCACGACGCCCACCACGAACATCAACGCGACGCTGCAGCAGATCGCCGAGCTGACCGCCTCGGGCTGCGACATCGTGCGTGTCGCGGTACCGAGCCGCGACGACGCCGAGGCGCTGCCGATCATCGCGAAGAAGAGTCAGATCCCCGTGATCGCGGACATCCACTTCCAGCCGAACTACGTGTTCGCCGCGATCGACGCCGGCTGCGCCGCGGTGCGGGTGAACCCCGGCAACATCCGCAAGTTCGACGACCGGGTCGGCGAGATCGCGGCCGCCGCGAAGGCCGCGGGCGTCTCGCTGCGCATCGGCGTGAACGCGGGGTCGCTCGATCCGAGGCTGCTCGAGAAGTACGGCAAGGCGACGCCCGAGGCGCTCGTCGAGTCGGCGGTATGGGAGGCCTCCCTCTTCGAGGAGCACGACTTCCACGACTTCAAGATCTCCGTGAAGCACAACGACCCCATCGTCATGGTGAAGGCGTACCGGCTGCTCGCCGAGCGCGGCGACTGGCCGCTGCACCTGGGCGTGACCGAAGCGGGTCCGGCGTTCCAGGGCACCATCAAGAGCGCGACGGCCTTCGGCATCCTCCTCGGCGAGGGCATCGGCGACACCATCCGCGTCTCCCTCTCGGCCCCGCCGGTCGAGGAGGTCAAGGTCGGCCTGCAGATCCTGCAGTCGCTGAACCTCCGCGAGCGCAAGCTGGAGATCGTCTCCTGCCCGTCCTGCGGGCGGGCCCAGGTCGACGTCTACACCCTCGCGAACGATGTCACCGAGGGGCTCAAGGACGTCACCGTCCCCCTTCGCGTCGCCGTGATGGGTTGCGTCGTGAACGGCCCCGGCGAGGCGCGCGAGGCCGACCTCGGCGTTGCGAGCGGCAACGGCAAGGGCCAGATCTTCGTCAAGGGCGAGGTGATCAAGACGGTCCCCGAGGCGGAGATCGTGCAGACGCTCATCGCCGAGGCCCAGCGCATCGCCGAGGAGATGGGCGGGGATGCCCCGACGGGCGCCCCGACGGTCGTCACCGTCTGACCCGCGCTCCGCGTCGAACGACCCCCACTCGGGTGCCCCGAGCTGGGGGTCGCTCCGTGTGCGCCAGGGGTGGAGAATCGGGGCACTCCCTGATCTGAGGAAACCTCACAGATCAGTACCGTGATGGCGTGAACCGGGACGCCGCGCCGGCGCCGCCTCCGCCCCGTTCCGGGAATCGCCGAACCCGACTGCCGCCCGCCCGGGCGGCTGCACGAATGGAGCGATACCCATGTCAATCCGAACGCGCGCTCGCGCGCGGCTCGGCGCCGGCCTCGGTGCCGGTGCCGCGCTCGCCGCGCTGAGCCTCCTGATCGCGCCGCTCGCGGCGCAGGCCGAGGAGCCGGCACCGGCCGACCCCGCGGCCGTCACGGCCCCGGCCGATCCCGCGCCCGCCGAGCCGGCGCCCGAACCCGCACCCGCGCCCGCCGAACCCGCAGCCGAGCCTGCCCCCGAAGCCGAGCCCGCTCCCGCACCGGATCCCGCTCCCGCACCCGAACCCGAGCCCGCCGCAGCGCCCGAACCGGCGCCCGCACCGCCCGCGGTCGTCGTCGCCGAGCCGGGCACCACCGCCGAGGAGTCGTTCGCCGATCCCGCGGCGGAACCGACTGTCACGCTGTTCCCGGGAGCCGGTACGGCCACGACGGGAGCGAAGGCCGCCGCGGCCCCGCTCGCCGCCCCCGCGCCGGGCGACCCCTGCTACCCGGCGGTCTGCATCGACAACGGCACCATCCTGCTCGCCGTGAACCCGACGGGCGAGCTCAACACCTCGAACGCGGCCGGTTCGAAGGCCGGGGCCGGCGACGCCGGACTTGACTATCTGCCCACCAACAACGACGCCACCTCGCCGGGATGCCTCTGCGAGGGCTGGGGCGTCGCGGATCCGGCGAGCGGCGTCTGGGGCGGCGCGAACCTCGACACCGAGGGGCCCGGCGGCACGAACCTCGTGCTCGAGTCCTTCACACACACCGCCTCGACGGCGACCTCGGTCGTCGTGATCCAGGACGCGGAGTCGCGACCGGTGTTCCGCGTCACCCACCAGTACGTGCCCTCGGCCGCGACGAAGAACCTCTACCAGGTGAACGTGACGATCGAGAACCTCACGGGGGAGACGATCGCCACCGTGCAGTACCGGCGCGTCATGGACTGGGACATCGAGCCGACGGCGTTCAGCGAGTTCGTCACGATCGACGGCGGTTCGGCGAGCGCCCTCGCCTATTCGAGCGACGACGGCTTCGCGAGCCCGAACCCCTTGGCCGGGCCCAGCTCCATCCGCTTCGAGGGCAACGCCGTCGACGACGGACCGGCCGATCACGGAGCGCTGTTCGACTTCGCCTTCGGTCCGCTCGGTCCCGGCGGCTCGCTCAGCTTCGTGATCTTCTACGGGGCTGCGGCGAACGAGGCGGAGGCGCGGGCCGCGCTCGCCGCGGTCGGCGCCGAAGCCTACTCCTTCGGGCAGACGAGCGGCGACCCGGCCGGGGGCACACCGAACACCTTCATCTTCGCCTTCGGCAAGGTCGGCGGTGCGCCGATCTTCCCGAACGAGGGGGAGGAGCCGGCTGCGCCGGTGCCCGCTCCGATCTCCGCGCCGGCCGCGCCCGTCGCGGCGCCGGTCGCCGAAGTGGAGCCCGCGACGGTCGCCGGCGACGAGCTCGCCTCGACGGGCGCGGAACCCGCCGGGGGCCTGCTCGCCGCGGCGCTGCTCGCGTTCGCGGGGATCGGGCTCGTCACGACGGCAGTGCTGCGCCGCCGCCGGGCCTGAACCCGACCGAGCCGGAGCGGATGTCGGCGTGCTCCAGCACGATCGGCATCCGCTCGCCGGCTCGCGGCATCGGCCGTCCGGCCGGCGCCTGGCAGGTCGCGGTGACCGCGGGCTCGTCCAGCTGGACGACGAGGCGGTCCTCGCCGCGCGCCTCGACGACGGTCGCCTCGAAGACCTCGCCCACCCGGTCGGCCAGGAGCGCCGCCTCGACCCGGTCGAGCGTCGCCTGCTCGAGCCGGCTCGCGCGGGCGGCGGAGGCCTGCATGAGGGACGGCAGCTCGGGCAGGCTCTCGCGGAGCCACGCCGGCACCGACCGGCCCTCGGCGATCGCGAGGCTCGCGACGAGCCCCCAGCGGTCGACGAGCCGGCGGATCGGCGCCGTGACGTGCGCGTAGGGTGCGGCAATCGCGGCCTGCCCGGGATCGGCGGGCGGAGTGCCGTCGAACACCTCGTAGCCGGCGCCGCGGAACAGGGAGGCGGCGGCGCGCAGCACCGGCCCGGTGCGCGGGTCGCGCCGGTCGAGGCCGCGCAGGTAGTCGCCGTAGGCGAGCCGCTCCGGCCAGCGCAGTCCGAGCGCGGCCGTGCGGATGCGGAACGCGGCGATCGCGTCGGGGGCGGGCGGCGGCATGGTCCGCAGCACCCCGACGCCGCCGTCGAGCATGATCCGGGCAGCGGCGATGCCCGTCATGATCGAGAGCTGCGCGTTCCAGGTCTCCACCGGCAGGGGCAGTCGCCGTTCGATCCGATAGCCGCCGTGCTCATCACGCACGATCTCCTCGTCGGGCAGGTCCAGGCTCGCCCCACCGCGGATCCGTTCCTGCTCGAGCCGGGCGGCTCCGAAGGCGGGCAGTTCGGCGAGCGGGCCGGCGTGCTCGCCGGCGTCGACGGCGCGCTGCGCCGACTCGTAGTCGAGCTGGGCCCGCGAACGGACGAGCGCGCGCTCGAGGCCGGTGCGCAGGACCTCACCCTGCCCGTCGAGCTCGAAGGACCACACGTAGGCGGCGCGGTCCTCGCCGGGCAGGAGGGATGCGCGGTCCACCCCGATCACGGGCGGATGCAGCGGGATCACGCCGTCGGCCGCGTACAGGCTCTGCCCACGGCGGCGGGCTTCGGCGTCGACGGCCCCGCCCGGGCGGACGAACGACGGCACGTCGGCGATCGCGTAGCGGACGAGCCATCCGCCGCCCGTCCGCGGCTCGATCAGAAAGGCCTGATCGAGGTCGCGCGCCCCGGCCGGATCGAGCGTGACGAAGGCCAGCTCGCGGAGGTCGCGGGCGGGCACGGCGTCGGCGGGGCGCGCCGCGTCCGCCTCCGCGAGCACTTCGGGGGAGAACCCTCCGGGCAGCTCGAGCTCCGTGCGCAGCGCGTCGAGGGCCTCGGCGAGCTCGCTCTGCGCGGTGGACGGGGCGAGGTGCGTGCGTCGGGCCGGCATGGAGCCAGCCTACGAGCCGCCCGCGGCGCAGCGCGTCCGCCGCTCGCAACTAGACTCGTCGCGTGCCCACACGTCTTACGAACTTCTTCCTCCGCACCCTCCGTGAAGACCCCGCCGACGCCGAGGTCACGAGCCACAAGCTGCTCGTCCGCGCCGGCTACATCCGGCGCCAGGCGCCGGGCGTCTTCGCGTGGCTGCCGCTGGGTCTGCGGGTGAAGGCGAAGATCGAGCGCATCATCCGTGAGGAGATGACCGCCGCCGGGGCCCACGAGGTGCACTTCCCCGCGCTGCTGCCGCGCGAGCCCTACGAGCTCACGAACCGCTGGACCGAGTACGGCGACGCGCTGTTCCGGCTGCAAGACCGCAAGGGCGCCGACTACCTGCTCGCGCCGACGCACGAGGAGGCCTTCACCCTGCTCGTGAAGGACCTCTACTCCTCGTACAAGGACCTGCCGCTCACGATCTTCCAGATCCAGGACAAGTACCGCGACGAGGCCCGGCCCCGCGCCGGGCTCCTCCGCGGCCGCGAGTTCACGATGAAGGACGCCTACTCCTTCGACGTCAACGACGAGGGGCTGGATGCCTCCTACCAGGCCCAGCGCGACGCGTACGAGCGCATCTTCACCCGGCTCGGCCTCGAGTACGTCATCGTGCAGGCCGACGCCGGTGCGATGGGCGGTTCGAAGAGCGAGGAGTTCCTGCACCCGACGCCGGTCGGCGAGGACACCTTCGTGCGCTCGGCCGGCGGCTACGCGGCGAACGTCGAGGCGTTCACGACCGTCGTTCCGGACCCCGTCCCCTTCGACGGCCTGCCGGCCCCCGTCGTGGTCGACTCGCCGAACACGCCGACCATCCAGACGCTCGTCGACCTCGCGAACGCGGAGGTGCCCCGGCCCGACGGCCGCGCCTGGACCGCGGCGGACACTCTGAAGAACGTCGTGCTCGCGCTGACCCAGCTCGACGGCAGCCGCGAGCTCGTCGTCGTCGGCCTGCCGGGCGACCGTGAGGTCGAGATGAAGCGCGTCGAGGTCGCGTTCGCGCCGGCCGAGGTCGAGCCCGCCACCGAGGCCGACTTCGCGAAGCACCCGGGCCTCGTCAAGGGCTACATCGGCCCCTGGTCGGAGGACGGCGCGGTGCTCGGCGAGGAGTCGACCACCGGCATCCGCTACCTGCTCGACCCGCGCGTCGTCGACGGCACCGAGTGGATCACCGGGGCGAACGTCGACCAGAAGCACGTCTTCGGGCTCGTTGCCGGACGCGACTTCGTCGCCGACGGCACGGTCGAGGCCTCCGACGTCCGCGACGGCGATCCCGCGCCCGACGGCTCCGGCCCGGTCGAGATCGCCCGCGGGATGGAGATCGGCCACGTCTTCCAGCTCGGCCGCAAGTACGCCGAGGCGCTCGGCCTCAAGGTGCTCGATGAGAACGGCAAGCTCGCCACCGTGACGATGGGCTCCTACGGCATCGGCGTCACCCGCATCCTCGCGATCATCGCCGAGCTCAACAACGACGAGAAGGGCCTCGTCTGGCCCGCCGCGGTCGCGCCGTTCGACGTGCACGTGCTCGCGACGGGCAAGGACCAGGCCGCCTTCGACGCCGCGGAGCGCATCGTCGCCGAACTCGAGGCGAGCGGGCGC
The DNA here is from genome assembly GCF_042726785.1 of Agromyces sp. NPDC060279. Taxonomy (NCBI): domain Bacteria; kingdom Bacillati; phylum Actinomycetota; class Actinomycetes; order Micrococcales; family Microbacteriaceae; genus Agromyces; species Agromyces sp. NPDC060279. Next base: position 355,659 of record NZ_JBHXBK010000002.1, read on the forward strand.
GAGGTGCTCTACGACGACCGCCCGAAGCTCTCGCCCGGCGTGAAGTTCGCCGACGCCGAGCTCATCGGCGTGCCGAAGATCGTGATCGCCGGCCGCGGCGTCGCCGAGGGCGTCGTCGAGCTGTGGGATCGCGCGAGCGGCGACCGCGTGCAGGTGCCGATCGACGGCGTCGTCGCCGCGCTCGACCAGGACTGAGCCGGCTCGCACGGGCGCGGCGGGCGAGGATCGCCGCGCTCCGTGCGAGGCTGGAGGCATGAGTCTCACGCCCGCCGACGCCCCGAGTCTCCCGCCCGAGCTGCAGGGCGCCGTCGACGAGCTCGTCGCCGAGGCGGGGATCTCCGCGAACCGCTCGCTCGTCGAGCGGATCCTCGTCACCGGCCTCCACCTCGGCACCGATCCCACCGATCGGCTCGACCTCAAGATCACGGCGGCCGCGCTCGAGGAGATGCGGGCGGCGTTCCGGCTGTTCGCCCCCTATGCCGACGTGCCGAAGGTCACCGTCTTCGGCTCGGCGCGGACGAGGCCCGACGATCCGGGCTACGCGCAGGCGGAAGAGGTCGCCGCGGCGCTCGCCGAACAGGGCTGGATGGTCGTGACCGGCGCCGGACCCGGCATCATGGAGGCCGCGACCAAGGGGGCGGGGCCCCATCGCTCGCTCGGCGTGTCGATCCGGCTGCCCTTCGAGGAGAGCCCGAACCCGGTGCTCGTCGACCCGAACCGCGTCGCGATGAAGTACTTCTTCACCCGCAAGCTCATGCTCGTCAAGGAGTCGCGCGGCTTCGTCTGCCTGCCCGGCGGCTTCGGCACGCTCGACGAGACGTTCGAGCTGCTCACCCTGCAGCAGACGGGCAAGGCGGAGCCGGTGCCGATCGTGCTCCTGGACCGGCCGGGCGGTCACTACTGGCGCGGGCTCGCGGAGTTCGTCGAGGGCGAGCTCGCGGCCGGCGGCTTCATCGCGCTCGACGATCTCGATCGGGTGCTCATCACCGAGGACCCGGTGCGGGCGGTCGACGAGATCGTCGGCTTCTGGCGCAACTACGACTCGCTCCGCTGGGTCGGCGGCCGGCTCGTGCTGCGCCTCCGGGCCGAGCCGAGCGACGCCGAGATCGCGGAGCTCAACGAGCGCTTCGCCGGGCTCCTCGCGGGCGGCAGGATCGAACGGGTCGCGCCGTTCGCCGTCGAGCGCAACGACGACGACCGCCTCGAGCTGCCGCGGCTGGCGCTCGAGCTCGCGCCCCGCCAGGTGGGGGAGCTGCACCGGCTCATCCGCGCCATCGACGAGTTGTCGAGCGCGCCGGCCGAGCCGCCGCTCGGCGTCTGAACGGGTGCGGCGCACGGCGCGGACGGCGCGGTACTGACCGGGCGGTCGATCCGGTACCCTGGGATCTCCGCCGAATCGGCGGGAAGAGCTGAATAGAGGAGGCCGGCGATGGATATCGACCTCAGCATGCTCCGCATGGTGGAGCGCGAGAAAGAGATCCCGTTCGACGAACTGGTGCAGATCATCGAGCAGGCGATCCTGATGGCCTACCTCAAGCACAGCAATCCGAATCAGCACGGGCACGCCAATCCGAACGGCGCGCGTGCCGAGCTGGATCGCAAGACCGGGCACGTCGCGATCTTCGTGCCCGAGCTCGACGAGGAGGGCAACGTCATCGGCGAGGCCGAGGACACCCCCGACGACTTCGGCCGCATCGCCGCGTACGCGGCGAAGCAGGTCATCAGCCAGCGCCTCCGCGACATCGCCGACGACGCCGTGCTCGGCGAGTTCCGCGGCCGTGAGGGCGACATCGTCGCGGGCGTCATCCAGCAGGGCCCGAACCCGAAGATGGTGCACATCGACCTCGGCACCGTCGAGGCCATCCTGCCGCCCGAGGAGCAGGTGCCCGGCGAGGAGTACCCGCACGGTCAGCGCGTGCGCGTCTATGTGACGAGCGTCGCGAAGGGCGCGAAGGGCCCCTCGATCACGGTGTCCCGCACCCACCCGGCGCTCGTGCGCAAGCTGTTCGCGCTCGAGGTGCCCGAGATCGCCTCCGGCGTGGTCGAGATCGTCTCGCTCGCCCGCGAGGCGGGGCACCGCACGAAGATCGCGGTGCGCGCGACCCAGCCCGGCGTGAACGCGAAGGGCGCGGCGATCGGCGAACTCGGCCAGCGCGTGCGCGCGGTCACCGCCGAGCTCGGCAACGAGAAGATCGACATCGTCGACTTCTCCGACGACCTCGCGACCTTCGTCGCCTCGGCCCTCTCGCCCGCGAAGGTGACCCGGGCGTACGTCGTCGACGAGACGCTGCGCGCGGTGCGCGCGCTCGTGCCCGACTACCAGCTCTCCCTCGCCATCGGCAAGGAGGGTCAGAACGCGCGCCTCGCGGCGAAGCTCACGGGCGCGAAGATCGACATCCAGCCGGACACGGCCGAGTAGGGAACCACGTCGGCGGCTCCGTCGCGTCCCGGCGCGACGGAGGACGCGGCCCGGGGGTGTAAGATGGAACCCGTCAGAACGTGCATCGGTTGCCGTGCGCGTGCCCCGCGATCCTCACTTCTGAGGGTCGTTCTCCAAGATTCCCACCTCGTCGCAGATGCGGCAGCGGTGCGTCCTGGGCGGGGTGCGTGGCTGCATCCGACGCGCGAGTGCTTCCTGCTCGCTGACCGGCGCCGTGCCTTCGGGCGCGCGCTCCGATTCACGGGCTCGCTGGACACCAGCGACATACAGAACAGGCTGAACGGCTAATGGACCACTAATGAGCGGCTCGAAATGAGACCCGTCCACTAATCGGTCTGCCCCTGTCCGGGCGCAGACCCGGAACAGGAGAGTTGTGGCTGCCAAACCACGCGTACACGAGATCGCCAGCGAGCTCGGGGTCGACACCAAGATCGCCCTCGAGAAGCTGAAGGAACTGGGCGAATACGTCAAGGGCCCGTCCTCGTCGATCGAACCCCCCGTCGCCCGCAAGCTCAAGGCCGCCCTCGAGGCCGCCGGAGCCGCCGGCACCGCTGCGCCCGCCGCAGCGCCCAAGCCCGCGGCGGCGAAGCCCGGCCCCAAGCCGGGCCCGAAGCCCGCTGCGGCCCCCGCGCCGGCCCCCGCCCCCGCGGGTGAGGCCCCGCTGACGGTCGCCGAGCGTCAGGCGCAGGCCGAGAAGGCCGCCGCCGAGAAGGCGGCTGCCGAGAAGGCCGCTGCGCAGGGCGGCGCCGAGCAGGCCCCCGCGGCCGAGCAGCCCGCCGGTGACGCCGTCAAGCCCGGCGGAGCGCCGAAGCCCGGCGCCCCGCGCCCGGCCGGCCCGAAGCCGAGCTCCTCGCGTCCGGGCAACAACCCGTTCTCGAGCTCGCAGGGCATGGGTCAGCGCCCCGCGCAGCCCCGCCCGGGCAACAACCCGTTCTCGAGCTCGCAGGGCATGGGCCAGCGCCCGAGCCCCGGCAACATCCCGCGCCCGCAGGCGCCGCGTCCCGGTTCGCCGCGCCCCGGCGCCCCGCGTCCGGGCGGTGCCGGTCGCCCCGGCGGCCCCGGTCGTCCCGGTGGTGGCGGCGGCTTCCGTCCCGGTGGTGCTCCCGGCGGCGCAGGCCGTCCGGGCGGTCCCGGTGCGGGTGCCGGCGGCTTCCAGCGCCCCGGCGGCGGCTTCGGCGGCCCGCGTCCCGCGGGCGGCGGCGGTCGTGGTCGTGGGCCCGGCGGCGGCACGGCCGGCGCGTTCGGCCGCGGTGGCGGCAAGAGCAAGGCACGCAAGTCGAAGCGGACGAAGCGGGCAGAATTCGAGATGCGGGAGGCTCCGTCGCTCGGCGGCGTGAGCGTGCCCCGCGGCGACGGCTCGACTCCGATCCGTCTGCGCCGCGGCGCCTCCATCTCGGACTTCGCCGACAAGATCGACGCGAACCCCGGTTCGCTCGTGACCGTGCTGTTCCACCTCGGCGAGATGGCGACGGCGACCGAGTCGCTCGACGAGGCCACCTTCCAGGTGCTCGGCGAGGAGCTCGGCTACAAGATCCAGATCGTCTCTCCCGAGGACGAGGACCGCGAGCTCCTCGAGGGCTTCGACATCGACCTCGACCAGGAGCTCGAGGACGAGACCGACGAAGACCTGGCCCAGCGGCCCCCGGTCGTCACCGTCATGGGTCACGTCGACCACGGTAAGACCCGACTGCTCGACGCCATCCGCAACGCGAACGTCGTGGCGGGCGAAGCCGGCGGCATCACCCAGCACATCGGTGCCTACCAGGTGCACACCCAGCACGAGGGCATCGACCGCGCGATCACCTTCATCGACACCCCGGGTCACGAGGCGTTCACCGCCATGCGTGCCCGTGGTGCGCAGGTCACCGACATCGCGATCCTCGTGGTCGCGGCCGACGACGGCATCATGCCGCAGACGGTCGAGGCGCTGAACCACGCGCAGTCGGCGAACGTGCCGATCGTGGTCGCGGTGAACAAGATCGACAAGCCCGAGGCGAACCCCGCCAAGGTGCGCCAGCAGCTCACCGAGTTCGGCCTCGTGGCCGAGGAGTACGGCGGCGACGTCATGTTCGTCGACGTCTCGGCTCGCGAGGGCATCGGCATCCAGGACCTGCTCGACGCGGTGCTGCTCACGGCCGACGCCGGGCTCGACCTGCGGGCCAACCCCGACAAGGACGCCCGCGGTGTCGCGATCGAGGCGAAGCTCGACAAGGGCCGCGGCGCCGTGGCGACCGTGCTCATCCAGTCGGGCACGCTCAAGGTCGGCGACGCGATCGTCGCGGGCACGGCCTACGGCCGCGTCCGGGCGATGAGCGACGAGAACGGCGAGCCGGTCGAGGCCGCGCTGCCGTCGCGTCCGGTCCAGGTGCAGGGTCTGTCCTCGGTGCCCCGCGCCGGCGACACCTTCCTCGTGACCGAGGACGACCGCACGGCGCGCCAGATCGCCGAGAAGCGCGAGGCCGCCCAGCGGAACGCGCAGCTCGCGAAGGCCCGCAAGCGCATCTCGCTCGAGGACTTCACCCGGGCCCTCGAGGAGGGCAAGGTCGAGGCGCTCAACCTCATCATCAAGGGCGACGTCTCCGGTGCCGTGGAGGCGCTCGAGGAGTCCCTGATGAAGATCGAGGTCGACGACTCGGTCCAGCTCCGCATCCTGCACCGCGGCGTCGGTGCGATCACGGAGTCGGACATCGACCTGGCCACCATCGACAACGCGATCGTGATCGGCTTCAACGTGCGACCCGATGTGAAGGCGCGCGAGCGCGCCGCCCGCGAGGGCGTCGACGTGCGCTTCTACTCGGTCATCTACAACGCGATCGACGACATCGAGAACTCGCTCAAGGGCATGCTCAAGCCCGAGTACGAAGAGGTCCAGTCGGGTGTCGCCGAGATCCGCGAGGTGTTCCGCTCCTCGAAGTTCGGCAACATCGCCGGTGTCATCGTCCGTTCGGGCACGATCACCCGCAACGCGAAGGCGCGCGTCATCCGCGACGGCGTCGTCCTCGCGGACGGGCTCGCCATCGAGTCGCTGCGCCGGTTCAAGGACGACGTCACCGAGGTCCGCACGGACTTCGAGTGCGGTATCGGCCTCGGCAAGTACAACGACATCCAGGTCGGCGACGAGATCGAGACCGTGGAGCTGCGCGAGAAGCCTCGCGTCTGATCGAAACGGCCGGGGCGGTTCGCCGCCCCGGCCTTTCGTTCGAAAGGAGACCCTGCATCATGGCTGATCCCCAGCGCGCCAGGAAGATGGCGGACCGCATCCGAGAGATCGTCGCCCGCCGGCTCGAGAAGGGGCTGCGCGACCCGCGGCTCGGTTTCGTGACGATCACCGACGTCCGCGTGACGGGCGACCTGCAGCACGCGAGCATCTTCTACACGGTCTACGGCACGGAGGAGGAGCGTCGCGACTCGGCGCTCGCCCTCAAGGCGGCGACCGGGATGCTGCGCAGCGAGGTCGGCCGCAACATCACCGCGCGGCTCACCCCGTCGCTCGAGTTCATCGCCGACGCGATCCCCGAGAACGCCGAGCACATCGAGGAGCTGCTCCGTGAGGCGCGCGAGCGCGACGCGGAGACCACGGCACTCGCCTCGGGCGCGAGCTTCGCCGGCGAGGCCGACCCCTACGTGAAGCCTCGCGTCGACGAGGACGACGAGGACGAGGCGTCCACCGCCGCTCGCGACTGATCCCGCCCGTCGCCGCTCAGGCGTCCGGGAGGGAGTAGCCCTCGGCGCCCGCGACCGCGAGGCCGTCGGCGACGAGCGTGACGAGCGCGCGCTCGAGCTGCGCGGCATCGCCCCAGCGTGTGCCGAGCAGCTCCCGGTCGACGGGGGCGTGCGCGGCGCGCAGCTCCGCGAGCACGATGCCCCGCACCTGGCGGTCGGAGCCCTCGTAGCGGGCCTGCCGGCGCCTAGGCGCCCCGTCGTCCGGGCGGCCGGCGGCGAGCCAGGCGCAGCGCGAGCGCACGGGGCACGCCTCGCAGTCCGGTGTGCGCGCCGTGCACACGGTCGCGCCGAGCTCCATCGCCCCGGCGTTGAAGCGCCGCGCCGCGGCGCGCTCGACGGGCAGCTGGGCGGACATGGCGGCGAGGTCGCGCGCCGTCGAGGGAGCGCCGGCGTGGGCGCGGCCGTCGATCGCGCGGGCGAGCACCCGGCGGGTGTTCGTGTCCACCACGGGATGCCGCTCGCCGAAGGCGAAGGCGGCGACGGCACGCGCTGTGTACGGGCCGATGCCCTTGAGCGCGAGCAGCTCCTCGAGGCCGCTCGGCACCTCGCCGCCGTGGCGCTCGACGATCTCCGTCGCGGCCTCGTGGAGCCAGAGCGCGCGCCTGGGGTAGCCGAGCCGGTCCCAGGCCCGCACGGCTTCGGCCGGGGGAGCGGCGGCGAGCGCGGCCGGGGTCGGCCAGCGCTCGATCCATGCCGTCCAGCGGGGGAGCACCCGCGAGACCTGCGTCTGCTGCAGCATGAACTCGCTCACGAGCACCGCCCACGGGGACACGTCGGCGGCGCGCCAGGGCAGGGGGCGCGCGGCGTGCGCGAACCAGTCGTCGACGAGTTCGGCGAAGCTCGGCTCGGTGCGGGGTGACATCCTCTCGAGCCTAGGCGGTGCTGACGCGCGTCGCGGCGGATAGGCTCGCAGTATGCGACTCGTGACGACCCCGCGAGTGACGTTCCTGCGGGAGCTCGCCGACCTCGTGCAGCTGCGCACCGCCCGAGGGCGGGTGGTGGTCGCGGTCGATGGGCCGCTGCGCTCGGGCAAGACCGCGTTCGCCGACGATCTCGGCGCGGTGCTCGAGGAGCGCGGCGCGACCGTGTTCCGGGCGCGGATGGAGGGCTTCCACCGCTCGCGTGAGGCGCAGGCGGCGTTCGGCCCCGACACGGCGGAGCGCTACGTGGACTACGGCTTCGACGAGTCGGCGCTGCGCCGGGTGCTCGTCGAGCCGTTCCGGCTCGCGGGCTCGACGGGATTCGTCACGCGGGTGCGCGACGTCGGCCGGGACGCCTGGGTGGAGCCGAAGTGGCTCACTGGGCCCGAGGACGCGGTGCTCCTGCTCGACGGCAGATTCCTGCTGCGGGACCGTCTTCGCCCGCTCTGGGACTTCACGATCGCAATCGCCGGCGACCCGGTCGATCCGGCGGATGCGATCGCCTACGCGAGATGCGACCCGCGCCGGGTCGCGGACGTGGTGGTCGATCTCACGGACCAGGCGAGGCCGCGCGCGGTCTGATCCGGCGCGCTCGCCGATCGCGACGGCCCGAACCCGGAGGGGTGTCGCCGGGTGCGGGCGACCGCCCGCACCCGGCCGGGATCAGCGCTTCCGCGCCTTGACGATCCCCTCGTCGGCCTTCTCGCGCTTCTGCGCTCGCTTCTCCTTGAGCGAGAGCTGAGGCTGCTTCTTCGACGTGCTTGCCTTGGGTGACTTTCCGGCCATGATGAGCTCGCTTCCCTTCGTCAGCTGGCGGGCTTCCGGACACCATAGTCCATTTTCTGCACGAGGGTGGCCGGGCGCGGATGGCGTCGCTCAGGATGTCGGGAATTGCCGTTCACCAGGGAATCTGGGATGATGGTCAGTTCAATCGGAATCTTGCAGGGAGGGCAGTCGTGATGGTTCACCGCACCGCGGACGCGCCACTGCGCGACCGCGTCGTCACCCCCGACCGCCCCGCCCGACCGCCAGGCAGCTGAGCCGAACACCCAGACGCTCAACGCCACCCGGTCGACGACCGGGTGGCGTTTCCCGTCTCCGCCGTCCACCGACCGTCCGACCGCAGAAAGGACCACGACCATGACCACGACCGACCGCCTCGCCGGGCTCGACGCCGAGCAGCTGCACCGCATCGTCGTCGCCCACGAGGCCGCCAAGCGGGCCCGCTTTAGCGCCGACTACCTGCGCGCCCGGGTCACGATCGCCGGCGCTCCCGAGTTCGCGCAGGCCTCCGCCGAGATCACCGAGGAGATCATGGCGATGATGGATCGCGTGGGCTACACCGGCGGGCGCAACACGGCGCTCGCCACCATCCGCTGGGCGCTCCTCGCCGACCGCTTCCGGGACGCGCTGAGCGAGGACGAGCACCGCGCCCTCACCGCCTCGTTCGAGGCGGCGGCGGTCCCCACCGCCTGAGTCGGGCCCGGCCGCCCGAGACGGGCCGGGCGTGGCCGCGTCGCGCTCAGCTCGGGACGGCCGCGAGCAGCTCGGCCTCGTCGAGCGGTGCGCCGGCGCGCTCGACGCGGTGCACCAGCTCGACGAGCGCCGCGTTGACCGGTGCCGTGAGCCCGGCCGCCGCCGCTTCGCGCACGACCGCGCCGTTCAGGTGGTCGATCTCGGTCGGCTGCCCCCGGCGGAGGCTCTGCTGGGTGGAGCCGAGGTTCGGCACGCCGCCCATGCGGACGCCCATCAGCCAGGGCAGCACCTGCCCCAGGGCGACGGGGAGCGCCGCGAAGCACCGCAGCCGACGATCCCCGAGGCCTTGGAGCGCGCCGAACCGCACGCCGCGGGCGACGCCCACCCGCACGGTCTCGCGCATCGAGCGGGCGACGACCCGTCGGGTCGGCCCGTGCCGGAGGACGTCCTGCACGGGCCGGCCCAGGATCGCCGGCACCGCGTTCACCATGTTGACGACGAGTTTCGACCACTGCGCGCCGCGGAAGTTGCCGATCGCGACGACCGGCACGGCGTCGCTGAGCAGCGCGGCGATGCGCCGGCTCTCGGCGTCGGCGGGGCCCTCGCCGCGGCCGAGGTAGCTCGTGGCCGTCGTCGTCACGCGCACGACGCCCGGTTCGGTGTAGTTCGCGGCGATGATCGACAGCACGCCGAAGCACGGCGTGCCGGGCAGCAGTCGCTCGGCCGTGGCGAGGCCGTCGAGGCCGTTCTGCACGACGACGACGGGCAGGCCGGCGATCAGCTCGGCGTTCGCCGTGATCGCGGCCTCGGCGTCCTGCGCCTTCGTGCACACGAGCACGAGCTCCGGGCGGCGGCCGAGCCGGGGGTTCGCCTCGACCCGGACGGCGGCCTCGCCGTAGCCGCCGGACAGGTGGATGCCGCCCGCGCGGATCGCCTCGAGCCCGGCGCCCCGTGCGGTCACCTCGACCTCATGGCCCGAGCGCGCGAGCAGCGCCGCGAAGGTGCCGCCGAGCGCGCCCGCGCCGATGATCCCGATCCGCATCCCCCCAGCGTACGGGCGGCGGCCCGGCCGGCGGGCGACTGTTAGCCTGGTCGGCGTGAACAGCGGCATCCTTCTCGTCGACAAGCCGCAGGGGATCACGAGCCACGACGTCGTCGCGCGCGTCCGCCGCCTCGCCGGCACCCGCCGGGTGGGCCACGCCGGCACGCTCGACCCGATGGCGACCGGACTCCTCCTGCTCGGCGTCGGCGGCTCCACCCGGCTGCTGCACTACCTCGTCGGCCTCGACAAGCAGTACCTCGCGACCATCCGCCTCGGCTGGGGGACCACGAGCGACGACGCCGAGGGCGAGCCGCACGAGGCGGCCGACCCGGCGCGCGTCGCCGCCGTCGCCGACCAGGCGATCGCCGCCGGCATGGCGGCGCTCACCGGCGAGATCGAGCAGGTGCCGAGCTCCGTGAGCGCCGTGAAGGTCGACGGACGACGCGCCTACGACCGCGTCCGCGCGGGGGAGCAGGTCGAGCTCGCGGCCCGGCGCGTCACCGTCTCGGCGTTCGAGCTACTCGAGCTCCGCCGCGCCGACGGCCACCTCGACCTCGATGTGCGTGTCGACTGCAGCTCGGGCACCTACATCCGGGCGCTCGCCCGCGACCTCGGCGCGGGCCTCGGCGTCGGCGGGCATCTGACGGCGCTGCGCCGCACCAGGATCGGCAGCTTCCCGGTCGACGAGGCTGCACCGCTCGAGGGGCTCGACGTCGCCGCACGCATCCTGAGCCCCGCCGAGGCGGCGCGACGCGCGCTGCCCGTCGTGTCGATCGACGCGCAGCAGGCCATCGACCTCGGCCACGGCAAGCGCATCCCCGCCGGCGACGTCCCGACGAAGCAGCCGCTCGCCGCGATCGGTCCCGCCGACCGGCTCGTGGCCATCGCCGAGCGCCGCGGCGACGAGCTCCGCGTCATCACCGGCTTCCCGAACGAGGAGACGACCCCATGATCGAGTGGTACACCTGGGTGCAGCTCGGCGTCGCCGTCGCGGCGGGCCTGCTCTGCCTCGTCCTGGGCCTCGCCGGACGCAAGCCCAGCGACCTCACCATCGGCGCGCTCGCCCTCGTCGAGCTGCTGCTCGTCGCGCAGTTCGTCGTCGCGCTGCTCGCGCCCGCGTTCGGGAACGCGCCGAGCGGTAGCGTGCTCGAGTTCTACACCTACCTCGTGAGCGCCCTGCTGCTGCCCCCGGCGGCCGCGCTGTGGGCGCTGCTCGAGCGCAACCGCTGGTCGACGGTGGTGCTCGGCGTCGCCGCCTTCGCCGTGGGCGTCATGGTGTACCGGATGCTGCAGATCTGGACCGTCCAGGGGCTGTGACCCCGTGCGCCGCATCGTCGGCGCGTCTGAGAGAATCGAAGCGACATGAACAGCGCACCCCAGAGCCCGGCCGCGCCCGCTGCGCGTCGGCGGATGAGCGGCATCGGCCGCGTCCTCGTCGCCGTCTACGGCGTGCTCGCCCTCGCGGCCCTCGGCCGTTCCTTCGTGCAGATCGTGCAGAAGTTCGACGAGGCGCCGCTCGCCTACGCCCTCTCCGCGCTCGCCGCCGTCGTCTACGTGATCGCGACGATCGCCCTCGTCCGCTCCAGCCGCGGCTGGTACCGCGTCGCCTGGGCGACGATCGTCTTCGAGTTCACCGGCGTCCTCGTGGTCGGCACGCTGAGCGTGGTGCTGCCGGGGCTGTTCCCGCACGACACGGTGTGGTCCTGGTACGGCCGCGGCTACCTGTTCATCCCGCTCGTGCTACCGGTGCTCGGCATGTGGTGGCTCGCGAAGCACCGCCCGGCCGCCGACACGCCGGCCGAAACCCCGCTCGCCACCGCCGAACGGCCGGCCTCGTGAGGGTCTTCGACGACCTCGCCGGCGTGCCGGCGGGGTTCGGGCCCGCTGCCGTGACGATCGGCAAGTTCGACGGCGTGCACGTCGGGCACCGCGCCGTCATCGGCCGGCTCCGGGAGATCGCGACCGAGCGACAGCTCGCCGCGGTCGCCGTCACCTTCGACCGCAATCCGCTCGCGCTCCTCGCGCCCGACAAGTGCCCCGCCTCGCTCGTGAGCACGAGGCAGAAGCTCGAACTGCTCGCGACGACCGGGCTCGACGCCACGCTGCTGCTGCACTTCGACCGGGCGCTGGCCTCGGTGCCGGCCGAGGAGTTCGTCGAGCGCATCCTCGTCGGTGCGCTCGACGCCAAGGCGCTGCTCGTCGGTGAGGACTTCCGCTTCGGCGCCAAGGGCGCCGGCGACGTCGCGCTGCTCGAACGCCTCGGCGAGCGGTACGGCTTCACGGTCGAAGTGCTGGGCGACATCCGGCCCGACGGCGAACGCCGGGTCTCCTCGACGTGGGTGCGCGAGATGCTCGACGAGGGCGACGTGGCCCGTGCCGCCGAGCTGCTCGGCGGGCACCGGCCCACGGTGAGCGGCGTCGTCGTGCACGGGGCCGCACGCGGCCGGGAGCTCGGCTTCCCGACCGCGAACCTCTCGCCGGAGTCGGAGGGGCTCATCCCGGGCGACGGCGTCTACGCCGGATGGTTGACCGACGCGGGCGTCCGGTACCCGGCGGCGATCTCCGTCGGCGACAACCCGACCTTCGAGGGCGTGCCGAAGAAGCAGGTCGAGGCCTACGTGCTCGACCGCGAGCTCGACCTGTACGACCACCTCGTCGACGTCGAGTTCGTCGAGCGGATCCGCGGCATGGTGGCGTTCACGACCATCCCCGACCTGATCGCGACGATCCAGGACGACGTCGACCGCATCCGCACCATCCTGCTGGGCTGAGCGTGGCCCCCGCGGGTCCGCCCTCGCCTCGCGCTCCGCGGCGGGGCCGGCTGCTCGCGCTCCTCGGCATCGTGCTCGTCGCGTTCAACCTGCGCACGGCCGTCGCGGCGCTCTCGCCGGTGCTCGGCCGGGTCGCCGAGGACATCGCGCTGAGCCCGGCGTTCATCGGCTTCCTCGGCATGCTGCCGCCGCTCTGCTACGCGGGCTTCGGCATCCTGACGCCGCTCGTGGCGCGTCGCTTCGGCCTCGAACGCACCCTCGTGGCCTCGCTCGTGCTGCTGACGGCCGGGCTGGCCTGGCGCGGGCTCGCCGCGGACGGCGTGCAGCTCGTCGTGGCGAGCGTCGCGACCTTCGCGGCGATGGGGGTCGGCAACGTGCTGCTGCCCCCGCTCGTGAAGCGCTACTTCCCGGCTCGGATCGGGCTCATGACGACGGTCTACGTCACGGCGATGTCGGTGAGCACGCTCGTGCCGCCGCTGCTGGCCGAGCCGGTGGCCGAGGCGGCCGGCTGGCGGGTGTCGGTGGGGGAGTGGGCGATCGTCGCGGCGGTCGCGCTCGTGCCGTGGGCGCTGCTGCTCGCGCGGCCGGCGGCGGGCGCCAGCAGCGAGGCGGAGGAGCCGCAGCCGGGGCTGCTCGCCCGGGCCGCGTGCTCGCCCCTCGGCTGGGCGCTGCTCGTCGTCTTCGCGGTGGCCGGCTTCAACGCGTACTCGGCGTTCGCCTGGCTGCCCGAGATCCTGCACGACATCGCGGGCACCGCTCCCGCGGAGTCGGGCGCGCTGCTCTCGCTCTACGCGGCGATGGGGATCCCGGCCGGGCTCTTCGTGCCCGTGCTCGCCGTGCGCTTCGGCCGGGTGCGGCTGCTGGTCTGGTTCGCGGTGCTCGTGTTCGTCTGCGGGTACCTGGGCCTCCTCCTCGCGCCGGGGCAGGCGACGTGGCTCTGGGTCGCGCTCGCCGGCTGCGGCCCGATGCTGTTCCCGTTGTCCCTCGTGCTCATCAACCTCCGGACGCGCAGTCACGACGGTGCGGTCGCCCTCAGCGGCTTCGTGCAGTCGGCGGGCTATCTCGTCGTCGCGGTCGGCCCGCTCGCCGTCGGCCTGCTGCACGAGGCGAGCGGCGGCTGGACGTGGCCGCTCCTGCTGCTGCTCGCCTCGACCCTGCCGGCCGTGGTCGCCGGGGCCGTCGTGGCGAGGCCGCGGTACCTGGAGGACGAGCGGCGCTGAGCGCCCGCGCGCCGCTCGCGGGCCTGGGCGGATGCCTCGCCGTGCTCGCGCGCGTGCACCGCCGCCCCGTGCTGCTCATGTGAGCAGAATCACCTGCGAGTGTTGCTGGGTGCGGATCCGGTGCCTACCCTGGAACGAGGGGAAGGAGTCGGATGGACGAGACCGATGAGCTGCTGTCGATCCGGGCCGCTGAGCTCTACTACGAAGAGAACAAGACCCAGGACGAGATCGGTCAGGCGCTGCGCCTGACCCGCTGGAAGGTCGGGCGGCTGCTCGCCCAGGCCAAGCAGCGCGGGTTCATCCGCATCGAGATCCTGCACCCGCGCGCCCGGCGCCTGCCGATCGAACGCCGCCTGCGCGAGGAGCGCGGGCTGAACGACGCGATCGTCGTCTCCTCCGCCGGCGTCGCCGGCCCCGAGGAGCTCCAGGCGCGCACGGCCCAGGCCGCGGCCGACTACCTCACCGCGCTGCGCCCCGTGCCGCGCACCCTCGGGGTGAGCTGGGGTCGCACCCTCTACGAGATCTCGCAGCACCTCCGCAACGGCTGGGCGACCGGCGTGAACGTCGTGCAGATCAACGGCGGCGTGAGCCTCAACCGCCGGCCGGGCACCGCCGCGGCCACCGCCGTCGGCATCGCCCAGAAGGGCGGCGGGCAGGCGACCCTGCTGCCGAGCCCCGCCATCCTCGAGCGGCTCGAGACGAAGCAGGCCATCGAGTCCGATCGCGTCGTCGCGGGCGTGATCGAGCTCGCCCGCTCCGCCGACGCCTACCTCTTCAGCGCCGGCGCCGCCGACGAGAGCTCGGTGCACGTCGAGAGCGGGTACCTCTCCGTCTCCGACGTCGACCTGCTCGTCGCGAAGGGCGCCGTCGGCGACGTCGTCGGCCGCTACCTCGACTCCGACGGCAATATCGTCGACCCGGCCCTCGACGCGCGCACCGTCGGGCTCACCCTCGACGAGCTGCGCCAGGCCCCGCTCGCGATCGCCGTGATCGCTGGTCAGGCGAAGCACCCCGTCGCCGACGCGGTCGTGCGCAGCGGGCTGTGCACCGTGCTCGTCACCGACGAGGCCACGGCGCTCCACCTCCTCAACGGCTGAACGCCGCGCACCTCCCACGATCCACGTATCGCCACAACAGCCGGAAGGCAGGTCACCCACGATGACTGGCACCACCCTCGTCACCGCCCGCGAGCGCGCGCTCGCCGTGCTCGGCGGCGACCCCGACGACGCGACGCTCCGCCGCTATCTGCACGGCATCCCCGGCGTCGACGCGGTCGGCCTCGAACAGCGAGCGGCCGCGCTCGGAACCCGCTCGGTCAAGACCAGCTCGAAGGCCTGGGCGCTCGACCGGATCATCTCGCTCATCGACCTGACCACGCTCGAGGGCGTGGACACCCCCGGCAAGGTGCGCTCGCTCGTCGCGAAGGCGCAGAACCCCGACCCGGCCGACCCCGGCACCCCGCGGGTCGCCGCCGTCTGCGTCTACGGCGACATGGTCCCGTACGCGGTCGAGGCGCTCGGCGCGGCGCACGGCGACCCCGACGACGGCGGCATCTCGGTCGCGGCGGTCGCGACCGCCTTTCCGTCCGGCCGCTCCTCGCTCGACATCAAGCTCGCGGACACCGCAGAGGCCGTCGCGGCCGGTGCCGACGAGATCGACATGGTGATCGACCGCGGGGCGTTCCTCGCCGGTCGCTACGGGCTCGTCTTCGACCAGATCGCCGCCGTGAAGGACGCCTGCCGCCGTCCGGACGGCACGAGCGCGAGTCTCAAGGTGATCCTCGAGACCGGCGAACTCGTGACCTACGACAACGTGCGCCGCGCCTCCTGGCTCTCGATCCTCGCCGGCGGCGACTTCATCAAGACCTCCACCGGCAAGGTGCAGCCCGCCGCGACCCTGCCCGTCACCCTGCTGATGCTCGAGGTGGTCCGCGACTGGCACCGCCTCACCGGCCACAAGGTCGGCGTGAAGCCGGCCGGCGGCATCCGCACCTCGAAGGACGCCATCAAGTACCTCGTCACCGTCGCCGAGACCGTGGGCGAGGAGTGGCTCGTGCCGCACCTCTTCCGCTTCGGCGCCTCCAGCCTGCTGAACGACGTGCTGCTGCAGCGCCAGAAGCTCGTGAGCGGGCACTACTCCGGCGCCGACTACGTGACCATCGACTGACCGAGACGAGACCTGAGATGAGCTTCCTCGAATACGCACCGGCCCCGGAGTCCCGGGCCATCCTGTCGCTGCGCGACCGCTACGGCCTCTTCATCGACGGCGAGTTCGTCGACGGACGCGGCACGCCCTTCCAGACGATCTCCCCGGCGAACGAGGAGCGGATCGCCGAGATCGCCTCCGCCAACGCGGAGGACGTGGCCGACGCCGTCGCCGCGGCCCGCCGCGCCTATGAGCGGGTCTGGTCGAAGATGAGCGGCCGCGACCGCGGCAAGTACCTCTTCCGCATCGCCCGCCTCGTGCAGGAGCGCGCCCGCGAGCTCGCGGTCGCCGAATCCCTCGACAACGGCAAGCCGATCAAGGAATCGCGCGACGTCGACGTGCCGCTCGTCGCCGCCTGGTTCTTCTACTACGCGGGCTGGGCCGACAAGCTCGACCACGCCGGCCTCGGCGCCGACCCGCGCGCGCTCGGCGTCGCCGGGCAGGTCATCCCGTGGAACTTCCCGCTGCTCATGCTCGCCTGGAAGATCGCGCCGGCGCTCGCCGCTGGCAACACGGTCGTGCTGAAGCCGGCCGAGACGACGCCGCTCACGGCGCTGCTCTTCGCCGAGATCCTGCAGCAGGCCGAGCTGCCCGCCGGCGTCGTGAACATCGTCACCGGCGCGGGCGAGACCGGCGCTGCGCTCGTCGCCGCCGACGTCGACAAGGTCGCCTTCACCGGCTCGACCGGCGTCGGCCGGGCGATCGCGAAGCAGGTCGCCGGCACGCAGAAGAAGGTCACCCTCGAGCTCGGCGGCAAGGCGGCGAACATCGTCTTCGACGACGCGCCCATCGACCAGGCGATCGAGGGGATCGTCAACGGCATCTTCTTCAACCAGGGGCACGTGTGCTGCGCCGGCAGCCGCCTGCTCGTGCAGGAGAACATCCACGACGAGGTCGTCGACCGGCTGAAGCAGCGCCTCTCGACGCTCCGCCTCGGCGACCCGCTCGACAAGAACACCGACATCGGCGCGATCAACTCCGCCGCGCAGCTCGCCCGCATCCGCGAGCTCAGCGACGTCGGCGTGGCCGAGGGCGCCGAGCGCTGGAGCGCCCCGTGCGAGCTGCCCGCCGAGGGCTTCTGGTTCGCGCCGACGATCTTCACGGGCGTCGAGACGAGCCACCGCATCGCCCGCGAGGAGGTGTTCGGCCCGGTGCTCTCGGTACTGAGCTTCCGCACCCCGCAGGAGGCGATCGCCAAGGCGAACAACACCCCGTACGGCCTCTCGGCCGGCATTTGGAGCGACAAGGGCAGCCGCATCCTCGCGGTCGCCGACCAGCTCCGCGCGGGCGTCATCTGGGCGAACACCTTCAACCGCTTCGACCCGGCGAGCCCCTTCGGCGGCTACAAGGAGTCCGGCTACGGCCGCGAGGGCGGCCGGCACGGGCTCGGCGCCTACCTCGCGCCCGCCACGAGCCGCAGCGCGCGCGCTGCGCGCGCCGTCGAGGCATCCGCCGCGCCCGCCGCGACGGCGAGCCCCGCCGTGACGGCGGAAGCCGAGGCGAAGCCGGCCCCCGCGAAGCGGAGCCGTCGATCGAGCAAGTCCGCTGAGAAGGGAGCCGCGAAGTGAGCCGCCTCACCGTGCCGAAGACGTACAAGCTGTTCATCGGCGGGGCCTTCCCCCGCAGCGAGTCGGGCCGCACCTACGAGGTGACGGGCGCGTCGGGCGGCTTCCTCGCCAACGCGGCGAAGGCCTCGCGCAAGGACGCCAGGGACGCGGTCGTCGCGGCCCGCGGTGCCGTCGCGGGCTGGGCCGGCGCCACCGCCTACAACCGCGGCCAGGTGCTCTACCGCATCGCCGAGCTGCTCGAGGGCCGCCGGGCCCAGTTCGTCGCCGAGATCGAGGAGGCCGAGGGCGTCTCCCGTGCCGCGGCCGGCGCGCAGGTCGACGAGGCCATCGACCGCTGGGTCTGGTACGCGGGCTGGGCCGACAAGTTCGCGCAGGTGGCCGGCAATGCCAACCCGGTCGCCGGCCCCTACTTCAACCTCTCCGTGCCGGAGCCGACGGGGGTCGTCGCGATCGTCGCGCCGCAGGACTCCGCGCTGCTGGGGCTCGTCTCGGCGATCGCCCCCGCGCTCGTCGCGGGGAACGCGGTCGTCGTCGTCGCGAGCGAGCGCTTCCCGCTGTCGGCCATCTCGCTGGCCGAGGTGCTCGCCACGAGCGACGTGCCGAAGGGCGTCGTCAACGTGCTCACGGGCTCGCCCGCCGAGATCGCGCCGTGGCTCGCGAGCCACGCAGACGTCAACGCCCTCGACCTCGTCGGCGCGGGCGAGCTCGACTGGATCGATCTCGAGGTCGCGGCGGCCGACACGCTGAAGCGGGTGCACCGCCCCGAGCAGGGGCCGGATGCCGCGGCGCCGAGCCTCGAGCGCATCGTCGGGTTCACCGAGACCAAGACGGTCTGGCACACGAAGAGCCTGCGCTGAGCATGGCCGGTCGCCGGGGCGCCTCCGACGAACGCGGTCGTCTCGTCGACGACCCGTTCGCGTGGCGCGCCACGGCGGCCGGCGGGCTGCTCGTCTCCCGCGGGGGCCGCCACGTCGTGACCATCGGGGGAGCGGAGGCGGCGCGCCTCGTCGCGCGCCTGGAACGGGCCGAGTCGGCCGGCGACGAGTCCGCCGTGCAGCACCTGCTCGCCCGCGCGACCGGCAACTACCGGCGCGGCAACGAGCGGCGCGGCGGGGACTGAGCCTCGCGCCGGGCGAGGGGATCAGCTGCGGTTGTTCGACAGCTCGAAGATGCGGATCAGCTCGGCGACGGCGGCCTCGCGCTGCTCGCCGCCGGCCTCGTACTGGTGGCTCACGTGGGTGCGCAGGTGGTTCTCCACGAGCAGCTTGTTCAGCGAGCCGAGGGACTTCTGCACCGCGAGCGACAGCGTGATGATGTCGACGCAGTAGTCCTCGTTCTCGATCATCTTCTCGATGCCGCGCAGCTGGCCCTCGATGATCTTCGTGCGGTGCAGCGCCCGCTTCTTGATGTCCTCGATCACCCCCTCAGGATAGCGGCTGCGAATCCGGTACCGACCGGGGTATTCGGCTCGAGCCTCGCGCCGGATTCGCTACGGTGGGCAGCATGAGCCGCCGGATGCCCCGCACCCCCGTCGCCCTCGTGGCCGGCCTCCTCGCCGGCGCCGGGCTCGCGCTCGCCGGCGCCCCGCTCGCCTTCGCGGGGCCCGGTGGATCGGCAGCGCCCACCCCTGCGCTCGCCTCGGCGGACGCGGCGGCGCCGGCCGGCGTGTCCGTGCTGCCCGCCGGCACCGACGACTTCGTCTTCGACTCCTTCGACGCCGTGTACGAGCTCGGCACCGACGCGGACGGCCGGTCGGTGCTCGACACCACCGAGACGCTCGTCGCGGTGTTCCCGGAGTTCGACCAGAACCGCGGCATCCGCCGGGCCATCCCGCTCTCCTACGACGGCCACCCGGTCGACCTCGAGGTGCGCTCCGTGACCGACGAGCACGGCACGCCACGGGCCTACTCGACCGAGCCCGATGACGACGACGAGTTCCTGCTCGTCTCGATCGCGGGCGACGAGTACGTGCACGGCCGGCAGAGCTACGTCATCGAGTACCGCCAGCACAACGTCACCCACGTGCCCGACGACCGGCCGATCGACGAGTTCTACTGGGACGTGAACGGCACCGGCTGGGCGCAGCCCTTCGGCCGGGTGAGCGCCGAGGTGCGGCTCTCGGGAGCCGCGGCCGACGGGTTCACGGGGGAGGGCGCCTGCTACCAGGGCCCCTCCGGGTCCGCGACGCCCTGCACCGCGCTCGAGCTCGGCGAGACTGGCGCCGTCGCCACGGCCGAGGCGCTCGGCCCGTACCAGAACCTCACCGTCGCGCTCGCCTTCGAGCCCGACACCTTCGTGCCCCGCGACGACGCCTTCACCTCCTCACCCGCGGCGCTCGCCGGGGCCGGCGGCGCCCTCCTCGCCCTCGGCGCCGCGGGCGCGGCCGTCGTCGCCCGCGCCACGAGATGGCGCGACCACCCGGGCCGCGGCACGATCATCGCCCAGTACGAGCCGCCGCCCGGCCTCAGCGTGATGGAGGCCGCCGAGCTCGTGGGGCAGCCGGGCAAGGGCGTCACGGCGACGATCCTGCAGCTCGCGGTGCAGCACCGGCTCCGGGTCGTCGAGCTCGCCCCGAAGCGCTTCGCCGTCGAGTACGGCGGCGGCGAGGGGCCGGACGCCGACGCCGACCGGGTGCTGCGCGAGCTCTTCGCCACGAGCGGGCGCCGGGAGCTGAAGCAGCAGGACACCGCGCTCGGCAAGAAGCTGCTCGCGCTCCGCAGCGCGGTGCGCAGCCGGGTCGTGACCGAGGGGCTGCGCCGGACGCCGCCCGTCGGGCCGCGACTGCTGCTCGGCCTGCTCGCCCTGCTCGGCGGTATCGTCGCCGTCGTCTTCGGCATCGTCGCCCTCGACCAGGCGATGGGCGGCGGCTGGCCGGTGCTCGGCCTCGTCCTCGGCATCCTCGGGGTGCTCGCCGCGGCGTTCGCGGTGATCGCCGTCCGGCCGCTGACCGAGCCGGGGCGTGCGGCGAAGGACCACCTCGAGGGGCTGCGGGTCTACCTGCGGCTCGCGGAGGCCGACCGCATCCGCATGCTGCAGAGCCCGGAGGGTGCGCTACGCACCGGCGGCCCCGAAGCCGTGCTGAAGCTGCACGAGAAGCTCCTGCCGTACGCGGTGCTGTTCGGCATCGAGCGGGAGTGGAGCCGGGTGCTCGCCGCCGAGTACGCCGCGAGCGGCGCGCAGCCCGAGTGGTACGCGGGGCGCGGGCCCTTCGACGCGCTCGCCTTCAGCGCGGGCGTCGCCGCCTTCTCGACGAGCTCGTCGAGCTCCTGGTCGGGGTCGAGCTCGAGCTCCTCCTCGAGCGGTTCGGGCGGCGGCGGCTTCTCGGGCGGCGGCGGGGGCGGCGGCGGAGGCGGCGGACTGTGAACGCGACGCCGACCGGCGCGGAGGCCCGCCGGTGATCCCCGAGTGGATCGCCCCGGGCATCGCCGGCCTGATCGCGGGCGGCGCTCTCCTGATCGGTGCGCTCGTCGCCTGGTACGTCGACGTCCCGAGACCGATCGTCGCCGGCATCATGGCCTTCGGCGCCGGGGTGCTCGTCTCGGCGCTCGCCTTCGACCTCGTGCTCGAGGCGCAGGAGCAGGGCGGGCTCTGGCCGACGGTGCTCGGCTTCGCGGGCGGCGCGGTCGTCTACGTCGCGCTGAACCAGCTGCTCGACCGGCTCGACCAGCGCAACCGGCCCGGCAGCGGCGAGGACCCGGGCACCGGCACGGGCATCGCGGTGGGCGCACTGCTCGACGGCATCCCCGAGTCCGCCGTGCTCGGCCTCAGCATGGTCGGCGGGGCCGGGGTCAGCGTGCCGGTCTTCGTCGCCATCCTCATCTCCAACCTGCCGGAGGGGCTGTCGAGCACCGCCGAGCTGAAGGCCGCCGGCCGCAGCCGGCGCTACGTGCTGCTGCTCTGGTCGGGCATCGCGGTCGCGAGCGCCGTCTCGGCGATCGCCGGGTTCGTGCTGCTCGACGAGGCGAGCGGCGAGACGACCGCGATCGTCACCGCCATCGCGGCCGGCGCCATCCTGGCGATGATCTGCGACACGATGATCCCCGAGGCGTTCCGCACCGCCCACGCCGCGACCGGGCTGCTCGCGACCGCCGGGTTCCTGCTCAGCTACACCGTGCACGTGCTCGGCGGCTGAGCGCCGCGCCGATCCCCGAGAACTCGCCTGTTCGGGTCGAATCCCGCTAGAATGGCGGGTGCGCCGGGCGATTCCGCTCAGGGGCAGGCGGTGCGATCCGCGCCAGCCGTCCCAGATGCCGCCCTGCCGTCGACGATCGACACCGCGCAGTCCGCGGTTCCGATCGTGCGGGCTCCGTCAGGCGGGGGCCGCGAGGGGGAGTCGTCGTTCCGAACGGGCCGACGCCCGGCGCGACGGCCAAGAGACCGGAGGACCATGGCCCAGACCAGGCAGCGCTCCCGCACGCGCTCCCGCGACGACGACGCGCCCATCATCCCGATCCTCGCGCGCAAGGTGCGCGAGGTCGAGCAGAAGGCGCAGAAGAACAAGCTCGGCCCGACGAACCGGACCAAGTTCCAGGTGATCGCCCTGCTCATGCGCGAGGAGCGCACCCGCGTCAAGGCCGATGCCGAGCTCAGCGACGCGCAGCGCGCCGAGCTGCTGAAGCGCCTCGACGGCATCGCCCAGATCCTCGCCAAGACGGCGGCGCGCGACACGAGCCTCATCACCCTGCTCGAGCCGGATGCCTCGATCTCCACGGTCGCGCAGCGCTTCCGCCGCGACTGGCTGCTCGAGTCCGGTGCCGAGCTCAGCGCCGACGAGCTCATCATCACGCGCGAGCCGGAGCCCGCCCCGATGCTCGCCGAGAACCAGGTCGTGCCGCGCTCCGTGAAGTCCCGGCAGCTCGCGAGCCCGTTCCTCGCGCCCGACTTCTCGCAGCAGCCGCAGCCGGTCGTCCCGGCCCGACGCCTCGCGAACTGGGAGCTGCTGAGCCCGCTGTTCAAGGCGTTCGAGCTCGGCTCGGGCGGCCAGTCCGCGACGATGCCGCTGCCCGAGGCGCCGAAGATCGACCGGGTCACCCCGCGCGGCCTCGAGCTCATGAAGCACCAGGCCCGCTTCGTCGAGGCGGCCCGGCTCGGCCACCGCACCTTCCTGCTCGCCGACGAGCCGGGCCTCGGCAAGACGGCGCAGTCGGTGCTCGCAGCCTCGGTCGCCGACGCGTACCCGCTGCTCGCCGTGGTGCCGAACGTCGTGAAGATGAACTGGGCCCGCGAGGTCGAGCGCTGGACGCCGCAGCGGCGCGCCACCGTCATCCACGGCGACGGGGAGACCGTCGACGCCTTCGCCGACGTCATCGTCGTGAACTACGACGTGCTCGACCGGCACATGTCGTGGCTGTCGACCCTCGGCTTCCGCGGCATGGTCGTCGACGAGGCGCACTTCATCAAGAACCTCAGCTCGCAGCGCTCCAAGAACGTGCTCGCCCTTGCCGAGCGGATCCGCCGCAGCGCCCCCGGCGGCGACCCGCTGCTGCTCGCCCTCACCGGCACCCCGCTCATCAACGACGTCGACGACTTCCGGGCGATCTGGCAGTTCCTCGGCTGGATCGACGGCGACAAGCCGGCCCCGCAACTCCTCGCCGAGCTCGAGCGCATCGGGCTCACCCCCGCCGACCACGGCTTCTACGCCGAGGCGCGCCGCGCGGTCATCGACCTCGGCATCGTCCGCCGCCGCAAGGTCGACGTCGCCGCCGACCTGCCCGCCAAGCGCATCGCCGACCTCCCGGTGGAGCTCGACGACGAACTGGGCCGCTCCGTGCGGGCCGCCGAGCGCGAGCTCGGCAACCGCCTCGTGCAGCGCTTCCGGGCGCTCGTCGAGGCGCGCGACCTCCGCGTGGGCGACCTCGACGAGGACACCCGCGACCAGTTCGTCCGCGCGGTCGCGAGCGCCGAACTCGAGGAGTCGAAGCAGGCCAAGTCCGGCGAGAACGTCTTCACGATGGTGCGCCGCATCGGTCAGGCGAAGGCCGGGCTCGCCGCGGACTACGCCGCCCAGCTCGCCCGCTCGGTCGGCAAGGTCGTCTTCTTCGCGAAGCACATCGACGTCATGGACCAGGCCGAGGCCGCCTTCGCGGCGCGGGAGATCCGCACGGTCTCGCTCCGCGGCGATCAGACGGCCCTCGCCCGCCAGGCGGCGATCGACGCCTTCAACTCGGACCCCGAGGTGCACGTCGCGGTCTGCTCGCTGACGGCGGCCGGCGTCGGCGTCAACCTGCAGGCGGCCTCGAACGTCGTGCTCGCCGAGCTCAGCTGGACGAGCGCCGAGCAGACGCAGGCGATCGACCGCGTGCACCGCATCGGTCAGGACGAGCCGGTCACCGCGTGGCGGATCATCGCCGCGCACACGATCGACGCGCGCATCGCGGAGCTCATCGACCAGAAGCAGGGCCTCGCCGCCCGCGCGCTCGATGGCCAGGACGTCGAGCCCGGTTCGGCGGACTCGGTGCAGCTCGACGCGCTGCAGCACCTCCTGCGGCAGGCGCTCGACGGCACGCTCTGAGCGATCCGTCGGCGACGGGGCCGGGGCGAACGCCCCCGCCCCGTCGCCGTCTCAGCACGCCGTCGGGGAGCGTATAGACTCCGATTCGACCCCGCCGACGTGGTCATGCACCCTTCCCGCCTTCCCACTTCCCCAGGAGACGTGCACATATGAAGATCGGCCTGCTCACCTCCGGCGGCGACTGCCCCGGACTCAACGCGGTCATCCGCGGCGCCGTACTGAAGGGCGTCATCTCCCACGACACCGAGTTCGTCGGCTTCCGCTGGGGCTGGCGCGGCGTCGTGGAGCGCGACATCGTGCCCATCACGCGGCACGACGTGCGCGGGCTCGCCCGGCAGGGCGGCACCATCCTGCACTCGAGCCGCACGAACCCCTTCGAGGGCGAGTTCGGCGGACCGGAGCACATCCAGCGCACCCTCGACGAGTACGGCATCGACGCGATCATCGCGATCGGCGGCGAGGGCACGCTGACGGCGGCCCGCCGGCTCTACGACGAGGGCGGCATCAAGGTCGTCGGCGTGCCGAAGACCATCGACAACGACCTCGCCGCGACCGACTACTCCTTCGGCTTCGACACCGCCGTGGAGATCGCGACCGAGGCCATCGACCGGCTCCGCACGACGGCCGATTCGCACGGCCGTTGCATGGTGCTCGAGGTCATGGGCCGCCACGTCGGCTGGATCGCGCTGCACTCCGGCATGGCGGGCGGCGCGCACGCCATCCTCATCCCCGAGCAGCCGCAGTCGATCGAGCAGATCTGCGAGTGGGTCGAGTCGGTGCGCTCGCGCGGCCGCGCCCCGCTCGTGGTGGTCGCCGAGGGCTTCACCCTGCCCGGCATGGACGAGCCGCACTCGCACAAGGGGCTCGACGCCTTCAACCGGCCGCGCCTCGGCGGCATCGCCGACGTGCTCGCGCCGATGATCGAGGAGCGCACGGGCATCGAGTCCCGGGCGACCGTGCTCGGCCACATCCAGCGCGGCGGCGAGCCGAGCGCCTACGACCGGG
Organism: Agromyces sp. NPDC060279; assembly: GCF_042726785.1. NCBI lineage: Bacteria > Bacillati > Actinomycetota > Actinomycetes > Micrococcales > Microbacteriaceae > Agromyces > Agromyces sp. NPDC060279. The sequence goes on from NZ_JBHXBK010000002.1 coordinate 380,540, forward strand.
TGCTCGCCACCCGGCTCGGCATGGCCGCCGTCGAGGCGGTCTACGACGAGGCGTGGGGCTCCATGGTGACGCTGCGCGGCACCGACATCCGCACGGTCTCGATCGCCGAGGCGACCGGCAGCCTGAACACGGTGCCGCAGTCGCGCTACGACGAGGCCAGGATCCTCTTCGGCTGAGGCCGGCGCGGCGGATGCGGCATCCCGAGGTGTGCGTGTGCTACCTCCTGCGCGAGCGGGAGGGGCGGCTCGAGGTGCTCCTCGGGCGCAAGAAGCACGGCCTGGGGGAGGGGCGGCTCGTCGCCCCGGGCGGCAAGCTCGAGCCGGGGGAGACCCCGGCCGCCGCGTGCGTCCGCGAGGTGGCCGAGGAGGTCGGCCTCGACGTCGCCCCGGCCGACCTCGAGGCGCGGGGCGTCGTCGACTACCGCTTCCCCACTCGGGAGTCGTGGAGCCAGCGCTCGCACGTCTTCGTCTGCCGCGAATGGCGAGGGGAACCGCGCGCCTCCGACGAGCTCGATCCCGAGTGGTTCCCGGTCGACGAGGTGCCGCTCGAGCGGATGTGGGACGACGCCTCGCGATGGCTTCCGGGCGTGCTCGCGGGAGGCCGGGTGGAGCGCTCCTTCGTCTTCGGGGACGATCTCGCCACCGTGGTGGAACCGGGCCCGTCCGTCGCGTAGGATCGACGGGTGCGCGGGCTCCGCGGAGGCCGCAAGCGATACCCCATGAACTTCTGGTGAACGTCTTCACCGATCACAAGAGGCAGCGTCCACTACAGAAAGGCGCCGGTGGATCTCACCCTCATCGTCGTGCTGGTCATCGCACTGGCGTTGTTCTTCGACTTCACGAACGGCTTCCACGACACGGCGAACGCCATGGCGACGCCGATCGCCACCGGGGCGCTCCGGCCCAAGACCGCGGTCACGCTCGCCGCGATCCTGAACCTCGTCGGCGCGTTCCTGTCCACCGAGGTCGCGAAGACCATCTCGGGCGGCATCATCCGCGAGGGCGACGGCGGCGTACTGATCACGCCCGAGCTCGTGTTCGCCGGCCTCATCGGCGCCGTGGTGTGGAACATGATCACCTGGCTGATGGGGCTCCCGTCCTCGTCCAGCCACGCCCTGTTCGGCGGCCTCATCGGCGCGGCGATCGTGGGCGCCGGCCTCGGGGCGATCGACTTCCCGGTCGTCGTCTCGAAGGTCATCCTGCCGGCCCTGCTCGCGCCGCTCACCGCGGGACTCGTCGCCTACGCCGCGACGAAGCTCGCCTACGCGATCACCCGGCGCTACGACGGCAAGCCCGACGGCCGCGACGGCTTCCGCTACGCGCAGATCTTCTCGTCCTCGCTCGTCGCACTCGCGCACGGCACGAACGACGCGCAGAAGACGATGGGCGTCATCACGCTCACGCTCGTCGCCGCGAACCTGCAGGCGCCGGGCAGCGACGTGCAGTGGTGGGTCATCGTCACCTGCGCCGTCGCGATCGCGCTCGGCACCTACATGGGCGGCTGGCGCATCATCAAGACCCTCGGCACCGGCCTCACCGACGTGAAGCCCGCGCAGGGCTTCGCGGCCGAGACGGCGACCGCCGCGACGATCCTCGCCTCGAGCCACGTCGGTTTCGCGCTCTCGACGACGCAGGTCGCCTCGGGCTCGGTGATCGGCTCCGGCCTCGGCCGGCGCGGCTCGAAGGTGCGCTGGCGCACGGCCGGGCGCATCGGCGTCGGCTGGCTGCTGACGCTGCCCGCCGCGGGTGCGGTCGGCGCGCTCGCCGCGCTGGTCGCCCACCTCGGCGTCGGCGGGGTCATCATCGACGCGGTCGTCGGCGTCATCGTGATCATCGGCATCTTCATGTGGTCGAGGCGCAGCGAGGTCTCCCACCACAACGTGGTCTCCGAGGTCGCCGACTCCGGTCGCGCCGTGAAGATCAAGCGCAACCCGAAGCCCAAGCGGAAGGCGAAGAAGTGATCGACTGGGCCGCCTTCCTCCTCGTCCTCGTCTCCGCGCTCGTCGGGGCCTGCGTCGTCGTGAGCGCGTACGCGCTCGGTATCCGCCTGCTCACCCTGTCCGGTCGCACCCCGCTCGTCACCCCCGCCGAGTTCACCGACGCGATCACCATCGTCACGCCCGCCGAGATCAAGGCCGCAGCGAAGCGCGCCGCGAAGGCGGCCAAGAAGAGTCCGCTCACGGAAGGCCAGAAGCGGCTCGCGCTCTTCGGAGCGTGGGGCTGCTTCGCGCTGAGCGCGATCGCCGTGCTCGTCGGGATCTACCTGATCCTCGGCGAGCACCTCACGCGGCTCGTCGGCGGGGCCTGACGCCCGAGTCGTTGCATCACCCTTCGGATACCCCACCTCCGAGTGCACGCTCGGCGACCCCACAGAAGGCGCAGCCAATGACGACCACGACCCCGACTGCTGACACCCCGCAGCAGACCCCCAAGAACGCGTTTGACCGCTTCTTCGAGATCACCGCCCGCGGCTCGTCCGTCGGCACGGAGATCCGAGGCGGCATCGTCACCTTCGTGACGATGGCCTACATCGTGATCCTGAATCCGATCATCCTGTCCTCCGGCGTCGACGTCGACGGCAACCAGCTCGGCTTCGCCCAGCTGTCGGCGGTCACGGGCCTCACCGCGGGCGTCATGACGATCCTCTTCGGCGTCGTCGCGCGACTGCCGTTCGGCTTCGCCGCGGGCCTCGGCATCAACTCCTTCCTCGCGGTCTCCGTCGTCGGCCAGGTCACCTGGCCCGAGGCGATGGGCCTCGTCGTCGTGAACGGCCTCATCATCGTGCTGCTCGCGGCCACCGGCCTGCGGCGCATGATCTTCAACGCGGTGCCGATCCAGCTGAAGCTCGCGATCACGGTCGGCATCGGCCTGTTCATCGCCTTCATCGGCTTCGTCGACGCGGGCTTCGTGACGGCGACTGGCCTCTCCTCGCCCCCGGTCGGCCTCGGCGCCGGCGGCTCGGTCGCGACCGTGCCGAGCCTCGTCTTCATCCTCACCCTCCTCATCACCGGCGTGCTCGTCGCCCGCAAGGTGAAGGGCGGCATCCTCATCGGCCTCGTCTCCGGCACCGTGCTCGCGGTCGTCATCGAGGCGATCTGGAACCTCGGCCCGAAGATCGCGAACGGCGAGCTCGTGAACCCGAACGGCTGGGGGCTGTCGGTGCCCGAGCTGTCCGGCTCGCCCGTGAGCCTGCCCGACCTCTCGCTCGTCGGCCAGGTCTCCTTCGGCTCCTTCGAGCGCATCGGCGTGCTCGCGGCGCTCATGCTCGTCTTCACCCTCGTCTTCACGAACTTCTTCGACGCGATGGGCACGATGACGGGGCTCTCGAAGGAGGCCGGGCTCGCCGATGAGCGGGGCGACTTCCCGCGCATCAAGTCGGCCCTCGTGGTCGAGGGCGTCGGCGCCGTCGCGGGCGGCTTCACCTCGGGCTCTTCGAACACCGTGTTCATCGAGTCGGGCGCAGGCATCGGCGAGGGGGCACGCACGGGCTTCGCGAACGTCGTGACCGGCGTGCTGTTCCTGCTCGCGATGTTCTTCACGCCGCTCGTGTCGATCGTTCCGACCGAGGTCGCCGCGGCTGCGCTCGTGATCGTCGGTGCGCTGATGATGTCGCAGATCCGGTACATCGACTTCAGCGACTTCTCGGTGCTGCTGCCGGTGTTCCTCGCGGTCACCGTCATGCCGCTCACGTACTCGATCGCGAACGGCATCGGCGCGGGCTTCATCGCCTGGGTCGTGGTGCGCTCGCTCGGCGGCAAGGCGCGCGAGATCAGCCCGCTGCTGTGGATCGTCGCGGCGGGCTTCCTGCTCTACTTCGCCCGCGGCCCGGTGGAGGCGCTGTTCGCCTGATCGGCGGCTGACACACGGATGCCCCGGGCAGCACTGCTGCCCGGGGCATCCGTCGTCCGAGGCGGGACTACGCCGTGCCGCGCGCCTTCCCGATGGCGTTCATCGCGTGGTACACGACGATCGCGGCGACGGTGCCGAGCGCGATGCCGTTGAAGACCACGGTGCCGAACTGGATCGTGAAGTTGGCGATGCCGATGATGAGCGCCGTCGCGGCCGTGAACTGGTTCACCGGGCGCGAGAAGTCGACCTTGTTGTCGACCCAGATCTTCACGCCGATGATGCCGATGAGGCCGTACAGGGCGACCGTGGCCCCGCCGAGCACGCCCGCGGGGATCGTGTTCACGAGCGCCCCGAACTTCGGCGAGAGGCCGAGCAGGATCGCGACGAAGCCGGCCACCCAGTACGCGGCCGTCGAGTAGACGCGCGTCGCGGCCATGACGCCGATGTTCTCGCCGTAGGTCGTCGTGCCCGAGCCGCCGAAGAAGCCCGCGATGGTGGTCGCGATGCCGTCGGCGAAGAGGGCGCGGCCGGTCTGCCGGTTGACCGCGGGGTCGGTCATCTGGGCGACGCCCCGCACGTGGCCCACGTTCTCGGCGATGAGCACGAGCACGATGGGCAGGAAGGCGGGCAGCAGGCCCCAGAGCGCCGCGTCGGCGAAGGGGTTGCCGGCGAGGTGGAACTCGGGGAGCCCGACCCAGGCGGCCTGGTCGATCTTCTCGAAGTCGACCTGACCCTGCAGCACCGCCGCGACGTAGCCGACGAGCACGCCGATGAGGATCGAGATCCGGCCCAGGATGCCGCGGAACAGCACGGTCGTGAGCAGCACCGCCGCCAGCGTGACGAGCGCGGTGAGCGGCGCCTGGTCGAAGTTGGACTTCGCCGCCGGGGCGAGGTTCAGGCCGATGAGCGCGACGATCGCACCCGCGACGACCGGCGGCATGAGCACGTCGATCCAGCCGGTGCCCGTCCAGATCACGAGCGCGCCGATGAGGGCGAGCATCACGCCGACGGCGACGATGCCGAAGAGCGCCGCGCCCATCGGGTCGGCCGCCTGCTCGGAGGCGAGCGCCGCGGTCACCGGGGCGATGAACGCGAACGAGGAGCCGAGGTAGCTCGGCAGCCGGTTCTGCGTGATCAGCAGGAAGAGGATCGTGCCGATGCCGGAGAACAGCACCGTCGTCGCCGGCGGGAACCCGGTGAGCAGGGGCACGAGGAAGGTGGCGCCGAACATGGCGACGACGTGCTGCGCGCCGAGGCCGATGGTGCGCGGCCAGCTCAGGCGTTCGCCGGGGGCGACGACCTCGCCCGGGGCGACGGTCTTGCCGTTGCCGTGAAGGGTCCAGGGGAGTGCCATGGGGCTCCGTTTCGCGTGGTGGGGGTGCCCGTCGGCGCGGGTCGCGCGGCGGGCCGGGGCTCGAGCGGCGCGGCAGGGGCCGTGCGCTGCATCGGAGCATAGCGAAGCGGAGGGCCCCCTGTCGTCACTTCGATCGGAGAAGTGGCGGCGCGGCGGCGCCGGCCGGCGCGCTCAGCGCGCGAGCAGCTGCTCCTGGCTCGGCCGCTCGTCGGGCGCGCCCGCCGCGGGCCAGTACGACAGGGCGCGCTCGGCGAGCGCCGTGATCGTGAGCGAGGGGTTCACGCCCGGGTTCGCGGGCACGGCCGCGCCGTCGACGACGGAGAGCCCGGGATGGCCCCACACCCGGTGGTACGCGTCGACCACGCCGTCGGCGGGGGACGCGGAGATCGGGGCGCCGCCGAGGAAGTGCGCGGTCAGCGGGATGCCGAACACCTCCGGCCACGAGCCGCGAGCCTCGGCCGGGACGCCGCCCTCTGCGGTCATCCGCGCGGCGATGGCCTCGGCGGCGCGGTGGGCCTCGGGCAGATGGCTCGGGTTCGGCTCGCCGTGGCCCTGTGCGCTGGTGAGGCTCAGTCGGCCGAAGCGGCGGCGCAGCGAGAGGGTGAGCGAGTTGTCGGCCGTCTGCATGACGAGCGCGATGATGCCGCGCTCGCTCCAGCGGCGCAGGGAGGCGAGCCGGAACTGGCGGGCGGGCGAGCGCAGCACGAGCCGTGCGGCCCGGCCGAGCCGACGGGCGAGCGGGAGCTCGCCGGGCACCATCACGGTCGCGAGCGCGCCCATGAGGTTCGAGCCTGGCCCGTACCGCACGTTCTCGACGTGGGTGCGGTCGTCGACGTGGAAGGAGGTCGTGATGGCGACGCCGTGCGCGAGGCCGAGGGAGTCGGGCACCGCGGTCGCCACGGCGCCGTCGAGCGCCTCGGAGTTCGTTCGGGTGAGCCGGCCGACCGCGTCCGGGACGGCGGGCAGCGCGCCCGAGTGCTTCATCCGGTGCAGGAGCTGCTGCGTGCCCCAGGTGCCGGCGGCGAGCACGACCCGCTGCGCGGTGACGGTGCGTTCGCCGCGGCGCAGGCGGCCGTCGGTGCGGCGGGTGGTGACGGCGAAGCCGCCGCCCGGCAGCTCGCGCACCTCGGTGACGGTGCGCAGCGGCTCGATGGCGACGCCGCGGCGTTCGGCGAGCGCGAGGTAGTTCTTGACGAGCGTGTTCTTCGCCCCGACCCGGCAGCCGACCATGCAGTTGCCGCAGAGCGTGCAGCCGGTGCGCTCGGGCCCCTCGCCGCCGAAGAACGGGTCGGCGGTGCGCTCGCCGGGGCGGCCGAACCAGACGCCGACGGGGGCCCGCCGGAACGTGTCGCCGACGCCGAGGTCCTCGGCCGCGCCCGCCATGATCCGTTCGACGGGTCCGTGGTGCGGGTAGCGCTCGACGACCCCGAGCATGCGCTTGGCCGTCGCGTAGTGCGGGGCGAGCTCGCCCGCCCAGTCCGCGAGATCCCGCCACTGCCGATCGGCGAAGAAACCCGGGCCGGGTTCGTAGAGCGTGTTCGCGTAGTTGAGCGATCCGCCGCCGACGCCGGCGCCGGCGAGGATCATCACGTGCGGCAGGCGGTGGATCCGCTGCACGCCGTAGCAGCCGAGCGCGGGCGCCCAGAGGTACCGCCGCAGGTTCCAGCTCGTCTTCGCGAAGTCCTCGTCGGCGAAGCGCCGGCCGGCCTCGTAGACGCGCACCCGGTAGCCCTTCTCCGCCAGCCGCAGCGCCGCCACCGAGCCGCCGAAGCCCGAGCCGACGATGACGACGTCCTCGTCGAACGCGGTCCGCGCGCTCATGCCGGGCCGCCCGCGGCGTGCGCCGCTTCGCCGACGGCTGGGCGGCGGGGCGCGGGCGGCACCATGATGCGCAGCGCGCCCGCCCGCGAGACGATCTCGCAGTCGCCGCTGCCGACCCGCTCCCCGTCGGCGTAGACGGTGAGCCCGGGGGCCGAGACCTGCACCGCGCGGGCGCGCCGGTGGGTCACCTCGGGGCGGCGGTCGTGCCGGCCGCGCAGCAGCAGGGGGAACAGCCGGATGAGCCGCAGCCGCGTGAGCGGGGCGACGTGCACGAGGTCGAGCAGCCCGTCGTCGGGGTGCGCGCCGACGCAGACCGGCATCCCGCCGCCGTAGCTCTCGGTGTTGCCGACCGCGACGAGCGTGCCCGGGGCACGGTACTCGGCCTCGTCCTCGATCCGGATCGTGAAGTCCATGGGGCGCAGCCGCACGAGCTCGATCGCGAGCGCCAGGTAGTAGCGGAGGGCGCCGTGCGGCCAGCGCAGCCGGTTCGTGCGGTCACTGACCTTCGCGTCGAAGCCGAGGGCGGCGACGGTGAGGAAGGGCGTCGTCCGGCCCGCGCTCCGCACCTCGCCGACGTCGATGACCCGGGCGGTCCCGGTGATCGCGAGCACCGCGGCCGCCGTCGCGTCGTCGCGGGGGAGGCCGAGCGCGCGGGCGAGGTCGTTGCCGGTGCCCGCGGGCACGAGCGCGATCGGCACCGAGCCGGCGAGGAGTGGCTCGAGGATGCCGGAGAGGGTGCCGTCGCCGCCGACGACCACGAGCGCGGTCGGGGCGCCCTCGAGCGCCCGCACCGCGAGGGCGGCGGTGTCAGCGGCCGAGCTCCCCTCGTAGCTGCGCACCTCGGCGCCGTGCGCGCGGAGCCCCGCGATGGCCGCTGCCGCCGCCGCGCGTCCGCGCCCCTTCCCGGCGAACGGGTTGGCCAGCACCGCGATGTGCCCGCCCACCGTCATCCCTCCCGGCCCGGACCGGCTTCGGGCCCGGACGTTGGCTCTGCCGCGATGACCGCGCCGGGGTTCAGGATCGCGCGGGGGTCGAGTTCGCGCTTGATGGCGCGGAGGATGCGGATGCCGGTCTCGCCGATCTCCGTCGGCAGCCACGGGGCGTGGTCGCGGCCGACCGCGTGGTGGTGGCTGATGGTGCCGCCCGCGGCGAGGATGGCGTCGTTGACGCCCGCCTTCACCCGCTCCCAGACCTCGATCGGCTCGTCGCGGATGCCCGCGAGGACGGTGAAGTAGAGCGAGGCGCCGGTGGGGTAGACGTGCGAGACATGGCACATGACGTACGACTTCGCCCCGGCCGCGCCGAGCCCGTCGCGGAGCGCGCGCTCGACGGCCTCGCGCAGCGCCGGCAGCCTCGACCACGTGGTGGCCGTCTCGAGCGTCTCGCAGAACACGCCGGCGTCGAGGAGGGCGTCGCGCAGGTAGGGGCCGTCGAAGCGGCCGGCCAGCCACTCGGAGGCGGCTCCCGCACCGGAGGAGGTGCCGCCAGCAGCGCGCAGCAGCTCCGCAGTGCGCGCCCGGCGTTCCTCGATGCCGTCGCCCTCGTAGACCGTGACGGCGCTCGCGCCCTTCGCGAGCGCCTTGCCGAGCTTGCCGAGCTGGGCGAGGCTCACGGCGGTCTCGGCCTCGTCGGAGAGGCGGATGACGGTGGGACCGCCGCCGTGCTGGGCGACTCGGCGGAGCCCCTCCGCGCCCGACGCGAAGTCGGGGAAGGTCCAGGCCTCGAACACCCGCTCGCGGGGCACTCGGTGCACGCGCACCCGGACCTCGGTGATGACCCCGAAGATGCCCTCGGAGCCGAGGAACACCCGGACGAGGTCGGGGCCGGCGGCGGAGCCGGGGGAGCGGCCGAGCTCGAGCTCGCCGGTGGGGGTGGCGACGCGCAGTCCAGTGACCATGGTGTCGAAGCGGCCGTAGCCGGCCGAGTTCTGCCCGGAGGAACGGGCGGCGGCGAAGCCGCCGATCGTCGCGTAGCGGAAGCTCTGCGGGAAGTGGCCGAGCTCGAAGCCGTGCTCGGCGAGCAGCGCCTCCGCCTCGGGGCCGGTGGTGCCGGCGGCGAGGACGGCCTCGCCGCTGAGTTCGTCGAAGGAGCGGAGGCCGGTGAGCCGGCGCAGGTCGAGGCTCACGACGGCGTGGTGGGCGCCGCGTTCGGGGTCGAGGGCGCCCACGACGCTCGTGCCGCCGCCGTAGGGGATGACCGCGATGCCGTGCGCGTCCGCCACGGCGAGGCAGGCGAGCACCTCGTGGTGGTCGGCGGGACGCACGACGGCGTCGGGGGCGAGCTGCTCCGCCGCCCGGCGACGGAGGAGGTCCGGCGTGGAGCGGCCGCCGGCGTGCCGGAGCCGGGCCTCGGCCGAAAGCTCGACGTGGGCCTCGCCGACGACGGCGCGGAGCGCGTCGAGCTCCTCGGCGGTCAGGGCGGGCGGCGCCAGTCGCACGGCGTCGAGCTCCGCGGCCGGGGCGGGGCGCCGCACCCGGCCGAGCAGGAGCGGCAGCAGCGTGCGCACGGCGAGCGGCAGTTCCTTGGCCTTGGCGGGGTCGCCCCAGCCGTTCCACCGCATCGGCGGGTCCGCGGCGACTCTGTCGCGTGCATCGCTCATGCATTACAGTGTGACAGATCATGGAAGAACGTCAAGCAATGTTGCCGCCGTTCGGCGCCGAGCTCCCCGAGTGGGACGCCACGCAGTCGCGCGTGCTCGACGCCGCGGACGAGCTCATCCGCCGTCGCGGCGTCGGCGGGGTGACGATCGCCGAACTCTCGCGCCGGTCCGGGCTGAGCCGCCCCACCGTCTACCGCAGCTGGAGCGACGCCGACGACGTCGTCCGTTCGGCACTGCTGCGCCGGGTCATCCGCATCCTCGGCTCCTTCGAGACCCCCGCGAGCACGCGCGCGGGCCTCGTCGACGACGTGCTGCGCTTCTCCGCCCGGTTCCGCACCGACGCGGTCTACGGCCGGTTGCTCGACGACGAGCCGGAGGCGTTCACGCGGTACACCCTGCAGCGCGTCGGCTCGAGCCAGCGGATGATCCTCGCCTGGCTCGCCGCGGCGATCCGGGCGGCGCAGGACGAGGGCTCGGTGCGTCGGGGCGAGCCCCGCGAGATCGCCGTCATGCTCCTGCTCATCGCCCAGTCGGCCGTGCTCTCGCACGGCACCGTCACCGAGCTCATCGACGAGGACGCCTGGGAGCGCGAGCTCTGCGCGGCCCTCGACGGGCACCTGCGGCCATGACCGCGTCCGACGCGCTCGACGCGCGCCGCCGCGGCCGGGAGCTCGAGCGGGCCGCCGGCGAGACGGCGGATCTGCTCGTCGTCGGCGGCGGCATCACGGGGGCCGGAGTCGCGCTCGACGCGGCCGCGCGCGGGCTCCGCGTCGTGCTCGTCGAGGCGCAGGACCTCGCCTTCGGCACGAGCCGGTGGAGCTCCAAGCTCGTGCACGGCGGCCTCCGCTACCTGGCCACCGGCGACGTGGCGACCGCCAGGGAGAGCGCCGCCGAGCGCCAGCTGCTGATGACCGCGATCGCGCCGCACCTCATCCGCCCGCTGCCGCAGCTGCTCCCGTTCCTGCCGGGCGTCTCGCTCCCTCAGCGCGCCGCCGGGGCGGTCGGCATGGGCCTCGGCGACCTCCTCCGCGTGCAGGCACGCACCCCGCGGGCCGTGCTGCCGCCGCCGCGGCCGGTCACGGCGGGGACGGCGCGACGGCTCGTGCCGGCGCTCGAGCGGCGCGGGCTCCGCGGCGGGATGCTCTCATACGACGGGCAGCTCCTCGACGACGCGAAGCTCGTCGTCACCGTCGCCCGCACGGCCGCCGCGCACGGGGCGCGGATCCTCACGCGCGTCCGCGCGCTCCGGCTGCGCGCCGACGGGGCCGAGGTGGCGGACGCGCTGAGCGGGGAGCGGTTCGAGCTCCGCGCGCGGGCCGTCGTGAACGCGACGGGCGTCTGGGCCGGCGGCCTCGACGGGGGCCTCACCGTGCGGCCGAGCCGCGGGACGCATCTCGTGCTCGACGGCGCGGTCCTCGGCGACCCGTCCGCGGCGCTGACGATCCCGCACGAGGGCTCGATCAGCCGCTACGTGTTCGCCCTGCCGCAGCGCTCCGGCCGTGTCCTCGTCGGCCTCACCGACGAGGAGGCCCCGGGGCCCGTGCCGGAGGTGCCGGAGCCGAGCGAGGCCGAGATCGCCTTCCTGCTCGCGAGCCTCAACCGGGTCGTCGCCACGCCGGTCCGGCGGGAGCAGGTGCTCGGCGCGTTCGCCGGGCTGCGGCCGCTCATCGACAGCGGCGCCGACCGCACGGCCGACCTCTCGCGCCGCCACCTCGTCGCCGTGTCCGACGCCGGATTCGTCTCCGTGCTCGGCGGCAAGCTCACCACCTACCGGCGGATGGCCGAGGAGGCGGTCGACCTCGCGGTCGCGACGCGGGCGATCGCGGCGCCGCCGAGCCGCACCGCCCGGCTGCGGCTCGTCGGGGTCGACGACGCCCTCGTCCGCGCGCGGCTGAGCGAGCCGGCCGCCGCGATCGGCGAGGGCGTCGCCGTGCGCCGCGCCGACGTGGAGTACGCCGTGCGCGTCGAGGGTGCGCTCACCGCGGCCGACGTGCTGGATCGGCGCACGAGGATCGGCTTCGTCGCGGCCGACCGAGCGCGCTGCCTCCCCGTCGTCGAGCAGCTCGTCGCCGAGGCGCTCGCCGAGGAGTGACCCCGCTCGGCCGTCGGGAGCGCTCGGGGTTCGGGGTGCTCGGGGTCGGGAATCGGGGGATATCCCCATACCGACCGCGCCGCGGCATCCGTAGCGTTGGAGCCATGACCACCACCATCGATCCCACCGTCACCCCCGTCCACCCGGCGGGCGGGGCTCAGCAGCCCGCCCCGGCGCAGCCCCAGGCGGCCGAGACGAACGGCTTCTCGATCGCGAGCCTCGTGCTCGGGCTCGTGTCGATCGTCGCCGGCTTCACCTTCCTGGTGCCGATCGGCGGTCTCGTGCTCGGCATCGTCGGCCTCCAGCGGGAGCCCGCCTCGCGCACCATGGCCATCTGGGGCGTCGTGCTCAACACCGTGATGCTCGTCGGCACCGTGCTCGTCGGCTTCGGCATGCTCGCCTTCGGCGCGCTCACGCTGCCGTTCCTCCCCTTCTTCGCGACCGCGTTCTGACGCTCGCACCACGGACGGGGGCGCGCCGACGGCGCGCCCCCGTTCCGCGTGTGCGCGAGTTCAGCCGTAGAAGCCGCGCAGCAGCGCCTCGGTGCCGATGAGGTGCTCCGCCATCGCCTGCGCCGCCTCGTCGGGACTGCCCTTCAGGATCGCCGACACGACCGCGCCGTGCTGCTCGTCGGAGTGCGCGATGTTCGGCGCGAGCAGGGGGATGCCGTCGAGCAGCTCGTTGATGCGCATCCGCACCTCGGCCACGAGCGGCGTCACCGACTCCGCCCCGACCACCTCGGCGATGACGAGGTGCAGCCGGGAGTCCGCGACCCGGTAGCCCGCCTCGTCCGCCTGGCCGCAGGCGAGGTGCGCCTGCCAGAGGCGTTCCCGGTCGGCGGCGCTCAGCTCGCTCTCGGCCGCCCGCCGCGCCACGCCGACCTCGACGACGGCGCGCAGCGCCAGGGTGTCGTCGAGCGCCCGCCGCTCGATCGGCCTGGGCACGCCGGGCCCGGGCTCGGGCAGCGGATCGGAGACGAAGGTGCCGCCGTAGCGGCCGCGCCGGGCGACGACCCAGCCCGCGTCCGCGAGCGAGCCGATCGCCTCGCGGAGGGTGTCGCGGCTGACCTCGAGGGTCGCCGCGAGCTCGCGCTCGGCCGGCAGGCGCTCGCCCGGCGCGATGAGCCCGAGCCGGATGGTCTGCAGCAGCCGCTGCACGGTCTCCTCGAAGGCGTTCGCCGGGCGGGCGGGTCGCAGCAGCAGGCCGGCGTCCAGCATGCCCGGCTGCTCCGCTCCCCGCTCGTCCATGCTTCCGAGCCTAGAGGGGCGTGACGTAGGCGGCGCTGATGCCGCCGTCGACGAGGAAGGTCGACCCCGTGATGAACGAGGCGTCGTCGCTCGCGAGGAAGGCGACCGCCGCCGCGAGCTCCTCGGGGTTCGCGAAGCGCCCGACCGGCACGTGCACGAGCCGGCGCTGCGCCCGCTCGGGGTCCTTCGCGAACAGCTCCTGCAGCAGCGGCGTGTTGACCGGGCCCGGGCAGAGCGCGTTCACCCGGATGCCCTGCCTGGCGAACTGCACGCCGAGCTCGCGGCTCATCGCGAGCACGCCGCCCTTCGACGCCGTGTAGGAGATCTGCGAGGTGGCCGAGCCCAGCACCGCGACGAAGGAGGCGGTGTTGATGATCGAGCCGCGGCCCTGCGCGACCATGTGCCGGAGCGCGGCCCGCGAGCACAGGTACACGCTCTTCAGGTTGACGTCCTGCACCTTCTGCCAGGCCGGCAGCTCGGTCGTCTCGATGGAGTCGTCGTCGGGCGGGGAGATGCCCGCGTTGTTGAAGGCGATGTCCACCGAGCCGTAGACGCGCGCGGCCTCGTCGAAGAGGTGGTCGACCTGCGCCTCCTCGGTGACGTCGAGCTGCACGAAGAGGCCGTCGACCTCGCTCGCCGCGGCCGCGCCGCTCGTCGGGTCGAGGTCGCCGATGACGACCTTCGCGCCTTCGGCTGCGAGGCGGCGGGCGGTGGCGAGGCCGATGCCCGAGGCGCCGCCGGTGATGACGGCGACGCGCCCGGCGAGGCGCTGGGTGAGGTCGAGCGGGGTGACGGTCATGGTGCTCCCTGGGTTGCGGTGGTCGGATCGGGGCGTGCGGGCCGGCTCAGTCGACGGCGATGAAGACGTTCTTCGTCTCGGTGAAGGCGGCCGGTGCGTCGGGCCCGAGCTCGCGGCCGAGCCCGGACTGCTTGAACCCGCCGAAGGGCGTCGAGTAGCGCACGGAGGAGTGCGAGTTCACGGAGAGGTTGCCGGACTCGACGCCGCGGGCGACGCGGATGCCGCGGCCGATGTCGCGCGTCCAGATCGAGCCGGACAGACCGAACCGGCCGGCGTTCGCGAACGCGACGGCATCCGCCTCGTCGTCGAAGGGGAAGACCGACACGACCGGGCCGAAGATCTCCTCCGTCGCGGCGCGGGCGTCGCGGGCGGGGGTGAGCACCGTCGGCGGGAACCAGAACCCCGGGCCGTCCGGTGCGCTGCCGCGGAACGCGACGTCGTGGTCGTCGGGCACGAACTCCCGCACCCGCTCGCGGTGCGCCGCCGCGACGAGCGGCCCCATCTCGGTGGCCTCGTCGCGCGGGTCGCCGACCTTCACGCCCTGGACGGCCGGTTCGAGCAGCTCCATGAAGCGCTCGTACACGCTGCGCTCGACGAGGATGCGGCTGCGCGCGCAGCAGTCCTGGCCGGCGTTCTCGAACACGCCGTACGGCGCGGTGGCCGCCGCGCGCTCGAGGTCGGCGTCGGCGAAGACGATGTTCGCGCTCTTGCCGCCGAGCTCGAGGGTCACCCGCTTCACCTGCGCCGCGCAGCCGGCCATGATGCGCTGACCGACCTCCGTGGAGCCGGTGAAGACCACCTTCCGCACCGTCTCATTCGTGACGAAGCGCTCGCCGACCACCGAGCCCCGGCCCGGGACGACCTGGAACAGCCCCTCCGGCAGCCCGGACTCGAGCGCGAGCTCGGCGAGCCGGAGGCTCGTCAGCGGCGTCCATTCCGCGGGCTTCAGCACCACCGCGTTGCCGGCGGCGAGCGCCGGCGCGAAGCCCCAGGAAGCGATCGTCATGGGGAAGTTCCACGGCGTGATGACGCCGACCACGCCGAGCGGCTCCTGGAAGGTGACGTCGAGGCCGCCGGCGACCGGGATCTGCCGGCCGAACAGCCGCTCGGGCGCGGCGGAGTAGTACTCGAGCACGTCGCGGACGTGCCCCGCCTCCCAGCGGGCCTGAGCGATCGGATGCCCCGAGTTGCGCACCTCGAGCGCCGCGAGCTCCTCGACGGCGCCGTCCACGGCCTCGGCGAAGCGGCGGAGCGCTCGCGCCCGGTCGGCGGGCGCCGCGGCGGCCCAGCCGCGCTGCGCCAGCGCGGCGGCGGCGATCGCGGCATCCGTCTGCTCGACGTCCGCGCCCTCGACAACGGTGACGAACTGCTCGTCGGCGGGATTCACGATGGTGTGCGTCATGGCGCGGTCCTCTCGGAGGCAGGGGAGGCGGGGGATGCGGGGGAAGCGGGGGCTGCGGCGGTGCGCTCGCGCGCCGCCCGGTGCGCCCGGGCGGCCTCCACGAGGCCGGCGAACAGCCGGCGGTCGCGGGCGTTCTCCTCCGGGTGCCATTGCACGGCGACGCCGAACGGGGCGGCGGGCAGCTCGACGGCCTCGATGATCCCGTCGTCGCTGCGCGCGGTGACGACGAGGCCGTCGGCGACGCGGTCGAGCGCCTGGTGGTGGTAGACGTGCACGGGCAGGGCGTCGGTCTCGCCGACGAGTCCCGCGAGGCGGGAACCCGGGGCGATCCGCACGGTGGTCTCGCCGAAGACGGCGGGCGCGGGCTGGTACGCCTCGGTGCCGACGACGTCGGGCAGGTGCTGGTGCAGCGTGCCGCCGAGGGCGACGTTCAGCATCTGGGCGCCTCGGCAGATGCCGAGGAACGGCACGCCGTCGTCGATCGCGGCGGTCAGCAGCGCGTCCTCCCAGTCGTCGCGGTCGACCCTGGGCGCACCCGTGCGCTGGTGGGCGGCCTGCCCGTAGCGGGCCGGGTCGACGTCGGCGCCGCCGGCCACGATCAGCCCGTCGAGCGAGGCGAGCACCCGGCGCGCGAGCGGCGCGTCCGCGGGCTGCGGCGGCAGCAGCACGGCGATGCCGCCCGCGTCGGTGACGGCGTCGAGGTAGACCTTCGGCAGGAAGGAGGCGGGGACGTCCCACACCCCGGTCTGCGCCCGTTCCAGGTAGGTCGTGATGCCGATGACGGGCGCATCCGCGTTCGCCGCGCGCGGGCGCTGCGGCTCAGAGTCGTTCGAAGCCACGAACCCGCTCCCAGTCCGTCACGGCCGCGTCGTAGGCGGCGATCTCGACGCGCGCGTTGTTCAGGTAGTGCTCGACGACCTCGTCGCCGAAGGCGTCGCGGGCGACGGCCGAGCCCGCGAAGAGCTCGGCGGCCTCGCGGAGGGTCGCGGGCACCCGGGCGACGTCGGACTCGTAGGCGTTGCCGGCGAAGAGCTCGTCGGGCTCGAGCTCCTGCTCGATGCCGTGCAGGCCCGCGGCGATGAGCGCGGCGACGGCGAGGTACTGGTTGACGTCGCCGCCCGGCACCCGGTTCTCGACGCGCATGCCGTGGCCGTGGCCGACAACGCGGAGGGCGCAGGTGCGGTTGTCGAGCCCCCACGCGATCGCGGTCGGGGCGAAGCTGCCGGCGACGTAGCGCTTGTAGGAGTTGATGTTCGGCGCCGAGAAGAGGGTGAGCTCGCGCATGGCGGCGAGCTGCCCGGCCAGGAAGTGCCGGAACAGCTTGGACATGCCGTGCGGGGCGGACTCGTCGGCGAAGACCGCCTCGCCGTCGGCGCCGCGGAGCGAGATGTGGATGTGGCAGCTGTTGCCCTCGCGCTCGTCGTACTTCGCCATGAAGGTGAGCGCCTTGCCGTGCCGGTCGGCGATCTCCTTCGCGCCGTTCTTGTAGAGCGAGTGGTTGTCGCAGGTCGTGAGCGCGTCGGCGTAGCGGAACGCGATCTCCTGCTGTCCGAAGTTGCACTCGCCCTTGACGCCCTCGCAGTACATCCCGGCGCCCTCCATCGAGCGGCGGATGTCGTGCAGCAGCGGTTCCATGCGGGTCGAGGCGAGCAGGGCGTAATCGATGTTGTAGTCGCTCGCCGCCGTGAGCTCGCGATAGCCCTTGCGCCAGGCCTCGCGGTACGAGTCGTCGAAGACGATGAACTCGAGCTCGGTGCCGACGAAGGCGGTGAGGCCGCGCTCGGCGAGGCGCTCGAGCTGGCGCTGCAGGATGCGTCGGGGCGAGGGCTCGACGGGGGAGTCGTCGAGCCAGCGGAGGTCGGCGGTGACGATCGCGGTCTGCTGCAGCCACGGCGCCATCCGCAGGGTCGCGAAATCGGGGATGAGCGCCATGTCGCCGTAGCCGCGCTCCCAGCTCGACATCGCGTAGCCGTCGACGGTGTTCATCTCGACGTCGACCGCGAGCAGGTAGTTGCACGCCTCGACGCCGTGCGCGGCGGCGTCCTCGAGGAAGAGCCGGGCCGAGACCCGCTTGCCGACGAGGCGCCCCTGCATGTCGGTGAACGAGACGATGACCGTGTCGACGTGGTCGTCGGCGATCGCCTGGCGCAGCTGGTCGAGCGTGAGGGGTCCCGTGGGTGCCGACATTCGATGCTCCTCCTCGAGTGGAATGGTCGGTTGTGGCGACCATTACATCATGAGTGCGCGCCGCTGGGAATGGATGCCTCGCACTCGATCTGGAAGTTTCCGGGAGATTTCTTCGCGAAAGGTCTGTACGGCCGACCATTGACGCCCCTATCATCGTGGCCAACACACCGCACCCCCGCGCTCGCCCCCGAACGGCGCGCGCCATGAATGCAAGGGAGCACCATGGCCAAGGACACGCTCAAGGTGTCGGGCGTCACGTATTCGACGGCCGACGAGGGCTACTTCGAGAAGCGCAGGCTCAAGCGTTCGGCGGGCGTCTGGGGGCTCTGGGGCCTCGCGGTCGCCGCCGTCATCTCGGGCGACTTCTCGGGGTGGAACTTCGGCATCGACTTCGCCGGCTTCGGCGGCATGCTGATCGCCTTCGCCGTGCTCATCGTCATGTACTACGGCCTGATCTTCTCCATCGGCGAGATGAGCTCGGCGATGCCCCACACGGGCGGCGCCTACTCCTTCTCGCGGGCGGCGATGGGCCCGTGGGGCGGCTTCATCACGGGCCTCGCCGAGACGATCGAGTACGTCGCCACCACCGCGGTGATCGTCTACTTCTCGGCCGCCTACGCCGACGGCATCACGAGCGAGCTGCTCGGCTTCTCGATGCCGGCGCCGATCTGGTGGGCCATCCTCTACCTCGCCTTCATCGCGCTCAACGCGGCCGGGGCGAGCATCTCGTTCAAGTTCGCGATCGTCGTGTCGATCATCTCGATCGCGATCATCCTCGTGTTCTCGGCGATGGCGCTGTTCTCCGGCCAGTTCTCCTGGGACGCGCTCTGGAACATCGCGCCCGACGCCGGCCAGACCGCGTTCCTGCCGCACGGCGTGCTGCCGATCCTCTTCGCACTGCCGTTCGCGATGTGGTTTTTCCTCGGCATCGAGGAGCTCCCGCTCGCCGCGGAGGAGTCGCACGACCCCGTCCGGGACATCCCGCGCGCCGGCCTCATCGCCCGCGCGACGCTCATCATCACCGGCCTGCTCGTGCTGTTCCTGAACACCGGCGTCATCGGTGCGGAGGCCACCGGCACCGCGGGGGAGCCGCTGCTCGACGGCTTCCGGGCGATCGTCGGCGACGGCGCGGCCGCCGTGCTCGCGCTCTTCGCGCTCGTCGGCCTGCTCGCCTCGCTCCAGGGCATCATGTTCGCCTACGGACGCAACATGTACTCGCTGTCCCGCGCGGGCTACTACCCGAAGTTCCTCTCGCTCACCGGATCGCGGCAGACCCCGTGGGTCGCGCTCGTCGCCGGCGCGATCATCGGCTTCGTCGCGCTCAACATCGTCGACCTCGCGGGCGGAGCCGGCGGCGTCGCGGGCGCGATCGTGCTCAACATCGCCGTGTGGGGCGCGGTGCTCGCGTACCTCATGCAGATGGTCGCCTTCGTGCTGCTGCGCCGCAAGTTCCCGAACGCGAGCCGGCCCTACCGCAGCCCGTGGGGCGTGCCAGGGGCGATCGCCGCGGCGGTCATCGCGGCGCTCATCTTCGTCGGCTTCCTGCTGAACCCGACCTTCGTGCCGGCGATCATCGCGATCGCGGTGGTGTACCTCGTGATGCTCGTCATCTTCGGCGTCTGGGGCCGGCACCGCCTGGTGCTCTCCCCGGAGGAGGAGTACGCGGTGTCCGGCGGCCTGCACGGCGACCCGCAGGCCGAGGGCTACGGCGGCACGGTCGAGGAGCAGCTGCTCGCGAGCGACGGCGTCGACGCGCCCGTCGAGGAGCGGGGCACGGGCGGACCGGGCGGGGCGACCCCGCTCGGCTGAGCGGGCGACGGATCCCGGCGTGGGGGCGCCGGTGGAGCCGAGCGGCGGGGCTCGGGGGCGCTCCGCCGTTCGGCGCTTCGGGCTAGGCTCGGAGGAGGCGCGGAACCGCGCCGGTACCACCCGCCGGGCGATCCCCGGCGGCCGAGGCGATGGAGCCAGCGTGTCGATCTCCGCACACCCGACCCACGAGCGCCGCCTGGAGGCGAACATGATCGGACCCGACGTCCCCACCCGAGTCGAGCGGGACTCGCTCGGCGAAGGCCACGTGCCCATCGACGCCTACTGGGGCGTGCACACGCTCCGCGCCCTCGAGAACTTCCCGATCACGAAGCGCCCGATCTCGGTCTACCCGGAGCTCGTGGTCGCCCTCGCCTCCGTGAAGCAGGCCGCCGCCCGCGCCAACCGGGAGCTCGGCGTGCTCACCGAGCAGAAGGCCGCGTGGATCGACGAGGCCTGCCAGCGCATCATCGACGGCGAGCTGCACGACCAGTTCGTCGTCGGCGTCATCCAGGGCGGCGCCGGCACCTCGACGAACATGAACGCGAACGAGGTCATCGCGAACTTCGCGCTCGAGATCGGCGGCTACGAGAAGGGCCGCTACGACGTCCTGCACCCGATCGACGACGTCAACCGCAGCCAGTCGACGAACGATACCTATCCGACCGCGGTGAAGCTCGCGATGGCGTTCTCGCTGCGCACGATGCTCACCGAGCTCGACCTGCTGCGCATCGCCTTCGGCAAGAAGGGGCGCGAGTTCCACGAGGTGCTGAAGGTCGGCCGCACGCAGCTGCAGGACGCCGTGCCGATGACGCTCGGGCAGGAGTTCCACGGCTTCGCGACCACGCTCGGCGAGGACGTCGACCGGCTCCGCGAGACCATCAAGCTGCTGTCCGAGGTGAACCTCGGCGCCACCGCGATCGGCACCGGCATCACCGCGGAGCCCGGCTACACCGCCGCCGTGGTCCGCAGGCTCAGCGAGATCACCGGGCTCACCCTGGAGACCGCGCCCGACCTCATCGAGGCCACGAGCGACACCGGCGTCTTCATGACCTTCTCGAGCGCGCTGAAGCGCAGCGCCATCAAGCTCTCGAAAATCTGCAACGACCTGCGCCTGCTCTCCTCCGGGCCGCAGGCGGGGCTCGGCGAGATCAACTTGCCGCCGAAGCAGGCCGGCTCGTCGATCATGCCGGGCAAGGTCAACCCCGTCATCCCCGAGGCGGTCAGCCAGGTCGCGTACGCCGTCGCGGGTGCCGACCTCACGGTCACGATGGCGGCCGAGAGCGGCCAGCTGCAGCTGAACGCCTTCGAACCGGTCATCGCGCACTCGCTGCTGCAGTCCATCACGTGGATGCGCCAGGCCTGCTGGACGCTGCGGGTGAACTGCGTCGACGGCATCACCGCCAACACCGACCGGCTCGAGCACATGGTCTCGACGAGCGTCGGTGTCATCACCGCGCTCATCCCGTTCATCGGCTACACCGAGGCGGCGACGCTCGCGAAGCTCGCGCTCGCGACCGGCCGCCCCGTTGCCGATCTCGTCGTCGAGGCCGGGCTGATGAGCCGCGAGGACGTCGAGCGGCAGCTCTCGCCGTCGAAGCTCTCCGGCATCCGCCCGATCACGACCGCGATCCCGGTGCAGCAGCTGCAGGCCGAACCGAGCGAGTAGTCGAGACGCGAACGGCGCCCCGGCCGAGGCCGGGGCGCCGTGGTGCGTTCGGTGTGCGGCGTCGCCTCAGACGACGCGGCAGTGGGTCGTGAGCGAACCGATGCCCTCGACGGTGATCGTGACGGTGGAGCCGTCCTGCAGGAACACCTGCGGGTTGCGCGAGTAGCCGGCGCCGCCCGGGCTGCCCGTGCTGATGAGCGTGCCGGGCGGGATCGTCGCCGAGCGCGACAGGTAGGAGATGATCTCCGCGACGCTGCGCACCATCTCGTTCGTCGAGGCGTCCTGCAGGATGCGGCCGTCGAGGTTCGTCGTGAGCCAGAGGTCCTGCGGGTCGGCGATCTCGTCGGCGGTGACCACCACGGGCCCCGTCGGGGTGAAGCCGTCGAAGGACTTGCAGCGCGACCACTGCGCCTCGCTGAACTGGATGTTGCGCGCCGTGATGTCGTTCACCACGGTGTAGCCCCAGACGTAGTCGAGTGCGTCGCGCACGTGCACGCCGCGTGCCGGCCGACCGATGATGACGCCGAGCTCGGCCTCGTAGTCGACCTGCGTGGAGAGGTCCTCCGACCAGCTCGTCGTGGCGCCGTGCGCGGTGAGCGAGTTGGGCCAGAGCGAGAAGATCGTCGGGGCGGTCTCGTGGCGCAGCTTCAGCTCTTGCGAGTGGGCGGCGTAGTTCGCGCCGATCGCGAGGATGTGCGGCGGGCGCAGCACTGCCGAGGCGTGCCGCAGCTCGGAGACGGGGGTGAGTCGCGCGCCCGCCTCGAGGGCGACGTCGACCGCGACACGGACCGCGGCGAGCCCGTCGGGGCCCCGCTCGATGAGGTCCTGCAGGTCGCGAGGGGCCGGATCGAGCACCTCGTCGAGGAAGAGCGCTGCTTCGGCGATCACCACCGCGAGCCGGGGGGTCGTCTGGCCTTCGACTCTCAGGTGCGCGAATTTCACCATTCCAAGCTATCGGGTGGCATCCAGGCGAAACCTGACGGCATGTACAACACTCCGGCGCGATCCTTCCACAATGGCGACAGTCGCTTCCGCCATCCGAAAGGGACGCGTCACGTGGCGGCGCGCCAGAGGTGCATCGAGGCGTAACTGCGCCAGGGCGCCCAGGCCGCACCGCGCCGGTCGAGCTCGCCCACCTCGCCCGGCAGGCCGAGCGCCCGCGCACCGGCGCGCAGCGCGAGGTCGCTCGTCAGCAGGACGTCGGGCGCTCGGGTGACGCGCATCGCCACGTAGCCGGCGGTCCAGGGGCCGATGCCGCGGATGGCGAGGAGGTCGGCGGCCAGCTGCTCCCGCGAGCGCTCGGCCGAGACGAGGAGCTCGCCGCTCGCGAGGCGTTCGGCGACGTCGAGGATGGTCGCGATCCGCGCCTTCGGGCCGGCGAGCACCTCGGCGCCGCGCGCCGCGATCGCGGCCGCCGTGGGGAAGAGCAGGGCGAGCTCGCCGGGCGCTGCGGACGGCATGGGCTCGCCGAGCGCGGCGGCGAGGCGGCTGAGCGCGGTGCGGGCGGCGGCGACGGAGATCTGCTGGCCGATGAGGGCGCGGAACAGGAGCTCGTGCGGGTCGAGGCAGCCGGGGACGCGGATGCCGGGCACCCGCGCCACCGCCGGGGCGAGCGCCGGGTCGTCGGCGAGTGCCTCGTCGATCGCGACCGCGTCCGCGTCGAGGTCGAAGAGCCGGCGCACCCGCGCGACGAGCGGCGGCAGGTCGCCGAGGGCGGCGAGCCGGGCCTCGACCTCGACCGCGGCGCCGCCCTCCGCCTTCGTGAACGAGAGCAGGGCTGGGCCGCCCGGCAGTCGCAGGGTGCGCTCGAAGCCGCCCTCGATCGCTCGCTCGACGCCGGCGACGGCGCGGACCGCGAGCCAGGTGAAGACGCCGTCGGCGTCGAACGGCTCGCGAGCGGGCAGCCGCAGCCGCACGTGGGCGCCGCCGTCCGCGGTGGCCTCCGGCGGCGCGCCGCCCGCTCCCGCGCGGTGCGCCGCGTGCCGCAGCTCGAGCGGGCTGCGGTCGTAGACCTCGCGGATCGTCTCGTTGAACTGGCGCACGCTGCCGAAGCCCGCGGCGAACGCGATGTCGGCCGCCGGCATGTTCGTGGAGAGCAGCAGCGTGCGCGCCGTCTGGGCCCGGTGCGCCCGGGCGAGGGCGAGGGGGCCCGCGCCGAGCTCGGCGCCGAGGACCCGGGTGAGGTGGCGGGTGGTGTAGCCGAGCCGAGCGGCGAGGCCGGGCACGCCCTCGCGCTCGACGACACCGTCGGCGATGAGGCGCATCGCGCGGGCGGCCAGATCGTCGCGGAGGTCCCACTCGGGGGAGCCGGGCACGGCGTCGGGCAGGCAGCGCTTGCAGGCGCGCAGCCCCGCCTCGTGCGCCGCGGCCGCGGTGAGGTAGAAGGTGACGTTCGACGGCTTGGGGGAGACAGCCGGGCAGCTCGGTCGGCAGTAGATGCCGGTGGAGTGCACCCCCGTGATGAACTGCCCGTCGAAGCGGGCGTCGCGGGCGCGCATCGCCCGGTACCGCTCGGCGAAGACCGGGTCGGCGAGCGCGGCTTCGTCGCGGGCGGCGGACCGCTGCGGGCGGTCGGTGGTGACGGTCATGACTCCACCCTGCCACCCTCCGCCGACAACGACTCGCGGGAATCGGACACGAGCGGCGCGGCTAGGCTGCATCCATGTCGAACGAGGTCGTCCAGCAGCTGATCGCCGAGCTCGGGGGCGCCGTCGCCCTCGACGAGGCCGCGCTCGACGCGAGCCGAGAGGACCGTTCGGGGCACCGCGCCGCCGCCCGCCCCCTCGCCGTCGTGCGTCCCGGCAGCATTGCGGAGGTGCAGGCGACGATGCGGATCGCGCACGCGAGCCGCACCCCGGTCGTGCCGCGCGGAGCCGGCACCGGGCTCGCCGGCGGCGCGATCGCGAGCCCGGGCGCCATCGTGCTCGACGTCTCCGGCATGGACCGCATCCTCGAGATCGACGAGGACGACGAGCTCGCCGTCGTCGAACCCGGTGTCCTCAACGGCGCCCTGAACGCCCGGCTCGCGCAGCGCGGACTCTGGTTCGCGCCCGACCCGGCGAGTCGGAAGATCTCCTCGATCGGCGGCAACATCGCGACGAACGCGGGCGGCCTGCTCTGCGCGAAGTACGGCGTCACGCGCGAAGCGGTGCTCGGGCTCGCCGTGGTCCTCGCCGACGGGCGGCTGATCCGCACGGGCCGCCGCACGGTCAAGGGTGTGACCGGCTACGACCTCACCGCGCTCTTCACCGGCTCCGAGGGCACGCTCGGCGTGATCGTGGAGGCGACGGTGCGGCTGCGGCCCATCCCGCTCGGCGGACCCGTGACGATCGCCGCCGCCTTCCCCGACGTCGAGGCGGCCGCCGCGGCGTGCACCGCGGTCACGGCGGCGAAGCTCCGGCCGGCCATCCTCGAGCTCCTGGACGCCGGATCGATCTCCCGCATCGCGGAGCACCTCGGCGAGGCGGCGCTCGTCGGCACCCCGCTGGCCGGGCTCGCACCCGGTGAGGCCTTCGTCGTCGCCCAGTGCGACGACGCCGGGGCCGAGGCCGACGCGGTCGCCGTCGCCGCCGTGTTCGAGGCGGCGGGCGGGCGCACCCGCCGCTCGGGCGACGTGGTCGATGGGGAGCGGCTGCTCGGCATCCGCCGCGCGATGCACCCCGCGATGGCCGCGCGCGGCGAGGTGCTCATCGAGGACGTGGCCGTGCCGCGCTCGAAGCTCGCCGAGATGTTCCGCGCCATCGAGGAGATCGGCGCCCGGCACGGCGTCGAGATCCCGACGATCGCGCACGCCGCCGACGGCAACCTGCACCCGAACTTCGTCTACTCCGGCGGCGAGGTCCCCGCGCACCTCTGGGCCGCCGCCGACGAGATGTTCCGCACCGCCGTCCGCCTCGGCGGCACCCTCACGGGCGAGCACGGCGTCGGCATCCTGAAGCGCCGCTGGCTCGCCGAAGAGCTCGGCCCCGACGGCTTCGAGCTGCAGCGGGGCGTGAAGCGGCTGTTCGACCCGCTCGGCATCCTGAACCCGGGGGGTGATGTTCGAGCCGGCGCCACCCGCTCGATAAGCTGCGCGCGTGAGCTTCCATCCGCAGGCCCAGCCCCAGTTCCTGCCGCCCGCCGCGACGCCGCCGCGACGCTCGTCGGGCCTCGTCTTCGCGATCGTCGGCATCTCGATCGCCGGGCTCGTGGGCCTCCTCGTCCTCGCCTACCTCGCGGTCGCGCTCGGCGTGTCGAGCCTCGTAGTGGGCTCGGTGCTCGCCCTCGTGCCGCTCGCCATCGTGCTGCTCGCGGTGCGCTGGGTGGACCGCTGGGAGCCGGAGCCGCGCTGGGCGCTCTGGTTCGCGTTCCTGTGGGGCGCCGCGGTCTCCGTCGCGATCGCGCTGATCGCGGACCTCGGCGTGCAGATCGCCGTCGCGGTGACGACGCCGGGCGGTGCCGGCGACGAGGTGCTGCAGTCCGTGGTGCAGGCGCCGATCGTGGAGGAGACGGCGAAGGGCGTCGGCGTGCTCCTCGTCTACCTGTTCTCGCGTTCGCACTTCGACGGTCCGGTCGACGGGCTCGTGTACGCCGCGACCGTCGCTGCGGGCTTCGCCTTCACCGAGAACGTGCTGTACTTCGGCGTCGCGCTCGCCGAGGGCGGCGCTGAGGAGCTCGGTGCGACGTTCGTCGTGCGCGGCCTCTTCTCGCCCTTCGCGCACGTGCTGTTCACCGCGTGCACGGGACTCGCCCTCGGCATCGCGGCGAACCGCGGCGGCGGCGCGCGGGTCGTCGGCTGGTTCCTTGGCGGGCTCGCACTCGCGATCGGGCTGCACGCCCTCTGGAACGGCTCGCTCGCGTTCGCCGACGCCGTGCTGCTGTACACGACCGTGCAGGTGCCGATCTTCGTCGCCGCGATCGTGCTCACCGTGCTGCTGCGGCGTCAGGAGGTGCGGATCACCCGCGTGCGCCTCGGCGAGTACCAGGCGGCGGGATGGTTCGACGCGGGCGAGGTCGAGGGGCTCTCGACCCCGGCGGGCCGCCGGGCCGCCCTCGCCTGGGCGAAGGCCCAGCGCCCGCCGCGCACCGCCGCCGTGCGGAGCTTCATCGCGGATTCCACGCGACTCGCCTTCACGAGGAACGCGATCGCCACGGGCCGGGCCGATGTGCGCCGGCTCGAGGACGAACGAGTGCTCCTCGAACGGGTCACCGCCGCCCGCCGAGCGATCATGGGGTAGCGGCGGGCCGGGACGGAAGAAGCTCGTCGCCCTGGGCCGGTGATGGGCACAGTGCGCTGCCGTGTCTTGCCACGGACGGAAGAAGCTCGTCGCCCTGGGCCGGTGATGGGCACAGTGCGCTGCCGTGTCTTGCCACGGACGGAAGAAGCTCGTCGCCCTGGGGTGTGGCACTGCCGACAGCTCTCCTGGGCGACGAGCTCCTTAGGGTTCCAGGGTGCACGCTGTTCGCAGTCAGCGCAAGAGCGGAGTGGACGCCCGTCCGCGATTGCTCTCGGCCAGGCCATCCGTTTGGATGGAGGCATGACCGACACCAACAGCAAGCCTGAGATCGACGCCCCCGAGGGGCCCGCCCCCACCGAGCTCGTCATCGAGGACATCGTCGTCGGCGACGGCGCCGAGGCGCAGCCCGGTTCGACCGTCGATGTGCACTACCTCGGCGTCGAGTACGACTCGGGCGAGGAGTTCGACTCCTCGTGGAGCCGCAACCAGTCCATCAACTTCCCGCTGCAGGCGCTCATCGCCGGCTGGCAGGAGGGCATCCCCGGCATGAAGGTCGGCGGGCGCCGCAAGCTCATCGTTCCGCCGCAGAAGGCGTACGGTCCCGCGGGCGGCGGCCACCGCCTCTCGGGCCAGACCCTGATCTTCGTGATCGACCTGCTTGGCGTCAGCTGAGCGACCACGACCAACGACGAGGGCCGGCGGGGATTCCGCCGGCCCTCGCCGCATCCGCCCCGCGCTACGATGCCTGCTGTGCTGCCGCCGTTCCTGCCCTATCTGGTGCTCTCCGTCGTGCACCTCGTGCTGCTCTCGATCGGCCCGGACTGGTCGGTGACCGTGACGAAGGCGCTGCTGATGCCGGCGCTCGCGCTCGCCGTGGTGCTCGCCGCACCGCGGCCGCGAGGCGCGGCGTGCTGGCTCCTCGTCGCGGGGCTCGGCTTCTCCTGGGGCGGCGACGTGGCGCTGAGCTTCCCCGGCGACGGCTGGTTCACGATCGGCCTGGGCTCGTTCCTCGTCGCGCATCTCGTGTACCTGGCGCTGTTCCTGCGGCTCGGCCGCGGGGCGGGCGAGGTGCGCCTGCGTCGACGCCGGCGGGTGCCGCTCTGGGCGCTCGTCGTCTACCCGGTGTGGTTCGTCGGCTTTCTCGCGCTGCTCGGCCCGCACACGGGCGCGCTCCTCGTGCCGGTGGCCGCCTACGGGCTCGCGCTCGGGGCGATGGCGGCGTTCGCGGCCGGCAACGGTGCGATGCTCGCCGCGGGCGGCGCGCTGTTCGTCGTGTCCGACTCGGTGCTCGGGCTCGGACGCTTTCTGCCGGGCTACGACTTCGCGTGGCACGATGCCGTCGTGATGGTGAGCTACCTGGCCGCGCAGGGCCTCATCGCCCTGGGCGTCGTGGTGCACCTCCGCGTCGCGGCGTCGCGGTTTGCCGCACCCGTTCGACCAGCTGCTGCCACGGCCCGGTGAGCTGACGCTCGGCGAGCTCGACCTCGTTCGGCGGGCAGCTGATGCGGTAGACGTAGCGGTCGGGCTCGGGCGGTGCCGCGGGCACCTCGTGCCAGGGCAGCTCGTCGAGGAGCAGCACCCAGTCGTCGCGGTCGGGCTGCGCGTCGACCTCGACCTGCCAGGTGAGGCGGAGCCCGGCGAGCCCGCCGCTGCGTTGCACGATGACGTCCATCGCGCCAGATGCTACTCCGCCGGACGGGGCGCCGGGCGGTCGGCTCCGGCGTCGTCGCTCGCCTCGGGCTCGACGCCCACCGCCTGCCAGCCGCGGAGCACCGCCTGCCGTTCGCGGGATTCGGCGCCGAAGCGCTCGCCGGCGGTGCGCAGCGTCTCGGCGGCGAAGCCGGCGAAGGTCTCGTCTTCGCGGAGCCGGCCCGACACGAGCGCGTCGTACCAGATGCGGCCCACGTGCTCCCAGGCGAAGCCGCCGAGCTCGCGCGCCGCGAGGGCGAACGCGCGGTTGGGGATGCCGGAGTTCAGGTGCACCCCGCCGTGGTCGTCGCTCGTCTCGACGTAGTCGCGGAAGTGGCCCGGCTGCGGGTCGCGGCCGAGCACGTCGTCGTCGTACGCGGTGCCGGGCTCGAGCATGGAGCGCAGCGCCCGCCCCTCGACCTCTGGCGTGAAGATGCCCTCACCGATGAGCCAGTTCGCGGCCTCGGCGTCCTGGCCGAGGGCGTACTGCTCGACGAGAGCGCCGAACGCGTCGGAGACATGCTCGTTGAGCGCGCCCGACTGGCCCTCGTAGCGGAGCCGCGCGGTGTGCTCGGTGACGCCGTGCGCGAGCTCGTGCCCGATGACGCTGAGCGAACCGGTGAACCCCTGGAACACCTCGCCGTCACCGTCGCCGAACACCATGCGCTCGCCGTCCCAGAAGGCGTTGTCGTAGCGGTCGCCGAAGTGCACGGTGGCCTCGAGGGGCATGCCGGCGCCGTCGATCGAGTCGCGGCCGAACACCCGCTCGAACAGGCGGTGGGTGTCGCCGAGGCCGTTGTACGCCTCGTCGACGGCGTCGTCGCCGGTGGCGGGTTCGCCCTCGCGCCGGACGAGTCGCCCGGGCAGCTTCTCGAGGCCTTCGGCGTCGGAGATGCGGCGCACCGGGGCGGAGGGTGCGTCGGGCAGCACGCTCGGCAGCTCGGGCAGCGGGCCGGGGCCGAGCCGGGGCGACGGCGGCCGCAGCAGCGCTCGGCGGGCGGCCTCCGCGGCGAGCGGGAAGCGCGGGCCGGCGGCTTCGGCGATGCGATCGAGGAGGTAGGGCGGGACGATCTCCGGCATGCCTCGATGCTGCCACCGACCGCCGACGGCGGCCACCCTTAGGGTGGGAAGGTGCCAACGCTTCCGACGGGCGAGCTCCGCCGCCATGCGATCGGTCTGCTCCCCGCCGCCGCGGTCTGCGGTGCGGCGGTGCTGCTGTTCGGCGTGCAGCTCGTCTGGCCGGGCTACGCGCTGCTCGCCGCCGGCCTCGTCGGCGCCTGGCTCTGCGACCGCAGCGGCCGCACCGAGCGGCTCGCCGCCGATCTCGCGCTCATCGCGCTCGGCCAGCTGATCATCTCCACCGTCTCGCTGAAGGCCGACCTCTCGAACGAGGGGATGGTCCGCTTCGCCGTCGTGCTCGGGCTCGCCGTCGCCGTGCCGTACCTCGTCTCGCGCTTCCTCTACCGCGAGAAGGTGATCCGATTCCCGTGGCGCACGGGACAGCGCTGGACGCCCGCGCAGTGGGGCTACCTCGCCGCGGTCGTCGTGGCGGGATGGCTCATCCTGCCGTTCTACTTCATCACCTCCGGGGTCTACACGAACTGGCCGACCGTGGTCGCGCCCGACGAGATCGCCCGTCTCTTCGTCGGCGTGAACGCCGTCGGCACCTGGGACGAGCTGTTCTTCATCTGCACGGTGTTCACGCTGCTCCGGCGGCACTTCCCGGTCTGGCAGGCGAACCTGCTGCAGGCGACGGTGTTCGTCTCCTTCCTCTGGGAGCTCGGCTACCAGTCCTGGGGGCCGCTGCTCACCATCCCCTTCGCCCTCGTCCAGGGCTGGACCTTCACCCTCACGAAGTCGCTCACCTACGTGCTGACCGTGCACCTGCTGTTCGACGCGGTGGTCTTCGCGGTCATCGTGTACGCGCACAACGGCTGGCCCGCGATCTTCCTGCTCGCGCCCTGACGCTCCCACGGGCGGGGGAGGCGATTCCGCCGCACGGGGGAGGCGGGCCATCCGCCCGCTCCGCTTCGATGGGACGCATGAGCGATTCCGAGACCACCACCACGACGGTGCCGGGCGCGGCCGGGGCGGGCGCCGTGAGCGCCGCCGACCGCCAGCGGGCGAAGAACTCCGAGCGCGGGCCGGTGCTGCCGAGTGCGGTGCCGTGGCGGGCGGTGATGGTCTTCCTCGTCATCGCGCTCGGCGGCGCCTGGCTCGTCGAACTGCCGGTCTGGCTCTCGGGCGAGGGGCTCGCGAGCCCGTGGTTCGGTCCGCTGACGCTCGCGATGATGTTCACCCCGACGATCGCCGCCCTCGTCGTGGCGTTCTGGGTGCAGCGCGCCCCGAGCGTGCCGCGCTGGCTGGGGCTCTGGCCGCTGCGGCCCGCGGGGCGGACCTGGCTCTTCGTCGCGCTCGGCGCGGTCGGCTTCACCGTCATCCCGTTCGCCGCGCTCCTCCTCGGCGACGCGATGGGGCTCATCCGGCTCGACCTGAGCGGCGTCAGCGGCGTCGCCGCGGCGCTCGCCGCGAGCGGCGGGCAGGGCGCGGATGCCGCGACCGTCGTGACGATCACCCTCCTGATGCTGCCGATCGTCACGCTCGTCAACTGCGGGGCGACGTTCGGCGAGGAGCTCGGCTGGCGCGGTTGGCTGCTGCCGGCGCTGCGCCCCCTCGGCACCTGGGCGGCGCTCGTGGCGAGCGGGGTCGTCTGGGGCGTCTGGCACGCGCCGGTCGTGCTGCTCGGCTACAACTACGGCCGCACCGACGTGCTCGGCGTCCTCTGCATGGTCGTCTTCTGCGTGCTCGTCGGCACGGTGATCGGCTGGCTGCGGCTGCGCAGCGCCTCCGTGTGGCCCGCGGTGATCGCGCACGCGGCGCTCAACACCGCCGGCTCCCAGTTCCTGATCTTCGTCGACGCGAGCGACCTCCCGGCCGATCCGTGGGGGTCGATGCTCGGCTGGCCGGGCTGGATCCTCTACGCCGCGATCATCGTGCTGCTCGCCGTGACGGGCCAGTTCCGGAAGCAGCCGCAGCCCGGCCTCACGCTCGCCGAGTCGCGCGCCTGAGCGGCTCGGGCTCCGGCCAGCCTGGGTTCAGGCCGGCCGCTCGACCTCGGCGCCGTGCGCGGCGAGCCAGTCGAGCAGCACCGCGGCGTGGTTCACCCGCTCGTCGCGCGCGCCGAAGAGGAGGGTCACCCGCGGATGCTCGCGGCCGAGCTCGAGGAGCTCGGTGCCGGCCGTGCCCGCGTCGAGCTCCCGCCGGTACTGCGCGGCGAAGTGGGCGAAGTCCTCGAGCCGGTGATGCCAGGCGGTGCGCAGCTCGGGGGAGGGGGCGACCTCCTTCGCCCAGCGGTCGAGCTCGGCCCGCTCCCGGCTCACCCCGCGCGGCCAGAGCCGGTCGACGAGCACCCGGACTCCGTCGTCGGCGGAGGCGGCCTCGTAGACGCGCTTGATGGCGAACACCATGCTTCCAGTCTGGGGCAAGCCGGGCGCCCGCGCTCTGCTAAGCTTGTTCGGTTGCCGTCCACCGGCCGCGCATGAAGAGAGCCCAGGCATCAGGCCCCGGGCAGCGCGCAACGAGAAGAAAGGGGATCCCTCTATGGCACTGGATTCAGAGACCAAGAAGGCGATCATCGAAGAGTACGCGACGCACCCCGGTGACACTGGATCCCCTGAGGTCCAGATCGCGATCCTCACCAAGCGCATCAAGGACCTCACCGAGCACCTGAAGGAGCACAAGCACGACCACCACTCGCGTCGTGGTCTGCTGCTCCTCGTCGGTCAGCGCCGTCGTCTGCTCGGCTACCTCGCCGACGTCGACATCGAGCGCTACCGTGCGCTCATCGAGCGTCTCGGGCTGCGCCGCTAAGTGCCGCCGGCGCCGCCCTCGTGCGGCGCGCCGAAGTCCGGCATGGCTCTCGATGAGCCGCGAACTTCTTGCGAAGGCCCCCGCACCTGCTCCTCGGAGCAAGGCCGGGGGCCTTCGTCATGCCCGCGCGCGGTAGGCGCGCACGGCCATGCGGTTGCCGCAGCGGGTCGAGCAGAAGCGGCGCGAGCCGTTCTTCGAGAGGTCGAGGTAGGCGGCCTCGCAGTCGTCGGCGTCGCAGGTGCGGAGCCGCTCGAGCTGGTCGGCGCGCACGACGTCGACGAAGGCCATGGCGACCTCGACGAGGATGCGCTCCGCGAGCGGGGCCTCGGCCGAGGTCGCGTGGATGTGCCAGTCGAGCGCGTCGTGCCGGACGAGCCGGGGGACCGCGTTCGACTCGGCGAGGATCGCGTTCACCTCGTCGACCGCCTCGTCGCGGTCGCGCGACCACAGCGCGCGCAGTCGCGCCCGGGCGGCGGCCACCTCGGCGAGCTCCCTGGCGTCGCCGTCGCGCCGGCCCGAGTACCACCACCGGTCCAGGATCGCGACGAGGGCGGCGGGGTCGCCCAGCTCATCGGTGCCGGAGGCGCTGGCCTCTGGAACCGTGTTCGCGAGGGCGGCGGCGAAGTGCAGGGCATCGATCGTGTCATTGGTGAAAATCATTTGACTCCTGACTTCGGCGTGCCGTACTGTCACGAGCATAACGACGTTCACCCATGACTTGGTGGACGTCTCGGCATCGGAGTCGAGGAGGGCTCGTGCGCGGATCGCGCGGCGTGACGGGAATCGCCCTGGGGGTGGCGGCGGGGCTCGCCTTCGGCGTGGGCGGCGTGTTCGTGAAACCGCTGCTCGAGAACGGCTGGAGCCCCGGCGCGGCGGTGCTCGCCCGCATCTCGATCGCCGCCGTCATCCTCGCCGTCCCCGGCGTTCTCGCCCTCCGCGGCGACCTCCGCCCGCTCTGGCGGGCGCGCTGGACCGTGCTGCTGTTCGGCCTCATCGCCGTCGCCGGCGTGCAGTTCTTCTTCTACGCCTCGCTCGAGCGCATCCCGGTCTCGCTCACGCTCCTCATCGAGTACCTCGCACCGATCGCGCTCGTGCTGCTCGCCTGGGCGCGCTCCCGGCGGATGCCGCAGCGCATCGTGCTCGCGGGCTCGGTGCTCGCGCTCGCGGGCCTCGTGCTCGTCATCGGCCCGGGCGGCGGCCGGCTCGACCCGCTGGGACTCGCCTTCGCCGCGCTCGCGATGCTGGGGGTCTGCGTCTACTACCTCGTCGGCGAGTCCTCGGCCGCCCGGCTGCCGCCGCTCGCCCTCATCGCCGCCGGCTTCGTCGTCGGGGCCGTCGCGCTCGCGCTGCTCGGCGTCACGGGCCTGCTGCCGATGCGCTTCGTCTTCGACGACGTCGCGTTCCTCGGCGCCGAGGCGCCGTGGTTCGTGCCGCTGATCGCCGTGGGCGTGCTCTCCACGGCCTTCGCGTACAGCGCCGGGCTCGCCGCGATCGGCCGGCTCGGCTCCCGGCTCGCAGCCTTCCTCGGGCTGTCCGAGGTGGTCTTCGCGGGCATCGCCGGCTGGGTGCTGCTCGGAGAGGTGCTGAGCGCCCTGCAGATCCTCGGCGGGGTGCTCATCCTGGCGGGCATCGTCTGCGTCAAGCTCGAGCGCGGCCAGGCCGCGCCCGGCGGCACCCGCGGCGGGCCGGGCGACGAGGCCTCGGCACCGGCCGTGGAGCTCGGCGCGGAGCCGATCCCCGTCACCGCCGCGCTGCCGCTTCCGCCGCGTGCGGGCGAGGAACGAGGGGCCTAGGCTCGCCCCATGCGCTTCGGCATCGTCATCCTTCCCCAGTTCGCGTGGCCGGAGGCCGCCCGCCGTTGGCAAGCGGCGGAGGCGTACGGCTTCGACGTCGCCTGGACGTACGACCACCTCTCCTGGCGTTCGCTCGCCGACGAGCCCTGGCACGCGACCGTGCCGACGCTCACCGCGGCGGCGACGGCGACCTCGACGATCCGGCTCGGCACCTTCGTCGCGAACCCGAACTTCCGTCACCCGGTGCCGTTCGCGAAGGAGCTCGCGACCCTCGACCAGATCGCCGGCGGACGCGTGGTCGCCGGGCTCGGCTCCGGCGGCACGGGCTTCGACGCCCACGTGCTCGGGCAGGAGGCCCTGTCGCCCCGGCAGCGGCACGAGCGGTACGTCGAGTTCGTCGAGGCGCTCGACCGACTGCTGCGCTTCGAGCAGCCGGGCTCGGGCGGCATCTCGTTCGCCGGGCAGTGGTTCGCCGCGGACCATGCCCGCATGGTCGGCGAGCCGGCGCAGTCGCCGCGGCTGCCGCTGCAGCTCGCGGCCAACGGTCCGCGCGGCCTCGCGCTCGCGGCACGGCTCGCCGACGGCTGGATCACGACGGGGCGCGCCGAGCTCGACGCCGAGGCATGGTGGCGGCACGTCGGCGAGCTGTCGCAGCGCTTCGCGGAAGCGTGCGCCGAGCAGGGCCGCGACATCGCCGGCGTCGCGCGGGTGCTCTCGCTCGACGAGGGCGACCGGTACTCGCTCGCGAGCGCCGCCGCCTTCGAGGACGCCGTCGAGCGGGCCCGCGAGCTCGGCTTCGACGAGGTGGTCGCGCACTGGCCGCGCGAGTCCGGCATCTACGCGGGCGACGAGCGGGTGCTCGAGGAGGTCGCGGCCCGGCTGCCCGGGCTGCGCTGAGCGCTGGGAAGCCGCCGTGAGTCGGCGGCGATCGAGCAGATACCGTTGAGGGCATGCCAGCCCCCCGCCGCAAGCCCCTGCTCCTGTGGGAGCCGTTCCCCTACCTCACGCTCTTCGTCGTGCTGCTCGCGACGAGCTTCGTGCGGCCGGGCGCCGAGCCGTGGCTGTTCTGGCCGCTCATCGTGCTGCTCGCGGCCGCGCTCGTGTACCTCGTGGTCTCGATCGGCCGAGAGAAGCGCGGCGCGAACCCCGACCAGTGGGGCAATCTGCTCGGCGTCGACGACCTCACCCTCGTCGAGGCGCCGTCGGCCGATCGCGAGGTGCGCACCGTCGTCCCCGTCGACGGTGCGGCGCACCGGCAGGCTGCCATCGAGATCGCGCGCACCCAGGGCGGGCCCGAGCAGGCGGCGGTCCTCGTGCCGCGGGCGAGCCGGTGGATGGCCCGTCGGTACCGGGTGGGCGTGCAGCTCGTCGGCGGGCAGCGGCCCCGGCACGCGGGCTACCTCGGCCAGGCGGCGGAGGATCGCTACGTCGACCGGCTCGACGCGCTGCGCGGGGAGGGCAAGTACGTTCGGGTGCCGGCGCGCATCGTGGGCGACGGCCGGCCGTTCAAGGTCGAGCTCGACCTCAGCGGGATCGACGAGACGGTCTGACGGTCCGAATCCGGGCGCGCGGCGCGCGCCCGGCGGGGGTCAGGAGGCCTGACCGCCCTCCTCGCGCGCGAGCTGCTCGCGGACCTGGTCCATGTCGAGCTCGCGCACCTGCGAGACGAGGTCGTCGAGCACCGGGCGGGGGAGCGCCCCGGCCTGCGCGAAGACGCCGATGCCGTCCTTGAACGCCATGATCGTGGGGATCGAGGTGATGTTCATCGCCGCGGCGAGCTGCTGCTGGTCCTCGGTGTCGACCTTCGCGAAGACGAGGTCGGGATTCGCCTCGGCCGCCGCCTCGTAGTTCGGCGCGAACTGCAGGCAGGGGCCGCACCAGGACGCCCAGAAGTCGACGAAGACGGTGCCGCCTTCGAGGATCGTCTTCTCGAAGGTGTCCATGGTGAGCGCGACGGTAGCCATGGGCGCCAGCCTACGGGCCGCAGCTTCGAAGCCGCCCAGTGTTCGCTCTCGGCGATGGCTCGGCGAGGGATCGCCGAGGGGTCGCCGAGTCCCGGCGTCGCGCCCGCGTTCCGCCGATTCGAGCAGCCTCGGCGCTATCGTGAGGGCGTGACTGAGCGCGGTCCAGATGAAGCGGAGCGGGCGACGGATGCCGCCTTCCGGAGCACGCCGGCGGGTGTGCTCGCGCCACCGCCCGCGGGCTGGCAGGCGCACGCGGCCGAACTCGACGCCGCGATCCCCGACTTCGACTGGCGCTCGCTGCCGGACGGTGCCGAGCGCTGCTGGTTCGACGTCCCGAGCGGGCGGCTCGCGGGGCTGACCATGGGCCCGGCCGACGGGCCGAGAGTGCTGCTCGTGCCCGGCGCGACCGGCTCCAAGGAGGACTTCGTCCTCATGCTGCCGCTGCTCGCCGACGCCGGCTACCGCGTCGAGGCCTTCGACCTCGCGGGGCAGTACGAGTCCGCCGGAGCGGGCCCCTGGCGGCTCGACCCGCCGGCCGCGCGCTACGAACGCACGCTCTTCCTCGACGACCTCCTCGCGGTGCTCGCCGCGGGGAACGGGCCGGCGCACGTGCTCGGCTACAGCTTCGCGGGCACGATCGCGCAGGAGGCGCTCACCCTGGCACCGGAGCGCTTCGCGAGCCTGGCGCTGCTGTCGAGTCCACCGGAGCCCGGGCAGGCGTTCCGCGGGGTGAAGCGGATCGGCGCGATCTCCGGCTTCACGACGCCCAGGCAGGGCGCCGCACTCATGCTCTGGGGCATCCGCAACAATCTGAACCGGGTGCCGCCGGGCCGTCTCGCCTTCGTGCGCGAGCGGTTCCGGCTCACCCGCCGCGACAGCGTCGACGATCTCATCGCGTGCATGATGGCAACCCCCGACTTCCGGCGCGAGGTCGCGGCCTCCGCCGTCCCGAAGCTCGTGGCGGTCGGGGCGCACGACCTGTGGCCGCTCGAGCTGCACGAGCGCTCGGCCCGGGAGCTCGGCGCGCGCTTCGCCGTGTACCGGACCGGGCACAGCCCGTGCGAGACGACCCCGCACCAGCTCGTGCGCGACCTGCTCGAGCTCTACGCGACCGCCTGATCGCCCTCGTCCGCGATGGCGGTGTCCGTCGCCGCCGCGCGGTGCTCGGCCCGCCGCTCGAGCGCCGGCCATTCGCGCCACTCGACCGCGAGGGTGTGGAACGCCATCCGCAGCCGGCGTCCGAGCGCGCCCCAGCTGTCGAACGGCCGCGCCGAGACGCCGACGAGCAGCCCGCGCTCGTAGGCGACGGACATGCCGGGGCGCAGCCACCAGGCGAGGTCGAGGTCGTCGTGCACGTCGGCGCGGTCGCGGTGCACGATCCCGCGCAGCTCGCGCCACGCCTCGCTGCGCAGCGCATAGTTCGAGCCGAAGAGCGGGGGATGGCCGAGCAGGATGCCGATGGCCCAGAAGTAGCCGCCGATGTAGAGGTGCCTGGCGACCCAGCGCGTGAACGCGGTGCCCCCGTAGAAGCGGCCGGGGCCGGTGACCGCGGTGGGGGCGTCGGGTTCCGACATCCGCCGCTCGACGCGGGCGAGCCAGTCGGGCGGGGGCACCGAGTCCGCGTCGAGCCGGGCGAGTAGCTCGCCGCGGGCCGCGTCGAAGCCGGCGGCGGTTGCGGGCCAGATGCCGCGGCGCGGCTCCGTCACGACGCGGGCGCCGGCGGCGCGGGCGACGGCGGCCGAGTCGTCGCGCGAGCCGTTGTCGACGACGATGATCTCGTCGGCCGGGCGGGTCTGCACGGCCAGCGCGGCGAGGCAGGCCCGAAGCATGGCGGCATCGTCCAAGCAGGGGATGACGACCGAGATGCTGCCCATCACTCCGGAGTCTAGCCCCCGGGTGTCCGCGGACGGCGGCGGCAGGGCAGACTGGATCCGCTGCGTCATCCGCCGCTGGTTCGATCGAATCGGTGAAGCGGGAATAGCTTCGGGGGCGAGCCCGTTCCCTATCTATGCAAACGCATTGAAAGCACTCGACCCGCACCCCAGGAGGACGCCGTGCAGTTCGGAATCTTCACCGTCAGCGACATCACGCAGGACCCGACGACCGGCCGCACGCCGACCGAGGCCGAGCGGATTCAGGCGACCATCGCGATCGCCAAGCACGCCGAAGAGGTCGGTCTCGACGTCTTCGCCCTCGGCGAGCACCACAACCCGCCGTTCTGGTCGTCCTCGCCCACGACGACGCTCGCCTACATCGCCGGGCAGACCTCGACGCTGCAGCTCTCCACCGCAACGACGCTCATCACCACGAACGACCCGGTGAAGATCGCCGAGGACTACGCGATGCTGCAGCACGTCTCCGGCGGCCGCGCCGACCTCATGCTCGGCCGCGGCAACACGGGGCCGGTCTACCCCTGGTTCGGCAAAGACATCCGGCAGGGCCTGCCCATCGCGGTCGAGAGCTACGAGCTGCTGCACCGACTCTGGCGCGAGGACGTCGTCGACTGGGAGGGCAAGTTCCGCACCCCGCTGCAGGGCTTCACCTCGACGCCGCGCCCGCTCGACGGCGTGCCCCCGTTCGTCTGGCACGGCTCCATCCGCACCCCGGAGATCGCCGAGCAGGCCGCCTACTACGGCGACGGCTTCTTCGCGAACCACATCTTCTGGCCCGCCTCGCACACCCAGCGTATGATCGCGCTGTACCGGCAGCGCTTCGAGCACCACGGCCACGGCACCGCCGCGCAGGCGATCGTCGGCCTCGGCGGCCAGGTCTTCATGCGCCGCAACTCGCAGGACGCGGTGCGCGACTTCCGGCCGTACTTCGACAATGCGCCGGTCTACGGCCACGGCCCGAGCCTCGAGGAGTTCACCCAGCAGACCCCGCTGACCGTGGGCAGCCCGCAGGAGGTCATCGACCGCACGCTCGGCTTCCGCGACTACGTGGGCGACTACCAGCGCCAGCTGTTCCTCGTCGACCACGCGGGGCTCCCGCTGAAGACCGTGCTCGAGCAGCTCGATCTGCTCGGCGAGGTCGTCGGCGTGCTGCGCACCGAGTTCGCGAAGAACCGCCCGGCGGACGTCCCCGACGCCCCGACGCACGCCTCGCTCGTCGCCGCGAAGTACGGCGACCAGGCGCCCCGCCAGGCGACCCCGAACGCCAACCGCGGCGACAACCTGACCGCGGGCGCCTCGCCCTACCAGGACGCGCCCGCGCCCGCCGGCTCGGCCTTCGGCCCCGCCGCGACCCGTGCAGGAGGTGCACGATGACCACCAAGCAGATCGTCGTCGTCTCGGCGGGGCTCTCCACGCCGAGCTCGACCCGCCAGCTCGCCGACCGCCTCGCCCAGGACTCGGTCGCCGCCCTCGCCGAGCGCGGGGTCGAGGCCGAGGTGCGCACCTTCGAGCTGCGGGAACTCGCCCACGACATCACGAACCACCTGCTCATGGGCTTCGCGCCGCCGAAGCTCGAGGAGGCGCTCGACGCCGTGGCCTCGGCCGACGGGCTCATCGCCGTCACACCGATCTTCACGACGAGCTATGCGGGACTGTTCAAGTCGTTCATCGACGTGATCGACCCGCAGGCCCTCACCGATCTGCCGGTGCTGCTCGGCGCGACCGGCGGCACGCCCAGGCACTCGCTCGCGATCGACTACGCGATGCGCCCGCTGTTCACCTACCTGCACGCGGTGCCGGTGACCACCGGGGTGTTCGCCGCGACGAGCGACTGGGGCGGCGCGGAGGGCGACGGTGTGCGCTCGCTGCCCGACCGGATCTTCCGCGGCGCGAAGGAGTTCGCCGAGCTCGTCGAGCGCACCGACCGCTCGCAGCTCGTGAGCGACCCGTTCCGGCTCGACCGGCCGATGGGGCACCTCATCGGCGGCCTCGCCGGCGAGTAGCCCCACCCGCCCGCCCAACCAACCGAGTTGCCCGACTTTCATGAAAGTCGGGCAACTCGGCGGTTGAGCGGGATCAGGGGGCGAGGCGGCGGACGAACGCGTCCACCCCGAGGCCCGCGAGGATCGCGACGGGCACCGAGACCGCGAGGGCGAGCAGCGGCTGGTCCGCGAACGCGGAGCCCACGACCGCCCCCATCGCGGTGTTGAAGACCGCCCACGCGAGCCCAGCGCACGCCGACAGCGGCAGGTATCGGCCGAGCGGGATCCGCACGGCGCCGGCGGCGAGGTTCACGGCGATCCGGGCGAAGGGCACGTAGCGGGCGGTGAACACGAGCACGGCCGTGCGCCGGCCCACGGTGCGCCGGACCCGCGAGATCGCGGCGGCGACCCGGGGCTTCCGCTGCCACGCCCATCGCTCGAGGCCGCCCGCGCGGCCGATCCCGTAGCAGGCGAGGTCGCCGACGACGGCGCCGACCGCGGCGACCGGGATCACCACGAACGGGTTCGGATGCCCCGTGGTCGCCGCGAGCGCCCCCAGGGCCACGACCAGGGTCTCGCTCGGCAGCACCACGAGGAAGGCATCGCCGACGACGAGCGCGAAGAGCGCGGGCAGCAGCCACGGCGAGGCCGCGAGCTGGGCGAGGGCGTCGTCTGACACCCCGCCTTGCTATCCCGGCGGGGTGAACGGCGGGTGGCCGGGCGGCGAGCGCCGTCAGTCGTCGAGCACGAAGGTCACTTCGAGCGTCACCGACCAACCGGTGATCACGCCGTCGCTCGCCTCGATCTTCTGCTCCTTCACCCAGGCGCCGGAGACGTTGCGCAGCGTCTCGGACGCCCGGGCGACGCCCGCGGAGATCGCGTCGTCGAAGCTCTGCTCGGAGCGGGCGGTGATGGTGGTCACGCGCGCGACGGATGCCATGAGGTCCTCCTCGATCGATGGAGCGGTGCCAGGATTCGGCGCCGCCCTGCCATGCAACGCCGCTCCCGGCACGGCGGCAAGGCTCGAGCGCCGTCCGTCCGGCGACCGATTCGCGACCGGGCGGCGAACGCTCGCCGACGCGGCGGTGAATCCTCGGTGCCCCGGCCCGTGTTCGTACCGAGCGGCGGTGCGGCCGGGGCACCCTGGTCTTGTGAAGGTCGCGATCCTCGCCGAATCGTTCCTCCCGCACATGAACGGGGTCACCCACTCGCTCCTCCAGGTGCTGGGGCACCTGGAGCGCGCCGGGCACGAGGCCCTCGTCATCGCGCCGCGCGCCGGCCGCGTCGACGAGACGGAGCTCCGCGGCGCGCACCTGCTGCAGCTGCCGTCGACGCCGCTGCCGCGCTATCCGCAGGTGCGGATCGCGGTGCCGGGCCTGCGCCGGCTCACCGCGGCGCTCGCGGAGTTCTCGCCGGACGTCGTGCACCTCGCCTCGCCGTTCGTGCTCGGCTGGCAGGGTGCGCGCGCCGCCGAGGCGATCGGCGTACCGAGCGTGGCGGTCTACCAGACGGATGTCCCGGCCTACGCCGCCCGCTACGGGATTCCGGCCGCGGCGCCGGCGCTGGAACGGCACGTCGCGCGGCTGCACGGCCGGGCGACGCTCACGCTCGCGCCCTCGAACTCGGCGCTCGAGCGGCTCGACGCGCTCGGCGTCTCCGGCGCCCGGCTGTGGCGGCGCGGCGTCGACCTCGTACGATTCCGGCCGGGACGTCGCGACGAGGCATGGCGGCGGCGGATCGCGCCGGGCGGCGAGGTCGTCGTGGGCTACGTCGGCCGGCTCGCGCCGGAGAAACAGGTCGAGGATCTGCGCGCGCTCCGCGGCGTGCCCGGCATCCGACTCGTCGTCGTCGGCGACGGGCCGTCCCGCGACGAGCTCGAGGCGCTGCTGCCCGACGCGGTCTTCACCGGGTTCCTCGGCGGCGAGGAGCTCGCGACGACGCTCGCGAGCTTCGACGTCTTCGTGCACCCGGGGGAGAGCGAGACGTTCTGCCAGACCGTGCAGGAGGCGCACGCGAGCGGCGTGCCGGTCGTCGCCACCGGCGCCGGCGGCCCGCTCGACCTCGTGCGGCAGAGCGTCGACGGCTGGCTCTACCGACCGGGCGACCTCGACGAGTTCGCCGCCCGTGTCACCGACCTCGCGG
This sequence comes from Agromyces sp. NPDC060279, assembly GCF_042726785.1. Taxonomy (NCBI): domain Bacteria; kingdom Bacillati; phylum Actinomycetota; class Actinomycetes; order Micrococcales; family Microbacteriaceae; genus Agromyces; species Agromyces sp. NPDC060279. Next base: position 421,912 of record NZ_JBHXBK010000002.1, read on the forward strand.
GCGACGCCGCCAAGCGCCGCGCCTTCGGCCGGGCGGCCCGCCGGGGCGTCGAGGGCCGGGGGTGGGACGTGCTCTGCGAGGAGCTCCTCGGCCACTACCGCGACGCCAGGGCGCGCGCCGCGGGGCTCGTGCCGGCCGAGCTCCCGGCCCCGGCCGCACCCGACCCGGCCCGCGCCGTCGGCGCGCCGCTCCGCTTCGTCGCGGTGGGCGACTCGCTCACCGAGGGGCTCTGCGACGACTCGCGCACCGCCCCCGGCGAGTACCGCGGCTGGGCCGACCGTCTCGCCATGCTGCTCGCGATGAGCCGGCCGGGGCCCGGCGTCGAGTACGCGAACCTCGCGGTGCGCAGCCGCCGCATCCGCGACGTCGTCGACGAGCAGCTGCCCGCGGCGCTCGCCCTCGGGGCGGAGCTCGTCGGCATCTTCGTCGGCGGCAACGACCTCGTGCAGCGCAGCGCCGACCCCGTCGCGCTCGCCGATCAGCTCGGGGAAGGCCTCCGCGCGGCCGCCGCCGCCGGATGCCGGGTGCTCGTCGTCACCCCGTTCCTGCCCGAGCGCTGGGAGGTGCGCGGCCTGCGGGCCCGCTTCGCCCGCTTCGACGAGCGGCTCCGCGCGCTCGCCGCGGAGCACGGCGCCGTGCTGGTCGACGTCGAGCACGCGCCCGAGCTGCGCGCCCGCTCCAGCTGGGCGGCCGACCGGGTGCACTTGAACCCCGCCGGCCACCGCACGCTGGCCTACGCCGCGGCGCGCTCGCTCGGCATCCCGGACGCCGCGGTGCTCGCCGACCTCGAGCTCGCGCTGCACGACGGCGCGCACCGGACGCGGGTCTCCGGGCCCACCTGGATGGCGTTGCACGTGCTGCCCTGGGTGGTCCGCCGACTGCGCGGACGGACCGCGGGGGAGGGTCGCTCGCCCAAGCGGCCGGAACTCGCCCTGCTCCGGATTCCCGCTCCGACCGGGGCCGCTCTGCTAGAGTCGAAGCGGTTGCCCGAGTGGTCACCGCCTCGCAGCTCTGCCTCGCAGCGGGCCGCGAACCGCAACTGAACACCGAGCACCTTCGGAGCAGGCCGGCAGGAAGCTGGTCCCCTGTGGTGGCTTACCGACTCGATTCGGTGGACTTCTACTGGTGGCCAGCGTGAGCGCATCGTCCTGATGCGATTCGTATTGCCTGTTCCTGCTCCTTCGTATGCAGTCGTGCCCACACGGGGTGCGACGGGAAACAAAGGAGAGAGACCTCTTGGAAGGTCCTGAAATCACGTTCGCCGAGACCGTCATCGACAACGGCAAGTTCGGCACCCGCACCATCCGCTTCGAGACCGGACGCCTCGCCCAGCAGGCGCAGGGCTCCGCCGTCGCCTACATCGACGAAGAGACCATGCTGCTCTCGGCGACGAGCGTCTCGAAGCAGCCGAAGGATCACTTCGACTTCTTCCCGCTCACGATCGACGTCGAAGAGCGCATGTACGCCGCGGGCCGCATCCCCGGCTCGTTCTTCCGCCGTGAGGGCCGCCCCTCGACCGAGGCGATCCTCACCTGCCGCCTCATCGACCGCCCGCTCCGCCCCTCCTTCGTCGAGGGCCTGCGCAACGAGGTCCAGGTCGTCGTGACCGTCCTCGCCATCGAGCCCGACGAGCTCTACGACGTGCTCGCCATCAACGCCGCGTCGCTCTCGACGCAGCTGTCCGGCCTGCCGTTCTCCGGCCCGGTCGCCGGCGTCCGCGTCGCGCTCATCGACGGCCAGTGGGTCGCGTTCCCGAAGCACGGCCAGCTCGAGGAGGCCGTGTTCAGCATGGTCGTCGCGGGCCGCGTCGTGTCCGAGGCCGACGGCTCCGAGGACGTCGCGATCATGATGATCGAGGCCGAGGCGACCGACAACGCGTGGAACCTCATCCAGGGCGGCGCCGTCAAGCCCGACGAGACCGTCATCGCGCAGGGCATCGAGGCCTCGAAGCCCTTCATCAAGCAGCTCGTCGAGGCGCAGCAGCAGGTCGCCAAGACCGCCGCGAAGCCCGTCGCTGACTACCCGACGTTCCCGCCGTACCAGCCTGAGGTCAAGGAGGCCGTCGAGGCCTTCGCGGCCGCCGAGCTGAAGGACGTCTACCAGATCGCCGGCAAGGTCGAGCGTCAGGACGCCGACGACGCACTCAAGGCGCGCGTCAAGGAGCACATCGCGGCCAAGGTCGAGGCGGGCGAGCTGCCCGAGTCGGCCAACGCCGAGGTCTCCGCGGCGTACAAGTCGGTCACCAAGAAGGTCATGCGTACGCGCGTGCTCGAGGAGGGCGTCCGCATCGACGGCCGCGGCCTCGCCGACATCCGTCCGCTCGACGCCGAGGTGCAGGTCGTGCCCCGCGTGCACGGCTCGGCCATCTTCCAGCGCGGCGAGACCCAGATCCTGGGCGTCACCACGCTGAACATGCTGAAGCTCGAGCAGCAGATCGACTCGCTGAGCCCGGTCACCAAGAAGCGCTACATGCACAACTACAACTTCCCGCCCTACTCGACCGGTGAGACCGGCCGCGTCGGGTCGCCGAAGCGTCGCGAGATCGGGCACGGCGCTCTCGCCGAGCGCGCGCTCGTGCCGGTGCTGCCCACGCGCGAAGAGTTCCCCTACGCGATCCGTCAGGTGTCCGAGGCCCTCGGCTCCAACGGCTCGACCTCGATGGGCTCCGTCTGCGCCTCGACCCTGTCGCTGCTGAACGCCGGTGTGCCGCTGCGCGCCCCGGTCGCCGGCATCGCCATGGGCCTCATCTCCGACACCGTGAACGGCGAGACCCGCTACGCGGCGCTCACCGACATCCTCGGTGCCGAGGACGCGCTCGGCGACATGGACTTCAAGGTCGCCGGCACGAGCGAGTTCGTCACGGCCATCCAGCTCGACACGAAGCTCGACGGCATCCCCGCCTCGGTGCTCGCCGGCGCGCTCACCCAGGCCAAGGAGGCCCGCACCACCATCCTCGCCGTGCTCAACGCGGCGATCGACGGCCCGGACGAGATGGCCCCGACCGCTCCGCGCGTCATCAGCGTGCAGATCCCGGTCGACAAGATCGGCGAGCTGATCGGCCCGAAGGGCAAGACGATCAACGCGATCCAGGACGAGACCGGCGCCGACATCTCCATCGAGGAGGACGGCACCGTCTACATCGGCGCCACCGACGGCCCCTCGGCCGAGGCGGCCCGCGCCCAGGTGAACGCGATCGCGAACCCCACCAACCCGGAGGTCGGCGAGCAGTTCCTCGGCACCGTCGTGAAGATCGCCACGTTCGGCGCCTTCGTGTCGCTGCTGCCGGGCAAGGACGGCCTGCTGCACATCTCCGAGGTGCGCAAGCTCGCCGGCGGCAAGCGCGTCGAGAACGTCGAGGACGTGCTGGGCGTCGGGCAGAAGCTGCTCGTCGAGATCACCAAGATCGACGACCGCGGCAAGCTCTCGCTCGCCCCGGTCCTGCAGGAGGACGCCGACGTCGAGGGTCGTGCCGCCACTGGCGAGCACACCGACGCGCCGGCCGAGGGTTCCGAGGTCGAGTGACCGCGGTTCCCGCCTGACACGCGGATGCCCCGCCCGATTCGTTCGGGCGGGGCATCCGTCGTTTCGCTGGGCCGCAGCGCGGCGTGAGGCTCAGAGCGGGAGGTAGCCCGCGCTGCGGAACAGCTCGTCGCGCTCGGCGAGGGCGCGCTCGGCGGCGGCCCGGGCCTCGGCGCGGCCGAGCAGCTGCTCGCGGTCGGTGCGCCGGCTGGCGCGGCGCAGGCCCCAGCTCGCGAGCCCGAGGCCGCTGCGGACGGCGAGGTCGGCGAGGCGGCCGGCGCCGGGGGAGAGGGTGGCGGTGGTCATGGTGATCACTCCTTCCGAGTGTGGTCCTGGGTGGCCTCGCCGCGCACGAGCGGGAAGGCGTTGAGGTGGATCTGGACGGGCATGGAGCCCGGCGTGGGCGTGCGCTTGTAGCGCTCGCCGAACTTCAGGAACACCGCGTCGATCTCGGCGACGAGCTCGGCGAGCTGTTCGACGGTGAGCCGGAGGTTGATCGTGTCGCTCGTCGCGACCTCGAGCCACTCCTTGCCGAAGACGTGCGGGCCGTCGGCGACGAAGTCCCGGTAGTTGCGGTCGCGGATCGTGAGCCACTCGTCTTCGACGAGCTTCGCGGCCAGCCGCTCGGCGCTGCCCGGGGGCAGGTCCTGCGGGTCGGGCACGGCGACCGAGCCGGGCGTGCGCTCCCACCACCGTTCACGGCCGGTGCCGCGGCTGGTGTCCTCGCGGACGAGGCCGGCGCGTTCGAGCTGGCGGAGGTGGTAGCTCATGGACCCGCTCGACTCGCTCAGTCGTTCGCCGAGCCCGCTCGCGGTGAGCGGCCCGTAGGAGGACAGTTCGTCGTAGATGCGGATGCGCAGCGGGTGCCCGAGCGACTTCAGGGCCGTCGCCGACAGCACGTGGTCGATGCCGGGATGCCGGGTGCTGCTCGGCTGGGCCTCGATGTGGCTCGGAGTCGTCTCGCTCATGGCTGCAAAGATAGCGTTGCAAAGAAAGCTTTGCAAGCATTTGTTTGCAATTATTCGTTTGCAACGGATTCTTGGCGATCGCCGGCGAGGATCGGACGCGGGCCGGTGCTCGCCGGCGCTGCGCGAGCGGGCTAGCGATCGAGCAGCGGCCCGAGTCGATAGGGGATGAGCTCGCCCATCGAGAGCGAGGTCTCGGTGCGCTCGACCCCGTCGATCGCGAGGATCTCGCCGTCGATGCGGAAGAGGTCGTGCGCGTCGCGGCAGACGACGCGCGCGAGCAGGTCGACCGAGCCGGAGAGTCCGTGAGCCTGCAGGACCTCGGGGATCTCGGCGATGCGGGCCACGACCTCGCCGAGCTCCTTCTGCCGCACGTGCACCGAGACGAAGGCCTCGAGCGGGTAGCCGAGCGGCGCCGGATCGATCGCCCGCTCGAAGGACGCGAAGGCGCCGGATGCCTCGAGCCGGGCGAGCCTGGCCTGCACCGTGTTGCGGCTGAGGCCCAGGCGCTCCGCGAGGGCGACGACGGTCGCGCGATGGTCGGCGGCGAGGGCGGCGAGGAGGGCTCGATCGAGGTGGTCGAGAGTGCTCATGCTGCGCAGTGTAGCGAGGTTCGGCGCCCGCCGCCTTGGCAACATGCTCAATGATTCTGGCAATGCTTGAGCTGTGTGACCTTCCGACGTAGCCTCAGGCGTATCCGGCGACGTGGCCGGAGTCGGAGCGCCCACGAAGCGCCCCGCCGAACCAGGAGGATCGACGATGACCCTTTCCGACCGTGATGCGACCGGGCTCTTGACGAGGCCCGAGTCGTTCGTGCAGCTCGTCGACGAGACGGGGGCCCGGCGCCACGACGCCGAGTTCGACCCCTGGGTCGCCGACGTCGACGCGGCCGCCCTCGGCCGGCTCTACCGCGACATGGTCATCGTCCGCCGGCTCGACGCGGAGGGGGTCGCGCTGCAGCGTCAGGGCGAGCTCGGGCTCTGGCCGCCGCTCGCCGGGCAGGAGGCCGCGCAGATCGGCTCCGTGCGCGCCCTCCGCGACGACGACTTCGCCTTCACGAGCTACCGGGAGCTCGCCGTGGCCTGGGCCCGCGGGGTCGCCGCCGAGGGCCTCGTGACCACCTGGCGCGGCACCGCGTCGTCCGGCTGGGACCCGGCCGCGCACCGCGTGGCGGTGCCGCAGATCATCATCGGCGCGCAGGCGCTGCACGCCACCGGCTACGCGATGGGGTTGCGCTGGGACCACTCGGACGCCGCCGCGATCGCCTACTTCGGCGACGGCGCCACGAGCGAGGGCGACGTCAACGAGGCGTTCGTCTTCGCCTCGAGCTTCGACGCGCCCGTCGTCTTCTTCTGCCAGAACAACCACTGGGCGATCTCCGAGCCGGTCGGGCTGCAGTCGAAGCAGGAGCTGGCCCGCCGCGCCGACGGCTTCGCGATGCCCGGTATCCGGGTCGACGGCAACGACGTGCTCGCCGTGCTCGCCGTCACCCGCATGGCCCTCGAGCGCGCCCGCCGCGGCGAAGGACCGAGCCTCATCGAGGCCGTCACCTATCGCATGGGCCCGCACACCACCGCCGACGACCCCAGCCGCTACCGCGACGAGGCTGAACTCGCCGCCTGGCGGGAGCGCGATCCGATCGCTCGGCTGCTCGCCCTCCTCGACGGGCTCGGGGTCGACGTCGCCGGCCTCGAGCGCGAGACGGCCGAGGCGGCCGACGCCGCCGCGGCCGAGCTCCGCACCGCCTGCCTCGGCCTCGCCGATCCGCCCGCCCTCAGCGTGTTCGACCACGTCTACGCCGAGCCGAACAGCCACCTCGCCCGCCAGCGCGAGCAGTACGCGCGGTATCTCGCGCTCTTCGCCGACGAGGCATCCGACGAGAATGGAGCCGGGCGATGACCACCCTCACCCTCGGCAAGGCCCTGAACCGGGGCCTGCGCAACGCCCTCACCGCCGACCCGCGCGTCGTCCTCCTGGGCGAGGACATCGGCACGCTCGGCGGCGTCTTCCGCATCACCGACGGGCTCCAGGCGGAGTTCGGCCGCGAGCGAGTGGTCGACTCGCCGCTGTCGGAGGCGGGGCTCATCGGCACTGCGGTCGGGCTCGCCTACCGAGGCTTCCGCCCAGTCGTCGAGATCCAGTTCGACGGCTTCATCTATCCCGGCTTCGACCAGATCGTCGCGCAGGTGGCGAAGCTGCACTACCGCTCGCGCGGCGCGGTGAAGGTGCCCATCACGATCCGGGTGCCCTTCGGCGGCGGCATCGGCGCAGCCGAGCACCACTCCGAGTCGCCCGAGGCGTACTTCGCGCACACCGCTGGGCTCCGCGTCGTCGTCTGCTCGAACCCGGCGGACGCGCACGTCATGATCCAGCAGGCCATCGCCTGCGACGATCCGGTGATCTTCTTCGAGCCCAAGCGCCGCTACCACGCGAAGGGCGAGGTCGACGAGACCGCGAGCCTCGCCGACGCGAAGCCGATGGGCATCGCGACGGTGGTCGCCCCCGGGGACGACGTGACGCTCGTCACCTACGGCGCCCTCGTGCAGACGGCCACGGACGCCGCGGTCGCCGCGGCCGAGGACGGGATCTCCATCGAGGTCATCGATCTGCGCTCCTTGGCGCCGGTGGACTACCCGACCCTCGAGGCCTCCGTGCGGCGCACCGGCCGGCTCGTCATCGCGCACGAGGCGGGCCAGCAGGGCGGGGTCGGCGCCGAGATCGCCGCGAGCCTCACCGAGCGCTGCTTCGACTACCTGGAGCACGCGCCCGTACGGGTCACGGGCCACGACATCCCGTACCCGCCGGCGAAGCTCGAGCAGCACCATCTGCCGGACCTCGACCGCATCCTCGACGGCGTCGACCGCGTGCTCGGCCGCGCCAACTCGCTCTCGGAGGTCGAGGCGTGAGCGGCGTGCGCGCGTTCGCGCTGCCCGACCTCGGCGAGGGGCTCACGGAGTCGGAGCTCGTCGCCTGGCGCGTGTCGGTCGGCGACCGCATCGAGCTCAACCAGATCGTCGCCGACGTCGAGACGGCGAAGGCCGTCGTCGAGCTGCCGTCGCCCTTCGCCGGGGTGATCACGGCCCTGCACGCCGAGCCCGGCCAGACGGTCGAGGTCGGCGCGCCGTTGTTCTCGTGCGAGACCGGCGACGGAGGCCCAGCCGGCGGTCCGGGCGACGACGAGGCGGATGCCTCGGGCGGCGCCGGGGCCGAAGCCGACGCGCAGGCCGAGCCGAAGCGCGAGCCGACGCTCGTCGGCTACGGCGCCGCGGCCGATCGCGGGCCACGCCGTCGCCGACGCGTCCCGCCCCCCGGCGGGGCGGCACCGGCAGCAGCCGGCGGCGAGGCATCCGCCGCGACCCCTGCGACCGCGCTCACGAGCCCTGCCCCCGGGCCCTCGCGGCGCGGCGACCGGCCTCGCTCGACGCCGCCGGTGCGCCGGCTCGCGCGCGAGCTCGGCGTCGACCTCGACGCGGTCGAGGGCACGGGGGAGCGCGGCCTGATCACGCGCGACGACGTCGAACGCGCGGCGAACGCCGTCCGGCCGTCCGCCGCCGCACCGGCGGCGCCCCGCCCGGCGGCGGGCGAACGACCGGCCGAGACGCGCATCCCCATCCGCGGCGTCCGCAAGCACACGGCCGCCGCGATGGTGCGCAGCGCCTTCACCGCGCCGCACGTGACCGAGTTCCTCACCGTCGACGTGACCGCGACGATGGAGCTCCTGCGCGGCCTGCGCGAGGATCGCGCCTTCGCCGGGCATCGGATCACGCCGCTCGCCGTCGTCGCGAAGGCGGTCTGCCTCGCCGCGGCGCGCACCCCGGAGGTCAACGCGCGCTGGGACGAGGAGGCGCAGGAGATCGTGCAGTTCGCGGGCGTGAACCTCGGCATCGCCGCGGCGACGGATCGCGGGCTCGTCGTACCGGTGATCCCCGGCGCCGAGCGGATGACCCTCGTCGAGCTGGCCGACGCGATCGGCGCGCTCGCCGAGACCGCCCGCGCCGGCCGCACGAGCCCGGCCGAGTTGTCCGGCGGCACGATGTCGATCACGAACATCGGCGTCTTCGGGATCGACGCGGGCACGCCGATCCTGAACCCGGGGGAGGCCGCGATCCTCGCGACCGGCCAGGTGCGCCGGCTGCCGTGGGAGCACCGCGGCGAGATCGCGCTGCGCGAGGTGATGACCCTCTCGCTCTCCTTCGATCACCGACTCGTCGACGGCGAGCAGGGCTCGCGCTTCCTCGGCGACGTCGGCCGGCTCCTGCGGGAGCCGGGGTTCGCCCTCACGATGTGAGCGGGCCGCGGGGGATGGCGGCACCGTCCCCCGCGGCGTAGCCTCGCCCGCAGGGCCGCAGCTGCGGCCGGGGACGAGGGACGGGATGGACGACCGCACACTGCTGCTCGCGGAGGACACGGCCGAGGCACTCGCCGGCACGCCGTTCGAACACGCCGTGGACCACCTCGTCGCGAGCTACGAGACGGGGGACTTCTCGGCCGGGGTGCGCCTGCTCGACCGCGTCGCGGTCGTCGCCGACGAGCTCGCGCACCATCCGGACGTGCACGTGCGCTGGGGCTCGATCACCTTCGAACTGCGCTCGCACGACGTCGGCGGGGTGACCCGGCGCGACGTCGTGCTCGCGCAGCGCATCCACGCGCTCGCGAGCGAGTAGCGGCCCGCGGTCCTCGCGGCGCCGGGCTCAGTCGAGCTCGTAGACGAGGCGCTCCGTCTCGCCGCCGCGGGCGGGCGCGTAGACGAGTTCGCGGGCGACCTCCGCGAAGCCGAGCTTCGCGAGCACCGCCCGGGAGCCCTGGTTGTCGGCTGCGACCCGGGCGCGCACGGGGCGCTCCGGCAGCCCGTCGAGCAGGAGTCGCAGGGCGCGGGTGGCGATGCCGAGGCCCCAGTGGTCGGGATCGATCCAGGAGTCGAGCACGGCCACGCCGTGCTCGCGGCGCACCTCCACGTCGCCGACGATGCGGCCGTCGGCGCGCACGGTGCGGGTGGTGAGCTCGGGATCGGCGAGGCGCTCGGCCCAGCGGGCGTCGAATGCGGGGCGGTCGTCGTCGCCCGGCGCGAACGCGGCCTGGTGGACGGCGGTCTCGTCGTGGTGGAAGCGGAACAGTGCGTCGAGATCGGCGGCGCGGGTGGGGCGCAGCGTCACGACATGAGGCTCGCCCATGTCATTTCCTCCAGAATGCCGCGGATGGTGGTCGCGGCGGGTCGGCGCCCAGGGGTGCGGGCGCTGTGCGGAGTGGAGTTCATGAGGCCGAAGGCGGCGTGTGCCCTGACCCTGAGCTCCTCTTCGGCCAGATCCGGCCGGAGTCGATCGAGCACGCCGACCCAGTGTTCGACGTACCTGCGCTGGAGGGTGCGCATCTCGTGCCGTGCGGCGGGGTCGAGCTGGGTGACCTCGCGCTCCTGCACGGCGATGACGTCGGCGTCGCCGACGGCGAACTCGACGTGGAAGCGGATGAGGGCGCGCAGCGCCGCGTCCGGGGTCGCATCGACGGCGAGCACGCGTTCGGCTCCGTCGAGCAGCGCCCGGCTCGCGTCGACCAGGATGGCAGCGAGCACGGCGCCCTTGCCCGGGAAGTGCCGGTAGACGGCCGGGCCGGAGACCCCGACGGCCGCGCCGAGCTCGTCGAGGGTGACGCCGGCGTAGCCGCGCGCCGCGAAGAGCGCGGCGGCGGCGTCGAGGATGGCGGCGCGCCGATCGGCCTTGCGGAGGCTCCGCTGCGTGGGGGCCTCGACCTCGGTGCCGCTCGTCATCCGTGCTCCGCGTCGTCGGGTGTTCAGTGAGTGCAGGTTAACCGGGTCGCGCTCGAGCGGTCAACCTGGCGCACGCGGGCGGGAGGGGATTCGCGCCGGGGGAGGGGGCTGCGCGCCCCATCCGCCTCCCGTGGACTCGATCTCCTCCGGCGGCGCGTGCCGCGCTTGCCGTTTCGGTTAGTCGCCACTAACATCAAATCGAGTTAGCGGGCATTAACCGAAGTGCCCGCCCACGCCACGACGGAGAGGCGGACATGGGCGCGTTGCAGTCAGCAGTCGACCCGGCATCCGAGCGCGCGATCGCGAACGCCGCCGGTCACGCCGAGCTCGCCGCCGAGCTGCGCGAGCGGCTGGCCCGCGCCGCTCTCGGCGGGCCCGAGGCTTCCCGCGAGCGCCACGTCGCCCGGGGCAAGCTGCTGCCGCGCGACCGCGTGGCGCGGCTCCTCGACGAGGGCAGTCCCTTCCTCGAACTCGCCCCGCTCGCCGCCGAGGGACTGTACGGCGGCGACTCGCCCGGGGCCGGCCTCATCACCGGCATCGGGCTCGTGCACGGGCGCCCCGTCATGGTCGTCTGCAACGACGCCACCGTCAAAGGCGGCACCTACTACCCGATGACGGTCAAGAAGCACCTCCGGGCGCAGGAGGTCGCGCTCGAGCAGCGGCTGCCGTGCATCTCGCTCGTGGACTCCGGCGGGGCGTTCCTGCCGATGCAGGACGAGGTGTTCCCCGACCGCGAGCACTTCGGCCGCATCTTCTTCAACCAGGCGACGATGTCGTCGCTGCGCATCCCGCAGCTCGCCGCCGTGCTGGGCTCGTGCACCGCGGGCGGCGCGTACGTGCCCGCGATGAGCGACGAGACCGTCATCGTGCGCGGGCAGGGCACCATCTTCCTCGGCGGCCCGCCGCTCGTGAAGGCCGCGATCGGCGAGGTCGTGACCCCGGAGGAGCTCGGCGGCGGCGAGCTGCACGCGCGCACCTCCGGCGTCGTCGACCACCTCGCCGAGGACGACGAGCACGCGCTCGAGCTCGTCCGCGACATGGTCGCCACGCTGCCGCCGCCCGCCGAGCGGGCCTGGGCCGTTCGCGAGCCGCGACCCCCGGCCGTCGACCCGGCGGAGCTCACGAGCGTCGTCCCGGTCGACGTGCAGCAGCCCTACGACGTGCGCGAGGTCATCGCCCGGCTCGTCGACGGCAGCGAATTCGCCGAGTTCAAGCCGGAGTACGGCGACACCCTCGTCGCCGGCTTCGCCCACCTCGACGGCCACCCGATCGGCGTCGTCGCGAACAACGGGGTGCTGTTCAGCGAGTCGGCGCTGAAGGGCGCGCACTTCATCGAGCTCTGCGATCAGCGGGGCATCCCGCTCGTCTTCCTGCAGAACATCTCGGGCTTCATGGTCGGCCGCGACGCGGAGGCCGGCGGAATCGCCAAGGACGGCGCGAAGATGGTGACCGCCGTCGCGACGACGCGCGTACCCAAGTTCACCGTCGTCATCGGCGGCTCCTTCGGCGCCGGCAACTACTCGATGTGCGGGCGCGCGTACTCGCCCCGCTTCCTCTGGATGTGGCCCAACGCCCGCATCTCGGTGATGGGCGGGGAGCAGGCCTCCTCGGTGCTCGCCACCGTGAAGCGCGACCAGCTCGCCGCGCGGGGCGAGGACTGGCCGGAGGCGGACGAGGCGGCGTTCCGTGCCCCCATCCGCGCGCAGTACGAGGAGCAGGGCAGCCCGTACCACTCGACCGCGCGGCTCTGGGACGACGGCATCATCGAGCCCGGCGACACCCGCACCGTCCTCGCGCTCGCCCTCGAGCTCGCGAGCCGCACCCCGCTGCCCGAGCCGCGCTTCGGCCTCTTCAGGATGTGATGGCGATGACCAATCAGCAGCTGCGCCGCTCCGCCGGCCCCCGGCCCTTCGACCGTGTGCTCGTCGCCAATCGCGGCGAGATCGCCGTGCGGGTCATCCGCACCCTGCAGCGGCTCGGCATCGAGGCGGTGGCCGTGTACTCCGACGCCGACCGGGACGCCCCGCACGTCGCCCTCGCGGACCGCGCGGTGCGCATCGGCCCGGCGCCGGCGGTCGAGAGCTACCTCGATCCCGAGCGCCTCGTGCGCGCCGCGGTCGAGAGCGGAGCCGAGGCCGTGCACCCGGGCTACGGCTTCCTCTCCGAGCACGCCGGCTTCGCCCGCGCCTGCGCCGAGGCCGGGCTCGTCTTCGTCGGCCCCGGCGAGCGCGCGCTCGAGGTCATGGGCGACAAGATCCGCGCGAAGCGCCACGTCGCCGCGAGCGGCGTCCCCGTGGTGCCCGGTGTCGCCGATCCCGCGCTCGACGACGCGGCCCTGCTCGACGCCGCCGAGGCCGTCGGCTACCCGATCCTCGTGAAGCCGTCGGCCGGTGGCGGGGGCAAGGGCATGCAGCTCGCGCGCGACCGCGGGGAGCTCGCCGAGGCGCTGCCGACCGCGCGCCGCGTCGCGTCGGCCGCGTTCGGCGACGACACGCTGCTGCTCGAGCGCTTCATCGAGCGGCCCCGGCACATCGAGGTGCAGGTGCTCGCCGACGCGCACGGCGGGGTGGTGCACCTCGGCGAGCGCGAATGCTCCCTGCAGCGCCGGCACCAGAAGGTCATCGAGGAGGCGCCCTCGGCGCTGCTCGACGATGCCACGCGGGAGCGCATCGGCCTGGCGGCCTGCGAGGCCGCCAGGAGCGTCGACTACCGCGGCGCCGGCACGGTCGAGTTCCTCGTCTCGGATGCCGCGCCGGGCGAGTTCTTCTTCATCGAGATGAACACCCGCCTGCAGGTCGAGCATCCCGTCACCGAGCTCGTGACCGGGGTCGACCTCGTCGAGCAGCAGCTGTGCATCGCCGCGGGCGAGCCGCTCGCGCTCAGCCAGGACGCCGTGCACCTCGACGGGCACGCGATCGAGGCGAGGCTCTACGCCGAGCGGCCCGCGGACGGCTTCCTGCCCGCCACCGGCCCGGTGCTCGTGTGGCGCCCGGCGGGCGGCGAGGGCGTCCGCATCGATGCGGGCCTGCGGGAGGGGCAGGAGATCACGGCCCACTACGACCCGATGCTCGCGAAGCTCATCGCCTGGGGGCCCGACCGCGCGACCGCGCTCGATCGGCTCCGGGCGGCGATCGACGAGACCGTCGTGCTCGGGGTCGACACGAACCTCGAGTACCTCGGCGAGCTGCTCGACGATCCTGAGGTGCGCGCCGCGCGGCTGCACACCGGTCTGATCGATCAGCGTCAGGCGCCGGCGGGAGCGGAGCCGAGTGCCGCGGCGCTCGCCTCGGCGACCGCGCTCGCCGAGGCCGAGGCGCTCGCCGCCGCCGGGCCGGCCGCGCACGCCTGGCAGCGCGAGCGCGGCTGGCGAGCCTCCGCGCCCGCTCGGGCCGGCGAGGCATCCGCCACCCGTGCGGAACCGCACGCCCTCGCCGTCCGCGCTCCCGACGGGGCGATCTGGGTGCACGCCGACGGCCGCGCCCAGCGCATCGTCCCGGTCGACCGTCGTGCCGCGCTCGACCGCCGTCTCGCCGCCGCGGAGCGCGGGGGAGCGGCCGACCCGGTGCTCCGGGCACCCATGCCGGGCACCGTCACGGCCGTGCTCGTGCGCGACGGTGACACCGTCGCGGCGGGCGCTGCGATCCTCGCCATCGAGGCGATGAAGATGGAGCACCGCGTCGTCGCCCCGTTCGCCGGTGTGGCCCGCATCTCCGTCGCGGTCGGCGCGCAGGTCTCCCGCGAGCAGGCCGTCGCCGCCGTCGAGCCGGCCGCCGCCGATCCCGACCACGGCCCCGCCGATCCCGGCGTCGCCGAGCCCCAGGCCCACGAGGCCACGACCCACGAGCAAGGAGCACCGCAGTGGACTACCAGCTGAGCGACGAGGAGCAGGCGCTCTTCGACCGCGTCAAGGACTTCGCCGACACGGTCGTCGCGCCCGCCGCGTACGAGTACGACACGAAGCGCCGGCTGCCGCTCGAGATCATCGCGCAGATGGGGGAGCTCGGCCTGTTCGCCCTGCCGTTCCCGGAGTCCGTCGGCGGGCTCGGCAAGTCCTACTTCCAGCTCTGCCTCGCGGTGGAGGCCCTCGGCCGCGTCGACCAGTCCATCGGCGTGACCCTCGAGGCGGGCGTCGGCCTCGGCGTCATGCCCATCTACCGCAACGGCACCCCCGAGCAGCACGCCGAGTTCCTCCCCGACCTCGTCGCCGGTCGTGCGCTCGCCGGATTCGGCCTGACCGAGGCGAGCGCCGGCTCGGACGCCGGCGCCACGCAGACGACCGCGGTGCTCGACGGCGACGAGTGGGTGATCAACGGCTCGAAGCAGTTCATCACGAACTCCGGCACGCCCATCACGAAGCTCGTCACCATCACCGCGGTCACCGGCGAGCGCGAGCTCCCCGACGGCACCGTGAAGAAGGAGCTCAGCTGCATCATCGTGCCGAACGGCACCCCGGGCTTCACCGTCGAGGAGAGCTACGACAAGGTCGGCTGGCACACGAGCGACACCCACCCGCTGACGCTCCGCGACGTGCGGGTGCCGGCCGCGAACCTGCTCGGCGAGCGCGGCCGGGGCTACGCGAACTTCCTGCAGCGGCTCGACGAGGGGCGCATCGCCTTCGCGGCGCTCGCGACGGGCGCGGCGCAGGGATGCCTCGAGGAGGCGCTGCGCTACGCGAAGAGCCGCGTGGTGTTCGGCCACGAGATCGGGCGCAACCAGCACATCGCCTTCAAGATCGCCAAGATGCAGGCCCGGGTGCACCAGGCGCGGCTGGCGTGGCACGACGCCGCGCGCAAGATGGACGCGGGGCTGCCCTTCAAGATGGAGGCCTCGATCGCGAAGATGGTGTGCGGGGAGGCGGCGATGGACAATGCCAGGGACGCGACGCAGATCTTCGGCGGCTACGGCTTCATGAACGAGAACCCCGTGGCCCGCCACTACCGCGACTCGAAGATCCTCGAGATCGGCGAGGGGACCACCGAGGTGCAGTTGATGATCATCACGAGGGAGCTCGGGCTCGTCGCCTGAGCGCGAGGAGGTCGCCATGACGGATGCCGCCGCCGAGACGCCCGCGCTGCGCGAGATCGTGCAGCGGGGCCTCTGGTTCGAGGAGTTCGAGGAGGGCGTGCGCTACGTGCACCGGCCCGGTCGCACCGTGACCGAGGCCGACAACGTCCTGTTCACGACGCTGACGATGAACCCGCAGCCGCTGCACCTCGACCGGGCGTTCGCCGAGACGCAGCCGTTCGGGCGGGTGCTCGTGAACTCGATGTTCACCCTGTCCACGCTCGTCGGGCAGTCGGTCGCGCAGCTCACGCTCGGCACGCTCGTCGCGAACCTGGGCTTCGGCGAGATCGCGTTCCCGGCGCCGGTGTTCGTCGGCGACACGCTCTCGGGCGAGAGCCTGGTCGAGGGCAAGCGGCTGTCGTCGTCGCGGCCGGGCGAGGGCGTCGTGACGCTGCGGCACACTTCGCGCAACCAGGACGGCGTCGTCGTGGCGCGGTGCACGCGCAGCATGCTCGTCTGGACCCGCGAGGCGGGGGAGCGGGCCGCGGCGGGCGGGGCGCGATCGTGAGCGGCGGCTTCCGCTTCGGCCCGGCGCTGCTGTTCTGCCCGGCCGACCGACCCGATCGCTACGAGAAGGCGCTCGCGCGCGCGGACGCGGTGATCCTCGACTTGGAGGACGCGGTCGCCGGCCAGGCGAAGCCGGCGGCGCGCCGGGCGCTCGTCGATCACCCGCTCGACCCGGAGCGGGTGATCGTGCGGGTGAACCCGGCGGACAGCGGGCAGCTCGAAGCCGACCTCGAGGCGCTCGCCCGCACCGAGTACCGCACGGTCATGCTCGCGAAGTGCGAGGGCACCGCCGACCTCGTCGAGCTCGGCGACCTCGAGGTGATCGCGCTGTGCGAGACCGCCCGCGGCGTGCTCGCCGCCGCGGAGCTGGCGGCGCTCGCCCCCGTGATCGCGCTGATGTGGGGCGCGGAGGACCTCGTCGCCTCGCTCGGCGGCACCTCCAGCCGCTTCCCCGACGGGCACTATCGCGACGTCGCGAGGCACGCCAGGTCCCAGGTGCGCCTCGCGGCGGCCGCGCACGGCGTCGCCGCGATCGACGCCGTCCACCTCGACCTCGACGACGAGGCCGGGCTGCGGGCCGAGGCCGACGACGCGGTCGCGCTCGGCTTCGAGGCGACCGCCTGCGTGCACCCGCGCCAGGTGGAGCTCGTGCGGGCGGCGTACCGACCGCATCCGGACGCCCTCGCGGAGGCCCGGGCCATCCTCGCCGCGGCTTCGGGGGAGCGCGGCGTGTTCGCGTACGAGGGCCGCATGGTCGACGCCCCGCTGCTCAGGCAGGCCGAGGCGGTGGTGCGCCGCGGGGGCGGTTCGCCAACGATTCGGTAACGCTTCGGCCGCCATTCACGGCCAGTGGTATCCCCGCCCCGTACGCTCGAAAGCGATCCTGGGGAGGAGGAGCGGTGGCACGCCACACGATGACGAGAGACGCCCAGCGCGGGCGCGAAGCGGTCGAGCTCGAGTTCGACGCCGAGGTCATCGACGAGCCCATCGACGTCCTGGTCCAGTCGAACCCCGTCTCCGGTCCCATCCGGGTGCCGCGGAAGGCCGCCCTCGGCGACACCGGCATCGCGGTGCACCCGCTCGCGCTCGGCGGCAGCGTCTTCGGCTGGACGCTCTCGCACGAGGCATCCTTCGCCGTCCTCGACCGCTTCGCCGGCCTCGGCGGCGAGCTCATCGACACGGCCGACGCCTACGCCTCGGGTCGCAGCGAACAGATCATCGGCGCCTGGCTGGCCGACCGCGGACTCCGCGACCGCATGACCGTGATGACCAAGGCCGGCCGCCACCCCGAGTACCGCGGCCTCTCGCCGCGATCGCTCCAGGGCGCGGTGGATGCCTCGCTCTCGCGTCTCGGCGTCGAGCGCATCGACGTGCTCTTCTTCCACGGTGAGGACGCCGAGGTGCCGCTGGAGGAGAGCCTCGGTGCCGTCGACCGGCTGATCGCAGCCGGCAAGGTGCGCTCCATCGGCGCCTCCGACTTCTCGCCGGAGCGGCTCATCGAGGCTCGGGTGCTCGCCGCCAACGGCCTGCCGAGGTTCCAGACCGTCACGACGGCCTACAACCTGATGGATCGCCGCGGCTTCGAAGGCGCGCCCGAACTGGTCGCGCACGCCCAGGGACTCGCCGTGCTGCCGTACTTCGCCCTCGCGGGCGGCTTCCTCGGCGGCGGGGTGCGCCGTCGCGCCGAGCTCCGGCACGACGCGCGCGGCGCGCGCGTGGCTCGCCACCTCGGCCGCCGCGGTCAGCGCGTGCTCGCCGTGCTCGACGACATCGCCGCGGAGCACGGCGTCACCACGGCGACGATCGCCGTCGCCTGGCTGCAGTCGCGCCCGACGGTCGCCGCGCCGGTCGCGGGCGTCTCGCGCCCCGAACAGGTCGACGCGCTCCTCGCGGCCGGCTCCGTGCAGCTCCAGCGCTCCGAGCTCGTCGAGCTCGACCGCGCCTCCGCCTGAACCGCGGCCGCCCGGACTGGGGCGACCCACCTCCGGGGGACGTGGCTTAGGCTGTTCGGGATGAACGGCGCTGTCGACCTCCCTCTCGGCCTGGCCGAGCTCTCCTTCCGGGCGGCCGGGGAGTCGCTCGTCCGGCGCAGCGTCCTCCCCTCCGGGGTGCGGGTCCTGAGCGAGCAGGTGCCGGGCGCCCGCAGCGCCACGATCGGCTTCTGGGTCGCGGTCGGCTCGCGCGACGAGCAGCCCACCGGGGCGGGGCATCCGGCCACGTACGGCTCGACGCACTTCCTCGAGCACCTGCTCTTCAAAGGCACCGCCGGGCGCAGCGCGCTCGACATCGCCGTCTCCTTCGACGCGGTCGGCGGCGAGCACAACGCGCTCACGGCGAAGGAGCACACCTGCTACTACGCCAAGGTGCAGGACCGCGATCTGCCGATGGCCGTCGAGGTGCTCGCCGACATGTTCACCTCGTCCCTGCTCGACGCCGACGAGTTCGAGACCGAACGCGGCGTCATCCTCGAGGAGCTCGCGATGGCCGGCGACGACCCGGCCGACGTCGCGGGCGAGCGCTTCTTCTCCGCCGTGCTCGGCGAGCACCCGCTCGGCCGTCCCATCGGCGGCACGCCGGAGACGATCCGCGCGGCGACGCGCGACGCCGTCTGGGAGCACTATCGCGCGAACTACCGGCCGCAGGACCTCGTCGTCACCGTCGCGGGAGCGGTCGACCACGACGAGCTCGTCCGGCTGCTCGAGGGCGCACTGGCGAACGCCGGCTGGCGCATGGACGAGCCGGGCACCCCGGTCGAGCGCCGCACGGCGGTGCCGGCCCCGCTCGAGCGCGGCCCCGAGCTCACGGTCGTCGAGCGGCCGATCGAGCAGGTGAACCTGCTCGTCGGCGTGCCCGGCCTCGTCGCCTCCGACGAGCGGCGCCCGGCGATGAGCGTGCTGAACGCGATCTTCGGCTCCGGCATGAGTTCGCGCCTGTTCCAGGAGGTGCGGGAGCGTCGCGGCCTCGCCTACTCCGTGTACTCCTTCGCCCCCGCGTACTCCGACGCCGGGCTCTTCGGCATGTACGCCGGGTGCGCACCGCAGAAGGCCGGCACCGTCGTCGAGCTGCTCCGCGGCGAGCTCGAGCGGCTGGCCGAGCACGGCGTCACCCCGGAGGAGCTCGCCCGGGCGGCGGGCCAGCTCGGCGGCGCCTCGGCGCTCGCCCTCGAAGACTCCGACACGCGCATGTCGCGTCTCGGCCGTGCCGAGCTGACGCTCGGCGAGTTCCAGGATCTCGATGAGGCGCTCCGGCGCATCGCACTCGTCACCGTCGACGATGTGCGGGCGCTCGCAGCAGACCTCGTCTCGCGGCCCTTCTCGGTCGTCGCCGTTGGCGCGACCGACGAGGCCGCCCTCAGCGGAGCGGCCGAGGCCGTCTCCGCGACCAGCGTCGCCTGAGCGCGGCATCCGATCGACGACAGGGAATCGAAACCTCGTGGCACACCACCTCTACCTCGTACGCCATGGCGAGCAGCTCGACGCCGAGCACGGCATGCCGGACGGACCGCTCTCACCGAGGGGCCGCCGTCAGGCGGAGCTGCTCGCCGAGCGGCTCGGCGGCATCCCCTTCGACGCCGCCTGGCACTCGCCCCTGCAGCGTGCGGCGGAGACGGCGGGGATCATCGCTGCGAAGCTCCCGGCGGTGACCCCCGAACCCTCGGCCCTGCTGTTCGACTGCATCCCCTCGGGCCCGGCCCCCGAGACCCCCTCGGCGTACGCGCCCTTCTTCGGCGCCGTGACCGACGCCGAGATCGAGGCCGGCAGCGCGCAAATGGCCGACGCCGTGGCGGAGTTCCTCCGCTCGCACCGAGACGACCGGCACGAGCTGCTGATCACGCACAACTTCGTCATCGCGTGGTTCGTCCGGGAGGTGCTCGGCGCCCCCGACTGGCGCTGGGTCTCGATCAACCAGGCGAACTGCGGCCTCACGGTGCTCACGCAGAAGCCGGGCCGGCCGTGGAGCCTCGTCGTGCACAACGACCTCTCGCACCTGCCGCCCGAGCTGCGCACCGGCCTGCCCGAGCCCTACGCGCTCTGAGCGGCTCGCGTCGCCGGCTCGGCGGCCCGACGGCCGCGGGATGGCTCAGCCGAGGCGCTTGCCGAACCAGTCCGTCGCGTTCGGGTTCGCGTTGTACGGCTCGATCGGCGTGAAGCCGCTCGCGCGGTAGAGGCCGCCGGCCGCCTCGAGACTCCGGTTGGTGTCGAGCACGAGCTCCTGCGCACCGAGCTCGCGCGCCCGCTGCTCGAGGGCGTCGAGCAGGCGCCGGCCCTCGCCGCCGCCGCGCGTGGCCGGGGAGAGCCAGAGGTGCTTGACCTCGAAGCGGATCAGCCGATCGGGCTCGGGGGAGCGCTGGATGCGCCGCACGCCGCCGCAGCCGACCGGCTGCCCGTCCTCGCGGACGACGAGCAGGAAGGCGCCGGCCGGCGGGGCGAACTGGGCCGGATCCGGGAACGTCGGGCGGTACTCGCCCTGCTCGGGCGGGAATCCCTCGGCCCGCTCGGCGAAGTACGCCGTGAGCATGGCCTGCGCGTCCGCGTCGGCGACGTCGACCTGTCGGTGCTGCAGCATGGGCCCAGCCTACGGCCGTCGCAGCGACCGGCCGGCCGGGCGCCGGCCCGCCCGCGATAGGCTGGTCGGGTGACGATACGGGTCGCGGTGGCCGGGGCCACCGGCAAGATGGGACAGCTCGCGACGAAGCTCATCGAGGCAGCCGACGACCTCGAACTGCACGCCGGGCTCGACTCCCGCACGCCGCTGAGCGCCCTCGACGGCGCCGACGTCGTGCTCGACGTCACCCACCCTGCCGCCAGCGCGGCGATCGTCGAGCACGCGGTGCGCGGCGGCATCCCCGTCGTCGTCGGCACCTCCGGCTGGTCGGCCGACCGCATCGTCGGCATCGAGCGGCTCGTCCGCGACACCGAGGGCGCGCGGGCCGTGCTCTTCGTCCCGAACTTCTCCATCGGCAGCGTGCTCGGCACCGCCTTCGCCGCGCTCGCGGCGCGCTTCTTCGACTCGATCGAGGTGGTCGAGGCGCACCACGCCGGCAAGGTCGACTCGCCCTCGGGCACCGCGGTGCGCACGGCCGAGCTCATGGGCGAGGCCCGCGCCGCCGCCGGCGAGCCGCCCGTCGCCGCGCCGCACGTCGACCAGCGCGCCCGCGGGCAGCTCGTCGCCGGCATCCCCGTGCACAGCCTCCGCATGACCGGGCTCCTGGCCGAGCAGCGGGTGCTCCTCGGCGGCGACGGCGAGACCCTGCAGATCACGCACTCGACGCTCTCCTCGAGCTCCTACGAGGCGGGCATCCTGCTGGCCCTGCGCCGCGCGCCGGAGGCGGAGGGCGTGAGCGTCGGGCTCGACGCCCTGCTCGAGCTCGGGCTCGGCGCACGATGAGCGTGCGCATCGGCGCCGTCGTCATGGCGGTGCTGCTCGGCGTGTACCTCGTGCTCGTCGGCTGGCGGGCGGTGCAGTTCATCGGCACCGGCGAACCCATCGCCGTCGCGATCGGCGTGGCCCTGCTCGTGCTGCCGCTGATCGGCGCCTGGGCGCTGTGGCGCGAAGTCCTCTTCGGCGCCCGCTCGCAGACGCTGATGACGAGCCTCGCGGAGGAGGGCGGCACCGAGCTCGGACTGCCGACGCTGCCGAGCGGCCGCCCGGAGCGGCAGGCCGCGACCGAGCGCTTCGACGAGTTCCGGCTCGCGGTCGAGGCCGAGCCCGAGTCGTGGCGCGCCTGGCTGCGGCTCGGCCTCGTCTATGACGCCGCGGGCGACCGGCGGCGGGCCCGCCAGGCCGTGCGCCGGGCGATCGAGCTCTCCCGGGCCTGAACCGCGGTCGCGCGAGCGCGCGCAGGCCGCTCCCAGGCCTGCGTCAGCGCGTGGCGGCGAGCATCGCGTCGAGCGCCGTCTCGACCGAGGGACGGGCGAAGCGGTAGCCGTCCGACAGCAGCCGCTCGGGCACCGCGGCCTGGTCCGCGAGCAGCAGCTCGTCGGCGGCGACGCCGAGCCCGAGCCGCAGGAGCGGCGCAGGCACGGCGAGCACGTAGGGTCGTCGCATCCGCGTCGCGAGCGCGGCGAGCACATGATCGGCCGTGGCCGTCGCGGGGCCGACGAGGTTCACCGGGCCGTCGAGCTCGGAGTCGAGCAGGTGCAGCATCGCCCCGATCTCGTCGTCGAGGGCGATCCAGGGCCAGTGCTGGCGTCCGTCGCCGAGCCGGCCGGACAGCCCGAAGCGGGTGAGCCCGGCGATCCGGCGCATCGCCCCGCCGCGACCGACGACGATGCCGGAGCGCAGCAGCACGGTGCGGCTGCCGGCGGGAGCGCGGAGCGCCTCGGCCTCCCAGACGGCGACCACCTCGGCGAGGAAGCCCTCGCCGCGCTCGGCCGACTCGGGAAGCGTCTCGCCCGGCCGGTCGCCGTAGGCACCCACCGCCGAGGCGTTCAGCAGCGCCGCGGGCGGTGAGGCAACCTGCCGCATCGCCTCGACGAGGGTGCGCGTCGCCGCGACCCGCGAGGCGACGATCTCGGCGCGGTAGTCGCGGGTCCAGGGCAGCCGCGCGAGCGAGGCGCCGGAGAGGTTCACGACCGCGTCGGCGCGCTCGATCTCGGCGAACTCGACCTCGCCGCGCTCCGGCGCCCACGCGGACTCGTCGCCGGCGGACGCCGGACGGCGCACCAGCCGGACGACCTCGTGCCCCGAGGCCCGCGCGCGGGCTACGAACTCGGTGCCGAGGAAGCCGGACGCGCCGGCGACGAGGACGCGCACGATCAGGCCAGCTCGGCCTCGATGGTGATGGGGATGCCGGCGAGCGCCTGCGAGATCGGGCAGTTCTGCTTGGCGTCCTCGGCGAAGGTCTGGAACTCCGCCTCGCTGAGCCCCGGGACGCGCGCGCTCACGAGCAGGTGGCTGCCGAGCACGCCCTTGCCGGCCTCGAAGGTCACGGCGGCGGTGGTCTGGATGCTCTCGGGCTCGTGCCCCGCGCCGGAGAGCGCGTGCGAGAGCGCCATCGAGAAGCAGGAGGAGTGCGCCGCGGCCAGCAGTTCCTCGGGCGTCGTCGTGGCGTCGGCCCCCTCCGAGCGCGCGCGCCAGTTCACGTTGAACTCGGCCAGCTTCGAGGAATCGAGGCGGACGCTGCCGGAGCCGGCGACGAGGCTCCCGTTCCAGACGGTGGTGGATTCGCTCGTGACGGCCATGGGGTCCTCCTCTTCGCGCCGGGATCCGGCGTTCGTTCGGTGCGCCGGGCGTCTCAGGACGCGGGCTCCGGCCGTGCGGACCGGTGCCCGGCGTGCCGTTCGGCCGCCCGCCGGAGCTCGTCTTCGAGCCGTCATCCAGCCTAGCGAAGCGAGCCGGCGATCGGACGGGCCGGACGGATCACCCGGGCCCGGATCAGCAGCAGGTACAGCTGGCAGCCGAGGCAGAACCCGAACGCGGCGTTCAGGAACGCCGCGAGGAATGCGGCGGCCGCCGCGATCGGCACCGCGAGCGGGAGGCCGAGCGCGCCAAGCACGACGCCCGTGCCGGCGACGAGGAGGCCGACGCCCTGGGCGAAGGTCGGCGGGCGCGGGTCCTCGAGCTCCGCGGGCGGCGCGAGCCGCGGGCGGACGAGGCGCCGGTAGAGCACCCCAAACGGATGCCGGGCGACCCCGGCGAACGCACCCCACGCGAAGAGCAGGGCGAGCACCGCGAGCAGCAGCCACGCCGCGAGCTCGGCGCCGGCGAGGCCGAGCACGACGTCGACGAGCAGCAGCGCCGCGGTGATCGCGGCGCTGAAGCGCGGTCCCCGGGGGTCGATGGCGGTGGGTTCAGCTCTGGACACGGGTCCTCCTGGTGAGCGAGTCGAGCAGCCGGGCGAGCTCCTCGGTGCGGGGCGGCCCGCCGATGCGGGCGCGCTGCCGGCCGGCCCCGTCGTAGACGAGCGTGGTCGGCGTCTGCAGCACGGCGAAGTGCGCCGCGAGCTCCGGCGCGTCGGTGAGATCGATCTCGACGTGCCGCACGCCCTCGGTCTCTGCGGCGAGCGCGCGGAGCTGCCGGGCGGTGCCGGGGCAGCGACTGCAGAACGCGGTGGAGAACTGCACGAGGGTCGCCCGCTCGCCGAAGACGGCGGGCTCCACGCCGAGCGCAGCGGCCGCCGCCGAGGCATCCGCCGTGCCGCCCGAGGCGACGAGCACCCGGCCGCTGCGGGCGCGCAGCAGCAGGCCGAGCGCCGTCGCCGCGCCGAGCAGCGCGACGGCGACGAGGAGCGCCGCGGTCCAGTTCATGCGGCGATGCTAGGCGCGCAGGAACCGGCCCGCGAGCATGTTGCGCCCGGTGACGCGGCGTGACGCCCGGCGGCTCAGCGCGGCACGCCCGCTGCCCCCGGTTCCGGGGCTAGCATCGAGGGGTGGCAGCCGCGATCCCGACCCCGTACGAAGACCTGCTCCGCGACACGCTCGAGCACGGCACGCACAAATCCGATCGCACCGGCACGGGCACCACGAGCGTGTTCGGCCGGCAGATCCGCTTCGACCTCGCGCAGGGATTCCCGCTCATCACCACGAAGCGCGTGCACTTCAAGTCGATCGCGTACGAGCTGCTCTGGTTCCTCCGCGGCGACTCGAACGTGCGCTGGCTGCAGGAGCACGGCGTCACCATCTGGGACGAGTGGGCCGACGCCGAGGGCGAGCTCGGGCCGGTGTACGGCGTGCAGTGGCGCTCCTGGCCGACGCCCGGCGGCGAGCACATCGACCAGATCGCCCAGGTGATCGAGCAGATCCGCCAGACGCCCGACTCGCGCCGGCTCATCGTCTCGGCCTGGAACCCCGCCGACATCCCCGACATGGCGCTCGCGCCGTGCCACGCCATGTTCCAGTTCTACGTCGCCGACGGCAAGCTCTCCTGCCAGCTGTACCAGCGCAGCGCCGATCTGTTCCTCGGCGTGCCGTTCAACATCGCGTCCTACGCGCTGCTCACCCTCATGGTGGCCCAGCAGACGGGCCTCGAGCCCGGCGACTTCGTCTGGACGGGCGGCGACTGCCACATCTACGACAACCACCTCGAGCAGGTGCGCACCCAGCTCGAGCGCGAGCCCTACCCGGCCCCGACGCTGCGCTTCGCGCGCAAGCCCGAGTCGATCCTCGACTACGAGTACGACGACTTCGTCGTCGAGGGCTACGAGCACCACCCCGCCATCCGCGGCGCGGTCGCGGTATGAGCGACGCCCCGGCCGCTTCGGCGCCCGCCGTGCGCATCGGGCTCGTCTGGGCCGAGGCCCACGGCGGCGTGATCGGCGCCGGCGGCGGCATGCCCTGGCACGTGCCAGAGGACCTCGCGCACTTCAAGGCGGTGACGCTCGGCGCGCCGGTCGTCATGGGCCGCAAGACCTGGGACTCGCTGCCCGAGCGCTTCCGCCCGCTGCCCGGCCGGGCGAACGTCGTCGTGACGCGGCAGGGCGACTGGTCCGCCGAGGGGGTGCAGCGGGCCGGTTCGCTCGACGAGGCGCTCGCGCTCGCCGCGGACGCTGCGGATGCCGCGGGCGAGGCCGTCCGCGTCTGGGTCATCGGCGGCGGCGAGCTCTTCCGCCAGGCCCTGCCGCGTGCAGACCGCCTGGAGGTCACCGAACTCGACCTCGACGTCGCGGGCGACGCCTTCGCCCCCGGGCGCGGCGCCGAGTGGCGGCTGGAGGCCGGCGACCCCGAGCCCGACGGCGAGCCGCACTGGCACACCTCCCGCTCCGGCATCCGCTACCGCTTCCTCAGCTACGTGCGCTGAACCGCCCCCGCGCCGCCGACCGTGCCCGGCGCGAGTCGCACGACGATTCGCCCGGCGCGCCCGTTCGGCCCGCGCGTCGTCGGATCCGTCGTGCGACTCGCGCTCATGCACCCGCCGGTTCCTCGTCCTCACCGGGCGCCGGTCGGCCGGAGTCGTGCACAGATGCGCCGCGCCGGGATGCAAGGCGGGACCGAACCGCACAGGCTGCTCGCATGCCCGTCGCTCCTGCCCTCGTCCGTCGCCGATGCTCCATCTCGGGCGGCGTCGCCCGCACCAGCGAGCTCGCGGCGAGCGGCATCGACCGGTCCTCCCTCGCCCGCGCGCTCGCCGACGGCGAGATCGTCCGGCTCCGAGAGGGCGTCTACGCCGTCCCCGACCTCCCGGCGCCGGTGCAGACGGCGGTCCGTCATGGGGGAGCGCTCGGATGCCTCAGCCGAGTCCACGCCGCCGGGCTCTGGGTGCTCGAAGCGCCCGAGACGGTGCACGTGTCGATGCCGCGCACCGGGCGACGGCGGCGACACGAGGGCTGCCGCTGTGTCACGCACTGGAGCCGGGCGTCGACGACGGAGCCTCGAGCGTCTCTCGGCGAGGCGCTCCTCCAGCTGCACGGCTGCCGGGGAACGGAGGAGTTCTTCGTCGCACTCGAATCGGCGATGCGCAGACGATTCATCAGCCGGCAGGGCGTGGCGACGCTCCGTGCGCGGCTCCCTGCGAAGCATCGCTGGCTCGTCGACTTCGCGCGGTGGGACGCCGACAGCGGGCTGGAGTCGCTGCTCCGGCTCAGACTGCGCGGGCTCGGCCTCGAGCTTCGCTCGCAGGTGCGCATCCCCGGGGTCGGCCGGGTCGATTTCGTGCTCGGCGACCGGTTGATCCTCGAGGCGGACGGCAAGGCGAACCATGTCGACGCTCCCGGATCGTCGTCGTCCGCCTCGAAGCGCCACAAGGATCTCGTGCGGGGCGTCACCTTGCGCGTCGAGTCGCACGATGATCGCGACGGCGCGCCGGCTGCGGCGCAGCATCCCGCCGTTCGTCGTGCGACTCGCGCAGGCGGTCCCTCCGCTCGCGCAACGGATCGTCGTCCGGCGCGCGGAACCGATAGCCTGGTGGGCGTGACTCAGGAAAACCCCTTCGGACAAGTGCTCGTCGCGCTCGTCACGCCCATGACGGCGGACGGCGAAGTCGATTGGCCCGGGGTCGAGAAGCACATCGACGACGTCATCTCGAACGGTGCCGACGGCATCGTCGTCACCGGCACCACGGGCGAGACCTCGACCCTGACCGACCCCGAGAAGCTGCGGCTCGTCGAGGTCGGCAAGGACGTCGCGGCGGGCCGGGCGAAGATCATCACCGGCGGCGGCTCCAACGAGACCGCCCACGCCATCGAGCTGTACCAGCACAGCGAGAAGGCCGGCGCCGACGGCATCATGATCGTCACGCCGTACTACAACAAGCCGACCCAGGCCGGCATCCTCACGCACTTCCGCATGGTCGCTGACGCCACCGATCTTCCGGTGATCCTCTACGACATCCCCGGTCGCACGGGCGTGCCGATCACCTACGAGACCATCCTGCGGCTCGCGAAGCACCCGAACATCCTCGCCGTGAAGGACGCGAAGGGCGATTTCAGCGAGGTCAGCCGGGTGCTGAACCAGACCGATCTCATGTACTTCTCCGGTGACGACGCGAACGTGCTCCCGCACCTCGCGATCGGGGCGACCGGCCTCATCGGCGTCACCGCGAACATCGCGCCGGCGCCCTACCGGGCCATCGTCGACGCCGTGAACCGGGGCGACCTCGCCGCGGCGACGGCCGAGCACCAGCGCCTCGAGCCGCTCGTTCGTGCGACCATGACGCACGTGCCGGGCACCGTGGCGGCGAAGTACATCCTGCACGGCCTCGGCCGCATCGGCAGCCCGCGCGTGCGCCTGCCGCTCGTCGGGCCCGAGGAGTGGGAGGCCGCCCTCATCGAGGACGAGATCGCGCTCGTCCAGGGCGTGCCCGGCGCTGACTTCCACAACTTCCGCCCCGATCGCAACGCCGCCGCCGGCGGCGCCCTGCCGAAGATCGCGGGCACCACGCGCTGAACGGCGCACCGAGACATCCGCTGGGCCGCGCGGCCCGCACCGTCAACTGAACATCAACACGAAGGAGGGCCTATGCCCGACGTCTTTGCACCCGCCACGCTCGAGGCGGGCACGCTGCGCGTGATCCCGATCGGCGGCCTCGGCGAGGTCGGCCGCAACATGACGAGCTTCGAGATCGACGGCAAGATCCTGATCGTCGACTGCGGCGTGCTCTTCCCGGAGGAGCACCAGCCCGGCGTCGACCTCATCCTGCCCGATTTCGGCTTCCTCGAGGACCGCCTCGGCGACATCGTCGGCGTCGTGCTCACGCACGGCCACGAGGACCACATCGGCGCCGTGCCCTACCTGCTGAAGCGCCGCGCGGACATCCCGCTGATCGGCTCCACGCTGACCCTCGCGCTCGTCGAGGCGAAGCTCAAGGAGCACCGCATCCAGCCGTACAGCCTCACCGTGCGCGAGGGGCAGCGCGAGACGCTCGGCCCCTTCGACCTCGAGTTCGTCGCGGTGAACCACTCGATCCCCGATGCGCTCGCCGTCGCGATCAAGACCCGGGCGGGCAACGTGCTCGCCACCGGCGACTTCAAGATGGACCAGCTGCCGCTCGACGGCCGACTCACCGACCTGCGCGACTTCGCCCGGCTCGGCGAGGAGGGGATCGACCTGTTCCTGGTCGACTCGACGAACGCGGATGTCCCGGGCTTCACCCCGCTCGAGCGTGAGATCGGCCCGGTGCTCGACCAGGTGATCTCGCGGGCGACGAAGAAGGTCGTCGTGGCGAGCTTCTCGAGCCACGTGCACCGTGTGCAGCAGGTGCTCGACGCGGCGCACGCGAACGGCCGCCGGGTCGCGCTCCTCGGCCGGAGCATGGTGCGGAACATGACCATCGCCGCCGAGCTCGGCTACCTGAAGGTGCCGGACGGCGTGCTCGTCGACTACAAGAAGGCCGGCGACATCCCCGACGAGCGCATCGTCTACATGTCGACCGGTTCGCAGGGCGAGCCGATGGCCGTGCTCAGCCGCATGGCGAACCGCGACCACCAGATCGAGATCGACGAGGGCGACACCGTCATCCTCGCCTCGAGTCTCATCCCCGGCAACGAGAACGCCGTCTACCGCGTCATCGACGGGCTCACGAAGCTCGGCGCGAACGTCGTGCACAAGGGCAACGCCCGGGTCCACGTCTCGGGCCACGCTGCGGCCGGCGAACTGCTGTACTGCTACAACATCCTGAAGCCGGGCAACGTGCTGCCGATCCACGGCGAGTACCGGCACCTCGTCGCGAACGCGAAGCTCGCCCGCGACACGGGCATCCCGGAGCGCAACACTTTCATCGGCGAGAACGGCACCGTCTTCGATCTGAAGGACGGCGAGGTACGCGTCGCCGGCCAGCTCGATCTGGGCTTCGTCTACGTCGACGGGTCCACGGTGGGCGAGATCACCGACGCCGACCTGAAGGACCGCCGCATCCTCGGCGAGGAGGGCTTCATCTCGGTCATCGTCGTCGTCGACGCCGCGACCGGGCGGGTCATCTCCGGCCCGGAGATCCACGCCCGCGGCTTCGCCGAGGACGACGCCGTCTTCGAGGACGTGAAGCCGAAGATCGTCGGCGCCCTCGCGGATGCCGCGCAGAACGGCGTGCGCGATGCGTACGGGCTGCAGCAGATCGTGCGCCGCACGCTCGGCACCTGGGTGAACCGGCGGCTGCGCCGGCGCCCGATGCTCGTGCCGCTCGTGATCGAGGCGTAGCCCGCTCGGGGTTTTCCCGGATTCATCCCCGAGAGGGACGAAGCGGAGCCGTTTCACCCCATAGGGTGGTCCAGTGGCCGGGGGACGGGCCGAAGGATTGGGGTGTCGTGGGCGTCTGGCGCAAGTGGATCTTTCCCATCATCCGGGTGGTGCTCGTCGCGGTCGTCGCAGTGGCGCTCGTCAAGCTCGCCTTCTTCCCGGACCGGGCGGAGGACGATGCGGCGTTGCAGCCGGGCGGCAGCCTCACCCAGCCCGAGGTCGTCGTCTCGACCGGCACCATCACGAACGACCTCGTGCTGAGCGGCACGGTGAACGCCGACGCCGCCGTGACCGTGAAGGCGACGGGGACGGGCACGGTCGACGAGATCTTCATCGGCGCGGGCAGCACCGTGACCAAGGGCGACAAGATCTTCGACATCAAGGTCGAGGACCCGCCCGCGATGGTCGAGGAGCCGGGGCCCGACGGGCAGCCGATGCAGGTGCCCGCGGAACCGACGTTCCACTTCGAGAAGGTCTTCGCGCCGGCGAACGGCGTGCTCAGCTCGCTCGACGTCATCGAGGGCCAGCCCGTCACGACCGGGGCCGCCGCGGGCAAGGTCGCCCCGCCGACCTTCAACGTCACGGCGACGCTGAGCCCCGAGCAGCAGTACCGGCTCACGCAGCAGCCGAGCGAGGCGACGGTGGCGATCACCGGCGGCCCTGCGCCGTTCGTCTGCACCGGTCTCACCATCGGCACGCCGCAGACCGGCGGTGGCGGCGACGGCGAGGACGGCGGCGGTCAGGGCGACGGCACCGCGACCGCAGCCACGGTGCGCTGCGCGGTGCCCGGCGACGTGCGGGTCTTCCCGGGCCTCGCCGCCGAGGTGACGATCCAGGCCGGATCGGCCGAGAACGTGCTCATCATCCCCACGACCGCCGTGAAGGGCGGGGCGGAGACCGGCGTGGTGTGGCTCGTGGACGCCGAAGGCGCGCAGACCGAGCGGAGCGTGAAGCTCGGCCTCAGCGACGGCAGCCAGGTGGCGGTCGCCGAGGGCCTCGCCGAGGGCGACACGATCCTCGAGTTCGTCCCGGGTGCTCCGGCCGTCGCGCCGGGCATGGAGGGCTGTGAGCTCCTGCCCGACGGCAGCCAGGTGTGCCTCGGATGAGCCTCATCGAGGCCGTCGACGTCGGCCGTACGGTGCAGATCCCCGACGCGGAGCCGCTGACGATCCTCCGCGGCGTCGAGCTCACGGTCGAGGCGGGGGAGCGGGTGTCGATCGTCGGACGCAGCGGTTCCGGCAAGTCCACGCTGCTCAACCTGCTCGGACTCATCGACAGTCCGACCGAGGGCGAGCTGCGCATTCTCGGCGAGGATGCCGCGAGGCTCCGCGGCGCCCGGCGCGACCGCATGCGGGGGCAGGAGATCGGCTTCGTCTTCCAGCAGTTCAACCTCCTTCCGGGGCGCACGGCGCTCGAGAACGTCCAGACCCCGCTGCTCTACGCCGGCGGCGCCTCCTTCTGGCGTCGTGAGCGGATCGCGCGCGAGATGCTCGGGCGGGTCGGCCTCGGCGAGCGCACCGACGCGAAGCCCGAGCGCCTCTCGGGCGGCGAGCAGCAGCGTGTCGCCATCGCGCGGGCGCTGGTGCGCCGCCCCCGGCTGATCCTCGCCGACGAGCCGACCGGCGCCCTCGACCTCGAGACGGGCGGCACGGTGATGGAGCTCATCGAGGAGGTCGCGGCCGAGACCGACGCCGCCCTCGTCACGATCACGCACGACCCGGCGATCGCGCGCCGCGCGGACCGCCACCTGCGGCTGAGCGAGGGGCGTCTCGTGCCCCTCGACGAGCCGGTCCCGGCCGGGAGCGCCGCATGAACGCGCTCGCGCGGCTCGGCACCGGCTTCGTCAGCGCCGTCGTCGAGGCCATGGAGGAGCTGCGCATCCACCGGGGACGCGTGCTGCTGTCGCTCGTCGGGGTGGCGGTCGCGGTGTGCGCGCTCGCGACCGTCGTCGGCGCGGGTGCCGTGGCCGAGCAGGGGGTCCGCGAGTCCTCGGAGCGCGGGGGAGGTCGGGCCGCGACGGCGACCTTCAACGTCAACGCCGCCACGCCGCCCGACGCCGAGTCGGTCTCGTCGGCCTGGACCGAGGTCCTCGAGCGCTACGGTGTCGCGTACGGCACGCGGCTCAGCTTCGGTGAGATGCTCGTGCAGTTCACCGACGGCGCCGTGACGGTGCCGGTGCAGGCGGTCGATCCGGCGTACGGCATCATCCACCGGGTGCGCGTCAGCGAGGGCACCTGGTTCGACGCGAGCGACGCGGAACGGCTCGCCCCCGCCGTCGTGATCAGCGAGGCCTTCTGGGACCGGCTCGGGCGACCGCCGCTCGCGACGCACCCGACGGTCGAGCTCCTCGGCGAGGGCGGCCGCACTGCGGTCGTCGTCGGGGTCACGCCGCGCAACGGCGAGTGGGACACCGAGCCCAGCGCGTTCATGCTCGCCGACGCATACGCCGCCTTGCCGGTGCCGGGCGGCACGGGCTCGTCCATGATGGGCAGCTTGCTGCCGAGCTTCGAGGCGTGGATCGATCAGAACCAGGCCGACCCGATCATCGAGGCGATCCGCCGCGACTTCGCGGCCGCGCTCGGAGAGGGCGTCCAGGTCGACGGCTTCCGCACCGACTACGCCGCCTTCGGCGAGGACCCGCTGCTCTTCGTCAAGCTGCTCGTCATCGGGGTCGCCGTGGTCATCCTGCTGCTCGGCGCGCTCGGGCTCGTGAACATCGCCCTCGTGACGGTGCGCACCCGCATCCGAGAGATCGGCATCCGGCGCACCTTCGGCGCGACCGCCGGCCGCGTCTTCTTCGCGGTGATGATGGAGAGCGTCGTGGGTACCTTCGTCGCGGGCGTCGTCGGCGTCGGCGTCGCGATCCTGCTCGTGCGCAGCCCGCTGATGAGCATGCTGCTCGGCGGCGGCGAGCTCGAGGACCTCCCCGGCTTCCCGATCGAGGCCGCGGTGATCGGGCTCGGCTCCGCCGTGCTCGTCGGGGCGCTCGCAGGCCTCCTGCCGGCGTTCGCCGCGATCCGCGTGCGGGTCATCGACGCGATCCGGTTCTGAGCGTGCGCACCCGGATCCGGAACATTCCCGCGCAGCTGCCGGCCGGTGACGGCGGGCGGCCGTAGCCTGGTGGGCATGGCAACGAGCACGAAGTCGACGGGCCGTGCCTCGGGTACCTCGACCCGCGGCGCCGCCGCGCGCACTGCCCCGACGAAGAAGCTGCCCGCCGCGACGGCCAAGCAGAGCAAGGCCGCGCAGGCGAAGGCCGCGCAGCCCGAGGGTCCGAACCTGCTCGTGCGGGCGTGGATGGGGCTCGCTCACCTGGCCGGCGGGGCCGCTCGCGCGCTCGGCCCGGAGACGCTGCAGAAAGAGGAGCGCCGCGACGGGCTGCCCTTCTTCCTCGTGCTCCTCGCCATCGCGGGCGCCGTGATCGAGTGGTTCCTCATCAACGACCCCGTGGCGCAGACGCTCGACGCGTGGAGCTTCGGCGCCCTGTTCGGCCGGGTCGCCTTCGCGCTGCCCATCATCATGCTGCTGTTCGCGGTCTGGCTGTTCCGCCACCCGAGCTCAGTGCACGACAACACCCGCATCGGCATCGGCCTGGCGCTGCTGCTCGTCACCGTGGCGGCGCTCTGCCACATCTTCGGCGGGCAGCCCGACCCGAGCGAGGGCATCATGGCGCTCGCGAAGGCCGGCGGCGTCCTCGGCTGGACGCTCGCGCAGCCCCTGATCTTCCTGATCACGCCGATCGGCGCGACCGCGGTCGTGATCCTGCTGCTCATGCTGGCCCTGCTCATCATGACGAAGACGCCGCCGAACCGCATCGGCGCGCGCGTCCGCGAGCTCTACGTCTGGCTCTTCGGGGCACCGGAGGCCGACGCCGTCGAGGCGGAGCCCGAGGCGAAGCCGAGCCGCCGCAAGAAGGAGCGCAGCGAGCCGGTCGAGCTCGACGGGCTCGACGACGACGAGGAGTCGAGCGCGAGCGGCCTCGTCCCGTGGTGGCGGCGCAACAGTTCGAACCGCGAAGAGGACCCGAGTTTCGAGGCGCCCGGCGTCGACGGCCTGACCGAGGTGTTCGGCCCCGGCTCGGCCGACGGCAGCTTCGAGTCGGCCATCGAGGGCGACGGCTACGGCGCCGAGGTGCTCGGCGAGCTCGAGCGCGCCGAGTCCGCCGTGGCCAGGTTCACGGGCGAGGTGCCGCACGGCGGCACCGGGCTCCGGGGCGACGACGCGGGCGCGACCGCCGTCTTGGAGCCGCTCGCCGGCCTCGGCGACGAGCCGGGGGCCGATGCGGCGCCGGGGCTCGTGCCCGACGAGGCCGCCGAGCCGCAGCCCGACCGCCCGTACCACCTGCCGGCCTCCTCGACCCTCGCGGCTGGCGCCCCGGCGAAGACGCGGTCACAGGCCAACGACGACGTGGTCCGTGCGATCACGGGCGTGCTCGAGCAGTTCTCGGTCGATGCGAAGGTCACCGGCTTCTCGCGGGGCCCGACCGTGACCCAGTACGAGATCGAGCTCGGACCCGGCGTCAAGGTCGAGCGCGTCACCGCGTTGTCGAAGAACTTGTCCTACGCGGTCGCGTCGAACGAGGTGCGCATCCTCTCGCCGATCCCCGGCAAGAGCGCGATCGGCGTCGAGATCCCGAACGCCGACCGTGAGATCGTGACCCTCGGCGACGTGCTGCGCGCGCCGGCCGCGGCGAACGCGAAGCACCCGATGACGATCGGCGTCGGCAAGGACGTCGGCGGCGGCTACGTCGTCGCAAACCTCGCGAAGATGCCGCACCTCCTCGTCGCCGGCTCCACCGGATCGGGCAAGTCGAGCTTCGTGAACTCCATGATCACGAGCCTCCTGATGCGGGCGAAGCCGAGCGACGTGCGCATGGTGCTCATCGACCCGAAGCGCGTCGAGCTCGCCCCCTACGCGGGCGTTCCGCACCTCATCACGCCCATCATCACGAACCCGAAGAAGGCGGCCGAGGCGCTGCAGTGGGTCGTGAAGGAGATGGACATGCGGTACGACGACCTCGCGTCGTTCGGGTTCCGCCACATCGACGACTTCAACAAGGCCGTCATCAACGATGAGATCGTGCTGCCGGCGGGCAGCGAGCGGGTGCTGAAGCCCTATCCCTATCTCCTCGTCGTCGTCGACGAGCTCGCCGACCTCATGATGGTCGCCCCGCGCGACGTCGAGGACTCGATCGTCCGCATCACGCAGCTCGCCCGCGCCTCCGGCATCCACCTGGTGCTGGCGACCCAGCGGCCCTCGGTCGACGTCGTGACCGGCCTCATCAAGGCGAACGTCCCGTCGCGGCTCGCGTTCGCGGTGACGAGCGTCACCGACTCGCGCGTCATCCTCGACCAGCCCGGCGCCGACAAGCTCATCGGCCAGGGCGACGGCCTGTTCCTGCCGATGGGGGCGTCGAAGGCGCTCCGCGTGCAGGGTGCGTGGGTCAGCGAGGCCGAGATCGAGCGCGTCGTCTCCCACGTCACGCGGCAGGCGCGACCCGACTACCGCCAAGACGTGCAGGCCGCGGTCGAGCGCAAGGAGATCGACTCGGACATCGGCGACGACCTCGAGCTGCTGCTCGCGGCGGCCGAGCTCGTCGTGTCGACGCAGTTCGGCTCGACCTCGATGCTGCAGCGCAAGCTCCGCGTCGGCTTCGCGAAGGCCGGGCGACTCATGGACCTCCTCGAGTCCCGCGAGATCGTCGGCCCGTCCGAGGGGTCGAAGGCGCGCGACGTGCTCGTGACCGCCGAGCAGTTGCCCGGCGTGCTGGCGAAGCTCCGCGGCGAGCCGTCGGGGCCGGCGCCCGCCGCCGCTCCCGCCGCTGCGCCGGCTGCCGCTCCCGCCGCTGCGGCGCCGCCGCAGGCCGCGCCGCAGCCCGACGACCGCTACGACGATCCGGTGGGCCGCATCCCCGAAGGCCTCGAAGAGGTCGAGGCGGAGGACGACGAGGATGCCTGGGGCCTCACCGGTCGCGACTGACCGGGTAGCCTTGGCCCTATGACCTCCTCCGCCGAAGGGCGTGCTCGATCGGCGAACTGGAATCTGCCGAACGCGATCACGATCGTGCGAATCCTGCTCGCGCCGATCTTCTTCTGGCTGCTGCTGGCCGACGGCGGCGAGGGCGGCGCGCTCCGCTGGGCTGCCACGGCGCTGTTCGTCGTCGCGATCGCGACCGACGGCATCGACGGGCACATCGCGCGCAGCCGCGGGCTGGTCACCGACCTCGGCAAGCTCCTCGACCCCATCGCCGACAAGCTGCTCACGAGCGGGGCGCTCGTCTGCCTCTCGATCCTCGCCGAGGTGCCGTGGTGGGTGACCGGGCTGATCGTCCTCCGCGAGGTCGGCATCACGGTGTGGCGCTTCGTCGAGCTCGGCCGGGGCAACGTCGTGCCGGCCTCCTCCGGCGGAAAGCTCAAGACGGTCGTGCAGGCGGTCGCGATCTCGGTCGCCCTCGCGCCGCTGCCCGTGCTGCTGGGCGAGTGGATGGCCTGGGTGAATGCGGTGCTCATCGCGGCGGCGCTCGTGCTCACCGTCTGGTCCGGCCTGCTGTACGTGCGGGACGCGATCCGGCTCGCTCGTGAGGGGCGCGCGGGGCGCGCATGACCGACGGCGCGGATGCCTCGCTCGGACCGGCCTCTCGCGGCGCCGGCGCCGCCTCCCCGCATGACGAGACCGCCGAGCTCGTCGCGGAGCTCGGCCGTCGCGGCCTGCGCCTCGGGATCGCCGAGTCGCTCACCGGCGGCCTCCTCGCCGCCGAGCTCATCCGCATCCCCGGCGCCTCGGCGGTCGTGAACGGCGGGATCGTCGCGTACGCCACCCCGTTGAAGCACCAGCTCCTCGGCGTGGACGCGGAGCTGCTGGCCGCCGAGGGCGCCGTGCACCCGGAGGTCGCCAGGCAGATGGCCCGCGGCGCCCGTTCGGCGCTCGCCGTCGGCGGCCGCGAGGCGGAGTTCGGCATCGCCACGACCGGCGTCGCCGGCCCGGATCCGCAGGACGGCCGTGCACCGGGCACCGTCTACCTGGGGGTCAGCGGCCCGGCGGGGGAGCGTGCGGTCGAGCTCCGGCTGACCGGTGATCGGGCGGCGATCCGGGCCGAGACGGTGCGCCGGGCCGTCGTCGAGCTGCGCGCCGAGCTCTAGCGCGGCTCCCGCCGCCGGTAGCGGTGCTCCGGGCGGCCCGCCGCCCCGTACCGCGGGGCGACCTCGGCCGCGCCGGTCGCCACGAGGTGTTCGAGGTAGCGCCTGGCGCTCACCCGGCTCATGCCGAGCGACTGGGCGATCTCGGCGGCCGAGGCATCCGGTGCCGCGTTCGCGAGTTCGGCCGAGACCCGGCCGAGGCTCACGCCGGACAGCCCCTTCGGCACCGGCAGCGGGCCGCTCGGCGTGGCGGCCGTGCCGAGCAGGCGGT
Source organism: Agromyces sp. NPDC060279 (assembly GCF_042726785.1). Classification (NCBI taxonomy): domain Bacteria; kingdom Bacillati; phylum Actinomycetota; class Actinomycetes; order Micrococcales; family Microbacteriaceae; genus Agromyces; species Agromyces sp. NPDC060279. Next base: position 458,742 of record NZ_JBHXBK010000002.1, read on the forward strand.
CGACCTCCTGCTGATCGAGCGCGTCGGGGCGACGCTCGCGACGGAGTTCGCGGCGCACCTCGTCGAGCCGCTCGCCGAGCGTCGCCCCGGTGAACGGCTTCACGAGGTACTGGCGCACGCCGAGCAGGCGCGCCCGGCGCACCGTGTCGAGGTCGCGCGCCGCGGTGACGGCGATGACCTCGACCTCGTCGCCGGAGGCGCGCAGCCGGCGGAGCACCTCGAGCCCGCCGAGGTCCGGCAGGTACACGTCGAGCAGCACGAGCTCCGGCCGGTGCTGCTCGATGGCCGCGAGCGCGGCGGCGCCGGTGTGCGCCTCGGCGACGACGACGAAGCCGGACCGCGCATCGACGAAGGCCCGGTTGACCTGCGCGACGGCGAAGTCGTCGTCGACGATGACGACGCGGACGTCGCTCATGCGTCCGCCCCCACCCGGTCCCTGGCGACGGGGAGCCGCACGGTGAACCGGGCGCCGCCGGCGGGGGAGCTGCCGGCCTCGGCGGTGCCCCCGAGCCGCTGGGCGATCCGCTGCACGATCGTGAGCCCGATACCGCGGCGCGCCTTCCCCGGTGCGGGCGGCTTGTCGCTGACGTCGGGCTGGAAGATCGCGGCGCGCCGCTCGGCGGGGACGCCGGGCCCGTCGTCGTCGACCTGCACCAGCACGACGTCCGGCTCCAGGTCGTCGCGCACGAGCAGGCGCACGTCGCCGCCGAGCACGCAGGCCTCCACGGCGTTGTCGAGGAGGTTCGCCACGACGGTGCGGATGTCGTCCGCCGCGGGATGCCCGCCGCCGAGATGCGAGGCGGGGTCGACCTCGAGCCCGATCCCGAGCTCGTGTGCGCGGGACCGCTTGGCGAGCACGAGCGCCGCCGTCTCCGCGTCGGCGATCCCGCCGTGGTCGTGCAGCGAACCGAGCGCGCCGCCGGCACCGACACGCTCGATGAACGCGCTGGCCGCCTCCAGCTGGCCGAGCTCGATGAGCCCGCCGAGCACGTGCAGGGTGTTCGAGAACTCGTGCGACTGGGCGCGGAGGTCGTCGGCGAGGCTCTGCGCGCCCTGCAGCTCGCGCAGCATCGTCTCGAGCTCGGTGCGGTCGCGGAGGATCGCGATCCAGCCGACCTCGCGGCCGTCGACGCGGATGCGGTCGGCGTGCACGAGCAGCACGCGTTCGCCGGAGAGCACCGGGGTCTCCGCCGGCTCGTCGGCCACGATGAACCGGGCGAGCTCGCCGTCCAGCACCTCGTCGACCACACGGCAGAGCACGGCGTCGGCGTCCACGCCGAGGAGCCGGGCGGCGGCGTCGTTCACGAGCACGATGCGCCGATCGCCGTCGAGCGCGACGAGCCCCTCGCGGATGCCGTGCAGCATGGCCTCGCGGGTCTCGAGCAGCGCACGGATCTCGTCGGGCTCGAGGCCATAGATGCGGCGGCGGATGAGCCCGCCGATCCAGGCCGAGCCGAGCACGCCGACGAGCGTCGCGCCGACGAGCGCCGCGAAGAGCGCCCACAGGCCGCCGAGGAAGTCTTCGCGCAGCTCGGACTCGAGGATGCCGACCGAGACCTGCCCGATCACCGTCGTGCCGTCCGCCGCGAAGATCGGCACCTTGACCCGCCAGGACTCGCCGAGCGTGCCGGTCTGCGTGCCGACGTAGATCCTCCCGGAGAGCGGCACGGACGGGTCGGTGGACACCCGCTCGCCGATCCGCTCGGGATCCGGGTGCGAGTAGCGGATGCCGTCGTCGTTCGCCACGACGACGTAGGTCACGTCGGAGGCCTCGCGGATGACCTCGGCGATCGGCTGGATCGTGCGCGACGGCGCGCGGTCGTCGAACGCCTCGATGATGACGGGCAGCGAGGCCACGGACTGGGCCACGGCGACCATGCGGTCCTCGTACGACTCGCGGAGCTGGCGCTCCTGCAGCAGGGCGGCGACGAGCCCGGTGCCGACGACGGTGGCGAGCACGATCGTCACCTGCAGCAGCAGGAGCTGCATGCGCAGCGACATCGACCGGCCCACTGGAACAGTGTGCCGCACGCGGGGTCGGCGCCAGGCATCCAGGACCGTGAACACTACGACCGAAACGACCGCAACGACCCTTACGACGCTTACGACCGCAGTGTTCCGCCTGACGGAAGCCGGGCCCTAGCTTCGTGCCGTACCGATCGACCGGCCAGGGTGGCCGGCGCTCAAGGAGGAGTCTTGCGATCAGCATCCGGACCGCGGTCCGCGGTCCTTTCCCGACCCATGGCACGGCGCTCCGGCGCCGCCGCCCTCGCCCTCGCGGCCGGACTCGGCCTCGCGGCCTGTTCCGGCACCGGAGCGCAGCCCGCCGGAGGAGGCGACGCGGAGGCCGTGTCGTTCGACGCCGTCCAGCTCATCGCCCCGGCCGACCCCGGCGGCGGCTGGGACCAGACCGCCCGCGCCCTCGGCGAGGTGCTCACCGGTGAAGACCTGGTCGCCAAGGCCCCCGTGGAGAACATCGGCGGTGCGGGCGGCACCGTCGGTCTCGCGGCGCTCGCCAACGAGAAGGACCCGGCGACCCTCATGGTGACCGGCCTCGTGATGGTCGGTGCGGTCGAGACGAACGCCTCGCAGTCGCGCATCGAGGACGTCACCCCGATCGCCCGGCTCACCGAGGAGCCGCTCGTCGTGGTCGTGCCCGCCTCGTCGTCGTACGAGACGGTCGACGATCTCGTCGACGCGATCGTGAAGGAGGGCGCCGCGATCTCCGTCACGGGCGGCTCGGCGGGCGGCGCCGACCACATCCTGGCCGGCATGCTCGTCACCGAGGCCGGCGTCGACCCCGCCGAGGTGCCGTCGACGCTGAACTACATCCCGAACTCGGGCGGTGGCGAGGCGGTCACGATGCTGCTCGGCGGCACCGTGCAGGCCGGCATCTCCGGCGTCGGCGAGTTCGCCGAGCAGGTCGAGGCGGGCGAGCTGCGTGCGCTCGCCGTCTCCTCGGGCGAGCCGAGCGAGCTCCTGCCCGAGGTGCCGACCCTCGTCGACGAGGGCTACGACATCGAGCTCACCAACTGGCGCGGGCTCCTCGCCCCTCCCGGCATCGACGACGCCGACCGCGAGGCGCTGGTCGAGCTCGTGACCGAGCTGCACGCCTCCGACGCCTGGGCGAAGACCCTGGCCGACAAGGGCTGGAGCGACGCGTTCCTCGTCGGCGACGAGTTCCAGGAGTTCCTCGACGGCAACATCGCCGAGGTCACCGAGACGCTGCAGACGATCGGCCTGGGCGCGAAGTGACCACCGAGACTCCGGACCCCGCCGGCGCCCCCCGCCCGGCGGGGGCCGGACCCCGCCGGCCGATCGGCGAGCTCGCATTCGCGGTCGTCTGCGCGCTGCTCGGCGTCGGCGTGATCGTCGGCGCCGGGGCCATCCGCGTTCCCCCGGGCTCGGCGAGTGTGCTCGGCCCGCGCGTCTTCCCGTACTTCGTCGGCGCCCTGCTGCTCGTCGCCGCGGTCGCCGTCATCGTCGCGATCGCGACGGGGCACCGCGGGCAGCCGGACGACGGGGAGGACGTCGACCCGAACGCGAAGACCGACTGGCGGGCGGTCGTGCTGCTCGTCGCCGTGTTCTGCTCGCAGCTCGTGCTCATCGAGTTCGTCGGCTGGCCGATCGCGATCGCCGCCGTCTTCGCCGGTGCGGCGCTCACGCTCGGCGCGAAGCGCTGGTGGGTCGCCGTGCTCGTCGGCCTCGGTCTCGGCCTCGCCACGCAACTGCTCTTCGGGTCCTGGCTGGGGCTCTCGCTCCCCGCCGGCCCCCTGCTCGACTGGATCCCGATCTTCAATGGATAGTCTCGCCGCCCTCCTCGAGGGCTTCGCCACGGCCCTGCAGCCGCAGTACCTCCTCTACGCGTTGTTCGGCGTCTTCGTCGGCACCGCGGTCGGCGTGCTCCCCGGCATCGGACCGGCGATGACCGTCGCCCTGCTGCTGCCGCTCACCTACTCGCTCGATCCCACCGGCGCGCTGATCCTGTTCGCCGGCATCTACTACGGCGGCATGTACGGCGGCTCGACCACCTCGATCCTGCTGAACACGCCGGGGGAGTCGGCGTCGATCGTCACCGCGCTCGAGGGCAATCGGATGGCGAAGGCCGGTCGCGGCGCGGCCGCCCTCGCCACGGCCGCCATCGGCTCCTTCGTCGCGGGCACGATCGCCACCGTGCTGCTCACCTTCCTCGCGCCCGGCATCGCGAAGCTCGCGGTGCAGCTCGGCCCGGCGGACTACTTCGCCCTGATGGTCGTGGCGTTCCTCACCGTCGGCGCGCTGCTCGGCTCGAGCGTGCCGCGCGGGCTCGTCTCGCTCGGCCTCGGGCTCATGCTCGGGCTCGTCGGCACCGAGGTGCTCTCGGGGCAGCAGCGCTACACCTTCGGGGTGCCGAGCCTCGCCGACGGCATCGACGTCGTGCTCATCGCCGTCGGCCTCTTCGCGCTCGGCGAGACGCTCTACGTCGCGTCGCGGCTGCGGCACGGCGCCGTGCAGCTCATCCCGGTCACGCGCGGATGGCGCAGCTGGATGACCCGCAGCGACTGGCGCCGCTCGTGGAAGCCGTGGCTGCGCGGCACGGCGATCGGCTTCCCGATCGGCACGATCCCGGCCGGCGGTGCCGATGTCGCGACGTTCCTCTCCTACGCGAGCGAGCGCAAGCTCGCCAAGGGCCGCGCGCGCGAGCAGTTCGGGCGCGGTGCGATCGAGGGCGTCGCGGGTCCGGAGGCCGCGAACAACGCGGCGGCGGCGGGCGTGCTCGTGCCGCTGCTGACGCTCGGGCTGCCGACCACGGCGACCGCGGCCATCATCATCTCCGCGTTCCAGTCGTACGGCATCCGCCCGGGCCCGCTGCTCTTCGAGAACCAGTCGGGCCTGGTCTGGGCGCTCATCGCGAGCCTCTACATCGGCAACGTGCTGCTGCTCGTGCTCAACCTGCCGCTCGTCGGCATGTGGGTGAAGGTGCTGCGCATCCCGCGGCCGTACCTCTACGCCGGCATCCTCGCCTTCGCCGGTCTCGGCGCGTACGCGCTGCACTTCAACGTGTTCGACACCCTCACCCTGCTCGTCGTCGGCGTCGCCGGCTTCCTCATGCGCCGCTACGGCTACCCGGTCGCGCCGATGGTCGTCGGCGGCATCCTCGGGCCGATGGCCGAAGAGCAGTTGCGCAAGGCGATGGCGATCAGCCAGGGCGACCTGCTCTACCTCGTGCACAGCCCGTTCGCGATCATCGCCTACTCGACCATGGCCGTGATCGTGCTCGGCGGCGTCTGGCTGAAGCGCCGGCGAGCGAAGCTCGAGGCCGCGCCGAAGCTCGTGCCGACCTCGGCGATCCAGGCGATCGACGACGCGAGGAAGTAGTCGCAGGCGCGGGCCGCGGGGCCCCGTGACGATCGCCCGGGATCGTCGCGGGGCCCCGCGGAATACCCGCCGACTCCGAGCCGTTACATGTGACGAGTTCACACGGGAAATCCAGTGTGCAAGGCTAGAGTCTGACTCACGGGAGACGTCGGTTAGACTGACCCTCCCATTCCGGTCCAACCGGACCGAGAGGCAGAAGAGAAGGAGGTTCCGATGGTTCTGGTTCGTCAGGAGATCGGCGATGTGCTGAGGGACTTCCGGCTGCAGAAGGGGCGCACCCTCCGTCAGGTGGCGTCCAAGGCCTCCGTCGCTCTCGGCTACCTCAGTGAGGTCGAGCGCGGGCAGAAGGAGGCGTCGAGCGAGATTCTCGCGTCCGTCGCCGAGGCGCTCGACACTCCCATCTCGGTGATCATGCACGAGGTCGGCGATCGCATCGCCGTGCTCGAGGGCCTCACCGCGGTGCCCGACAGCCTGCCCGACGAGCTCGTCGCCGAGTTCGACGCAGACATGATGGTGCGCTGAGCCCCGCGTTCAGTGCTCCCCGATTTCCCGAACGGCCGGTCCTCGACCGGCCGTTCGGCTGTTCCGGCCGTGTGGCCGCCAGGAGGTCGACGTGAAGCTCAGTGAGTTCCAGCTCGCCGTCGCCGAGGAGTTCGGCGAGGGCTACGGCGGGGTTGTGGTCGCCGATCTGGCGCTCGCCCCGTTCGGCGGGCGCACGGCGAAGGAGGCGCTCGCCGACGGCGTGCCGGCCCGCGAGGTCTGGTCGGCGCTCTGCGAGGCGACGGATGTGCCGCTGGCGCGCCGACACGGGCCGGCGATCCGCGAGCCGCGCGCCACGAGCTGATCCTGGCCGAAGATCTGTTCGACACGCCGCGGCGGGTTCGAACATGCGTTCGGTGCTGCGGTACTGTCCTCAACAGGTGAGGTGATCCCGGATCCGTCCACGGTTCACCGCCTCCGGCACTCGGTGTCGGTGGTGGTGACTAGCGTCGGAGGCGTCGGATCTTCCGATCCGAACCCGCCTTGTCGCAAGGCGGGCGGGGTCACGGCCCCGCTCGAGGCGCGACAGCCTAGAGGCAGCCGACCGACTCAGAAGGAGCCCACCTCATGCCCTCTCCCGCAGACCGCGAGAAAGCCCTCGAAACCGCCCTCGCCCAGATCGACCGCCAGTTCGGCAAGGGCTCCGTCATGCGCCTCGGCAGCGAAGAGCGCGCCCCGGTCGAGGTCATCCCCACCGGTTCCATCGCCCTCGACGTCGCGCTCGGCGTCGGCGGCCTGCCCCGCGGCCGCATTATCGAGATCTACGGCCCGGAGTCCTCGGGAAAGACCACGCTCACCCTGCACGCCATCGCCAACGTGCAGCGCGCCGGCGGCATCGCCGCCTTCGTCGACGCCGAGCACGCGCTCGACCCCGACTACGCGAAGAAGCTGGGCGTCGACATCGACTCGCTCCTCGTCTCGCAGCCCGACACGGGCGAGCAGGCGCTCGAGATCGCCGACATGCTCGTCCGCTCCGGCTCCATCGACCTCGTCGTCATCGACTCCGTCGCGGCGCTCGTGCCTCGTGCCGAGATCGAGGGCGAGATGGGCGACTCGCACGTCGGTCTCCAGGCCCGCCTCATGTCGCAGGCGCTCCGCAAGCTGACCGGTGGGCTCAACCAGACGAACACCACGATGATCTTCATCAACCAGCTCCGCGAGAAGATCGGCGTGTTCTTCGGCTCGCCCGAGACGACCGCGGGCGGCAAGGCGCTGAAGTTCTACGCCTCAGTCCGCCTCGACATCCGCCGCATCGAGACCCTGAAAGACGGCACCGAGGCGGTCGGCAACCGCACCCGCGTCAAGGTCGTCAAGAACAAGATGGCCCCGCCGTTCAAGCAGGCCGAGTTCGACATCCTGTACGGCGTCGGCATCTCCCGCGAGGGCTCGCTCATCGATTACGGCGTCGACCAGGCCATCGTGAAGAAGTCGGGCGCGTGGTACACGTACGACGGCGACCAGCTCGGTCAGGGCAAGGAGAACGCGCGCAACTTCCTCCTGCAGAACCCCGACATCGCCGCCGACATCGAGCAGAAGATCCTGGTGAAGCTCGGCATCGGCAAGCAGGGGCAGCAGGCCGCCGAGACGGGCGGCAACGTCGAGTCGATCGACGCGAAGCGCCGGGGCGCCTGAGTCCCATGGTCCGTCGGCACGAGCCGGGTGGTGGGCGCGAGCGCTCGGACGAGGTCGGTCAGCCGGCCGAGTCCGAGCGGCTCGCGCCCGTCGCGTATCTGCCGTGGGCGGTGCCCGGTGTCGAGCCGAGCGCGCGCGAAAGCGGTACGGGGGCGACCTCCGCGCGGCCGGCCGCATCGCGACCGGGTGACTCGCGCTCGTCGGTCTCTCGACCGAGTCGCTCGGGCTCGCGCTCGCGCGACTCGGCGGCACGATCGCCCCGGGGCAGCGAGTGGTCGCACCTCATCGCCGTGACGCCCGAGCCCGCCGACGAGGCGACGTTCGATGGCAGCTCCGCTGAGCACGACGAGCCGGGGCCCGAGCGCGACGAGCGCATCGACCGCATCGTGGTCGGCCGGCTTCGGCGTTCGGCGCTGTCGGTCGCCGAGGTGCGTGCCGTCCTCGTCGAGCACGGGCTCGACGACGTCGAGGTCGAAGAGTGGATCGAGCGCTACGAACGGCTGGGCTACCTCGACGACGCCCGGCTCGCCGAGCAGCTCGTGCACAGTCACGGCGAACGCCGCGGCCGGGGGAGCGGGGCGATCCTCGCCGAGCTCGCACGGCGCGGCGTCGACGTCGGCGTCGCCCGAGAGGCCGTCGGCGAGCTCGACCCCGAGGTGGAGCTCACGAACGCGATCGCGGTCGCCGAACGTCGGGCGCGGCAGCTCGGCGGACTCGACCGTGCGGTCGCCGAGCGCCGGCTCTCGGCGTTCCTCGCCAGGCGGGGGTATCCGGGCGACGTCGTGCGGGAGGCGGTGGCGACGGCGCTGCCTCGCGAACGCTCGTAGACTGGTGCGATCATGAGCACGCTTCACGAGGTCTCGCCGGGCGAGGCCGTCCCCGCCCAGGCAGAGTCCGCCCCGCGCACCTACGAGGTGCGCACCTTCGGCTGTCAGATGAACGTGCACGACTCCGAGCGGCTGTCGGGCTCCCTCGAGGCCGCCGGCTACGTCCCCGCGAACGGCGCCGAGGCCGACGTGGTCGTCATCAACACCTGCGCGGTGCGCGAGAACGCCGACAACAAGCTCTACGGCAACCTCGGGCACCTCGCCGGCGTGAAGCGGCGGCACGCGGGCATGCAGATCGCCGTCGGCGGCTGCCTCGCGCAGAAGGACAAGAACGTCATCCTCGAGAAGGCGCCCTGGGTCGACGTCGTCTTCGGCACGCACAACATGGGCGCCCTGCCGAGCCTGCTCGAACGGGCCCGTCACAACGACGAGGCGCAGCTCGAGATCCTCGACGCGCTCGAGGTGTTCCCCTCGACGCTGCCGACGAAGCGCGACTCGACCTACAGCGGCTGGGTGTCGATCTCGGTCGGCTGCAACAACACCTGCACCTTCTGCATCGTGCCGGCGCTCCGCGGCAAGGAGAAGGACCGCCGTCCCGGCGAGATCCTCGCCGAGGTGCAGGCGCTCGTCGACGACGGCGCCATCGAGGTCACGCTGCTCGGGCAGAACGTCAACTCCTACGGCGTCGAGTTCGGCGACCGGCAGGCGTTCGGCAAGCTCCTCCGCGCCGCAGGCACGATCGAGGGTCTCGAACGCATCCGCTTCACGAGCCCGCACCCTGCCGCCTTCACCGACGACGTCATCGACGCCATGGCCGAGACGCCGAACGTCATGCCGCAGCTGCACATGCCCTTGCAGTCGGGCTCCGACCGCATCCTGAAGGCCATGCGGCGCTCCTACCGCTCCGAGCGCTTCCTCGGCATCCTCGACCGGGTGCGCGCCAAGATCCCGAACGCGGCCATCTCCACCGACATCATCGTCGGTTTCCCCGGTGAGACCGAAGAGGACTTCCAGGAGACGCTGCGCGTCGTCGAGGCCGCGCGCTTCGCCTCCGCCTTCACCTTCCAGTACTCCATCCGCCCGGGCACCCCGGCCGCCACCATGGAGGAGCAGGTGCCGAAGGAAGTCGTGCAGGAGCGCTACGAGCGCCTCATCGCCCTCCAGGAGCGCATCTCCTGGGAAGAGAACCAGCGGCTCATCGGCCGCACCGCCGAGGTGCTCGTCGCGACCGGCGAGGGCAAGAAGGACGCCGAGACGCACCGGCTCTCGGGCCGCGCCGAAGACAGCCGGCTCGTGCACTTCGAGGTTCCCGAAGGCTCCGAGATCCCGCGGCCGGGCGACGTCGTCACCGTCGTCATCTCGCAGGCGGCGCCGTTCCACCTCATCGCCGACTCGCCCGACGGGGCACCGCTCGCGGTCCGCCGCACCCGCGCCGGCGACGCCTGGGACCGCGCGCAGGCTGAGAGCTGCGGCGTGCCGGGCGACGGCGGCGCGGCTGGGGCTCCCGGCCCGGTCTCACTCGGGCTGCCGACCGTGCGCGTCGCGCGCGAGCCGCTCGTCTCGCCGGGTGTCGGCACCATGCCGATCTACGACCCCACCGACGGTCAGCGCTGAGGTGACCCTCGTCGCGGTCGTCGGTGCCACCGGCACCGGCAAGTCGGACTTCGCGCTCGACCTCGCCGAGGCGGTCGCCCGTGCCGGCCGGCACGCCGAGATCGTGAACGCCGACGCCATGCAGCTCTACCGGGGCATGGACATCGGCACGGCGAAGCTGCCCATCGCGGCGCGCCGAGGCATCCCGCACCACCTCCTCGACGTGCTCGAGGTGACCGAGGAGGCCTCCGTCGCCGCGTACCAGCGCGACGCGCGCGCCGCCGTCGACCGCATCACCGCCGACGGAGGTGTCGCGGTGCTCGTCGGCGGCTCCGGCCTGTACGTCTCGAGCGTCATTCACGACTTCCGCTTCCCCGGCACCGACCCGGCGGTGCGCGCGCGGCTCGAGGCCGAGCTCGCCGAGCGCGGGCCGGGACTCCTGCACGCCCGGCTGCGAGAGATCGACGCCGAGACCGCCGCGGGCGTCGACGCGCAGAACGGCCGGCGCATCGTGCGAGCGCTCGAAGTCATCGAGGTGACCGGCGAACCCAAGGCGGCGCGCCTCCCCGACGAGCCGGTGCCGTGGCGCCCGCACCGCATCGTGCACCTCCGCAGCGAGCGGGCTGCGCTCGTCGCTCGGCTCGACGAGCGGGTCGAGCAGATGTGGCGCGACGGGCTCGTCGACGAGGTGGCGCAGCTCGTTCCCCGGGGACTGGAGCGCGGGGTGACCGCGCGCAAGGCGATCGGCTACGCGCAGGCGCTGGCCGAGCTGCAGGGTCGGATGCCGCGGGCGGAGGCGATCGCCGAGACTCAGCAGCTCACCCGGGTGTACGCGAGACGCCAGGTGGGCTGGTTCAAGCGGTACCGCGAAGCGGTCGTGCTCGACCCCCTCGACGACGTCGCTCGCGCCGCGGAGCTCGACCGCCTCGCCGCCCTAGACTGAAGCGCATGTCGTTCGATCTCAGGTTCACCAAGGGGCAGGGCACCGGCAACGATTTCGTGCTCTTCGCGGATCCCGAGGGCGACCTCGAACTGACCCCAGAGCAGATCCGGGCGGTCTGCGACCGGCGCTTCGGCGTCGGCGCCGACGGCGTCATCCGCGCGGTGCGCAGCAGCAACCTCGCAGCCGGAGCCGACGCCCTCGCCGAGGACGCCGAGGCCGTCTGGTTCATGGACTACTGGAACGCCGACGGTTCCGTGTCCGAGATGTGCGGCAACGGCATCCGCGTCTACGCCGCGTACCTCCTCGACCAGGGCCTCGCCGAGCTGCCCGACGGCGGCGAGCTCGTCATCGGCACACGCGCCGGCGTGCGGCGCGTGCGCCGGTCCGGCAGCGGCTACCAGGCCGACCTCGGCGTGTGGCGGCTCGCCGGCGGCGAGCCGCTCGTGCGCGCGAAGAACCTGCCCGTCGCCCGGCCGGGCCTCGGCATCGACGTCGGCAACCCGCACGTCGTCGTGGCCCTCGCCGACGAGGCCGAGCTCGAGGGCCTCGACCTCGGCTACCTGCCGGTGCTCGACCCGGAGCCCGAGGCCGGGGCGAACGTGGAATTCGTGGTGCCGGCCGACCCCCTCGTCGAGGACGGCGTCGGCCGCATCCGCATGCGCGTGCACGAGCGGGGCTCCGGCGAGACGCTGTCCTGCGGCACCGGCGCGGTCGCCTCCGCGCTCGCCGTCCGGCACTGGGCCGGGGCGGGCGCACCCGACACCTGGCGCGTCCAGGTGCCGGGCGGGGTGCTCGGCGTCCGCATGGTGAGCGCGCCCGACGGCGAGCGCGTCTCGCTCTCCGGCCCGGCCGAGCTCGTCTACGACGGCGTGCTCGCGCTCGCATGAGCGGCGCCGAGCGCCGCGAGTCCGCCCGCTCCGCCTTCCCCTGGTTGCTGCTCGTCGGCATCTCGCTCGTCGCGCTGAACTTCCGCGGACCGCTCGTCACGATCTCACCGGTCATCGGCGACATCGAGCAGAGCCTCGGCATCACGCCGACCACCGCTGGACTGCTGACGAGCCTGCCCGTGCTCTGCTTCGCCCTCGGCACGCCCGTCGCCGCGTGGACGATCCGTCTGAGCGGTGCCGAGCGGGCCGTCGCGATCGCGCTCATCGGCACGCTGATCGGCACGATCATCCGCTCCGGCGGCACGACGGCCGCTGCCTTCGTCGGCACCGTCGTGATCGGCATCGCCATCGCGATCGGCAACGTCGTCGTTCCCGTCGTGATCCGGCGCGACGTGCCGCCCGCGCGGGCGCAGCTCGTCACCGGCGTCTACTCGGCCATGATGAACGTCGGCTCGATGCTCACGATCGCCGCCACCGCGCCGCTCGCCGAGCAGATCGGATGGCAGTGGGCCACCGCGGTCTGGGGCGTACTCATCCTCGTCGCGCTCGCGGTGTGGGGCGTGCACCTCCGCCGCACGGTCGCGGAGAGCCGCGAGGCGAGAGCCGCGGAGGCGCTCGCCGTCACCGGCTCGATGCAGGCGGTGACGGGTCCCACCGGCGTCATCCCGGGGGAACGCTCGGCGTGGCGCAACAGCATGACCTGGCTGCTCGCCGCGGCCTTCGCCACGCAGTCCTTCTCGTACTACGGCCTGAGCGCCTGGCTGCCGAGCCTCTACGGCGACGAGCACGGCCTCGACGTGATCGCCGCGGGCAACGTCTCCTCGCTGTTCCAGCTTGCGGCCGTCGTGGGTGCGCTCGGCGTGCCGTTCCTCGGCCGCGCGCGCCCCGTCTGGCTGCAGCCCGCGATCGTCGGCGTGCTCTGGATGTCGCTCCCGCTCGGGCTGCTGCTCGCCCCGGACGCCTATCTGCTCTGGACCGTCACCGGCGGCATCGCCCAGGGCGGCGGCTTCGTCGTCATCATCGCCTCGGTGGTGCGGTTCACGCGCACCGACCGGGAGACGACGCAGATGTCGGCGCTCGTGCAGGCCGGCGGCTATCTGCTCGCCGCGACCGCGCCGCCCGTGCTCGGCGCCCTGCACGAGTCGACCGGCGCCTGGACGGCGCCGCTGCTCGCGGTGCTGGTCGCGACGAGCGGATTCCTCGTGCTGACGAGCACGGCGGCGATCCGCGCGGCGCGCACCGGCGCAGCGGACTGATCGCGAGGTCCGAGCGCGGCGAACGCCGGGCTACGCGTCGGGCCAGCGCACCTCGATGAGGCGGAAGCCCTTGTCGGTGGCGCGTCGCTCGACCGCCGTGCCGCTCGGCAGCGTCTCGCCGAGCCAGCGCTGCAGCGAGTCGGCGCCGAGGTTCTTCTGCACGACGAGCCAGGCCGAGCGACCGGCCTCGAGGCGCGGCAGCCAGGTGGTGAGGAGCTCGTGCAGCTGCGGCTTGCCGATGCGGATCGGCGGGTTGGACCAGATCGCGCGGAACGCGACGTCGTCGGGAACATCGCCGGGCAGTACGGCGTTGACATTGTGGAGCCCGAGCCGCGCGGCGTTCCGCCGCACGAGGTCGAGCGCCCGCTCGTTGACGTCGACGGCCCAGACCGTCGCCTCGGGGGAGCGCAGCGCGAGCGTCAGCGCCATCGGCCCCCACCCGCAGCCGAGGTCGAGCAGCTGGCCGTCGGCGGGCGGCTCGGGAGCGTGGTCGAGCAGCACGCGGGTGCCGTGGTCGACGTGCTCGGGGCTGAACACCCCGGCGGCGGTGAGCAGCTCGAGTTCACGCCCCGCCAGGCGCACCCGGACGGTGCGCAGCGCGTCCTCCGACGCGGGCTTGGACGAGAAGTAGTGCTCCTGAGACATACAGGGGAACCTATCGCACGAGGGAGAAGTAGGCTGGACACGATGAACGAAGCCCCAGAACAGCACCCCGACGACGCCGTCGAGCGCGTGCTGCGCTCGGCCGACACGCGCGCCGGCATCGCCCGGTTCGGTGCCGAGGCCGCCGCAGCCATCCAGAAGGACGGCGCGGATGCCTCGCCGTGGCAGTCCACCGACGGCGAACAGCTCGACCGTGAGGAACGCGCGGCGCTCCGCCGCGTGAGCGGCCTGTCGACCGAGCTCGAAGACGTCACCGAGGTCGAGTACCGCCAGCTGCGGCTCGAGAACGTCGTGCTCATCGGCGTCTACTCGCAGGGCTCGCTCGACGACGCCGAGACCTCGCTGCGCGAGCTCTCGGCCCTCGCCGAGACCGCCGGTGCCCGGGTGCTCGACGGCGTGCTGCAGCGCCGTCCGCACCCCGACCCCGCCACCTACCTCGGTCGCGGCAAGGTCGAGGAGCTGCGCCACATCGTGGCCTCCCTCGGCGCCGACACCGTCATCGCCGACACCGAGCTCGCACCGAGCCAGCGCCGTGCGCTGGAGGACGCGGTGAAGGTGAAGGTCATCGACCGCACGGCCGTGATCCTCGACATCTTCAGCCAGCACGCGAAGAGCCGTGAGGGCAAGGCCCAGGTCGAGCTCGCGCAGCTCGAGTACCTGCTTCCCCGTCTCCGCGGCTGGGGCGAGTCGATGTCGCGCCAGGCCGGTGGCCAGGTCGGCGGCGCCGGCGCGGGCATGGGCAGCCGCGGTCCCGGTGAGACGAAGCTCGAGCTCGACCGTCGGCGCATCCACTCCCGCATGGCGAAGCTCCGCAAGCAGATCGTCGGCATGAAGCCGGCCCGCGAGGCGAAGCGGGCCAACCGCAAGCGCAACGCGGTGCCGTCCGTGGCGATCGCCGGCTACACGAACGCCGGCAAGTCGAGCCTCCTGAACCGCATCACCGGCGCGGGCGTGCTCGTCGAGAACGCCCTCTTCGCGACCCTCGACGCGACGGTGCGGCGCAACACCACCGCAGACGGCCGGGTCTACACGATCGCCGACACGGTCGGCTTCGTGCGCAACCTGCCGCACCAGCTCGTCGAGGCGTTCCGCTCGACGCTGGAGGAGGTTGGCGACGCCGACCTCATCGTGCACGTCGTCGACGCCGCGCACCCCGACCCCGCCGGACAGATCGCGACCGTCCGCGACGTCATCGGCGAGGTCGGCGCACGCGATGTGCCCGAGCTCGTCGTGTTCAACAAGGCCGATCTCGTCACCGCGGAGGACCGCCTCGTGCTGCAGGGCCTCGAGCCCGACGCCGTGTTCGCGTCCGCGCGCACCGGCGAGGGCGTCGAGGCCGTGCTCGAGGCGATCGGGCGGATGCTGCCCGACCCGGCCGTCGAGGTCGAGCTGCTCGTGCCCTACGAGCGGGGCGACATCGTCTCCGCGTTGCACGAGACCTCGCGGGTGCTCGAGCTCGAGTACGTCGAGGAGGGCACCCGGGTGCGCGCGCTCGTCTCGCCCGAGCTCGCGGGCCAGCTCGCCGAGTTCCGGGCGCCGGTCGCCGCGTAGGCCGGAGCCGCACCGCCGCGGGAGGCCGGGTCATCCGGCGTCCCGCGGCGTCATCCTCGGTCATACTCCTGCGCGCCCGGCGCGGTCGGCGTATCGTCGCTCTTGATCGTCGGCGACGGGCCGGATGCCCGCCGCCAGGAGCGACCGCCGAGCCCGGCACCCGCCCCCGAGACCCACCCGCCGCAGCGCGGCGGTGGTCGCGGCAAGCCGTGCCATCGCCCATGCGGCATCCCGTCGAGGAGCCAGCATGACCGGAGCCGCAGGCGACTGTCCCGGCCGCCCGCCGATCTCCTTCGAGCTGTACCCGCCGCGCAGCGATGCCGCGGCGATCGCGCTCGGACGCACGATCGATCGGCTGGCCGAGGTCGACCCCGCCTTCATCTCCGTGACGTTCGGCGCCGGCGGCTCCTCGCGCGGACGCTCCCTCACGGTGCTCCGGTACATCCTCGAACAGACGCACGTCGAGCCGATGGCGCACCTCACCTGCGTCGGCTCCTCCCACGCGGAGGCGAACCGCATCGTGCGGGAGTTCCTCGACGCGGGGATCACGAGCTTCCTCGCGCTCCGCGGCGACCCGCCCGAGGGCGGCGACCCGGACGCCGGCCTCGGCGACCTGGGCTCGGCCGCCGAGCTCGTGCAGCTCATCCACCGGGTGCAGGAGGAGCGCGAGCCCTTCGGCCAGGCCGGGGTGCCCGGCGCTCCCGGCGCCCGGCGGATCCGCGCCCGGCCGCGACCCGAGCGCGTCGCCGTCGCCGCCTTCCCGACGGGGCATCCGCGCTCGCGCGGCCTCGCCCAGGACGTCGACGCCCTCCTCGCCAAGGAGGTCGCCGGGGCGACCCTCGCGATCACCCAGCTGTTCTGGCACGCCGAGGACTACCTCGGCTTCGTGGAGCGGGCGCGCGCGGCCGGGGTCTCGATCCCGATCCTGCCCGGCCTCATGCCCGTGACGACGCCGGCCCGCCTCGCCCGGCTCACCGAGCTGACGGGTGTCGAGCCGCCGGCCGAGCTCGCGATCGCGCTCGAGATCGAACCGGACGCCGCAGCGCGCGCGGAGATCGGCGAGGCGCACGCGGCGGCGCTCGCGGCCGCGGTGCTCGAGGGCGGGGCGCCCGGCCTCCACCTCTACACCTACAACCGGCACGAGACGGTGCGCTCGGTGCTCGAACGGATCGGCATCCACTCGGCCACGACGCACGGCTGAGCCCGAACGAAGACCCGGCCCGAGGCATCCCGCCCCGGGTCTCCCCGGCGACCCGCGATCCCGCGGTGCTTCGTCGACCCCGCAGCACGACGAAAGGACCCAGCACATGACCGCACCCGCCTTCCCCGCGGGCACGATCCTCGGCTACCCGCGGATCGGCCGCCGCCGCGAGCTGAAGCGCGCCGTGGAGGCCTACTGGGCCGGACGCATCGACCGCGCCGAGCTCGAGCGGCGGACCGCCGAGCTGCGGTCGGCGACCCGCGCCCGGCTCGTCGAGCTCGGGCTCGGCGGTGACGACTCGGCCATCCCCGACTCCTTCGCCGTGTACGACCAGGTGCTCGACACCGCCCTCGCCGTCGGCGCGGTGCCCGAGCGCTTCGGGCACCTCCGCGCGGCCGACGGCTCCGTCGACGTCGACGGCGAGTTCGTGCTCGCCCGCGGCGAGGTGGGGCAGCCGCCGCTCGAGATGACGAAGTGGTTCGACACGAACTACCACTACCTCGTGCCCGAGATCGCCCCGGGAACGGCGTTCGGCACCCACCCGGAGCGGCTCGTGACGCGCTTCGCGGAGGCGCTCGGGGAGGGCGTGCTGACCCGCCCGGTGCTCGTCGGACCGGTGACGCTGCTCGCGCTCGCGAAGCCGGCCGCGGAGGCGCCGGAGGGCTTCCGGCCGCTCGATGAGCTGGAGCGGCTGCTCCCCGTGTACGCCGAACTCCTGGCGCGCCTCGCCGAGGCGGGCGCCGCGTGGGTGCAGCTCGACGAGCCGGCCCTCGCGAGCGAGAGCCTCGACGAGAGTCCGGCGCGTCTGCGCGAGGCAGCGGCGCGAGCGTACGCCGTGCTCGGGGCCGCGGCGCGGCGCCCGGCGCTCTTCGTCGCGACCCCGTACGGGGGAATCGGCGACGGACTCGCCGTGCTCGCCGCGACGCCCGTCGAAGCGATCGGTCTCGACGTCGTGCGCGGCGAGCTCCCGAGCGCACTCGACGGGGCCACGCGGGCCGCCCTGGCGGACAAGACGCTCGTCGCGGGCGTCGTCGACGGGCGGAACATCTGGCGGGGCGACCTCGCGGCGGCCTTCGATCGCGCCGCGGCGCTCGACGGGCTCGCCGGCTCGCTCGCGATCTCGACCTCCACCTCGCTCCAGCACGTGCCGCACGACCTCGCGGACGAGCAGCGGCTCGACCCGCGGCTCGTGAGCTGGCTCGCCTTCGCCGATCAGAAGGTCGCCCAGGTCGCGACGCTCGCGCGCGGGCTCGCGGACGGGCGGCAGGCGATCGAGACGGAGCTCGCGGAGGCCTCGGCCGCCCTCGTCGACCGCGCCGGCGCGCCCGGGGTGCGGGTACCGGCGGTGCGCGCGCGGCTCGCCGCCCTCTCCGACGGCGACTTCGCCCGCGTCGACTACGACGCCCGCGTCGAGGCGCAGCGCGACCTCGGGCTGCCGGAGCTGCCGACGACGACGATCGGCTCCTTCCCGCAGACGGGCGAGCTCCGTCGGGCGCGGGCCGCGCTCGCCGGCGGCGAGCTCGACGAGGCGGGCTACCGCACGCTCATCGAGCAGGAGATCGAGCGGGTGGTGCGCCTGCAGGAGGAGCTCGGCCTCGACGTGCTCGTGCACGGCGAGCCGGAGCGCAACGACATGGTGCAGTACTTCGCCGAGCTGCTCGACGGCTTCGCGGTGACCGAGCACGGCTGGGTGCAGTCGTACGGTTCGCGCTGCACGCGGCCCTCGATCCTCTGGGGCGACGTCTCCCGCCCCGCACCGATGACCGTGGGCTGGTCGGCCTACGCCCAGTCGCTCACCGAACGGCACCTGAAGGGGATGCTGACGGGGCCCGTCACGATCCTGGCCTGGTCGTTCGTGCGCGACGATCAGCCGCTCGGCGACACCGCCCGCCAGGTGGGACTCGCGCTCCGCGACGAGGTCGCGGACCTGGAGGCCGCCGGCATCCGGATCATCCAGGTCGACGAGCCCGCGCTTCGGGAGCTGCTGCCGCTGCGCCGCGCGGAGCAGCCCGCGTACCTCGACTGGTCGGTCGGGGCGTTCCGGCTTGCGACGGGCGGGGCCGCGCCGGCGACGCAGGTGCACACCCACCTCTGCTACTCCGAGTTCGGCGTCGTCATCGACGCCATCCGGGGCCTGGATGCCGATGTCACGAGCATCGAGGCCGCGCGCAGCCGGATGGAGGTGGTCGAGGACCTCGGCCGCAGCGGCTTCGACCACGGGGTCGGCCCCGGCGTGTACGACATCCACTCGCCCCGGGTGCCCGGCGAGGACGAGGTCCGCGAGCTCCTGGAGCGCGCGGTCGCGGAGGTGCCGGCGTCGCGGCTCTGGGTGAACCCGGACTGCGGCCTGAAGACGCGCGGCTACGACGAGACCGTCGCCTCGCTCGCCAACCTCGTCGGCGCGGCGCGTTCGGTGCGGGAGTCGCTCGCCCGAGCCTGAGCGGGTCCGCCCGTCGGGCGTGAGACGAGGAACGGCCCGGGATGCCTCGCATCCCGGGCCGTTCCGCGTGCCTGGCGGCGTCAGACCGCGCGGAGCACCGCGACGACCTTGCCGAGCACCTCGGCGTCGTCGCCCAGGATCGGCTCGAAGGCGCTGTTGCGGGGGAGGAGCCAGGTGTGGCCGTCGCGCTGCCGGAAGACCTTCACCGTCGCCTCCTCGTCGAGCATGGCCGCGACGATCTCACCGTTCTCCGCGGTGCGCTGCGAACGCACGACGACCCAGTCGCCGTCGCAGATGGCCGCGTCGACCATGGAGTCGCCGACGACCTTCAGCATGAACAGCTCGCCCTTGCCCACGAGCTGACGGGGGAGCGGGAAGACCTCGTCGATCTGCTGCTCGGCGGTGATCGGGATGCCGGCGGCGATCCGGCCGACGAGCGGCACCATCGCCGCGTCGCCGACGGGGATCGGCTCGCCCTCGCTCGGCTGGCGTTCGTCGCTGCCGGGGAGCTCGATCAGCACCTCGAGCGCGCGGGGACGGTTCGGGTCGCGGCGCAGGTAGCCGGCCAGTTCGAGCTGGTTCAGCTGGTGGGTGACGCTCGAAAGCGAGGACAGGCCCACGGCGTCGCCGATCTCGCGCATGCTCGGCGGATAGCCCCGCGTCGCGACGGAGCGCTGGATGACCTCGAGGATCGAGATCTGCTTCGCGCTCAGGCTCTTGCGGCGGCGCGCACGTGCGGCCGGTTTGCTGCCCTCGGTCTCGGTGCTCACGTGCTGACGCCCCTCGTCGGCGGTCTTGCGACCGGAATGTCGGTGGTCCCTGATGGACTCTGTTCTGACATTCGAAACTGTATCCGCGCAACGCGGGTGCGGCAAACATTCCTTCGAGTGTGTCGCGAATCCGAGGCGGCGCAATGTTCGAAGAACGGCTTGCAGATTCGAACAATCGAAGATAGATTCGGAACACAGCTTCGCATCCGGCCCTCCCGGCCGAGGGCCGGGTGCGATTCTCCTGGAGGTGTTGAGATGAGCGCAGTGATCGCAAGCGGTGCCGAGTTCACCGCGAACGGCTTCGCAGGTGCCCGCACGCGGCTTCGACTGACCCGACGCGGTCGGGTCGTGTTCACGTCCCTCGGGGCGCTCCCGCTCGTCATCTGGGCGGCGCTGAGCGTGCTCGGCGCAGGAGTCGCAGCGGCCGACGACGCCGTCGGCCCGGGCGCGAGCTTCGAATACGTCACGGTCGGCGCCGGCGACACCCTGTGGGAGATCGCCGAGGCGACCGACCCCGGGGCCGATCCTCGCGTGGTCATCGACGACATCATCCGGTTGAACGGGCTCGACTCCTCGGTGGTCGAGCCGGGCCAGCGCCTGGCGCTTCCCGCCGCGAACTGAGCGCTCCGGCACCGCCGCACCACGGCGTCACAGGGTGCCGCGCATCACTAGCATGAAGTGGTGACGAGCTTCGAAGATCTGCCCATCCGCGATGACCTCAGAGGGCGTTCGCCCTACGGAGCGCCGCAGAAGGTCGTTCCGGTCGCGCTCAACGTGAACGAGAACACGCACCCGATTCCCGAGGATGTGGCGCACGACATCGTCGCGCGAGTTGCGGCGGCCATCCTCCAGCTGAACCGGTACCCCGACCGGGAGTTCACGGAACTGCGCGAGGCGTTCGCCCGCTATCTCGGACACGGGCTCACGCCCGAGCAGATCTGGGCGGCGAACGGCTCGAACGAAGTGCTGCAGCACCTGCTGCAGGCGTTCGGCGGCCCCGGGCGCCGGGCGCTCGGCTTTTCGCCCACCTATTCGATGTACTCGCTGCTCGCCTCCGGCACCGGCACGGAGTGGGTCGACGCCCCGCGCGACGCCGACTACGAGTTGAGCGCCGAGACGGCCGTCGCGGCCATCGAGCAGCACGACCCCGACGTCGTCTTCCTCTGCGCGCCGAACAACCCCACCGGCACTCCGGTCTCGCTCGACACGATCCGCGCGGTCGCCGATGCCGCCCGCGGCATCGTGATCGTCGACGAGGCCTACTTCGAGTTCGCCGACCCCGGCACGCCGAGCGCCCTCGAGCTCCTCGAGGGCCGGCCGCGCCTCGTCGTCTCGCGCACCATGAGCAAGGCCTTCGCCTTCGCGGGCGCGCGGGTCGGCTACCTCGCCGCCGACCCGGCGCTGATCGACGCCCTCCG
Source organism: Agromyces sp. NPDC060279 (assembly GCF_042726785.1). NCBI lineage: Bacteria > Bacillati > Actinomycetota > Actinomycetes > Micrococcales > Microbacteriaceae > Agromyces > Agromyces sp. NPDC060279. The sequence goes on from NZ_JBHXBK010000002.1 coordinate 479,821, forward strand.
TCTCGTGCGGCTCCCGTACCATCTCTCCGCCCTCACCCAGGCCGCGGCCCTCGCCGCCCTCGCGCACAGCGGCGAGATGCTCGCGATGGTCGACGAGATCCGCGGCCAGCGCGACCGCATCGTGCGCGAGCTCGGCCGGCTCGGCTTCCGCGCCTACCGGAGCGGATCGAACTTCGTGCTGTTCGGCGGCGTCGACGAGCCGGCGGCGCTCTGGCAGGCGCTCCTCGAGCGGGGCGTCCTGATCCGCGACATCGGCCTGCCCGGCAGCCTCCGGGTGAGCGCGGGCACGGAGGCGGAGACGACCGCGTTCCTCGAGGCGATCGCGCTGTTCGCGCCGAGCGCCGCGAATAGGATCGGAGCATGACCATGGCGAACCAGCACCGCACGGCCCGCGTCCAGCGCGAGACGAGCGAGTCGAGCATCGACCTCTCCATCGATCTCGACGGTACCGGCACGAGCGACATCGAGACGGGCGTCCCGTTCTACGACCACCTGCTCACCGCCTTCGCCAAGCACTCGCTGAGCGACCTCACGGTGCGCGCCAGCGGCGACGTGCACATCGACGTGCACCACACCGTCGAGGACACGGGCATCGTGCTCGGCCAGGCCATCCGCCAGGCGCTCGGCGACAAGCGCGGCATCTCGCGCTACGGCGACGCGCTCGTCCCGCTCGACGAGGCGCTCGCGCAGGCCGTCGTCGACATCTCGGGCCGGCCGTACCTCGTGCACACGGGCGAGCCCGAGGGCTTCGAGTTCCACCTCATCGGCGGCCACTTCACGGGGTCGATGGTGCGCCACGTCTTCGAAGCCATCACGTTCAACGCCGGCCTCACCGTGCACGTCCGCGTGCTCGGCGGACGCGACCCGCACCACATCGCCGAGGCCGAGTTCAAGGCGTTCGCGCGGGCGTTCCGGCAGGCCAAGGCGCTCGATCCGCTCGTCGTCGGCATCCCGTCCACGAAGGGCGCGCTGTGAGCCGCACCCGGCGCGTCGTCGTCCTCGACTACGGCTCCGGCAACGTCCACTCGGCGGCCAAGGCGCTCGAGCGGGCGGGGGCCGACGTCGAGGTCACCGCGGCCCGCGCGGCGGTCATGGAGGCCGACGGGCTCGTTGTGCCCGGCGTCGGCGCCTTCCGCGCCGTCATGGAGCAGCTCCGCGCCGTGCGCGGCGACGAGCTCATCGATCGGCGACTCGCGGGCGGACGCCCCGTGCTCGGCATCTGCGTCGGCATGCAGGTCATGTTCGAGCGCGGCGTCGAGCGCGGCACCGACACCGAGGGGCTCGGCGAATGGCCGGGCGAGGTCACCGAGCTGCCGGCCGAGGTGCTGCCGCACATGGGCTGGAACACGGTGACCCCGGATGCGGGCAGCGCGCTCTTCGACGGCATCGAGGACGAGCGCTTCTACTTCGTGCACTCCTTCGCCGCCCAGCAGTGGAGCCTCGACGTGATCCCGCCGTTCCCGCAGCCCTCGCTCACCTGGGCCGAGCACGGAGGCCGTTTCCTGGCGGCGGTCGAGAACGGCCCGCTTTCCGCGACGCAGTTCCACCCGGAGAAGTCCGCGGATGCCGGCATCCGCCTGCTCTCCAACTGGATCGGCACCCTTTCCTGACCAGCGCGACGCCCCGGCGTCCCGACCCTGACCGTCACGTGTCAACGGCGGCCGCCGGCCGCGACTAGGATGCTGTGACTGTGCCCGAGTGCCGCACAGCGGCCTTCTCTCCGAGGACAGTGATGAGCGAGTTCAACCACACCCCCCGCCTGGTGCTCCTGCCGGCCGTCGACGTCGCCGGCGGCAAGGCCGTCCGCCTGACCAAGGGGGAGGCGGGCACCGAGACCAACTACGGCGACCCCGTCGACGCCGCGGCCGAGTGGGCCGACCAGGGCGCCGACTGGATCCACCTCGTCGACCTCGACGCCGCCTTCGGCCGCGGTTCGAACGCGGGCATCCTGAAGAAGGTCATCCGCCAGGTGCGCGGCGTGAACGTCGAGCTCTCCGGCGGCATCCGCGACGACGCCTCGCTCGAGAACGCGCTCGAGATCGGCGCGAAGCGCATCAACCTCGGCACCGCGGCGCTCGAGAACCCCGAGTGGGCTGCCTCGGTGATCGCCCAGTACGGCGAGGCCATCGCGATCGGCCTCGACGTGCGCGGCACGACCCTGGCCGCCCGCGGCTGGACGCAGGACGGCGGCGACCTCTGGCAGGTCATGGACCGCCTGGAGGAGGCCGGGGCCGCCCGCTACGTCGTCACGGACGTGACCAAGGACGGCACGCTGCAGGGGCCGAACCTCGAGCTGCTCCGCCAGGTCATGGAGCGCACGCACCGCCCGGTCGTCGCCTCCGGCGGGGTCTCGAACCTCGACGACATCGCGGCGCTCCGCGAGCTCGTGCCGCTCGGCCTCGAGGGCTCGATCGTCGGCAAGGCGCTCTACGCCGGCGCGTTCACGCTCGCCGAGGCCCTCGACGTCGCCGGCTACTGACGGCGTTCCGATGAGCGACGCCGAGACAGCCGACCGCGACGGTCGGGACGGCGCACGGGAGCTTCCCGCGCACCTCACCGACTCGGCGGGCGTGCCGTGGGCCGGACGCGCCTTCGAGGCGAATCCGCACGCCGGTGACGACGGCTCGACCCCGCCGGAGCTCGGGGCGGCGCTCGCCCGGTTCCGCGACGGCGACGGCTCGCAGGCGGCCGTGGTCGACGCGTTCGGCCGCGCGCGGCTGCTGATCCCGCTCCTCGCGGAACTCGGTGACCCGTCGGCCGGTTCGGGGGAGCCCGGCGGTGCCGACATCGGCCCGCACGGCCACGCGGTCGACAAGAGCCAGGAGCTCTCGATCGTCACGGTGGAGGCGCCGGACGGCCGGCGCGTGCTGCCCGTGTTCTCCTCCGTCGAGGCGATGCGCACCTGGAACCCGGAGGCGCGGCCGGTTCCCGCCGACGGCGTCCGGGTGTGCCTCGCGGCGGCCGACGACGGCACGGAGCTCGTGGTGCTCGACCCGGGCTCGGGGAACGAGTTCGTGCTGCGCCGGCCCGCGGTCTGGGCGGTCGCCCAGTCGCACGACTGGGTGCCGCCGTTCGAGTCCGTGCCGGTGCGGCTCGCCTTCGAACGCTCGATCGGCAGCGAGCTCGCGGTGCTCGGCATCGACCTCGCCGCGGGCGACCCGCTCGCGCAGCTCGCCGGTCCCGAGCTCGTCGTCGTGCTGCACCTCGTCGAGGGGCTCACCCGCGAGGAGCTCGACGCCACGACCGCCCGGCTCGCGCGTCGCTGGGCGGAGGACGACGCCATCGCGACCGGCGTCGACTCGCTCGCGGTGCGCCTCGTGGGCGGTCGCGCCGCCTGAAGGGCGGCAGTGTCGGCGGCATCCGCTTGAATGGATGCCATGACCGATGCGCTCGCGGCGTTCTCGGCGGCCACGCGCACGTGGTTCACCGAGGCGTTCCGCGCGCCGACGCCCGTGCAGGCCGGGGCCTGGTCGGCGATCGGGCGCGGCTCGCACGCGCTCGTCGTCGCCCCGACCGGCTCGGGCAAGACGCTGTCGGCCTTCCTCTCGGCCATCGACCGGCTGCACCGCGAGCCCGCTCGTGAGCCGGGCACCCGGGTGGTGTACCTCTCCCCGTTGAAGGCGCTCGGCGTCGACGTCGAACGCAACCTCCGTGCGCCGCTCACGGGCATCGGGCGGGTGGCCGAGCGGCTCGGCGACACCCCGCCGCCGATCACGGTGGGCGTGCGCTCGGGCGACACCCCGGCCGACGAGCGACGCGCGCTGCAGCGGCATCCGCCCGACATCCTCATCACGACGCCCGAGTCGCTCTTCCTCATGCTGACCTCGCAGGCGCGCGAGACGCTCCGTTCCGTCGAGACCGTCATCGTCGACGAGATCCACGCGGTCGCCGGCACCAAGCGCGGCGCCCACCTCGCGGTGACCCTCGAACGCCTCGACGCCCTGCTCGAACGTCCGGCGCAGCGCATCGGCCTCTCGGCCACGGTGCGTCCCGTCGAAGAGGTGGCGCGCTTCCTCTGCGCGAGCGCCCCCGTCGAGATCGTCGCGCCGCCGGCCGACAAGCGCTTCGAGCTGCGCGTCGTCGTGCCCGTCGAAGACATGGCGCAGCTGCCCGCGAGCGACGACGCCACCGGCTCGATCTGGCCGCACGTGGAACAGGCGATCCTTGATCAGGTGCTCGCGAACCGCTCGTCGATCGTCTTCGCGAACTCCCGCCGGCTCGCCGAACGGCTGACGGCGAGGCTCAACGAGCTGCAGCTCGAAGAGGTCGAACGCGAGGAACTGGCCGTCGCGGCCGCCGCCGGCGGGCCGCCGGCGCAGGTCATGGCGCAGTCCGGGCAGACGAGCGGCGCCCCGCCCGTCATCGCCCGGGCGCACCACGGCTCGGTCAGCAAGGAGCAGCGGGCCGAGATCGAGGACGAGCTGAAGTCCGGCCGGCTCCGCTGCGTCGTCGCGACCTCGAGCCTCGAGCTCGGCATCGACATGGGGGCCGTCGACCTGGTCGTCCAGGTCGAGGCGCCGCCCTCGGTGGCGAGCGGCCTGCAGCGCCTCGGTCGCGCCGGCCACCAGGTCGGCGAGGTCTCCCGCGGCGTGATGTTCCCCAAGAACCGGGCCGACCTCGTGCACACCGCGGTCGCCTCCGAGCGCATGCTCGCCGGCGCGATCGAGACGCTCCGGGTCCCCGCCAACCCCCTCGACATCCTCGCTCAGCAGACCATCGCCGCGGCGGCCGTCGACGAGCTCGACGTCGAGGGCTGGTTCGCGACGCTCCGCCGCTCGGCGCCGTTCTCCGCGCTGCCGCGCTCGGCGTACGAGGCGACCCTCGACCTCCTGGCCGGCCGCTACCCGTCCGATCGCTTCGGCGAGCTGCGGCCGCGCCTCGTCTGGCACCGCGAGCAGGGGGTCCTCACCGGCCGCCCCGGCGCGCAGCGGCTCGCGGTGACGAACGGCGGCACCATTCCCGATCGCGGCATGTTCGGCGTGTTCCTCGTCGGCGCCGACGAGGGCGCGGCGCGCCGTGTCGGCGAGCTCGACGAGGAGATGGTGTACGAGTCCCGGGTCGGCGACGTGTTCGCGCTCGGGGCGACGAGCTGGCGCATCCAGGAGATCACCTTCGACCGGGTGAACGTCGTGCCGGCCTTCGGTCAGCCCGGCCGCGTGCCGTTCTGGAAGGGCGATGCGCTCGGCCGTCCAGCGGAGCTCGGCCGGGCGCTCGGGGCGTTCATGCGCGAGCTCGGCGCCGCTGCGGAGTCGCCGGCGCTCGCCCGGCTCCGCGCCGCCGGGCTCGACGACAACGCCGCACGCAATCTCGTCGCCTTCCTCGCCGACCAGGCCCGCGCCACCGGACAGGTGCCGAGCGACCGAACCCTCGTCGTCGAACGCACCCGCGACGAGCTCGGCGACTGGCGCGTCATCCTGCACTCGCCGTTCGGCATGCCCGTGCACGCCCCGTGGGCGCTCGCCGTCGCGGCCCGGGTGCGGGAGCGGCTCGGCGTCGACGGCTCGGCCGTGGCCTCCGACGACGGCATCATCGTGCGGGTGCCCGACACCGGCGTCGACCCGCCCGGCGCGGAGCTCTTCGTCTTCGAGCCGGCCGAGCTCGAGCAGCTCGTCGCCGACGAGGTCGGCGGATCCGCGCTGTTCGCGAGCCGTTTCCGAGAGTGCGCGGCGCGGGCGCTGCTGCTCCCGCAGTACCAGCCCGGCCGCCGCTCGCCGCTCTGGCAGCAGCGGCAGAAGGCCGCCCAGCTCCTCGAGGTCGCGAGCGCGTACCCCACGTTCCCGATCATCCTCGAGACGGTGCGCGAGGTGCTGCAAGACGTCTACGACGTGCCCGGGCTCGTCGAGATCGCCGCAGACGTCGCGGCGCGGCGGGTGCGGCTCGTCGAGGTCACCACGGACACGCCGAGCCCGTTCGCGAGCGCCCTGCTGTTCGGCTACGTCGGCGCGTTCATGTACGAGGGCGACTCGCCGCTCGCCGAGCGCCGGGCCGCCGCGCTCGCGATCGACCAGTCGCTGCTCGGCGAACTGCTCGGCCGCGTCGAGCTGCGCGAGCTCCTCGACCCCGGCGTCATCGACGAGACCGAGGCCGAACTGCAGCGGCTCGCCCCGGATCGCCGGGCCAAGGGCGTCGAAGGCGTCGCCGATCTCCTGCGCGTGCTCGGCCCGCTCCGCGACGACGAGCTCGCGGCCCGGGTCGATGCGGGCACCGACGCCGCGGCCGCCCTGGCCGAGCTGATCGCGGAGCGGCGGGCGGTTCGGGTCTCCTTCGCGGGGGCCGAGTTCGCCGCGGCGGTCGAAGACGTCGGCCGGCTGCGCGACGCGCTCGGGGTGCCCGTGCCGCCGGGAGTCGCCGCGGCCTTCGGCGAGGGCGTCGCCGACCCGCTCGGCGACCTCGTCGGACGGTACGCGCGCACCCACGGGCCCTTCGCGGTCGAGGAGGTCGCCGAGCGCTTCGGCATCGGCGTCGCGGTCGCGCGCGCGGCGCTGCGCCGGCTGGCCGACGAGCGCCGAGTCGTCGAGGGGGAGTTCCGCCCGCACGGCACCGCCACCGAGTGGTGCGACGCCGAGGTGCTGCGTCGGCTCCGCCGTCGCTCGCTCGCGGCGCTCCGGCACGAGATCGAGCCGGTGCCGCAGGAGGCGCTCGCGCGCTTCCTGCCCGCCTGGCAGCACGTGGGCGGCACGCTGCGCGGCCTCGACGGCGTGGTCGCCGTCGTCGAACAGCTCGAGGGCGCCCGCCTGCCCGCCTCGGCCTGGGAGTCCCTCGTGCTGCCGGCTCGGGTGGCCGACTACTCGCCGGCGATGCTCGACGAGCTGATGGCCGCCGGCGAGGTGCTCTGGGCCGGCTCCGGCGCGCTTTCCGGCGACGACGGCTGGGTCACGCTGCACCTGGCCGAGACGGCTCCGCTCACGCTGCCCGCGCCGGCACCGCTCGAGCTCGACCCGGTGCAGCGCGAGCTCCTCGTCGCGCTCGGCTCCGGGGGCGCGTTCTTCTTCCGGCAGCTGGCCGACGCGGTGGGCGCGTTCGGCGAGCTCGAGCACGCACCCGACGACGCCGCACTGGTGGAGGGGCTGTGGGGGCTGGCCTGGTCGGGGCTCGTGACGGGCGACACCTTCGCGCCCGTGCGGGCGCTGGTCGGCGCGGGGCGCAGCGCGCACAAGTCCTCGCGCCCGGCACCGCGGGCGAGGATGCTCCGCGGCCGCGCGCTGCCCCGGGCCACGATGCCGAGCCGCAGCGGGCCGCCGTCGGTCGCGGGCCGCTGGTCGGTGCTCCCCGTCGCCGACGAGGACGCCACCCGCCGCGCGCACGCACTCGGCGAGACGCTGCTCGACCGCTACGGCGTGGTCACCCGGGGCAGCGTCGTCGCCGAGGGCGTGCTCGGCGGCTTCGCGCTCGCCTACAAGACCCTGCGGGGCTTCGAGGACTCGGGCCGGTCACGGCGCGGGTACTTCGTCGAGCGTCTCGGCGCCGCGCAGTTCGCCGCGCCGGGCGCCGTCGACCGGCTCCGCGGCTTCGCGGAGCCCACCGTCGGGCGCGAGGCCGGCGCGCAGGGCCCGCCCGCGCCTCGGGCGTCGGGCGCCGGGGGCGCGGGCGCCCGCGAGGCATCCGCTTCGGCGCCTCGGCCAGTCGCGCTCGCCGCGACCGATCCGGCGAACGCCTACGGCGCAGCGCTGCCCTGGCCGGACCCGCCGGGCGAGAGCTCGCACCGGGCCGCGCGCAAGGCGGGCGCCATCGTCGTGCTCGTCGACGGCGAGCTCGTGCTGTACGTCGAGCGCGGCGGCAAGACCGTGTTGGCGTACCGCGACGACGAGCAGACGCTGCAGGCCGCGGCCACCGCGCTCGCCGAGCTCGTGCGCTCGGGGCGGGTGCGTCGGCTCGCCGTGGAGTCGGTCAACGGCGTCTTCGTGCTGGGCACGCCCTTCGGCCGTGCGCTGAGCGCTGCGGGCTTCGGCGAGACCCCGAAGGGGGTGCGGCTCGATGCCCGAAGGTGACACGGTCTACCGGGCCGCCGCGCGGCTCCGGGAGGCGCTCGCCGGCCGGGTGCTCGTCCGCAGCGACTTCCGCGTGCCGCGCTACGCGACCGCCGACCTCCGCGGCGAACTCGTCGAGCAGGTCGTGAGCCGCGGCAAGCACCTGCTCGTCCGCACGCCGTCGTGGAGCGTCCGCAGCCATCTGAAGATGGAGGGGGAGTGGCGGGTCTACGCGCCCGGCCAGCCCTGGGGTAAGCCCGCCCACCTCGCGCGGCTCGTGCTCGCGAACGACGCGGCCGTCGCGGTGGGCTTCGAACTCGGCGAGGTCGAGCTGCTGCCGCGCGACGCGGAGGACGCGGCCCTCGCCCGGCTCGGCCCCGACCTGCTCGGCGACGACTGGGACCCGCTCGAGGCGAGCGCGAGGCTCGCCGCCCGGGGCGAGCAGCCGATCGCCGTCGCGCTGCTCGACCAGCGCGTGATGGCCGGGCTCGGCAACGTCTACGTGAACGAGCTGTGCTTCCTCCGCGGCATCCGCCCGGAGCGGCCCGTCGCCGAGGCGGGCGACCCGGCGCGGTTCGTCGAGCTGGCGCATCGCCTGATCCGGGCCAACCGCGAGCGCACCGCACGGGTCACCACCGGCGTCGACCGGCGCGGCGCCCGGCTCTGGGTCTACGGGCGGGCCGGGGCGCCGTGCCGCCGCTGCGGCACGCTCGTCGAGCGCGGTGAACTCGGCCGCGGGCGCACCGATTCCGTCACCGACCCGCAGGAGCGGGTGACCTACTTCTGCCCGCACTGCCAGCGCTGAACGGCGCTCCGAGGGACCTCCGAGGGCGCGCGCGGCTCAGCTGACCGGGCCGGTCCACTTCTCGCCGGGGCCCTGCCCGATCGGGTCGGGGATGGGTGAGGTCTCGCGGAAGGCGAGCTGCAGCGAACGCAGGCCGTCGCGCAGCGAGCGGGCGTGCATGTCGCTGATCTCCGGCGCGCCGGCGGTGATGAGTCCGGCGAGGGCGTTGATGAGCTTGCGGGCCTCGTCGAGGTCGAGCTGCGAGTCGGGGTCGTCGGCGAGGCCGACCTTCACGGCGGCGGCGCTCATGAGGTGCACCGCGGCCGTCGTGATCACCTCGACGGCGGGCACCTCGGCGAGGTCGCGGGTGGCGTCGGCGGCCTCGGCCGCGACCGCTGCGGCGTACTGCGCGGCCTCCTCCCCGTGCGAGTGGGCGGCGGGGGGCTCGGCGGAATTGTCGGTCACGGATTTCCTCTGCTAAACTTCTGCGGGCTCCGGGGTTCATCCCCGGTACGAAAGTGGATCTTCTCCCACCCGCGCTGACCGCTCAAGGTTACCGGGTCGTTGCACTCCGCCGGGTCTCGCGAGAGGCCGGGTAGTCAGGGTGCCGCACGAGCCCTCGGAATCCGTTCCGGGGGAGCAGTGCGTGCCAGAGTTTCTGGCAAAGGAGTGCCGCTCTCGTCGTCGGGCGGCATCCGTCTCCCGATCGGCTTCTGAAGAATGCCTTGAGCAGAGGAGACACGCATCAGCGATCCGCGTACCAATGACCGTATCCGCGTCCCCGAGGTCCGTCTCGTGGGTCCTGGCGGAGAGCAGGTCGGCGTCGTGAAGATCGAGGTGGCCCTGCGGCTCGCGCAGGAGGCGGACCTCGACCTCGTCGAGGTCGCACCGAACTCCCGCCCGCCGGTCGTCAAGATCATGGACTACGGCAAGTACAAGTACGAGGCTGCGCAGAAGGCCAAGGAGGCCCGGCGCAATCAGGCGAACACCATCCTCAAAGAGGTCCGGTTCCGCCTCAAGATCGACAAGCACGATTACGAGACCAAGATGAAACGCGCCGTCGGCTTCCTGAAGGCCGGCGACAAGGTCAAGGCGATGATCCTGTTCCGCGGTCGCGAGCAGTCGCGCCCCGAGATGGGCGTCCGCCTGCTGCAGCGCTTCGCCGAGGACGTGGCGGAGTTTGGCACCGTCGAGCACACGCCCACCATCGACGGCCGCAACATGGTCATGGTCATCGCTCCGCTCAAGAACAAGTCCGAGGCCAAGGCCGAGGCGAACGCACAGCGTGCTGCGTCCAAGGCGCGACCGGCCGAGGCCGGCGAGCCCGAGGCGCAGACGGCAGAGTCCGGTACGGACGAAGCCTGACACCCCCGTCCGTCATTCGTGGCGGCAGATCCAAGGAGAACACGAGATGCCGAAGCAGAAGACCCACTCCGGGTCCAAGAAGCGCTTCAAGATCACCGGCAGCGGCAAGATCAAGAAGCAGCAGGCCGGTATGCGCCACAACCTCGAGGGCAAGTCCTCGGTGCGCACCCGCCGCCTGAACCAGGACAAGGTCGCCTCGGCGCCCGACGCCAAGGTCATCAAGAAGCTTCTCGGCCGCTGAGCCGAAGAGACCCGTAAGGAACACACGTCATGGCAAGAGTGAAGCGCGCTGTCAATGCGCACAAGAAGCGTCGGGTCATCCTCGAGCGCGCCGAGGGCTACCGCGGTCAGCGGTCGCGCCTCTACCGCAAGGCGAAGGAGCAGGTCACCCACTCCCTCGTCTACTCGTACAACGACCGCCGCAAGAAGAAGGGCGACTTCCGTCGCCTGTGGATCCAGCGGATCAACGCGGCCTCGCGTGCGAACGGCCTCACCTACAACCGCCTCATCCAGGGCCTTGGCCTGGCCGGCGTCGAGGTCGACCGTCGCATCCTCGCCGAGCTCGCGGTGAACGAGCCCACCGCGTTCGCGGCGCTCGTCGAGACCGCCAAGAAGGCGCTTCCCGCCGACGTCAACGCGCCGTCGGCCGCGTAACGTCGCTTCGGCACCCGAAGGGCCCGGCATCCTGCACAGGATGCCGGGCCCTTCGTCGTGTGCGCCGCTCCCGTCGCCGCGCGGTCCCGGGCGCCCGGATCCGGGCGCCGCGCTCGCTAGGCTGAAGCCATGCTCGAGAACCCCCGTTCGCCGCGCGTCCGCGCCGTGGCGAAGCTCGCGAAGAAGGCCGCCCGCCAGGAGAGCGGACGCTTCCTGCTCGAGGGCCCCCAGGCCGTCGGCGAGGCCCTGACCTTCCGCCCGGAACTCCTGGAGGAACTGTTCGCGACCCCGACGGCGCTCGAGCGCCACCCCGACGTCGCGGAGCGTGCGCGCGAGCACGGCATCGAGGTCGAGTTCGTGACCGAGCAGGTGCTCGAGTCGATGGCCGACACGGTCACCCCGCAGGGCTTCGTCGCCGTGTGCCGGCAGTTCCCGACGGCGGCGAAGGACGTCTTCGCCGCCGGGCCGAAGCTCATCGCCATTCTCGAAGAGGTGCGCGATCCCGGCAATCTCGGCACGATCGTCCGCGCGGCCGACGCGGCCGGCGCCGACGCCGTCATCCTCACCGGCCGCGCGGTCGACCTTTACAACCCGAAGGTCGTGCGCAGTTCCACCGGCTCGATCTTCCACCTGCCCGTCGCGGTGGGCGCCGAGCTCGAGGACGTCGTGACCCGTGCCCGCGCCGGCGGCCTCACCGTGCTCGCCGCCGACGTCAAGGGCGACGACCTGCTCGCCGTGCGCACCGAGGGCCTGCTCGCGCAGCCGACGGCGTGGATCTTCGGCAACGAGGCGCGCGGGCTCGACGATGACAAGCTCGCCCTGTCGGACCGTGCGGTGGTCGTGCCGATCTACGGCAACGCCGAGTCGATGAACCTCGCCACGGCAGCCTCCGTCTGCCTCTACGAGAGCGCCTTCGCGCACCGGAGCTGATCACGAATCGGTAAACCCGCCGGGCGCGCTCTGGCGGTTCGGCGGGCAATGTCCCTAACTTGGGGGGTATGCAGCGCAGCGAACCCGCCCCGGACACGTCGAACTTCTCGGTGCGCCGGGGAGAGCCGCTGGTCGTCGTCGACCACGTCGAGAAGCACTACGGCCAGTTCCACGCGCTGAAGGACGTCTCCCTCAGCGTCGATCGCGGCGAGGTCGTCGTCGTCATCGGGCCGTCGGGCTCGGGCAAGTCGACGCTCTGCCGCACGATCAACCGCCTGGAGACCTTCACCTCGGGCTCGATCCGCATCGACGGCGACGAGCTCCCGAAGGAGGGCAAGGCGCTCGCGGCGCTCCGCGCCGACGTCGGCATGGTCTTCCAGTCTTTCAACCTCTTCGCGCACCTGACGGTGCTCGACAACGTGACGCTCGGGCCGATCAAGGTCAAGCGGCAGTCGAAGGCGGATGCCGAGCGCGCGGCGCGCGTGCTGCTCGAACGGGTCGGCGTCGCCCAGCAGGCCGAGAAGCTGCCCGGTCAGCTCTCCGGCGGTCAGCAGCAGCGCGTCGCCATCGCGCGAGCGCTCGCGATGAACCCGAAGGTGATGCTCTTCGACGAGCCGACGAGCGCTCTCGACCCGGAGATGATCAATGAGGTCCTCGACGTCATGGTCGGCCTCGCCCAGGACGGCATGACGATGATCGTCGTCACCCACGAGATGGGCTTCGCCCGGAAGGCGGCCGACCGGGTCGTCTTCATGGCCGACGGCCAGATCGTCGAGGAGGCCGCGCCCGAGGAGTTCTTTACCGCCCCCAAGAGTGCGCGGGCGAAGGACTTCCTCTCGAAGCTCATCACCCACTGAGACGTCCGCGCCCTGCCGCGGCGACCCGAACGACGATACGAAACCAGGAGGATCACATGCGACGCAGAACACGACTCGCCGGAGCGATCGCCGGCCTCGCGGTCGCGGCACTCGCCCTGACCGGCTGCAACAGCGGGAGCCCCGGAGACCCGAGCGACGGCGCCGGCGACGCGAGCGACGCGCCGCTCTGGGAGGTCGCGAGCGACGTGCAGCTCGAGGGCAGCCCGACCTTCGACGCGATGACGAAGCGCGGCAAGGTCGTCATCGGCGTGAAGAACGACCAGCCCGGCCTCGGCTACGAGGACGCCGCCTCGGGCGAGCGCAGCGGTTTCGACATCGACATCGCGCGCTGGATCGCCGCCTCGCTCGGCTTCGACGAGGACCAGATCGAGTACCAGACGATCCCGTCGGCGAACCGCGAGCAGGCGATCGTGAACGGCGACATCGACTACTACGTCGGCACCTACTCGATCACCGACAAGCGCAAGGAGCAGATCGACTTCGCCGGACCGTACCTCATCACCGGCCAGGGGCTCCTGGTCGCGGCCGACAACGAGGACATCAACGGCCCGGACGACCTGGCCGGCAAGATCGTCTGCTCGGTGACGGGCTCGACGCCGCTGCAGCGCATCCGCGACGAGTACAACCCGGGCGACACCGTCGAGTACGACACGTACTCGCAGTGCGTCGACCAGCTCGTGCAGGGCTCGGTGGACGCCATCACGACCGACGAGGCGATCCTCGCCGGCTACGTGGCGCAGCAGCCCGACGAACTGAAGATCGCGGGGGAGCCGTTCAGCGAGGAGCGCTACGGCGTCGGCATCGCCAAGGGCGACTCCGAGCTGCAGGCGCACATCAACGAGCTCTTCACCGATGGCGGTGACGTGTGGCAGGCGCTCTTCGACGAGCACCTCGCACCCGCCGGCATCAAGGGCGAGCAGCCGGCCGTCGACTGATCCGGCGCGGGCGGGGGCGAACGGCTCCCGCCCGCACCGCCGTCCGACCCGAACCGCGGAGGAGCACGATGGGCATCATCACCGACAATCTCGACCTCTGGTCGTCGACCCTGCTCGGCACCCTCGTGCTGTTCGTCGCGGGCGGGCTGCTCGCGCTCGTCCTTGGCACGCTCGTGGGGGCGATGCGGGTGTCGCCCATCCCCGTCGCGCGGGCGGTCGGCACCTTCTACGTCAATACCATCCGCAACACCCCGCTCACCCTCGTCTTCTTCGCCTTCGCGTTCGCGCTGCCGCCGCTGCTCGGCCTCCGGCTCACCGGCGACGTCTCGCTGACGCTCGCGATCTGCGCGCTCGGCATCTACACCGCCACCTACGTGGCCGAGACGATCCGCTCCGGCATCAACACCGTGCCGGTCGGCCAGGCGGAGGCGGCACGGGCCCTCGGCCTCACCTTCGGGCAGGTGATGACGCTCGTGGTGCTGCCGCAGGCGTTCCGCTCGGTCATCCCGCCGATGATGAGCGTCTTCATCGCCCTGCTGAAGAACACCACGGTCGCGGCGGGCTTCTCCGTCGTGAACCTCGGCTCGATCCGCAGCTACCTCAGCGAGCGCGGCGAGAACCAGTTCGTGGCGATCCTCTGGGTCATGGTCGTCTTCGTCGTGCTCGTGCTGCTGCTCTCCTGGGCGCAGCGAGCGCTCGAGAACCGTTGGAAGGTGGCGCGATGAGCAGCGTCCTGTACGACGTCCCCGGCCCCCGCGCGATCGCGCGGAACCGCATCCTCGGCGTCCTCACCGTGCTCGTGGTGCTCGCCATCCTCGGCTTCATCGTCTGGCGGCTCTGGGACACCGGCCAGTTCTCCGCGGAGAAGTGGGACGCCTTCACCTATACGAACGTCTGGCTGCAGATCGCGCTCGCCACGGGGCGCACCCTCGCCGCCTTCGCCTTCGCCGCCGTCGGCGCGCTCGCCCTCGGCTTCGCGCTCGCGATCGGGCGGCTCAGCGATCACCCGTGGCTGCGCGGTCCGATCGGCGCGGTCGTCGAGGTGCTGCGGGCCGTTCCCGTGCTGGTGTTCATGTTCCTGCTGTACTACGGGCTCCCGGTGCTCGGCATCCGCATGGAGCCGTTCTGGGCGGTCGTCATCGCGCTCATCGCCTACAACGGCTCGGTGCTCGCCGAGGTGATCCGCGCGGGCGTCGAGTCGCTGCCCCGCGGGCAGAGCGAGGCCGGCTATGCGATCGGCCTGCGCAAGGCGGCGGTGATGCGGCTCGTTCTGCTGCCGCAGGCGATCCGCGCGATGATGCCGGTCATCATCGCCCAGCTCGTCGTCACGCTGAAGGACACGGCGCTCGGCTACATCATCACGTACCAGGAGCTGCTGTTCTACGCCCGGTACATCGGCTCGCAGTCGACCTACGGTTCGCCGATCGTGCCGGCGACGATCGTGGTCGGCGCGATCTACATCGCGCTCTGCCTCATCCTCTCCTTCGTGGCGAATCGGGTGGAGCGCCGGCTGCGGCGCACGGCGAAGCTCGGCAAGGGCGTCGCGCCGGCGGACGACGCCATGACGGCGACGCGCGCCGTCGCCGTGCAGGCCGGGCTCGACGACGCCGAGCCGCGCCGCTGAGCGCCCGGCACCGCCTGGTCGCAGCGGCCGACTAGACTCGATCTTCGTGCCAGAGCCCACTGAAATCACCGAGCCCGCGGTCGCCGCGGCCGTCGATGCCGCCCTCGCGGCGATCGCCGCCGCCGACGACTCCGCCGCGCTCAAGCAGGTCCGCGCCGAGCACACCGGCGAGAAGTCGCCGCTCGCTCAGCTGAACGCCCTGCTGCGCAGCGTCCCCAACGAGCAGAAGGCCGCCCTCGGCAAGCTCGTCGGCAGCGCGCGCGGGCGCGTGAACCAGGCGTTCGCGGCCCGTGAGGCGGAGATCACCGCCGCCGAGGCCGAGGCGCGCCTCGCGGCGGAGGCCGTCGACGTGACGGCGCTGCCCTCGCGGGCGGCTGCGGGCGCCAGGCATCCGCTCACCCTGCTCCAGGACCGCGTGGCCGAGATCTTCACCGGCATGGGCTGGGAGATCGCGGAGGGCCCCGAGGTCGAGAGCGAGTGGTTCAACTTCGATGCGCTGAACTTCGACCCCGACCACCCCGCGCGCGCGATGCAGGACACCTTCTTCATCGACCCGCCGGAGCAGCACCTCGTGCTGCGCACGCATACGAGCCCTGTGCAGGTGCGCTCGATGCTCGAGCGCGAGGTGCCGATCTACGTGCTCGCCCCGGGCCGGGTCTACCGCACCGACGAGTTCGACGCCACGCACCTGCCGGTGTTCATGCAGTTCGAGGGGCTCGCCGTCGACCGCGGCCTCACGATGGCGCACCTGAAGGGCACCCTCGACCACTTCGTGAAGTCGGTGTTCGGCGAGGAGGCGAAGATCCGCCTCCGGCCGAGCTACTTCCCGTTCACCGAGCCGAGCGCTGAGCTCGACTTCTGGCATCCGACGTTCAAGGGCGGCGCACGCTGGATCGAGTGGGGCGGCTGCGGCATGGTCCACCCGAACGTGCTCCGCTCCGCGGGCATCGACCCGGAGGTGTACTCGGGCTTCGCGTTCGGCATGGGCATCGAGCGCGGCATCATGCTCCGCAACGACGTCTCGGACATGCGCGAGATGGTCGAAGGCGATATCCGCTTCTCCCAGCAATTCGGAATGGTGGTCTGACGATGCGAGTGCCGCTCAGCTGGCTCGCCGAGTACGTCGAGCTCGTCCCCGGGACGACGCCCGAGGACGTCCACGCCGCCCTCGTGAAGGTCGGCCTCGAAGAAGAAGAGGTGCACGGCTTCGAACTGCAGGGCCCGATCGTCGTCGGCGAGGTCCTCGACTTCGTCGAGGAGCCGCAGTCCAACGGCAAGACGATCCGCTGGTGCCAGGTCCGGGTCGCCCCGGTCGGCGAGACCGCGGCCGACGGCGGGGATGCCGTGCACGGCATCGTCTGCGGGGCCCGCAACTTCTTCCCCGGTGACAAGGTCGTCGTGACGCTGCCCGGCTCGGTGCTGCCCGGGCCGTTCCCGATCGCCGCGCGCAAGACCTACGGGCACGTCTCCGACGGCATGATCGCGTCGGCGCGCGAGCTCGGCCTCGGCGACGACCACGACGGCATCCTGCGGCTCGCGGAGCTCGGCATCGACGCGCCCGTCGGCAGCGACGCGATCGAGCTGCTCGGCCTGAACGACGCCGCGGTCGAGATCAACGTCACGCCGGATCGCGGCTACGCCTTCTCGATCCGCGGGGTCGCGCGCGAGTACGCGCACGCCACGGGGGCCGCCTTCCGCGACCCCGTCGCCCAGTCGGCGCCGGCGGATGCCTCGGGCGAGGCCTTCCCCGTCGTGATCGCCGACGACGCGCCGATCCGCGGTCGCGTGGGCTCCCACGTCTTCGCGACCCGCATCGTGCGGGGGGTCGATCCGGCGCGGCCGACGCCGCCGTGGATGGTCGCACGGCTGAAGCTCGCCGGCGTGCGCTCGCTGTCGCTGCTCATCGACATCACGAACTACGTGATGCTCGAGTTCGGTCAGCCGATGCACGGCTACGACCTCGACACGCTCGTCGGCGGCATCACCGTGCGCCGCGCCCGCGAGGGCGAGACGATCGAGACGCTCGACGGCAAGCAGCGCGCGCTGCACCCCGAGGACCTGCTGATCACCGACGAGGCCGGCCCGATCGGCATCGCCGGGGTGATGGGCGGCGCCCGCACCGAGATGAGCGACACCACCAGGAACGTCCTCATCGAGGCGGCGAACTTCGACACGGTGTCGATCGCCCGCGCCGCCCGCCGGCACAAGCTGCCGAGCGAGGCCTCGCGCCGCTTCGAGCGCGGCGTCGACCCCGAGATCGCCGCGGCCGCCGCGAGCCGGGTCGCCCAGCTCATGGTCGACCTCGCCGGCGGCACCGCCGACCCGGTCGGCGGGCTCATCGACGAGACGCCCGCGCGCGAGCCGATCGCGCTGCCCGACGGCTACGTCTCCGGCCTCATCGGCGTCGAGTACACCGACGCGGAGGTCCGCGACGCCCTGGCCGAGATCGGGGCCCGGGTCGAGGACGCCGAGGGCGGGCTCTCCGTCACCCCGCCGAGCTGGCGCCCCGACCTCACCGGCAAGGCCGAACTCGCCGAGGAGGTGGCCCGGCTCGTCGGGTACCACCGCATTCCCTCCGTGCTGCCGGTCGCGCCTCCCGGGCGCGGGCTCACCCGCGCGCAGCGGCTGCGCAAGCGCACCGCCGACGTGCTCGCCGCGGGCGGCGGCACCGAGGTGCTCGCCTTCCCGTTCGTCACCGAGCACGACAACGCCCTGTTCGGCAGCGTCGACGGCGAGCCCGTCGCCTCGGTGCGCGTCGCGAACGCGCTCGACGCCAGCCGTCCGTTCCTGCGCCGATCGTTGCTGCCGGGGCTCGTCGAGATCGCACGCCGCAACCTGTCGCGCGGGCTCGTCGACCTCGAGCTGTTCGAGCTGGGCCTGGTCTTCCTCCCCGAGTCTGGCCGCGAATACGGCACCGCGGAGCTGCCGGCCGCCGGCGTGCGCCCGAGCGACGCCGAGCTCGCGGCGCTCATCGACGGCATCCCCCCGCAGCCCCGCCACGTCGCGGTGCTGCTCACGGGGGACGTCGTCGCGAAGCAGCCCGGCCAGCCGGCCGTGGCCGCGGGGCTCGCCGACGCCCTCGACGCGGTGCGACGCATCGCACTCGCGACCGGCGGCGAGATCGAGATGGTGCAGGGGCACCACCAGGCGATGCACCCGGGTCGCACCGCGGAGCTCCGGGTCGGCGGCGCCAGCATCGGCTTCGCGGGCGAGCTGCACCCCGCGATCGCCGAGGAGGCCGACCTCCCGCGCGTCGTCGCCGTCGCGGAGCTCGATCTCGACGCGCTCATCGCGGCGAGCGACCGCACGATGGAGGCGAGCCCGCTCGGCACCCACCCCGCCGCGACGCAGGACCTCTCCCTCGTCGTGCCGGTCGAGACGCCGGCCGCCGAGGTCGGCGCCGCCGTGCGCGAGGGCGCCGGCGAGCTCCTCGAGGCGCTGCACCTCGTCGACGACTATCGGGGCCAGGGTGTGGCCGAAGGCAGCAAGAGCCTCACCTTCGCGCTCCGCTTCCGGGCGGCTGACCGCACGCTCACCGCGGCGGAGGCGAGCGAGGCGAAGCTCGCCGGCGCCCGCCTCGCGGCCGAGCGCTTCGGCGCGGCCATCCGCGACTGAGCCGCGGAGCACCGTCCGAACGGCCCCGCCCGGCACCCGCCGGTCGGGGCCGTTCGTCATCCGGCGACTCCCGGTTTGGCATCCCTCCCGCGGAGTCGGTAGGGTCGCAGCATGTCCTCCCTTCGGTCCCTCGCCGCGGCGCAGCCTCTGCGCGCCGCCGCGCTGCGCGACCGACGCCGGGGCGCTCGCCGACGCTAGGCGACCCCGGTGCACGGCGATGCCGCCGTGCACCGGTGTCGCCGGAGCCGACCCACGACCGCTCAGACCTTTAAGGTGGACTCATGACCTACTCCGTCGCCGTCTCCGGCGCGTCCGGCTATGCCGGGGGAGAGATCCTCAGGCTCCTCGCCGATCATCCCGAGTTCGAGGTGCGCACCGTCACCGCGCACCAGAACGCCGGCCAGTCGCTCGTGCAGGTGCAGCCGCATCTGCGCAGCTACACGCATCTCACGCTGCAGGAGACGAGCGCCGCGACCCTCTCCGGTCACGACCTCGTCTTCCTCGCCCTGCCGCACGGCGCCTCCGGCGCGGTGGCGGCGGAGCTCGACGACGACGCCCTCGTCATCGACTGCGGCGCCGACCACCGCCTCGAGAGCGCCGCCGACTGGGCCGCGTTCTACGGCGGCGACTTCCACGGTGCGTGGACCTACGGCGTCCCCGAGCTGCCGCGGCTCTCCGGCACGCAGCGCGACCGGCTCGCGAAGACCCGGCGCATCGCGGCTCCCGGCTGCAACGCGTCGACCGTGGCCCTGTCGCTCGCGCCCGGCATCCGGGCCGGGATCGTCGAACCGACCGACCTCGTGAGCGTCCTCGCCGTCGGTCCGTCGGGCGCGGGAAAGAGCGCGAAGACGCATCTGCTCGCCTCCGAGATCCTCGGCTCCGCGAACCCGTACGCGGTCGGCGGCACGCACCGGCACATCCCCGAGATCCAGCAGGCGCTCCGCTGGGCGGGCGCGGCCGAGCCGACGATCTCGTTCACCCCGGTCATCGTGCCGATGTCCCGCGGCATCCTCGCGACCTCGACCGCGCGCATCGTGCCGGGCACGAGCGCAGCGGCGGTCCGGGCCGCCTGGGAGGACGCGTACGCGGGGGAGCGCTTCGTCCAGCTGCTCCCCGAGGGCCAGTTCCCCCGTACCGCCGACGTGCTCGGGGCGAACACGGCGCTCATGGGCGTCGCCGTCGACGAGGCCGCGGGCCGGGTGGTCGTCGTCACCGCCGTCGACAACCTCGTGAAGGGCACCGCCGGTGCCGCCATCCAGTCCGCCAATCTGGCCCTCGGTCTCGCCGAGTCGACCGGCCTCCCCGTGAACGGAGTCGCCCCGTGACCGTCACCGCCCCCGCAGGATTCGAGGCGGCGGGGATCGCCGCCGGCATCAAGCGCTCCGGCGCGCTCGACCTCGCCGTCGTCGTGAACCGCGGCCCCGCCCAGCAGGCGGCGGTCGTCTTCACCGCGAACCGGGCCCAGGCGAACCCCATCCTCTGGTCGAAGGAGGCGGCGAAGGACGGTCTCGTCTCCGCCGTCGTCCTGAACTCCGGCGGCGCCAACTGCTTCACCGGGCCAGAGGGCTTCCAGGTCGTGCACCGCACCGCCGAGGCCGCGGCCGCGGCGCTCGGCGTGGCCGCCGGCGACGTCCTCGTCTGCTCGACCGGCCTCATCGGCGAGCAGCTCGACGGCGAGATCCTCGAGGAGGGCGTGCTGTCCGCCGTGGCCCGGCTCGGGGCCGACGAGGGCTCCGGCGACGACGCCGCACGCGCCATCATGACGACCGACACGAAGCCGAAGACCGTGATCGTCGAGGGCACCGGCTGGCGCATCGGCGGCATGGCCAAGGGCGCCGGCATGCTGGCGCCCGGCCTCGCGACGATGCTCGTGGTGCTCACGACCGATGCGGTGCTCGACGCCGCGGCGCTCGACCGGGCGCTGCGCAGCGCGACCCGGGTGAGCTTCGACCGGCTCGACTCCGACGGCTGCATGTCGACGAACGACCAGGTCACGCTGCTGTCGAGCGGCGCCTCCGGGGTCGTGCCCGACGAGGCGGAGTTCGCTGACGCCCTCGCCCGGGCCTGCCTCGATCTCGCCGCCCAGCTGCAGGCCGACGCCGAGGGCGCGAGCCACGACATCACCATCGAGGTGCGCGGCGCGGTCACCGAGGACGACGCGGTCGAGGTCGGCCGCTCGGTCGCCCGCAACAACCTCTTCAAAGCGGCGATCTTCGGCAACGACCCGAACTGGGGCCGGGTGCTCGCCGCGATCGGCACCACCACCGCCCCGTTCGACCCCTACCTCGTCGACGTCTCGATGAACGGCGTGCGCGTCTGCCACGCCGGCCGCCCCGACCGCCCGCGCGACGAGGTCGACCTCACGCCGCGCGCGACGCACGTGCTCATCGAGCTGCACAACGGCCCGGCGACGGCGACCATCCTCACCAACGACCTCACGCACGACTACGTGCACGAGAACAGCGCGTACGCGAGTTGAGCATGACCGAGCAGCGCGATACCGGCGCAGACGCGGATGCCGCGTCGAAGGCGCAGACCCTGATCGACTCCCTGCCGTGGCTGAAGCGCTTCCACGGCGAGACGATCGTCGTGAAGTTCGGCGGCAACGCGATGGTGAGCCCCGAGCTCCAGCGCGCCTTCGCCGAGGACATGGTCTACCTCCGCTACGCGGGCGTGAAGCCCGTCGTCGTGCACGGCGGCGGCCCGCAGATCTCCTCGATGCTCGGCCGGCTCGGCATCGAGAGCGAGTTCCGCGGCGGGTACCGGGTGACGACGCCCGAGACGATGGACGTCGTGCGGATGGTGCTCTCCGGGCAGGTGAACCGGGAGCTCGTGAGCCTCATCAACGAGCACGGCCCGCTCGCCTCCGGGCTCTCGGGCGAGGACGCAGGCCTCTTCACCGGCCGCCGCCGCGGTGCCGTCGTCGACGGCGAAGAGGTCGACCTCGGTCTCGTCGGAGACGTGGTCGCGGTCGACCCGGCGCCCGTGCTCGCGCAGCTCGCGGCGGGGCAGATCCCGGTGGTCTCCTCGATCGCACCCGACGGCGACCACCCCGGGCAGTCGCTCAACGTGAACGCCGACTCCGCGGCCGCCTCGCTGGCGGTCGCGCTGGGCGCGGCGAAGCTCGTCATCCTGACCGACGTCGCCGGCCTCTACCGCGATTGGCCGAACCGCGACTCGCTCGTCTCGATGATCGACGCCGACGAGCTCGCGGCGCTGCTGCCCTCGCTCGAGTCCGGCATGATCCCGAAGATGACCGCGTGCCTCGAAGCCGTGCACGGCGGGGTCGCGAAGGCCGCGATCATCGACGGCCGGGAGCCGCACTCGATCCTGCTCGAGGTGTTCACCACCCAGGGTTCCGGCACGGAGGTCGTGCCGGCGACGACGAAGGAGACCGCGGCATGACCGCCTGGCAGCCGCGCTTCGAAGCGCGCATCATGCGCTCGATCGGGCTTCCGCTCGCGAAGCTCGAGCGGGGCGAGGGCGCGTGGGTCTGGGACGACCAGGGCACCCGCTACCTCGATTTCCTCGCCGGGATCGCCGTCAACGCCCTCGGTCACGCGCACCCGGTGTTCGTGCAGGCCGTCTCCGAGCAGGCGGCGAAGCTCGCGCACGTCTCGAACTACTTCACGACCGAACCGGCGCTCGAGCTCGCCGAGCGGATCGTGCGACTCGCCGGCGCGGGCGACGAGGGCCGGGCCTGGTTCGGCAACTCGGGCGCCGAGGCGAACGAGGCCGCGTTCAAGCTCGCCCGGCTCAACAACGGGGGCGGTGGCCGTACGCGGGTGCTCGCGCTCGTCGACGCGTTCCACGGGCGCACCATGGGCTCCCTCGCTCTCACCGGCAAGCCGCAGATGCGGCAGGCCTTCGAGCCGCTGCCCGGCGGCGTCGAGCACCTCCCCGCGACGATCGAGGCGCTCGAGGCCGCCGTTGACGACGCGGTCTCCGCGCTCATCCTCGAGCCGATCCAGGGCGAGGCCGGCGTGGTCGAGCTGCCGGAGGGCTACCTCGAGGCCGCCCGGGAGCTCACCAGCCGGCACGGCGCGCTGCTCATCGTCGACGAGATCCAGACCGGGGCGGGCCGCACCGGCGCCTGGTTCGGCTTCCAGCACGCGGGCATCACGCCCGACGCGATCACGGTCGCGAAGGGCATCGGCGGCGGGTTCCCGATCGGCGGCCTCGTGACCTTCGGCCACGCCTCCGAGCTCTTCCAGAAGGGCATGCACGGCTCGACCTTCGGCGGCAACCCGCTCGCGACCGCGGTCGCGAACGCGGTGCTCGGCGAGATCGAGCGCGCCGGTCTCGTCGAGAACGCCGCGCGGCGCGGGATCGAGCTGCGCGAGCGCGTGCTCGGCCTCGGCTCGCCGCTCGTCTCGGGCGTGCGCGGGCGCGGGCTCCTCGTCGGCGTCGGCCTCGCCGGGCCGGCGGCCCAGGCCGTCGTCGCCGCGGCGATGCGCGAGGGCCTCATCGTGAACGCCGCCAACGACCACACCATCCGGATCGCGCCGCCGCTCACGATCGGCGACGCGGAGCTCGACGAGTTCGAGGCGCGGTTCGGCCGCGCGCTCGACGCCGTCGCCGGATGACCGCACGCAACGAACGGATGCCGATGACCCGCCACTTCCTCCGCGACGACGACCTGAGCCCCGCCGAGCAGGCCGAGGTGCTCGAACTGGCCGCCCGGCTCAAGGCCGACCCCTACGCCGAGCGCCCGCTCGCCGGCCCGCAGACGGTCGCCGTGCTCTTCGACAAGACCTCCACCCGCACCCGCGTCTCCTTCTCGGTGGGCATCGCCGATCTCGGCGGGGTGCCCCTCGTGATCAGCTCCAGCGAGAGCCAGCTGGGCGGCAAGGAGTCGGTCGCCGACACCGCCCGAGTCCTCGAGCGGATGGTCGCGGCGGTCGTGTGGCGCACCTACGCGCAGTCGGGTCTCGAGGAGATGGCGGCGGGCACCACCGTGCCCGTCGTGAACGCCCTCTCCGACGACTTCCACCCCTGCCAGATCCTCGCGGACCTGCAGACGGTGCGCGAGCGCAAGGGCGAGCTCGCCGGGCTCACCCTCGCCTACTTCGGCGACGGGGCGAACAACATGGCCCACTCGTACCTGCTCGGCGGCGCGACGGCCGGCATGCACGTGCGCATCGCCGCCCCGGCGGACTACGCCCCGCGGGCCGACCTCGTCGCCGACGCGGAGCGCATCGCCGCGCAGACGGGCGGCTCGGTGACCGTGACGACGGATGCCTCGGCCGCGGCTCGCGGCGCCGACGTGATCGTGACCGACACCTGGGTCTCCATGGGTCAGGAGAGCGAGAAGGCCGAGCGGCTCGCGACCTTCGGCGACTACCGGGTGACCGCACGGCTCATGGCCGAGGCCGACGCGGAGGCGGTGTTCCTGCACTGCCTGCCCGCGTACCGCGGGGTCGAGGTCGACGCCGAGGTCATCGACGGGCCGCAGTCCGTCGTCTGGGACGAGGCCGAGAACCGGCTGCACGCGCAGAAGGCGCTGCTGGCCTGGCTGCTCGCGAAGCAGGAGGAGGCACGATGACCGACGGCACGAACGCGGAGGCCCACGGCACGAACGAGGGCTCGCTCTGGGGGGCTCGCTTCGCGAGCGGCCCCGCGCCGGAGCTCGCGCGGCTCTCGAAGTCGACGCACTTCGACTGGCAGCTCGCCCGCTACGACCTCGCCGGGTCCCGGGCGCACGCCCGTGCGCTCGCCGCTGCGGGCTACCTGCAGCCGGCCGAGCTCGACGGCATGCTCGCGGGCCTCGACGCGCTCGAGGCGCGCATCGAGACGGGCGAGCTCGTGGCCGCCGAGTCCGACGAGGACGTGCACGGCGCGCTCGAAGCGGCGCTCATCGAGGTCGTCGGCCCCGAGCTCGGCGGCAAGCTCCGCGCCGGCCGCAGCCGCAACGACCAGATCGCGACGCTCGTGCGGCTGTATCTGAAGGATCACGCCGCCGTCATCGGCCGCGAACTGGTGCACCTCATCGACGCGCTCGTCGCGCAGGCCGACGCGCACCCCGCGGCGATCATGCCGGGTCGCACGCACCTGCAGCACGCGCAGCCGGTGCTGCTCGCGCATCACCTGCTCGCGCACGGCTGGGCGCTGTCGCGCGACCTCGAGCGACTCGTCGACTGGACGAAGCGCGCCGACGTCTCGCCGTACGGCGGGGGAGCGCTGGCGGGCTCGACCCTCGGGTTGGACGCCGCGGCCGTGGCGAGCGACCTCGGCCTCGCGAGCCCCGCGCCGAACTCGATCGACGGCACGGCGAGCCGCGACGTCGTCGCGGAGTTCGCCTTCGTCGCCGCCCTCATCGGCATCGACCTCTCGCGCATCTCCGAGGAGATCATCCTCTGGAACACCCGCGAGTTCGGCTTCGTGACCCTCGACGACGGCTATTCGACGGGCTCGTCGATCATGCCGCAGAAGAAGAACCCCGACATCGCGGAGCTCGCTCGCGGCAAGTCCGGCCGCCTCATCGGCAACCTCACCGGCCTGCTCGCGACGCTGAAGGCGCTGCCGCTCGCCTACAACCGCGACCTCCAGGAGGACAAGGAGCCCGTCTTCGACTCGGTCGAGACGCTCGAGGTGCTCCTGCCGGCCTTCACCGGCATGGTCGCGACGCTCACCTTCCACACCGAGCGGATGGCCGAGCTCGCGCCCGCCGGCTTCTCCCTGGCGACGGATGTCGCCGAGTGGCTGGTGAAGCGCCACGTGCCGTTCCGCGACGCGCACGAGATCACGGGCGCGCTCGTCCGTGCTGCGGAGGAGCGCGGGCTCGGCCTCGAGGATCTCGACGACGCCCAGCTCGCCGCGGTCTCGCCGCACCTGGTCCCCGAGGTACGCGAGGTGCTCTCGGTCGAGGGCTCGGTCGCGAGCCGCGACGGCATCGGCGGCACGGCGCCCGCGCGCGTCGCCGAGCAGCTGTCGGCGCTCGCCGATCGCGTGCGGCAGCTCGTCGGGCAGCTCCCGGAGGCGGTGCGCTGAGCGAGCTCATGACGGTGCCGCGCTCGTTCTTCGAGCGCGACCCCGTCGAGCTCGCGCCGCTGCTGCTCGGTGCCGTGCTCAGCCATGACACGGCCGACGGCCGGGTCGCGATCCGCCTCTCCGAGGTGGAAGCGTACCGCGGCGTCGGCGAGGATCCCGGCTCGCACTCCAACCGGGGCCTCACGCCGCGCACCGCGGTGATGTTCGGCGAGGCCGCGCACCTCTACGCCTACTTCAGCTACGGCATGCACACCTGCCTGAACATCGTGTGCCGGTCCGCGGGCGAGGCCTCGGCCGTGCTGCTTCGCGGCGCCACCGTGGTCGAAGGGATCGAGCTCGCGCGGGTGCGTCGCGCCGGGGCGGCGGATCGTGACCTCGCCCGGGGGCCGGCGCGGCTGTCGATCGCCCTCGGCGTGCCGCTCACGGCGACGGGGGCGGATCTGCTGGCGCCGCCGTTCGAGCTTCGGGTGCCGAGCGCACCCGTCCCGTTCGAGACGGGACCGCGCACCGGCGTGAACGGGGCGGGCGGCGGAGCCGCGTATCCGTGGCGGTTCTGGATTCCGGGGGATCCCGGCGTCTCCCCGTACCGCAGGCACGCCGGCGCGCACGCCTGAGCGGGCTCGCGCCCGGATTCAGCGCAGCACGAGGTGCGCGACGAGCCCGGCCGCGGCGGCCCAGATGAGGCTCGCGAGGGTGCCGATGATGAAGCGCTCCCGCGCCTCGGGGGCCTCGAGCTCGGTGAATCGGCCGACGCCCTTCACCGCGACGACGATCGCGAGCGCCTCGGGGAAGCCGGCGACGATCGCCCCCGCCGTCGCGAGCCGTTCGAGCACGCCGATGGTGCGCCCGCCGCGCAGCACCTCGCGCTGCGCCGAACGCGCGCCCGCGGCATCCTCGCCGTGCTTGGCGTCCACGAGGATGCCGCCGTGCAGCCCTTGCCGCACCGAGCCGCCCATCGCGAGGTCGAGCGCGACGGCGGCTGCGGGGCCGCCGCCGAAGACGGCGACGGCGATCGCGGCCGCGGACGTCAGCACGCCGACGCCGAGTGGGGCCGGGGAGGGCAAGCTCGCCGCCGCGACGAGCGCGAGCGCGAGCGCCCCGGCCGCGAGCCACAGGTGCAGGCGTCGCGGCCGCCAGTAGGCGAGTACCGCGAAGACGGTCGCCGCGCCCAACGAGAGCGCGAGCACGATCCAGCCGAGCAGCTCGGCGAAGTACCAGGTGGTCACGGTCGTCCTTCCATCGGAGCGTCGGAGCCGGACGCGGCGTCCAAGAGTTCGAGCAGTCGGGCGAGCGCGGGGAGGGCGTCGAGCTCGGTGCGGATGTTCGCCGACTTCATCCTCGCGCTGATCGCGGGGGCGCTCACACCGAGCTCGTCGGCGATGTCGGTCTGGCGTGCGCCGTCGCGCAGTCGGTCGTAGACTTCCCAGCCTTCGGGGGAGCGCCGGTCGCGCAGCACGAGGGCGAGCCGGAAGAGCGCCTCGACGTGGGCGGCGTCGGGCGAAGAGGCGCCGATGGCGAAGCGCGGCGAGCTCTTCTTCGCGCGCTCGACCGCGTCCCGCGCCGCGAAGAACGCCGCCCCGCTCGCCTCGCGGATGTCGTCGGGCAACGGTTCGCGCACCTCGCCGACGCCGACGCCGACGCTCCAGTCGCCGGTCCGCAGAAGCTCGAGCACGATGTCGACGACCACGGCCGCATCGTCGCTCAGCAGTTGCAGCTCGTCACCGGCGTTCCGTGCGACGGGCAGCAGCAGATGGTCGCCGTACACGGCCTGCAGACGGTCGCGTTCGCCGGCGGTGAGATCGGGCCGCGTTCGGCTCGCGACCTGGTCGGCGGTGACGACGATCATGGTGCTCCTCGCGGTGGGGACGAGCGGCCGGAGCGGCCGCGCCAGCCACCATAAGGATAGAGCATTAATCGTTGACCAGTTAGTGATCCATCCTGAATCTCTGCGCTGGTAGCCTGACGTGGTGTCAGATCCCGAGATCCTCGCAACCCAGCAGAACGACGCCTCCTTCGAGGACGTCTGGGACGAGCTCGTCTGGCGCGGCCTCGTGCACGTGTCGACCGACCAGGCTGCGCTGAAAGAGCTCCTTTCCGGCGAGCCGATCACGTATTACTGCGGGTTCGACCCGACCGCGCCGAGCCTGCACCTCGGCAACCTCGTGCAGCTGCTCACGATGCGCCGGCTCCAGTTGGCCGGTCACCGGCCCCTCGGGCTGGTGGGGGGATCGACGGGGCTCATCGGAGACCCCCGCCCCACGGCGGAGCGGGTGCTGAACACGAAGGAGACCGTCTCCGAGTGGGTGGGCTTCCTGCAGGCACAGGTCAGCCGCTTCCTCTCGGCGGAAGGGCCGAACGCCGTCCGGCTCGTCAACAACCTCGACTGGACGGCCGGCCTCAGCGCGATCGACTTCCTGCGCGACATCGGCAAGCACTACCGCGTCGGCACCATGCTCAAGAAGGACGCGGTGGCCTCGCGGCTGAACTCGGACGCGGGCATCAGCTACACCGAGTTCAGCTACCAGATCCTGCAGGGCTACGACTACCTCGAGCTCTTCCGCCAGTACGACTGCGTGCTGCAGACGGGCGGCAGTGACCAGTGGGGCAACCTCACGAGCGGCACGGACCTCATCCACCGCGTCGAGAGCGCCTCGGTGCACGCGATCGGCACCCCGCTCATCACGAACGCCGACGGCACGAAGTTCGGCAAGAGCGAGGGCAACGCCATCTGGCTCGACCCGGCCATGTGCAGCCCGTACCGCTTCTACCAGTTCTGGCTCAACACCGACGACGCCGACGTGGTGCAGCGCCTCAAGGTGTTCACGTTCCTCAGCCGCGCCCGGATCGAGGAGCTCGCGGAGCTCGTCGAGCGGGAGCCGTTCCGTCGCGAGGCGCAGCGGGTGCTGGCGCACGAGGTGACCACGATGGTGCATGGAGCGGAGGCCACCGCTGCAGTCATCGCCGCGTCGCAGGCGCTGTTCGGTCAGGGCGAGCTGTCGGAACTGGATGCCGCGACCCTCGAATCGGCGCTGCGCGAGCTGCCCAACACGACGACCTCGCCCGAGACGCCGATCGCCCAGCTGCTCGTGGACACCGGACTGGTCTCGAGCGCGAGCGAAGCACGCCGCGCGATCGCCCAGGGCGGGGTCTCGCTCGACAACGTCCGTGTCGACGACGAGAAGGCGACCCTCGAAGGACGCGTCGCGCCGGGAGGCATGGCCGTGCTCCGGCGTGGCAAGAAGACTCTCGCGGGCGTCTTCGTCCTCTGAGCGGCCCGAATTCGCGAACCGGCCCCGCATCCGTCTCGGATGCGGGGCCGTTTCACGTCCGGGGAGCCGACGTCGAGTCTGCCTCGCTTCCCGGGTCCGTGTGACGCGGAATGGGCGCTGATCCGGGACTTTCCCACTGGATACCGACCGCGTGACCGCGCGACACGCCCGGGATGCGGGGCGAAGTTGCGGGGAGGTGGCGATCTCCGTAAAGTATTCATCTGTTGCCCCACAGCAGCGGGAAGAGCGAGAAGCTCACCGACGCAAGGTGGCAGAACAATCCCGAGACATGAAGGTTCGTCCTTCTGCTCTCGAAGCATTCGGTTCCGTCCTTTCAGGATGCCCGAGTGAAGAACGATTGCTCCGAATGAGCGGCGTCTGACGTCGTGAAGCGGGTGCGTCCGTTTCTTGAGAACTCAACAGCGTGCACTATGTTCAATGCCAATTTATTGAACCCCAGCCTGCTTTGGCAGGTGGGATTCCTTTGAT